>CAVVAZ010000011.1:0-209957 GCA_963746435.1 uncultured Actinomycetes bacterium
CGGCGGGGCTGCCACGATCGACGCCTGTCATCGCCGTCGCGTCGCACGACACTGCCTCTGCGGTGGTCGCCGCCCCCGCTCGTCCGCGACGTCGGCGTACATCTCGAGCGGCACCTGGTCGCTCGTCGGCGTCGAGCTCAAGGAGCCGATCCTGACCTCCGGAGCGCGCACGGCGAACCTGACGAACGAGCACGGTTTCGGCAGCACGACGCGCCTGCTCAAGAACGTCATGGGGCTGTGGCTGCTCCAGGAATGTCAGCGCGCTTGGCTGCGCGACGGGGACGCCCCGAGCTACGCAGAGCTCGCAGCGCTTGCCACGGCGGCACCGAGCGGAGCGCTGTTCGACCCCGATCTTCCCGAGCTCCTGACGCCGGGCGACATGCCTGAGCGGATTCGCGACGCGTGTGCACGAGTTCGTCGGGCCCGACCTGAAGGGAGACCCGCTCTCGCCCGTGCGATCTTCGAGAGCCTCGCGTGCCGGTACCGCCAGGCGCTCGAGGAACTCAAGGACGTCACCGGGCGGACGATCGACACCGTGCACGTCATCGGCGGCGGCGCGCAGAACGCATTCTCTGTCGACTCACGGCGGACGTCTCGCGGCGGATCGTCCTCGCCGGTCCGGTCGAGGCGGCGGCGCTCGGGAACGTACTCGTCCAGCTGTACGCATTCGGCGACGTAGGCTCACTCGGCGACATGCGCGAGCTCGTCCGGAGCTCGACGGAGGTCGAGACGTACGGGCCAGACCCCTCCGGCGAGCGCTGGGAGGCGCTGTACGACAGATTCCGCACGGTCGTCGGATCGGAGGTGCTGACACGATGAACGCCGGCTACGACCTGATCGCACACAAGCTCACGGCTCGCGACGACGACGTCGAGCGCGTGGAAGCGGCGCTGCGCGCCGCGCAGGTCGTCGAGACGCCGTCCTGGGCATTCGGCAACTCCGGCACGCGCTTCGCCGTCTTCGCACAGCCGGGCGTGCCGCGCGACGCGTTCGAGAAGGTCGAGGATGCGGCGGCGGTGGCGCGGCATACCGGTGTCGCGAAGTCGGTCGCGCTGCACATCCCGTGGGACCGCGTCGAGGACCTCGAGGCGCTCACGGGAGCCTCGCGCGGGAGCGCGGGCTGAGGCTCGGCGGCGTCAACCCCAACCCCTTCCAGGAGCCCGAGCTACAAGCTGGGCGAGCCTGTGCAACCCCGTCGCTGAACGTCCGGCGAGAAGGCGGTCGGCACACGTGCGGGAATGCATGCGAAATCGCGAGCGCGATCGGTTCCGATGGTCAAGGTGTGGCTCGGAGATGGGACGAACTATCCGGGTCAGGATTCGCTTTCGAGCGCGTCGTCGCCGCCTGCTCGAGGGTCTGCCGAGGTCTACGAGCGCTCGCCCCGAGCGTGCAACTGCTCCTCGAGTACAAGTTCTACGAGCCGGCTTTCTATCCACCGACCTCGCCGGACTGGGGCCCGCCCTGTCCGTATGCCAGGAGCTCGGTGAGCGGGCGAAGGTGTGCGTCGATCTCGGGCATCACGCGCAGGGCGTCAACATCGAGCAGATCGTGGCGCTCCTCTGACGGGGTCGGCCGGCTAGGGGGTTTCACCTCAACGACCGCAAGTACGGCGACGACGACCTGATCGTCGGATCAGCGACCCGTACCAGCTGTTCCGCATCTTCCTCGAGCTGGTGCAGACCGGGGCGATCAGCGCGGCGTCCGGCTGAACATCTGACCAGTCACACAACGTCGAGCCGAAGATCCAGGCCATGATCCAGCTCGTCACGAACCTCCAGGAGTCGTTCGCCAAGGCGCTGCTCGTCGATCGCGCGGCGCTCGAGGCGGCACAGGACGCGGGGGACGTGCTCGGTGCGAACCGGGATGATCGCCTTGAACGAGGCCGATACTCCGTATCCGACGACGTCGAATCAGACGAACAACCCGGTGCAGCTCACTGGCGGCCGCATGGAGCTGACCGGGAGTCCGACAATCAACTACGCCGGCAATGGCCTGTTCTACGCGCGCATGTTGTCCTGGCGCGAGTGCCGCGACCTCGCCGGCGATCCCAACGGCCCGTGCGGCGCGCCTTGATCAGCACTTCTTCGGGCTAAAAAGGTGCCAGACCATTGGGCACCTTAATGCAAACCCCCTCTCCTGTGGGAGAGGGGGCGGGGGGTAAGAGAGTAGAAGGCGTATTTCACGCCCACGCGCAGGACGCGCGGCGCGAGGATTTCGAGCACGTTGTTGGCCGTCACGCAACTGCTGCTGATCCTGCCGTGACAGCACCGTATTCGCGTTCATCAGATTGAAGACGTCGGCATACACCCCGACACGATGCGATCGCGCGCAGATTGAACGTTTTGCTCGCCCGCAGATCGACCTGATAGAAGTTCTCGTAGCGCGAGTCGCCCCACGGATCGAGCTGCACTTCCACATCGGCCAGGCGTTGCCGCGTCCTTCGCCAGGATGTTGCGGACGAACGGCACGCCGTCGCGCGCGTTGAGGAAGGCGGCCAGCGTCACGCCGAACGGCAGATCGTAGGCGCCCGACAGCTTCGCTACCCAGCGCGTATTCAGCGTGCCGGTCTGTTCGCCGTCGCGCAGCGCGACGTTCGTCGGATCCTGAAACGCGCGGTCGTTTTCATAGTGGATGCGCGTGTCGTTCCACACGAAGCTGCCCTGCATCATCCACCGCTTGCTCATGCGGCGGCGCGCCACGAACTCCAGCCCGTGATACTTCCGCACGAAGTCGTAATTCCGCAGCAGCAGCGGGGTCGGCAGGTCGAACGGCAGCCGATACTGAATCGCCGTATAACTCGGCGCGTCGCATGACGTATTGCCGCACGTCCGCGTGAACTCGACAGGGAAGTAATCCCCGCTCGACACGCCCTGATTGAACGTCGTCTGCTGATCGTGCACGACCTTGTAGATGTAGGTCGCGCTGACGCTGAAGTTCGGACGCAGCTCGTGTTCGAGCGTCACCAGCGCTTCGTCGGTGATGTCGTTGCGGAGATCCGGATCGACGATGTTCGACGAGATCGCCGAACCCGGATTCGCGGAGTTGTAGCCGGCGGAATTGATGATCCGGTTCAGGTCCAGCTCCTCGCGCTGCACCAGCGTGTCGCGATTGAGATCGTTCCACGCGTAGCGCACGCGCGACGCCACCGCCGGATTGAGATCGTCGGCCGTGGAAATGCCGATGCCGTAGTAGCGCGCCAGGCTGCCCTTGAGGATCGTCCGCCCGCGTCCGGTCAGGTCGTAGGTGACGCCGAGGCGCGGCGCCGTGTTGAGATACGTCACGCCGGAATCGGCGCCTTCGAACACCAGCGGCGGCAGCTTGTCCGGCACGATCGGATTCGGATCCGTCGACGTCGCGAGCGCCTTGTCGTTCCAGTAGTCGGTGCGCACGCCAACGTTCAGCGTCAGCCGGCCGCGGCGGTAGCTGTCGTTGAGATAGACCGAATACGACGACATGTCGTTCTTCTCGAACGCGTCGCGCCGCAGGTCCGCCGCTTCCGCCACGCCGTTGCGCAAGCGCGCCGTCACATAGCCGCCGTAGTGCTGCTTGAAGTATTCCGGCGCGTGGCGCCACGACGTGCCGAACTTCAACGTGTGATCGCCGCCCAGCCAGTTCGACAACAGATAGTTGCCGTCGAAGCGCGCTTCGTTCGACGGACGATCGTTGTCCTGACGATTGCCCGATCGGAAGCTCACGTTCGTCGACAGCTCGATCGCGCCCTGCACGCTCTTCGAGCTCCGGCGACGTGAAATCCAGCACGAAGTGATTCTGGCTGTAGGTGTATTTGCCTTCGAACAGCAGCCGATCGCTGGCGATCCACTGATGGCTGCCCTGAATCAGATGTCCCGGTGACGTCTGCTTGAACGCCGCCTCGATCCTCGTCGTCGGCGACACACCGCGCGAGTTGCGGTTCTTGTCGCTGTAGTTGTAGTAGATGCCGGTCTTGTGGCCGCCGCTCCACTGCAGATCGGTCTTCGTGTTGTAGGAGACCAGCCTGGTGAGGTCGCGCTCGAGGCTGTCCGGATCGTCGGGATCGGTCGCGCCCGGCTTCAGGAAGCCGATCACGCCGTTGCCGATGTCGCTCTTGCCGTAGGCGCCCCAGAAGAACATGCGATTGCGAATCACCGGGCCGCCCGCTTCGACGCCGTATTCCTTGATGTCCTGAATGGGATTGCCGGCGCCCGCGCCCTGGTCGCGCAGTTCCTGCGTCGAGTTGTCGGCCTGGAGCGCGTTATCGACGTAGAAGAAGCGGCTGCTGCCCTTCAGCACGTTCGATCCGCTCTTCGTCACCAGGTTGATCGCCGCGCCGCCGGACTGCAGCGACGCGTCGCCGCCGCCGGTCTGGATCTGGATCTCCGCGATCGAATCGAAATCGAAGTACATCGGCGATCCGCCGAGACCATGTCGGTGACGGTCGCGCCGTTGATGTTCCACTGCTGATTGATGCCGCTGCCGTGCGCGATGAAGCTGCTCTGCTGGCCGGATTCGCTGCCGCCGACGTTCTGGCGGTCCATCACCATGCCGGGCATCTGTTCGAGGATGACCCATGGATCGCGAGCGGACGGCAGCTTGTCGAGCATCTCCTGATTGAACGTGGCGGAGAGCGTGGTCGACTTGGTGTCGATCACCGGCGTCTCGCCGGAGACGACGACTTCCTCCTGGACGGTGGAGACGGCGAGTTGAGGGCTGACTTCGGCGGCGAAGCCGGTCTCGATGCGGACGTCGCGCCGCACGAAGCGGGTGAAGCCGGTCATCTCGAACGTCACGGTGTAGAGGCCGAGCGGCAGACTGGCGAAGCGATAGACGCCGGTGGCGGTGGTGGTCACCGATTGCGTCTGGAGCAGCGAGGGGCTCTCGATGGTCACCGTGACGCCGGGCAGCACCGCGCCGGAGGTATCGGTCACCTTGCCGAAAATTTCACCGTTCTGCACCTGACCGCCATGCCAACGCGGGAGGGGCAGGGCAGGGAACACCGTCACACACGCGCAGAGCGATAGCCACATCGCGAGCCGCGATCTCATGTCCCATCCTCCTTCGTCGTGAAGCTGAACCGCGAACGTTCAGAGCAACAGCGCCTTGCGGCGAACGGGAATCCGAGAGCAAGCGATATGCCCTGGGCGTGCGGTATTTCGTGCAATCCAGGTCATAGTGTGAAGTCCGGTGACGAACAGGAGACGGCGCTGCTGGCGGGACGCTGTTCGGGTGACGCTGGTCGTCACGAGGCTGTCACGTCTGTCGGCGACCTCGTGTGGTCGCGGACGTGCGCCGCGGCGGGACGGCGACCGGGTTCTTGGATTTCCCGCGGGCGGGATCCAATCGCGCGCTCGGCGGCGCGGCGTCGCGGGAACCGGCGGGTGACTGTCAAAAGCGTAATCCGGCTACGAGGATTGTCACGCGGCGACGGTCCTGGCGGGCACTTTCGTTAACGCTCGCGGCGCCGCACCTGCCGATTCCTTCAGTCGTCAGGTTCGAGCGAAGACGTTCCAAGGCATGAGGGGCGGAGCCCATGGGACAGCGGAAGAATCGCGAAATAGCGTTACCTGCGCCGGCGCACGACGATCGGCGCATCGATCAACGTCACGACGCCGGGCGCTCGGGCCGGTGGTCGCGAGGCTGGTTGGCGGCAGCGAAGTGCGGTTGATGGATTTCGCGCGGCGCGGCGTGCTGCTCGAAAGCGACACGCGGCTGCTGATTGGCGCGAAGGCGACCATCAAGATCACCACGACGGACACGACGATTTCGGTGCGCGGCCATGTCGTGCGATCGCGCGTGGCGGGCGTCAAGGGCGGCGCGCTGATGTATCACACGGCGCTGGCGCTCGAAGAGGACCTCGGGCTGATGGAAAGCGTCGCGCCGCGGCAGGGCGAGCCGGCGTTCGACGACCGACGAGCCCGACGAACTGGCGGATACGGCCGATATCCTCATCGGTGGATCGGAACATGCATTAGCCGCCGCGGCTGTCACCGGCCCCGACGCGTCGTCCGAATCCGTGCTGGAGCTGCTAGCGAACGTGCCACTCGATCTGGCCGAGCTGCGGCGCCGGGCCGCCGTCAACAACTGGTGATTGTGCTGGTGTGTATGCGGTGCCCCGATGCACGTTCTCTACGTCGCAACTGATGTGCGTGATGCGGATGTCCTCTCAGCAGGAAGTCCGGCGCGTGGCGCCGAGCCTGTCGATGGAAATCTGCGCCGGCCTGAGCGAGCTCAGGGCCAGGGCCGACCAGGCCACGCCACCCGATGTCCTGCTGATGGACTGCAGCCTCACCGAGGCCGAGCAGCTCCAGTTGATCCATTACGCGCGCGTCCGGCAGCTTGGCGTGCCGATCGTGGGCGTGATGGGCGCCAACGCCGCGATGCCGTCCGGCGCGCTCTCCGCGGGTCTCGACGACCTGGTCGTGCGCGGGCCGAAGTTCGGCGAGCGGCTCGCGCCGGCGCTGCGCCTGCTCACCGAGCGCTACGCGAAGATCAGCTCGACGCTCAAGGACAACGAAAAGCTCAAGAAGAGCGAGGCGCGGCTGCGCCTGATCATCGAGGCGCTGCCCGACCGGCGTGGTGCTGATCGATCAGGGCGGCAAGGTGCTCGCGATGAACGCCGCCGGCGTGGGGCTCTTCGGCGGCGTCAGCCCGCAGGAGATCGTCGGCCGCGCGTTCGCGACGCTGCTGCCGGTCGAGGATCAACCTGGATTCCAGGACTTCCTGAAGAAGGCCGGCGGCGGCGAAGAAGCCAGCCTGAACTTCTCCGGCCTCGTCCACGACGACAACGAAGCGCCGCCGATCTTCCAGCTTCGCGGCCTGTGCATCCAGCGCGACGATCAGGGCCAGACGGCCGTGCTCGGCGTGCTCGATCGCGTCAAGGCGGCCGCCGCGGCGCAGCACACCTGGACCGACGAATTCAATCTCGACGTCACCGGCCTGACGCCGCCGATGCTCGATATGCCGGGCATCGAGTCGGAGGCGCTCGAAGCGGCGGAATCGCGCGCGCACGAGCTCGCCGGCCGCTGTCAGATCGCCGAAGCGCGGATCGAAGAGCTCGAGCAGGAGATGAACCGCTGCGCGCCGCCGCGCAGCAGGCGGCGCAGCAGGCGGAACAGCGCGCGGCGGCGATCGCCGAGCAGGTGGCGCAGACCTCCGCGAAGCTGACGGAGACGAACAATCAGCTCGCGCAGGCGAACACGCAGCTCGCGCAGACGAACACGCAGCTCGCGCAGGCGCAGGAGCAGTACGCGGCGCAGGCGCTGGAACTGGGCACGCTGCGCCAGTCGCTGAAGCACGAGCAGGAGCAGCGCGCGGCGGCGGAAGCGCAGGCCGCCGAGGCGCCGCAAGCAGGTTCAGGCGCAGGCGGAAACGCACGCGCAGAGCCACGCCCAGACGCACGCGCAGGCCCAGCAGGCGCAGCAGGCGGCGGCCGAAACGGCCGCGACGCTGGCGAAGCAGCAGGAAGCGATCGCGCGGGTGACCGGCGAGCTGGAAGCGGCGCGCCAGGAAGTGACGGCGCTCAGGGACACGCTCGCGCGCGAGCGCGACACTCACAATCAGTCGCTGGCGCAGGTGCACGCCGAGACGCGCGCGCAGATCGAAGCGCAGTCGCAGGTGCACGCGCAGGCGCAGACGCAGCTGCAGGCGCTGCTGACGCAGGCGCAGGGCCGCGCGACGGAAGCCGAGACGCTGCGCGCGGAGCTGGACACGATGCGCGCCGAAGTGGCGGGCTTGAACGATCAGCTCGCCGCGGCGCGAGTCGGCCAACGAGCTGCAGTCGTCGGCGGCGCAGACCTCCGCCGCGCAGCAGAACGCGCAGGCGAGCGAACTGCAAATCGTGCGCGACGAGCTGTCGTCGGCGCGCGCCATGCTGGCGGCACAGCGGGAGGCCCACGATCAGTTGCAGGCCTCACTCGTGCGTAAGGACGCGCACGTCGCGGATCTGGAGCAGCGGGCTCGGATTCGCGTCACCGAGTTGGAACAGGAGCATCGCGTGGCGGTTGAACGGTTGCAGGAATTGCTGGAACAGGCGCTGAAGGATTCGCAGGCGGGCCGCGCGTCATCGCGCGGCGCCGGCGCGGATGGCGCGAAGCGCGGCGCGGAGCGCGTGGGGCGCCGCCCGCGGCTGCAGCGTTCGCGCAATCTCATCGAGGCGCTCGGCCGTGCCCACGAAGTCGCCTTTGCGGAGCTCGCCAGATCCGCGCGTCGTTCGTTTCGCCGCGTTCGTCAGCCCGATCCCGTAGCGCAGGAGCAATGACTGCTCGCCGGGCTCGAGCACCTTGGGTGTGAAGCCTGCGGCGTGCAGCAGTCTCCAGAAGTCGTTGCGAGGGTTTGCGAAGGCCGCACCGGCGCGCGCGCTCCAATGGCCCGGGTTGATGCCGCAGAAGACCACATGTACGCCCGGCCCGAGCGTGTCCGGCACCGCACTCTCCGAGCTCACACGGGAATGATGACCTCTTCGAGGCCGGGGTCAGGCCGCTTCGGGCTCGCGCGCGTCGAGCCGTAGCTCGAGCAGCCGCCGGAGGCGCTCTCCCGCCTCGCCAGGCTCGAGGCGCGGATCCGGCTCGTGACTGAGGACTTTGACGGTGTCGTCGCCGCGGCGCCACCCATAGCAGCGCGCGTAGCACTCGTCCTCTGAGAGCGCCCGGATCGGCTCCATCCGCACCGCACCGTAGGGCAAGGATCGGACGGTGCCGGGTACGCTCCGCGCGATGTCGCCGGTCAGACCGCGCGTGCTCGAATTCGACGTCTCCATCGATCGGGATCGCACTGCGTCGAGCGCGCTAGGAGGATCGTCCATCGTTCGTGAGGACGCCTGGTCGGCCGAGCACTTCGCCCTGGCCGCCCTCGTCCGGTGCACGCTCACCAGCCTCGATCACCACGTTGGGGAAGCCGGGCTGACGGCGGCCGGATCCGGGAGAGCGCATGGAGTGGTCACGAAGCGCGACGGCGACGGGCGCTACGCCTTCGTCGAGATCGACGCGCACTACGAAGTCGAGCTCGACCCGACGATCGAGCAGGAAGCCGTGGACGAGCTGCTCGAGAAGGCCGAGCGCGGCTGCTTCGTCGGGAACTCGCTGACCGCGAGGCCGCGCTACCACTGGACCGTGAACGGCGAGGATGTCCGATGAGCACGACTTTGCTCGATGTCGAGGCCATCCGCGCGCGCTTTTCGGCTCTCGACCGTCGGCTCGCGTTCTTCGACGGCCCCGGTGGGACCCAGTGTCCCGACGAGGTGATCGATGCGATCGCCGATTACCTCAGGGAGGCGAACGCGAACGTCGGCGCGCCCTACGAGACCTCGCGGCGCACGGGCGCGCTTGTCGACCACTCTCGTCAGCGCGCCGCCGACTTCCTCGGCTGCTCCTCGGAGGAGGTCGCCTTCGGGCCGAGCATGACTGCGCTGAACTTCCTGCTGACGCGGGCTTTCGCGCGATCTCTCGAGCGTGGCGACGAAGTCGTCGTCACCGCTCTCGACCACGACGCGAACGTCTCGCCGTGGCTCGAGCTCGCCCACGATCTCGGGATCGTGGTTCGGGTAACGGGCCTCACCGAGGATCTCGAGCTCGACTACGCCGACTTGGAGCGGCACCTATCGGAGCGCACGAGAGTCGTCGCATTCCCGGTCGCGGCGAACTCTGTCGGCACAGCTCCCGACGTTCGGCGCGTCGTTGACCTCGCCCATCAAGCGGGCGCCCTGGCGTGGGCAGACGCCGTCCATTACGCGCCACACGGGCAGATAAACGTCGCCGAGTGGGACGTCGACATCCTCATCTGCTCGCCGTACAAGTACTTCGGGCCGCACCTGGGGCTCGCCTACGGGCGAGAAGAGCTGCTCGAGTCCTGGCGGCCGTACAAGGTGCGGCCGGCCGCCGACCACCCCGTCGGACATCGTTTCGAGCTCGGGACACTCCAGCACGAGCTGCTCGCCGGGTTCGTCGCGGCCGTGGACTACATCGACTCGGTCGGATGGGCGGCGATCAACTCTCAGGAGCACGCGCTCGGCGAGCGGCTCCTCGCGGGACTCCCGCCGGCGGTGGAGCTGTACGGACCCCCGACGATGGCGGGTCGGGTGCCGACATTCTGCTTCAACGTACCCGGCCACAGTCCCGAGCAGATTGCGACGCTCCTGGCCGAGCGCGACATCGCGGTCTGGCACGGGAACTACTACGCAGTCGAGACGATGGCCTACCTCGGCCTGGACGACGGGGCCGTCCGCGCGGGCATCGTCCATTACAACACCGAGGATGAGGTCGACCGGCTCCTCGCCGGGCTTGCAGAGCTCACGTGAAGCTGCTCGTCCTCGGCGGTCCGAGGTTCGTCGGGCGTGCGCTTGCGGACGCGGCTCTCGCCCGGGGCCACGAGTTGACGTTCTTCAACCGCGGCCGCACGAACCCGGACCTGTACCCCGAGGTCGAGAAGCTCGCCGGGGACCGAGAAGGCGACCTCGCCGCGCTCCGGGGCAGACGATGGGACGCGGTGATCGACACGAGCGGGTACGTGCCACACGTCGTCCGCACCTCCGCCGAGGCGCTCGTCGGATCCGGCCTCTACTGCTTCGTCTCGAGCATCTCGGCCTACGCCGACTTCAGCACGCCCGTCGACGAAGAGAGCCACCTCGCGGAGCTCGGCGACGCTCCGGTCGACCGACTGCTTCCGGACTACGGGAACTACGGCTCCCTCAAGGTGCTGTGCGAAGACGCCGTACGCGACGTGTTCGGCGAGCGCGCACTCGTCGTTCGGCCAGGGATCATCGTCGGTCCGCACGATCCCACGGGGAGATTCACGTACTGGCCGCACCGGGTCGCCCGTGGAGGCGATGTCCTCGCACCCGCTCCGCCGGAGCGCCGGGTGCAGTTCGTCGACGTCCGAGATCTCGCCGAGTGGATGGTGGACCTGTGCGACCAGGGCAGCGGCGCGACGTTCAACGCGACAAACCCCGGAGTCGCCTGGGGCGAGCTGCTCGAGACGTGTCGCGCAATCGGCGGCAGCAGCGCGGAACTCGTCTGGGTGCCAGACGAGTTTCTCCTGGAGAAGGCCGTGGGAGAGTCGATGGAGCTGCCGCTGTGGATCGCAAGACCCCGCGATGGCCGGCGCACACGGCGCCGTCGTCGAGCGCGCCCTTGCAGCCGGACTCCGATTCCGACCCCTCGCCGAGACCGTTCGCGGGGCGCTCGAGGAGGCGGCGTTGACGGAGGACGCAGGACTCGACCCCGGGAAGGAGGCGGCACTGCTCGCCGCGTGGCATGCCCGATAAGGACTACTCCGGAACGCCGCTCTCGCAGAAGCTGGGCGCGAAGCCGGGGACGGCTGTCGTCGTCTTCTTCACCACGAGCCGAGCGGAGCTCGAGCGCCGGTTCGAGACGCTGAAGGCGACGCTCGATCCAGCGGACGGGCTCTGGATCGCCTGGCCGAAGAAGGCGGCGAAGATCGAGGGGGATTTGGCGTTCGAGAGCGTGCAGGAGATCGGCCTCGCGCACGGCCTCGTTGACAACAAGTCGTGCTCGATCGACGAGCGCTGGCAGGCGCTGCGCTTCGTCTATCGGCTCGAGGACCGCTAGACGTCCTGAGCTTTACGAGCCCGGTCCCAGGGCTCCTCGTCCCAGCGGATCAGGTCAGCGTCGACGTCGCGCGCCTCGGCCAGGTCCACCGTCAGCCGCTGGAACCGCACGATGTCCACGACCGGGTGGCTCGTCGAGACGAGCGTCGACTCGCAGCCGAGCTCTCCGAGCGCGCGGACGGCGTCGCGCGCGCGCTCGGCGGCCCGGCCCTCCCCCTCCAGCACGAAGCAGCGGACCGAATCGTCGACCGCAGCCAGGTGCCCGTGGAGGAGTTGCTCCGTGTGGTGCGCCTCCGCAACGACGTGCGCGCCCTCTCGGAGCTTGAGCACCGCCTCGAGGACGGTGGCCTCGTCCCTTCCCGCGCCGGCGACGAGGAAGCGCTCGTGCTCGGACGAGCCGAGCGGCTCGGCCGCGAGCTCGCGCTCGACCGCGAGGCGAGGTCGCTCACGTCCTCACCGAGGAGAGCCCGGCCAGCCGCGATCGCGCACGTGTAGCTCACGGTATGGCAGTAGCTCTTCTCGAGCTCCGGAGTCGCGACGACGACGTGGTCGGCGGCGCTCGCGAGCGGGCTCTCGGGTGCTCCGGTGATCAGCCACGTCTCTCCCGCGAACGCCTGAACGGCCTCCAGTGTCAGACGCGTCTCGCCCTCGTGGCTCAGAGCCACAAGGACATCCGCCGCCGGCGCGTTCCCGAGCACGACCTCCAGGGCCTGAGCTGCCGGCCCGCAGGCGAGGGCTGCATGGAACGAGGTACCGCAGCCGGTGAACAGCACGCGGGCGCCCACTGGCAACCGCGCGTCCGCCCACGCGCTCGGGAACCTGAGCAGCCAGTCGGGCTGTGCGGCGATGGCCGTTCGGGTCAGTTGTCCGGGCATGAACCGTGTCTATACCATCGGCGCCGTGTCGGTCTTCGAGCAAGACGAGGCTTGGAAACGGGATTCGCGTCCTGACGGCGCCGATGCCGCAGGTGAGCTCGGTCGCGTGCTTCCTCATGCTCGCGGCGGGTTCCCGCTACGAGACACCTGAGCAGAAGGGCATCGCCCACTTCACCGAGCACATGTTCTTCAAGGGAACCGAGCGCCGGCCACCGCGCGAACCATCTCGACCGAGATCGACGGGATCGGGGGCGAGTTCAACGCCTTCACCGGCAAGGAGCTCACCGGCTACTACGTGAAATGCGCCGCGGAGACCCGCGACGTCGCGCTCGACGTCCTCGTCGACATGCTCCGCAACTCGCGCTTCGACTCGGCCGAGATCGACAAGGAGAAGGGCGTGATCCTCGAGGAGATGAACGTCTACCTCGACACGCCGCAGCGCTACGTCGGCAACGTCTACGACCGGCTGCTCTTCGGCGACCAGCCGCTCGGGTGGGACATCCTGGGCACGAAGGAGACGATCGAAGGCACGACGCGCGAGACGTTCACCTCGTACCTGGGGGCCTGGTATCACCCCGAGCGGATCGTCGTCGGCGTCGGCGGGCGCATCGGCGAGGGGCTGATCGACCGGCTCGAGGAGCTTCTCGGAGACATCGAGCCGCGCGAGACTGCTTCTCCTTTGGGGGTGGTACTCCCGCCCGACGGCTCGCCCGTCGCGCTGCACACGAAGCAATCCGAGCAGGCGCACCTCGTCCTCGGCGTGCGCGGGTACGAACTCGCGCATCCCGACCGGTACGCCCTGCAGCTCCTGGCGGTCGTGCTCGGAGGAGGCATGTCCTCGCGGCTCTTCACCGAGGTGCGCGAGCGGCGTGGCCTCGCCTACTACGTCCACGCGGCCAACGGCGCGTACACCGACGCGGGGACGTTCTACACCGGAGCCGGAGTAGACGTGAGCCGGATCGACGAGGCGATCTCCACGATCCTCGCCGAGCTCGGGAAGATCGCCGCCGAGCCGGTACCCGCAGACGAGCTCGAGAAGGCGCGCGGGTACGCGAAAGGCCGTTTTGTGCTTCGGCTGGAGAGCCCGCAGGCGATGATCCAGTTCGCGCTCCGGCGCGAGCTCCTCGAGAACGAGATCGACGAGCCGGACGACGTCCTCCGCGAGCTCGACGGCGTGACCGCCGAGGACATCCAGCGGGTCGCGCGCGATCTCCTGGAGGACAAGCGCCTCTATCTCGCCGTGGTCGGTCCGTTCGACGATCCCGAGCGCTTCGAGAAGCTGCTGGCTGCGTGAGAGACGATCGCGCGCTCCTCGGGCGAGCCGCTGAGATCGCTGCCGACTTCCTCGAGTCGCTCGACGAGCGGCCCGTTTGGCCGACCGCCTCGGTCCAGGAGCTGCGAGTGGCCCTCGGAGGCGACTTGCCGGACGAGCCAAGCGAGCCACTCGAGGTGATCGAGACTCTGGCTCGTGAGACCGAGCGCGGCGTCGTCGGGATCCCGAGCGGACGCTACTTCGGCTTCGTCATCGGCGGGGCGCTGCCGGCGGCGCTCGCGGCCGACTGGCTGACCAGCGCGTGGGACCAGAACGCGGGCCTCGTCGTCGGCGGCCCGGCCGCCGCGGTGGTCGAAGAGATCACCGGTGCGTGGCTCGTGGATCTCCTGGGGCTTCCGCCAAGCGCCTCGTTCGCCTTCGTGACGGGCTGCCAGATGGCGCACGTCACCTGCCTTGCGGCCGCGCGGCACGCGGTGCTCGAGCGCGCGGGCTGGGACGTCGAGCAGGACGGGCTCGCCGGTTCGCCCGCTGTGCGGGTCGTCGCCGGCGCCAAGCGGCATGTCACGGTCGATCGGGCGCTCAGGCTGCTCGGCTTCGGAAGCGGATCGATCGTGGCGGTGGAGGCGGACGACCAAGGTCGGATGCGGACCAGGGCGGTCGAGGCCGCGCTCGAGGCGATCGACGGACCGGTCGATCGTGTGCGCCCAGGCCGGCGAGGTCAACACGGGTGCCTTCGACGCGATCGGCGAGATAGCCGAGCTCAGCAGATCTGCCGGCGCCTGGCTGCACGTGGACGGAGCCTTCGGGCTGTGGGCGGCCGCGTCGGCCGAGCTTCGCCATCTCGTCGCGGGCGTCGATCGCGCCGACTCCTGGGCGACCGACGCGCACAAGTGGCTCAACGTCCCGTACGACTGCGGCCTGGCGTTCGTCGCGCATTCGGAAGCGCACCGAGCTGCAATGCGGCTGACGGCCGAGTATCTCGTGGCGGATCCGGACGCCGCACGCGATCAGATGGACTGGACGCCGGAGTTCTCTCGCCGCGCCCGAGGCTTCGCCGTCTACGCCGCCCTACGCTCGCTCGGACGCTCGGGTGTCGCCGACCTCGTGGAGCGGAGCTGCGCTCGCGCGCGCCAGTTCGCCGGCGAGATCTCCCGGCGACCCGGCTGCGAGGTGCTGAACGACGTGGTGCTCAACCAGGTGCTCTTCCGCTTCGAGGACGACGCTACGACCGATGCTCTGCTGCGTGCGGTTCAAGCGAGCGGCGAAGCGTGGATGAGCGGAACGACCTGGGACGGACGTGCCGCGATCCGGCTCTCCGTCTCGAACTGGCGGACGAGCGAGGCCGACATCGAGCGCACCGTCGCGGCGTTCGACATCGCGCTCGCCGGCTGACACGCAGCCCTACGAGGCCGCGATGCGCGCCGGGGCAGCGCTCGCACCGGACGAGGTGGTCGAGGCTCGCGCTCGGGGGCGAGACCGGTTAGTCCTCGGCCGGCTGGGCGACTGCGCGGTCGGCGATCTCGGCGACGACCGCCGGGTCGGCGAGCGTCGTCGTGTCGCCGAGCGGTCGGTCTTCCGCGACGTCACGAAGCAGGCGCCGCATGATCTTGCCCGACCGCGTCTTCGGGCAGCTCCGGCGTGAAGACGATGTTCGCGGGCTTCGCGATCGGGCCGATCTTCGCCGCTACGTGGTTGCGGAGCTCCTCGAGCCGCTCGACCGTTCCCTCCTGTCCGCCCTTGAGCGTCACGAAGGCCACGATCGCCTGTCCCGTCAGCGAGTCGGTGCGCCCGCACACCGCGGCCTCGGCGACACTCGGGTGGTCGACGAGCGCGGACTCCACCTCGATCGTCGAGATGCGGTGCCCGGAGACGTTCATCACGTCGTCCACCCGGCCCAGGAGCCAGAAGTCGCCGTCCTCGTCGATCCGGGCGCCGTCGCCCGCGAAGTACATCCCCGGGAACCTCGACCAGTACGTCTCCGACGTAGCGGTCGTGGTCCTTGAAGATCCCGCGCAGCATCGCCGGCCACGGCTTCTTCAGGACGAGATACCCGCCACCGCCCGGGACCGACCTCCTCGCCCCGGTCGTTCACGACGGCGGCCTCGACCCCCGGGAACGGCTTCGTCGCCGATCCCGGCTTCGTCGTCGTCACTCCGGGAAGTGGCGTGATCAGGACCATGCCGGTCTCCGTCTGCCACCAGGTGTCGACCACCGGCAGCCGGTCGGCGCCGATGTGCTCTCGGTACCAGATCCAGGCTTCCGGGTTGATCGGCTCGCCGACCGTGCCGAGCAGCCGCAGCGACGAGAGATCGTGGCGCTCGGCGTGCTCCGGCCCCCACTTCATGTGGGCGCGGATCGCCGTGGGCGCGGTGTACAGGATCGTCACGCCGTAGCGCTCGACGATGTCCCACCAGCGGTCCTTGTCCGGGAAGTCGGGCGTCCCCTCGTAGAGAACGCTCGTCGCGCCGTTGCAGAGCGGCCCGTAGACGATGTAGCTGTGTCCGGTGACCCAGCCGATGTCCGCGGCGCACCAGTAGACGTCGGAGTCGGGCTTCAGGTCGAAGATGTAGTGGTGCGTCGCAGCGACGCCCACGAGGTAGCCGGCCGTCGTGTGCGCGATGCCCTTCGGCTTCGCGGTCGTCCCGCTCGTGTACAGGAGGTAGAGCAGATCCTCGGAGTCCATCGGCTCGCACGGACAGGACGCGGGGTCCTCTGACTGGCCCTCGACGAGCTCGGACCAGGTGATGTCGCGCCCGTCCTGCATCGGGACATCCGCCCTCGTCCGCTGCCCGACGACGACCGTCTTCACCTTCGGACACGACTCGAGCGCCTCGTCGGCGTTGCCCTTGAGCGGCACGGTCTGCCCGCGTCGCCACCCCTCGTCCTGCGTGATCAAGAGCTCGCACTCCATGTCGTTCAGGCGGTCGGCGAGCGACTCCGCCGAGAAGCCGCCGAACACGACCGTGTGCGGCGCGCCGAGGCGCGCGCACGCGAGCATCGCGATCGGCAGGCCGGGCCCCATGCCCATGTAGATGCCGACCGGCGTTCCCTTCTTCACGCCGCGCTCCTTCAAGCCGTTGGCGACCCGGACGACCTCGTCGAGGAGCTGCGCGTAGGTGATCGCCGCGCGCTCGCCCTCGGGCTCGCCCTCGAAGTAGAACGCGACCTTGTCGCCCCGCCCGGCCTCGACATGGCGGTCGAGGCAGTTGTAGGCGACGTTGATCTTCCCGCCGAGGTACCACTTCGCGTACGGGAGCTCCCACTCCAGGAGCGACGTGAACGGCTCGAACCAGGTGACGCGCTCTCTCCCCTCGCGCTCCCAGAACTCCTCGAACGGCACGTCGTAGATCTCGGGCTGCGCGTTGGCCTGGGCGGCGAAGTCCTCCGGCGGCGGATATCGCCGCTCCTCCGCCAGCAGCGTCTCGATGCGTCCTCGCGGTCCGCGCCGGCGTGCAGGCTCACTTGCCACTTCCAGGTCGTAGGGGAAGTCGGTGAGCACCTCGCACCCGTCCTCGGTGACGAGCAGGAGATCCTCGAGCCGCACCCCGCCGAAGCCCCGGCGATAGAGCCCGGGTTCGATGGTGATGACGTCGCCGGCGACGAGCTCGTGGCCGATGCGGCCCATGAACGGGGCTTCGTGCACGGCGAGCCCGACTCCATGGCCGGTGCCGTGGTAGAAGCCGTCCTCGAGCACGGCTCCCTCCTCCTTGTGCAGCGAGGTCGGGAAGCCATGCTCGTCGAAGAAGTCGCAGACCAGCCGGTGGATGTCCCTGCCGTCCACACCCGGACGTACTCGCGGCGACGGCGAGGTCGAGCGCCTCCTTGACAGAGCCGGTGGTACTCGCGGATCTCGTCCGAGACCTCGCCGACGGCGAAGGTCCGCGTCATGTCCGCGTAGCAGGCCGACGCTCGATCGAGCGGGAAGAGATCGAGCAGGACGACGTCGTCCGCCGCGATCGCGCCCGAGCCCGTGTCGTGGCCGATCGCGGTCTGCGGCCCGTGCGACACGACGGACTCGTCCGCCGACGGCGCCGTTCTCGACGAACGCCTGATCCACGTGGCGCTTGAGCAGCTCGCACGTCAGCGCCTCGCCGTCGACGACGAGACCGCCGTTCCTCGCCTCCGCCCGCCGGAGAAGGTCGAGAGCGGAAGCCATCGCAGCCTCCGTGGCTCGCTGAGCGCGCCGGATCCCGGCGAGCTCGGCCTCCGACTTCGACCCGCCTGCGCTCCCGGAAGTGCCCGGCGTCGACGGTCAGCTCGATGCCGGCGGCACGGAGGTGGTCGGCGGTTCCCGTGGGGAAGCTCGTGCGGCACGAGTGCGCGCTCGAGCCCGAACGAACGGCACGCTCGTAGGTGGAGCTCACGCAGACGCTCGTCCTGCTCCACGCCTCCGCGCACGAGCTCGTCGATGCCAAGCGCATCGAGCGGCGTGACCTCGATCCCGAGACCGAGCTCCTGGATGCGACGCTGCTCCATCGAGCCGATCGCGACATGGCGGTTCCCACCCACTTCCGCATACAGAAACGGGTCGGGCACCATCAGCGGCACCTCGTGCCGCATCTCCGGCGAGCTTCGAGTGTCGGCGACGATCAGCACGTCGGGCATGCGCCGGATCCTAACCTCGCGCCGGTAGTGTCCCGGCCGTGGAAGCCGACCTGCGCGCGCTCAAGGAGCGTCTGGCCGAGATCTCCGACATCCAACGCTCCGGAGGCGTGCTCGCGTGGGACCTGCGCGTGATGATGCCGCCGCTCGGAAGCGAGAGTCGGGCAGAGGCTCTCGCCACCCTCGGGCGGATCGCGCACGACCGCTTCGTCGACGCGGAGGTCGGCCAGCTCCTGGAGCGCCTGCGCCCGTACGAGGAGTCGCTCGAGTACGACTCCGACGACGCGAGCCTCATCCGAGTCACCCGCCGCGACTGGGAGAAGGAACGCCGCGTCCCCTCGGAGCTTCGCGCCGAGATAACGCGCGCGGGCTCCCGCGGCCACCAGATCTGGGTGGACGCCCGCGCGTCGAACGACTTCGCGAGCTTCCTGCCCGCGCTCGAGACGAACCTCGAGCTCAAGCGCCGCTACGTCGAGTGCTTCGACTGGGACGACTCGCCGTACACGCCGCTCCTCGACGACTTCGAGCCGTTCATGACGACCACCGAGGTCGCCGAGGTGTTCGGCGTCGTCCGTCCCGTCCTCTCGGAGCTCGTCCGCGCTGCGCCGCGCATCGAGGCGTCATTCCTCGACGAGCACTTTCCGACGGCGCTCCAGCAGGAGTTCGCGGAGCGCGTGCTCGCGACCGTCGGATTCGAGGAGGGGTCTTGGCGGATCGATCCGACGGTCCACCCATTCTGCACCTCGTTCTCGACGAGGGACGTCCGCCTCACGACGCGCTACAACGAGACCGGGCTCGACTCGTTCTGGTCGACGATGCACGAAGCGGGACACGGCCTGTACGCCCACGGGATCTCGCCTTCGCTCGAGCGAACTCCGCTCGCGGGCTGGCTGCCCACGCTGTCGGGCTCGCCGTCGCTCGGATTGAACGAGTCGCAGAGCCGGACCTGGGAGAACCTCGTCGCCCGCAGCCGGCCATTCTGGCTGCACTGGTACGAGCCGCTCCAGGAGACCTTCCCGGACCAGCTCGGCGCCGTCGGCCTCGACACGTTCCTGGCTGCGATCAACCGCGTCGAGCCAGGTCTGATCAGGGTCGAGGCCGACGAGACGACGTACAGCCTCCACATCATCCTTCGCTTCGAGCTCGAGCGGCAGCTCATCGAGGGCACGCTCGCGCCCAAGGACCTGCCGGAGGCCTGGAACGCGGGGATGCGCGACTTTCTCGGCGTCGAGGTGCCGAACGACTCGCAGGGAGTGCTGCAGGACGTCCACTGGTCGAGCGGAGGGATCGGCTACTTCCCGACATACGCGCTCGGCAACGTCATCTCGCTCCAGATCTGGGCCGCCGTGCGCGAGGCGATTCCCGACCTCGACGCCCAGATGGAGGCGGGCCGAGCTCGAAGGGCTCTCGGCCTGGCTCCGCGACAACCTCTACTCGCTCGGGCGCAAGCTCACGCCGAAGGAGACGATCGAGCGGCTGACGGGCTCGCCGGCGCATCGACCCGCAGCCGTATCTCGCATACCTTCGCGAGAAGGTCTCCGCGCTCGCGGCCTGAGTCGTCACGCGCCGTAGTCGAGCGAGCCGTCGCGGCGGCCCTGCGACGCGAGGCGGTTGAAGCTCAGGAGCGCGGCGGTCATCCAGCCGAGGCCGACGAGCGCCTCGAGCGCGGCATGTCCGAGAATCGTGCTCGCGGCTGCGCCCTCGAACACTCCGCGGATCCCGAGCAGCCCGTTCGTCAGCGGCAGGAGATGCGCGGCCCACGCGACGGCTTCCGGGTAGTAGGACAGCGGCACGTTCACCCCGCACGCAGCCATGAGCGAGACGTACGTCGTGACGACGACGAGGCTGTTGATGTGCCGAAAGCGAAACACGATGCCGGCCAGGAAGGTCCCGAAGCCGTACGACGCCAGCGCGACCACCAGCGTCAGCGGCACCACGGCGAGCACGCGCGGCCACGGCAGATCCATTCCGAACACCGGGCCGGCGATGAAGAGGGCGCCGAGCGCGCTCAGGGCGCCGTCGATCGCGAGATACGAGCCACGGGCGCGAGAAGACGATCACCGGGCTGGAGGGACTCGCGACGAGGAGCGGCAGCGTTCCCGTCCAGCGCTCGGAGGAGGTCATGTTCAGCGAGAAGACCCCGACCTGCGCGGCGATCAGGAGCGAGTTGCCGATGAGCAGGTAGTACGTCTTCTCGTCGTCGCCGAGGCGCTCGCCGATCAGGGCGAAGAACGCGACCTGCGCGAGCACTCGCACATACCAGCCCGCGAGCCAGCTCTTCCAGGTGAAGATGGCGCGGTAGTCGGCGAGCCCGCCCGGAAGGCGTGGCGCATGACGTTGAGCGTGGCTCGCGAGCGCTGTCATACGGCCGCCAGCTCGCCGTTCGCCCGCATGCGCCGCAGCACGTAGTGGAGGATGACCCGGCCGATCGCGAAGCGTGACCGTGCCGAGCAGGAGCACCATCCCGAGCCGCGCCCAGAAGTCGTCCAGCGGCGCGTCCTTGAGGCTGGCGCGGAGGAGATCGGCGCTCCAGGAGACGAAGAGGATCGAGGAGAACGGCTGGATCCAGCCCGGCAGGATGGCGACGGGAACGAAGACGCCGCCGAGGAGGTAGAGCGGGAAGCTCGTGGAGTTCGTGAAGGTGTAGGCGTTCCGAGTCATCACGAGGAGTGCCGAGAACGCGACCGCCAATCCCCCCATCGCGAGCGCGGTGAGAGCGAGCGTGACGAAGAGCTCGAACGGGTGCTCGAACGGAATCGAGACGCCGAAGACGAGCTTCCCGACCGCCCAGACCTCGAAGAACGAGAGCAGCCCGAAGCACATGAGGGACATGATCCGCCCGAGCAGGACCGACGACAGGCTCGTCGGCGAGGCGACCATCGGCTCGAGGAGCGCCTGCCAGCGGTCGCTTGATCATGAGCGTCCCGGCGTGCTGCAAGGCGACCCAGAGGAGCGTCATCAGCACCGGCGCGATCAGCGCGTCCGGCTGCAGGTCCTCCCGTCCGCTCTGCCGCACGATGGCCAGGAAGATGATCGCGAAGAGCGGCGCCGTGAAGAGCGGCATCAGCGCGTCGGGGTGCGACGCGGATGATCCGCAGCTCGAGCCGGAACCCGGCGAGGAACGCCCGCATCGCCCTAGAGCTCCATCCCGCGCTCGCCGATGAGCTGGACGTAGACCTCGTCGAGGCTCGGCAGGCTCGTCCGCACGGAGGTGACGCCCGCGGCGACGAGCCGCTCGAGCACGAGCTGGGTCACGCCCTCCTCGTCGACCTCGATCCGCGTTCCGGCGCCGTCGACCACCGTCACGCTCGCCACTCCTCGAAGCGCGCGGATCTCCTCGAGCACGGCTTCGGATGCGCCTTCGACGTCGATCCGCTGGAAGCGCGAGAGCACCTGGCCGAGCGTGCGCGGGGACTCCGTCGCGATGATCTTGCCGCGGTCGATCAGCGTCACCCGGTCGCAGACCGTCTCCGCCTCGACCATGTCGTGCGTGGCGAGCAGGATCGTGCGTCCCTCGTCGCGGAGCTCCTCGATCAGCGTCCGGAACTCGCGCGCCGCGAGCGGATCCATGCCCGTCGTCGGCTCGTCGAGGAAGAGGACCCGGCCGTCGCCCATCAAGCCGCGCGCGAGGTGAAGGCGCTGCTTCATTCCGCGGGAGTACTCCTCGACGCGATCGTCCGCACTTGTCGGAGAGGCCGACGCGCTCGAGCAGCGCCTGCGCGCGGTTCCTTCGCGTCGCGAGCGGAGAGCTTGTAGAGGGCGCCCCAGTACTCGAGGTTCTGCCGCCCCGAGAGGCGCCAGTAGAGGCCACGGTCGCCGCCGAAGACGATCCCGATCAGCGGCCGAACGGCGTGCGTCTCGTCCACGACGTCGTGGCCGAGGACGCGCGCGCGCCCCGACGTCGGCAGGAGCACCGTCGAGAGGATCTTGACGAGCGTCGTCTTCCCTGCCCCGTTCGGGCCGAGCAGGCCGTGGATCTCCCCCGTCGGGATCGACAGCGAGACGTCGTCGAGGGCGACGACGCGCTTTGCGCTGCGCCGGCGCGGCTCGAAGACGCGCGTGATCTCCTCGACCTCGACGGCCTCCATTACCGGAGCTCGATTCTAGAGAGCGGTGTCGCAGCGAACCCCGGGTTGAACGGCCCTGGGCCGCGTTGGGCGTCACTAGACTCGAAACGTGGTCGAAGCTCTCGAGCTCGTCGTCAACGGCGAGCGGCACACGCTCGAGGTCGAGCCGCGGACGCTCCTCGTCCACGCGCTGCGCGACGGACTCGGCCTCACCGGAGCCCACATCGGGTGCGACACGAGCCAGTGCGGCGCCTGCACGGTGCTCCTCGACGGCCGCGCCGTGAAGAGCTGCAGCGTGCTCGCGCTCCAAGCCGAGGGCGCCGAGGTGACGACGATCGAGGGACTCGCCTCCGACGGCGAGCTGCACCCGATTCAGAGCGCCTTCGTCGAGCACCACGGCCTCCAGTGCGGCTTCTGCACGCCCGCGATGATCCTGACCGCGTTCGACCTGCTCTCGAGCGATCCCGATCCCGACGACGAGACGGTCCGCGAGGCGCTGCGCGGCAACTTCTGCCGCTGCACGGGGTACCAGCCGATCGTCGAGTCGGTGCGGGCCGCGGCGCAGCGCTCGCGGGAAGGGGCGACCCGCTGATCCCCGCGCCCGTCCGCTACGCCCGTGCCTCGAGCGTCGAGCGAGGCGCTCGAGCTCGCTCGCCGACCCGGAGGCGAAGGCCATCGCGGGCGGCCAGTCGCTGCATCCCGGTGCTGAAGCTCCGGATCGTCCAGGCCCTCGCTCCTCGTCGACATCGCGCGGCTCGAGCTTGCGTGGCGTCGCCATTCGCGACGGCGAGCTTCGTCTCGGCGCGCTCACCACCTGGGACGAGCTCGCTGCGCGCGCCCGAGCTCGACCGCCCGCGCTCGCCGCGCTCGCCGAGTGCGCCGTCGGGCATCGGCGACCTCCAGGTGCGAAATCGCGGAACGATCGGAGGCAGCCTCGCGCACGCGGATCCGGCGTCGGACATGCCGGCCGTCCTGCTTGCGCTCGGCGCGGCTCTTCAGCTTCGCTCGCCCAGCGGGCGAGCGGACGGTCGCGGCAGCGGACTTCTTCCTCGGCCCGTTCACCACCGCTCTCGACACGCAGGAGCTGATCGCGGACATCGTCGTTCCCGTACCCGACTCGGGATCGGGATCCGCGTACGTGAGGGTCGAGCATCCGGCGTCCGGGTTCGCGCTCGCGGGCGCCGCCGCCCTGGTCGCTGCGGACGGAAGCCGGAGCATCGCCGTCACCGGAGTCGGCGTCGCAGCCCGTTCGTGCTCCGGGACGAGTCCGCCAGCCCTGCGCGGGTGTCGACGTCTTCGGCGATCGCTTCGCGCCGGCGGAGTACCGTCGCCACGTCGCGGAGGTCGTCGTCCGTCGCGCGCTCGAACGCGCCGAGCGGCGCAGAGAGGAGGATCGCGATGACGGAGACCGTGATCGGCGTCCCGGCGGCCGCGGATCGACGCGCCGGACAAGGTCACCGGCGCGACGCGGTACGCGGCCGACGGCTACGTCCACGGGCTTCTCCACGCTCGACCCGTCCTCTCGACCGAGGCGCACGCGCGGATTCGAGCCATCGACCGCGACGATGCGCTCGCGGTGCCCGGGGTCGTCGCAGTCCTCGTCGCGGCCGATTTCCCCATGGCGACCGGCGGCGGCGACCGAACGTCGGAGCCGCTCGCCCGCGAGGAGGTGGTCTTCGCCGGGCAGCCGGTGGCGCTCGTCGTGGCCGAGAGCGAGGCCGCCGCAGAGGACGGCGCCGAAGCTGTCCTCGTCGAGTACGAGCCGCTCGAAGCCGTCGTCGATCTCGAGGAGGCGATGCAACCCGGGGCCGCGCTCGCCCGCCTCGCCGAGGACGCGGACGACGGCGGCGACCTGGAGTCGATCCACGCGGGCGTCGACCACGGGGAGGAGGAGGCCGAGGAGGAGGAGCTCTCCGGCAACGTCCTCGACCGCGTCAACCGGAGCTCCGGAGACGCGGCGGCCGCGCTCGAGGCGAGCGACGCCGTGGTCTCGGGGACGTTCCGAACGCCCTGGATGTATCAGGCGTACATCGAGCCTCAGGTCGCGACCGCGTGGCTCGAGCCGTCGGGGACACTCGTCGTGTCGACGAGCACCCAGGGCTCGTTCGTGACGAGGCGCGAGCTGGCGCGCGCGTTCGACCTCCCGCTCGACCGGATCCGGGTCGATCGCCGAGCCGCTGGGCGGCGCGTTCGGGGGCAAGTTCGCCCTCGTCGAGCCGCTGGTCGTGGGCGCAGCCCTCGCGCTGAGGCGGCCGGTACGTCTCGTGCTGACTCGCGCCGAGGACTTCCAGGCGACGAATCCCGCCTCCGCGCCAGATCAGCCACCTCCGCATCGGCGGCGCGGAAGGACGGCACGCTGACGGCGATCGAGGCGCGGATGATCGTCGATCGCGGCTCCAACGCGGGCTGGGGCGTCGAAGGAATCACCTCGCTCCTCGTCGCCGGGCCGTACCGCTGGGAGGCGCACGACCTCCGCGGCTACGGCGTCCAGACGAACCGCTTCACGTTCGGCGCGTACCGCGGCCCCGGGCGCGCCCACCGCGGCGTTCGCCGTCGAGTCGCTCCTCGACGAGCTCGCAGAGGAGCTCGAGATCGACCCGATCGAGCTCCGGCTGAAAAACGCCGTGGTCGAGGGCGACGTCGGCGTCAGCGGCAACGCCTTCCCGGCGATGGGCGCCGTCGACGTGCTCGAGCGCCTCCGGGATCATCCGCTGTGGAAGGACCGCGCGTCGCTTCCCGAGGGCGAGGGAGTCGGGATCGCGGCGGGGTACTGGCCCGGTGGCAACGAGCCCGCCGCGGCCGTGTGCCGCGTGGACACGGACGGGACGATGACCGTCGTCACCTCGGCGGCGGACATGAGCGGGGTCAACACGGGGTTCGCCGCCATCGCCGCGGCCGCCTTCGGCCTCTCCCCCGACAAGGTGCGAGTCGTCTCGGCCGATACGGCGACCGGGCCGTACGCGGGAGCGAGCGGCGGCTCGAAGGTCACGTACACGGTCGGCAAGGCGGTGCTCGGGGCGGCGGAGGCGGCACGCGTCAAGGTGCTGGCTGCCGCGTCGGAGGAGCTCGAGATCGCGCCCGGCGACCTCGAGGTCGTGGACGGAGTCGTCCGAGCGGTCGGCGCTCCCGATCGCTCGATCACGGTCGAGGAGATCGCCCGCAAGGCGCTCCGCTTCGGCGGCCGCTACGAGCCGATCGAGGGGCACGGCGGCTCGGCGCAGACGAAGTCGGCGCCTTCGGTGGCCGGGCACCTCTCACACGTCCGCGTCGATCGCGAGACGGGAGAGGTCGAGCTTCTCGCCCACGTGATCGCACAGGACGTCGGGCGAGCGCTGAACCCCGCACTCGTCGAGGGCCAGATGCGCGGCGGCGCGACGCAGGGAATGGGCTGGGCGCTCTTCGAGCAGCTCGAGCACGACGAGGACGGGCGGCTCGTCACCGGCTCGTTCCTCGACTACGCGATCCCGCTGTCGGACCGCGTGCCGGACATCGACACGCTGATCGTCGAGGTGCCCGCGGCCGACGGGCCTTTCGGCGCGAAGGGCATCGGCGAGGCTCCCGTCGTCGCCGCACCCGCCGCGATCGCGAACGCCGTCGCAGCCGCAACAGGCGTCCGGATGCGGCGGCTCCCGATGACGGCTCCGCGCGATCTGGGAGGCGCTGAGCGAAGCGTCCGAGCCTGCGTAGACTGAGTTTGTGACCCCGATCGAGCGCGCGCGGACGATCGTGGACTCGTACGACGAGTCGGTCCGCGCCGAGCTTCCGGAGGGCGCGCTGCTCTTCGATGCGCACACCCACCTCGGGAACGACATCGACGGAATGGTCGGCCGCTACGAGGATCTGACCGGGATCCTCGACCGGTACGGCTTCTCACGCGCCAACGTCTTCTGCATGGACGAGCACGATCGCGAGCCGGGCTTCACCGTGCCGAACGACCGCACGCTCGCGCATGCCGAGCGGTCCGCCGGCCGCCTCGTCCCCTATGTCCGGCTCGACCTGACGGAGCGTCCGCTCGAGGAGGCGAACCGCGCTCTCGATCTGGGCGCGAAGGGGATCAAGCTCCATCCGCGCGCCCAGGGCTTCGCTCTCGACGACGAACGCCTCGCTCCCGTCTTCCAGCTCGCCTCGGACCGCGACGTTCCCGATCCTGATCCACGGGGGACGCGGCCTTCCGCCGATCGCAGAGCACCTCGAGAGCCTCGTGCGCCGCTGCCACCGCGTACGCCTCATCGTGGCCCACGCCGGAATCGCCGACATGGCGGGGCTCGCCGGGCGACTTGGCGGGATCCCCGGAGTCTTCTTCGACACCTCGGTGTGGAGCGCCGTCGATCTGCTGGACCTCTTCCGCCAGGTTTCGCCGGAGCAGATCGTGTACGCCTCGGACTACCCGTACGGCCGGCAGCCGAACTCGTTGCTCATGGCCGTTCGCACGGCGAAGCTCGCGGGCTTCGACGACCGCCAGCTGCGCGCGATGCTCGGGGAGAACGCCCGCCGGATCGCCGACCGCGAGCCGCCGGAACCGCTTACAACCCCACGCGGACCGACCTCGCTCACTCAGCCGCTGACCTTCGCCCGCATCCATCAGTACATCTCGATGGCCGTGCCGCTCCTCTGGCTCCGGCAGCGCGACGCAATCGGCGCGCTCGGCCTTGCGGTCAACGCCTCACGCGAGCGTGACGGCTACCCCGAGGAAGCCGAGCGAATCCAGGAGCTGCTCGCCTCTGCGAGCGAGCTCTGGCGACAGAGCGCGGAGCTCGGCTCCGACGACGAGCACGTCACCGCCATGCGCACCGCGATCCAGCTCGTGAACCTTGCCGACCTGATCGCCGTTACGACTCGGGCCTAGCTCGACGAAGCCGCAAAGACCCGGCGGGCACCCTCGATCCCCTTCAGCTCGTGCTCGCCGCGGTCCTCGAAGTGGAGGCCGGAGCCGGCCACGAGGTCGCACGTCGCCGCTGCGGGCATACCGGATCGGCGCGCTCACGTCAGCTCTTCGAACCGAAAACAGTCGACTGTGTGATCGTTGACCATGCCTACGGACTGCATGAGGGCGTAGCAGATCGTCGGGCCGACGAACCGGAAGCCACGCCGTTTCAGGTCCTTCGAGAGCGCCTTCGACTCCTGCGTCTCCGCGGGGAGATCGCCGAGCGATCGCCACCGGTTGACCATCGGCTCGCCGCCCACGAAGCCCCACAGGTACTCGTCCAGGCTGCCGAGCTCCGCCTGCACGGCGAGCACGGCTCCCGCATTCGAGATCGTCGACTCGACCTTGGCCCGGTTGCGGACGATCCCCGGATCGTCCCAGAGCCGTTCGACATCGGCCGAGCGTGAAGCGCGGCCACGCGCTCGGCGTCGAAGCCGGCGAAACAGCCGGCGATACCCCTCACGCTTGCGGAGGATCGTCGACCAGGAGAGGCCCGCCTGTGCCCCCTCCAGCGTCAGCATCTCGAACAGGTGGCGGTCGTCGTGAGAGGGAACGCCCCATTCGTCGTCGTGGTAGGCGAGCATCGGCGCATCGCCTCCTGAAGCCCACTCGCAGCGCGTCACGTCCATTCGACGCCGATAGGATCGCACGCGATGCGCGCACTGCTCCTCGCCCTCGCACTGCTCGCGCTCGTCGCCGGCTGCGGCGGGGACGACGAGCAGCCGTCCGGCGGCATCGGGCTGCGAGACCGTCGGAGCGCCCGACAAGCGGGAGGCGCCGACGTTGGAGCCTCCGTCCGGGACGCTCGACCCCAGCAAGACGTACGCGCTCGTGTTCGAGACGAGCTGCGGCAGCTTCACCGTCGGGCTCAATCTCACACTCGCGCCGGAGGCCACGGCGTCGCTCGTGCACCTCGCCCGCGAGGGCTTCTACGACGACACGGTGTTCCACCGGATCGTCCCCGGCTTCGTGATCCAGGGCGGCGACCCGACGCAGAGCGGTCAGGGCGAGCCGGGATACGCGACCCTCGACGTGCCTCCGCCTTCCGTCCGCTACACGAAGGGGACGGTCGCGATGGCGAAGTCGGGATTAGAGCCTGTGGGAACCGCCGGGAGCCAGTTCTTCGTCGTCACCGCCGAGGATGCGGGCCTCCCGCCCGAGTACGCGGTCGTCGGCGAGGTCACCGACGGGCTCGACGTCGTCGAGCGCATCGGCTTGCTCGGCGACGCCAACGAGCAACCGACGCAACCGGTCGTCGTCCGGACGGTCACCGTCACGGAGACGTGATGACGGTCGCCGCGGTCGTCCTCGCCGCCGGCGAGTCGACGCGGTTCGGCTCTCCGAAGCAGCGCCTCCTGCTGCCCGCGGTCCTGGACCGGCTCGCGGGCTCGGAGGTCGACGAGGTGGTCGTCGTCCAGGGCGCCCACGAGCTCGAGCTCCCAAGTGAGAAATTGGCACAAGGCGTGCGGCTCGTCTCCTGCGACGCGTGGGAGCTCGGGCCGGGGGCGTCGCTTCGCTGCGGGCTCGAGGCGCTCGGTCCCGGAGGTCGAGGCTGCCGTCGTCGTGCTCGCCGACGGGCCGAACCTCCAGCCCGCGGCGATCGCTCGAGTCCTCGACGTCTGGCGGACGGAGGGACGGGATCGTCGCGGCGTCGTACGCCGGCGCGCGGGGTCATCCACTCGTGCTCGGCCGCGAGGCGTGGGACGACGTTCCCGACGAGGGGCTCCACACGAGCCCGGTGCGACTCGTGCCGTGCGACGACCTCGGCGCGCCCGGCGACGTCGACACCCCGGACGACCTTCCGCCAGCTTTCGAAGCGGGCTAGTAGGCGGTGGCGTCGCGACCGCGGAGCTCTTCGAGCTTCGCCATGAGGCTCGGGGGCATGCGCTCGACGGCGCTCAGCTTCACGTAGCGGCGGAGCGTCTCCTCGAAGCGATAGCGGCGCGCGCAGTACTCGCAACCCGTGAGGTGAACCTCGGCCTCTTTCCACTCGAGGTCGGTCAGCGTCCGGTCGAGGAAGTCCTGCATGAGCTCCTCGCAGCGGTCGCACGGGTCCTTGTCGCTCACGCCATCGTCTCCTCGGCGAGCTTCTGCTTCAGCGCGCGGCGCCCGCGATGGAGGCGCGACATGACGGTGCCGATGGGAATGTCGAGGATCTGCGCCGCGTCCGCATAGGTGAAATCGCCGATGTCGACGAGGACGACCACGTCGCGGAACTGGGGCTGGATCTCGGAGAGCGCGCTCACGACGGAATCTTGCGACAGACGCTCGACGACATGCTCCTGCTCGAGCACCTCCTCACCCCCGGCCGAGGCGAGCTTGTTCGCGAGGTAGTAGTCGCTCTCCTCGAGCGGCTGCATGTCGGGCGTGCGCTGGATTCGGCGGCCGCGGTCGACGTTGAGGTTCGTGAGGATGCGGAAGAGCCAGGCGCGCATGTTCGTGCCCGGCGTGAATGAGCGCCAGCTCCGAAATGCTCTCGCATACGCCTCCTGCACCAGATCCTCGGCCTCCTCGCGCGATCCGACCAGCCTGCGCGCCACCCGGTAGACCTGGTCGGCGAGCTCGAGCGCCTCCTCCTCGAAGCGGACGCGGTCGCGCGCCTGCGCGGCGATGCGCCTGGCTTCGGTGGACGGCTCGGGCTCGCTCACCGAGCTACCGTACCGTTGCGTTACAGGAGCCTGCAACGAGGCCCGCAAGGCGTCTATTCCCCCGACGCTTGCCGGGAGAGCCGCTCCGCCTCGCGAAAGCCGGCCCGCGACAGCGCCGCCAGAATGGCATCTTTCGAGGTCCGCTCCTCGTCCCAGGTGAGAGAGACGTCGCCGATCAGGTTCGCGTTCGCGGACTCGAGACCCTCGTGCCCGCGGAGGGCGACGGCGAGCCGGCCGACGCAACGCTCGCAGCGGATCCCCGTCACCCGGATCGTCTCCTCGCGCAAGCTCACAGAACGATGCTAGCCACGGGCGGCCCTGCCGCGTACGCCGTGGACGGGCCGTCCGGCTGCCTCCCACGCGTAGTACGAGGCACTCGGCCCGAAGGAGGTCTCGTACGCGACGATCCGTGGATTCCGCCCGACTTCCTTCGCCCGCTGCGCGTGCCAGAGGAGATTCGGGTCGTCGCGCTCCTCCCAGACGAGGACGAGATGAGCAGCCGTCATGAAGTCGGCGACGAACGAGCACCCGTACGCGGGGCAGGGAAACGGATCCGTCCGCACGCACGACCAGCCGGCGCGATCGCTCCCCTCGTCGTCCTGCCAGAGATCCTCGTCGACCTCTTCGGCGTGCTCGTGGGCAACGGCAGTGCCCAGGCGGATCTCGGGCTCCACGCGGGCACAATAGCTCCGTGTCGAGCCCTGACTCCCGCGACGCCGCGCTCGTGCTGTCCGGGGGCGGGATCAACGGCGTGCTGCTCGAGCTCGGGTTCCTGAAGCGGCTGCGCGAGACGTCGTTCTGGCCCCGGGTGGGCTGGATCTACGGAACCTCTGCAGGTGCGCTCTCGGGAACCATGGCGGTGCTCGATCGCCTGGACGATCTCGAGACGTTCCTCTTCTCGCTCCGGGCCGACGACGTCTTTCGCCCGCGCCGAATGTGGCAGCTCCCGCTCGGCGGGCTCCACGACTACGTGCTCCCCAAGACGATCGCCGAGCGGATCGGGGACCCGGACGCGCTCGGAGCCGATCTGGCTGCGTCCGAGATCGAGCTGGTCGTCTTCGCAACCGACGTGAGCGAGCACCTGGACGACGACGGGACGCAGCACTTCGAGCTCGCGTACGCCTCGCATTCCGTCCCTCCCGAGACCATGGGGCGCGCGATTCTCGCCTCGGCCGCCGTGAGCGCGCTCGTGTTCCCGATTCGGATCGGCGACGTCATCGCGACCGACGGCGGCTGGGTGCGCAACTTCCCGCTCGAGCACGCGGCCGCGAACAGGAGCGTCAAGGCGATCGCCGCGTTCCGGTATCTCTCGAGCTACGAACCCACGGACGTCGCGTTCCTCCAGCGCCTACGGGCGCGGCTCGAGCGCTTCCGCGCGGTTCCGCCGGTCCGCGCACTCCTCGCCGAGCTACGGCTCGCGGAGGAGAGGGCGCGCCGCGGAGAGCCCGCGCACTATCCCGAGCTCATCATCCGGCTCATGCGAGTTGCGATTGCGCGCAACACGGTTCTCGAGGAGCGCCTGGCGGACGAGCGCGACACGTCCATGCTGGAGCTCCATCGTCTCCGCGAGGAGGTGATCGGCGCAGCGGTCGCTTCCGCACCGCAGCGGCGGCGGCGCCGTCTCGAGATCGAGCTCAGAGAGCTCTTCTCGGACGCGCACTTCCCGTTTCGCCACGATCACCGCGTCTCGCGGCTCGTCGTGCGCGCGACCCCGGGAGAGGCAGGGCTCGATCCCACGTTTCGAGGAGAGTGGTCCGACGAGAGCAAGCGCGCGCTCATCGAACGCGGCTACCGGCTCACGGACGAGGAGCTGGCTCGGAATCCAGAGCTCCTCGAGGTCGCCAGGCTCGGTTAGCCGACGGGAGCCGACGCTCGGCCCGTGAGGACTGGAGGCTCAGGCCCCGATTGCTCGGGGCCCGAGCGCGGCTAGCCCTGGGGGGAGGGGGGCCGCCGTCCGAGCGTGACGAGCACGCTCGTCTTCTTCTGCTCGCGATAGATCTCGAGCTCGATTTGGTCGCCAGGCTTGTGCACGGCGATCGCGGCACGAAGCTCTTCGACCGAGGACACCTCGGTGCCGTCTGCGGCGACGATGATGTCGCCGCCGAGGATGAACGTCTCGCCGGCGACGACGACGTCGGTGTCGCCTTGGCGGAGGCCGGCCTTGTCCGCGCCGGAGTCCTCCGTCACCTCCTCCACGAGGACCCCTTGGTCGACCGGGAGCTTGAACTTCTCGGCCAGCTCTTCGGTGATCGGGTGTCCCTGGATACCGAGGTGCGGATGCTCGACTCGACCCGTGCGGAGAATCTGGGCGACGACGTTCTTGACCGTGTTCGCCGGGACTGCGAAGCCGATGCCGACGTTCCCGGTCGCGATGCCGCCGGTCTCGATCTGGGTGTTGACGCCGATGACCTCACCGCGGTCGTTGAGCAGCGGGCCGCCGGAGTTGCCCTTGTTGATCGGGGCGTCCGTCTGGATGACGTGGTCGATCGTGAACTGGTTCGGTGCGGCGATGAGCCGCTGCACCGCGCTGACGATGCCCGCCGTCGCAGTCCGGTCGAGCCCGAACGGGTTGCCGATGGCGACGACTTGGTCGCCGACCTCGACCAGGTCGGAGTCTCCGAGCGGAAGCGGGGTCAGCGCGCCCGCGCTCGCCTCGACTCGCAGAACGGCAAGGTCGGTAGACGGGTCGGATCCCACGAGTTGCGCCTCGACGGTGTCGCGGTTCGAGAAGCTGACCCTGATCTCGTCTGCGCCCTGGACGACGTGGAAGTTCGTCACGATGCGACCGGCCTTGTCGACGACGAAGCCGGAGCCGAGGGCCTGCTGCGGGGTTGCGGAAAGAGGATCTGAGCTGCTCGACCCGGTCGAGGCGATCTGGACGACACCGGGCGCAGCGCGCTTGTAGATCTCGTTGATGCTCATCGCGTCCCGCGGAGCGACCGTCCGCGAGCTCGCGGTGGTCGTCGTCTCGGTTACCACGGTCGTGTCGCCTTCGAGGCCGCCGAAGAGCGCCACCCCGCCCACTGCGATCGCGCCCCCGAGGATGGCCGTCGCCACCAGGGCCGCATAGTTCCGGACAGACGACATGCGGGTTCGTTATATCCGCGGTGGGATGAATCGAGGCTCACGAGCCGTTAAGTGGCAGTTGCGGAGGCTTCAGCCGGCGAGGATGCCCGTGACGTACATCGCCACGATGCCGGCGAGGAACCCGCCGACGGCATACCCCGAGCGGAGTCCTCCCGGCGCCTGCCTCGCGACGTAGCGGCCGACCTCGACGACGACCTGGAACGCCGCCCCGGCCGCGATAGCGAAGAAGAGGGCAGCGAGGACGTCATTCGTCGCGTATCCGCCGATCCAGGCGCCGAGAATCGTCGGAACTCCGGCGATGAGCGCGAGACCGGCAAGCGTGAGGACGGTAACCCGCGTCTTCGCCACCGGGGCCGCGATGCCGAGCCCCTCGGTGAGGTTGTGGATCATGAAGCCGACGATCAGGAACGCGCCGAGCTGCAGCTCGCCGACGGCGAACGAGGCGCCGATCGCGAGCCCCTCGCCGAGGTTGTGCACGCCGATGCCGATCGCGACGAGAAGCGCGAGCGCAAGCCCGGTCACCCCGCTTCCCTTACCGAGCCTGCTGGCGAGGGCCGTCATACCGAGAAAGCTGAGAGCAACGCCTACGAGGATGAGCCCGGCCCCGCCGAGCGCCGCGGGCAGGACCGCCTGCTGGTCGAAGGCCTCAGCCAGCGCCTCCACGCCGAGAAACGTCAGCAAGCCGGCGGTGAAGGCCATGAACGCGGAGAGCCAGGCGGGACTCGCGTGGCGGAGCGCGGGCAGCCACAGGAGCCCGAGCGCGACCGGGACGACGCCGACGAGAGCTCCGATGAGTGCGTATCCGAGGAAGCTGTCGAGCGTCGGCTCGGGCGTCGCCACCGCGGCGGGGATCTCCTTCACCGTCTGGATTCCCGTCGAGCTCGTCACCCCGACCGCGATCGGGTCGTCCTCGACCCAGTCGTAGGGGACGACGATCGTGCTCGAGCGGAGGCGGCCGAGAGTGCTCGGACCGTCGATCGTGAACGGGACGATGGCGTCGTCCACGTTCACGTTCGCGATCGTCAGGTCGTCAGGCTGTGGGTTGCGAACGAGGATCCGAATCTCGCCAGGCTCGAACTCGACGCGGCGGATGTCGAACTCGTCCGCGGGCGGTGGATTCCGGCCGATCAGGTCTGCGAACCAGGAGCCGCTCATGGAGACCGCTCCCACCACGACCGCGAGCACGAGCACCGGCACGAGCGCCCACAGACGCCAGCCGAGCCACGCTCGAGCCGACGCCGTTCCGGCTTCCATCAGTCGACCACCTCGAAGAAGCCCATCCATCCGAGCTCGGCGAACTCGGACTGGTGCGCGTGGAACATGAAGCGGCCGGTGTTGGCGAACTGAATCTCGATCACGCCGCGCTGGCCCTGGCACTGCATGACGGTGTCCGTGTACTCCCAGTTGTCACCGGTTCCGGTTGGCTGATAGCGGAAGAAGTCGCCGTGCAGGTGGAGCGAGTTGACGAGGTCGAACTCGGTGAGGTTCGCGAGGTAGATGCGCACGAGCTCGGCGCGCTTGACCCGAATCGGGTAGCGCGCGTAGTAGAACGAGCGTCCGTTGACCGTGTAGAAGTTGTTCTCGCCGTCGGCGTCGGTGTCGAAGCCGTTCATCACCATCACGAGCTCCTGCGCGGGTGGCCGCGGCTCCTTCGGATCGATGATGAACGAGCCGTAGAGGCCCTTGTGGATGTGCTTTTTCAGCGGCGTCGCGTGGCAGTGGTAGAGGTGGAAGCCGGCGGGCCTGGCCTCGAACTCGTACGTGAACTCGCCGCCCGGCTCGACGATCTCGAAGACGCCGTCCATCTTCGGAGGGTGGATCCCGTGGAAGTGGATCGTGTGCGGGTGCGAGCCCTCGTTCCGGAAGCGCACCCGGAGGGTGTCCCCTTCGGTCGCACGCACAATGGGGCCTGGCGCTGTGCCGTTGTACGTCCACGCGGGGAAGAAGATTCCGGGTGCGACCTCGAGGTCAGTGTCGACCGCCGTGAGGACGTGCTCGCTCACACGCCCGCGACGGTACGGTCGCGCCGGCGGCGGATACAGGATGGCGTCGAGGTCGTTCGGACCGCCGACCGCGGGCGCTTCGTCGCCGAACATCGCCGCGTGACCGCATCGCCGCTCCGCGGCCACTGACGACGTGCGCCGCGTCGTCGCCTGGGCGAACGTGGCTCGCGAGGCTATGGCCACCAGCCTCGGCCTCGCCCTCGAGCGCTAGCTTCGCGACGAACGGCGCGGCCGCGAGGGGCGCGGCCGCGGCGAGGAGCTTGCGTCGTGAGAGCCGTGTTTTAGACATGACTAATTCCGATTTGCAGTGTACCCTCAGAAGTGCATGCCGACAACCGCGGATCTCACCGTCGCCGTTCAGGACTACCTGAAGGCGATCTACGCCCTCGAGGCGGTAAAGGCACGCGTGACGACGTCCGCGCTCGCCTCGCGAATGGGTGTGACGGCGCCGTCCGCGACGGCGATGACGAAGCGTCTCGCCGAGCTGGGGCTCGTCGAGCGCTCCCCGTACCGGGGAGTTGCATTGACCGAGCAAGGGCGGCGAGGGGCCCTCGAGGTGCTTCGCCATCATCGCCTCCTCGAGCGCTACCTGGCCGACCGCCTCGGATTGTCGCTCGACCAGGTGCACGCCGAGGCCGATCGGCTCGAGCACGCCCTCTCGGAGGAGCTCGAGGCGAAGATCGACGCGGAGCTCGGATACCCGACGCACGACCCACATGGCGATCCGATCCCAGATCCGGACCTACGCGTCGAACCCGGCCGGGACCGCACCCTCGTCGACCTCGAGCCGGGCGAGCGCGCATCGGTGTCCCGTGTTCCCGACGGTGACCCCGAGCTGCTTCGCTACCTGAAGGAGCTGGGACTCGTGCCCGGATCCGACGTCGAGGTCGTGACGCACGCCCCCTTCGCGGGACCCGTCACCGTACGCACGAAGAACGGCGACCACGCGATCTCACGCGAGCTCGCCGACCGGATCGCCGCCGCGGTCGCTCGGCGTAGGCGCGACAGCGTAGCGGGAATGCGGCGTAGGCTCGACGGAGCCGCACAGGAGCGGAGGCCGGCTTTGCCGGCGTGAGCGGGAAATGCGGCGTAGGCTCGACGGAGCCGCCCAGGAGCGGAGCGCCGGTTTTGCCGGCGCGTGAGCGGGAATGCGGCGTAGGCTCGACGGAGCCGCCCAGGAGCGGAGCGCCGGCTTTGCCGGCGCGCGAGCGGGGACGAGCTGGCTCTAGGCGGTCGCCTCGACCCGCTCGGCGAAGCGCGCGAACGAGGTCAAGAGCTCTTCGAGATTGTCCACTCCGCCGACGGCCTTGAACGTGTAGCCGTCGCACCAGACCTCGAGCCAGTCGTCCGGGCTGCGCGCCTGACGCTGGCGCTCCAGCTGTCGTCCGGACAGCCGAGTGTCGACGAGGTCGACCCGCAGCTCCCAGCCGGAGATCTCCGAGGTCTCGATCGTGACCCCGAACTCCTGCTCCCAGTTGCCATCGCACTGCGCGGCATACCACGCCTGCAGCGCTCCCAGTGTTCCCCCCTCCACGCTCTGAGCGTACTCAGGACTCCGGGAATGAAACTGGACCCTTGGGTAGATGCCTAGGCCACCCGCTCGAGGTCGAGTGCGACGACTTTGACCTCTCGAGCCCGGTCCTATGCCGAGCGCTTGGTCCAGCTTCTGCTGCAGCTCGCCCGACTCGAGCAGCTCCTCGGTGATGTCCGCGCCCCCGATCAGCTCGCCCTTCACGAACACCTGCGGAATCGTCGGCCACCCCGAGACCGCCGAAAGCTCCTGTCGGATCCGCGGGTCCGGCGAGAACGTCGACAGTCGTGACCGGTGCGCCGGCCGCGTGCAGCGCGCTCAGCGCGCGGTGCGAGTTGCCGCACATGATCATCTGCGGCGTTCCCTTCATGAAGACCGCGACTGGCTCCTGCTCGATCACGTCCTCGATCTGCTCTCTCAGCTCCTTCATGCCGTTCCTTTCGTCTTGATCCGAAGCTCGTGGATGGAGCCGTCGCGAAGATGCTCGACGAGGACGTCGTTCACGCGGCGATGCTGCTCGATCAACGGTACGCCGTCGAACGCGGCGCTCGAAACCGTCACCTGGAAGTGGTCGCCCGTTCCGGTCCGGTCCTCGACCGAGAGCTCGGCGGCGTCCGGGAACTCCCGTTCGAGGAGCATGCGGATTCTCTCGGCCTCCATCGGCGATCATGGTAACCGTGACCCGCCGCCTCCCACGAAAGCTCGTCTACGTGCTGACGTTCCCCGAGCGACTTCTCCGCTCGATCGCAGCCGCCGGCGGGGGCGCAGTGCACGAGACTGCGCAGCTCGTCCTTCCTCGTCTGATCCGCCGTTCGCGGCTGTACGAGGCGACGGCGAAGAACCTCCTGCGGATCACCGTCGAGCTCGTGGGCGGGGTCGAGCGTCCGAGCGGGCACGCCGCGGGAGAGTTCGAGCAGTCTCCGAAGAAGCTCGTGGTGAGGAAGACCGCGGGAAACGTCGTCGAGATCGGATCGATCGCAGCATTCGGATTCTCGCCGCTCTGGCTCCTGGCCGGTGCGGCCGACATCACCCGCGGCACGCGCGTCTACCTGGACGCGCTCGTGGACGAGCTCAAGGGCGCAGGCGTCATCGCCGAGGACGCCGAGCTTGCCTCCGTCGACGACCTCCTCGCGGCGCTCGAGGGTGCGAGCGGCACCAGCGCCCGGCTGATCGACCTACCGCCGCTCGAGGTCGAGGGGCTCAAGCGGTCGCTCGCCGATCTCCGGGAGGACGCCGGCAGCCTGCCGAGCGCCGCGGAGCTCGCGCGCGTGTACGACGCTCTCGTCGACGAGGCGGATCGCGAGCAGCAAAGCTTGCTCGAGGTCTCCGCCGGGGTCGGCATGGCGTTCTTCAACGCCGCCCGACACGTCGGCACGGAGCATGTGCTCGAGCCGTACCGAGAGGATCTCCGGCCGGTACGTGACGAGGGGTTCGCCGCGTACGCGCGGCGCGTCGGGCGCCCCTACGCCGAAGCAGCCGTCGCGCCAGCTCGATCCCGACCGAAAGACGCTCCTCGAGCGCGGTGTGGAGCGGCTGGGTCAGTCGAAGCTGCTTGAATCGAGGAGGATGGCCCACCCGGACAGCTTCGGAGCGCGCTCGCGGCTCGCCGTCGGCGGCCGCGAGGTCGAGGTGTTCCGCATCGAGGCGCTGCAGGAGCGCTTCGACGTCCTCCGGCTTCCCTACACCCTGCGGATCCTGCTCGAGAACGTCCTTCGCAACGAGGACGGGTCGACCGTGACCGCTGCGGACATCGAGGCGATCGCGGGTTGGGTCGCGGCGGCGCAGCCGTCGCAGGCGATCTCGTTCACACCCGGCCGCGTTCTGCACCAGGATTTCACCGGCGTTCCCGCGATCGTCGACCTCGCAGCGATGCGCAGCGCGATGCAGGAGCTCGGCGGCAGCGCGAGCCGCGTCAATCCCCAGCTTCCCTCCGAGCTCGTGATCGACCACTCCGTGCAGGTGGACGAGTTCGCGACGCCGTTCGCGATCCACCGAAACTCCGAGCTCGAGTTCGAGCGCAACCGCGAGCGCTACGCGTTCCTGCGCTGGGGCCAGGGTGGATTCGCGAACCTCAAGGTGGTGCCGCCGGCCACCGGCATCGTCCACCAGGTGAACCTCGAGTTCCTCGCACGCGTCGTCGACGAGCGGGAGGGCGTGGCGTTTCCGGACACGCTTCTGGGAACCGACTCCCACACGACGATGATCAACGGACTCGGCGTGCTGGGCTGGGGCGTAGGTGGGATCGAGGCCGAGGCCGCCATGCTCGGCGAGGCCGTTTCGATGCTCGTCCCGCAGGTCGTCGGGTTCAAGCTCATGGGCGAGCTCCCGGAGGGCGCGACGGCGACCGACCTCGTCCTCACGGTGACCCAGATCCTTCGCGAGACGGGCGTCGTGGGCAAGTTCGTCGAGTACTTCGGTCACGGCTTGGCAGGGCTGCCGCTCGCCGACCGCGCGACGATCGGGAACATGTCTCCGGAGTACGGCGCGACCTGCGGCTTCTTTCCGGTGGACGGCGAGACGCTTCGCTACCTGCGCCTGACCGGACGCCCGGCAGAGCGAGTCGCGCTCGTCGAGGCCTACTGCAAGGAAAACGCGCTCTGGCACGACCCGGACAACCCGGCGACCTACACGCAGGTGGTCGACCTCGACCTCTCGACCGTGGAGCCCTCGCTCGCCGGGCCGCGGAGGCCGCAGGATCGGGTCCCGCTCCGGGAGGCCAAGCGAGCATTTCTCCACGAGCTGCCGACGTTCGGCGTCGACTACGGCAATGCGCACGACGAGGCGGTCGCGGAGAGCTTCCCTGCGAGCGACCCGCCGGCGCAGACGGCGCCCGGGCCACCGGGTGGTGAGCGGGGACGCAAGCGTCCAGGTGGCGCCCGTCGAGCTCGCCGAGATGCCCGGCGGAGCCGAGGTCACGCTCGACGGAGAGACGTTCGAGCTCGAGCACGGCTCGGTTGTCATCGCGGCGATCACGTCCTGCACGAACACGTCAAACCCGGCGGTGATGGTCGGTGCGGGCCTGCTCGCCAAGAATGCGATCGAGCGAGGGCTCACGCGCAAGCCCTGGGTGAAGTCCAGCCTCGCTCCAGGCTCGAAGGTCGTCACCCAGTACTACGACAAGGCCGGGCTGACCGCGTACCTCGACGAGCTCGGCTTCAACACCGTGGGCTACGGCTGCACGACGTGCATCGGCAACTCCGGCCCGCTTCGCGAGGCGATCTCCGAGGCGATCGTAGAAGGCGGATCTCGTCACGTGCGCCGTTCTCTCCGGCAACCGCAACTTCGAAGCGCGGATTCATCCCGAGGTGAAGGCGAACTACCTCGCCTCCCCGCCGCTCGTCGTCGCGTACGCCCTCGCCGGCCGGATGGACGTCGATCTCCTCACGGAGCCGATCGGAGTGGGCCGCGACGGCGAGGACGTGTATCTGGCCGACATCTGGCCGTCCGCGGCGGAGATCCAGCGGACGATCGAGTCCACGATCGACGAGGGCATGTTCACGTCGACGTACGCCGACGTCTTCACGGGCGACGAGACGTGGCGCTCGCTACCGGTGCCCGAGGGTGAGCTCTTCGCCTGGGACCCGTCGTCCACGTACGTTCGCCGCCCGCCGTACTTCGACGGAATGCCACCGGAGCCCGGCGTCGTGGAGGACGTCGCTCGCCGCCCGCTGCCTCGTCTCGGTCGGGGACTCGGTCACGACCGACCACATCTCGCCCGCCGGCGCCATCAAGCCCGACTCGCCCGCCGGGCGCTACCTCGTCGAGCATGGCATCGAGCGCCGTGACTTCAACTCGTACGGCTCGCGACGCGGGAATCACGAGGTGATGGTGCGCGGCACGTTCGCGAACGTGCGTCTTCGGAACCTGCTCGTTCCCGGCTCCGAGGGAACGTGGACCGTCCACCTGCCTTCGGGCGAGGAGATGACCATCTTCGACGCCGCCGAGCGCTACCGGGCCGAGGGCGTGCCGCTCGTCGTGTTCGCGGGAAAGGAATACGGCTCGGGCTCGTCCCGCGACTGGGCCGCGAAGGGTCCCAAGCTCCTTGGCGTGCGCGCCGTGATCGCCGAGAGCTTCGAGCGGATCCACCGCTCGAACCTGCTCATGATGGGGATCCTGCCGCTCCAGTTCCTCCCGGGAGAGACGCTCGAGTCGCTGGGTCTCACGGGCCGCGAAGAGCTCTCCGTCGTCGGCGTCCAGAACGGCGAGGCTCGCGAGGTGACCGTGCGGGCGGACGACAAGGAGTTCAGGGCGACCGTGCGACTCGACACCCCGCGCGAGCGCGAGTACCTCCGCCACGGGGGGATCCTGCTGTACGTGCTGCGGCGGTTGCTCGCCGCCTGACGGCTACGGCCGCTTCCAGCCGACGAATATCGCCCAGCCCAGAGTACTCGCGCTGTAACGGAGGTAGCTTCGCTTCGAGCGCTCGTACCGGCGAGCGCGATATCGGCCGCGTCGGGATCGTCGGGGTTCACAGCGAGCCACTCCTCGCAGGCACGCCAGTGGAGCGTCTCGTACCGGTCCCAGTCGTCCGGAGAAGATGCGATCACCGAGACGACCGCTAGATCGCCCGATTCGAAGATCGTCGGCCGTGCCGTCGAGAGACGTGAAGGGACCGTCTCTGTCTTCGTAATCGGCGGGAAGCGGCCACCTCCGCCAGAACGGTTCGCCGACGACGACGTGGCCACCCGGGCGCACCACCGGCTCGAGCGCGTCCAGGGTCCCGGCCAGGCCGCCGAAGACGAAGCTCGCACCGAGGCACATGGCAACGTCGTACGCGGAGGGCTCGAAGGAGGCACGTCGCTGCGTCGGCCAGCTCGAACGAGACGCGATCGGCAAGACCCTCGGTCGCCGCACGCTCGACGGCGGTGGCGTGGAATTCAGGAGCGATCTCGATTCCATCGACAGCACATCCGAACTGCGTGGCCAGGAGCACAGCCGGTCCGCCTTTCCCGGATGCCACATCGAGCACGCGCGATCCACGGCCCGAGCCCTAGCGGCTCTCCGAGTAAGAGCAGCTTCTCCTCGGAGGTCGGGTTCTGGAAATTGTGGTCACGCTCGGCGACGACGAAGTACCGCGGAATCACGGACGGCATTCTCCCTCAGCCTCGTTAGGCTCGCGCTCCATGAGCTCTGATGAACGCCTCCCCGGAAGCTGGGGCATCGAGCCGGTTCCCGAGCGGCTGCGTGTCGTTGGTGGGATCGACCTCGGGCTGCTCTGGGGAAACCTCGGCGTGTCGCTGCTCGTCGTCGCCGTCGGAGCGGCACTCGTTCCGGCGCTGTCGCTGCGCGACGCCCTGGTCGCGATCGTCGTCGGCTGCCTCATCGGCAACCTCATGCTCGGGGTCGCCGGTGGAATCGGCGCGGATGCGCGCGTACCCGGGATGGTGCTGATGCGCGCGCCGCTCGGTCGCCGAGGCTCCTATCTTCCGACGGGAGTCAACGCGCTCCAGGGCATCGGGTGGACGGTCTTCGAGCTTCTCATCATCGCCACCGCCGCGGCGGCGCTCGGGCGGCGCTCGACGGCCGGAGCGCCGGCGACCTGATCGCCTCGATCGGACATCTGAGCCGCGACGTGGTCGCCGGGGCGCCCGCGCGTCCAGGCGGTCCCGTTTTCTATGCCGCGAGTGCGCTGGCGCGGATGGGCGCCCGGGCTCGGATTTCGGCGTCGTGCGCCGTGCTGGACCGCCCGCAGCTCGTCGAACCGCTCGAGGCCCTTGGACTGCCCGTCGCCTGGCACGAGTCTTCGGTGACGGCTGCCTACACCTTCCACTACGAGGGCGATCGGCGGATCATGCGACAGGACGCCGTCGGAGATCCGTGGAACGCCGAGCAGGCAATCGAAGCGGTCGGTGACGCCCGGTGGGTGCACGTCGGCGCGCTCGTTCGAACCGACTTCCCGGAGGGGACGCTCGCAGCCCTCGCGGAGGGTCGCCGCCTGCTAGTCGATGCCCAAGGTCTCGTGCGGACGCCAGAGGTCGGTCCGCTCCGGCTGGACGGTCGCATCGGAGGCGCCCTCCGGCATGTGGCGATGCTCAAGCTGAACGACGAGGAGGCCAAGACGCTCGCCGGAAGCGCGGAGCCCGAGGGTCTCCGCTCGCTCGGCGTGCCGGAGGTCATCCTCACGCTCGGGTCACAAGGTTCCTTTGTGATCACCGAACGAGAGATCGAGCATGTTCCGACGCCCGCGATGCAGAGATCGGTCGATCCGACGGGAGCGGGAGACATGCTCTCCGCCGCGTACCTTGCCGCTCGCTCGGTCGACGCCGAGCCCGTCGAAGCCGCGCGCAGGGCGACCGAGACGGTCGCCGGACTCCTGACCGAGCAGGTGAGCGGTGCTAGAAGCGGAACTCGCCGCGCGCCACGGTGACCGCGCGTCCTCCGACCTCGACGGTCTCGATCGAGTCGTCACGTCCTCCCGCCCGCGCGAAGAGCGTCGACGGCCGGCCGATCTCGGCGCCCTGCTCGATCTCGATCCACTCCCCCCATGCGACGCGCTTGTGCCGGCAGAGGTGGACGGCGAGCGGGCCTGCAGCGGATCCGGTCGCGGGGTCCTCTGGAATCCCGTCGAACGGGGCGAACATCCTCATCTTCCAACTCGTCTTCGCACCGGAAAAGCAGGTGACCATCATTTCGAGCGCCGCGAGCGCCGAGAAATCGGGCCGAAGCGCAGCGACCTCGGCGCGTGAGCCCAGCGCGACGAAGGTGTGCAGCACGCCGTTGTCGTAGCGCTCCACGGGAAGAAGTGACCCCTCCACCCCGAGCGCCCGGAACAGTGCAGCGGGATCGGGATACGGCTCGACGGTCGGCACCGGCTGTGTCATCCGCCCGAACACGATCGCGCCCGACTCGTCACGCTCGAGCTCGACCGGGATGATGCCGCGAGCCGTCTCGAGGGCGATGAGCCCGCGCTGGAGCGGCGCCGCGAGAACGAAGGCGGTGCCCAGCACAGGATGGCCGGCAAACGGAAGCTCCACGCGCGGCGTGAAGATCCGGATTCGGACGTGACCCTCGGACTCGGCCGGGAGCACGAAGACCGTCTCCGAGAAGCCGATCTCCAGCGCGAGCGCCTGCATGGTCTCCGAATCGAGATCCCTGGCGTCGGTGAAGACCGCGAGCTGGTTGCCGGTCAGCGGCCGGTCGGTGAAGACGTCGGCGACGACGTAGCGGAGCGTGGGCACGCGCGCACCCTATCCAGCTCATGGGCTCCCGACCCGACGCCGTTATGCTCGCCGCGTGCAGCTTTTCCTCGTTCGCCACGCCCACGCCGAGGACGGCGATCCGGACGAGACGCGGCCGCTGTCCGAGCGCGGTCGCACCGAAGCGCGCGCGCTGGCCAACTCGCTCGCTCAACACAATGCTCCGCCGGTCCTCGTGCTGACGAGCCCGCTCCTGCGCGCCCGGGAAACCGCGGAGGAGATTGGACGAGCGACGGCAGCCGACCTGCGCGTGGACGAGCGGCTGTCGCCCGGTGCGACGGCGGAGGCGCTGCGCGAGGCCATCGGCGACGAGACGAGACCCGTCGCGGTCGTGTGCCACCAGCCCGACTGCTCCGAGATCGCGCTCACCCTGATCGGCCGCGATCCGGGATTTCCTCCCGCGGGCGTCGCCGAGATCGCCCTTCAGGACTGAAGCGCCGCCCCCGTCGCACAATGCCAACGGCAATCGCAGTGCGCGACCTTCGCAAGTCGTACGGCGGCGTCGAGGCGCTGCGCGGGGTCAGCTTCGAGGTCGGCGAGGGAGAGGTCTTCGGGCTCCTCGGGCCGAACGGAGCGGGGAAGACGACGACGGTCGAGATCCTCGAGGGCTATCGCCGGCGCGACTCTGGCGACGTCAGCGTCCTCGGCCACGATCCGAGCGACGCGCCCCGCGATCTGCGCGAGCGGATGGGCGTCGTCCTCCAGCACTCGGAGAACCTCTCGCTCCTGACCGTGCACGAGGTGCTCCGGATGTTCGGCGGGTACTACGAGAGCCCACGGGACGTCGACGAGGTCGTCGCGCTCGTCGGGCTTGGCGGACAAGCGCGATGCTCGCGTACGGACGCTCTCCGGAGGGCAGAAGCGGCGCCTGGATCTCGGGACCGCGCTCGTCGGCGACCCCGACCTCGTGTTTCTGGACGAGCCGACCACCGGCTTCGACCCCGCGGCACGGCGGTCGGCGTGGGAGATGATCCGCTCCCTGCGGGCGCTCGGCAAGACGGTTCTGCTCACGACCCACTACCTCGACGAGGCCCAGCAGCTCGCGGACCGGGTCGCCGTGATCCGCGCCGGCCAGATCATCGCCCTCGGCACGCCTGCCGACCTCATCGGCGAGACGCGGCGGGCGGAGATCCGCTTCCGCCGCGACGGCGAGCTCGTGACCATCGAGACGGACGAGCCGACGCGCGTGCTCGCCGAGCTCACGGCGGAGGCACTCTCGGCAGGACGCGAGCTGGAGCAGCTCGAGGTTCGCCGGCCCTCGCTCGAGGACGTCTACCTGGAGCTCGTGGACGAGCCGGAGGACGCGTGAAAGCTCTCGCGCACCAGCTCGCGTTCGAGCAGCGCATGTTCTGGCGGAGCCGCGAGGCGGCCGTCTTCATCTTCATCTTCCCCCTCCTCCTGTACACGCTGCTCGCCACCGTGTACTCCGAGCGAGATCGACGACAGGTCCTCGGCCGACGTGCTGCTGGCCGGGCTCTTCGGCTACGGGGCGGCGAACACCGCGTTCGGAGGTCTCGCGATCATCCTCGTCGGGCGGCGCGAGTACGGCATTCTCAAGCGCCTGCGGGCGACGCCGCTGGCTCCGCGGACGTACCTCGCTGCCGTTCTCCTCTCCATCCTGCTCGTCTTCGCGCTCCAGTCGGTCGCGCTGCTCGTGCTCGGGAGCCTGGGCTTCGGCGCAAGCGCCCCCGCGAACGCGCTCGGATTCGCCGGTGCCGTCGTCCTCGGCGCGGCGTGCTTCGCCGGACTGGGGGTCGGCGCGGCGAGCCTGATCCGCTCGGCCGATGGTGTCTCGGCGGTCGTCAACGTGGTGCTGCTGCCGATGGCGTTCCTGTCCGGCTCGTTCGGCTCGACCCCGGAGGACTACCCCGCGTTCCTCGAAGCGATCGCCGACGTCCTCCCGCTCACCTACTTCCTCCAGATCGTCAACGGCGTGTACCTCGAGGGGGACTCGCTCTTCGCGCATCCTCGAGCGCTGGCCGTCGTAGCCGCCTGGGGACTGGCAGGGCTGGTCGTGGCCTGGCGCCGGTTCACCTGGGTGCCGCGCGAGCGGTAGCGGCGCCTAGCGGTTCTGCAGCATCGAGAGGAAGTACAGGAGCGTCGCGACCGCCGCCAGAGCACCTGCGACGTACGTCCACGCTGCTGCCTTCAGCACGCTCTGCACGCCGCCGGCCTCGGTCGCCGGGACGAGACCGAGGTCGTAGAGCTGCCGCTTCGCGCGCCTCGACGCGTCGAACTCGACCGGGAGCGTGACGAACTGGAAGAGCACGGCCACGGAGTAGAGCGCGATCCCGATGTAGGCGAGGCCGAACGCGCCGAGGAGGAGCCCACCGAAGACGAACAGCACCCAGATCTGGGAGGCGAACGCCACCGCCGGGAACATCGCGCTCCGGACCTTGAAGAAGGTATAGGCCTGCGCGTGCTGGATCGCATGACCGATCTCGTGCGCGCCTACCGCGGTCGAGGAGATCGAGCGACCGTGGTACACGTCCGTCGAGAGGTGCACCGAGCGGTTGCGGGGGTCGTAATGATCGGAGAGAGAGCCGGGCGTCTCTTCGATGGGGACCTCGTTGAGACCGTTGGCGTCGAGCACCCTGCGCGCGACCTCCGCTCCGGTGAGCCCGTGTGACGCGGGTACCTGGAGGTTGCGGGCAAACGTGCTCTTGACGCGGTGCTGGGCCCAGAGGCCGAGCGCCATCGGCAGGACGAAGAAAAGGATGAGAGGGGTCACGGGGTGATCGTACCCTCCTCGATCGACGTCGCGGCTGGCGTCGCTACTCAGCGGATTCTTAACGCTCGCCCAAGCCTGGCAGGATGCCGCGTGTGGAGATCGACACCCGAGTGCTTGCCGAGCTGCTCCACGAGGCCGCGGAAACGCACCACGTCGTCTACCGGATCGCAGACGGCGACGACCCGGACTGGGCCTCGTGGTACGCGGACTGGCTGCTCGACCTCTCGGAGCTCCCGGATCTCCTCGACACGAGGCCGGTGCGCAGCCATCCTCGTCGACGCGCTCGTGGAGCTCGACCGCGAGTACACGGCCGGTATGCCCGACGAGCGCTGGGAGGACTGGTACGCAGCGAGGCTCGTCGAGCGCCTCGAAAGCTGAGCGTGGTCGCCGCTACGCTCCTCGCGAGCCCCCGTAGCTCAGTGGATAGAGCAGCGGTTTCCTAAACCGCGTGCGCATGTTCGATTCATGCCGGGGGCATCGCTCCGGACGCCTCGAGTGGAGCTGCTGCTCGCACTTCACCGCCCTCGGCACGCATATAGGGTCGAGTTACGTTGCAATAGGTGCAAGCCTGGCCTGCACCTAAAGGGACGACGTCACACGTCGCGGGGCACTAGTCGGGTGAAATACCTCCGCGAATGACGAGCCGTGGAGCGAACCCGCAGCCTGACGCGTCGAGCCGGACCGGCGTCGACCAGATTCCGCTGTCCTCGAACCAGGAGAGCGTGCGGCCGTCCGGCGACCAGCTGAGGCCTGGCTCGAGGCTGAGGATCACGCCCTGAGAGCGTGCACCGGTGGGCTGGCGGAGCACTGACGCCGCGTGTCGCGAAGAGCTCGATCGTTGGCGCACTGCCGCTAGCGAGCTTCGCACGAACGAGCGCGAGCTTGTCGCCGGCGCGAGTCATCTCGCCGCCGCCGAGCGAGTTGGCGTTCCAGTCGGGCACCAGATCGCTGCGCGCGGGATCCCGGTAGAAGGAGATGGGCTTCCGCCCGACCGAGGCGACGTATACATGAGCGCCCACCTGAGAGAACTGGTCGAAGATCAGGAGTCGCCTGTTGTCGATCCAGGACGGGCTCCCCAACTGCTGGAGCACGAGCTTCCGACTTGCCCTTGTACCGCCCGGATGCGGCGTCCGTGTAGACGACGTTGAGCGCGACCGCCTTCAGCTCGCGTCTGCCGCCACGGTTGACCTCCTCGTACAGGAGCTGCGAGATCGCGAGCGTGCGACCGTTCGGCGATACCTCCGCGGCAAGCGCGCGCGGAACGAGAGGCCCGACGGGCTCGAAGAGCGTGATCCGCGGCTTACCCAACAGCTTTCCGCGCGGTGAAAGCCGGTAGACCTTCGATCCGCCTCCGCCGAAAGTCGCGACGACCGGCCGCCCGCCCGGGCCGCGCAGCGCCACGATCGTGCCGTTGTCGGCCTGGGTCGGCGAGTAGTAGGGGTTCGCTGCAGTCCCGTCGCGGGTGAGCCGGACCTGACCGGAGCCGTTCGCCTTCGCGAGCCAGACATTGTTGTTCTTGATGAAGACGATGCTGTCCGCGGGGCCGGCCGCGTGCGAGGCAGCGAGCACGACGAGCGCGGAGGCCGCGGCAGCGAGCAGTACCGCCGCACAGGCGGCGAGAGAGACGCTTCATGACCGCTCCTTCCATTTCGCCATCCCGATTCCGTTGGCTTCCGGAAGCGACGGTGCGGCAGCACGCTTACGGCTCGCTTATCGAGGCTGGTGCCCCGTCACCCCGCGTGTGTATGAGCGAGCTCCTCATCGAGAACATCGTCAGGATTCGCGCGACCGTGCGCGAATGCCGCCGCGAAAGCCTCCTCGCCGAGCTCTTCCCGCCCAGCGGCGGCAACCTCGTCCCGGTACCTCAGCACCGAGCCCTCGGGCTGCTCAGCCGCTCCGCTCGCGTGACGCAGAGAGGCCGCCGCCCCGAGGAGTCGTGCTGCTCGCTCGTGCTCGCCCTCGGCTTTGGCCACCGCGGACAGGCAGATGCAGGTGTCGGCCAGCAGCTCGGGGGCCGCGAGTTCCTGGTAGATCGCAAGCGCGTCGCGAAACCGCTGCCCCGCGCGCTCGAGCGCGCCGCGCGCGAGCGCCACGTCACCCAGACCCGCGACCGCCAGCGCCGTCACCTCGTTTGTGGCGGCTTCACGCGCGACTGACAGGCACTCTTCCCACAGCGTCTCGGCACGGTCCACGTCGGCCGTCATCACGCGATGTACGCCTGGTTGTTGAGTGACATCGCCAGGCCGTAGGCGTCTCCGACCTTCCGCGCCAACAGTCCCATCTCCTCCGCGAGTGGCCGGGCGCGCTCGAAATCGTCTCGACTCATCGCCACCACACCGAGGATGCTCAACGGACCAACCAGCTCTTGCTCGTCGCCGAGTCCCCTGAAGATCTCGAGCCCTTCGGCTGCGTAGGACTCCGCAGCCTCGAGATCTCCCTGCCGCCATGCGATCGCCGCCGCCGCCGTGAGTGCGGGCGCCCTGGCGTGGGGAGGCTGAGGGCCATCGGCATTGAGCGCCTCCTCGAGCCAGCCACGTCCCTCGGTCAGATATCCGCGCGTGTACCAGAGTCGATGAATCGCACGGGCGAGCCGAAGCTGGAGCTCGGCGAGCCGCTCGTCGCGCGCGAAGGCAAGCGCCGCCCGGAAGTTGTCGTGGTCGCGCTCGACGAGGACGAGCGAAGTCTCGGCGCCGGCCCCTCGAAGAGACGGCCGAAGCTCCTCGGCCCGCTCGAGGAAGAACTGCAGATGGCGACGTCTGACGGCGTCGACGTCTCCTTCTTCCTCGAGGCGTTCGGCTGCGCGCTGTCGAACGGTCTCGAGCATCCGAAACCGCCCCTCCTCTGCCGGCTGAACGAGGCTGCTGTCGACGAGCAGCTCGAGCGTGTCTGCATCGACCGCGCAGATCGCCTCGGCTGCCTCGAGCGAGAAGTCGCCGGCGAACACGGAGAGCTGCGCGAACAGGCCGCGTTCCGCCTGGCCGACCAGGTCGTAACTCCAGTCGATGGTCGCGCGGATCGTGCGTTGCCGCTCCGGAACGTCCTGGGCGCGCGCCGTCAGCGTGTCGAGGCGACCGCGTAGCCGCTCGAGCAGCCCGTCCGGCGAGAGCAGCTTCATCCGAGCTGCAGCCAGCTCGAGTGCCAGCGGCAGGCCGTCGACCGCGGCGCAGATCTCGACCACCGCGGCTGCGTTCTCGCTCGTCACCCCGAAGTCCGGCCGTACCGCCTGCGCGCGAGCGGTGAAGAGCGCAACCGCCTCGTTCTGGATGAGCGCGACCGGGTCCGATGAGCGAGCCTGCGACGGCAGCTCGAGCGGGAGGATGGGGTATTCGCGCTCCGCGGCCAAGTGGAGCGGGGCGCGGCTCGTCGCAAGCACGTTCAGTCCGGGAGCGGCGGCGAGCACCTCCGCGATCGCGGGAGCAGCGGCCGACACGTGCTCGAAGTTGTCCGTCACGAGCAGGGTCTCGCGGTCGCGGAGGTTCTCGACGAGCGTCTCGAGCACCGTCTGCCCGCCGGCCTCCGACATGCCCAGGGCGCGGGCCACGGCTCCGATGACAAGCTCGGGCTGAGCGAGCGGCGCCAGGTCGACGAAGTGCGCACCGTCGGCGTATTCGCCTGCTATCTCCTCCGCGACCGCGAGCGCAACGCGCGTCTTGCCCGAGCCGCCGACTCCGGTGAGCGTCAGGAGGCGAACCTCGGGCAACCGTAGAAGGCCTGCGACGGCGCCGAGCTCGAGCCGGCGGCCGATGAGGATGTCGGGGGCACCGGTAGACCGATGCCCTCGAGCGCGGGTGCCGGCGCTGGCGGATCGAGAACCGGGGCCCGGCGGAGGACCCGCGCCTCGAGCTCGCGGAGCTCCGGTCCCGGCTCGATGCCGAGGTCGTCGACCAACGTCCGCCGCGCACGCCCGTATGCCTCAAGCGCGTCTGCCTGGCGGCCCGCGCGGTAGAGGGCGACGATCAGCTGGCCACGCAGGCGTTCCCGGTACGGATGGTCCGCGACAAGCCCCTCCAGCTCCTCCACGAGCGCGGCATGACGACCAACAGCCAGGTCAGCCTCGATCCGCTCCTCCAGCAGGAAGACTCGCTGCTCATCGAGACGGGCAAGCTCACCCTGGACGCCATCGGGATATGCGTCAGTCGCAGCCGCCCCCCGCCAGAGCGAGAGCGCGTGCCTCAGCTCCGTCGCCGTGGCGGCCCCACTGCGCGCGCGATCGGCGGCGCGCTCAAACTCGTCGAGGTCGAGCTCGCCGGGTTCGACGACGAGCTCGTACCCGCCGTGACGACTGCGCAGGCGCGCCGCTCCGAGTAGCTTGCGGAGCCCGTGCACGGCCACTTGGAGCGCATTCACGGCCGTCGCAGGCGGGCTCTCGTCCCAGATCGCGTCGATCAACCGCTCCCGTGGAATGACCTCGTTACGGTGCAGGAGCAGCAGCGCGAGCAGGCTGCGCTGTCGTGCCCCGCCGAGCGCCAGCACGTCGGCGTTCCGCCGCACCTCGAGCGGACCGAGGATCTTGACCTCGACAGCTCGTTCCCCTGTGTCTGCCACGAGTAGTGCGTGATCAGCGCGCCGTAAGCGCATCGTAAGCGAGCGCGCCGAAGCTCCTCAGCGTCAACCGACGAAAGGAGCCCGCAGTGATCCGTGCAGGTGACACCATCGAGAATCCGGTGACGGAGAGCGGCTCGTCTTCCGGAAGACGTCGGCGGAGACGAACGGGGAGGCAGTCGTGCTCGAGTGTTTCGTGCAGCCGGCGGGGTCAGTGACGGCCACGCACGTCCATCCTCACCAGGACGAGCGCTTCGAGGTGCTGAAGGGCACCGTCGGATTCAAGCTCGACGGACAGGAGATCGTGGCGCACCCCGGCGACCGGATCATCGTCGCGGCAGGCAGGAGCCACCGCTTCTGGAATGCAGGCGACGAGGAAGCGCACTTCGTCTGCGAGGTGCGGCCGGCGCTCGCAGTTCGAGCAGCTGATCGAGACGATGCACGGCCTCGCGGCCGACGGCAAGACGAACAGGAAGGGACTCCCGAACGCGCTGCGGCTCGCCGTGATCGCGCAGCACCACTTCGAGGACGTTCGGCTGCCGTTTCCGCCTGCGTGGTTGCAGCGCATCGGGCTGGCTCTTGGCGCGCCGCTCGGGCGGCTCGTCGGCTACCGGCCGACGTACGTTCCGGCATCTCCCGAGACGCCCGAGGGCGAGGCAGCACCGGCATGAGACGACACCGGCTTAAGCGGAAGCTCTTCTGGGCCGGCATCGTCCTCGCGTTGCTGCTGATCTACCTTGCGAGCGCCGTCGTCCGCGTCGGCGTTCTGGCTCGCGACCTGGTTATGCGGAAGGCCCCGCCTCGCGGGCCTTTCGCGCTGACGGGGCCGGGGGCATCGCTCCGGACGCCTCGAGTGGAGCTGCTGCTACCGTGGGGGCACGGGACGGCATCCTGCCGCCCCCGTGAGATGAGCTTCTCGTTCCTCCTTCGGGTGTTTCGAGGTAGGCAAGTCTCGAACCCGTAAAGGAGTCGAACAACTCTATGTCCCACCAGTCCTTCCGCGAGCTCGGCGTGTCTGCGCCCATCGTCGACGCGCTCGCCGCTCGCTCCATTCACCAGCCCTTCCGGATCCAGGCGCTCGTCCTGCCGGACGCGCTCGCCGGGCTCGACGTGCTCGCGCGCTCGCCGACGGGGTCGGGGAAGACGCTCGCGTTCGCCCTGCCCATCCTCGAGCGCACGACGACGACCGACGCGAGGCCGTCGGCGCTCGTGCTCGTGCCGACCCGCGAGCTCGCGGCACAGGTCACCGGGGAGCTCGAAGCACTCGCTCCGACCAAGGGCCTCACGATCGCCGCCGTGTACGGCGGCATGCCGCTCATGGCGCAGGCGAAGCGCGCGGCCAGGGCCCACGTCCTCGTCGCGACACCAGGGCGACTCGAGGATCTCGCCACGCGTCGTCTCGTAGACCTCACGCACGTTCGCATGCTCGTCCTCGACGAGGCAGACCGGATGCTCGACATGGGCTTCAAGCCGCAGGTCGACCGGATCGTCCGCCGCCTGCCGAGCAATCGCCAGACGATGTTCTTCTCGGCCACGCTCGACGGCCCGGTCGGCGAGCTGGCACACGCGTACACCACGAGCCCCTCGCACTTCGAGGCGGAGCTCGTGCACACGGAGCCCGCCGAGATCGAGCACTCCTTCGTCCCGGTCACGGCCGACACCAAGGTCGAGACCCTCGTCCGGCACATCCGCTCGACGGACGGGCTTACTCTCGTGTTCGTCCGGACGAAGCGCGGTGCGGACCGGCTCGTCAAGAGGTTGGCTCACGAGGACGTGCGCGCCGTCGCAATGCACGGCGACATGTCCCAGAACGCTCGCGAAAGGGCACTCGCACGGTTCGAGAGCGGCAAGGTGTCGACGCTCGTCGCGACGGACGTCGCGGCACGCGGGCTCGATCTCGACGACATCACGCATGTGATCAACTTCGACCCGCCGGCCGAGCACAAGGACTACGTGCACCGCACCGGCCGGACGGGCCGTGCAGGCCGTAGCGGAAAGGCGATCACCTTCGTCCTGCCCGAGCAGCAGGCGGACACGAGCCACGTCGCACGCAGGCTCGGCCACCGCGAGCAGTTCGAGCAGGCCGGCATGCGCTCCGCGCGCCCGAAGCTCATGTACACGAGCCGCCGCAGGCGCGGCTCGAAGTGGTAAATCGTTAGACGGCCGCCAACCCGCGCGCGCGACGTGACGCGGCGGTCTGCCGCTTCTGGGCGGAGAGCTCGACCTTCCGAAGACGGACGTTGACCGGCGTCACCTCGACGCACTCGTCGTCCCCGATGAACTCGAGCGCCTGCTCGAGCGAGAGCGGCCGCGGAGGGATCAGCCTGACGAGCTCGTCCGCGGTCGGCGAGCGCATGTTCGAGAGCTTCCTCTCCTTCGTCGCGTTCACGTCGAGATCCCCGGCTCGCGCGTTCTCGCCGACCACCATGCCCTCGTAGACCTCCGTTCCGGGCCGGACGAAGAGCTGGCCGCGCTCCTGCAGGTTGAGCAGCGCGAACGAGGTGGTGGGGCCGCGCCGGTCGGCGACAAGGCTGCCGGTAGGCCGCATGCGCAGCTCGCCGTGCCACGGCTCGTAGCCGTGGAAGACGTGGTGGAGGATCCCGGTGCCGCGCGTCTCGGTCAGGAACTCGGTGCGAAAGCCGATCAGTCCTCGCGCAGGCACGAGGTACTCCATCCGCACCCACCCCGTCTTGTGGTTGACGAGCTGCTCGAGTCGGCCCTTGCGGAGCGCGAGCAGCTGCGTGATCACTCCCACGTACTCCTCCGGTGCGTCTATTGCGAGACGCTCCACGGGCTCGTGCACCTTCCCTTCGATGTCGCGCGTGACGACCTGCGGCTTTCCGACGGACAGCTCGAAGCCCTCGCGCCGCATCAGCTCGACCAGCACCGCGAGCTGCAGCTCACCGCGCCCCTGTACCTCCCAGGCGTCCGGCCGCTCGGTCGGAAGGACGCGCAGCGAGACATTGCCGACCAGCTCCTGATCGAGGCGCGCCTTGATCATGGTCGCGGTCAGGCGGTTGCCGTCCTCGCCCGAGAGCGGTGAGGTGTTGACGCCGATCGTCATCGCGAGACTTGGCTCGTCCACGCCGATGACCGGCAGCGGACGTGGGTCGTCCGGGTCGGCGAGCGTCTCGCCGATCGTCACGTCCGGGAGCCCGGCGACCGCGATGAGCTCGCCGGGGCCCGCCTCCTCGGCCTCGACCCGGTCGAGGGCCTCGGTCACGTAGAGCTCGGTCACCTTTGCGCGCTCGATCCGGCCGTCGGCGCGACACCAGGCGATCTGCTGTCCGTTGCGGATCGTCCCCTGACGGATGCGGCAGAGCGCGAGCCGGCCGACGTAGGGGGAGGCATCGAGGTTCGTGACGTGCGCCTGGAGCGGATGTCCCTCCTCGAAGGCGGGCGCCGGAATCGCCGTGAGCAGCGTGTCGAAGAGCGGGCGCAGGTCGTCCGCGAGGTTCCCCGGCTCGAGGCCCGCCCGACCCGCCCTCGCGTTCGCGTAGACGATCGGGAACTCGATCTGGCTCTCGTCGGCGTCGAGATCGAGGAAGAGCTCGTACACCTCGTTCACGACCTCTTCGATGCGAGCGTCGGGCCGATCGACCTTGTTGACGACGAGGATCACGGGCAACCGCGACTCGAGCGCCTTGCGCAGGACGAAGCGGGTCTGCGGCAACGGCCCTTCGCTCGCGTCCACGAGCAGCAGGACGCCGTCGACCATCGTCAGCGCGCGCTCGACCTCACCGCCGAAGTCCGCGTGGCCGGGCGTGTCGACGATGTTGATCTTGAACCCGCCCCAGCGGACGGCTGTCGACTTGGCCAGTGATCGTGATCCCCTTCTCGCGCTCGAGGTCCATCGAGTCGAGCACGCGGTCGGCGACGTCCTCGTTCTCGCGGAACGAGCCCGACTGCCAGAGCATCGCGTCGACCAGCGTCGTCTTCCCGTGGTCGACGTGGGCGACGATCGCGACGTCACGGATGTCCTCGCGCAGCTGCACCCGGCGAGGGTACCCGCGTGGAGACGGTGTCCCCGGTCAGTCGCCGCGGGCGAGCGCGACCGCGTCGTCGAAGCCAGCGTGCTCGTAGGCAGCTCACGCATCGTCTGTCCGAGCTAGACCACGGATTCGAGCGCGCCGAGTGCTTCGAGATCGTCCGCCCGTGAGCTGCCACGAGCCGGCGGCCGCGTTCGCGCGAACCTGATCCGGCGTCGTCGCCCCGGCGATGACCGAGGCCACGCCTGAAGTCGACGCGAGCGCACCGATCGCCAGCTCGAGCAGCGTGCGGCCGCGCTCGCCGGCGAAGCGCTCGAGCTCTTCCACCTGTCGCAACCTGTCGTCGTTCAGCCGATCCGCACGACCCTCGAGCCGGCTACCCGGGGGCGCTGACTCGCCGCGGCGGTACTTGCCCGTCAGGAGCCCGCTCGCGAGCGGGAAGTAGGGGACGAAGCCGATGCCGTGCTCCCGGCAGAGCGGGAGAACCTCGTCCTCCGCCCCTCGCTCGAGGAGGCTGTACTCGTTCTGGAGCGCGACGATCGGCGCGATGCCCGTCGAGCGCACGATCCCCTCGACCTCGCGGAGCTGCTCCGCGGTGAGGTTCGAGCAGCCGATGAAGCGTGTCTTCCCCTCCAGCACGAGCTCGTGCATCGCACCCAACGTCTCCTCGAAGGGCGTGACTCCGTCGGGACGGTGGTAGTAGTAGAGGTCGACGCGGTCGGTGCGAAGTCGCTCGAGCGAAGCGTCGATCGCCTGCCGGACGTACTCGCCCGAGCCGCGCAGCGCATCGCCGTCTGCGCCCAGGTCCCAGCCGAACTTCGTCGCGAGCACGACCTGCTCGCGCCGGCCCTCGAGGATCTCTCCGAGAAAGCGCTCGCTGCCGCCGCGGTTGCCGTACACGTCCGCCGTGTCGAAGAACGTGACCCCGGCGTCGAGCGCAGCGTCCACGACGGCTCGCGTGCGTTCGAGGTCGATCCGGCCCCCGAAGTTGTTGCAGCCCAAACCGACCACCGAAACGTCGAGGTCCGAGGTTCCGACGTTCCGGTGCTCCACGGCGGCCAGCCTACCGCGGTGCGGAACCGGCGCCGGCCGCCTGGTCGGCCGCGGCCTTGACGTCGTAGTCCCGGGCGCGCGCCTCCTCGAGCGTGTCGCCGATCGCCGTCAGCCCGATGCGGCCTGCCACGGCCAGGGCGCTGACCATGTGCAGGACCACACCCGACTCATGCTCGCGGTCCCAGCCGAGACCTCTCTCGGCGACGACGTCCAGAAGATCGTCCGGCGTCAGCGACTGATAGGCGGGGGAGTCGAGATGGTCGGTGGCCGCATAGTGCTTCAGGAACCCCTGGCGGGTACGAAACTCGCCGGCGAGCCCGTCGTAGGCGCCGTCCGTGAGAGCCGTGAGAGCAAAGAGCGGATGTGTCGTGCCGCCGCAGCGCACGTTGATCTCGAGGGCGTACGGACGCCACTCACCGTCGTCTCCTGTGACTGCGACGAAGTCCACGGACGCGCGACCGATCACGCCTTCGCGCGCGAGTCGTCGCCCCACTTTCAGGCCTTCGGCCGCGATCTGGGCCGAGTACTCCTGGTCGGCCGGAAAGTGGCAGCCGAAGTACGTGTGCCCGTGCGGCCCGCCCAGGACCTGGTCGTGCGTGGACATGATGTCTACCTGCCCCGTGGGGCTCATCCGAAGCTGAACGCTCGGGCTCCTGAACGTCTCGCCCGCGATGCGCTCCTCCACGATGCCGCCCTCCGCGTCGAGGGCGGCAAGGTACTCGTCGACCGTGAGCTCCGTGTCCTCGAGCTCGATAGCGTCGCGAAGGTGGTCCTCGGCGGCAGCCAGGTCGACGATCGCGTTGCCGAGGCCGCTCACGCCCTTGTCCAGCTTGAGGACGGCGTTACGAGCGTCAGGGGTCAGCCGCTTCAGCTCGCGAAGCGCCGGCGGGAGCTCCCGCTCGCCGTCGACCTCGAGCCCTGCCGGGTGTGGCACTCCTTCGTCGGCGAACAGGCGCCGGCTGCCTCGCTTCGTGCCGAGCACGTTGAGCGCAGGATCGCAACCGTAGATCGGGAGGCCCAGGCTCACGGCGAGCCGAACCTCATCGTCGGTCATGCAAAAGGGAAGAACGAAGGCGAGCTCCGGGTCGCCGATCAGCGATCGGATCCGGCGGATCGCGCCCGGGCGCGCGAGCAGCTTCCGGGCGAGCGGCTGGTTCCGTCCGTCGACGAGCGAGACCGCGATGAAACGACTTCGCGCCTCCGGCGTGTCGAGCTCCGGAACCAGCCCGAAATAGTAGTCGAGCACGCGCGCATGGATCGGCTGCGAGGTTACGTAGATCACGCGCGAGCGTGGCGCGCGCAGAAGGCTCAGCACGAGGCACAGGAACCGCTCCTCGTAGGCGGGGAAGACGGGAATGAGATGGTCCGGGACGTCGAAGCTGAGTGAGTGGACGACGACGACCGTCCGCTCGATCTCGCCAATCGAGCGCAGCGTCACGTTGGGCCAGAACGCGCGCAGCTTCCCCTGCAGCTCGGCGAACGCCGCGTCTGTCATCGCTTGGGACGCTACCCCTTGAGCGGCCCCCGCGTCGATTCGCGCTCGGGCTTGGAAGACCGTTGGTAGCTTGACGGCGTGGAGCCGCCGCAGCCCGACCGCACGCAGCTCGGTTCGCTCGCAGGTCGCGTGATCGCGATCGCGGGAGCCGGAGGGAACCTGGAGCCTCACGGTCGTTCATAGACTGGCGGGAGCGAACGCGAGGCTCGAGCTCGCCGGTCGCAAAGCGGGGCCGCTCGACGCGCTCGCAGGAGCCGGAGGAACCTGGGCCCCACGGTCGTTCGAGCGCGTGGCGGGCGAAGGTGCGGAGCTCGAGCTTGCCGGTCGCGACGCGGCGCCGCTCGACGCGCTCGCGGCCGACGCAGGAGGAGAGGTGGGGACGACGGCGGTCGACCTGCTCGATCCCGACGCCGCAAAGGCGTGGTCGCGAGAGATCCTCGATCGCCGCGGGCGGATCGACGCTCTCGTGCACATGATCGGCGGCTGGCGGGGGGGAAAGCCGATCGACGAGGCGCCGCTCGAGGACTGGGACTTCCTCGGGCCGCTGCTGATCCGCACCCTGATGCACACGACGCAGGCGTTCACGGCGCCACTGCTCGAGAGCGGGCGCGGGCGGGCGCTGGTGATCTCGGCGGGGCAGGCGCAGTCCCCGACCCACAAGAACGCGGTCTACGCGGCGGCCAAAGCGGCCACGGAGGCGTGGACGCTGGCGCTCGCAGATCGTTTCCGCGGTACGGGAGCGACGGCCAATGTCGTCGTGGTCGGCTCGATCGTCACTCCCGCGATGCGCCAGGAGAGCCCGGACAAGGACTTCTCGTCCTTCACCCCGGCCGAGGAGATCGCCGAGGCGGTCGCCTACCTGTGCTCGGACGCCGCCGCGTCGATGAACGGACAGCGGCTCACGCTGCGCGGAGCGTCCTAGTCCCGCAAACGAACGGTCCGGCGTGCGACGATCTCGCGCCGGAGCTGGAGCACCGGGAGCGACGCGGCGCAGCCCGCGACGAACCAGAGATAGAACGCGGGCTCGCCAAGCGCGAGACACACCCCGAGCACGGCGAGCTGCGTCGAGAGACCGAAGTTCGCGAGGACGAGCCGAGGTGAGCGCGTCGTGGTACGCGATGGCCGTCCGCCGGCGCGCTGCGGGATCCGCGACGCCCACGAGGGACCGCTCGAGCCGGCGTCGCGAGAAGCGCTGCAACACGCGGTCCTGCGGCGCGAAGACGAGACCGTACATTCGTGCCAGCCCTCGAGCGACAGCACCCTCTTCGGCCGCGGACGGTTGGGTGACGACCTCTTCGCCTCGCGACCTGCGGTGAAGCACGTTCTCGTTGAAGTTCGCGCTCAAGACGAGCGTGAGCGCGAGAAAGGCGGCACCTGCGAGGAGCGGCAACCCGGCCTCGAGAGCCGAGCGCCCCGAAGAGCGCGGCGTTCACCACGAGATCGACCTCGGTGTCGAGATATCTGCCGAGGGCGGTCGTCCGCCCGGACGCACGCGCGAGCTGGCCGTCGGCGTTGTCGAGCACCGTCTTGAGCTGGAGGAGCAGCGCCGCCACGAGGAGCTCGCCGCGGAAGATCGCGGCCGCCGCCGCGAGTCCCGCCAAGGCGTTCGCGAGCACCACCGCGGTGGGCGAGACCCGGAGGGGCAGAAGCGCCCGCACCAGGACCGACGCGAGCGGGCGGAACACCGCTTCCGCGAGGAGCTCGGGAGCGTGCCCGTTTCGTCTCCGCTCGGGTGACCGCAGCGAGTCCGGCGCTCGTCGTCTCGTGCGGCTCGGGGGAGACGACCATCGCCACCGGGATCGTACTGACGGCATACTGCGGCCAATGGCGGGGGACCAGGACTGGAACGAGGTGGACGATGCGCTCGAGCGCGAGTTCACCTTCGGCAACTTTGCGGAGTCCATGGCGTTCGTCAACCGCATCGGGGAGCTCGCCGAGGCGGAGAACCATCACCCGGACATCCGTATCGAGTACAGCCGCGTGACGCTTCGCTGGTGGACACACACAGCGGGCGGGATCACCGATCGCGACCGCGAGCTGGCTGCACGCTCGGCCGAGCTGGCCTAGCTCCGCTCCTTCACCACCACGACCGGACAGCTGGCGTGCGACACGACGTGCCGGCTGACCGAGCCGAGCAGGACCGACGCAAGGCCGCCATGGCCGCTCGAGCCGACGACGACGAGATCGGCGGCCTCGGCTTCGGACAACGAGCGCTTCGCCGGCCGCGCCTTCGACGACATGCTCGTCGAGCTCGATCGGCACGCCGTCCGGGAATGCCTGGGCAATCGCGGCCGGAAGCTCGGCCTCCGCAGCGACGCGTTGCCCCTCGAGCGAGGCAGCCAGCTCGACCGGCGGAAGCGGGATCAGCCCGGGCTCCGCGACCGGCGCAGGAGGTGTGAACGCCCACGCTCGGACGGCGACGACGCGTGCATCCCGAAGCTTCGCTTCCTCGACCGCCCAGCGTAGCGCGGCAAGCGAGGGCGGCGAGCCGTCCACGCCGACGACGATCGTGCCGGGCACGCCGAGAGCGTACGACATCCGCCTCGATATGGTGAGCGTGTGCCCCCGAGGGTCACGATCTGCGACGTCGGCCCGCGCGACGGGCTGCAGAACGAGCCCGAGGTGCTCGCACCGGAAGTGCGGGCGGACCTCGTCGGCCGCCTCGTTCGTGCGAGGTTGCCAGCCGTAGAGGTGGCGAGCTTCGTCGATCCGCGCCGCGTGCCGCAGATGGGCGGAGCGGAGGAGGTCGTGGAGGCGCTCGAGCGCATGGACGGCGTCGTCTACGCCGGGCTCGCCCTGAACGAGCGGGGATACGAGCGCCTGGTCGGCAGCGGGATTGGACGAGGTCCGCTTCGCGTTCGGGGCGACCGAGTCGTTCAACCGGAGGAACCAGAACGCGTCGGTCGACGAGTCCCTCGCCTCCGCCGCACGCATCGCCGAACGGGCCCGTGGCGACGGTATTCGCGCCACGCTCATCATCAGCGTCGCGTTCGGCTGCCCGTTCGAAGGCCCCGTCGAGGAGAGCCGCGTGCTCGAGCTCGCCGAGAGGCTGGCCGCCATGGAGCCGGACGAGATCCTGCTCGCCGACACGATCGGCGTCGCGGTGCCCACGCAGGTGCGGAGGCTCGTCGCCCGGGTCTCGGAGCTCGGCGTCCCCGTAGGAGGCCACTTCCACAACACGCGCAACACGGGCTACGCGAACGCGCTCGCGGCGCTCGACGCCGGTGCGACCGTTCTCGACGCGTCGGTCGGGGGTCTCGGCGGCTGCCCGTTCGCCCCGCGGGCCACAGGGAACATCGCGACGGAAGACCTCGTCTACCTCCTGCAGGGCGAGGGCGTCGACACCGGAGTCGACCTCGCCGCGCTGATCGAGGTCTCGACGTGGCTGGAGGGTGTCCTCGGGCGGAGCCTCGAGGGGCAGGTCTACCGCGCGGGCCCGTTCCCCGCACCGTAGGAGGCACGAGCGGGAAGGATCGTTCCGCGCACCTCGCCGAGCGCGAGGTCGCCGGCTCGACCGCGCAGGACGACCTCGTCGCCGTCCTCGAGGAACGACCGCGTCGTGCCGTCTCCGAGCCGGATCGGACTCTCTCCGTTCCAGGTCAGCTCGATCAACGATCCCTCGGAGCCCCGCTCCGGACCGGAGATCGTCCCAGAGGCGAAGAGGTCGCCGGTCCGGATCGACGCTCCGTTCACGGTCGCGTGCGCGAGCTGCTGCGGCATCGACCAGTAGAGGCCGCGGGCGTTCGTCCGCGAGACGACGGTTCCGGCGAGCTCGACCTCGAGCTCGAGGTCGAGCGCCCAGTCGCCTTCGGCCCGGAGATACGGCAGCGGTCGGGGCTCCTGTTTCGGCGGAGCGACGAGGAACGGCTCGAGAAGCGCGAGCGGCGTGACCCACGCCGACATCGACGTGGCGAACGACTTCCCGAGGAACGGTCCGAGGGGTTGGTACTCCCACGCCTGGATGTCACGCGCGCTCCAGTCGTTGACGAGGACGACACCGAAGACGTGCTCCCGGAAAGCGGCGGCCGGAACCGGGTCGCCGAGCCTGCTCGGAACACCGACGACGAACCCGAGCTCGAGCTCGAAGTCGAGCCGTCTGCTCGGCCCGAAGGAGGGCGTAGCTTCGTCGGGCACCTTCGCCTGTCCGCACGGCCGCACGATGGGAGTCCCGCTCGGAACGATCGTCCCCGCCCGCCCGTGATAGCCGACGGGGACGTGTCGCCAGTTGGGCAGGAGGGGCTCGGCGTCCGGGCGGAAGAGGCGGCCGAGATTGGTCGCGTGCTCGAGCGAGGAGTAGAAGTCGACGTAGTCGGCCACCTCGAACGGGAGATGGACGGTGACGTCCTCGAGCGGAAGGACCTCCGCGCCGCCCGCGGCGAGGTCGGCGACACGTCCGAGAACGCCCTCCCAGGCGGGTCGCCCGAGCGCCATGAAGGCGTTCAGCGTCGGCTGGGCGAAGACATCGTCGCGACCGACGGCCGAGAGGTCGAGCACCCCGTCGCCGATCCGGAACCCGACACGCGGTGGCCCGAAGCCCTCGGAAAACACGCCGAAGCCGACCGCCCCGATCACGGCGACAGCATTCCCAGCGCCTCGAGCTCGCCCATCGGCTCGAAGAAGCTGCAGCTCCCGATCGAGCGGAGTCTCTCTCGGCGGGCGCGGATGAGCTCGTCAGGTCCAGCGGCGCGGCCGCGCCACCCGAATCCGCCGGGGTCGAGCTTGAACGCGTCGGGCTCGTCGTCGCCCAAAGCATCCTCTTCCTCACCGAAGGCGACGGCTGCGAGGAGGTTCAACAGTCCGTGCTCGGCGCCCCGTCGAACCGGATGGTGCAGCCCCGCGGTCGCCTTGAAGGCCAGGTTGCGCCCACGGCAGCCGCGGACGAAGCGGGCGAGCTCTTCGACCGCGGGGACCGACGTGCCTCCGCACCGCACCTTCGCCCGAAATCCGAGCTCGGCGATCGCATCGAGACGCCGCTCCAGCCCGTCGTCGAGCGGCGTCTCGACGTACACCTCGGGGGCGAGGTCGGAGAGCAGCGCGAGGTCCGCGCCGGGAGGCGCCTCCACCGCTTCGACGCGCGGATCTCCCTCGAACGGTTCATCGAGGACGACGCTCAGCGCCCGCTCCGAGCTCGGCAGCTCACCGAGCCGGGACGCCGGGCAGACGAACCGACCGAGGGCGAACGCGACGGCGCTCTTCCCAGCGTCGCGATCCTCGTCGAGCGCATCGGCGAGCTCCAGCGACGCCGGCGGGAAGAGCGGCGCGTGGTCGATCAGCCGCTCGAGGAGCGCGATCCGGGCGTCCGTAGGAGGTTGCACGAGAGCGGATCTTCGCAGAGGGATCTCAAGCACACCGCCCTCACGTCCGATGACCCCGTCGAGGCCTTATTTCTCATGTCGGACCCTGCGCCCATCGAGCCTGCGGCCAATCCCCAGGTGAGCCTCGTCTCCCCGGAGGAGGCGCGGGAGCCTGCGCCCACGCTTCGGCCGGTCGAGCCGTACCGCCGGCTGGCCGAGATCTTCCACGACGTCCTCTCCGAGGAGAACGTCGACGCTCTGCTGGAGCGCATCGCAGACACGCTCGCCGAGCTGATCCCCTACGAGGACGTGCACATCTACGAAGCCGACGAGGCGAAGCGCGAGCTGATCCCGGTTCTCGCGCGGAGCAAGTGGGCGAACGAGGTCATGAGCGAGCGCTTTTCGTTCGGCGAAGGGATCACCGGGTGGGCGGTCGAGCATCGCGAGCCGGTGCTCTCGAACCAGGCTCACCTCGATCCCCGGGTGCGCTTCGTCCCCGGAACGCCGGTCGAGCCCGAGGCCCTGATCGCCGTCCCCCTCATCGCGCGCGGCCGCCTGCAGGGGACCCTGAACATCTATCGCGTGGGCGAGCACGCGAAGTTCACCGAGGAGGAGTTCCTGCTTGCCGACCGTTTCGGAGATGCCGCTGCCCTGGCGCTCGACAACGCGCACGTCAGGGCAACGCTCGAGCATCAGGCTTCGACCGATGCGCTGACCGGCCTCTACAACCACCGCACCTTCCACGATCGGCTCCGGGAGGAGCTCATCCGGGCCTCGGCCGAGCACGACACCGTCGCGCTCGTCATGCTCGACCTCGACGACTTCAAGAAGATCAACGACGTCTACGGGCATGGCGTCGGCGACGAGGTGCTCCTCGAAGTGGCCGATGTCCTCCGCGCGTCGGTTCGGGCGACCGACATCGTCTGCCGAGTCGGAGGCGAGGAGTTCGCGGTCATCCTTCCTTCGGGCGACGTGAGGACCTCGCTCGCGCTCGCCGAGCGACTCGGGCAGCGACTCGCCGAGCTCGAGGCGGACGTTGCAGGACGGCTGACGGTGTCGACCGGCATCGCCGTCGGGCCCGAGGACGCCGCGAACCCCCGTGAGCTCGTCGCCTGCGCGGAGGCCGCGATGATGACTGCCAAGACGCGCGGCAACGGGCTCGTCCTTCTCTTCGACGAGACGACGACCGAGCGGCCCTCGGAGGAGGAGACCCGTCGCGCCGACGTTCGCTCGATCGCACACCTGAAGATGCTCCAGAGCCTCTCGGGCAAGCTCGCCCGACTCAACGACGTCGCGCAAATCGGCCTGACGATCGCCGACGAGCTTCGGCTCCTCATCGACTACCACAACTGTCGAGTCTTCATCCGCGACGGACAGGACCTGCTCCCGGTTGCGTTTCGAGGCGATCTGACCGCGTCCGAGCCCGGCGCGACAGTCGAGCTCCCCAGGATCAAGGTCGGATACGGGATCACCGGGCACGTCGCCGACACCGGAGAGGCGCTCCTCGTGGGCAACGCTGCACGGAGTGAGTTCGGCGAGCAGATAGCAGGCACCGTGGAGATCGAGGAGTCGCTGCTGGTCGTGCCGCTCACCTTCGGAGCGCGGACGACGGGCGTCATCGTCATCTCGAAGCTCGGACTCGACCAGTTCGACGAGGACGATCTCCGCGTCATGGAGGTGCTCGCCGGGCACGCCTCGGTCGCGCTCGAGAACGCCCGGCTGTACGAAGCACAGCGCCGCGAGGCGGAGAGCGCGACAGCTCTGCTCGAGTTCTCCCGGGAGCTCGCCGAGGCCCAGGGCATCGCAGAGGTTGCCAGGCGAGTCGTCGACCGAGCCGCGCAGATCCTCTCGAGCCCACGCACCTCTCTCTGGCTGCAGGATGCCCGGAGCGGCGACCTCACCCGCATCGCGACGAGCCCGGGCGATCCCGCCGAGCCGAATCCGCTCATGGCGGTTCCGGCCAGCGCGGCCGAGCAGTGGCTGGCGCGCACGGAGCCGTACTTCCTCGAGGCCTCCGACTACGCGGCGATCGCTCCGCCGCCCCCGAATCTGGACGGCCGGTTCGCAATGGCACCTTTCGTCGTCGACGGATGCCACGGCGTCATCGCGGCGGCGATCCCGACGGAGCTGGCATACGGGCAGCGAGAGCTCGATCTGCTCGGCGGCCTCGCGCAGCAGACGAAGCTCGCCCTGCAGAGCGCCTCGAGCTACGAGACGCTCGAGCGGACATTCGTCTCCACCGTCGAGGCGCTGGCGAACGCGCTCGAGGCGAACGACGAGTACACGTCCTCGCACGCGCGCTGGATCACGGACCTCGCCCTCCGGATCGGCGTCGAGCTCGGGCTCGAGCCAAGGGAGCTGAAGCGGCTCGAGCTCGGTGCCCTCTTCCACGACATCGGCAAGCTCGGCATCCCGTCGGAGATCCTCACGAAGCCGGGGCCGCTCTCACCGCGGGAGCGAGGGATCATGGAGAGGCACCCCATTCTGGGAGAGCGCATCCTCGCCCCCATCGCGCAGCTCGAGGAGGTGCGGGGGATCGTCCGCGCCTGTCACGAGCGCTTCGACGGCACGGGGTATCCGGACGGAATCGCCGGCGACGCGATACCCATCGAGTCGCGGATCATCTTCGTCTGCGATGCCTTCCACGCGATGACCACGGATCGCCCGTACCGGCGAGCACTCGAGCGTGGACGTGGCGCGAACGCGGCTCGAGGATGGCGCTGGCTGGCAGTTCGACCCTCAGGTCGTCGAGGTCTGCCTTCGCGTCCTCGACCAGGCGTAGCTCGGCAGTCAGGCCGCCTGCGGTCTCGGCCTTGCGAAGACCGAAGAGCGCCCACGTCCAGAACGCCGCTCCGAGCCCGATCGCCAGCGCAAACGCGCCGAGAACGTGCGGCGCATCCCCGGCGACGAATCCACGGCCGGTCTCGAGGATGTACGTCAGCGGGTTCAGCGACGCCACGCTCTCGATCCAGCCCTCGAGTAGCTCGAGCGGCACATAGACCGGCGCGAAGAAGAGGACGAGGAAGACGGGCATCTGCATCAGCGGCGCCGCTTGAATCGTGCGGAAGCGCATCGCGAGCCCGCCCGACCAGAAGAAGCCGCAGAAGTTGACGAGCAGCGCAAGAAGGTAGAGCCCGACGAGATCGACGGCCCCCCCACCGACCTGCATGCCGGCGATCAGCGCCACGACCGTCAGAACAGCCGCGACGACGGTCCAGCGGAGGACGGCGGCGACGGCATAGCCGATGACGATCCCACTTCGATGCGGTGCCGCCAGCAGCAGCCTCTTCGCGAAACCGCCCTCGAAGTCGCGAGCGACGCTGAATCCCGTGAACACCCCGCTGAACGCCGCCGACTGCAGGAGCACGAAGACGAACTGAAACGCCGTGTAGCCGGGCGGGTAGTCGAAACCCGGGATCTCGCGGAGCTGCGAGAGCCCACCGGCGAAGGCTGTGAAGAAGAAGAGCGGGAAGAGCATCGTGGGCAAGAAGATCTGCGGGTTCGTGAGGGCGTTCTTCAGCGTTCGCCACGCCACCCCGGAGACGACGTCCCACATCGCGCCTGCCTACGTCCTCGTCATCCTCGTCCGAAGCGCGCTCGCTGCGAGCGCGATCGAGACGACTCCGATCACGACGGTGAAGCCGAACCCGAGCGCGAGCGCCTGCGGGTTCCACCCCTCGATGATCAGGCTGCGGACGAGCTCGATCATGTACGAGACGGGATTCAGGGTCGCCGCCGTCTGGAACCACTCCACGTCGATCAGATCGCGCGGAGTGTTCATGGACGAGATGAACAGGAAGACGAAGAGGACGGGGAAGAGCGCCTGGATCGCCTCGCCGGAGCCCGTTCTGAAAGCGAGCCACGCACCGAGAGCGCCGAACGCGAGGGAGACGATCGCCGCATAGACGAGCAGGACGGCGATCCCGGCCAGGCCCGACTCGAACTCGACGCCGGAGGCGAGTCCGACCGCGAGGTAGAAGATCGCCTGCACCACGCCGAGCACCACGACCCCGGAGATCTGGCCGAGAAGCAGCGCCCAGTCGCGGAGCGCGGTCAGCGACAGCCGATTGATGAAGCCGGTCTGGATGTCGCGCGCCAGGTCGGTTCCTGCGTTCATGGTCGAGAACAGCGCACCCTGGATGAACGGGAACCGCGAGGGCGAACGCGAGGAACGAGTCGGTCGGGAATCCCGGCAGGTCGGTCGAGGCCTGGAGACCGGCGGCGTTCACGGTCATCAGCGCGACGGGAAAGACGAGCGGCGGGATCACGCTCGCGGGCTGGCGTGCCGTGCGAACGATCGAGCGGCGCGCGATCGCGCCGACCTGTGTCCAGGCACTGCTCACGGGTGACCGCGGCGCGTGCTCGAAAGCGAGTGACAGTGACCGGGACCTGGTCCGGTGACTGTCACCGGCCCTGCGATCACCGGCGCTCCTGCTGGTCGGAGTCCGCTTCCTCGGTCGCACCCTCGAGCGTGCGGCCGGTCTTCGCGAGGAACACGTCGTCGAGCGAGGGCGCCTTCAGCTCGAGGTCGCCTATCTCCACGCGGTTCGCATCCACCGCGCGCACGATGTCGGTGAGCCCGAGCCCTTCCCGCAGCCGCACGGCGACGTCACGCGTCGTGGCGAGCGGCTCGCCGAACTGCGCGAGGAACTCGGCGATGTACGGGCGATCCTCCTCGCGGCGGGGGATCGCGTGCACGCTCGGGCGGCCGATCTCCGCCTTGAGCTCGGCAGGCGTCCCCTCGGCGACGATCTTCCCGTTGTCGATGATCCCGACCCGGTCGGCAAGGACGTCCGCCTCCTCCAGGTACTGGGTCGTGAGGAAGACGGTGACGAGATCCTCGCGTCGCAGACGGGCGACCTCCTCCCAGAGCGCCGTCCGGCTCTGCGGGTCGAGGCCGGTCGTCGGCTCGTCGAGGAAAAGGATCCGCGGGCCGTGGATCAGCGCGAGCGCGAGATCGAGCCGGCGCTTCATCCCGCCCGAGTAGCCGGAAACCTTCCGGTCCGCCGCATCCGCGAGCCCCACGCGCTCGAGCAGGTCGTCCGCGCGAGCATGACGCTGATGTTTCGGAACACCCTGGAGAGTCGCCTGCAGCCTCAAGTGGTCGCGACCCGTGAGGAGCGGGTCGAGCGCCGCCTCCTGCAGCGCGACCCCGATCAGCGAGCGCACCTTCGGCCCCTCCTTGACGACGTCGTACCCGCCGACGCGGGCGGTGCCCGAGGTCGGTGGCAGCAGTGTCGTCATGACATGGACGGTCGTCGACTTGCCGGCGCCGTTCGGTCCGAGGAAGCCGTAGATCTCGCCCGGAGCGACGGTGAGGTCGATCCCGTCCACCGCACGGGGCCCTTCTTGTACTCGCGAACGAGGTTTTCGACCTCGATTCCGTTCGGACGCTCCACCGTCCAACCCTAGCGACGGTCTGCTACGTCCCGAGCCCCTCCACGTGCGGCGCCGCCCTCGAATGACGCAGAAACGTCAGCCCGATCCAGCCGTAGAGCAGCGGATGGACGACGGCGCCGTAGACGATCGGCGGGATCAGGCTCACGTAGTCGCCCGGCGTGATGAAATCGAAGAGCCGCCCGATGTAGATGAACACGAGCAGGACGCCGCCGACACCGGCAAGAAGCGCGATCCCGCGCGGCAGAAGCGCACTCGCCCAGACGAGCCAGGCGATGAGAAGCAGGGCGAGACCGGCGACGAGGTAGCGCAGCACGCCCTTCGTGACTGATTCGAGACCCGGGTAGACGCCAGTCTCGACGTCCGGCGGCGTAATCAGCACTGCCAGCTCGTAACCGCCGTGCAGGATCCCGCCGAGCGCGCCGAACAAGCCGAGCCCGAGAGCGGTGAGCGCCAGGCCCTGGTCGAACTCGGCGAGCCGGCAATAGAGCGCGACGATCACCGGAACGGACGTGATCGCACCGAGGAGCAGGATCGCGAACCACGGCTCGGTCTCCTCGTTCCCCTCGACGATCGTGATAAAGAGAATCGCGTAGACGAGCGCGCCGAGCCCCACGAAGAGGGCACAGACGCCTGCCAGTCGCTCGAATCGCGCACTCATGCCGACGACGCGACCCTAACGCCGCAGCGTCCGCTGGTCAACGCGACTCGACGGCGCTACAGGGGCTCGAGGGGGAGCTTGGTAGCGACCACGCGGCGCCCGTTGCGCTCGTACACGACGTCCACCGAGTCGTTCTGCCGGTACGTGCCGGCGATCCCGACGAAGATCGACGTCCAGCGCCAGAAGCCGAGCTTCCCTTCGCTCCGGAGCTCCTTCGCGAAGACGAGCGTGCGGCCCTCGATGCGGTAGTCCTCCCCCTCCTTCTGACCCACGCCGTTCACGTAGATCTCGAACGGCCGGGTGACGTCGGCCGGAAGCCGGACACGGGTTGCCTTACGCGTCTCCTCGGGCACGTTCATAGAATGGCAAGCGCGGTGCGCGTCACGCTCTTCCTCCTGACGATCGGCCTCTTCCTCCTTGCGGCACCCATCGCACTCGCGGACAACGGAGGATTCACCCCTGTCGCTCCCGAGTCGCCGAACGCCGACGGCATCCGCGACAGCTTCCTCTTCGTCTCCATCTTCGTCGTCGCGATCTTCGTTCTCGTCGAGGCTCTGCTGGTCGCGTTCATCGTCCGCTACCGGCGCCGCACGCGAGACCGCTTCGAGGACGGCGCTCCCGATCCACGGCGCAACCAAGGTCGAGCTCGCCTGGACCGCCTTTCCGGTCATCGTGCTGTTCCTCGTCGCGGCCTTCGTGTTCATCGAGCTCCCCGGGATCTCGGACGAGCCGTCCGCAGCCACCGGCGAGCGTCTCGAAGTCAAGGTCACCGGGCGCCAGTACTCGTGGCAGTTCGAGTACCCCAACGGTGTCGTCGTCGATCGACACGCTGCGCGCGCCGGCCGGGGTCCCGGTGACGCTCGAGCTCACGGCCCCGGACGACGACGTGATCCACTCGTGGTGGATTCCGGCGCTCGGAGGCAAGGTCGACGCCATCCCCGGGCAGGTGAACGACACCTGGTTCCAGGCGGAGGAGCCCGGCGTCTATCGAGGCCAGTGCGCGGAGCTCTGCGGCGCCGAGCACGCCAACATGCTGGGGGCGGTCGAGGTCGCTGCCCGCTGACGAGTTCGACTCCTGGCTCGAGCAGCGGCGCGCGGAGCAGACCGCGGCGACGTCTCCGCTCGGCGAGGAGACCTGGCAAGGCGTGTGCGCGAAGTGCCACGGTCTCGCCGGCGAGGGAGGCATTGCCCCGAAAATCGCGGGATCCGTTCTCCTCAGCGACGCCCGGGCCGCTCGCGAGCATCGTGCGAGAGGGCGTTCGCACGATGCCTGCGGTCGGAGCGGAGTGGACGCAGGAGCAGGTGCGAGCACTGACGAAGCACCTCCGGGAGAACCCGCCGAGTGGCCAGTAGTCCCGAAGCGCCGATCCCAGCCTGGCAGCGGGGTCGGGTGACGAGCTGGCTCGTCACGACCGACCACAAGCGGATCGGAATCCTCTACATCGCGACGTCGCTCGTCTTCTTCGTGCTCGCGGGCGTCATGGCGCTCGTCTTCCGGCTCCAGCTCGCGCAGGCGAACGCCGACGTGCTCGGCCCCGACCGCTACAACGAGCTGATCACGATCCACGGGACGGCGATGGTCTTCCTCGTCGTCGTGCCGCTGCTCGCGGGCTTCGCGAACTTCCTCGTCCCGCTCATGATCGGAGCCCGCGACGTGGCGTTCCCGCGCCTGAACGCACTCTCCTACTGGCTTTTCTTGCTCGGTGGATCGATCTTATGCTGTCGTTCTTCGCGAACGGGGGTGCCGCGAAGTCCGGGTGGACGGCGTATCCTCCGCTGTCGACGTCGGCACCGGGGAACGGCCAGGACCTGTGGATCCTCTCGCTGCACATCCTTTCGGCGTCCACCCTCGCCGGGCGCGATCAACTTCATCGTGACGATCACCAACATGCGGACGCGCGGGATGACCTGGTCGCGCATGCCGCTCTTCGTCTGGTCGATCGTACGTCTTCGCGTGGCTGCTCGTGGCGATCCTCCCCGTCCTGTCGGCAGGCCTCACGCTCCTCCTCCTCGAGCGCGGGGTCTCGATCGGGCCCTGGGAGCTCCAGGCGAGCTTCTTCGACCCGTCCGACGGAGGCTCACCGCTCCTCTACCAGCACGCGTTCTGGTTCTTCGGGCACCCCGAGGTGTACGTGATCATCCTGCCGGCGTTCGGGATCATCTCCGAGGTCCTCCCGGTCTTCGCCCGCAAGCCGGTCTTCGGCTACAAGGCGATTGCGCTGTCCACGGTCGCGATCGGCTTCTTCTCGATGCTCGTGTGGGCGCACCACATGTTCACGGTCGGGCTCCCGAACTCGCTGAACGCGTTCTTCATGGTCGCCTCGATGGTGATCGCCGTGCCGACCGGCCTCAAGATCTTCAACTGGCTGGCAACTCTCTGGCGCGGGAACCTGAGCTTCGATTCGCCGATGCTCTACGCCGTGGGCTTCCTCTCGATCTTCGTCATGGGCGGCCTCACCGGCATCTACCTTGCGGCATTCCCGATCGACTGGCAGGTCCACGACACGTACTTCGTCGTCGCGCACTTCCACTACACGCTCTTCGGCGGCGCGATGTTCGCGATCTTCGCGGGGCTCTTCTACTGGTGGCCGAAGATGTTCGGCCGGACACTCGACGAGCGCCTCGGCAAGTGGCAGTTCTGGACCTCTTCGTCGGGCTTCAACCTCGCGTTCTTCCCCCAACATCTGCTCGGGCTCATGGGCATGCCGCGGCGGGTCTACACCTACGCGAACGAGGACTGGGAGGCGTACAACCTCGTCTCCACGATCGGCTCCTGGGTGATGGGCGTCGCGCTCCTCCTCTTCTTCGTGAACGTGATGCGCACGCGGAGGAGCGGGCCGCGCGTCGGCAACGACCCTGGCAGGCCGACACGCTCGAGTGGTACGCGACCTCGCCGCCGCCGCGCGCACAACTTCGACGACGTGCCCTACGTGACGAGCGCGCGTCCTCTCTACGATCTGCGGAGGAGGCTGCGGGAGAAACATGGATATCGAGAGCTCACCTGACGCGCGCCCCGGCCCGCTCTTCCGCCTTTCCACGCTGGTGGGAGCGCACGGGACCGGCGTCGTCGTCGCGAGCGCAGCGCTCGAGCTCGGAGCGGCGCACTGGGGCGTCGCCGTCGTCGTGCTTTCGCTTCTGACCGCGAATGCGCTCGTCGCCCGCTTCGCATATCCCGCATTGCTCGTTTGGGCGAGCGCGGCGCTTGTGCTCTTCCTGGCCGCCGTCGCCCTCGGCGGAGTCGTCGCCTGGAGCGGGAGCGCCGGCTGGGCGGTCGCGCTCCACGTCGGTGCGGCAGCGGTCGCCTTCGGAGCGTCCGTCGTCGTCGCGGTCGCGCACGTTCCGCGGCGCGGGGGCGCCGCTCGCCTCGGCACGCGACTACCTCACGCTGACGAAGCCGCGGATCATGTCGCTCCTGCTCGTGACGGGGGCAGCCGGGATGTTCGTGGGTGCGCAGGGCGCTCCGCCACTCGTTCTTTTCTCCGTGACGATGATCGGGCTCGCGTTTGCCTGCGGCGGAGCCTCCGCGCTGAACCATGTGCTCGATCGCGACATCGACGCGCTCATGGGCAGTCGCACGCAGAGCCGGCCGGTCGCCTCCGGTCGCGTCTCGCCCGCGCAGGCGCTCGAGTTCGGCCTCATCCTGTCCGCGCTGTCGTTCGCGCTGCTCGCGTCGGCGGTCAACCTGCTGACGGCGCTCCTCGCGCTCTTCGGCAACGTGTTCTACGTCGTCGTCTATACGCGCTGGCTCAAGCGCGCGACGCCGCAGAACATCGTCATCGGAGGGGCTGCAGGCGCCGTGCCGCCGCTCGTGGGCTACTCGGCTGCGACCGGCAGCCTGGCGCTGCCGGCGCTCTGGCTCTTCCTCATCGTCTTCCTGTGGACGCCGCCGCACTTCTGGGCGCTCGCGCTGATGATCAAGAAGGCGTACGCGGCGGCGGGAGTCCCGATGCTCCCGGTCGTCCGGGGCGACCGGGAGACAGCGCGCCAGATCGTCCTCTACTCGGTCGCGCTCGTCGCGTTCACGGTGCTCGTCGGTTTCTGGCTCGGCCCCGTCTACACGCTGGCAGCGTCGGTACTCGGGGCGATCTTCGTCGTGCTCGCCGTGCTTCTCCGGCGAGATCTCACGCGCGTCCGCGCGCAGGTGCTCTTCCACTACTCTCTCGCCTACCTCGCACTGCTGTTCGCGGCGGCCGCGATCGACCCGCTCTTGACATGACCGACGGAACCGAGCTCGAGCGCAGGAACCTCCGCTTCGGCTGGGCTCTCTTCGGCCTGTTCTGGCTCCTGTTCGTCGGCACCGCGATCATCGCGCTGCTCTACCTGCAGCTCGACTAGAGGCCTGATGTGAAATCGCAACGGCCCGACTACCAAGCAGCCGGCTTCAGGGATTCTGCGCGACGACCCGAAACCCGCGCTCGCGGATTCTCGTTCTTGCGCGCACCTAGTGCGACCGCAGGACTGCCCGCCGGGGGTGTTCTTAGCCCTGCCGGACGAGCAGCCGAGCGGGATCCCGCTCGCGGTCAAGGATCTCTTCGACACCGCGGGTCTCGTCACGACCTACGGGTCGCCGCTCTTCGCGTCGCATGTTCCCGTGCACACGGCCGCGGCCGTCGCCGCGCTCGAGGCGGCTGGGTACGGCAACGTCGGCAAGACGAACCTCCACGAGTTCGCGTACGGGACGACGTCGGAGAACCCGCACTTCGGCGTGGTGCCAAATCCTCTCGCAGCCGGGCGCGTGGCGGGCGGGTCGAGCGGCGGGAACGCGGCGGCGCTCGTCCTCGAAGCCGCCGATCTGGCCCTCGGCACCGACTCGGGCGGCTCGATCAGGATCCCCGCCGCGTGCTGCGGGATCGTCGGGTTCAAGCCGACGTACGGCTTGGTCTCGCTCGAGGGGTGCTTCCCGCTCGCCTCCAGCTTCGACCACGCGGGGCCGATGGCACGCGACGTCGAGACGTGCGAAGTCGCGATGACCGTGCTCGCCCCGGGCTTCGCTCGGCAGCGTCTCGAGTCACTCGAGGAGGTCGCGGTGGCGGTCGTGTGGATCGACGGCGCCGACCAGCTCGTGCAGGAGCGTGTCGTGGATGCGGCTTGGCAGTTTCCCGCGCCGGCGCCCGATTTCGCTACAGGAGCCCAAGGAGCTCGAGCTCGGCAGGATCTTCATGCACGAGGTCGCAGACGTGCACCGAGAGCTCTTCGCCGAGAACGCCGACCTCTACGGTGAGGACCTGCGGGTCAAGGTCGAACGCTGCCTGCAGGTCACCGATGCGGAGGCGGAGGCGGCCGCTCGCAGGCGCGAGAGCTACCGAGACGCGGTGGAGACCGCCCTCGCCGGGATCGACCTCGTCCTGACGCCGACCCTCCCCTGCGTCGCGCCCCGGATCGGAGCCGGCGCGCCCGGCGATCTGGCGCTGCGCGAGGATCTCATCAGCCGAACCTTCCCGTTCAACGCCCTCGGCTGGCCCGCCCTGGCACTTCCGTGCGGGCATGCGGAAGACGGCCTGCCCGCCTCGGTCCAGCTCGTCGGCCGAGCCGGAGCCGACGCGCTCGTGCTCGCGGCCGGGAAACTGCTCGAGCAAATGCTTCGCGGCGTACTGGAAAGCGGAGCGCCAAGGCCGCGAAGCAGCCGTCTCTAGGGATGTTTGCGCGCCACGGTTCTCGTGCGACCGGAATCCGCGCTCGCGGATTGCGCTCTTGCACATAGGCCGGGACGTCTGGATTCCGGTCATGCACGCAAACCGGGCATCCCTCGATCGAGGGACACCTCGGACACCTCCACTGCCGACATGAACAAGCGATGCGTGCGGTCCGCCTCGCCACGATTGTCTGCCTGCTCCTCGCAACGCTCTCTGCCGCCTCGGCGGCCGCGAAGCAGGGTGCCGTGGCGAGCTCGCCCAAGAATCTCCGAGGGTTTCTGCTCCGTCCGGATGAGTCCGCCGTCCACACGTTCCCGCGGACGCCCGCCTTCGCATGGAGTCCCGTCCGCGGCGCGATGTGCTACGAGTTCGAGCTCGCCACGAGCCGCTCGTTTCAGGAGAGCACGATCGTGTGGTCGAACCTGCCCACGGGAGCGGCCTCCGGGCGAACGTGCGGATCGGTCACCCGCTTCGGGATCACCGTGACACCCGAAGAGTCCGGGGACGTCAGCACGGCCCGAGAGAAGCTCGACAAGATCCCGCCGATCCGCATTCCCGCAGTCACCTTGAACTTGACCCTGCCCTGGTTCACCGGCCGGCCCTACGCGCTGTACGCGCACGTGCGCGCGGTCACGACCAAAGGCGCGACAGCCTGGAGCAAGCCCTTCGGCTTCAACATGCGCTGGGAGGACACCCCCGTCCCCCAAGCGGCACGACCCGGTCTCGTCCGGTGGGCTCCGGTGGAAGGGGCAACCGCCTACGAGGTCTGGTACCCGGACATCCGCAGGTCGTTCCGAACGCACACGAACGTCGCTGACCAGCGCGAGCTCTACACCTTCCACTTCGACGAGGGCTGGTGGTCGACCGTTCGCTGGCGCGTTCGCGCCGTGCGGCAGGTCCTCGGCTCGATTCCGAACGGGCTGCCCGCTGTTTCGTACGGGCCCTGGAGCCCGGTCTACGCGACGACGAACCCCGCTTGGGCGTCCGGAAAGCTCCAGACGAGGGTTGCCGTGTCCGACGTGATCAGCTCCGAATGGAGGGACGGCGCGCATCAACTCATGCCCGCGCTGACCTTCAGCGGAGACCTCGGACTCGACGGCAGGGACTACCGCCTGTTCCGCGTCTACGCGTTCACCGACCGCGACTGCGTCAACGTCGTCTTCCGTGGTTCAGTCGTCGGCGGCCCGGCGTTCGCGCCGCGGGCCAGCGGCCCGCTCAAGCTTCCGGCGAATCAGGACGAGCTCGACTTTGCGCTGGCGGGCATCCTTCCCGGCGCGCTCAGCGAGACCGCGAAGACCTATACGGCCGAGGGAATTCCTTTGACGTCGAACGAGACGCGCGCGGACCAGACCGCGACGGCGCGCGTCGACCTCCCGGATGTCGACGCGAGGACGACGAGGTACTTCTGGACGGTCGTTCCGGTCGGGATCGAGGTCTCGGACGAGAGCGGCACGTTCGCCTACGTCGATGCCGAGCTTCCCCAGGACGCGTGTGAGGCAGGCCGCGTCGCGACCTTCTCCAAGCTCTCGCGACCCGCAATCACGGCGTCCGGCGGCGCCTACGTCTCGGGGCTGACGCCCAAGGGACGACTGCTCGCGAGCGCAGGGCGACGTCCCGTCGTGTACTCCACGCCACTCGTCGCCTGGCGGCCGGTCGTGGCCGCGGGCGCCTACAGGGTCGAATGGTCGAGGACGACATACCCGTGGCGCCGCGCGGGGACGCTCGTCACCCGCTCGACCGCCGCGGTCCTCAATCTCAGACCAGGGCTCTGGTACTACCGGGTGCGCGGTCTCAACGCCGCGCAGGTGGGGTCGTCCGCGATGACGTGGTCGGCTCCGGTCGCGGTTCGGGTCGTTCGCCCGACATTCAGAGTCGCGTCGCGCTGAGCGTCTGAAGGTCTAAGGTCGGGCCCGTGGGCCCCGACCTTGCGCTTGCACTCGAGCTGGCGGAAGCAGCAGACCGGATCTCGCTCGGACACTTCCGAACCGGGCTCGCGGTCGAGACGAAGCCCGACCTCACCCCGGTGACCGAAGCTGACCGTGCGGTCGAGGCCGAGCTCCGCCGGCTGCTCGGGAACGCACGCCCGGAGGACGCGATCCTCGGAGAGGAGCTCGGAACGACCGGAGACAGCGCGCGGCGCTGGATCGTCGACCCGATCGACGGCACTCGCAACTACGCGCGTGGAGTCCCCGTGTGGGCGACGTTGATCGCGCTCGAGGACTCGGGTCGGCTACAGCTCGGCGTCGTCTCGGCGCCCGCACTCGGCCGACGCTGGTGGGCCGAGCGCGGGGCGGGAGCGTACGCCGACGGCGAGCGGATCCACGTGTCCGCGGTCGAGCGGATCGAGGACGCCGTGCTCTCCTTCGCTCTCGACCGCGAGCTCCCGGAGCTCGCCCGCCGGGCGTGGCACCTGCGAGCGTTCGGGGACTTCTGGGCACACATGCTCGTCGCCGAGGGCGCGGTCGACGCGGCCGTGGATGCCGTCGGCGTCAATGCCTGGGATCTCGCGGCGGTCCAGGCGATCGTCGAGGAGGCGGGCGGGCGTTTCTCCGACCTCGACGGCGAAGCTCGCTTCGACTCGGGCACGGGGCTCACGTCGAACGGATTCCTCCACGACGAGTTGCTTCGTGCGCTGGCCGGGCGGGGCAGCGCCCGCGGCTGACCCACCCGGCCGAAACCCGATCACCCGAATCCCGATCGCTCAATCCCGATCGCTCAGCACCGATGGGGGTCTCGAGTCAGCAATCGGCCCTGTCTAGATCGACGGAGCGGGCTCGGCGGTCGTCGGCGTCGCGCCTTGCTCGCGCAGGCGCCGGAGCACGTCGTGAATGTCCGCGATCTCCTGCTCGAGATCCTTCTGGCGCTCTTCGAGCGTCTGGACGAGTTGCTCACGATTCGGAGCGCGTCGCTTCCGCCCGCGCTGTTCGTGTCTTCCGCACATGGTCACCTCCCTTCTTCCGCTTGGTCGAGGAAGGTGGTCAGGCTCGCCCGCAGGGCCGCCAACGACTCGAGCCACTGAGCGAGCACGGCTCGACCCTCATCGGTCAGCGAGTAGGTGCGCTTCGTGGGGCCTGGGAGATCGCCTCGCCACTCCGAGACGACGAGACCCTGGTCCTCGAGTCCTCGCAGCGCCCGGTAGACGTTCCCGACGTCCACGCGATCCTCGCCGACGAGGGCCGGCAGCCGTTCGAGCAGCTCGTACCCGTGCGCGGGGCCGCGCGAGACGAGCAAGAGAAGCGCGGGCTCGCCGAGGCGTTCCACCCTGGCGCGTACCTCCCAGCTTCCATCAGGAAGCCGGCGGCGGTTGCGAGTGCGCGAGCGCGCGCTGACCGCGATTCACGCCGCCAGTATATGCAAATTACATATGTAAGTGAGACGCGAGAGCGGTGCGCCGCTTCTCGATGCCCTCGCGCAGCGTCGAGAAGGAAGCGGAGAACTTCTGCACGCCCTCCTCCTCGAGGGTGGCGACGACATCGTCGTAGTCGATTCCTGCCTCCTCGAGCTCGGCGAGAAGAGCCCGCGCCTCGTCGACGCCCTCTGTGAGCGTATCCGCGACGACGCCGTGATCCTGGAAGGCGGCAATGGTCTCGGCGGGCATCGTGTTGACCGTGTCGGGACCGATGAGCTCTTCGACGTACATCACGTCCCTGTACGCGGGGTTCTTCGTCGAGGTCGACGCCCACAGGCAGCGCTGTGGCCGAGCACCCGCCGTGGCGAGCGTCTCCCAGCGATCGCCCGAGAACGTCTCGAGATAGTGCTCGATACGCGAGCTTGGCGTTGGCGATCGCGAGCCTTCCCTGAAGATCCTGGCGGCCGACCTCCTCGAGACGGCGGTCGGCCTCCGTATCCACGCGCGAGACGAAGAAGCTCGCGACCGAGATGACCTGCGCGGGATCTCCGCCTTGGGCGACCAGGCGCTCGAGACCCTTGACGTACGCCTCCGCCACTTCGGCGTGCCGCTCGAGCGAGAAGATGAGCGTGACGTTGATCGACCGTCCGGCGGCGATGCAGTCCTCGATCGCGCCGAGCCCCGGCTCCGTTCCCGGGATCTTCACGTAGGCGTTGGGCCGATCGACGAGCTCGTGCAGGCGCATCGCCTCCGCGTAGGTCGCGTCACGGTCGTAAGCCAGCTCGGGGTCGACCTCGATCGAGACGTAGCCGTCGACGCCGCGTGTCCGCTCCCAGACCGGTTGCATGAGCTCACAGGCCTCACGCACGTCCTCGACGGCGAGTGCGAGAAAGACCTCCTTGGTGTCTTCCTCGCGATCGAGCAGCTCCCGCAGCTGCTCGTCGTACCACTCGCCCGTGGAGAGCGCCTTCTCGAAGATGGTCGGGTTCGACGTGACGCCGACGACCGCGTCCTCGTCCATCAGCCGGGCGAGCTCTCCGGTCTCGAGCATCTCCCGCGACAGCGAGTCGATCCAGACGCTCACGCCGTGAGCCGAGAGCTCGTGCAGGCGACTTCGAGCCATGCCCCTACGTTACCCGCCGACGTCACCCGGAAACAGCGACCTAGAATGGCGCGGATGACGGACGCCGAGCGCAGGGGCGAGCTGGGGCAGCAGTTTCGGGTCGACTCGATCCGCATGAGCGCCGCGGCGAAGTCGGGCCATCCCACCTCGGCCATGTCCGCGGCGGACCTCATGGCCGTTCTCGTGGACGGGTACCTGCGCTACGACTTCGATGCCCCGAAGAGCCCGGCGAACGACCGCCTGATCTTCTCGAAAGGGCACGCGTCCACGCTCCTCTACTCGATCTACCGGGCCGCGGACGTGATCTCGGACGAGGAGATGCTCTCGTACCGAAAGCACGGAAGCGCGCTCCAGGGGCATCCGACGCCGGTCCTGCCGTGGGTCGACGTGGCCACGGGCTCGCTCGGCCAGGGACTTCCGATCGGAGTCGGAACCGCGCTCGCCGCGAAGTACCTCGACCGCCTCCCGGCCCGTACCTGGGTCCTGTGCGGCGACAGCGAGATGGCGGAGGGATCGGTGTGGGAGGCGTTCGAGCACGCCGCCCACTACGAGCTCGACAACTTGACGGCGATTCTCGACGTCAACCGCCTGGGCCAGCGCGGTGAGACGATGGTCGGGTGGAACCTCGACGTCTTCGTCGAGCGCGCGCGGGCGTTCGGGTGGCACACGATCGCGATCGACGGTCACGACGTCCACGAGATCGACCGCGCGTACGCGGAGGCGAGCACGACGACCGGCAAGCCGACGCTCGTCGTCGCGCGCACCGTCAAGGGAAAGGGCGTGGCCGAGGTCGAGGACGTGAACGGGTTCCACGGTAAGCCGCTGGACGACCCGGATGCCGCCATCGCCGAGCTCGGCGGGCTTCGTGAGATCCGGATCGCGGTTGCCAAGCCGGAGCCCGGCGAGCCGCACCGCTTTCCGGTGAGGGGGCTCGAGCTCCCGCGCTACGAGGTCGGAGGCGAGGTCGCGACCCGCAAGGCCTACGGCGAGGCCCTCGCCGCTCTCGGCACCGCTCGCGGAGACGTGGTCGCTCTCGACGGAGAGGTGTCGAACTCGACCTTCGCGGAGATCTTCGCCAAGGCACATCCGGAGAGGTACTTCGAGATGTACATCGCCGAGCAGCAGATGATCGCGGCTGCGGTCGGGCTGCAAACGGTCGGCTGGCGCCCGTTCGTCTCCACCTTCGCGGCGTTCCTTTCCCGCGCATACGACTTCGTACGGATGGCCGCCGTCAGCCGCGCGCGCCTCTCGATCTCGGGCTCACACGCGGGAGTCTCGATCGGCGAAGACGGGCCCTCGCAGATGGGCCTCGAGGACATCGCCGCGTTCCGCGCGATTCACGGCAGCGTCGTCCTGCACCCGTGCGACGGGAACCAGACGGCGAAGCTCGTCGTCGCGATGGCCGACGTCGACGGGATCGCGTACCTCCGCACCCTGCGGCCGGCAACGCCCGTGATCTACGGCCCCGACGAGGACTTCGAGATCGGAGGCAGCCGCGTTCTCCGCGCCTCGGACGAGGACGACGTCGCCCTCGTCGCCGCCGGAATCACGGTTCAGGAGGCGCTGAGGGCCGCGGATCTCCTCGCCGAGGACGGCATCTCGGCACGAGTCGTCGACCTTTACTCGATCAAGCCGCTCGATGCCGGACACGCTTCTCGCGGCCGCCGAGGCGACGCAGGGCCGGCTCGTGACCGTCGAGGACCACTGGCCGGAGGGCGGTCTCGGCGAGGCCGTTCTCGCGGCGCTCGGCAGATGCCGAAGAGCGCCCACGGGTCGTCAAGCTCGCGGTGCAGGGAATGCCGGGGTCGGGGAAGCCGGAAGAGTTGCTCGCTGCGGCCGGCATCGACGCCGAGCACATCGCTTCCGCCGCACGGAAGCTTCTCCGCGTGCCGGCTGCGCACAGCTCGTCGTAGCTAGAGGGAGCAGAGCGCGTAGGCCGTGACGGTCATCGTCTGACCGGAGCCGAGCGCTGCGATCGCGACCACCCCGACCGCCGTCCAGGTTGTCGCGCTCGACGGGTACGAGGCCTGAAGCACGACGCGCTCCTTCTGGGTCGTAGTGGTCGTCACCATCCCCCCGCCGCCCAGGAGGATCTTCCCGGCGGCACACGACGCCGTCGTCGTCAGGACGCTGTTCCTTGCGGCGTTTGCCACCGATACGACCGGCGTGCCCATGACGAGCAGCGAGCCGGAAGGGCCGGTTGGCCCCTGCGGACCCATCAAGCCTTGCGGCCCCTGGATCCCGGGATCGCCCTGCGGGCCTTGCACACCCTGAGGTCCCTGAGGGCCCGGCGGCCCGGGGTCGCCCTGCGAACCCTGGCGGATCCGCGGGTCGCCCTGCGGCCCTTGGGCGCCCGCGGGACCCGGGCTGCCCGGAACGCCTTGTGAGCCAGAGGCTCCTTTCGGCCCAACGGCTCCCTGCGGCCCCGTCTCTCCCGTGGGACCACGATCCCCCGTCGGTCCAGCAGGACCTGCACGCCGATCTCGCCGGGAGGACCAGGGCGCCCGACCCGATTCCACGACACCCGGCGCTCGGACCCCGCACAGCTGACGTTCGCAGGAACGAGCCGGAGCGCGCCAGAGCCGCGCAGGTAGCAGCCCGCATACACCCCTGTCGCGCTCGGGATCGATGTCGGCGACGACGTTTTCTCGCTGGCCGCTCCACCCGCCACCGTCGTGAGAGCAGCGAGCAGTGCGACGACCATGGCCGGAACGACGAGCTTGACGTGGCGATGGGGCATGCTGGGTGCGGGAGCTCGAAGTCGAACCGGTTCGGCGAGGATCCCTCCCGCTGCGACGGCTCATTCAGCGACAGATCCGGCACCCCTTCCGCACCACGCACGATTGAGCACGGACCGACGCCGAATACGTCATGTGCAGGCAACTGCCCTTCGAATCCCTCTCTACCCTTCAGCCATGGCGGTTCTGATCGCATCCAGCCTGCGGAAGGAGTTCGCCGGCGACCCGCTCTTCACCGGGGTGTCGTTCACGGTCGGAAGGAGCGACCGGCTCTCGCTGGCCGGACCCAACGGCGCGGGGAAGACCACGCTTCTGCGCGCCATCTTCGGCGAGACGTCTCTCCAAGGCGGCGACCTCGCATTCGCGAAGGGCACCCGCGTCGCGCTGCACGACCAGCGGCCGCCGCGCGACCTCGGCCTGACGCTCCGCGACTACGTGCTCTCCGGAGCGCGCGACCTCCTCTCGGTCGAAGCGGAGCTCCGCCGCCTCGAGGAGGCAATGGCTGCGGGGGATCACGACGCAGCCACGCTCCGCCGCTATGCGGAGGCGCAGGCCCGGCTCGAGCACGCCGGCGGCTGGGGTTGGCGCGACCGTATGGCAGGCGCCGCCCGCGGGCTCGGCTTCGTGGACGCCGACCTCGACCGCAGCCTCGACACCTTCTCCGGAGGAGAGCTGACCCGCGCTTCGCTCGCTCGCGCTCTCGCAGGCGATCCGGATCTGCTGCTCCTCGACGAGCCGACGAACCACCTCGACGTCGAGAGCCTCGAATGGCTGGAGCGCGAGCTCGAGTCGCTCGACGCCGCCGTGATCCTCGTCGCGCACGACCGCTGGTTCCTCGAGTCCGTGACGACCGCGGTTCTCGAGCTGGCTCCCGGGGGAGCCCACTACTTCGCGGGGCCATGGCACGAGTGGCGGCGAGAGAAGGCCGCGCGCGCGGCGGCTGCGGCCAAGACCGCGGAGCGGGTATCGGACGACATCGAGCGGCTGGAGCGCTTCGTGGCCCGGTTCCGGTACAAGAAGTCGAAGGCGAAGCAGGCCCAGGCGAAGCTGACGCAGATCGGCAGGCTCGAGACGGAGCGCGCGCATGCCGCCGGCGAGCACGAGAGCCTCACCCGCGGGCGGCGGTCGCTCGGATTCGACTTTCTGCGACCGCCGCGCTCGGGCCGAGTCGTCTTGGAAGCCGACGCGATCGGGCTCGTGGCCGGCGACAAGCCTCTGCTCGAGGACGCGTCCCTCGCGATCGAGCGTGGAGAAAAGGTCGCGCTCGTGGGCCCGAACGGCAGCGGCAAGACGACGCTGCTCGAGGCGATCCTCGGCCACCGCCCTCTCGACGGCGGGTCTGCGCGGCTGGGGCACGGCGTCGTTCCCGGCTACTTCTCCCAGCACACGCAGGAGCTCCCCGCGACCGGCTCGGTCCTCGACTGCGCCGCCGCCGCGACGGGGCTGCCGAGACCGCAGGCGCAGGCTCTGCTCGGACGATTCCTCTTCTCCGGGTGGGAGACGCACGAGCGGCCCATCTCCGCCCTCTCGGGAGGGGAGCGCAGACGACTCGCGCTCACGTTGCTCGTCGCGTCGGGTGCGAACTTCCTCGTCCTCGACGAGCCGACGAACCACCTCGATCTCGAGAGCCGCGAGGCGCTCGAGGCCGCCCTCGAGGCGTTTCCCGGCACGGTCTTGCTCGTCTCCCACGACCGCGCATTGCTCGACGCCGTGCCTGATCGAACCGTCGCGATCGAGGATCGGCGCCTCCGGTCCTACGATGGCGGCTGGGCCGATCTCGTGCGGGAGCGATCCGAGCGAGCGGCTCCGCCGCCCGAGCCTGCGGAGAAGCCTCGCAGCCCGGCCCGCCCACAACCGAAGCGACGGAAACCGTCGGAGCTCGAGCTCCTCGAGGCCGAGATCGCCGAGACCGAGACCCGGGTTGAAGCGCTCGAGCGGAAGCTGGCCGAGAACTGGACGGACATGGACGTGCTCACGGCACACCGTGCGGCTCGCGACGAGCTCAAGGGCCAGCTCGTCCGCTGGGAGGAGCTCTTCGAGTCGGCGCAGTCACCGGCGCCCTGATCCCACCCGCTTGCAACAGCCTGTTGCAAGCGAGCTCTTCACTCGCTGTTCGAGCCGGCGCGGCGGTTCCTCCGCTGCTTGCAACAGACTGTTCAGAGATGAGTGACACGAGAGGACGCCGGCGGCGTAGATCGGCCATGCACGCGGTGACGCTCGAGGCTCCACGGCAGACATCGGCGCTCACGTTCGCCTCGGTCGCCGAGTCGTGCCTCGACGACGTGTACGGCTACTTGCTCTACCTGACGAAGAATCGCGCAGTCGCGGAGGACCTCACCGGAGAGACGTTCGAAGCCGCCCTGCGCAAGTGGCGCAAGTTCGATCCCCGGCGCGGGACACCGCGAGCGTGGCTGATCGCGATCGCCCGCTCGACCGCACTCGACTGGTTCCGTGCGGACGGCGCGGAGACGCAAGCGCGAAGAGCGCGTGGGAGCGGCGGAAGCGCGCCACGCGGCGCATGCGGCATTCGAAGGCTTCTCACCCGCCCTCGAAGCGGGCCTGCGGGAGCTCACCGCAGGCGAGCGCGAAGTCGTCGCGCTCAGGGTCGTGCTCGACTTGGACGGCGAGGAAACGGCTCGCTTGCTCGACATCAGCCCCACTGCGGTCTCGACGAGGCTGCACCGGGCGCTCGCAAAGCTCGAAGAGAGGATGAGACACGATGACGTCGCCTGAACTGATCCACGAGCTCAAGGCTTCCCGGCCTGCCGCGCCCGCCGGCCTGAGGGCGAGCGTCCGCGCGATCGCTACAGAGGAGAGCGGCGCGCTCACCATGGCCGGCGTTCCGCCTGCCCGTACGCCGCCTGGCCGTGGTCGCGATGCCCGCGCTGGTGGCGCTCGCAATCGTCAGCGCCGGTGTACTCGGCCTCGCCCGCTCGGACGGCCCCACGCAAGCGCTGCGAGACGAGACGCTCGAGAGCGGGAGGGCAGCCGGAACCACTCAGACGAGCAAGGACACGGCCGAAGCCGCGCCGGCTACGGACCCGCTCTATGGCGCCCCGGCGCCGCAGCCGCAGAGCTCCGCAATCGGCGCCGACGGACGACCGCGCGCAGCGCATCAGCGCGACGCTCACGGTCGAGGTGGCCGATTCGGAAGCCGTCTCCCGGGCTGCGCAGGACGCGCTCGACCTCACGCGGAGGCTCGGTGGTCACGTGGTCAATGCGTCGGTCGCCACCGGCGAGGAGGGCACCGCCGCGCTCACGGTGCGCGTTCCCGTCGCCAAGGTGCAGGAGGCGATCGTGCAGCTTTCCGCGCTCGGCCGCATCGTCGCGCAGCAGGTGACGATCGACGACCTCCAGGAAGGCCTTGACGCCTACCAGCGGAGCGAGCGGTCGGTGCGCGCTCAGATCGCCGTCGTCGTCGCGAAGCTCGAGTCCCAAACCCTCGACGCCGAGACGCGAGCGCGGCTCGAGTCCCGCCTCCGGAACCTCCGCACCGACCTGCTCGTGCTCCGGCGCAACATCGCCGGGACGAAGGCCGAGGCGCGGATGGCGACGATCCAGCTTTCGGTCGTGACGCCCGGCTCTCTCGGAGCGGTTCCGGTGACCTCCCGCCTCGACCGCACCGTGGACGAGGCCGTGAACGTCCTCCTCTGGGAAGGCGTCGTCGCGCTCGCGATCGCGATCGTGGCGGCTCCCTTCGCACTCGTGGCGTTCGCCGCCTGGCTCGGGCGGCGGCTCTATCGCCGCCGCGAGGAAGATCGGTTGCTCGCCACGTAAGTGACGGTCACCTGCGGGTGACCGTCACCGCGCGTCCGCGCCGAGCGTCGCGACGAGCGCCTCGGCGACGACCTTCAGCGGCCTCCCCGAGATCTGGCTGGCCTTTCGCAGCCGGGCAAAGGCCTCCGACTCGGTCAGCCCTTCCCGCTCCATGAGGATTCCCTTCGCGCGCTCGATCGCCTTTCGCGCCGCGAGCGCCTCCGCAAGCGAGTCGGCCTCCTCGCGCACCGCGGCGAGCTCCTCGTGCCGGGCGGTTGCGGTCGCGATCGCGGGCAGGAGATCGGTCTCCCGGAACGGCTTCACGAGGTAGCCGAAGACGCCGGCCTCGACCGCACGCGCGACGAGCTCCCGCTCCCCGTACGCGGTCACCATCACGATCGGGATCGGACGGGCCTCGAGGATCCGGCGCGCCGCTTCGATCCCGTCGAGCCGGGGCATCTTCACGTCGAGGAGCGCGACATCCGGCTCCGTCTCCTGCGCGAGCCGCACCGCTTCCTCACCGTCGCGCGCCTCGCCGCAGACCTCGAAGCCCGCCGCCTCGAGCATGCCCTTGAGATCGAGGCGGATGATCGTCTCGTCCTCCGCCACGAGGACGCGGAGCGATTCGGTCATGCGTCGACCCAGAGGACGCGGTACTCCATCCCCGGCTTCCGCCGGTTGGCGCGAACACTGCGACCCGCGACCGCGATGCCCCAGGAGACGAGCTCGTCTTCGGTCGTCCGCTCCGTCTCGTGCTCGTTGAAGACGCCGACGATCAGCCGCTCGCAGAACCCGAGCAGTCGGGCAACGAGCTCATGCCGGCGGTTCGACGGCACGTACTCGAGACCGGTCCGGACGTATGTGAACCGGTGCGGTGCTTCCCACGTGAGAGCGTTTCCGGCGTAGATCCGGTCAGCCCAGCTCGGGAGCCGGCTTCGGGCCAGCGCTGCGAGCTCCGCCGAGATGTCCAGACCATACGGCTCGACGTGGAAGCCGACCAGCGCGGGAGGCACTCCATCAGATAGCCGTTCGCGCAGCCCACGTCGAGAAACGAGCCGTCGCGGTTCACGGCGTCGGCCACGTGGCTCCGAGACCACTCCCAGTCGTCTGCGGTGCCTGACTTCCCCGACTGGCCCCACGGCGTCTCGGCCGCGAGGTACGCCTCCACGATGAGGTCTTGGCCCTCCCGATACCAGTCGCCTTCGTCGATCTCGCCACGCGCGAGCCGGGCGTCGATGTCGGCGACCTCACGCCACTTGTTTTCCTTGAGATGAGCGTAGGGGTCGTTCACGCGGGGAACACCACCTCGGCGCGCAATCCGCCGTCGTTCACGAGCTCGAGCGTCCCGCGGAGCTCGTCCCCCACGAGCGCACGCACGATGGAGAGACCGGTTCCCGTCCGCTCGGTGTGGATGCCCTCGCCGTCGTCGGCGATCGTGAGCACGACCTCCCCGTCCCGTTGCGCGAGCCCGATAGACACGTGAGCTCCGCCGTGCTCGAGCGCGTTCTGGAAGAGCTCGGTGAAGACGAGGGCCAAAGCCGTCGCTCGCTGGCCGGCGAGCGACACGGAAGCGAGCTGGGCGGTGACTTCCTTCCCGGAGACGAGACCCTGCACGAGCATCGCCCGGAGCCGCTCGACGAGCTCTCCGAGGTCGACGTCGTCCTCGCGGTGCTCGGTGAGCACCTCGTGCACCGCCGCGATCGCGAGGATCCGGTTAACCGACTCCTGGAGCGCTTTACGCGGGTCGACGTGTCGGCGCGCGCCTGCACCCGGAGCAGTGAGGCGACCGACTGCAGGTTGTTCTTCACGCGGTGGTGGATCTCCTGAGCGAGGACGCCGCGCATCACCGCGCGCCCGTGCTCGAGCGCTACCGCCGCATGGTGTGCGATCGCCTCGAGGAGAGCCTTGTCGTCGTCCGAGAAGGGCGAGTCGCGGTCGCAGACGAGCTCGCCGATCTGCCGCCGTTTCCAGCGCAGGGGCAGACGTACGGCGTACGCTCCCGCCCGGCCCTCCGGCCAGGCGATCTTCCCGTCCTCGAGCACGAGCGCCGCGCCGGTCGCATGCAACGACTCCATGGTCGTTCGCACGATCGCCTCGAGCGACTCCTCGAGATAGAGCGACTCGGAGACCGCTTCGGAGATGCGGGCGAGCGCCTCGAGCTCGGCAACCCGCCGCTGCGCGCGCTCGTACAGCTTGGCGTGCTCGATTGTCTGCGCCACCTGCGACGCGATGGCGACGAGGAGCTCGATCTCGGCGTCCGTGAACACGCGAGGCTCCCGGGTGCGGACGTTGAGCGCGCCCTCGAGCTTGGCGCGCGCCAGAATCGGCACGGCGAGAATGGACTCGTACTCGTCCTCGGGCAGGTTCGCAAACAGCTTGAAGCGCGGGTCGAGGTGAGCCTGCTCGGGAATCATCACGGGCGTGCGCTCGGCGGCGGCAACGCCGGTGATGCCCTCGCCGGGCCGCATCCGCGGTGTCCTCGTCATCTCCTCGACGCGGCTCCCGTGCGTCGCGCGCAGGACGAGCTCGTCCGCGCGCTCGTCGTACAGGTAGACGAAGCAGGCGTCGGTCCCGAGCGCGTCGGCGACCTTGCTCGCAACCAGCTCGAGCACCTCCTGGAGGTCGAGCGACGAGTTGACAGCCGCAATCGTCTCGGTCAGGAGGCGAAGGTGTCGCGCGCGTCGCGTCCACCGAGCTCATTGCTCGTCGCTTGAGACCTGAGTTCCGCTGTCGTAGCATCCGCCGCGCATGAGCTTCGACGAGTGGATCCTCTCGCTCCACGTTCTCAGCGCCTTCGCCTATGTCGCAGGGCTCGTGCTCTTCTGGGTTCTGATCGTCGCCGTGCGCCGAGACGGATCTGCCGGAGGCGACGACGCGCATGGGGCCGGTCGTGAAGGTCGGGAACGCCGCGATAGGTATCGGCGCGACCGGCACCATCGTCTTCGGGATCTGGCTTGCGCTCTCGTACGGCGGCTACGACATATGGGACGGCTGGATCATCGCGGCGATCGTGCTCTGGCTGCTGTCCGCCGAGACGGGCCGCCGTACCGGCGCGGAGTACATGGCGGGGATGAAGAAGGCCGAGGAGCTCCAGGCGGCCGGCCAGACCGGGCCGAGCGCGCGAGCTGCTGCGCGATCAACCGGACCCAGACGGGCGTCCTGATGCATGCGCTCTCGACGCTCGTCGTCCTGCTCATCGTCGTCGACATGATCTGGAAGCCAGGCGCATGAGCCTTCTCTCCGCGATACGCCCGGACAGCTGGAACTTCCCGCTCTTTCTTCATGTCCTGGGAGCGATGATCCTCGTCGGAGCGACGCTCACGTCCGGATCTCTGCTGGCGTTCGCGCGTGGAGACGTCCGGCTCGCTCCGACTCGGCTACTGGACACTGCTCGCGGGCGCCCTTCCCGCATACGTCGTGATGAGAATCGGCGCCCAGTGGATCTACTCGAAGGAGGGGCTCGACGACGCGCCGATCGACTCGGCCTGGACGACGATCGGCTTCGTCGTCGCAGACGGCGGCGCCGTGGCCTTGGTCGTCGCGCTGATCCTCGGCGGAATCGGAGTCCGAAGGCTCGGCGACGACAAGGGCGGCGGCCTGCTGAAGGCGACGATGGTTCTCACGCTCCTGCTCCTCGCGGCCCTCGTAGTTGCCGTCTGGGCGATGACCGCCAAGCCGAACTGAGATCTCGAGCAACCGTGCACGAGCGGATAGCGGCCGGAGCCGGGCTCTGCCCGGCCGGGAGGCCAGGCGCGGTCCGTGCACTGCCGCGGCGGAAGAAGGAGGGGGCCGGCGGGGGAACCATGGGTTCACCCGCCAGAACGACCACGGGCTCCACACCAGGGAGCCCGCGATCGGCCGTCAGATACAAGACGTGCCGCTCGCCTAGCGGCTCGTCCTGCATCGCGAATAATCCGACTTTCGCCGAACGCGTGTCAAGTACAGGTTTCTAGAGTGCGGCCAGGTACTTCTCCTTCTCCCACTCGGTCACCTGGACGCGGTACTCGTCCCACTCCTTGCGCTTGAGCTCGATGTAGCGGGGGAAGATGTGCTCGCCTAGCGCTCGGCGCATGAGATCCGATCCCGCCAGCTCGTCGATTGCCTCTCCGAGCGACTCCGGGAGGGCGATGATTCCGCGCTCGCGCCGCTGCTCGGTCGTCAGCCGGTAGAGGTTCCCCTCCATCGAGTCGGGGAGCTCGTAACCCTTCTCGATCCCCTCGAGCCCCGCGTGGAGCAGGGCAGCAAAGGCCAGATACGGGTTGCACGCAGGATCGGGGCAGCGGATCTCCGCCCGCGTGGCCTGCTCGGAGCCCGGCTTGTAGAGCGGGATCCGCACGAGCGCGGACCGGTTTCTCTGCGACCACGCGACGTAGACGGGCGCCTCGTATCCGGGCACGAGCCGCTTGTACGAGTTCACCCACTGCGCGAGCACGGCGGACATCTCTCGCGCGTGCACGAGCAGGCCGGCGATGAATCCCTTGGCCGCCTTGGACAGGTGGTGCTCGTCTCGCCGGTCGAAGAACTGGTTGCGCCCGCCCTTGAAGAGGGACATGTGCGTGTGCATGCCGGAACCGTTCTCGCCGAAGAGCGGCTTCGGCATGAACGTCGCGTAGTAGCCGTGCCAGGCGGCGACCTCCTTCACGATCAGCCGGTACGTGATCGTGTAGTCGGCCATCGAGAGCGCGTCCGCGTAGCGCATGTCGATCTCGTGCTGGGACGGCCCGACCTCGTGGTGGTGGTACTCGATCGGGATGCCCACCGCTTCGAGCGCGCCGATCGTGTCGTTCCGGACCTCCGTCGCGGCGTCCTGCGCGGTCATCGCGAAGTAGCCGCCTTCGTCGATCGTCTCGGTGCCCTTGTCGTCCTCGAAGAGGAAGTACTCGAGCTCGGGGCCGACGTTGAAGGCGTCGAAGCCGAGACTCTTCATCCGGTCGAGCGCCTGCCGAAGCGCGTAGCGCGGATCGCCCTCGTACGGCTCGCCGTCCGGCGTGACGACGTCGCAGATCATGCGCGCGACGTTCGCGCCGATCGGGTTACCGGCTTCGTCGAGCGGACGCGGCATGAGCTGGAACGACGCCGGGTCCGGGATCGCCACCATGTCCGACTCCTCGATCGCGTTGAAGCCGGTGATCGACGAGCCGTCGAAGCCCATCCCGTCGTTCAGCGCCTCCTGCATCTCCGAAGGCGTGATCGCGAACGACTTCAGGTGCCCCTCGAGGTCCGTGAACCAGAAGAGGACGTGCTCGACACCTTCGTCGCGGATCTGCTTGAGCACCGCCCGCCGCGCAGCGAGCGGCGAAGTCGCACGGTCGCGGCTCTTCACCATCGTCGTGCGCTTCGTCGCACTACTTCTCGGTCTGTGCCATGCGTTCTCCTCCTCGCAAAGAAAAAGCCCCGGGCGGAAGCACCGCCCGAGGCCGCGTCGCCTCACAAAGACCGCGGCACTCTAGCAACGGCTCGAGCGCCGATGCTCCGCAACCGCCTCCGTTCTACGCCGAGGCGCCGGTGTAGTTCCTGAGCCCAAAGCGCCAGAACCAGCGCGTCGCCCCGAAAAGGACGACCGCGAAACCCACGGCCAGGGCGAGCGTCTGCCAGTCGAGCCGGGAGGTCAGCGCCTCCGCCGGTACGGTGACCGCGAACGCGACCGGCACGAGAAAGGTGACGCTGTACCGCAGCCAGCCCGGATAGATGCCGACCGGCCACCGGCCCGTCTGGAACACGCCGTCGAAGAGCTCCACGACCGTCCACATGTTCACGACCCAGAACGCGGCGGTCGCGATGACGAGCCAGAAGCAGTAGATCATCACTCCGCCGAGCAGCAAAGCGACGCCGAAGCCGAGCGCGTCGAGCACTCCGACACCCGTCGAGATCTCGGACAGGCCGACTGCGAGGACGATCGACCCGGACACGAGATCGACCACCTGCCAAATTCGCACCTCCCGGACCGAGACGAGCATCTGGGAATCCTCTGGCTTCGTGAGCGCATAGTCGAGCTTGCCCTCGCGGACGTCGTCGATCAGCCGCGTCATGTTCGGCTGGATGTACATCTTGATCGCTCCACCCATGAGGATCTGGACGCCGAGCACGCATAGGAGCTCCGGCTGCGACCAGCCGTTGAGCTCGTCCGTGTGCGAGTAGACGAGCGCGAGCACGACGAGGCCAACGGCTAGCGCGATCGCCGACTGGAAGAGCTGGACGACGAAGTTGACGCGGTACTGAAGCTCGTTCAGCACGCCGATCTTGAAGAAGAGCCAGGTCACCCGCAGCGCGTTCATCGACTAGCCTCCCACCGCCGAGTAGCGCTTGATCGCGCGTCGCCAGAGGAAACGGAAGATCGCAAGCCCGATGAGGATCCAGAGGATCTGGGCGGCAAGGCCGCGCAGAAGCTCGGCGTTCGACAGGTCGCCGACGAGACTTTCGATCGGGAAGAAGAACGCGTACTGGAACGGGAGGAACTGGGCGATGTCCTGGACCCAGTCCGGCATCAACGGCAACGGGACGAGTCGCCCGGAGAGCAGGAGCTCGGTCGTCATGTACAGGTCGAAGATCGCCGCGCCGCGAGTCGTCCAGAAGCAGAGCATCCCGAGACTCTCCTGAAGCATCGTGCGGAGGAGGTAGGCACCCCAGATCGCCACTGCGAATACGGCGATCTCGAACGCCCTCGGATCGAGTGTCGGGTCGAAGACGAGCGAGAGACCGACGGCGAGCGGAATCCAGAACAGGATGACGACGAACTTCCAGCCGGCGAAGTATGCGATGTCGTAGTGGAGCGGCAGGACCGGGCGCAGGAGATCCTTGTTCAGCTCACCCTCGCGGATCCGATGCTCCCAGTACGGCGCACCGAAGACGATGTTCATGTTGCGAACGAGCGTCCAGACGATGTAGTAGGCGGCGAAGTACCCGGCCGAGAGCCCCTGCACCGACCCGCCCTGCTGCTCGGCAATCGTCGTCCAGACCACCAGGTAGATGACCGGCTCCGCGACCATGCCCAGCATGTAGAAGTAATTCGCGGCGCGATATTGGATCTGCTCCTGAATCGCCATCCGCATCGTCGCCAAGTAGAACGCGACCAGGGAACGCAGTCGACCACTTTCGCGCAGCTCCGCCGGGAGCTCGATCGCGGTCGGCTGAACGCTCACTCAGGACGTTCCTGCGCGAACACGAGCTCGATGACATCCTCGATCGGAGGGTCCTCGACGTTCAGGTCGAGTACCTCCTGCTCGGCGAGCAGGCGGGCGGTGACCCGGGCCGTCTCGACCTTCGGCACGCGCAGGGTCACGACGTCGCCGTCGCGGTGCGTGATCTCGCCGTATGCGGAGAGGTCCGCGGCGCCGTTCTCGAGCGCGACCTCGATCGTCTTGTGTGCCGTGAAAGTGCTCGCGAGCTCCGCGAGACGACCGTCGAAGAGGATTCGGCCATGGTGGATGACGATCACGCGCTGGCAAAGCGCTTCCACGTCCGCCATGTAGTGACTCGTCAGGAGCACGGTTGCGCCGTGGCGCTGGTTGTAGTCGGCGACGAAGGAGCGGATCCGCTTCTGCATGGTCACGTCGAGCCCGATCGTCGGCTCGTCGAGAAAGAGCACCTGCGGACGATGCAGGAGCGAGCCGATGATCTCGACCTTCATGCGCTCGCCGAGCGAGAGCTGGCGGACCGGCTTGCGGACGAGATCCTCGACGTCGAGCAGCTCGATCAGCTCGTCCCGCGTTGGCACGAAGTCCTCGCGAGGGATGCGGTAGATCGCGCGATTGAGCTCGTACGAGTCGAGCGCCGGAAGATCCCACTGAAGCTGGTTGCGGTTCCCCATGACGAGCGTGATCCGCCGCAGGAAGTCCCGTTCTCGCTTGGAGGGGACGTGACCGAGCACCGTCGCGTCGCCGTCGGTCGGATAGAGGAGGCCGGAGAGCATCTTCAGCGTGGTCGTCTTGCCCGCGCCATTCGGGCCGAGAAAGCCGACGACCTCACCAGGTGCGATGTCGAACGAGATCGCGTCGACCGCCTTGACTTCTCTCGTCCGGCGGCGGATGAGGCTCTTCGCAGACGCGCGCAGCCCGGCTTCCCGCTCGGGAACGTCGAACGTCTTGCGAAGCTCGGCGACGTGGACTGCGTGGTCCACTACCCGGACCTCTTCAGCTTTCCGTGCTTCTTCGCATACTGCTCGCCGCGGCCGAAGACCCAGAGCCCGACCGGGATCGAGATCACGCCGATGACGAGAAGCGGCCAGAGCTCGTCCCACATCGCCGTCATGCCCTGACCTTCCAGGATCGCCTCCCGGATTCCGTCGAGCGCGTACGTCGCCGGCGAGATCGTCGCGATCCACTGCATCCACTGCGGGAGCACCTCGACCGGGTAGTAGACGCCGGAGACGACGAGCAGGGTGCCTTGGGCGACGAACCCGAGCTGCGTCCCCTTCTCGGGCGAGATCAGGGGCAGCACCGACATCATCATCCCGATCCCGATGAACGAGATCGAGGCGACGACGAGCACGACGAAGGCCGGGAAGAACCGCGCGTCGGGCATCGAGAGGTCGAAGAAGAGAAACGCGCAGACTGCGAACAAGAACGTCGCCCGCAGGAGCCCGTACGCGATCGCGAAGACGCCCTGGCCCGCCAGGTGCATCGCCCGCGACAGCGGAGCCATGAACGTGTACTCGATCGTCCCCTCCCAGCGCTCCCAGGCGACGGTCTCCATCAGGAACTCGAAGAGAATCCCGAGGTAGGCCCAGACGACGGCTCCGATGAGAAGGGTCGTCATCGTCCTGTTGACGTCGAGATTGCCTCCCGACGCCTCGATGCCCTTCGCGATGAAGACGATCGTGAGCGTGTTGGCGACGGTCCACAGGAACCAGGCGACGTCCCACCAGATGTAGCGCTTGGTGAGGTAGGCGTTGCGCTCGACGACGCCGCCGGCGCCGACGAGCTCCGCGCGCATGGTGCTGACCAGGGCTCTCATGCCCGCTCCGGCGCCGGCAAAGCCGGCGCTCCGCTCGTGTTCCCGCTCCGGCGCCGGCCAAGCCGCCGCCTGCGCTCTGGCGGCTCCGTCGAGCCTACGCCGCTCACGCGAACACCTCCCGGTCGTCGTCTTCGTCGTCCTCGTCGCCTTCTGCCTCGAACGCTCGGCCGGTCGCCGAGAAGAACGCCTGCTCGAGCGTGTCGGCTTCGTAGCGCCGCTTGAGGTCGTCGGCCGGCTCGAGCGCGAGCAGACGGCCGCGGTCGAGGATCCCGACCCGCTCGGCGAGCGTCTCGGCCTCGGCGAGGTCGTGGGTGCAGAGCAGGATCGTGGAGTCGTGCGTCGTCCGAATCTCCCGGATGAAGTCCTGTACCTCGAGCTTCGAGCGCGGGTCGAGACCCGTGGTGGGCTCGTCGAGCAGCAGCACCACGGGGGACGTGAGCAGCGCGCGGGCGAGCGCGACCTTCTGCTGCATGCCGCGCGAGAGGTTCTCCATCGACTCGTCGCGCCGCTCGGCGGGGAAGCCGACGCGCTCGAGGATCGCGGGGATCTTGTCGCGCGTCTGGCCCGCGGTCATCCCGTAGTAGCGCGCCGCATAGCTCAGGTTCTCCGAAGACGACATCTTCTTGAAGAACGACGCCTCCACGGACACGCGGTTCACCAGTCGGCGCACTGCCCTCGCGTCCGAGACGACGTCGTGGCCGAGGACGTGCGCGGAGCCTCCGTCCGGAAGGAGCAGGGTCGAGAGCAGGCGGACGAGCGTCGACTTCCCCGACCCGTTCTGGCCGAGGATGGCGACGGTCTCGCCGCGGGCCATCGTGAACGACACCCCGTCGAGAGCCACTCGTGTCTTGCGCCCGAAACGTCCGCGCTTGCGGTCGGGCACCCTGAACACCTTGCGCAGCTCGTGGACCTCGACAGCGGGCGGCGACCGGCGCCGAGCCGCGTCGAGGGGGACTGCTTCTTGCGTCTGTGCCATCTGATGCTCCTTCGAGGTACTGCGTAGCGAGAAACGGGCAAACGAGCGCAAGGCCCTAGAGGAGGGCCACGGCCACGGGTGTCTCAGCTACTGGCGAGTCGCATCAAGTCGCGCACGATAGCGGCGCCGCCGGCTGGGGTCAACTCAGCTGCGCGTACGCCTTGACCACCGTCCGCATCCGCGGCTAAGGTGAGACTCAGGTCGGGAGCATCGAAGCTCCCCGCCGAGGCGACGTGGCCTCAGGACTCACCGGAGTCCTGGGGTCTTTTTTGTTGGTCCAGAACGCGTCTGTTGGTCCAAACCCAGAGGAGGCGTAGATGTCGAAGGTCGAGGAGCGGCACTATCTGATGAACGGCGGCGAGACTCTGCCGGACGCGCGCGAGGCGCTCGAGTGGGCGAGCGAGACGCGAGCGTCGATGGTCGATCTCAAGTTCTGCGACCTGCTCGGGACGTGGCAGCACGTCACGCTGCCGACCCGGGCATTCGACGAGGCGGCCTTCGACGAAGGCCTCGGCTTCGACGGCTCTTCGATCCGCGGCTGGCAGGCGATCCAGGACTCGGACATGCTCCTGATGCCGGACGCGTCCTCCGCGATCCTCGACCCGGCGACCGAGGCACCGACTCTCTCGCTCGTCTGCGAGATCGCCGACCCGATCACCCGCGAGCCGTACGCGAAGGATCCCCGCGGGGTCGCGCGACGCGCCGAGGAGCACCTGCGTTCGACGGGCATCGCCGATACCGCGTACTTCGGCCCCGAGTGCGAGTTCTTCGTCTTCGACGAGGTGCACTACGACCTCGGCCCGAACTGCTCCCACTATTCGGTCGACTCGGCCGAGGGTTACTGGAACTCGGGCAAACCCGGCCTCGGGTACACCGCGCGCCCGAAGGAGGGCTACTTCCCGGCGGCGCCCTCGGACACGCTCCACGACCTCCGCACCGAGATGGTCCTGACGCTCGAGCGCCTCGGGATCCCGTGCGAGTTCCACCATCACGAGGTCGCCTCGGGCGGCCAGTGCGAGATCGACCTTCGCTTCACGACGCTGACGCGCATGGCCGATCAGGTCATGACCTACAAGTACGTGGTCAAGAACGTCGCCCGCCGCCACGGCAAGACCGTGACCTTCATGCCGAAGCCGCTCTACGGCGACAACGGCTCCGGGATGCACACGCATCAGTCCCTGTGGATGGAGGGGACGCCGCTGATGGCGGACAAGTCCGGATACGCGGGGCTCTCGCAGCTCGCCCGCGCCTATGTCGGCGGCCTGCTCGCCCACGCGCCGGCGCTGCTCGCGTTCTGCGCCCCGACGACCAACTCCTACAGGCGGCTCGTTCCCGGGTACGAAGCTCCGGTCAACCTCGTCTACTCGCAGCGGAACCGCTCGGCCTGCATCCGCATCCCGATGTACTCGGACTCGGCGAAGGCGAAGCGGATCGAGTTCCGGCCGCCGGATTCCGCGGCCAACCCGTACCTCGCCTTCTCGGCGATGCTCATGGCGGGGCTGGACGGGATCGAGCGGGGTCTCGATCCAGGCGTGCCCGCCGACTACGACCTCTTCGAGGATGCAGGTGCCGAGGTGCCGCAGGTGCCGGGCTCGCTCCCCGAGGCGCTCGACGCGCTCGAGGCCGACCACGAGTTTCTGCTGAAGGGCGACGTCTTCTCCAGGGAGCTGATCGAGACCTGGATCGCCTGGAAGCGGGAGAACGAGATCGACACGGTCCGGCTGCGCCCCCACCCGGCCGAGTTTGCGCTCTACTACGACTGCTGACCCGAGACGCGCACACTCCGGGCGCCCTCGGCGGCGAGCGCTAGCGCAACGATCGCCGCCAGGGCGCCCACCTGTGCCTTGGCGTCGAGCTCCGTGCCGAGCGGGATCGTGGCCAGTGCCGCCGCCGCCGCGACTAGCCTGATTCCGCTCCGCGCGAGGCCGAGCGTTCGCCGAAAGCCGACCTCGCACGCCGTGAAGAGCGCGACACCTACCGCGAGCTCGATGGCGCTCGCGGAGCCGAGCGGATCGTACGGATCGCCTACGGCTTTCTTGAGACCTGCCGCCACGAAAACGATCGCGAGCAGCAGCCCGTAATGCCAGTAGCCGAACGCGACGAGGGCGAGCCGTGGCCGCCGCTCGGACGAGGCGTCGCGCATCGCCCGTTCGACCGCTCCCTCGTCGGAGAAGTACAGCCACCAGAGCGAGGCACTCAGCGCGAGCGCCAGGAGCACGACCAGCACGAGCCCGGCGTCGAGCTCGAGCGTGGCCGCGGCACCGATGACGACGATCGACTCACCGAGGGCGACGATGATGACAAGGCCGTGTCGTTCGACGAAGTGCTCGGCCGCTATGACGAAGCCCTCGGTCGAGGTGAGCCAGGGCGTTACCCAGAGCAGTGCGGCTGCGAGCATCCAGAGAACCCACTGGGCATCTCCGCCGAGGGCGCCGCCGACGAGCACCAGTCCCGCCGCCGCCAGGTTGAAAGGCACCATCCGGAGGATCGCCCTCATCTCCGACAGCGACGTCCCGCGCGCGTACATCCCCGCGTGCAGGACGATCACGGCGAAGTATCCGATACCGAAGGCGAGTCCCTCCCCGTCGTACGCATCGGGGACGGCGAGCGCGATGACGAGAAACGCCCCCATCCCGCCGATCAGGAGGAGCCGATGTCTCAGATGGTCGGTGGCGATCGCATTCGTGAGCCACGCGTAGCCGTCGTACATCCACCAGATCACTGCGAACATCACCACGACTTGGACGCTCGCGGCGACATCACCCCCCGCAACGAGGACGTTCGTCAGCTGGGTGACGGTGAAGACGAAGACGAGGTCGAAGAAGAGCTCCAGCGTCGAGACGCGAGTGGTGCGATCCGGCTCGAGCTGGGACACGGCGGAATCTTCCCGATGCGATCGGAAGGACGAACGGCGAGGGTCAGGCTCCCTTCAGATCCGCAGGAAGCCTGACCCTCCGTTGTCACCTGCTCAGCGGAGGTCGAAGGTGACGCTGACGGTCGCCATCGTCTCCTGCTGTCCGGGGACGATGGGCGTGGAGGAAGCGGCCGCGTCGGCGGCTTCGCGGTAGAGGACCGGCGGCTCGGAGCCGCCGCTCTCGGACATCGACGAGATCTCGCCCAGCGAACGGCCTGCGGCCTTCGCGAGCACCTCTGCGCGCCCGCGCGCGTCCGCGACTGCCTTGGCCAAGGCGTCGAGGTACAGCTTCTCGGCATTGCTCGAGCTGAGACCGGGCCCCGAGATCTGGTTCGCGCCGGCCTCGGCTGCGGCATCGATGAGTTCGCCCGCACGGGTGGCGCCGATCGTCGCGGACACGCTGTTCTGAGCCGAGTAGCCGTCGATGACCCCTTCCTCGCGCATGACGGGCCAGACGCTCACCCACTGGGTCGCGATCTCACGCGCGCCGGCGCGCCGAAGCGCGGCGACCAGCTTCTCCATCGCGGTCGCGTTGGCCGCGATTGCCGCCTGGGCGGTCCGCCCGCGGCTCTCGACGCCGAAGCTCATCTGCGCCTCGTCCGGAACAGCGTTGACGGTTCCAGTCCCCGTGACGGTCACGGAGTCCTGCTCCGACGCAGCGGGCTGCTGCGCCACCGCAGCTTCCGGGGGACTGAGCGCTCCGGAGAGCGCGACGACGGCGAGCAGGGCTGGAACAGCGATCAGAAGACGGGTCTTCATGTATGACCTCCGAGTCGGTGACGCTTCAAGTACGCCACCGCCTAGGCGATCCGTCACCTGAGACCGAGCCCAAGTTACAACTTGCAACTTGGCTGCCGTGCCGCTCTTGGAGTGGGAATGCGCGCAAGTTACAACTTGCAACTTGGCGAAGAAGGCTCTCAGAGCTCGTTCTGTCTCGAGGACGAGCTCCGCAGTTAGCCGAGGTATGGGGCGGCGCCCCGCTTGAAGAGCCCGCGCGCGATCACGAGCCGCTGGATCTCGCTCGTTCCCTCCCAGATGCGGTCGACGCGGAGCTCGCGGTAGAAGCGCGCGGCCGGGTTCTCGACCATGTACCCGCGGCCGCCGAAGACCTGGAGGGCGCGGTCGGCCGCGCGCCCCGCCATCTCCGAGGCGAAGAGCTTGGCCATCGCGACCTTCCCGTGGACGACCTTGCGGTCGGCGAGCGTGTCGAACGCGTGCGCGGCGTGGTAGGTCAGAAGACGAGCCGCCAGCAGCTCCGTCAGCGAGTCGGCGAGGGGGAACGCGACGCCCTGGTGCTCGGACAGCGGGGAGCCGAACGCCTCGCGTCCCTGAGCCCACGCGCTCGCCTCGTCGAGAAGACGCGTGGCGGCGCCGCAGCAGCGGGCGGCGATGAACAGTCGCTCGACGAGGATCCACTCCTTCGCGCCCTCGTCGCCGCTCGCGGGCACGCGGCTCGACTCGGGCACGCGGCAGTCTCGAAAGACGATCTCCGGGTGGTGGTCGATGTACGGGTCGTGCAGGAACCGCGGCGTGCGCACGATCTCGAGCCCCGGCGCATCCGGCTCGACGATGAAGAGGGTCTGGTCGCCCTCGGCGACCGCCAGCACGATGTAGAAGCCGGGGTCGCCCTCGCTGGTCACGAACCACTTCTCGCCGTTCAGCACCCACTCGTCTCCGTCCCGGACGGCGGTCGCCTGCAGCCCGGCGAGATCCGATCCGGCGCCTGGCTCGGTCAGCGCCCACGCCTCGCGGTACTCGCCGCGAGCGATCGGAGCGACGAAACGGTCCACCTGCTCCGGAGTCGCGATCTCGAGCAGCTCACGCGGCCCGCGATCGACCACGGCAAATCCGAGTCCGTTCGTCGCCTTACCGGACTCCTCCTCGAGCGCCACCTGGCCGAGCATCGAAAGGTCGCGCCCGCCGTGCTCGGGAGGCATGTTGAGCATCGCGAAGCCCGCGTCCCTCGCCTTGCGCCGAAGCTCGTCGAGCTCGCCGGGGTCGATCGAGCCGCGCTCCGCGATGATCGCTTCCAGCGGGTAGACCTCCCGCTCGACGAACGCGCCGACACGCTCCTTGAGCTCTCGGATGTCTTCTGGAAGCTCAGGGACGATCAAGCCGGCAACCTCCTCGAGGACGTTCTGACCATGCGGTCAGGGAGAGCTCGGGCGGGAGACTACTGAACCCGTTCGAGTGCGGCCCGTTCGGCATCCGTCAGTGGACGCGAGCCGCCGGCCTCGCGGTTCCTCGCGACGAGAACAGCCTCGGACTCTGCCGAGAGCCAGCCCTCGTCAGCGCGAATCTCCTCACGCAGTGTCAGGCTGGACGCGCCGATGCGCGCGAGCCGGCACGAGGCGACGACCCATTCGTCCTCGAGCTTGAGCTCGCGCCGGAAGTCGATCGCCACGCGCGCGAGGACGAAGTCCCACTCGTCACCCACTCCCTCGAGTGCCTTCGAAAGCCATTCGTCGCGGCACTCCTCGAGATAGGTCGCGTAGACCGCGTTGTTCACGTGGAGATAGGCGTCGACGTCTCGCCAGCGAATCTCGATGCGCTTCTCGTGCGTCACGGGCGTCCGATGCTATCCCGCCGGGCCATCGCTCCGAGCACGAGAGAATGCGCTCAATGAGCACCGTTCGAGCTCTCCTCTTTCCCCGCTCGCTCGCCGTCGTCGGAGCCTCGCCCCGGAACGTCGACGCCGTCGAGACCGTCGTTCGTAGCGGCGTTCGCGCATGGGGAGTGAACCCGAACCGCGAGGAGGTCTCCGGGCTTCGCTGCTTTCCGAGCATTGCGGAGCTTCCAGAGGTTCCGGATGCCGGCGCTCCTGCTCGTCAACCACGAGCGGGTCGAAGAGGCGCTGGACGATGCGGCGGCCGCGGGAGTTCGCGCATTCGTGGTTCCGGGAGTCGGCGCCGAGGCCGGAGCGGATGCAGCGCCGATCAGGGAGCGGCTCGCCGCGCGGGCGCGAGAGCTCGGCGCGGTGATGGTCGGACCGAACTGCATGGGTGTCGTCGTTCCCGGCGGCCCCATGTCCTGGATCGGCCGGCCGCCCGACACGACCGCGCCCGGCGGCGTCGCGGTGCTCTGTCAGTCGGGCTCGATCGCCGACGCCTTCCTCTCGCTCGGCGGACGGGTCGGGCTTCGCTGCGTCGTCTCGTCGGGAGCGGAATCGGTCACCGACGTGGCGGACTACCTCGACTTCTTCGTGGATGACGAGGAGACAATCGCGGTGGGGCTCTTCCTCGAGACGGTGCGCCGGCCGAGCGCGTTCGTCGCAGCGCTCGAACGCTGCGCGCTCGTCGGAAAGACGGTCGTCTGCCTGAAGGTCGGCCGCTCGGAGGCCGCCGCCCACGCCGCTCTCTCGCACACCGGCGCGCTCGTCGGCTCCGACCGCGCGTTCTCCGCCGTGCTGCGCCGCTACGGCGCGGTCGAGGTCGAGGACTTCCACGAGCTCGTGGAGACGCTCGAGCTCCTGGGGCGCGGAGGCCGGCCCACCGGCTCGCGAATCGGCGGGGTCTCGGAGTCCGGCGGAGAATGCGCTCTTCTCGCCGACCAGGCGGAGGCGGCGGGAATGCCGTTCGCGCCGCTGTCACCCGGTCTCACCGCGCAACTGCGGAAGGAGTTCCCGAACTACCTCACACCCGGCAACCCGCTCGACGCGTGGGCCGTGGACGACGCGAGTGTCGTGTACCCGCGGTCGCTCGAGCTGCTTGCCGAGTCGCGCGAGTTCGACGTCCTCGTCGCCCAGCTCGATCTCTCCCAGTTCCGCGACGAGACGAACGACGAGTGGTGCGAGCTGACATTGCGCGCGCTCGCCGACCTGCGCGAGCGCACAGGGGTCTTCGTCGCCGCGACCACCGTGCACAGTGCGGACCCCCCGAGGAAGTTCCAGGAGCTCGGCGCCTCGCTCGGCCTCCCGCTGCTGAGGGGGCCGCGCGATGCGATGCTGGCGCTCGCTCGCGTCGCACGTCTCCGACCGGTCTCCGAGACCTCGGAAGACGGCGGTGTTCCGGACGTGTCGGATCTGCTCGCCGGCGATGGACCGCTGTCGGAGCACGAGTCCGCGCTCGCACTCGAGCGCTTCGGCGTCCTCTTCGCGCCCCGGCAACTCGCCGCGAGCCCGGAGGAAGCCGCGCTCGCCGCGCGCGAGCTGGGCGTGCCAGTCGTCGTGAAGCGCGACGGACCTGCGCACAAGAGCCGAGCGGGCGGCGTCGTCCTCGACGTGCGCTCCCCTGCCGAGGCGGCGGCTGCGGCGCGCCGCCTCGGAGGCCCCGTGCTCGTCGCGAAGCAGGTCGAGCGAGGCGCCGAGGTCTTCTGTGGGATGACGAGAGATCCCGACTATGGCCCCGTGCTCGCCGTCGGCGGCGGAGGAGCCGCCGTCGAGAGCCTCGGCCGGGTCGCACTCAGCGTCGCGCCGATCGACACGAGCGCTGCACCGGCGACGGGCCGTTGTCGGAGCACCAGTCCGCGCTCGTGCTCGAGCGCTTCGGCGTCCCTTTCGCGCCCCGGCGACGCGCCGCGAGCCCGCAGGAAGCCGCGCTCGCCGCCCGCGAGCTCGGCGTGCCAGTCGTCGTGAAGCGCGACGGGCCCGCGCACAAGAGCCGAGCGGGCGGCGTCGTCCTCGACGTGCGCTCCACCGCCGAGGCAGCAGAGGCGGCGCGCCGCCTCGGGGGCCCCGTGCTCGTCGCGAAGCAGGTCGAGCGAGGCGCCGAGGTCTTCTGCGGGATGACGAGAGATCCCGACTATGGCCCCGTGCTCGCCGTGGGAGGCGGAGGAGCCGCCGTCGAGAGCCTCGGCCGGGTCGCGCTCAGCGTCGCGCCCATCGACACGAGCGCTGCACGTTCGCTCGTCGCGGACGCGGGACTCGAGGACAGCTCGGACGAGGTCGCCAAGACGCTCGTCGCCCTCGCGCGGCTCGCGCTCGCGTTTCCGCAGGTGGAGTCCGTGGACGTCAACCCGCTGATCCTCATGCCGGCTGGCGCGGTCGCCGTCGATGCGCTCGTCGTAATCTGCGAAACCGTCCCGGAAGCTTGACCTGCCGCCCGATTGACCGTACGGTCAGACTCTGCTTCACTCGCGATCCCGGCGAGCCGGGAGGACTGGGCCGCAAGACGCCCCGCGCGGACTGAGAGCCGGGATTCGACCCCCGCAGGCTCTCGCTCGTCCCCATGTCCGTGGACACGTGGGGGCCGTTCGTCTGCGCTCTGCGAATCGGTTCAGGCGGGTCTCGATTCACGGATGGTGCCGCAGGGGCGGCTCATGCTCGAGAGCGAGCAGCTGATCCACGACTTCCAGCAGAAAGTCGTCGCGGCGCTCGACAATTCGCGGATGGTGCCACAGGGGCGGCTCATGCTGGAGAGCGAACAACTGATCCACGACTTCCAGCTGAAGGTCGTGGCCGCGCTCGACGGCGAACGGAAGCGCCGCGGCCGCGAAGCGGCGGCGCTCTAGGGATTTTCGCGCGACCGAAATCCGCGCTAGCGGATTGCGGTCTTGCGCACTACATATCAGCGTCGACGTGGCATACTTGCAGGCGTTTCGGCTAGTGGAGCGGCGCGGTGCTGGTGCTACGCTGCGCGCGCAGTGGAGCGCGTCCTCGTCCTCAATGCGAGCTACGAGCCGTTGAACGTCTGTTCGCTGCGCCGCGCCCACGTGCTCGTCTGGAAACAGCGCGCGGAGATCATCGAGTCGCACGAGCGCCCGTTGCGCTCGGCGTGCGCGCAGTTCCGGCGTCCGCAGTGATCCGCCTCGTGACCTACGTGAGGGTTCCCCGCGCGGTGACCCGCAGGATCTCCCGGCGTGTCCTTTTCGCGCGGGACGGGTGGGCTTGCGCATATTGCGGGACCGGGAGCAACAGGCTCACGCTCGACCACATCGTCCCGCGCTCGCGCGGGGGCACGTCCGTCTGGGAGAACGTCGTCGCCTCGTGCGCGCCCTGCAACCATCGCAAGGGGGACCGGCTGCTCGAGGAGACGAGCATGAGCCTTCGCACCGTCCCCCGGCCTCCGACTCCCGTTCTCTTCATCCGCTTGACGACCGAGACGATTCCGGACGTGTGGAGGCAGTACCTCCCGGGGATCGGTGCTGCCGCGGCTGCTGCCGCCTGAGCCTTGGATGCTCAGCGCGACATCGCGCGCTCGACGGCCTCCTGCTCCTCTGGAGAGAGTGCCACTGACGAACGCCCTCGATCGAGATCCTTGACGTAGATCCGCGCGTAGTCGCGGCCCTGGATCGCCGTCACGACGGTTCCCGTGCGGGTGGAGTCGAGCAAGGCGAGGGAGGCCGACTGCTGCCCGCCCGTCCCCTCGTACGCGTCATAGCGGACGACGGCCGTGTTCGTGACCGAGCCGTCCACACGCCGGTCGACCCGCGAGAGCCCGGCCGCGACCTCGTCGACGGCTCCTTGGAGATCGTCGATCCTGCCCTGCAGCGAGACGGCGAAGTCGAGCAGGTCCTGGCGACCGCTTCCGACGACGAGCGACTGGGCGGCCTGCATCCGTGCGGTCCGCCGCCAGAGGACGGCAGCCGACAAGAGCGCCAGCAGCGCCGCCGCGCCAGCCGCAATTGCCACCGCAAGGGACGCCTCCACGAGTTCTAGAGGGAGAAGATGACCGGATACTCGTACGAGTTGTTATCCGTGCGGGTCTCGCCGGGAACGGGATCCACGTCGACCCTCACGACGGTCTGCTCGCCGATGGGGACGAGCCCTCCGACCTTGAACGTCACGGCCTTCGTCTCACCGGGGTCGATGATCGGGATCGTCATGGTCTTCACGATCGGCTCGGGCTGCTTCGGGATCGTCAACGTCACCTTGATCCTGACCTCCTGGCTGTCGCCCGAGTCCTCGACGCCCACCTCGAACGCGAGCTGCGTCGAGAGCAGGATCGTCGTCTCGGTCGTCGTCGACAGCAACTGATCGCTCGGAAGCGCCTTCACGTAGGTGATCTGGCTTCCGTGCAGGCCGATCGGAGTCCCGCCGGTCGCGGCGCCCTGGATGCGTCGCCAGACCGCCGCGAGCGCTCCCGGGGTCGTGAGGTCGTCCGTCGGCACGAACTCGGAGGACGGCACCTGCACTCCTGCGATCCCCTCCTCGGCGAGCACGGCTTGCGTCGGTGCCCTGAAGAGATCGGCCCACACCACGTCGCTCGCCTGTAGGCGCCGCATCTGGGCCGCGAGCCGGATCCCGACCTCCGCGGCATCCGTCGCGTCCGTCGCCTCTTGAAACGTCGTGCGCAGCCCGCGAAGCCCGACGGCGCGGAGCTCGAGCGCCTCTACCGCCCCTTCGTTCGAGTCGTGCAGCGGCCCCGGCGCATCGAGATCCTCGGCCTGCTGCATCTGCGCCTCGGCCTTCTGGACGTAGCCGCCAAGCCTTGCGTCGAGCTCCTCTTGCTTCAACCCGACCGCCGTCAGCGTGGTCGCCACTTGCTCGCCCAGCTGGGCCGACGCGTTGCCGATCGTGCCGATCTCGTTCGTGTAGCTCGAGTACCGGTCGCGCTTCCGGTCGGACGCACACCCCTCCACCCACACGGCGAGCAGGACGACGACGAGTATCGCGAGCCCGATGAGCGCTACGAGCCGGAGGAGGGGGGTGAGGTTCCCGGGCTTGCGAAATCTCGAGCGCGGCGGCCGTGGTCCGCGCCCGCGCGGCGGTCCCGGCTTGCGCTCCTCGGGGTCTTCCCACGACGGCGGCTCCTCCTCGTCGAAGAAGTCGAAATCGAGGATGTCTTCGTCACGCGTGCTCACAGTCGCGGTCCGCCCGCCACTGTAAACGACGGCCAGGAGCGCACAGGCGGAGAGGAGTTCGAGGAAGAGCGGCCAACAGGGCCGTCAACGGTGTCCTCGCTCGCCCACGCCCTCCCGACCCGAGAGCTCGTGCTCGGCCGCTACCGTGCCGTGAGACCGCTCGGCAGCGGCGGGAACGGCTCGGTATGGCTCGTCCAAGACGCCGAGACCGGTCTCGACATCGCACTCAAGATCGTCCCGCGGGAAGGAAAGGCCGCCGCGCGCGCGGAGCGCGAGGCGCACGCAGCTCGCCGGCTGCGCCACGAGCGCTGCGTGCGGGCATACGACGTCGGACACGACGGAAGCCACGTCTACATCGCCTACGAATACGTCCCGGGGCGCACCGTGCGGGAGGCGCTCCGCGCAGACGACGTCTCCGACCGCGACTCGGCCGAGATCGGTGCCCAGATCCTCGACGCGCTGGCCCACGCCCACCGGATGGGGATCGTGCACCGCGACGTCAAGCCGTCGAACGTCCTGCTCGAGCATCGCGAGGGCATCGCCGTCCGTCTGCTCGACTTCGGGCTGGCACAGTTCGACGGAGCCGACACCCTTACCGCTGTCGGCGACGTCCCCGGGACGCTCGCGTACATCGCGCCCGAGCGGCTCGCAGGCGAGGAGGCCACGCCGGCGAGCGATGTCTGGGCAGCAGGAGTTCTCCTCTGGGAGGCGCTCGCCGGTAGGCATCCGTTCTGGGGCATGCCGCTCCAGGAGGTGGCGCTTGCGATCGGAAAGGGCGCACCGCCGCTCGCGACCGAGCGCCCGGATCTGCCGCGCAGGCTGCTCGCAGCCGTCGACGGCGCGCTCGCCCGCGATCCGGCCGCCCGGCCTCGCGCGTCGGCTCTCGCAGCAGAGCTGCGAGCGGCTTTCCGCCCGCCGCAGGCGGGCAGCGCCTCACGGCGCCGGGTAGCTGAGCCCGCAAGCCGGAACCTGCCCGCGCGCCCGCTCGCCGAACGAGCGGTGCCTGCAGCGCTCGCCGCAGTCACCGCGTTTCTCGGAGTCACCATCCTCCCGTTCTGGCCCGCAATGCTCGCAGCGGCAATCGTCCTCGGCGCGGGTGCGGCTGCCGCCTACAAGCCGCGGCTCGGGCTGGCGATCGCGCTCGCGGCGCCGGTGTTCCCGCTCGGCAACCTCGCAGAGGGTGCCGCCCTCCTCTACGCAGGGCTCGCGGTCGCGTGGCTCGCGCTCTCTTGGCGAGAGTCGCGGCTCGGGCTTCTCTTCGTCGCTGGACCGCTGCTCGCGTCGATCGGCGCGCTCGCCCTCGTTCCGCTCGCGGTGCAACCGGCTCGCGGCATGGTCCGCAGGGCACTGCAAGCCGGTCTTGCCGTCCTCACCGCGGGACTCGTGGCAGGACTGGGTAGCGGCCGGCTGCCGTTCGGGGAGACCGAGATCGCACCGCTCGAGATCGCGCCAGGCTCATCGCTCGGTGAAGTCGGGAGCGCGCTCTGGACGACGCTTGCCGGCCACCCGCTGTTGCCCGCGGCCGCGCTCGTCGCAGCGGTCGCTGCAGGACTCCTTCCCTGGGCGCGCAAGCGCTCGCAGCTCGGCGTGGCCGCGGTCGGCGTTACGCTGGTGGCATGCGCCCTCGCCGTCGGCACGGGAGTCGCGGCGACAGCGCTTGCCGTCGCAGTCTGGGGCACCGCAGCGGCGTTTTCCGCCAGGATCGCCCGCTAGACTCGTCGCTCGGAGGGGGACTCCCCGCCGTATGACACAACGCTGTTCCAACACGAGCGCAGCCATCATCCTCGGGTCGCAATGAGCGTGCTGCGCAACATCGAAACCCGAATCGAAGGTCTCTTCGAGGGGATCTTCGGCCGCGCGTTCCGAACGCATGTGCAACCGATCGAGCTCGCTCGCAAGCTCGTGAAGGAGATGGACGACCATCGGAGCGTCTCGGTGTCCCGCGTGTATGTGCCGAACGAGTACACCCTCTACCTCTCGCCGCCGGACCGCAAGCAGTTCTCGGGCTACGAAGGCTCGCTCGTCGGAGAGCTTCAGGAGTACCTGGCCGAGCACGCACGCCGCGAGAAGTACGCCCTCCTCACGCCTCCCCGGGTGCTGATCACAGCGGACGACGATCTCGCAGTCGGGGAGTTCGGGATCGCGACACGGCTCGTCGCAGCCGACGATGCCGAGGTTCCCGCACCTCCGGAGCTTCCGCTCGAGCAGCCGGCGCAGACGATGATCTACAAGGCCCCCGCTCCCGTGCCGGAGCCCGAGCCGGAGCCACCCGCGCCAGAGCCAGAGCCGGAGCCGGAGCCGGAGCCCGTCCGCTATGCGCTGCGGGTCGACGGGAAGTCGCACGAGCTCCGAAAGGACCGCGTCGTGCTGGGCCGTTCCCGCGACTGCGACGTCCGCGTCGCCGATCTCAACGTTTCCCGCAAACACGCCGAGGTCCGTCGAGCAGGTGATGGCTACTCGGTCGTCGACCTGGGCTCGACGAACGGCACCGTGCTGAACGGGAAGCGCGTCTCCAAGGAGCGGCTCGAAGAGGGCGACACGATCACGCTCGGGTCGACCGAGATCGTCTTCCAGCGCACGAGCCCGAGGCCGTGACGGTCGTTGCGCTCGCGAGCGACGAGACGCTCCTCGTCCTCAAGCTCGCGTTCCTCGTCCTGCTCTACGCGTTCATCATCCTGATCGTGCGCACTGCGACCAAAGACATCGGCGGTACTCCGCAGGAGAGCATCGTTCTCGGCGCCGCCGATGCGGCTGCGCTGCGGGCGCGGTACGGGCTGCAGCAGGCCCGCTTCGTCGTCGTCAGCGCGCCCGGTCTTCGGCCGGGCAGCAAGATCGAGGTGAGCGCGTCCATGGTCGTCGGCCGCGACGCCGGGAGTGGCATCTCACTCGACGGCGACGAGTTCGCCTCGACCCGCCACGCACGGATCGACCCCCGCCCGGACGGCGTGTGGGTGGAAGATCTCGGCTCGACCAACGGGACGTTCGTCAACGGCGAGCAGATTGACTCGAGACGGCTTCTGCAGACCGGCGACGTCCTCCGTGTCGGTGGGACGGAGCTCAAGCTCGAGTCATGAGGATCGGCCGTGCAGCGGGTGTGACGGACACCGGCAGGCGACGTCTGCGGAACGAGGACGCATTCATCTGCGAGCCGCCGCTCTTCGCGGTCGCCGACGGGATGGGCGGAGCCCGGGCGGGCGAGATCGCCGCAGGGCTCGCGGCAGCGGCGCTCGAGGAGGCCGACGCGGAGACTCGAGGCGCTCGCGGGGTGGAAGCCCTGATAGTGGAGGCGAACCGCCGGATCTGGGAGCGCGCGCTCGAGGACCCCGCCACGGCCGGGATGGGCACGACGGTGACCGCTGCGCTCGTGGATGCGGCGGCGGGCACAGTCGCGATCGGGCATGTCGGAGATTCGCGCGCCTACCGGCTCCGAAACGGTGTTCTCGAGCAGCTCACGACGGACCATTCGCTCGTCGCCGAGCTCGTGGAGAGTGGCGTCCTGACACCCGAGGAGGCCGAGCACCATCCGCAGCGATCTGCGATCACGCGGGCGCTCGGCACGGAGCCGAGCGTCGAGGTCGACGCGTTCACCGTCGACGCACGGCCAGGTGACGTCTTCCTGATCTGCTCGGACGGGCTCTCGGCGATGGTCGACGACAAGGAAGTCGCCTCCGTCGTGGAGGGAGCCGAGCTAGACGTCGCCCGCGCCGCGGAAGCGCTCGTGGCAGCGGCTAACGCCCATGGAGGCGAGGACAACGTGACGGTCGTCCTCTTCGACATCGCTGACGAGTCGTCCGACGGCGCGGAGGGAGCGGCGCCCCAGCCGGTCGCAGAGGAGCCGGCTGTCGCCGAGACCGCAACCGGCGACACGACGGCCGGTCCGCAGCCGGTCGCAGAACCGGAGCAGGAGGACGCGCCTTCCGAAGCCGGGGTGTCCCTCCGGCGCCACGGTGCCGGTCCAGGCGGCCGGCTGGCCGCGATCCTCTTCATCCTCGCCGTCCTCGCCGTCGGCGCCCTCGCCCTCTACTGGGGTGTTGTGCGTTGACCGCGAGGGGCCGCGAGCTCTTCGGCCTCGTGGTTGCGTCCGTGATCGCAGGGCTCGCGCTCGCGAGCGTGACGATGGCTCGCTCCGCGGAGATATCCGCGGATGCCCTGACCTACGCCGTGCTCTTCCTCGCGCTGTACGTGGCGGCGCACATCGTCGTCCGCCGCACGGCCCCGTACGCCGACGGTGCGCTGCTTCCGGTGACCGCTGCCCTCACCGGTATCGGCCTCGCGGTCAACTACCGACTCGACGCCGACGACGCGCGTCGTCAGGCCCTCTGGGTGCTCATCGGCGTCGTCGTGCTCGCCGCCACGTTGATCCTCCTCCGCCACGACTACCGGGTGCTCGAGTCCTATCGCTACCTGTTCGGGATCACCGCGGTGCTGCTCCTGTTCCTCCCGGCGGTGCCCGGACTCGGCGAGCGAGTCAATGGTGTGCGCCTCTGGGTGCACGTCGGACCGCTGCAGTTCCAGCCGGGGGAGCTCGCGAAGATCTTCCTCATCCTCTTCCTCGCGGGCTACCTGCGGGAGAAGCGAGAGGTGCTCGCGCAGGGGCGGCTCAAGGAATTCGGACCGCTGCTCGCGATCTGGGGCGCCGCGATGCTCGTCATCGTCCAGACTGCGGATCTCGGGAGCGCGCTCCTCAACTTCGGGATCTTCCTCGCGATGCTCTACGTCGCGACCGGGCGCGGGCTCTTCGTCGCGGCCGGACTCGGCCTCTTCGTCGGCGGTGCGACCGTGCTCTACCAGGCGCTCGACCGCGTCCAAGAGCGGGTCACCATCTGGCTGCACCCCTGGACGGATGAGCGCGTCTATTGCGCGCTCAACGGCAAGCTGGAGCTGAGGCAGGACTGTGCTTCATACCAGCTCGTCAAGAGCCTGTACTCGATAGCCAACGGCGGATACGCCGGCACCGGCCTCGGCGAGGGCACGTTCACGACGACCGACGGCACCGAGCTGATCCCCCATCTCCGCACGGACTTCATCTACTCGGCGATCGCGCAGGAGATCGGCCTCGTCGGCTCGGCGGCGCTCATCCTCCTGTACATGCTCTTCGTCGTACGGGGGATGCGTGTCGCGCTGCGCGCGGACGACGGCTTCTCGAAGCTGCTCGCGGCCGGGCTGACCTTCGGCTTCGCGCTCCAGACGTTCATCATCGTCGGAGGCGTACTGCGGATCGTCCCGCTGACCGGAATCACCCTGCCCTTCGTCTCCTACGGCGGCTCGAGCATCGTCGCGAACTTCCTGCTGCTCGCCGGGCTCTTGTTGGTCTCTCACCGAGCGAACGTGCCGAGGAGCCCGTGACGGAATGAACCGCCAGATCGTCCGCCTGACGTACGTTGCGCTTCTCCTCGTCGGAGCTCTGGTGGTCATGACGACCTACTGGCAGACATGGGCCGCGCCCGCCCTGGCCAACCGACAGGACAATGCGATCAAGAGAGTCGCCGAGTTCTCGATCGATCGCGGCGTCATCGTCTCCACGAGGCCGTTCAGGCGATTGGCCAGAAACGTCCAGCGGAAGACGGGTGAGCGGACGCTCTACTTCCGCCGCTATCCGCAGGGCGAGCTCGCCGCTCACGTCGTCGGCTATTCCACCGTCGGACGCTCGCGCACCGGACTCGAGCGGTCGCTGAACGACTACCTCACGTCGTCGAACGCCAACCTCTCCACCCTGGTGGACAAGGCGCTCGACGAGCTGCGCGGCAAGCCCGTAGTCGGAAACGACGTCGTCCTCTCACTCGACCTCGAGGCGCAGGCGGTCGCACTCGAGCAGCTCGGGACCCGTTGCGGGGCCGTGGTCGCACTCGACCCGCGGACGGGCAAGGTGAAGGTCATGGTGTCGTCCCCGAGCTTCGATCCGAATCTCGTAGAGAACCGCTTCGGCGAGCTGTCGCGGATCACCGCCGACTGCACGCCCGCCTCGCCGCTCCTGAACCGCGCTGCAGCGGGTCTACTCGTCCCGGGCTCGACGTTCAAGGTGGTCACCGCTTCGGCAGCGCTCGAGTCGAAGAAGTACAGGCCGGAATCGAGCTTCGACGACCCCGGCTACTGCACCGTCTACGGGAAGCGCGTCAATAACTTCGACACCTCGAGACCTTTTGGGACGATCGACCTCGAGGAGGCCCTCGTCAACTCGGTCAACTCGGTCTTCTGCAACATCGGGCTCAAGCTCGGCGCGAAACGGATCCTCGACCAGGCGAAGCGCTTCGGCTTCTACGAGCTGCCCTCGCTCGAGACTCCCGAGGACGAGCGGCGCGCGAGCGGCCTCTACCAGGCTCGCAAGCTCTACTACCCGAAGGTGGACTCGGACGTCGACGCTGGACGCATGGCGTTCGGCCAGGAGCGAATGCTCGTCACGCCTCTCCAGATGGCGATGGTCGCAGGCGCGATCGGTGCCGGTGGCAAGCTGCTCGAGCCCCAGGTCGTGGACCGCATCGTCTCGCCCGAGGGAGAGCGGGTCCAGCAGCAGCGGCCGAGGCTGATCCGCCAGGCCGTCAGCCGGAGCACCGCCGAAGCTGTGGCGCAGATGATGCGGTTCGCGGTCGAACGCGGAACCGGGACGGCCGCCCGCATATCCGGCTACTCCGTCGGCGGAAAGACCGGGACCGGCGAGACGGGCGTCCCCGGGGCAAACACGACGTGGTTCATCGCCTTCGCCGCGCCTGACGACGAAAGTCCCGCCGAGCTCGCGATCGCGGTCGTTCTCCAGAATCAGAGCGGCACCGGCGGCGAGACGGCGGCCCCGATCGCGCGCTCGGTCATGGAGGCAATCCTGGGGTCCACGGAGAATCCCTAACCTCTAACGCGTATGGCGACCCAGGACACCCTCATCGGCGGGCTCTTCGCGGGCCGCTACCGCGTCTCGCGGAAACTCGGCGGCGGCGGCATGGCCGACGTGTACCTCGCGGAGGACCAGGAGCTCGGTCGGCGAGTCGCGGTCAAGATCCTGCACGAGCGCTACGCGAACGACGACCAGTTCGTCGAGCGCTTCCGACGCGAGGCGACGCATGCGGCCGGTCTCTCCCATCCGAACATCGTCTCGATCTACGACCGCGGGGAGACGAATGGCTCCTACTTCATCGTCATGGAGCATGTCGAGGGACGGACGCTGAAGGAGCTCGTCCGCTCACGCGGCCCGTGCCCGATTCCCGTTGCGATCGCCTACACGCGCCAGATCCTCGCAGCGCTCCGCTATGCGCACCGCAACGGTGTCATTCACCGCGACATCAAGCCGCACAACGTGATCGTCGACCCCGAGGGCGTGGTCAAGGTCACCGACTTCGGCATCGCCCGCGCGGGAGCGAGCCAGATGACGGAAGAGGGCGCGATCATCGGCACCGCGCAGTACCTCTCCCCGGAGCAGGCGCGCGGCGCGCCCGTCGACCAGACGTCCGACCTGTACTCCACCGGGATCGTCCTCTACGAGCTCCTCACCGCACAGGTGCCGTTCACCGGCGAGACGCCGGTCGAGATCGCGATGAAGCACCTCGGCGAGGTACCGGGGCCCCCCTCCGAGCACCGCGTCGAGGTGCCGGAGGACCTCGACCTGGTCGTCCTGCGCGCGCTCGCGAAGGAGCCCGCGGACCGCTACCAGTCCGCGGCTGCGATGGACGCCGATCTCGAGACCGTCGCTCACGGCGGCCACGTGCCGGTCGAGACCGCCGAAGCCGCCACGATGGTGCTCACCGGCACGCGCACCGGCGACTCGACGGCAGTAACCCAGGTCGCCCGGCGCGACCGGCGTGGCGGCCCACCGTATCCGCCGTACGAGCCATCTCCGCGGGGCCGGGCGTTCTGGCCCTGGCTCCTCGGGCTCGGGGTGCTGCTCGCGCTGGCCATCGGCGGGTTCCTCCTCTTCGACGCCGTTCAGCGCCAGCTCGAGGAGGCGAAGCCCGTTGCCGTGCCCTACGTCGTCGGGCTCCAGCAGACACAAGCGGTCAACATCATCACGGACAAGAATCTCGTCCCCCGCGTGCGTCACATCTCGAACTCGGACGTGGAGGAGGGCTTCGTCTTCGGCCAGAGTCCCACCGAGGGAACGCGGGTCGAGAAAGAGGCCGTCGTCATCATCGACGTCTCCTCGGGGAAGCCGGAGGTCACGGTCCCGAGCGTCGTCGGCAGACGAGTCACCGACGCAGTGGAGGAGCTCACCGCCGCGGGCCTGGACGCGCAGGTGGTCGAGGTCGCCTCGGACCAGGATGCAGGGCTCGTGACCGGGCAGAAACCCGTCGGAGGAATCGTCGTCGTCGAGGGAACACAGGTACGGATCAACGTCTCCAAGGGACCGAGGCCGGTGACCGTTCCGAGCGTCGTCGGCTCTCCGTACGAGCAGGCGGCCTCGGAGCTCCAGCGAGCCGGCTTCAGCGTCACTCGCGTCGACGTCGCCTCCGACCTCGCGCAGGGCATCGTGGTAAGCCAGGATCCGAGCGGCGGCTCCGAGAGCTCCAAGGGCGCGAGGGTCACGCTCTCCGTGTCGACCGGACCCACCACGTCAGCGGTGCCCGACGTGACCAATCTGGACATCACGGTCGCGGAGGCGACGCTCCAGGGTGCGGGCTTCCGCGTGCGCCGCGTGCTCGAGGACACCGACGACCCCGCCCTCGACGGCATCGTCATCTCACAGGACCCCCTCGGCAGACGCAGGCCAAGCCAAGCTCGGTCGTGACGCTCATCGGCGGTTCGTCGGCACGCCGACGGAGACCACGCCCTTACCGTGAAGACGCTCGCCTTGGCTCGCTTCGCCAGCGAAGGGCTGACGGAAACCATGCTCCCGCGACCTCTTGAAACCGTGGGGAATCCCGGTTCCCCACACCCCTCCACGCCCACGGCCGCTGGCCGGCCCGTGAAGCGGCTCCGGGTCGCGGTGCTCGCCGGCGGTCGTTCGAGCGAGCATGCGATCTCGCTCGCCTCGGCACAGTCGGTGCTCGAAGCGCTCGATCCCGAGAGGTACGAGGCGACGACGATCGAGATCGCACGGGACGGACGGTGGCAGCTGACGAGCGGGCTCAAACCCCTGGCTGGGCCGGATCCGACAGCTGCGACCGAGGCCGGTGGCGACGCTTCCGGTGATCGCGGACTCCACCCCCGCGGCCGCGCTGGGCCGTATCGACGTCGTGCTGCCGATCCTTCACGGCCCGTTCGGCGAGGACGGCACGGTCCAGGGACTGTTGGAGCTCGCCGGCGTCCCCTACGTCGGCGCCGGAGTCGCCGCCTCCGCGCTCTGCATGGACAAGGATCTCTTCAAGGCCGTCCTCCGCGACCGCGGGATCCCGGTTGCGCGAAACGTCACGTTGCGAGACGGCGACGCGTCCGACCACCCGTTCTCGTATCCCGTCTTCGTGAAGCCCGCACGGCTCGGCTCGTCGGTGGGCATCTCCAAGGTGCACGGACCGAACGAGCTCGAGGACGCCGTGGCGCTCGCGCGCCGACACGACGACAAGGTGCTGATCGAGGAGTTCGTGACCGGGACCGAGGTCGAGTGCGGCGTCCTCGGGAATCGCGATCCCGTGGCCTCGGCCGTCGGCGAGATCGTCGCGCACGCCGAGTGGTACGACTATGCCGCCAAGTACGACGAGGGCGGAATGGACCTGATCGTCCCGGCCCGAATCTCCCCCGAGACGGCGGAGGAGGTTCGCCGCCTCGCGGTCGAGTCGTTCGTCGCCACCGAGTGCGAGGGCATGGCGCGCATCGACCTGTTCGTCCGGCCCGACGACGAAGTCGTGGTGAACGAGATCAACACCATCCCCGGCTTCACCTCGACGAGCGTCTACGCGAAGCTCTTCGAGGCGTCGGGAGTCCCATACGGCGACCTCCTCGACCGCTTGATCGAACTCGCTCTCGAACGCCACGAACGCCGCTCGTCACTCCTGTATTAGCTAGAAGCCCGCGACGACGCCTGTCCGTTCGATCTCCTCGCTCATCGCGGCGTAGAACCGATCGAGGCGCGCTCGAACACGCTCCGGATCCTCCGTGTGGGCATGCGAAGTCGACTCGACGATGTCTGCGAACAAGACTGTCGCGAGCTTGCGCTCCTCGGTTACCGGCCCACGCTCCTCCTGCTCCGCTCCGCACGTTGGGCAGAAGCGCGCCGCTTCAGGCAGACGAGACGCGCAGCAGCGGCATACGCTCATACGCGAAGTCTTGCGAGCGCCGGGGCCGAGCGCTAGTACGGCCTAGCTGAGAGCCGCAGCCAGCGCGTCTTCGAAGACCGCAAGCCCTTCGTCGAGCTCGCCGTCCGAGATCGTCAGCGGGCAGAGCACGCGAATGCAGTTTCCGTACACGCCTGCTTTCAGCAGGACGAGACCGCGTTGGAGCGCCTCGTCGACAACGGCAGTCGCGAGCTCTGCAGCCGGCTCGCGCGTCTCTGAATCGCGAACCAGCTCGATAGCGAGCATCGCACCGAGGCCGCGTACGTCACCGACCTGCGCCCAGCGGCTCCTCCACTCGAGCATGCGCTCGCGGATGACGCTTCCGATGCTCATCGCGCGTGCGACGAGATCCTCCTCCTCGAACACGTCGAGCACGGCTATCGCCGCCGCGAGCGCGACGGGGTTCCCGATGAACGTCCCGCCGATCGCTCCTTCGTGGGCACTGTCCATGATCTCCGCGCGGCCGATCACCCCGGAGAGCGGCAACCCACCCGCGATCGACTTTGCGACGACGACGAGATCGGGCTCGACGTCGAAGTGCTCCATCCCGAACATCCGGCCGGTGCGGCCGAAACCCGTCTGTACCTCGTCGGCGACGAGGACGATCCCGTGCTCGTCGCAGAGTCTCCTGAGCCCCTCGACGAACTCGGCCGGAGCAGGGATGAATCCACCTTCCCCTTGTTGCGGCTCGAAGACGATCGCTGCGACATGATTCGCCGGGACGTGAGTCGCGAACATCCGCTCGAGTGCGGCGAGAGCCGTCTTCGCATCGGGCCCGCGGTACGCATTCGGAAACGGGGCACGGTACACCTCGGGTGCGAACGGCCCCAGCCCCGTCTTGTAGGGGTGCGTTCGGGAGGTCATCGTGAGGGCGAGCAGGGTGCGCCCGTGGAACGCTCCGTCGAAGGCGATGACGGCCTGCCGGCGTGTGTGCAGGCGCGCGAGCTTCACTGCGTTCTCGACGGCTTCGGTTCCGGCGTTGAAGAACGCGCTTCGCCGCTCTCCCGTCATCGGCGCGAGCGCGCCGAGTCGCTCCGCAAGCTCGACGTACAGCTCGTATGCGATGACCGTGTAGTCCGTGTGGAAGAAGCGCTCGACCTGGGCGTTCACCGCCTGCACGACGCGTGGATGGTTGTGACCGACGTTGAGCACACCGACTCCGCCCACGAAGTCGAGGAAGGTGTTGCCGTCGACGTCGGTGATGGTTGCTCCCCGCGCTTCCGCTGCGACGATGGGTCCGTGAACGAGGAGCGGGCGCGCGACCGCTCGACGCTCGCGTTCGAGAATCTCCCGCGTTCGAGGACCCGGGATCTCGGTCCTGAGCTCGATCGTCTTCGTGGCCGCCACGGCAGCCAGCCTAGTCGCTCGATCGGAAGCTGAGCGTCTCGAGGGCCACCTGCCTACGGGGGCCGTGGCGGCACGAGTCGCGTCACCCAGATCGCAAGGTCGACCGCAGCGCCGATGCCGACGATGACCCATTCGGCTCCGGTGACGCCGCCCCCGCCGGCATCCTGCGTCCAGAGGAGGACGTACAGAATCGTCGCCGAGGGCGCCAGTGCCACCCCGATCGCCGGCCACACGACCCTGTCGAAGGCCTCGTCCACCCGCTCGGTGAGGACCCAGATCAGGCCGAGCGCGATACGAGGGCCGAAGAAGAGGCCGAAGGTCGCGAGCGTCATCCCCCGCAGTTTCCGTGTCCTGAAGCGGCTGGTCAACTACCGGGGCGTCGACGGGTAGCGTGACCTCGTGGACGAGCACGAGCTCGATGCAGACGCGCTGGCCCAGTTCCGGGAGTGGCTGCGTGCTGCCGAGTCGATCGAGCCGCAGCCTCACGCGATGACGCTTGCGACCGCGGATGCGGAAGGAAGGCCGTCCGCGCGACAGGTGCTGCTGCGCGATGTCGACGAGCGCGGGTTCGTCTTCTTCACGAACCGCGCTTCACGCAAGGCGGCCGAGCTCGCCGGGAACCCGCGTGCCGCACTGGTGTTCCACTGGTTCGAGCTCGGACGACAGGTTCGAGTGGAAGGGACCGTGGAGCAGGTCGACGAGCCAGAGTCGGAGGCCTATTGGCAGACGCGACCCCGAGGCAGCCAGATCGCGGCGTGGGCATCTCGGCAATCCCAGCGCCTCGACTCCCGCGCCGAGCTCGACAGGTTGTACGAAGAGGTGGAGGCGAGGTTCGACGACGGCGACGTCCCGCTCCCGCCCGTTCTGGGGCGGTTACCGGGTCGTCCCCGAGACGATCGAGCTCTGGCAGCATCGCGAGAATCGGCTCCACGACCGGATCCGGTACCGAAGACATGGGCGGAGATGGCGCCGCGAGCGCCTCGCGCCGTGAGCTACGACGCGGGTAGAGCGAGGGCGCCGTCCGTGTACACGCCCTCGGCGTTCCAGAGCATGAAGCCCTTCGCTCCGGCAAGTCTCGCGGCCTGGATCTGGGCGCCGACCTCCTCGAGCCCGTACGACCTCTCGAAGCTCCAGTCCTGCACCCACGTGAGGAGAAGCGCGTCCCGCCCGCGCAAGGCCCGCCGAAAGTGTCGAAGAGCCTCGGTCACCGTCGCACCGGGCGCGGCGCTCGGGTCGGCGAGCCCGAGCTCGCCCGGACCGAAGAGCGACGGATACGTCATCGCGTATACGGCATCGAGATACGGGGCCATGCGCCGGGGAACCTGACCGATGCCGAGGTCACGCGACGCGGAAAGGCCGAAGACGGCGGCCGAGATCCGCACGCCGAGTGGCTCGAGGCGGCGCGCCGCATAGCGAAGGAACGCGGGGATCACCTCGCCCTTCGCGAGTGACCCGCGGTTGCGGTACACAGCGGCGTCGACGTCTCCGTCGGACGGAAAGCGGACGTAGTCGAAGAGGATCTCGTCGAACCCGAGCCGTGCAGCCGCCGCGGCGAGGTCGACGTTGTACTTCCAGACCCTCCGGTCGTATGGATTGGCCCATGCAAGACCCGCCGAGTCGCGCCAGACGGACCCGTCACTCCGTCGTATGGCGAGGTCGGGGCGCTGCGTTGCGAGTATCGGGTCCTCGAACGTGACAATACGGCCGACGAGGTAGACACCGCGTTCGTGAGCCATGCGCGCGGCCCTTCGCGGCGCGTAATACGTACGCGCCGCCCCGACCGAGCGGGCGAGCGGGACAGACGACGGCGTGAATCCGACCTGTCCGTTCTCTTCCTTGATGTCGAGCTCGAGCGCCGTCAGGCCCTGCTGTCGCAGATCGAGGTACTCCTCGAGCTTCCCCGGAAGCGACGCGAGCCCGAGTGTCACGTGTACGCCGCGCACCTCGACCGGCAACGGCCGGGGTCCCGACGCAGCCGCCGCGGCGAGCGGCGTCGATTCCGGGGCGGTGGTGCCGGTCGGCGACGACCCGTCGCCGCCCACTACCTGGGCTCCAGCCCCGAGGAGCGTGACCCCGACGAGCAGCATTCCGATGAGAGCGCCATGCTGCAGTCGCTTCCTGCGCCGCACCGCGGCACGACGCAGCCCGGAACCGTTCGTTCGGGTCGATGGGTGGGAACAGCATCGACACCGGTCCGTGACCTTATCGCAGTCGTCGACCGCGATGACGCCGGTCGCGGCCTCGCGCAAGTGTGTGATTGCTACAAAGCGGAGGAGCAACTCGGCCGACCGCGCTTCGTAGAATCGACGCATGGTTCTCTCGGATCGGACGATTCGACGACTCATCGACCAGGGGCGCATCGGCATCGAGCCGTTCGACCCGGATCTCATGCAGCCGTCGAGCCTGGACGTGCGGGTCGACCACTTCTTTCGGGTGTTCCGAAACTCGCGCTACCCCTACATCGACGTCAAGACCGAGCAGGAGGAGCTGACCGAGCTCGTCGAGTCGGGCGACGAGGCGTTCATCCTCCATCCTGGCGAGTTCGTCCTCGGCTCGACGCTCGAGCGGGTCACGCTGCCGGACGATCTCGTGGCCCGACTGGAAGGGAAGAGCTCGCTCGGCCGCCTGGGATTGCTGATCCACTCGACCGCGGGATTCATCGATCCCGGCTGGGACGGGCACGTCACGCTCGAGCTGTCCAACGTCGCCAACCTCCCGATCACGATCTACCCGGGGATGAAGATCGGCCAGCTCTCGTTCATGCAGCTCTCGGAGCCGGCCGAGCATCCCTACGGCTCGGCGGGGATCGGCTCGAAGTACCAAGGCCAAGGCGGCCCCACCCCGAGCCGTTACTGGCAGAACTTCACGGACGGCGCAGCAGACTAGTCGTCCGGCGCGCAGGCGGTGTCGGCACCGTCCCCGTCGCCGAGCTTTCCGAGCAGCTCCGCGACGCGCTCGAGCTCCTCTTCGTCGAGGCGCTCGCCGAAGAGCTCGTCAACTTGCACGAGATGACTCGCGGACGCGGTCCGCAGCTTGTCGCGACCGGCTTCGGTGAGCACGGCATAGACGACCCGGCGATCGCCGTCGCACGAGCCGCGATCGACAAGGCCGCTCCGCTCCAATCCGTCGAGGAGGCGCGTGATCCCGGAAGCGGTGAGGAGCACCTCCTCGGCGAGATCCACTCGGCGCATCCTGCGATCCGGCGCACGCGAGAGACGCAGCAGCACCTCGTAGTCCGAGATCGTCAGCCCGTGATCGGCGCTCAACTGGGCGTTCAGACGGCGCGTCGACGAGGCATGCGCCCGCAAGAGCGCAGCGAATGCGCGCACCCCCAAAGCTTGCTCACTCAATACTTGACTCATCATCTACATCCTTGCTATATTGCTTGCGTAGTCAATAGTAGCGAACGCAAAGGAGTATGTCATGTCCATCGTTGCAGAGAAGTCGGTCACCGGCATCCCGGCCGGGACCTGGTCCATCGACCCGGTCTGGTCGGCACTCGAGTTCGAGGTCAAGAAGGTCGGGATCATCCCGATCAAGGGTCGCGTGCCTGGTTTCGCCGGGACGATTCAGGGCGGCGAGCAGCCTTCCATCGACGGAACGGTAGACGTCTCGAGCATCACGACATTCGACGAGACCCGGGACGGTCACCTGCAGGCGCCGGACTTCTTCGACACGCAGCGGTATCCAGAGCTCCGCTTCGAGTCGACCGCTGTCGAGACCCAGGGCGACGAGCTCGTCGTGAAGGGCGATCTGACGATCAAGGGAACGACAAAGCCGGTGGAGCTCAAGGGCAGCTTCCTGGGCTCACTCGTCGATCCGTCCGGGAACGACCGCATCGGCGTCGAGCTCGCCGGCACGATCGATCGCACCGATTTCAACCTCAACTGGAACGCCCCGCTTCCCGGCGGTGAGTTCCTTCTGCCGAACGAGGTCGGCCTCAAGGCGAGCTTCGCGGCCGTCAGAGCGGCGTAAGACGATGCGCATCCTCGCCATCTCCGGGAGCCTCCGCGACGACTCGTACAACACCGCCCTCGCCCGGGCCGCCGCGGAGCGCGCTCCGGAAGGAGCGGAGGTCGAGGTCTACGAGCGGCTGGGCGACATCCCGTTGTACGACGCGGACACCGATGGCGAGGATGCGCCCGAGCGCCGTGCGCGATCTGCGGTCACGAATCGCAGATGCGGACGCGCTTCTCTTCGTGACACCCGAGTACAACGGCTCGGTGTCGGGCGTCCTCAAGAACGCGGTCGACTGGGCGTCCCGGCCCCCGCGCGGCGGGGCGCCCATCTGGGGAAAGACCGCCGCGGTCGCAGGTGCCACGACCGGGCAGTACGGCGCAATCTGGGCACAGCAGGATCTTCGCCGCATCCTCGGGATCGCCGGCGCCCGGGTCATCGAGGGCGAGCTGCCGGTCGCGCAGGCGCAGAAGGTCTTCGACGAGACCGGGCGCCTGACCGATCCTCTCCTCGGCGAGCGCCTCCGCAAGCATCTCGAGAACCTCGCACACGAAGCGTCCGCGGTCGCACTCGCGGCGTAGTCGCAGACCTTCGAAGAGACGAGGGGCCGCAGATGCGGCCCCTCTGTCCTGGAGACCAACGTTGGAGTAGTAGAGGCGCTTCCGGCACGCCGCCCTTCGCACAGACCACGGCGGAGAACGAAACGTGCAGCGCGATCGCGAGCCCCCTACGCTGGCTAGGCGGTTCCCGGTGGTCCCGGGGGCACGCCTCTACCCGCTGGTACCTCCGCTGCCCGAACTGTCTTCGCTCAAATCGGACCACCTCCTTTCCGCGGTACCCGCAGCATACGCATCGGGAGCGGATGTCGGTGGACCGAGCGCACGTTGCTGCGTCGATGAGAAATACTCGTCTCGCTCGCTGCCCAGATTCGACCCAAGGAGGAGTGCATGGGCACCCCGCTTCGAAGCATCGGCCAGATCGCGATCCGTACCCACGACCTTCCCGCGGCCATCGCCTTCTACCGGGACAAGCTCGCGCTCGACTTTCTCTTCGAGGCGGGCGACCTGGCCTTCTTCATGTGCGGAGACGTGCGCCTGATGCTCGCGGTTCCCGAGAATCCCGAGGCCGACCACCCGAGCTCGATCCTCTACTTCCGCGTTGACGACATCGAAGGCGCCCATCGGGAGCTCGCCGACCGCGGCGTCCCGTTCGACGACGAGCCGCACCTGATCGCGACTATGCCCGACCACGATCTGTGGATGGCATTCTTCCGCGATCCCGACCGCAACCTGCTCGGCCTGATGGCCGAGGTCAGACCGCCGGCGTCTCCGTGAGCACGGACGTCAGCTCGAGCCCGCGGTCGAGCGGGACCGTCACCGAGACGAGCGTGGGATCGCTCTGCCGCGCCGCCGAGTACGCCGCGAGCGCGTCGGCGTGGGAGAGCACGTTGTCGGCGACGACGAGCGCGCCAGGCTCTAAAAGGCTCCGCGCGAGTGCGAAGAGCGCTTCGTAGCCGTCCTTCTCCGCGTCGAGAAACACGAGATCGAACACGTCCTCGGTCCGCCGAAGCGTCTCGAAGGCGTCTCCTTCGACGAGCTCCGCCCACTCCTCGAGCCCGGCCTCCGCGATGTTCGCGCGCCAGGCTGCGCACTTCGCGGGATCGTGCTCGAGGGAGACGACCCGCCCGCCCAGGATGCGCGCGCCGGAAGCAAGCCAGATCGTCGAGTAGCCGCGCGATCCGCCGATCTCGAGCACCTCGACGCCGGCCTGGGCCGCCGCGAGGGCGAAGAGGAAGCGGCCGGTCGTGGGCTCGATCTGCCGCGAGCGACGCGCCGACGGCACGCCCGCTTCGCGCTCGAGCCGGTCCTCCTCCTCGAGGCGTGCGAGCACGGTCCGAGCACGATCGTCGAGCACCCTCTACTCGTCGACCTCGACGACCACCATGCCGTCACGAACCGAGACCGGGAAGACGCGAACCGCCTCGAACGCCGGCAGGCTCATCGGGATTCCGGTCTCGAGGTCGAAGCGCGAGCCGTGGCGCGGGCAGACGACGACGCACGATTCGGGCTCCCACTCGCCTTCCGCGAGCGGCCCGTCGTCGTGCGAGCAGCGATCCTCGATCGCGTACAGCGTCCCGTTGCAGTTGAAGACCCCGATCGTCTCGAGACCCGCCGGCACGAGTCGCATCGACCCCGGCGGAAGCTCCTCCAGCGCACAGACCGCTATCTCGAGCAACAGCTACTGACTCACTCGAGAACGAGGTCGCGGGCGGCGGTGCCCCATTCTTCCGGCAACGGTGTCCCCGTCGCCTTGTGGAGCGCGAGCTTCAGCACGCCCAAGCCGAGGATCGCACACTTCAAGCGGACAGGCGTCAAGGGGATACCGAGCTCGTCGAGAAGCTCCTCCTTCGGCATCGCCGCGATCTCCTGGGCGGTGCGGCCCTTGACGAGATCGGTGAGCATCGAGGTCGCCGCCTGGCTGATCGCGCACCCGCGACCTTCGAAGCCGACCTCCTCCACCACGTCCCCCTCGCCCAGCCTGACCGAAAGCGCGACTTCGTCGCCGCAGAGCGGGTTCTGGCCTTCGGCGCTTGCATTCGCACCCTCCACGAGCCGGTGGTTCCTCGGGTTCTTGTAGTGATCCAGGATCACCTCGCGGTACAGCTGGTCGAACTCACCCATCAGCCGAACGCCTTCCTGACCTTGTGGAGACCGTCGACGAGGCGATCGATCTCCTCCTGGATCGTGTACACGTAGAAGCTCGCGCGGTTCGTCGCCGCGACTCCGAGCTTGCGCATGAGCGGCTGACAGCAGTGATGGCCCGCGCGAATCGCAACGCCCTCGAAATCGAGCACCTGTGCGACATCGTGAGGATGGACACCGTCGACGTTGAACGAGACGATCCCCGCGCGTCGATCGGCGGGAGGGCCGTACGAGGTGACCCACGGCAGCTCTGCGAGGCGCCCGAGTGCATATGCGGCAAGCTCGTGCTCATAGCGCTCGATCGCGTCGAAGCCGATCTCGGTGAGGTAATCGATCGCCGCGCCGAAACCGACGGCCTCCGCCATGGGTGCGGTGCCGGCCTCGAACTTGTGCGGCAGCTCGCCCCAGGTCGTGTCGTCGACGCCGACCGCGCGGATCATGTGGCCGCCCGTGAGGAAGGGCTCCATCGCCTCGAGCAGCTCGGCACGGCCCCAGAGCGCCCCCACACCGCTCGGACCGCACATCTTGTGCGCCGAGATCGCCAGGAAGTCGCAGCCGAGCGCCTGCACGTCCACTTTCATGTGCGGGGCCGACTGCGCCGCGTCCGCGACCATGATCGCTCCCTGCGCGTGGGCCCAGGCTGCGAGGCGATCGATCGGGTTGATCGTGCCGAGCGAGTTCGAGACGACTCCCGTCGCGACGACTTTCACCTGCCCCTCACCCGCGATCGCGTCCAACTCCTCGAGCTGCAGCTCACCTTGGTCGTCGAGCGGGATCATCCGAAAGCCCGCGCCGGTCCTCTTCGCGATGTACTGCCAGGGGACGAAGTTCGAGTGGTGCTCGAGCTCGCTTACGACGACGACATCTCCGGGGCCGAGATTCCCGAGGCCCCAGGCGTAGGCGACGAGGTTGATCCCCTCGGTCGCGTTCCGCACGAAGATGATCTCGCGCGCGGAAGGCGCGTTCACAAGTCTCCGAACCTTCTCGCGCGCGAGCTCGAGCCCTTCCGTGGCACGCTCTGCGAGGGCATACACACCCCTGATGAACGTTGGCGTACGACGTCTCGTAGAAGTTGCTCCATCGCGTCGAGCATCTGCCGGGGCTTCTGGGAGCTCGCCGCCGAGTCGAGAAACGCGAGCGGCTTGCCGTAGAACATCTGCTCGAAGATCGGGAAGTCGGCACGCAGCCGATGGGCGTCGAGGGTCGGCGTCGTGGTCACGGCCATGGTCGCATCGTACCCCCGGCCCACTGTCACACAGCCACGCGGGTCCTTCGACGGGTAGCTCTCAGCCCAGATCCACCCTGCCGTTCGACGCCGCCCGCTCCGCGGCGAGGCGGTGCCGCTCGACGCTTCTTGCCGCGCCGACCAAGAGCTCGCTGACGCGGTCGAGCCGAACGCGCTCCGACACCTCGTGCAGGAGCTCGAGCTTCACCTCGGCGTCCAGCTCGACACGCGCGGCCAGCGCATAGGAGAGTTGCGGCGAATCGGCTGGGGGCATCTCGACCTCGCTTCCGGTGAGCTCCCGGAGGCGCGCGAACAGCTCGAGGGCATGGTCGACCGACCCAGCTTTCGGAGGATCGTCCTCATCGTGCAGAGGAGCAGTTCGACCGGTCTGGAAGCTGCGCCCGCTCGTGAGCTCCACGAGCCTGAACCGCTCGCTTCCCTCGACGAGAATGTTCATCCGACCGTCGTCGAACCGGTTCAGGACCTCGACGACCGCCGCCCGTGTTCCCACGTCTCTGAGTCCTCCGTCGTCCGAGTAGACGACCCCGAACTCCCGGTCGTTCTCCAGGCATTCGCCGATCAGATCCTGGTAGCGCTCCTCGAAGATGTGGAGCGGGAGCTGCTCTGACGGGAGGAGCACCAAGGGAAGCGGAAAGAGCCCGATGTCGGCCATATCACGCCTGCGCGTGCGAATCCGCTCCGCGCCGCAGCGCGACGTACTCCCACGCGAAGCCCCGGCCCGTTTCCGCAGCGTGCAGACCTTCCGCTTCGGCCGCGGCGACGAGCGACGCCTTCGGATGCACGAAGACACGGAACGAGCGACCCATGAGCCTCATGCCGACGTTCAGCAGGCGGAGCGCCACTCGGACGCCCAGACGTTCGCGAGGAAAGCTGAGGAGGAGAACCTGTCTCGCCAGGCCGGCGGCCACGCCGGTCAGCCGTATGCCGTCCGGTGAGCAGCACACGACCCGATTCAGAACGACGACCTCGGCCGGGTCGACGCCTTCCGTGCTCTCGAGGACGTCCTGTACGCGAAACGTCGTGCGGTTCTCGAGCCCGCGCTCACGTGCGAGATCCCTCGCGTACGGCTCGTATGCCGCGACCAGCTCGATCACCTCCCCGTGCGCGGCGCCGGCCTGCAACAGCTCCGTCTGGATCGCGCCGACGCCACCGCCGATCTCGACGACTCGCGCGTGCTCGAGTCCTTCCGCCGGACACCACCACAAGCATCTTCCGTTCGAGCTCGTCGAGCCCCTTCTTGCGATAGCGCTCGAGCGTCCGCCGGGCGACGCGCGGACTGAACATCTCCTCGCACGGCCCGGCGCGGCAACAGATCGTCACGCCCGTGACGATAGCGTCGGCTACGAAGCCGGCGCCTGATCGAGGTCGAGCGCCGCCGAGTTGATGCAGTACCGCTTACCCGACGGCCCAGGCCCGTCGTCGAACACATGACCGAGATGCCCGCCGCAGGTCGCGCACGTGACCTCCGTTCGAGTCATCCCATGGCTCGTGTCGGTCTCGGTCACGACGCTCTCCAGGTCAGCGGGCTCGACAAAGCTCGGCCAACCCGTGCCGGAGTCGAACTTCGTGTCCGAGCGGAAGAGCTCGGTGCCGCAGCCTGCACAGCGGTAGATCCCGGGAGTGTGCTCGTCCCAGTAGGCGCCGCTGAACGCGCGCTCGGTCCCCTTCCGCCGCAAGACCTCGTATTGCTCGGGAGTGAGCCGTGACCGCCATTCCTCGTCGGTGAGCTGTAGCTTCGTCTCCATGGCTCAAGCGTACCGGCGAGAACTCACACCACCACGAGCGAGAACGCCACGAACTGCGTGACCGCTGCTCCGATCACGAGCACGTGGAAGATCTCGTGGAAACCGAAGGTCGCGGGGAACGGATTCGGCCAGGTCGTCGCATACGTCAGCGCGCCGACGCTGTAGAGCGCACCGCCGACGATCACGAGCACGGCCGCCGCGACCCCGAGTGCGGGAAAGAGCTGCGGCGCGAGGAGGACTCCGACCCAACCGACCGCGAGATACGCGAGAGCGACGAGCCACCTCGGCGCCTCGATCCACACGAGGTTGACGACGAGACCGAACACGGCTCCGGCCCACACCGTCGCGAGAACCACGATGCGGGCGATGCCGCCGAAAGCGACGAGCCCGAACGCGGTGTACGTCCCCGCGATGAACACGAAGATCATCGCGTGGTCGAGCCGCCGTGCGCGAAGACGGGCTGCTGCCGATCGCCACGGGAAGCGGTGGTAGAGAGCGCTCGCGCCGAACATCGCGGCGAGCGTCAGCGCGTACACCCACACCGCGAAGCGCTCGAGATACCCGTCGGCCAGAATCATGAGGACGATTCCGCCGATGAGCGCCGCGAAGAACGCGTACTGGTGGAACACGCCACGAAGACGCGGAACGAGCTCCCGCTCCATCGACCGATTGTGCCTGATCGGCGGCGCTCTCTAAGCCTGCGGGATGCGGGCCTCGAGCGCGGCGGCGAGCGCCTCGCGCACAGGCTCGAGCTCGACGCGGTCGAGCACGTCCTGGAAGAAGCCGCGAACGATCACGCGCTCGGCCTCGGCGCGGTTGAGGCCGCGCGTCATCAGGTAGAAGAGCAGCTCGCGATCGACCTGGCCGAGGGTGGCGCCATGCGTGCAGCGAACGTCGTTCGCAAGGATCTCGAGTCCGGGAATCGAGTCCGCGTGAGCCGTCTTGGAGAGGAGGAGGTTGCGGTTCTCCTGGTAGGCGTTCGTCTTCTGCGCCCCCTCCTCGACCCGGATCATGCCGCGCCAGACCGCTCGCGCCTTGTCGCGGAGCGCCCCCTTGAAGGCGAAGTCGGAGGTCGTGTTCGGAGCCATGTGCTCCTGGAAGGTGTCGTAGTCGAGATGCTGCGTCCCGTCGGCGAAGTAGGCGCCGGTCACCCGCGAGGTCGCGCCGGAGCCGGCAAGGTCGTTCTGGATCCGGATCTTCCCCTTCCCCGAGCCGAAGCCCCCTGCAACCCAGTCGAGCTCGGCATCGCGTTCGACCCGCGCGTGATGCGACGCGAAGTGCCAGGTGCCGAGCGAGAGGTTCTGCACCGAGACGTACTCGACCTTCGCGGCGTCCTTGACGACGATCTCGACCGCCGCGTTCGAGTAGCCCTCGAGCTCGGGAGATGCGGAGGTGTACTCCTCGATCACGCTGAAGCGGCTCTCCGGCTCGGCGACGATCAGCAGTCGCCAGAAGAGCGATCCTCCGTTGACGGAGTTCGCAATCCGCACGTAGAGCGGCTTTTCGAGGACGACGCCTCGCGGGACGTGCACGAGCAGGCCGTGCTCCCACATCGCCGCGTTGTGCGCCGCGAACTTCTCGTCCCAGCCGACGAGCGAGTAGAGGAGCTCGTGATCGTCGGTGAGCCGCTCGAAGCGGATCTCCTTCGGTGCCCCTTGGATCTCGATGCCTGCCTCGCCGACCTCGGCGACACCGGCGACGTCGAGGTCGAGCAGTGACGGCGCCGACGCGATCTTGGCCGCGCCGTTTGCCGTCCAGGCGTCAGGATCGAAACCGGCGAGGTCGGTGAACCGCCAGTGCTCGTCCTTCGTCGTGGGGAGCGGAAGCGCCCGGTAGCGCTCGATCAGCTCAGCGTCTGTTCACGACGCACCTTCGGGGCATAGCGGCGGTGGAGGATCAGGACGTTCCCATCTGGATCTTTGACGAACCCCATGTGGCAGACACCCGAGTCCTCGATCCCCATGACGAAACCGCCTGCCGCCCGGACCTCCTCGACGGCCGCCTCTACATCGGCCACACGAAGCGCTAGTCCGTTCTCGTTCGGAACGAAGGGCTCTCCCTGCTCCTCGGGCTTCCAGAACGAGAGCGTGAGATTCTGCGTCTCGACCTCTCCCTCCGAGAACGCGCTCTCAGGCAACCCCAGAACATCCCGGTACCACGCGACGGCACGTTGGTAATCGCGCGTCGGTACCGAGACGAAATCCACTTGCTCGACGTGCATCACTCGACGTCGAAGCGTCGGTGGAGCATGAGCAGGTTCCCGTCCGGATCGTGGAAGAACGCCATCCGGCAGACGCTCGTCTCCCGCGTCTCGCCGTCGAACTCGACTCCCTTGGCCTCGAGCTCAGCCCGGGCCGCATCGACATCGGGGACGCGCAAAGCCATCCCACCCAGGCTCGGGGCGAACGGCTGGCCCTGGCTCGCCGGGTTGAAGATGTCGAGCGTCACCTGCCCCGCTCGGAACTCCATGTCGTCTTCTCCCTCGCTCTCGATCTCGAGCCCGAGGATCTCGGAGTAGAAGCGCCGCGCCCGAGGGATGTCCTGGGTCAGGAAGGACACGAAGTCGACGTGCTCCACCGTCATGGCGTCGAACCATCCGCGTACGGCGCATAGCGGCGATGGAGCATGAGTCGATTGCCGTCCGGGATCGGAGAAGACTGCGAGATGGCAGACCTCGGAGTCGTAGGTCTCGCTGAGGAACTCGACGCCGGCCTCCTCGAGCTCCGCCGCGCCTCGTGCACGTCGCCAACACGAAGCGCGATCGGCGCGGTGTTGGGCGTGAACTCGCTACGCCCGATCTGCTCGTAGTGGACGATCGACAGCGTCAGGTTGCCCGTCTCGAACTCCGGCCAATCGGGATGCGCCTTGTCGTTGCGGCGCAGGCCGAGCGTCTCCCCGTAGAACCGGAGCGCGCGTTCCTTGTCCTGGGTGATGACGGTGGCGAAGTCGGTTCGCTCGACGCGCATCATGGAAGGGAGCCGTCGTGGTAGGGCTCGTAGCGGTGGTGGAGCATGAGCCCGTTGCCGTCGGGATCGCGGAAGCCGACGCGCTGCGCGTCGATCATGCGGACGAGCTGTCGCGGTACGGCGCATAGCGCTTGTGCAGCACGAGCTCGTTCCCGTCCGGGTCGGCGAAGTTGGCCATGTGGCAGACGCCGGTGTCGAACGTCTCGCCCGTGAACTCCACGCCTTTGGCCTCCAGCTCGCTCCGTGCTGCTGCGACGTCCTCGACGTGGAGGAGGGCGATGCCGTTCTTCTGCGGCTCGAACTCCGATTCCGAACTGCGCGGGCTCCCAGATCGCGAAGCATGTCTGACCGACCCAGAATTCGTTCCAAGCGTGTTCGTCGGGCTGCAGGCCGAGCGTTTCGACGTAGAACTCCCGCGAACGTTTGGCGTCTCGCGACGGGACCCGACCGAATCGACTTTGCTGAGATCACGCTAGCCAACAGAGCCTTCCATCTGCAGCTCAGCGCGGGTGAACGCATGGTTCCCCCGCGAACCCCCTCCTTCATCGCGTGCCATAGCAACGCAAAGCTGGGCCTGCGGGCGAATGAATCGCCCTTCGGCCTCGAAGCCGAGCCGCTTCGATCGACGGGCAAATCAGCCAACAGAGCCTTCCATCTGGAGCTGGATCAGGCGGTTCATCTCGACGGCGTACTCGAGCGGAAGCTCCTTCGTGATCGGCTCGACGAATCCCGAGACGATCATCGCGCTTGCCTCCGCCTCCGAGAGCCCGCGGCTCATCAGGTAGAAGAGCTGCTCCTCGCCGATCTTGGAGACGGTTGCCTCGTGCCCGAGCTCGACCTCGTTTTCGTCCACCTGGATGTAGGGATACGTGTCGGAGCGGGACTCGTCGTCGAGGATCAGCGCGTCGCAGACGACCTTCGACTTCGAGCCGACGGCGCCCTTCGCGACCTGCAGCAATCCTCGGTAGCCCGCGCGCCCGCCGTCCTTCGAGATCGACTTCGACGTGATCACGGACGTCGTCCGCGGTGCGACGTGGACGACCTTGCCGCCCGCATCCTGGTGCTGGCCCTTGCCCCCGAAGGCGATCGAGAGCACCTCGCCGTGGGCGCCTTCGCCCATGAGCCAGATCGCGGGGTACTTCATCGTGACCTTCGAGCCGAGGTTCCCGTCGACCCACTCCATGGTCGCGTCCTCGTAGGCCACAGCCCGCTTCGTCACGAGGTTGTAGACGTTGTTCGACCAGTTCTGGATGGTCGTGTAGCGGGCGCGGCCACCGCGCTTGACGACGATCTCGACGACCGCGGAATGCAAGGAGTCGGACGAGTAGATCGGAGCGGTGCAACCCTCGACGTAGTGCACGTACGCGCCTTCGTCCACGATGATCAGCGTGCGCTCGAACTGGCCCATGTTCTCCGCATTGATGCGGAAGTACGCCTGGAGCGGCATCTCGATCTTGACGCCCGGTGGCACGTAGATGAACGAGCCGCCGGACCAGACAGCGGAGTTGAGCGCCGCGAACTTGTTGTCGTTCTGCGGGATGATCGTGCCCATGTACTGCTTGACGACGTCCTCGTGCTCACGGAGGGCCGAGTCCATGTCGAGGAAGATCACGCCCTTCGCCTCGAGATCGGCCTGGAGCTTGTGGTACACGACCTCGGACTCGTACTGCGCGCCGACGCCGGCGAGGTACTTCTTCTCCGCCTCGGGGATCCCGAGCCGATCCCAGGTGTCCTTGATGTCCGGCGGGAGGTCCTCCCACGAGTCGGCCTGGTTCTCGGTCGGCTTGATGTAGTAGTAGATGTTCTCGAAGTCGATGCCCGAGAGATCCGCTCCCCAGTTGGGCATCGGGCGCGCGAGGAAGTAGTCGAGGCTCTTGTGCCGGAACTTCCGCATCCACTCCGGCTCGGACTTGTGCTCCGCGATCGCCTCCACGAGCTCGTGCGAGAGGCCGCGGCCGGACTTGAAGAAGTAGTCCTCGGGAACCGAGAACCCGTACTCGTAGTCCGAGCGGATGTCGCGGACGATGTCGGTCTCGTGCGTGCTCATGTCGCTCCTCCCACTGCCACGGGCGTGAACGCCTCGTAGCCTTCTGCCTCGAGCTTGTGCGCGAGCTCCGGGCCCCCTTCGGCCACGATCCGGCCGTCCGACGAGCACGTGCACGAAGTCGGGCTTCACGTAGTTCAGGATCCGCTGGTAGTGCGTGATCACGAGCGCGCCCATGTCCGGGCCGACGAGATCCGTGACGCCGTTGGCGACGATCCGGAGCGCGTCGATGTCGAGGCCCGAGTCGGTCTCGTCGAGAATCGCGATCCGGGGCTTGAGGAGCGCCATCTGCAGAATCTCGACACGCTTCTTCTCTCCCCCGGAGAAGCCGTCGTTCAGGTAGCGCGAGGCGAGCTCGCGCGGCACCTTCAGGCGCTCCATCGCAGCGAGCAGCTCGGTGCGGAACTCCGGGATCGGGATCGGATCGTCCTCCCCGCCGTTACGTGCCTTGCGGATCGCGTTGATCGCGCTCCGTAGGAAGCTCGTCACGGTGACACCGGGAATCGCATGTGGGTACTGAAACGCGAGGAAGAGGCCGCGCTGCGCACGTTCGTCGGCGGCCAGCTCGGTGACGTCGTCGCCGTCGAAGAGGATCTGGCCTTCGCTCACCTGATAGGCGGGATGGCCCATGAGCGCGTACGCGAGCGACGACTTCCCGGACCCGTTCGGGCCCATGATCGCGTGCTTCTGGTTCAGGTCGACCGAAAGATCGACACCCTTCACGATCTCGGTGCCGTCCTCCAGCGCGACGTGCAGATTCTTGATCTCGAGTAGTGCCATTCGACGAGAAACCACCTGACTGAGTGGACGAGCGGCGAGGAACGCCGTCTGCAGGATGGTAGCCGACCTGGTGTTCCAGGGGTTTCGGTCGTCCGAGGCGGTGCTATCGTGCGCGCATGCCCTTCGGCATCTCGATCTGGGAGCTGCTCATCCTGCTCGTCGTCCTGCTCCTCGTCTTCGGTGCGAGTCGCCTTCCCGAGATGGGCCGCTCGCTCGGCAAGGGAATGCGCGAGTTCAAGGACGCCGTGACGAACGCAGACGACGACGAGAAGTTCGCGAGCCCGACCCCCGCGCCGCCCGCAGAGCTCCCGTCCGCTCCCTCAGAGCCGATCTACTCGCCTCATGACGAGAAAGAGGCGGAAGAGGCCGAGCGGGAAACCGTCCGCTAGAGGGAGAGCTCTCTGTGCGCAGGTGGCTGCCGCGCCGTCTTCACCACGGTGAGGAGGCCACTCTTGTCGAGCATCTCGACGAGCTTCGCACGCGGCTCATCATCAGCCTCGTCGCGCTCGCTCCCGCGTTCGGCCTCGCGTTCGCTTTCCACGTAGAGATCATCGAGTGGCTGACGGGGCCGCTCCCGAACGACAAGCGGCTCGTCACCCTCGGCGTCGTCGAGCCGTTCTCGACGTCGGTCAAGGTGAGCCTGATCGTGGGCCTGGCGCTCGCGCTTCCGGTCCTCCTCTGGCAGGTCTGGTCGTTCCTTGCGCCGGCGGTCGAGATGCACGCACAACGCGTCGTGCTCGTCTCGGTCGTGCTCGCGACGACGCTCTTCTCGTGCGGCGTCGTCTTCATGTACTACGTCGTGCTGCCTCGTGCGCTCGAGTTCCTGACGAACTTCGACGACGAGCTCTACGACATCCAGATCCGCGCGAGCTACTACTACTCGTTCGTCGCGTGGACGCTGCTCGCCGGAGGACTCGCCTTCCAGCTGCCGATCTTCCTGCTCACGCTCGTGAGGCTTCGCGTGCTGAGCGCCGACCGGCTGCGCCGTAACCGGAAGATCGCGTTCGTCGCTCTCCTCGTCTTCGCAATCCTGCTGCCGACCGTCGACCCCGTCTCGCTCGCCTTCGAGGTCGTACCGCTCGTCTTCCTCTACGAGCTCTCGATCTGGCTCTCCGTGCTGATGGAACGCCGCTGGGAGCGCAATCGAACGGAGGAATGGTTGGAGGCGGAGAGCTGAAGGTTCTCTCCGCCGATTGGGTGGTGCCCGTGGAAGGCCCGCCGATCGAAGACGGCGCCGTGGCGGTCGAGGACGGGCGGATCGCGGCCGTGGGCACTACCTCCGAGCTCGGTGAGGGTGAGCGCTTCACGGATGCCGTGATCCTTCCCGGCTTCGTCAACGCGCATACCCACCTCGAGTACGCGGTCTACGGCGGGTTCGGGGACGGCCTGACCGACTTCGCAGAGTGGATCGCACTGCACACGGTCCGCAAGCGTCGCGGCAGTTGGGACGACTATCTCGCGATCGCCCGCCAGGGTGCGGCGGAGTGTCTTCGCTCGGGCGTCACCACGACCGGAGACTGCAGCTACAGCGGCGCGGCCGGCGTCGCGATGGCAGAGCTCGGTCTCCGCGGGACCGTGTACCTCGAGGTATTCGGAGCCGAGCCTGACGACGTGCTTCGGCAGTTCGCCGAGCTGCGCGAGCGAGTTGAAGGGTCCCTGTCCGAGCGCGTGCGGCTCGGCGTCTCGCCGCACGCCCCGTTCAGCGTCTCGGCCCAGGCCTACCGAGCCTGCGCGGAGCTCGGGCTGCCGCTCGCGACGCACATCTCGGAGAGCGACTCGGAGGTGCGCTATCTGCTCAACGGCGGCGGGCCTTGGCAGGGAATCCCGTGGCTCGTCCCACCGGCCGGCACAACCGGTGCTCGCCTCCTCGCGCGGGAGGGCTTGCTCGGTCCGAACATGCTCGCAGCGCACTGCGTCGTCGTCGACCACGAGGAGATCGCGCTGCTCGCCGAGCACGACGTCGCGGTCGTGCACTGCCCGCGCTCGAACGCCATTCTCGGGTGTGGCGTGGCGCCGCTCGCCGAGCTACGCGCCGCCGGCATCCGCGTGGGAATCGGCACCGACAGTCCCGCATCGGCGCCCTCGTTCGATTTCTTCGACGAGCTTCGCTGGGTTCTGCTCGGGGCCCGCGCGAGAGAGCGCCGCGCAGACGCTCTCACCGCCGCAGAGGTACTCGAGCTCGGAACAATCGGCGGCGCTCGCGCGCTGGGACTCGACGACGAGGTGGGCTCGATCGTTCCCGGCAAGCACGCCGACCTCACTGTTGTCTCCCTCGCTGACAGTCCCTTCCTTCCTTGGGAAGATCCTGTTACGGCGACCGTACTCGGCGGCTCGCCCGAGCGCGTGATCGCTACTCTCGTGTCCGGCGAACCCCGCTACGAGAGAGGAGGGAGGGCATGGCTCGAGCTGATCGGCGCCGCGCGCAGCGCCCGAGACCGGCTGCTGTCACACGGCGCACGAACGTCGTAGTCGAGGACACCATGTTCTTCCCCAAGCTTCGCCGAAATGCGAAGTGGGTCTTTCTCTTCCTCGCGGTTGCCTTCGGCCTCGGCTTCGTCGGCTTCGGCGTGGGCGCAGGAGGCGTCGGGATCGGCGATGTCTTCCGCGGAGCGGCCGGAGACTCGGGCATCCCCTCGATCTCCAAGGCACAGGAGCGGGTGTCCGAGAACCCGAAGGACGCAAAGGCTCACCGTGATCTCTCGACAGCACTCCAAGCCGAGGGCCGCACCCAGGAGGCAATCGAGGCACTCGAGGGATTCATCGCGTTGAAACCGAAGAATGCCGACGCGCTCCGCGAGCTGGCGAGCCTGTATCTGGTGCGCGTCGACGAAGCGCAGCAGCGCTACCAGATAGCGGAGCTGCGGGCCGCGTATCTGGCAACGGGGTCCGCCGTCTTCCAGTCCATCAACCTCGGGGGCCGCCCGCTCGACGTCGACGCGGTGTCGAACGCCGTGAGCACCGAGCTCTCCAAGGAGAGCAACGCAGCGCTCGGGGAGGCACAGCAAACGTCCGCACTGCTTGTCGAGACCTACCGGCGTCTCGCGGCGGCCACCCCCGACGATCCCAGCGTCCAGCTGCAGCTTGCGGACGCGGCACAGAGCGCGGGCGACATCGCGACCACGATCGCCGCCTACGAGGCTTACCTCGACGCGCCCGGCGTCGCGGAGGTCGACAAGCTCGAGATCCGCCGTCTCTTGAAGCAGCTACAAGCACAGACGTCCGGTTAGACTCGCGCCGCGTGAGGCTCTCGCTTCTCCTTACCGCCGCGGGCGCGGCAGCGGTACTCGCCCTGGCGGGCTGCGGCGCGGCGGAGTACTCGACCGAGGGGAACCGCGAGTCCGGAAAGCAGCTCTTCATCGCCCGGTGCGCCGGTTGTCATGTCCTCGCGGCCGCAGGGACGGCGGGGACCATCGGCCCGAATCTCGACGACGCGTTCGCCCAGTCCCGCGCTGACGGCCTCACGACGGACACCTTCACCCAGGTCATCCGCGACCAGATTCTCTATCCGATCGTGGACCCGGTGACCGACGCTCCGGGGATGCCCGGGCCCGACGAGACGCTTCCGGAGTGCGACGACGTCGATGGAGACGCCTTCTGCGTCGAGGATCAGCGGCAGGCGGTCGACGACATCGGCGTGTACGTCGGCGCCGTCGCCGGGACGGGCGTCACCACGGAGAAGCCGACCGACGGCAAGTCGATCTTCGCCGCGACCTGCGCTCCTGCCACACGCTCGCGGACGCCGGAACCGCTGGCACGGTGGGCCCGAATCTCGACCAGTCGAAGCCCCCGAAGGCGCTGGTCACCGATCGCGTGACGAACGGCAAGGGCACGATGCCGTCGTTCAAGGACTCACTCGATCGCACGCAGATCGAAGCTGTCGCCGAGTACGTCTCCTCGGCCGCAGGCAAATAGCGGCCGGCGCTTCGCACCGGAGTTCGCTCTACCGGGCCTCGAGATCGACCACGACGTGCCGAACAGGCACGTCGAAGCGTTCGCGCACAGTCTCCACGACGCCCCGTTCGAGCCAGTTCGACTTCCCCTCGGGATGCGTGGACACGACGATCTCGTCCGGGTAGAACGTCCGGACGGCGTCGGCGATGGCGACGAGCGGATCGAGGTCGCCCACGGTTCCGTGCGCCTCGACGCCCACCGAGCCGAGACGCTCGAGGGTCGCGTCGAGCCGCTTCTGTGCCTTGGCGCGGGCGCCGTCCTCGTCGGAGACCCACGTCTTGAGCCGCGAGTTCAGCGCGGGACATACGACGTAGAAGTCCGTTCGTCCGGCGAGAGCCAGCTCCGAGATCGCGCCCAAGAGCTCCTCGCCGCCAACCGTCTCGTTTGCGACGACAAGGACTCGACGCTCATCCGGGCCGCCGACGTGCTCGACGTGCTGGGCGGGCGGTCCCGGGACTGCGCTCGCGGAGATAGACGACGACCGCGGCAACGACAAGCAGGAGGAAGACCGCGAAGCCGAGCCAGGGCTCGATCAACGAGGCGACGACGATGAGCGCGAACGCGCCGATGGTGATCAGCAGGAACCGGAATGCCGCAGCTTCGCTTCGAAACGGGCTCTCCACGCGGCTACGCCTCTCTCAGATCAAGTACACGGTCGCGTAGACGACGATCCACATGATGTCGACGAAGTGCCAGTAGATACCGGGCAGCTCCACCCCGTGATGATGCTCGGGCGTGAAGTGCCCACGGAAGCCGCGCACGATCACGACTCCGAGCAGAGTCAGGCCGACGAAGACGTGAGCGCCGTGCAGTCCGGTCAGGCCGAAGAAGACGGAGGCAAAAGCCCCATCGCCGGTGTTGAAGCCGACGTTCAGGTACTCGACCGCCTGCGTCAGCAAGAACGCGAGGCCCATCAGGAACGTGAGCACCATCCCGGCGAGAAAGGCCTTGCGCTCGCCGCGCTTGATCGACTGCAGCGCCCAATGCATGGTGAAGCTCGAGGTGACGAGGATCGCGGTATTGACGCCCGCGACGAACACAGGGAACTCGAACGGGTCGGGGGGCCAGGTCTCCGGCGCGGTGGGGTTGACGACCCGCACGAAGAAGTAGGCCGTGAAGAACGAGCCGAACAGCATCGCCTCGGATGCGATGAAGAGGAACATGCCGAGGACCACGGAGTCCACCCGCGAGCTCTGGTTGGCCACCGGCGGCCCATGGTGGTCGTGGAGATCCTCGGCGTGAGTCGTCACACCGCCACCTCCTCGCGCATGGGCTCGGAGATGACGTGCTCGACCGGAACCCCGCTGTCGGCCCGTAGTCGTCCGACGAGGTCTCGGCGCAACCAGCCTGAACGCATGCCCGGAAAGGTCGACACGATGATCTCGTCCGTGCGCTCGTCACGGACGGCGTGCATCGCGGCCGTGTACGGATCCGGGTGCGCGATCTGCCCATGGACGTCGATCCCCTCGGCGCGCAGCGTCGCGAGAGCCGCTCGCAGGCGGCGTTCGGCCTCGGGATGCTCTCCCCGAGTCGGGTCGCTCTGCGGCGAGACGATGAGGAAGCTCGCGGGGCCCTCCTGCGCGCGCGTGCGGATACGTTCGAGCAAGGGCTCGCCGAGAACCGTCTCGTTGGCCACGACGAGCACGTTCACGCCCTCGCGCGCGGCGATGTCGGAGACGACATGCTCGACCGGCCGATCGCCCGCGTTCTTGCGGATCTCGTCGAGCAGGTTCCTCCTCAGCCATCCGGACTTCGTCTCGGGGTGCGTCGAGACGATGATCTCGTCGACGTCCTCCACCGCGAGGGTGTCCTTGACCGCAGCGAGCGGCTCGTCGTCGAAGACGGCGCCGTGCGCAGGGATCCCCTCGCGCCGAAGCATGTCGAGCGTCCGCTGCAGACGTCTCCCGGCCGCCGCGCGCCGAGAGTCGCGGTAGACGACGTAGCCCTCGCGAGGAAGTGTCACGGGCGCAACGACCGCCACGCGGATCGGCCCGCGCTTCGCGCGGCGACGTACGGCCGCGATCAGCTCGTCGCCCGTCAGCGTCTCGTTGGCGACGACGAGGATCGAGGCCGGCTCGCTCTTCACGCGCGGACTTCCTGCGGCTCGGCTGCCGCCGCCTTCATCACCGCGTGCTGCGCGCCGGGAACGCCGTACTCGTACGGCCCGCCGACGACCTGGGGGATCTCGTCGAAGTTGAAGATCGGCGGTGGCGACGACACCTGCCACTCGAGCGTGTGTGCGCGCCACGGGTTGCCGCCGGCAGGCGCTCCTCGCACCCAGCTCAGGGCCATGTTGTAGACGAAGATCACGAACGACGCGCCGAGCACGAACGACGCGATCGTGATGACGAAGTTGAGGTCGCCGAATGCCTCGGGGTAGTCGGCGACTCGCCGGTTCATGCCGCGAAGCCCCACGTAGTGCATGGGGAAGAACGTCGCGTTGAAGCTCAAGAAGGTGAGCCAGAAGTGCCACTTCCCGAGGCGCTCGTCGTACATGCGTCCGGTCATCTTCGGGAACCAGTAGTAGATCCCGGCGAAGATCGTGAACACGGAGCCCGCCGAAGAGGACGTAGTGGATGTGCGCGACGATGAAGTACGTGTCGGAAGCGGCGATGTCGATGGGCACGGATCCGAGGTAGATCCCCGACAGCCCGCCGATCGTGAACATCGTCACGAAGCCGAGCGCGAAGAGCATCGGCGTCGTGAGATGGATCCGCCCGCGCCAGAGCGTCGCAATCCAGGAGAAGACCTTGATCCCGGTCGGAATCGCGATCAGGAGCGTCGTGATCATCATCGGGACGCGAACCAGTCGGCCATGCCGGCGACGAACATGTGGTGCGCCCAGACGGAGAAGCCGAGCACCAGGATCCCGACGAGCGATAAGGCCATCAGGCGGTAGCCGAAGATCGGGCTTCCGGGACATCGAGGAGATGACCTCGGAGACGATCCCGAACCCGGGCAGCATCATGATGTAGACGGCCGGGTGGCTGTAGAACCAGAAGATGTGCTGGTACCCCAACACGTAGCCGCCGTTCTCCGGGATGAAGAAGCTCGTGTGCATGATCCGGTCGAACATCACGAAGAACTGCGACCCGGCGATGAACGGCGTCGCGATGACGACGAGCAGCGAGGTCGTGAAGTTCGCCCAGACGAGGAGCGGCATGCGCCAGAACGTCATCCCGGGCGCGCGCATCGTGATGATCGTGACCAGGAAGTTGAGCGCGGTCATGATCGAGGACGCACCGGCCCACTGGACGCCCATGTTGAAGAAGGTCTGGCCGAGCGGCTGACCCTCGGCGAGCGGCGCGTATCCGGTCCAGCCCGCGCCGAACGCTCCGCCCGGAACGAGGAAGCTCGCCACGAACATGATCCCGGCGATCGGCAGGAGCCAGAACGAGAGCGCGTTCAGCCGCGGGAACGCCATGTCGGGCGCGCCGAGCATCAACGGGACGACGAAGTTCGCGATGCCCGCGAACGCCGGGATGATGAAGAGGAAGATCATCAGCGTCGCGTGGACGGACACGAGCCCGTTGAAGGTCTGCGAGCCGACGAACTGCAGCCCCGGCTGCGCCAGCTCGGCGCGGAAGAACATCGCCATCAGACCGCCGACCGTGAAGAAGACGAACGTCGTGACGAGGTACTGGATCCCGATCACCTTGTGATCGGTGTTCACTCGGAAGTAGTCCTTCCAGCTCCGGGCGCCGTGACCCGAGTGGTCCTCGGGCTCGGTCGGGCGGCCGACGAGATAGTGGAGCCAGTAGTCGAAGGCGCCGATTCCGGCGAGGAAGCCGATCGGCGCTGTCACCATGCCCGCGACCGCGGCGATGACCTCCCAGTTCCAGACGGGGCCCCAGCCCCACCACCAGCGAAGACCTCCGACGAGCAGCATCCCGCCGAGGAAGAAGAGCGGGGTCATCCACATCGCCCGCCCGAGCCCCGGCCCAAACAAGCCCCGCCACATCGGTCCGCGAGGAGGCTCGAAGTGCTCGGGGTAGGACTGGGCGTGCGGCGGCTCGTGCTGCGTCGTCGTCACGAGGACCGGCGCTCCTCGATCCACGCAGTCGAATTCGGCTTGCGGTACGACCCGCGCCTTTGCGCGCATCGTCGCGTGCCCGAGGCCGCAAAGCTCGGAACAGACGACGGCGAAGTCGCCGGTGCGGTTGGGCGTCACGAGAATCGTGGTCTCGATGCCCGGGAACCGCGTCCATCTTCTGGCCGAAATTGGGCACCCAGAACGAGTGGATCACGTCGACCGCGGTCATCGTGAATCGCGCCTCCTGGCCGAGCGGCAGCACGAGCTCGCCGGACGCCAGGTCGTCGTAGTCCGAGTAGACGAACCTCCAGGCGAACTGCTGGCCCACCGCCTGGATCTCGATCGGCCTCGTCCCGCGTCGCCGTTCCGCGCGAGGACAACGGCGCTGACGATCCCGATCGCGATCACGAGCACAGCGGGAACCGCCGTCCACGCGATCTCGAGCCCCGTGTGCCCGTGGATCGGGGGCCCGTCGGCATCATCGTCGAGAGGCACGCGCCACTTCCACACCGCATAGACGACGACCGCGGCGACGACCGAGAAGATCCCGATCGAAATGATCGTGGCGAACCAGTAGACCGCCTGAATCCGGTCGAACTCCTCCGACGCAGAGGTCGGGAGCCACTTGAAGACGACCGCCACCACGGTCTGGAGCACGGCGATGACCACGCCGATCGCGACGAGTTGTGCGATACCCCTGCGCACCGGCAACGAGCCTACTTCAAGGCGCCGAGGTCGTGCCAGCAGAGGAGTCCCGGCGTGTGTCGCTAACCTCGGGCGGTGCGTTCGTTGCGCCTCTTGGTGCCGGCAGCCGCGCTCGTCGGTGTGATTTCAGCCGCGGCTCTCAGCGATCGGCAGGCGGTTCCCGGGACCGCTGCCGCATTGCGGACCGAGAACGTTCCGCGTGCGACCGCCAAGCGCGAGGGTGGCGCAAAGCCCGTCGTCCTCGCATTCGCCGGAGACGTGCACTTCGAGAGCCCGATCGCCTCGGAGCTCCGAGCTGGGCCTGGCGGCGTGCTCTCCTCCATAGGCCCGGTGCTCCGCCGCGCGGACCTCACCGTGGTGAACCTCGAGACAGCGGTGACGACGAGAGGTACGCCGGCGCCCAAGCAGTACGTCTTTCGCGCTCCGCCGAGTGCGTTCTCGGCACTCGCCGCGGGTGGGGTCGACGTCGCATCCATGGCGAACAACCACGGCATGGACTACGGCGAGGCGGGCCTGCGGGACTCGCTCGCTGCCGCTCGCGAGGACAGGTTTCCCGTCATCGGCATCGGGCTCGACTCGAAGCAGGCTTACGCGCCCTTCCGACGCACGGTTCGCGGCCAGCGGATCGCCGTCATCGGCGCGACGCAGGTCCTCGACGACCACCTGATCTCTGCATGGACCGCCGGCCCGCGGAAGCCCGGTCTCGCCTCGGCGAAGGACGTACCCCGGCTTCTGCGAGCGGTTCGCGAGGCGCGCGCGACTTCGGACACCGTCGTCGTGTTCCTCCACTGGGGAGTCGAGCTCGCGCAGTGCCCGACTTCCGACCAGCGCACGCTCGCACGCGCACTCGTCGGGGCGGGCGCAGACGTGATCGTCGGCGGACATGCCCACCGCCTGCTCGGCACGGGAAAGATGCGCAAGGCCCTCGTCTCCTACGGCCTCGGAAACTTCGTCTGGTACGGCTCGAGCGAGCTCTCCGTCCAGACCGGCGTGCTCCTCGTCACGATGGCCGGCCGGAAAGTGACCCGCTATCGCTGGGAGCCGGCGCGCATCGTCGACGGGACCCCACGGCCACTGACCGGCGGCGAGCGGCGCAACGCGATCTCCGACTGGCGCGGCCTCCGCGGCTGCACCGGGCTCGGCCCCTGAGCCGACGATCGTGGCCGGGCTAGACTTCCGCGTCCCGGGCCGTTAGCTCAGTTGGTAGAGCAGGGGACTCTTAATCCCAAGGTCGAAGGTTCGAATCCTTCACGGCCCATATGAGAGAGCCCCGGAAACGGTGCTTTTCGCTTGGAACACAGACCTGCGACAGCTAGCAGAGCGCACCGCGCCAAGCCTGTCCACTACTTTCTGGTCACTCGCACACGGTACGAACTCCCGTCGCTCGCGAGAAGCTCTACCTTCATGAGTCCGCTCTCGTAGGTCGCCAGCTCACCCCGGCCCAGGTCGAAAGCAGCGCGTGAGATCGCTCCGCACGCGTTCGTGGGCGGATCGTCCCGCGCCGGGTAGATGTGGGCTCCAACAGTACCGCTCCGTGCCTGCACGTCGACTCGGTAGACGATCACCCCGCTGTCGCAGATCTGGTTCGAGCCTCCTCGCAACGTGTGCACCTCGATGATCTCAGCCGTGGTACCGCCCGTCGGGAGCACGACCATCTTCAAACCTCCAGAGCCCTCGATCGGAGCAATCGTCTCCTCCAAAACACCCGGTGATGTCAGGCAGCGGAGCTGCGAGGCATCGAGCCAGCCGAGCTTCCATTTCACCCATCCGAGGTGGTGCGAGAGGGTGCCCGTACCGCTCATCGGCTCCCAGCGCCCGAGATGCCGTTGGCCCTCCGCGATGGGGACGCTGAAGTCGTAGAGATCGGGGAGTCCGAAGAGGTGACCGGCCTCACGGACGAGGTCGGGAACGTGCGCTAGCGGCACGGCCAACGCCACGACTCCCCGCAACTCACGCCCGTCTGCGAAGGCGCCGGTTCCGGTCTGGAAAGGGACCCCGGCATACGCCGACGTTCCGTTCGGTAGGGCAGCGACGACCACGACGGCCGAGTACCTGCTGAAGTCAACGCGCGAATCCGCGACCGCAACGGCATCTTGGAGAAAAGCACGGTGGCGCGCAACGAGGCCTGGGTAGTCACCTCGGTAGTGCAGCTCGTAGGTCCCACCCGGCCTCGGCATACGGATCCACGAGTTGATCGTCTCCGCCACGAGGGTGAATCGTCCGTAGGACGCTTGCGCGTACCACTGCGCCGTCGGAGGCACGAGATCCGCGAAGAGCGACTGGGTCGAACCGCTCTGGGGAGCGTCCGGGAAATCCACGAAGAGAACGAGCGTGCCGAGCCTCCCCGTCGCCGACAGGTAGTAGTCGTAGTTGGTCGGTCCGAGGTGGAAGTACGCGCGTGGCCCCGGAAACGTGAGGTTGGGGGAACACGGCGGACCATCGGAGGAAGGCGGCAGGAGTAGGTTCGTAGACTGCGTGGTCGCGGAGTTGTTGGCCGGCCTCGGATCGGGAGTCGTACTGTCGAGGGCTGCTGTGTTTTCGATCACGCCCGTCCGGTAACGCCGAAACACGATGGTGACTGTGACCGTCGCTCCATTCGCGATCGAGCGAAGGCTGCAGGTCACGCCAGCCTGCTCGGAGCATCTTCCGGCCGTTGCTCTCGCCGAGACGAACTCGACGCCGGCAGGAACCTCGTTTCGAAGAGTGACGTTCTGTGCGCGCCCCGGTCCGCGGTTCCGAATGCTCACGACGAAAGCCAGCTCCGTGGTTCCGGCGACGGACATCGTGGCTGTCATGTCGGCTCGGGCGGCGGGTACTCGACAGCGGGCGGCCTTCGTCAGCGTGCGCACTCTCGCCGCCTGACGCTCGATGAATGCCTGCCGCGCAGCCGCACTCGTGTGCCTCCGGAAGAACGCCCGGCGCTGCGGCGCGAGCTCCCGCTTGAGCGCTGCCAGCGCTTCCTCCCGTCTTACCTTCTGCGCGGCTGTACAGGACTCGGCCGGAGCGGCGCTGAGTGATGTCCGCGCGAGCGCCGCGGCCAATATCGCGATCAGAGCGAGCGAGATCAGAGCGAGGCGCGGCGTGAGGCGAACGATCCCACAGCCTTGGGGAAGAGTAAAGGTGGCGTGAGTCGAGAGATTCGAGGACGGCCCTGAATTCCTTGCGCAGCCAATTGCCTGTCCCTCTCACGAACCACCTACGGCCGATCCGGAGCTCGATCCCGATGCACTAGATGTGCATCTCCGACAGGGGGTGCCTACGCCGGGCAACAACGGGGCCGACAGGCGCCTGATTGAGCCAAGAACGCGCCGGCTGACTTCGGGCGAGCGGGCAATCCGGAGCCTTTCTTGAACCCAAAGTCGAGGTTCGAATCCTTCACGCCCCGGTCGGACCGAACTGAGTCGAACAGATGTCGTCTTACCCTTGCCAAGTCCGCGGATGTGGAACAAGATGTGTGGTTCTTTGCTTCGGCAGGACACAACGTCTCGTTTCGAGCGGGTGACGCTCCCGGTTCCCCGGCCGGGGTGGCGACAACGGCTGTCCGACTGGTCGAATGAGGTGCCACCACGACCGACGACGCAACCCGCCTACGAGTTCTCGGTCGGCAAGTACACCCCGACGGGCGAGCGGGCGACGACGTGGAAGTTCCTTCGGATCTCCGTCGAGGACTACCTGGAGGCGGCCGAGATACAGAAGGTCACTCCCGTGCTTGTGATGAAGAGCATCACCGGGAAGCGCTGGTGGTGGTATCTCGACCGCTTCTACTGGGAGGACGAGCAGCTAAGCGCGTCGCAGCTGCACCGGCGGGTTCTCGACCTCGACAGCCGCAAGGAGGAGCAGCTCGAGCGAGCGACGCGCTCCGCCGCCGACCGCTCGCCCGCCACCGTCTACCGCTAGGCCCCGAGCAGCTAGGGCGCGAGGGCGAGCGGAAGCGGAGTACGGGAGGCTCGAGAGGCAGCGCGTCGGCGGGCAGCGGCTCGCCGGGAACGGCATCCGCCGGGGAGGGCAGGTCGGGAACGGGCAGCACGAGCGGCGGAGCGAGCCCGTCTGGCAACACGCTCGTCCCCGGCAGTTGGTCCGTCAGATCCGGGTCCGTCGGATCCGGAGCCAGCGGCTCTCGCTCCGCCGGGGTATCTGGGACTCGACCGGGTGTCGATCACGCCGCCCGGAAGATCGATCGACGCCTCCCGCGCCGCAGCCGAAGTCGTCGGGACTGCGGACGGCGAGAACTCGATGGCGGCCCTGCCACGCGGAGTGCGGAGGTGGATGAGCGCCGTCCGCGGAAGCGTTCCGCTCGTCGGTCTCGCTGACTCGCTGCACATCGCTCGACGAGCCGACTCCGGGCTCGAGCGTCTCCCCAGCTCGTCCGGGCTGCGGTGCATCGCGCTCCACGATGGTTCGCTCGGCGACGACACCGCCGGCCGCGATACCGGCCACGGCAAGGGTCGTGGCAGCCACCTTCGCCGTGCCGCCGGCGACGAGAGCCTTCAGCTTCACGAACAGCGAGCCGAAGTCGAGACCGAGACCGGGGAGCTGCGGTACCGCCGTCATCGCCTTTGCCAGCGACCGGCGGGCACGGGTGAGCAGCGCATTGGTCGCAGCGCGGCTCGTACCCAACTTGGATGCGACCTCGTCGCACGAGAGCCCTTGCCACTCCCTCAGGAGCAGCGCGTGGCGCTGGCTCTCTGGAATCGACGCAAGAGCATCCTGCAGGCCCATCAAGAGCTCGGTATCCCCGTCTCCGAACTCTGGCGCGGCCACGGTGTCTGCGCTCTCGTCGCTCACGAGCCGGTCGCGGCGCAGCGAAGTCCGCTGCTGCCAACGGCAGACATTCTTCGCAATCGAGTGGAGCCAGACGTACTCGGACTCGGGAACGACTCCGCGCTCGAGTGCACGGTGCGCGTAGAGATACGTCGTCTGCACGGCATCTTCTGCCTCGGCGCGATTGCCCAGGTAGCGGAGGCAGTACGCCGAGAATTCGACCCGAGTGCGCCTCGAACAGCCGGCCCGCTTCGTGGCCGGCTGTAGACCTCTCTTGCCGCACCGCTACCGCCATGTGCCCTCCGCAGCCTCGTTCTCCGTGTCCTCTGTGTAGGCGACAAACGGCTAGTCCAGCCATCACTCCATAGGGGGATCTGTGCGGGGGATGCGCACGTTCTCGCTGCTCTGCGGCTTCTCATGGACGACCGACCAGATTCACAGGAGGTACGGCATGGCGCTTCAGACACTCACATTGGGCCTGAACCCGAAGCTTCCGGGCTTCTGGCCCTCGATCGCGTCCGCCTCGGCACAGCTCGCTGGCCGACGGCGTTCGCAGCTCCGGCGGTCGGGGCGAACCGGGAACCCTGCGGTCCTCGGGCGCCCCTCGCCGGATGTCCTCCGTAACGGCTCCATCGATCGATCTTTCGGAGGTCTCTCATGACGGCCCTACGCGAGAGGCTGCTGCAGCGCCAGACCCTCCTCGTCGCGGCTGCGTTGCTGCTGCCCATACCGCTGTTTGCCCAGAGCGGACTGAGCGTCCCGCTGCCGGGGGTCGTCGAGCGCGGTCTCGGCTCGCTCGTCACGCTCGAGGCAAGTGACGAGCGCTCCGGCACCAAAGCGACGGGTAACGCGGCGGAGAACGGACAGAACTCTCAGCGCTCCGGCCGCGTCTCGCTGAGAATCGTGAGAGGCGGAGGCATTCCGAACGTTCTCGAAGATGGAAGCCCGTCGGGCACCGGCAACGGCGACCCGGCGGCATCCGACAGACCCGCGGGCGATGGCGGCAGCGGCGGCACCGCGCCCGCCGGGAGCGGCCCGGACGGAGCCGGCGCCGGAGACGACGCCGGCTCCCCGGGCGACCCGCGCCTTCGCCGATCCCGGATCATCCGGGGACGGGTCCGGAGAGACGGGATCGACAGCCGGTCCCACGCTGGGCGTCACGGCCGCGGGCCAAGGGGCGTCGACCGGCGTCTCCGCGGGAGCCGGCGGTCTCAGCGTCGACCTCGGGGCCGACAACGGCGACACAGCAAACGGCGGCTCCGGAGCGGTCGGCGTCCAGGTCACCGACGAGGACGGTTCACAAACCGGCGTAGGCACGGCCGTGCCTGGCGTTGGGGTACCGGTTCCGTAGAACGATGGCGCGTCTCCCGGAGAATCACCGTCAGTCCACGCGCGGCAGCGGCCGCCGCGGCTCGTCCTCTGCTTTGCGGTATTCACCGCACTGGGCGTAGCCGCGGCGGCCGCGGTGATCCTGGTCGTCGTACGGCACGCGGACACCGCCCGCGCCCAAGGACAGGCCATCGACCGCGCTCGGTTCGCGGCACGCGCGGTGCTCACGCCGGAGTTGCGCGCGGACGATCTGTCCGCGCGCCCCTCCCGCAAGCGAGGTCGCGAGCTCGACCGTCTCTTTGCCCGACGGGTGCTGCTCGAGGGAATACGGAGCGCGACCCTCTACGGGACCGACGGCCGCGCCACCTACTCCACGACGGGTCGAAACGCAGGCGTAGCGACCGCGGCTCGCCTGCACGAGGCGCTCGCCGGAACCGTCGTGTCGGAGGTCGCTACGACCAGCGACGGATCGAGGGTGCTGCGCACGTTCGTGCCGGTCGGAATCGGCGCGAAGCAGGTCGGTGGCGTCGTCGCGCTCGACCAGGAGTACGGGAAGATCGAGGCCGCAGTCCGCCGGTCGTCGTGGCTGATCGCCGGCGTGCTCGAGGCACTTCTCCTGCTGCTGTTCCTGATCTTCGCGCCGGTGCTCGCCCGCGTGTCGTCACGCATTCGCCGTCACGTAGAGGAGCTGGAGCGGGTCGCGACCCACGACGAGCTCACCGGCCTCCCCAACCGCCTGGCACTTCGCTCCGCCGGAGAGACCATTGCGACCGCAGGCTCCGGGGCCCTGCTCCTCATCGACCTGGACGGATTCTCGGAGATCAACGACTGTCTGGGCTCGGATAGCGGTGACGCCCTGCTCGCTGAGGTCGCAATCCGGCTGCGCCAGGAGCTCGAGCCTCACTACGTGGCGCGGCTCGGTGAAGACGAGTTCGGGGTTCTGTTGCAGGATGCCGACCGCGCGGAGATCGACGAGGTTTCCCGGCGGATCCAGCAGAGCCTGATCCCACCGTTCGTCATCGACGGCGTCCGCATCGCGGTGAGCGTCAGCATCGGTGCGGCGCTCGTCCGCGAGCACGGCCCCGACATCGACACGCTACTCCGGCGCGCGTCGGCTGCCCTCTCCACAGCCAAGGACGAGAGCCAGAGCGACGTTCAGATCTACGACTCCCGACTCGATGCGAGCGACGGGTCGCGCCTCGCCGTCGCCGCGGAGCTCCGAGAAGCCCTGAGCGCGGGTCAGCTCCTTATGCACTATCAGCCCCAGGCTGATCTCGCGCTCCAGCAAATTCGAGCGGTCGAGGCGCTCGTTCGCTGGCAGCATCCGGAGCGCGGACTGCTGTCAGCCGCAGAGTTCATCTCCCACGCCGAGCGCAGCGGTCTCGTCAGAGAGTTGCGCCACTTCGTCCTCGAGACATCGGCACGCCAGTGGTCGGAATGGAGAGCAGGCGGCATCGAGCTCGAGCTCGCGGTCAACCTCAGTGCCGTCGACATGCTCGACGCGTCGCTGCCGGATGAGGTGGAGGACGTGATCGCTCGCTACGGGATCCCGCCCTGGAACCTCGTCCTCGAGATCACCGAGCGAATACTCGTCGGCGACGAACGGCGCGCGGGGCAGGTCATCGAACGCCTGAACAGGATCGGCGTGCGCCTCTCGCTCGACGACTTCGGCACCGGCTATTCGGCGCTGGCCAGTCTCCGCAAGTTCCCCGTGGAGCAGGTCAAGCTCGACCGGAGCCTGCTCGCAGGAGTGCCCGGCGACGCGGGCGCGGAGGCGATCATCGGAGGCTGCGTCGAGATCGCGCACGGAATCGGCGCGACGGTCGTCGCCGAGGGAGTCGAGACCCGCGAGCAGTGGCGCTTCGTGTACCTGATGGGGTGCGACATCGCTCAGGGATACCTGGTCGGACGGCCGATGCCGGCACACGAGATCACCGCCCTCCTCGAGATGCCGCGTCTCGCCCCGCTCGCCGCAGCCTGATCTCCCCGGAGGCCGCTCGCGGACCCCGGTACGACCGTAGGGTATGAGCCTGTGAAGGTTCTCTCCGTCGTCGGGAACCGCCCGCAATTCGTGAAGAGCGCGGCGCTCTCGCTGGTGCTCCGAGCGGTGGAGATCGAAGAGGTGGTCGTCCACACCGGCCAGCACTACGATCGCGAGCTCTCGCAGGTGTTCTTCGAGGAGCTCGACCTTCCCGAGCCCCGCTACCGGCTCGAGTTGCAGACCGCTGATGCGCAGGCCATGAAACCCGGGGTCGCGGCGACGATTCAGCGAGAGCAGCCCGATCTCGTCCTCGTCTACGGGGACACGAACTCGACCCTCGCGGGCGCGCGCGCCGCTCTCGCCGCGGGGGTGCGGATCGCTCACGTCGAGGCGGGTCTCCGAAGCGGCGACCTCTCGATGCCCGAGGAGCACACGCGCATCGAGGTCGACGGCATCTCGTCGTATCTCTTCTGTCCGGACGAGCGCTCGCAGTCGACTCTTCGAGACGAGGGTGCCGTCGGGCAGATCCACGTCGTCGGCGACGTCATGGCCGATGCCAGCCGCAGGTTCGCGCCGCTCGCGCGAGAGCGCTATCCGATCCCGTTCGAGCCGGGAAGCTACGTCGTCGCGACGATCCACCGGGAGGCAAACGTCTTCCAGCCGCGGCTCGGCGCAATCGTGGCGGGACTGAACAGCATTCCCGAGCGAGTCGTCTTCCCTGCGCACCCACGCACCCGCGCGCAGATCGAGAAGGAAGAGCTCGAGCTGATGCCACATGTGCACGTCACCGCTGCCGCTGACGTATCTCGAGCTGGGATCGCTCGCATCGCAGGCGCGCGCGATCGTGACCGACTCCGGCGGCCTCCAGAAGGAGGCGTACTGGTACGGCGTGCCGTGCGTCACCGTCCGGCCGTCGACCGAGTGGGTCGACACGGTGGTCGCCGGAGCCAACGTGCTCGTCGAGGCAGATCCGGACTCGATTGCCGCAGCGGTCGCCGGTGCTCGGATGCCGGACCGGCGCCCTGTGCTGTACGGAGACGGACATGCCTCCGAGCGGATCGCCGACGTGCTCCTCGCTACGATGCGCGGCCGATGAAACGGGACGTGGCCATCGTCGGCGCGGGCTACGTCGGCCTGCCGCTCGCCCAGACCTTCGCGGACGCGGGGAAAACCGTCGTCCTCGTGGACGTCGACGCGAATCGCGTCGAGCAGTTGAACCGAGGAGAGAGCTATGTCGAGGACGTCTCCTCGGAGCATCTCCACGAGCTTGTCGAAAGTGGACAGCTCGGTGCGACCACCGATTACGACGAGCTGCGCGACGCCGACGCGATCCTCGTGGCGTTGCCGACGCCGCTGTCCCGCCAGCGCGAGCCCGATCTGAGAATCCTCGTGTCGGCGACGGAGGAGATAGCCAAGCGCCTGCGCCCCGGCCATCTCGTCGTCCTCGAGTCGACGACGTATCCCGGCACGACGAGAGAGCAGGTGCTGCCCGTCCTCGAGGCCGGGAGCGGCCTGATCGCGGGCGAAGACTTCCACCTGGCGTTCTCGCCCGAGCGCGTCGACCCCGGGAATCGCGACTGGAAGACGAAGAGCGTGACAAAAATCGTAGGCGGAGTGAACGAGGACGCGACCACTGCCGCCGCGGCGCTGTACAGCTCCGCATTCGACGACGTCTACGCCGTCTCGTCTCCGGAGGCTGCGGAGCTGACGAAGCTCCTCGAGAACATCTTTCGCTCCGTCAACATCGCGCTCGTCAACGAGCTGGCGCAGCTCTGCGATCGGATGAACATCGACGTGTGGGAGGTCGTGGAGGCGGCTGCGACCAAACCGTTCGGGTTCATGTCGTTCAAGCCGGGACCCGGGCTCGGCGGGCACTGCATTCCGATCGACCCGTTCTACCTGACCTGGAAGGCTCGGGAGTACGGCTTCTACACCGAGTTCATCGAGCTCGCCGGCAAGGTCAACGAGTCCATGCCCTACTACTGCCGCTCGATCGTGTCGCAGGCCCTCAACCACGCACGTCAGCGATCGCTCAAGGGCTCGCGGATCCTCGTGCTCGGCGTCGCCTACAAACCGGACATCTCCGATATGCGCGAGTCGCCGGCCGATAAAGCTCATCGGGCTGCTCGAGAACGCGGGCGCAGATGTCTCGTACCACGATCCCCACGTACCCGAGCTCGAGGAGAACGGCCTCACGATGAAGTCCGTCCCGCTCGAGCCGGGCGCATACGACTGCGTCGTCATCGTGACCGACCACACGACGATCGACTACGAAGCTCTGGTCGACGAGGCGAAGCTCGTCGTCGACCTGCGGAATGCGACGGGAGCGAACGGGAAGAACTCGGACAAGGTCTGGAAGCTGTGACCGCCCGCGTCGGGCAGGTGGGCCTCGGCGAGTGGGGCAAGAACCTGGCGCGCAACTTCGCCGAGCTCGCCGAGCTGGCCTGGCTCTGCGACCCGGCCGACGGTAAGCGCGAGGATTTCCTGGCTCGCTACCGGCAGGCTCGCTGGGCGGAGAGCGTCGAAGAGATGCTCGAAGACCCAACCCTCGACGCCGTGGTGATCGCGACCCCGGTGCCCACCCACTACGAGATCGCGAAGCTCGCGCTCGAGGCCGGGAAGCACGTCTTCGTCGAGAAGCCTCCCGCGATGACGGGCGCGGAGATCGACGTGCTGGTCGAGGCTGCGAACGAGCGAGACCTCGTGCTCATGCCAGGCCACCTGCTGCTCTACCACCCGGGCATCCAGCGGCTGAAGGAGCTCGTCGACGGCGGCGACCTCGGGGAGGTGCTCTGCGTCTACGGCAATCGCCAGAACCTCGGTGTGATTCGCCCGTACGAAAACGCTCTGTGGTCGCTCGGGGTCCACGACCTCTCCGTGATCCTCTATCTCCTCGACGAGGATCCCGTGGAGGCCGTCGCGCACGGACGCGACTTCCTCCAGCCCGGAGTCGAGGATGTCGTGTTCTGCTACCTCCGCTTTCCGTCGGGGAAGATCGCGCACATGCACCTGTCCTGGCTCGATCCCCACAAGATGAGGAGGATCACGGTCGTCGGAACAGAGAAGATGGTCGTGTTCGACGACATGGAGCTCGAGCGCAAGATCACCGTCTACGAGAAGTCGCCGTGGAAGCCAGTCGACACCTACGGCGAGTGGCAGACGCGCACCGGCGACATCTCCATCCCGAAGATTCCCACCGACGAGCCGCTCAAGCTCGAATGTCGCTACTTCCTGTCGCTCGTGGACGGAACGGGCAGCGGGCGCCGCAAGGTTGCCGAGGACGGCGCTCGCGTCGTGCGGGCGCTCGAGATGCTCACGAACTCGCTCCGTGGACGCTGAAATCCATCCCTCCGCGATCGTCTACCCGGGAACCGTGCTCGGAGACGGAGTGAGGATCCTCGAGAATGCCGTCGTCGGCAAGCAACCGGTGCTGTCGCCTCGCTCGACGGCGAAGCGTGACCCGCTCGCGGCGACCGAGATCGGCGACGGCACGGTCGTCTCGACCGGTGCCATCGTGTTCGCAGGCTCACGGATCGGCGCTCGGGTGATCCTCGGCGACCAGACGTGCATCCGCGAGCGCGTGACGATCGGAGACGACGTGGTGGTCGGACGCGGCTCGCTCGTCGAGAACGACACGACGATCGGCGCCATGACGCTGATCCAGGCCGACTCGTACATCACGGCCTACTCCGTGCTCGAGGAGAACGTCTTCATCGCTCCATGCGTGGTCACGACCAACGACAACTTCATGGGGCGGACGGAGCGTCGGCACGAGCTCGTCAAGGGACCGACCATTCGGCGCGGCGCGCGTGTGGGCGGCGGCGCCATTCTCTGCCCGGGGATCGAGGTGGGCGAAGAGGCGTTCGTCGGCGCGGGCGCGGTCGTGACGAAGGACGTGCCGCCGGGCGTGATCGTCGTCGGGAATCCGGCGCGGGTGCTGCGCGAGGTGCCTGAGGACGAGCTGCTGAGCTAGACGCGCGACCCGGTGACTGTCACCGCTTTCCGGCGCTCAGCCCTTGACGATCGCGAGCCGGTAGCGCGTGCTGCCCGGACTCGACATCCGAACCTGCACGAAGTAGTCGCCCGCCGTGGGTGCACGGTAGGAGAAGTACTCGCGTCCGCCAGGTCTCACGGAGATGCGAACGCGACGCCGGAAGCTGCGGACGTCGTCGATCGACGTGGTCCCGCGCAGCCAGAGCGCAAGGCTCAGATCCGCTCCCCTCGCCGAGCCCGTAAGCCCGATGTACACGCGGCGGCCTTTCTGCAGCCGGATCCGGTAGACGTCGTCCTGGTCGTCCCAGAAGTCCACGGTCGCGTTCACCCGACGATTCGTGCCCGAGACGGTGACGCGCCCGCGACCCGGCGTCGTCGTTGGGCTCGAGCCTGTCCGCCGGCGGTAGCGGCTTCGCGAGAGCCGCGATGGCGGCGGCGACGTCGAGCCTGCCCCAGCCCGAGAGCGCGTCACGCCCGACGGCGCACGCCGCACAACCCGAATCCGCGTCGACGTCGGCGACCGTGCGCTCGAGGATCGGCGGTGACCTGCTCGGACCGAAGCTCCGGGCGGAGACTCAGGAGAATTGCGGCCGCAGCGCTCACCTGAGGCGCCGCGAAGGACGTGCCCTGGGCTTCGCGGTACTCCTCGGGCCCGCAGCTCGAGTATCCCTGCTCCGAGCAGGCGGGGAACCGCGAGGTCAGCGGGCGCGGAAACGTGGAGAGGATCTGATCTCCCGGCGCGGCGAGGTCGTTGTAGATGCGATCGCGGTTCGAGAACTTCGGCACAGCCCCGCTCGCGGTGATCGCGCTCACGCCAAGCACATGGGGAAGCGCAGCCGGATAGCTCGCGTAGCGCCACGGGCTCGACGGCGCCTGGTCGCCGTTCCCGACCGCCGCCACGACGACCACACCGTTCTTGACTGCGTATGCCACCGCGTCTGCTTCGAGCCGGGAGAAGCTGTCCCGGTCCGGGTCGAGTGGGTCGCGCACCCCTCCCAGGCTCATGTTGATGACCCGAGCACCGTTCTCGACTGCCCAGCGGATCGCTTTCGCCTCGGCCTCGACCGGGATCGAGCGGCTGCTCGTAACGACCTTTGCCACGAGCAGTTGCGCGGACGGCGACAGCCCCGCGATCCCGATTCCGTTGTCCACACGCGCCGCGATCAGCCCCGCGACGAAGGTGCCGTGCCCGAGCGCGTCCACCCGCGCCGAGCCGCCGACGAAGCTCTTTGCGGCGAGCACCTTGCCGTCGAGATCCGGATGGCGCGAGTCGACGCCCGAGTCGATCACCGCGACCGGAACGGATTCGAGCGCGGGGTACGTGAGCCAGGACGAGTAGAAGCCCGAGAGCGTCAGGTACCACTGGCGCGAGACGAACGGATCCGTGGGCGTGAGTGCGAGGCGGCGCGAGACGGCCCGCTCGACGTAGCGGATGCCCGGAATCCCTGCGAGCGAGACGCCTTCCGGTGCATCGACGATCAGAGCCGGTATCGGGGTGAGGCTTTCGGGACGCATCCCGGTCCTCCGCTCGACCGCCGCGGCGACGACCCTCGGATCGGCGTGGCGGTCCAGCCCGATCGCAAGTCGCGCTGCGTCCGCCGAGCCCGCGACAGCGAGGAAGGCGGCAACGGTCGCGCCGAGAACGGCCGCGCAGCGAGTCATGCGACCGTCAGCACCGGCGAGACACCTTCCGCGAGGCCCGCGGATGCCGGGACACGCGCGCGGTAGGTCCCGGGGCGGAGGGCGACCTCTACCCGAAACGATCCAGAGCCGTCGCCGGTTGCCTCGGCGACTTGCACCCAGCGCGTGCCCTTCAGACGCTCGATGTGAACGAGCCGCTTTCGGAGCCCGCGGCCGCACGGTTCCCCCGAGCACGCCGGGCTCGATCGCCTGGACGAGCCGGACACGCGAGGCGACGCTAACGAGAAGGGCCTGGCTTGCCGCTCCTCCGGCCACGATCCGGTACCGCGTCGTCCTCACGGGGCGAACGGACCGGGCGACGGCGCCGTCGGGGGTCTGCTCGAGAGCGCCCGCCGGAGCCCAGTTCGCACCGTCGGCCGAGGAGGAAAGTTGAGGAGACGTCACCGCACGCGCGAGTCCCGGTCAGGTTGAGCGACGATCCGAAGACGACCGAAGAGCTACGAGGCCGATCGAGTCGCAGAACACCCATCGTGATCCAGGTGGAACGCAGGCCGAGCCCGGTTCGAACGCACGCTCGCCGGGACGTTCGTCGGTCCCGCGAGAGTCTGCAGCGTGAGCGAGCGCAGGCGGCCCGACGGCGTCGGGGTGCCGGTGGCGTCGAGAACGCGAGCGTCGAGCCCGAGCTTCGACTGCAGCGTGCGGGCGCCGAACAGGAGCGGGCCCCAACGATGATGAGGGGACGCCTTGTCCCACGGATCGGGTCGCGAGATCAGGTACGGAACCGAGAATCCGAACACGTCCGCCGCGCTTGCGGTCTTTCCACCCGAGGTCGAGAAGTAGTACGTGGAGGCGATCTGGCCGCCGTAGGTGACCACTTGGCCGGTCGTCGCCCGAACTGCCGCCGACGAGGCAGGCTCCTCGGCCAGGATTCCTCCGTAGACCTGGCTGCGTACGTCCGCATAGAGGTCGAACGGCTTGCCCTTGACGAGATTCTTGAGCGCGTAGGTGCGCGCGGCGACGGCCTGCGCCTTGAGCGCCTCGAGCGGCCAGGTGTGCGGCATCTCGTCGGCGACGACTCCCTGGATGTAGCTCTCGAGCGCCACGTGGTTGACCACGCGCAGGAACCCGTTCTGCACCGCTACCTCGAGCCGGCCCCGGTACGGGCGGCCGTCGAGCGAAAGCGGGGCCTTCCCGGCGCGAACGACGAGGGGACCCTTCGCCGCGACGATTCCGTCCGGCGTCGGCAGCTCGAGGCCGGGCCTCAGCACAAGCGGACCCGCCGGGAACTTGACGACTGAGCCTTTGGCGTCGACCACGCTGAACGCCGCGGTCGCCGAGATCGTCACGGCCTGCCGCCCTTCCGCGAGGAGCACCCGCACCTCCCGCTTTCCCGACCGCCCGAGCTCGGTTCCGTAGTAGTAGTAGGCGAGGATCTCGTCGTAGCTGCGACCGTCGTTCGCCTGGCCGTAGGCGCCGTACTGGCTCATCCCCACACCGTGTCCCCAGCCGCGACCGGACACGACGAACACGGCCTCTCCGGGGACGCTCTCGGAAGAGGGCGCCTGGATTCCCGCCGCCGAGGCGGTCGCGACTGTGGCGAGGCTCAGCGCGAGAATGGCGAAAAGGCGCATGGCAAGGCGTTCAGGCTAGCGACATGGAGTTAACCCGATATGTGGGTAACAGTCTGTGTTCTCGGCAGGAGCGAGCCAGCCCTTGAGCCTGAGGCACGGCGCCTGACTTCCGGGCCGGACGCGAGAGCACGTCGAAGCGGCGGTTGAGGCCGATCCCGGTTTGTAACCGATCGTTACAAGGCGGCGCGACCATCCGTCGTGCACAGGGTGGGCGGCGGACTAGCGCCAGGCGGTCTCTTCGACGAGAGCGCGCTCGCGGAGTGGCTCCCACCACGCGCGGTTCGCGGCATACCACGCGACCGTCTCGGCCAGCCCTTCGTGCCACGAGTGAGCAGGCTCCCAGCCGAGCTCGGTGCGGATCTTCGTCGCGTCGAGCAGATAGCGGCGGTCGTGGCCCGGCCGATCGGGGACGATCGTCTTGAGCGACTCGGGCTTGCCGGTCAACTCGAGCACGAGGTCGGCGATCTCCACGATCGTCGCCTCGACTCCCGAGCCGACGTTGTAGGTCTCCCCGGGCCGGCCGCTCCGGAGCACGAGGTCGATCGCCGAGCAGTGGTCGAGGACGTGCAACCACTCCCGCTTGTGCCCGGTCGACGCGTACAGGGGGAGCTCCAGGTCGTCGAGCGCGTTCGTGGTGAAGAGCGGCACGACCTTCTCGGGAAACTGGAACGCCCCGTAGTTGTTCGAGCAGTTCGTGATCGTCACGGGAAGGCCGTAGGTCTCGAAGTACGCACGTACCGCGTGGTCTGCTGCAGCCTTCGAGGCGTTGTACGGCGTGCGCGGCCGATACGGCGACTCCTCGGTGAACACGTCGTCGGAGTCGAGCGGCAGATCGCCGTACACCTCGCAGGTCGAGACATGATGGAAGCGTTCGACGCCGACCGTTCTCGCCGCCTCGAGCAGGGTCTGGGTTCCGAGAGCGTTCGTCCGGAAGAAGCGGCTCGGGTCGACGACCGCGAGGCTGTTGTGCGACTCGGCTGCGAAGTTGACGACGACGTCGATTCGCTCGTCGCGCAGCGTTCGCTCGGCCAGCTCTCCGTCCCCGATGTCGCCTTGCACGAACCCGATCCGGTCCTCGACCGCCGCGAGGTTCGGCCGGTTGCCCGCATACGTCAGCAGGTCGTAGGCGATCGATCTGGTCGTCGGGATAGCGGTCGAGCCAGTAGTGGACGAAGTTGGAGCCGATGAAGCCGGCGCCGCCGGTGACGAGGATTCGCATAGGTCGAAGGCTACCCAGCCTTGTGAAGGATCGTTACAAGGCTTCGTCGAGGTCGGCGAGGCATGCGCGCAAGCCCTCCCGCCAGTGAGGAAGCAACGGGGCGGCGGCGCGCTCGCTCCGCAGCACGGCGTAGGGCGGGCGAGGTGCGGGGCGACCGAGCTCCTCGGTGGAGATTCGGCGCACGCGACACTCGATCCCTCCGTCCTCGAAGATCGCTTCGGCGAAGTCCGCCCATGTGCAGTCGCCGCCCGCGGCTATGTGCCAGACACCACGTGGTCGATCGGCGTCCACGAGCTCGCGCACGGCAAGGGCCAGATGTCCGACGTACGTCGGGCACCCACGCTGGTCGTCGACGACAGACACCTCGTCCCGTTCGGCGCCGAGTCGCAACATCGTGCGGAGGAAGTTGTGTCCCGTGGGCCCGAAGAGCCACGACGTGCGGACGACCCAGGCATGGGGCCCCGCAGCCGCCTCGCCGAGCAGCTTCGCACGGCCGTAGGCGGATAGCGGATTCGGAGCGTCGGACTCGACGTACGGCTCGCGCTTGCGCCCGTCGAAGACGTAGTCCGTCGAGAACGCGACCATGGGAGCGCCCAGCGCCGCGACGTGCCCGGTGCCGCCGACGTTGACCGCGCTCGCTCCCTGCGGATCGCTCTCCGCGCCGTCCACGTCGGTCCAGGCCGCCGCGTGCAGGACGAGATCGAAGCCGCCCTGAGACAATTCGTCACTTGGCGGAAAGGCGACGTCCCAGTCCTCGTGGCTCAGAGCCACGACGTTCGAATCCGCCGCGAACTCCGCCCCGAGCGCGCGGCCGAGCTGGCCGCCCGCCCCGGTGATCAGGACGCGACGGTCGCGTCCCGTGCGGACAGGATCGGCTCGGTTGTCTGCCACAGGTGCGCTACGCGCGGATCGTTCCAGGGGATGGTGAGCTCGTCGGGATCGGACGGGTCGTATTCGGCGGTCACGTGGTAGCAGAAGAGGACATCCGTCAGCGCCTCGAAGCCGTGCGCGTGCCGCCCCGGAACATAGATACCCACACGGTTCTCGTCGCCGATGTCCTCGGTGAAGGTCTCCCCCGAGTCGCGGTCGAGGACGACGACGCGTGCGGTTCCCCGCAGACACGTGAAGAGGTCGTCCTGCCCCCGCTCGTGGTAGTGAAGGCCACGGACGACGCCCGCCCGTGAGAACGAGAGGTTCGTCTGCACCATCGGCTTCGGGAGGGCGCTGTCCCGGCGGATCTCGCTGAACCAGCCGCGCTCGTCCTCGAACGTCCGCAGCGGAATCGCTGGATGCCCTCGATCATCGACCTCGGATCACTTGTTGACCCCGGTCACTTCGATCACGCGTCCGATCTCGGCCAGGTGCTGCCAATGCTTCCCGGCGTCCTCCCACCAGCCTTTCACCTCGTGCGCCCGAAGACGGCCATCGAGCGCGTAGTAGCGGTTGACGTCGGTGATCTCGAGCTCGCCTCGGCTCGACGGCTCGAGCGTGCCGATGACGTCGAACACGTCCGGTGGGTAGCAGTAGAGACCGACCACCGCGTGCGAGGAAGGCGGTTCCGGATACCGCATGTCGACGACTCCGGCTTTCTCGACGATGTCGGTAACGCGGCCCTCCTCGTCGTAGACCACGACGCCGAAGTTTTCGGGATCCGGGACGTTCTTCACGAAGATCTGTGCGCCGCGCGGCATCGTCTCCCCAGTCCGCGATCGGCTCCGACTGCGCGAACTCGAAGATGTTGTCGCCGAGCACGACGACGAGCGGCGCACCGGCGGCGAAATCCCGCGCCATGCCCACGACCTGCGCGATCCCGCCGGGCTCCGTCTGCACCTTGTACGTGAGATCGAGCTCGAGGATCGGGTCGCCGCCGCCCCGGGGAGCGAGGAGACCGTCGCCGAGTAGATCGATCATCTGTCCCGCATGGCCCTTGCCGGTGACGAGCAGGACGTCGCGGATTCCCGCCTGCTGCAGGAGCTGGAGCGGGTAGTAGATCATCGGCCAGCGGCCGACCGGCAGCAGATGCTTGTTGGCGACGCGCGTCAGCTCGCCGAGGCGCGTCGCCTCGCCGCCCGCGCAGATCAGTCCCTTCGGCTTCACGTTCGAGGATGCTAGAGCGTCAGTGGCCGCGCGGCTGGAGAGCCGGTTGATGCTCGCCGAGCGGTGAGGGCTCGACCCTCGCGATTCGCGCCAAGCCCGCGGGCATCCACCAGTTCCACTTCCCGAAGAGCTTCATCGCGCTCGGCACCAGCAGGGCCCGGACGACGGTGACGTCGATGAGGATCGCGGCGGCGAGGCCGAAGCCGAACTGCTGCAGCCCGACGATCGAGCCCGCGACGAACCCCATGAAGGCGGCGAACATGATCAGGCCGGCGGCGGTGACGAGGCGGCCGGTCTTCGTAAGCCCGAGGACGACCGCCTCCTCGTTCGTGGCTCCCTTGTCCCATTCCTCACGCATCCGTGACACGAGGAAGACCTCGTAGTCCATCGAGAGTCCGAAGAGCATCGCGAACAGGAACACCGGGATCCATCCTTCGACCTGGTCGTAGGCGATCAGCCCGGCCGGCTCACCCGCTCCCCACTTGAAGACGACGACCAAGAGGCCGTAGGCCGCCCCGATCGAGAGCAGGTTGAGGAGGATCGCCTTCAGGGGCAGCACGAGCGAGCGGAACGCGCGCATGAGCAGGAAGAACGTCGCCACGAGCACCGCGGCGAGGAGCCACGGGAACCACCTATAGGTCAGATCGAGGAAGTCTTTCCCGCCCGGTGGCCCGCCGCCCGCGTACACGTCCATCCCTTCGGGAAAGTTCGCAGCCGGGATGATGTCCCCGCGTAGGCGACTGACGAAGTCGAGGCTCTCCGGCTTGCCGTAGTCGCTCTTCCCGATGACCTCGATGTTGAGATAGCGGCCCGTCGGGTCGACATGCTGCGGCGTGACATCGAACGAGACGAGGGCAACCTGTGGATCGCTGGAGAGGCCGCGCTCGAGATCGGCCACCGCGGCGGCGACGAGTGGGCTTTCCGCTCCATGCTCTCGCCCCGTGTCGACGACGACGTTGGTCGGAGCTACCGCTCCCGCTCCGACCGCTCGCGTCAGCACGTCATACCCCTGGATCGCCTCCAGGTTTCGCGGGATGCCCTCGTTGGCACCAGGCCCGAGCTGCAAGGTCAGAAGGGGAAGGGCCAGCAGGAGGAGGAATCCGGCCGTCGTCGCGGCGACGAGCTTCGGGTAGCGCATGATGAAACGCGCGAGCCTGGCCCAGAAGCCCCGCTCGTGATCGTCCCGGCGCGCGAGCCAGCTCTGCGGCATGAGACGAGCTCGGTCGAGCCGCTGACCGACGAGAGAGAGCACGGCGGGAAGAAACGTGACGGCTGCGAGCACCGACACCGCCGGAATGAACAGACCTCCGATGCCGAACCCCCGCATGAACGGAAGCGGCATGAAGAGGAGCATCGCGAGCCCGATCGCGACAGCCGTGCCGCTGAACACCACCGCACGTCCGGACGTCTGCATCGTTCTCACGATTGCCTCGTCGCGTGAGAGGCCGCGACGCAGCTCCTCGCGGAACCGGTAGACGACGAGCAGGGAGTAGTCGATGGCGATTCCGAGACCGATCAGCGAGACCAGGTTCTGGAGATACGTGGAGAGCTCCATGAAGTTGGCGAAGATCCAGACGATCCCCAGGGTGGTCGGGATCGTCACGAGCGCGAAGATGAACGGCACGAGGAATGTGAGCGTCCCGAAGGTGAAGACGAGGATGAGCAGGGCGATGGGAATCGCGATCAGCTCCCCTTTGAGCAAATCGTCACCGAAGACCGGGTCGAGATCGTGCTCGATCGCCGCCTGTCCGGTGACATAGACGGTCGCGCCGGAGATGGCGCCGATCGCCTCGCGCATGTCGTCCGTGTGGCCCTTGGAATCGGCGGGTGCGAGCTCCGAGACGATCTGGGCCGTGACCACGTCATCGGTCAGCGCAGTGACCGCGACGAGACGGCTCGTGGGCAGCTCCGCCGCGGCCCGTTCGGCAGCGACACGAACCTGAGGCACAAGTGCACGGGAGTTTCCCCTCGTCTCGACGACGATCGTGAACGAACCGGTCGATTTCTGGCCGAAGTGATCCTCGAGCAGCACCTCCGCGCGCCGGGTATCCGTTCCCGGTAACGTGAAGCGGTTCGTAAGGAGGTCCGCGAGCTGAGACGATGCCCAGCCCGCGACGACGAAGACCGCCAGCCATGCGCCGAGCACCGGCCAGCGGTGACGGAGAACGAAGCGGGTCAGGCCCTCCAGTTCGCGCGTTCCTGCCGGCGCGCCCGTTGTCGCCAGGCCGCTCGAAACGCCGCCTTGCGCCTGCGAACGCCCGGAACGGCGTGCACGGCGGCGATCCAGACATAGAGAATCGCCGACACGAAAGACCCGATGAGGATTAGCAATCGCCTCGGGTGGAGAAGCAAGGAGAGAGCCCCCGACACCCGGCTCACACTAGCCGACATACTTCAGACCAAGTCGAAGAAAGGTGGTAGCACCATGTTGAAGACCAAGGACAAGCCAATGGAGGCAGTCGAGACGCTGCGCCCGTACGTAAAACGCGCGATCGAGGACCCGGAGCTGCGCGACGATCTCCTTGCGGCGTTCGTCGCCGCCCGCAGCCTCTACGGCCAGATCGCGAAGAGCGAGGGCGTGAAAGGCAAGGCGAGGAAAGTCTCGGACAAGGACTTCCAGGAGCAGATCCAGGAGCTCGTCGGTGAGCTGACCGATGCCGGCGACCGGCTTCAGGGCGCGAAGAAGGGGCACAAGGCCCGGAACCGCGTGATCCTCCTGACCGGCGTGACGCTCGGCGTCCTCTACAACCCGTGGACCGGCGCCGCGACGCGCGAGTGGATCATGGAGCGGGTCGCAGGCGAGAACGGCGACGGCTTCGAGCAGTTCTCGGACGAGCTCGCGGCGGCCGAGGCCGAGACGCCTGGCAACGGCTCCGAGCCCAGCGAGGCGTAGTCGCCAGACCCGACACGAAATCGCTACGGCTGGCGGCAAAAGCCGCCGGCTTGAGGGATTTTCCGCGCGGTCGGAATCGGCACTAGCCGATTCCGATCTTGCGCACTACTGGACTTCTCTACCTCGGCTTGCGCTCGAGCGCACGTTCGAGCGCGCCGGGAACCAGCCCGCTCGTGGATGCGATGTCCTCCGCCTGGAGCAGCACTGCTCCGGGCGGAGGCAGCGAGGGAGCTCCCCGCCGCGAGGCGACATAGATCCTGCCGGCCGCGAAGAAGACGTCCTCGGCACGCCGCCAGGCGACGAGGAACGGGTAGGGAGCAACGACGCCGTCGTACCCGAGCCCGATCAGCTGAGCCGGGTGAATCTCGAAGTGGAGGTGTGGAGAGCCACCCTCGGCGTCTCCCGTGTCTCCGACGAAGCCGATGACATCGCCCACCTCGACCTGCTTGCCTTCGACGGCGAGCGGCGAGTACGCCGAGAGGTGAGCGTAGTAGAACTGGTTGCCTGACTCGTCCTGGAGCCACAGCCGGTAGCCGCCGAGCGGGATGAAGCCGATCGAGTGCAAGGTGCCGTCGGCGACCGCGAGGATCGGAGCGCCCATGGGCGCGAAGATGTCCTCGCCGTGGTGCCAGCCTCCCGGGATGTTCGGCCGGGGGCCGCCGAAGCTGTCGCCGAACGATGCCGTGCCGTAGACGGGGAACACGTAGCCCCCCGACGTGAGACGAGCGACGACGTCCGCGGGCGCTGCACGCACGGGACCTCCGGGAATCGCCACATCGCCCGAGTCGGCCTCGGGCGGCCGCGGCGTCGTGGGTACCGGGGGGCGTGGGCGAGGAAGCGGCGTCCCGGTGCCGGGAGCTTGGGGGGCCGGACGTCGCCCGCAGGTCGGCGACAGCAGTCGCCGCAGCCTCACCCACGACGATCTCGCTCCCGGCAGGCAAACCTCCGTGCGCCGCGCTGAGCTTTACCCGGAGAACCACGACCGAGCCCTGTGCCGCAGGAGACCGCCCGCGTCTCGAGCCCGTGTCCTGAGCCAGGATCTGGAGCGTCCCCCAGTCTCCGAGCGAGAGGCTCGCGCCCGCGGACGGTGAGACGTCCTGTCCGAGCACGCGCAGACCCTGAACAGTCGAGCTGCCGACGTCGGCCCCTGCCGAGCGACGGCTTGCTCCCGCACTCGCGTGGGCCGCCACCTGGCCCGCGAGCACGTCGCCGCCGAAGAGCGAGACGCGCGATCGTCTCGGCCGAGGCCTGCGACGCTGCCGCTCCGCCGGTCTGCGCGGAGGCGACCGCCCGCGACAGGCCCACCCGAATCACCGCACCGTCGCCCGGGTAGACGAACGACTGCACTTCGGCGCCCGCCGTGTCGGGCCAGGCGACGTCGCCGAGAGCCACCGTGCCCTGTCCCGGGATGCTGAGACGAACGATCGTGGCGCGGGCCTCGGTCGAGGCTCCACTCGGCGGAGGAGCGGCCGCGGCGAGCGCCGACGAAAGCGCGAGAGCCGCTCCGGCAAGGATGCCGACACGGATCGGGGCGGACACGGTCACGGCGAGTCAGGGTAGCGAGGCGCCGCGCGGCGAGCACGCCATGCGAGCTGAGCGGCGACGCCGAACAGCAGGATCGCGAAGAGCCGGCGGAGGAGGTCTTCGGGCACGGACGTGGCGATTCGGGCGCCGATCTCGACCCCGGCGATCGACGCGACGCCGACGATGAGGGCTGTTCTCACGCGGAGGTTGCCGAACCGATGCTGGTTCCAGGCCCCCGCGGCGACCGTCGGGAGGATCGCGAGCAGCGACGTCGCCTGGGCCTCGAGCTGGCCGAGGCCGAGCGCCACGAGCGTGGGCACGAAGAGGATTCCCCCACCGAGTCCCGAAGAGCCCGGCGAGCACCCCCGTGGCGAGGCCGAGCGCGAGCGCGAGGGCGATCGTTCGTCATGCGTCATGTTACGAGGAGCCAGACTCCGACGGCGGTGAGCAGCAGTGCGAACGCGTACGTCAGGGTCCTCGTCGGGATGCGCTGCTGAAGGGAGGTGCCGAGAAGTGCTCCCGCCGCGGCCGGAAGCCCCACGAGCGCGCCGTAGCCGACGTCCACCTCGCCACGGAGTCCGAAGACGACCACGCCCGCGAGGGCGGTGATCCCGATCGCTCCGAGCGAGGTTGCCGCGGCGGCACGCTCCGGCAGCGAGACGAGCAGGATCAAGAGCGGGACGGCGATCATGCCGCCACCGACGCCGAAGAGCGCGGAGAAGACCCCCGCCGCGAGCCCGATGGCGACGAGGCGCACGAGTCGTATCCTAAGGAGGGAGTGAGGATCGCCCTCGCGCGCGCTGCGCTACCGCGGGCCTCGTAGTCGCCGCAGCGCTCGTCGTCGCACTCTTTCCAGCGGCGGGACAGAGCGGGCCGCCGCCGCCCAAGCTCGTCGGTTCTTCGCAGTACGTCGTTCGACCGGACCCGCGACTTTGCCCGTCGCCGATCTGCGGCGGCTACTGGGTCGCGCTCGCGAACCGCTCGCGCACGCGCTGCGCGGACGGAGCGCTGCGTGCCCCGTTGCTATGTCGCGCTCGCGGTCGACGAGAAGCGGCAGCCACTGCGAGACTGGTGTGCCGGACGGAGCGCTCGTCCGGGCCGACATCGATCCGTGGACGTTCCAGGGCTTCGGCAACCTCGGCGCGTTGGTGGTCGCCGACGTTCGTCGCACCCATCGGCAGGGGCACCAAGGGGACCTACTTCAAGTGCGCGACCTCGGCATCCGCTGCATTCGGGCGCCGTGCTTCTCGCTCGGCGCCGCGCAGCTGAACAGGCCCCTGAAGCTCACCGTCTCGAGCCTCGACCTCACGCCAGCCGACGCGGCTGCCGAAGGAGTGCGAAGAGAGCGGAGAAGGAGTTGACGGCCGCCGGTCTCTTCCTCCTCGGCCGCGTCGTCAAGACGAGTGACGCAGGCTGGATCTTGCAGGCGTCGAGGATCTATCTCCCGGTCACGGCGCCTCGCGGGTGAGAACCTCCCACGCGAGCCGCACGTCGTCCTCGGTCGTGCGGTAGTTCCCGACCGCGAGCCGCAGCGCGTAGCGGCCGCCGAGCCGGGCATGCGAGATGAAGACCTCGCCCGTTGCGTTGACCCGCTCGAGCAGCCGCTCGTTCTCCTCGTCCGAGCCTTCACGGCGAAAGCACACGAGCGAGAAGTGCCGCGGAGCGACGACCTCCCATCCGGGCTCCGCCTCGACCCAGCTCTCGAACAGCGCCGCCAGCCGGACGTGCTCGCGAATCCGCTCCTGTAGGCCCGTCCGGCCGAAGCAGCGAAGGACCGCCCACAGCTTCAGCGCCCGAAACCGCCGCCCGAGCGGAATCGTCAGCTCGCTCAGGTTCACGGCCTCGTCCGGCGACTGCAGGAACTCGGGGACGAGGCTGAAGGTTCGGCGGAAGTCGTCGGGCCGGCTCGTCCAGAGCGCCGAGCAGTCCATCGGCGTCCCCAGCCACTTGTGCGGGTTGACGCCGATCGAGTCCGCCCGCTCCCAGCCGGCGAAGTGGTGGCGGAGCTCGGGGCAGATCGCAGCCGATCCGGCGTACGCGGCGTCGACATGCAGCCAGACCCCGGCGGCTTCGCAGAGATCCGCGATGCGCGGGCACGGGATCGACCGCAGCCGCACCCGTGGTGCCGATGGTCGCGACGACCGCGCATGCGTCCTCGAGATCGCAACGCATCCGGGCGCAGACGAAACTCGGCGTCGACGGGCACCTTGCGGAGCTCGAGCTCGAGCAGCCGCGCTGCCTTGTCCACCGCCGAGTGCGCGTGCTCGGAGCAGAGCACGACGCGCGCGTCCGGGTCGCAGCGCGCGGGCGACCGCGAGCGCGGACAGCACGCCGGTCGAGGCCGTGTCCTCGATGTGACCGTGCAGGCCCGGCGGAAGCCCGAGGAGCTGCGCCAGCCAGTCGAGCGTCACCTCCTCCAGCTCCTGAAGCGCGGGAGAGGTGCGCCACAGGATTCCGACCTGGTTGAGACCGGCGACGAGGAGCTCGGCGAGCACGCCGGGGTCGGAGGCCGTGGTCGCGAAGTACGCGAAGAAGCGAGGGCTCTGCCAGTGCGTCAGGCCGGGAAGGAGAACGGCGTCGAGGTCGCGGAGAACCGCCGCGAACGGCTCCGGCTCCTCAGGCGGGGACGGCGGCAGCGCGGCGCGGATGTCGCCGGGCTCGACCTGCGCGAGCACCGGGAGGTCGCGCACACCCTCGAGGTAGGCGGCGACCCAGTCGACCGCTGCGGCGCTCCGTCCTCCCGAACGAGCTCATGTCGCATCTGCGTTCGAGCTTCTCGATCTGCGCCCAGGTGCGCGTGTTCAGCACCTGCTCCTTCGTCAACCAGGCGCGGCGAGCGAGGCCGACGCCAAGCTCCGCGTAGTCGAGCGCACCCGTCGAGTGGGCATCCGTCGTGATGGGGATGAGCACGCCGGCCTCCCCGGCGAGTCGCGCGTGCGTGTCGCGCATGTCGAGCCGGTCGGGCTGCGAGTTGATCTCGAGCGCGGTGCGCGTCTCCACCGCACGCTCGACCACGCGCTCGACGTCGATCTCGGAACCGGCGCGCTTCAAGATCCGCCGACCGGTGAGATGGCCGATGCAGTCGACGTGCGGGTTGTCGATCGCGCCCAGGATTCGCTCGGTCGGGCTTCGGTCGAACGACGTATGAAGCGACGCGACGACCCAGTCCAGCTCGGCGAGTAGCGTCGTCGGCGACGTCGAGCGACCCGTCCGCGCGGATGTTCACCTCGATCCCGCGCAGGACGCGAAACGGCTTGACGCGAGCGTTGACCTGCTCGATCTCCTTCCACTGCGCCTCGAGCCGGCCGTCACGCAGGTAGTGGGAGTGGTCGGTGAGGCACATGAACGCGTAGCCCCGCTCCTGCGCGCGGTGGGCCATCTCCTCGATCGAGCCCTTCCCGTCGGACGACCAGGTGGAGTGGCAGTGCATCTCCCCGCGGAGGTCCGAGAGCTGGACGAGCTCGGGAAGCGCTCCGTTGCGGGCAACGACAAGCTCCCCGCCCGACTCGCGCAGCTCGGGCGGAATGAACGGGTAGCCGAGGTACTCGTAGAGCTCCTCCTCGGTCGCGTGCGTGACGACCTCTCCGCTCTCGACCGTCGTGACGCCGTACTCGGAGATCGAGAGGCCGCGCCGCACGGCATCCTCGCGCAGGGCGACGTTGTGGTCCTTCGAGCCGGTGAAGTGCTGGAGCACGTTCCCGTAGCACTCGGGCGGCACGACCCTGAGATCGAAGCGGAGGCCCTGGTGGCCGCCGACGGTCGCCTTCGTGGGTCCGCGCGCGACGACCTCCGCGACCCACGGCGCCTCGCAGAAGGCCGCGATCAGCGCGGGAGGATCCGACGACGTCGCGATGAGGTCGAGGTCGCGCACGGTCTCGCGGCGGCGGCGGACGCTTCCGGCTTCCGAGACGGCAATCGCCGCCGGATGCTCGGAGAGCTCGGCGACGACGGCCTTGACTGCGGGCAAGGCGACGCCGAGGAGCCCCCGGTTCTCGCTCGGAGCCTTGCGCCCGGCACCTGCGGCCAGCGCCTGCAGGATCTTCTCCTCGCTCTTCGCGCCGAGCCCGGAGAGATCGCGTAGCCGGCCTTCCTCCGCGGCGGTTTTCAGCCCGTCGAGGGTGGTCACGCCGAGCTCGGTCCAGATGCGGGCAGCCGTCTTCGGGCCGACTCCGGGGAGACGCAGGAAGTCGACGACCCCGACCGGCACCCGCTCGCGGCGCCTGGTGAGAGCGTGCATCTCGCCGTCCGAGACGATCTCGAGCACCTTCTGCTCGATCGTCTTCCCGATGCCGGGGAGATCGGTCGCCCGGCCCGCGAGCGCCAGCTCGGCCACCGGCCCCGGTGTCTCGCGGATCCGCGTTGCCGCTCGCCGGTACGCAATGACCTTGAACGACTCCTCGGCGAGAATCTCGGAGAGGTCCGCGAGCAGGTCGAGCTGGTCCGCGAGCTCCGCATTCCGAGGCAGTGGCTTCGCCATGTCGCGATGATAGGGACGTGCCGCGCGCCGTCGTCTGCCTGCCCACGTTCAACGAGCGCGAGAACCTGGAGCCGATGGTGCGCGCGCTCGGAGACGTCCTCGACACCTCGCAGGATCGCGTTCTCGTCATCGACGACGCCTCTCCGGACGGAACCGGCGAGCTCGCCGATCGGCTCGCCGGCGAGCTTCCGTGGTTGGACGTGCTCCACCGCGCGCGGAAGGAGGGGCTCGGCCCCGCGTACATCGCCGGGTTCCGGAAGGCGCTGAGCGAGAACGCCGAGCTCGTCGTCGAGATCGACTGCGACTTCTCTCACGATCCGGGCGATGTGCCGCGACTGATCGAGGCGGCCGGAGACGCCGACCTCGTCCTCGGATCGCGCTATGTCCGCGGCGGCGGGACCGAGGGCTGGGGTCTGCTCCGGCGAATCGTCTCGCGCGGGGGCTGTCTCTATGCGCAGCTCGTGCTCGGCGTGAATGTGCGCGATCTCACAGGTGGGTTCAAGTGCTTTCGGCGCGGGACGCTCGAGGCGATCGACCTCGACGCGCTGTCGGCGCGGGGCTACGCATTCCAGATCGAGACGACCTATCGCGTCCTCCGTGCGGGGCTGCGGGTGCGGGAGATCCCGATCCGCTTCTCCGAGCGCCGCGTCGGCGACTCGAAGATGAGCCGCGCCATCGTCCTCGAGGCGATCTGGAAGGTGCCCGTGCTCCGCTGGCGCGCCCTCACGGGCAAGCTCTAGCCGTGGACGAGGTCACCGACGAGACCTTTGCGGACGAGGTGCTCGCCTCGCCGGTGCCCGTCATCGTCGACTTCTGGGCGCCGTGGTGCAAGCCGTGCACGAGCGATCGAGCCGCACCTCCGGGGGATCGGCGGAGGACCGGGCGGGTTTGCGTCTGGTACGGATGAACGTCGACGAGAACCTCGCCGTCCCGGCACGCTACGGCGTGCTGGCGCTGCCGACCGTCATCCTCTTCGCTGACGGGGAAACGCGCGCGACGGTCCTCGGTGCGCATTCGCGGGATCACTACGAGCGTGCGTTCGCGCCCTTCCTCGAATAGACCTCACGCCGCGTGAAGTCGTGAGCGTACTGCGACACTGGGCGCATGGCGACCGAGGTCGCGGCGACATGGGCAGACCTGCTCGAGGGCGAGGAGATCGCCTACCGCGGGCTCGAACCGTCGCGCCGAGCGCGGGTCGAGCCGCTGCCCGACGACCTCGATCCGCGCGTGGCCTCCTCGCTCGTCGCAACCGGAGTCACCGGCCTCTTCGTCCACCAGGCCGAGGCATGGGAGGCTGCGCGCCGCGGCGAGAACGTCGTCGTCACGACGGGAACGGCGTCCGGAAAGTCCCTCGCTTTCAACCTTCCCGTGCTCGACGCGATCGCGCGGGCGCCGAAGACCCGCGCGCTGTACCTCTACCCGACGAAGGCGCTCGCACAGGATCAGGCTCGAGCGCTCGGCGAGCTGCGGGTCAAGGGCCTGCGCCAGGCGATCTACGACGGCGACACGCCGACCGAGCGGCGCTGGCAGATCCGCAAGTGGTCGAACCTCATCCTCACGAACCCCGACATGCTCCACGTGGGCGTGCTCCCGCACCACGACCGCTGGGGCGACGTCCTCCACAACCTCCGCTACGTCGTCGTCGACGAGGCGCACGTGTACCGCGGCGTCTTCGGCTCGCATGTGGCGAACGTGCTCCGCCGCCTACGGCGGCTCGCGCGGGTCTACGACGCGGAGCCGCAGTTCCTGCTCGCCTCCGCGACGATCGCGAACGCCGGCGAGCTCGCGGCGGCGCTCATCGGCGAGTCCGCCACGGTCGTCGAGACCGACACGTCGCCGAAGTCGGAGCGCGAAGTCGTCATCTGGAATCCGCCCCTGCTCGACCCCGAGCTCGGGCTACGCGCGAGCGCGCTGGGCGACGCGGCGCGGCTTCTCTCGGAGCTCACGACGCGGGGTCTCCGGACGATCTGCTTCGCGAAGAGCCGGAAGGCGGCGGAGCTGATCCATCGCTTCACCGTCGAGCGGGTGGACGCGGCGACCGCGGACCGGCTCACCCCGTATCGCGCCGGCTACACGCCCGAGCAGCGGCGCGAGATCGAGCGCCGTCTCGTCGAAGGCGAGCTTCTCGGAGTGACCGCGACCGACGCGCTCGAGCTCGGGATCGACATCGGCTTGCTCGACTGCGCGATCTCTGTCGGCTTCCCCGGCACCGTCGCCTCGCTGCGCCAGCAGTGGGGACGCGCGGGACGGCGCGGTCGCGGCCTCGCGGTGCTCGTCGCGAGCGAGGACGCGCTCGACCAGTTCTTCGCCCGCGAGCCGGAGGCGCTTCTCTCTCGCAACGTCGAGGCCGCGCATCGTCGACCACGCGAACCCTCGGATTCTCGACCCGCACGTGCTGGCGGCGGCATTCGAGGCGCCGCTCGACGAGAAGGACGCGGCCACGCTCGGCGAGGCGGCGCTCGAGCGTGCGGCAGAGCTGCCCGAGCTCGAGCGTACGCCGGCCGGCTTCATCTGGAAGGGCCGCGACTACCCGGCCGCCAGGATCTCGCTCCGCTCGGGGGACGCGGAGGCGTTCACCGTGATCGAAGCCGAGACCGGGACGCTCCTCGGACTCGTCGAGCGGGAGCGCGCGTACTCGACCGTGCACGAAGGCGCGATCTACCTCCATCTCGGCGAGCAGTACCTGGTCGAGGAGCTCGACCTGCGCGCAGCGGGTGGCGCTCGTCGCACCGGTGAGGGTCGACTGGTACACGCAGGTGAAGAAGGAGACGGAGACCGCGATCGAGGAGGCCGAGCGCTCGAGCGGCGGCTCGGCGTCGATCTGCACTTCGGGCGGGTTTCCGTCACGGAGCAGGTCATCGCATACGCGCGGAAGGCGATACGCGACGGCTCGACGATCGACGTCGTCCCGATGCTCATGCCCGAGACCTCGTTCGAGACCGAGGCGATCTGGTTCTCGCCCGAGCCCGAGCTGCTCGAAGGGCTCGAGCAGATGCCGAAGCTGCTCGGGACGCTGCACGCGGCGGAGCACACGCTGATCGCGCTCCTGCCGCTCTGGGCGATGTGCGACCGCTGGGACATCGGCGGACTCTCGACCAACGTCCACCCGCAGACCGGTCGCCCGACGATCTTCGTCTACGACGGCCACGCCGGCGGGGTCGGGCATCACCGCGCGCGGCTTCGCCAGCTTCGAGGGCTGGGTCGAGGACACGGCGCCCGGCTCCTCCAGCGCTGCCCCTGCACGAACGGCTGCCCCTCGTGCGTCCAGAGCCCGAAGTGCGGCAACCTGAACGAGATGCTCGACAAGGGCGGTGCGCACGGACGCTGCTCGGGCGGATGCTCTCGCAGCGTAGACGAGGCCGTGTCAGCATCAGCCGGCAAGGATGTCGATTTCGTCGCCCGCGCCGCTCGTCGTCGTGGTGGAATCTGACGAGAGAGGAGGCGTGGTGCAGTTCATGGCACTGATGTACGGAGACGCGCTCGCGCTGGGAGGCGTTCTCCGACGGAGGAACGAGAGGCCGTGTACGAGCAGCTACCGCGCGTTCGCGGAAGAGGCGAGCAAGGCAGGAGTCATGGCCGGCGGAGGCGAGCTCGGCTCGACGCGCGATGCGACGACGGTGCGCGTGCGTAACGCCGAGACGCTCGTCACGGACGGGCCGTACGCCGAGGTGAAGGAGGCGCTCGGTGGCTACTTCCTCCTCGAGTGCGACTCGATCGAGGAAGCGGTCGACTGGGCGGCCCGCATCCCGGGAGCCGAGCACGGGGCAATCGAGGTGCGGCCCGTGCTACGTCGACCCGAACGCGGAAGGAGCGGCGTCATGAAGTACGCGCTGCTGATCTACGGCGACGACTCCGAGTGGGTCGACCTCTCCGACGAGGAGAAGGCGGAGCTGCGCGCGCAGGAGATGCCGCGCTGGATCGCGCTCTTCGACGAGCTGCAGAAAGCGGATCCGAACTCTACGGGCCACGAGCTCGACGGACGCGGCACGGCGAAGGTGGTGCGCGTCCGCAACGGCGAGCAGCTCGTCACCGACGGCCCGTTCGCGGAGACGAAGGAGGTCGTCGGCGGCGTCTTCGTCGTCGACCTTCCCGACCTCGACGAGGCGATCCGGCTGGCAGCGCTCATCCCGACCGCAGAGCACGGATCCCTCGAGATCCGGCCGATCGTCGAATAGGGGAGTGCGGGCAGGGGTCGAGCAGGTCTTCCGTGAGGAGTGGGGAAACGCGGTCGGGATCCTCACCGTGCAATGGGCGACCTCGAGCTGGCCGAGGACGCCGTCCAGGACGCGTTCGCGACCGCTCTCGAGCGGTGGCCTCGAGACGGCCTGCCGCGAAATCCCGGCGCGTGGATCGTCACGACCGCTAAGAACCGGGCCATCGACCGCATCCGCCGCGACCGCGTTTTTCGCGCAGAAGGCCGAGCTCCTCGGCCGGCTCGAGCAGCTTCCGGCAGGAGGAGGACGAGATAAGCGCGATTCCCGACGAGCGGCTTGCTCTCGTCTTCACGTGCTGTCACCCCGCGCTGGCCTCCGAGAGCCGCATCGCCCTGACGCTGCGCGAGGTGGGCGGGCTCACCACGACCGAGATAGCGCGCGCATTCCTCGTCGCGGAGCCGGCAATGGCTCAACGGCTCGTCCGCGCGAAGCGGAAGATCCGCGCCGCGGGAATCCCGTTCCGCGTCCCTCCCGACCATCTGCTTCCCGAGCGCCTGCGGTCGGTGCTCGCGGTGCTCTATCTCGTCTTCAACGAGGGTTACGCGGCGACGCGGGCGACGGAGCACGTGCGCGGCGATCTCTGCGACGAGGCGATCCGGCTCGGCAAGCTGCTCGCGGTTCTCATGCCGGACGAGCCGGAGGTGCTCGCCCTGCTCGCGCTCATGCTTCTCCAGGACTCGAGCCGGCCGCTCGAGTCGACCGCGCGGAGAGCTCGTGCTGCTCGAGGATCAGGACCGCGCGCTCTGGGACAGAGGCCGGATCGAAGAGGGCCTGCGCGTCCTCGAGCCGTGCGGTCGCTCGCTGGCGGCGCCGGGCCGTACGTCCTGCAGGCGGCGATCGCCGCTGCGCATGCGGAGGGTCGCCTCCCGGAGGAGATCGTCGTCCTCTACGACCGTCTCGTCGAGCTCGATCCGTCGCCGGTCGTACTCCTGAACCGCGCGGTCGCAATCGCTCTCGCCGGGCGGGTCGAGGAAGGACTCGCGACTCGTCGACGCACTCGGCCAGCCTCGACGGCTACCACCTCCTCCACGCTGCGCGGGCGGATCTCCTCCGGCGACTCGAGCGCTGGGACGAGGCAGCGGCCGCGTATCGCGAGGCGCTGGAGCGGACGACGAACGAGCCGGAGCGGGCTATTCTCGAGCGACGGCTAGCCGAGATGGCGTAGCGCCAGCTCGACCGCCTCGGCCGGCGTTGCGGCGAGTTCGGCCCCTCGACCCGCTGGTGCGCCCTCGAGCGCGACGACGGGCCGCCCGAGAACCTTCGCGAGCGCGATCTCCGCAAGCGTTCCCCAACCCCCGCCGATCGCGATGACCGCCTCGCCGGACGCGGCGACCGCAAGATTGCGCGCGTGACCACGCCCGTGACGACCACGTGGTCGGCCCACTCGTTCGCGGCGTCGCGGCGCTCCCCGGGCAGGATCGCGATGGTCGTGCCTCCGGCCGCCTTCGCACCTCGGTGAGCCGCCGCCATCACCTCGCCGAGCCCTCCCGTCACCACGACGCACCCCTGCTCGGCCAGCAGCCTCCCGACCTCCTCCGCGACTGCCTCCCACTCGGCGCCGCTGCCGATGACCGAGACCTGCCGGGGCACGCACGATCGTATGGCTTCTCGGTACCGGCGACGCGCTCAGCGGAGCGCGCGCAGCGCCTTCGCGAGCGACTGTCCGCCCTCCAGCACGCCGGCGAAGAGGTCGCCGTCGCGCGCGACGCGGTCGAGCACTGCGTCCATCGTGAAAGCCGTGGGGTCGAGTCCCGAGACCACTTCCTCCCAGCGGAGCGGCGTCGAGACCATCGCGCCGGCCCGCGGCCGCACGGAGTAGACCGACGCGTTCGTCTTCCCCGGTCCGTTCTGGTTCGCATCCACGAGCACGCCGCGGCGCTTCTTCTTCGCCCACTCCGTCGTCACGAGGCCAGGGTGCGCCCGAGCGAGCGCGCCGGCGACGATCGCCGCGAACTCGCGGGCCTCGGCGAAGCTCGAGCGCCGCGCGATCGGAACGAGGACGTGGATACCGCGCGAGCCCGAGGTCTTGGGAAACGCGGCGAGCCCAAGCAGGTCGAGCGCCTCCTTGACGAGCTTCGCCACGTCGATCACGTCCTCGAACGTGGCTCCCTCGGACGGGTCGAGGTCGAACATGACCCAGTCGGGCCGGTCGGGAAGATCCACGCGCGATGCCCAGACGTGCATGTCGATGCAGCCCATGTTGACCATCCAGAGAAGCGCGAGCTCGTCGTCGACGAGCGCGTAGTCGATGGTCTTCGAGTCGCCCTCCCGGGTGGTGGCGGGAAGAGTCTCGCGCTTGATCCACGACGGCATGTGGCTCGGCGCCTGCTTCTGGAAGAAGTGCTTTCCCTGCCAGCCGTCGGGGTGGCGCCTCATCGTGAACGGCCGGTGGCGGAGGTGCGGGACGAGGACCGCCGCGACGTCGCGGTAGTACGCGATGAGGTCGCCCTTGCTGATCCCCTCCTCGGGCCAGAAGAGCTTGTCCAGGTTCGAGAGGCGAAGCTCGCGCTTCCCCTTCCTCACGACCTCCGGCACCGGACTCCGCTCGCGTCTCACCTCGTCTGCGGGCTTGTCCTCTCGGATCCCGACGTAAACCGGGGCTCGCAGTCGGCCCTCCCGCGTCCATTCGACGAACTCGACCTCCGCGACGAGCCGCGGCTCGAGCCAGACCACGTCCGATCGGCGGACGCGCGGCATCTTCGGCACGTCTGCAAACGGCGACTCGGCACGCTCGAGCGGCCGCATGAGATCTCGCAACCGCTTGATCTCGGCGTCGGAGTAACCCGTGCCGACGTTCCCCGCCCAGCGCAGACCTCCCGCCTCGTGGACGCCCACGACAAGCGCACCGAAGCCCTGCGAGCGGCGTCCCTGCCCTCTCGTGTAGCCGGCGACTACGACTTCTTGGCGCCCCTTCACCTTGACCTTCCGCCAATCCGGGCTGCGACGGCCCGGTTGATAACGGCTGTCCAGGCGCTTCGCGACGACTCCCTCGAGCCCTTGCTCGGCGGCCGCTTGCAGGAGCAAGTCGCCGTCGTCGAACTGCGGCGACAGCGCGATGCCGCCCCGCGAGGTGTCGACGAGCTGCTCCAAACGCGCGCGTCGATCCACGAGGGGCATCCCCACGACCGACTCGCCGTCGACCTCGAGCAGGTCGAAGACGACGAGAGTGAGCGCGCCTCCGCCCTGCTGCAGCAGCGAGAAGCTCGAGCGGCCGCGCTCGTCCAGCGCGCAGATCTCGGCGTCGAGGACCGCGTCGGCGGAGCGCACGCCCAGCTCGGCTGCTCGCGCCGCCCCCCGGAAGCGATCGGTGAGATCGTTGCCGTTCCGGCTCGTCAGCGTCGCTTCGCCAGCCGCAAGCGTGACGATCGCCCGAAACCCGTCCCACTTCGGCTCGTAGATCCAGCCGTCACCCTCGGGCAGCGACTCCGAGGACGTCGACAGCATCGGGGAGCGGCCCCCACCGGCGCGCGCGGCTCCGTCCTTCCGCAGGAGGAGCCAGTTCTTGGGGTCGCCGTCCATGTGCGCGGGGACGAGCGTCCAGACGCCGTTCAGGCGCTCGCCTTCGAGACGGACGGTCAGACCGCCGTCGCGCTTCTCCTCGAGTAGCTCGTACGTTCCACGGTCCCAGATCTCGACGGTCCCCGCCCCGTACTCACCCGCCGGAATGACACCCTCGAAGTCGCCGTACTCGAGCGGATGATCCTCGACGTGGACCGCGAGGCGACGCTCGCCAGGCTCCAGCGGAACGCCCTTCGGCACCGCCCAGCTGGCAAGCGCTCCATGCCGCTCGAGGCGAAAGTCGTAGTGCAGGCGGCGAGCAGCGTGGCGCTGCACCACGAATCGCGGGTCGCCTTGCCGCTTCCTCCCGCTCCCGAAAGGCTCAGGCGTGCGCCGAGGGCTGCGCTTGCGGCGGTACTCGTCGAGGCTCACCTGTGGATTGTCGCCAACGACGCAACGCTTTCTTCACTATCCGGCCTCATATCCGACGAATTCCCTGCTCAGGAGCTTTTCCGTTCCGGGGATAAGGCTGTGGAACCTGTGGATAGTGCTATGCGAACGCCAGTACGCCCATGCGCCGGTACTTCGCCCGGCGCTCGGTCCGCCGTTCGTCGGGATCGAGCGACTCGATCTCGGAAAGCGCCTCGACGATCGCGGCTTCGAGCATGCGCGCAGCGCTGTCCGGGTCCTCGTGGGCGCCGCCCTCCGGCTCCGGGACGATCGCGTCGATCACGCCGAGCTCGAGGCAGTGAGGCGGCGTCCGGCTTGAACGCAGCGGCGGCTTTCTGCGCCTCACCCGCGTCCCTCCACAGGATCGCCGCGCAGCCCTCCGGCGAGATCACCGAGTAGATCGCGTTCTCCTGCATGAGCACCCGGTCTGCGACCGCAATGGCGACCGCGCCGCCGGAGCCGCCCTCGCCGATCACGCAGGCGACGGTCGGAACGGAGAGCCGCGCCATCGCCGCCTGCGAGCGCGCGATCGCGCCTCCTTGCCCGTGTTGCTCGGCTGCGACCCCCGGATAGGCGCCCGGCGTGTCGACCATCGTGACGAGCGGAAAGCCGTGGCGGTCGGCGAGCGCCATCGCGCGAATCGCCTTCCGGTACCCCTCCGGGTACGCCATTCCGAAGTTGCGCTTCGTGCGCTCCTTCAGGTCCCGCCCCTTCTGATGGCCGACGAGAACGACGGTTCGTCCGTCGAGCTTGCCGATCCCGGTCACGATTGCGCGATCGTCCGCCCGTCCGCGATCCCCGTGGAGCTCGAAGAAATCGTCGAGGATGCGCTCGACGTAATCCAGCGTGTACGGACGATCCTGGTGCCGAGCGAGCTCGACGGAGCGCCAGATCTCCTCGGCGCTCGGCTCACCCTGCAGATGCTCGAGCTGATCCTGCAGCCGCTCGAGCTCGCCGCTCAGCTTCGTCCCTCGCAGGAGCTTCATGCCGGCGAGCTTACTAAGCCGCTGGCGCAGCCGGATCTCGGCTTCGCTCGGCACTCAGCTCACTGCTCGGCGCGGAACAGACGGAGGAGCCGCCCGAGGGTCGGCCGCAGCTCGTCGCGCGGGACGATCGCGTCGATGTGGCCGAAACGATAGTTCGACTCGGCGAGGCCGAAGTCGTCCGGCAGCTTCTCGCGAGTCGTCTGGGCTACGACCCGCGGCCCAGCGAACGACATCAGCGCGCCGGGCTCGGCGAGGACGACGTCGCCGAGGCTCGCGAAGCTCGCGAGCACCCCTCCCGTCGTCGGGTGGGTGAGCACGGAGAAGAGCGCGCCCTTCGCCTCGTGGAGCTCCTCGATCGCGCAAACCGTCTTCGGGAGCTGCATGAGGGCGAGGATGCCTTCCTGCATGCGCGCGCCTCCGGAAGCCGATATCGACACGAGCGGCACGCGGTTCTCGGCCGCGCGCTCGCACGCGCGCACGAACTTCTCGCCGACCACGCTCCCCATCGAGCCGCCCATGAACGCGAAGTCCATCACCGCGAGCCGGCACGGCTCGTTCTCGATGCTCGCGCTGCCGGCGACCATCGCGTCGCCCAACCCCGTCTCGATCTCGGCCTCCGCGAGCCGCTCGGTGTAGGGACGCAGGTCGAAGAAGCCGAGCACGTCGGCCGACCGCAGGTCCTCGTCCTCCTCGACGAACGACTCGGGGTCCGCGAGCTGCTCTATGCGGTCGCGTGCTCCGACCGGGAAGTGATGTCCGCACTGGGGGCATACGCGCAGCGTTCGCTCGAGCTCGTCGTCACGGTAGTGCGATCCGCATCCCGGGCACGTGTTCGGATGTGACTTGGCGGGAACGGCATCGGGTGCCCGCTTGCTTTCGACCGACACGTCGACGCGACCCTGCTCCGAAGACATGGGCTGGATCTTAGAGGGCCGCGATCAGAATCCCGCTGCCGCCAGAAGACGCGTGACGGCGGGAAGGTTGGATTCGACGGGCAGCAGACCCGTGACACCGATACCGACGACAGAGGCGCGGCGCGAGACGTCTCGCAGGAGCTCCTCGATCTCGCCGATACGAGGACCACCCGGCTCCGGCACGAAGACGTCGATCTCACTCGGATCGAGCACGTCGAGGTCGAGCGCGACGTAGACGGAATCGACATTCGCCAGCGCACGATCGAGGGAGTCGTCGATACCCGTCTCTTCGAGAAAGGCGCTCTCGCCGGGATCGAGGCTGCGCACCCCGACGAGCGCCGTGTCCTCCGCGCTCACGATGCCGTCGTCCAGGAGCATGCGTAGCGGCATTCCCCAGAGGTTTCCCGAGGGCGAGGTCTCCGGCGTGTTCAGGTCGCCGTGCGCGTCGATCCAGACGAGGCCGAGGTGGTGGCCATCCCTGGCAGCCAGGCCGCGGACGGCGCCGACGTGGGCGCAGCAGCATCCACCGAGGACTACCGGCCGCTCCGGGAGCGCGTGCGCCAAAGCAGCGGACTGATCGTCGAGCGTCGCTTCCTCCACGACCGCCGTCTCGGGGTACGGAACGGCGAGCGATGCGGCCTCCGCCATCGCCTCGCCGCCTGCCCCCACGCCCGCGGCACCCGGACGAGCCCGGCGGCGAACTCCCGTCCGCAGCGGTGGCACTGGTAGTCGGGCCCGATCGCGACAGCCGTGAACGTGCGGCAGTCCGGACAGCGGGCACGGAGCGCGCTCATGTCGAGACGATCTCGTCGAGCGCGTCGGGCAGGCGAGAGAGATCCGGGAGCGTCGTCGTCGGGCGGCTGTCGTCCGGCTCGTCCGAGCCGGTTGATCCAGATGCTCGGGATACCGAGCTCAGTCGCAGGCGCGATGTCGTGGTAGAGGCTCTGCGCGACGTGGACGTGCGAGCCGGCCTCCACCCCGGACTGCTCGCGAAACACCTCCCAGTGACGAGGTGCGGGCTTGTAGGAGCCGATCTCTCCGGCGACGACCGAGAGCTGAAACGCAATCCCGATCGCCACCATGGACACGTCGATGAGGTCCCTGTCCGTGTTCGAGAGGATCGCCAGCCGCCAGCCGCGCGCGCGTGCCTCGGCGAGCGCCGGACGCAGCGTCCGGAAACACGGGCCAGGACGGGAGCGATCGTGCAAGCGCACTCGTCTCTCCCTCCGGCAGCGGCAAGCTCGCCTCGCTCGCCAACCGCTCGAGCGCAATCGTGAGCACCTCGCGGTAGCTCGCACCGGGGTTCGCGCTCTGGATCTCGGGTTCGAGCTCGTGGTACCGCGCGAGAAGCGGCTCCGCGCGGGCGACCCCGAAGAGGCGCTCGAGCTCGGTCCTGATTCCGCCGTTCCAGTCGACAAGCGTCCCGTAACAGTCGAACGTCGCCCAGCGCTCGGACACGAGCGAAGCCTAGTCTCTGCTCGGTGATCGAGATTCGAGGAATGGCGCCAACCGACTGGCCTGCGGTGGAGCGGATCTACGCCGAGGGAATCGCCACCGAGCTGGCCACATTCGAGACCGAGCCGCCCACGTGGCCCGAGTTCGATCGGGAGAAGCTCGCGGAGCTCCGCCTCGTCGCCGTCGAGGACGGAGCGGTCGTGGGCTGGGTCGCGCTCTCGGCAACCTCGGCCCGCGACTGCTACGCGGGAGTCGTCGAGCACTCCGTCTACGTCAGCGCGGACGCCAGAGGGCGTGGCATCGGACGTGCTCTGCTCGACGCGCTCGTTGTCGGAGCCGACGCGGCGGGAATCTCGACGATCCAGACGAGCATCTTCCCGGAGAACGAGGCGAGCGTGGCGCTCCACGAACGCCACGGGTTCCGCGTGGTCGGGCGCCGCGAGCGGATAGCGAAGCTCGACGGACGCTGGCGGGACACGCTCCTGCTCGAGCGCCGCTCGCCGTCGGTCGATTGAGACTAGGCCGCGTCGTCCCAGCGGCGGAACACCACGCAGGCGTTGTGGCCGCCGAAGCCGAACGAGTTCGAGACACCGATCTCGGTTTGCTGCGGGCGCGGCTCGTTCGGGATGTAGTCGAGGTCGCAGGTGGGGTCGGCCGTCTCGTAGTTGATCGTCGGCGGAAGCAGCCCGCGCTGGACGGCGAAGATCGTGAAGATCGCCTCGACGGCGCCGGCCGCGCCCAGCGTGTGACCTGTCGCTCCCTTGGTCGACGAGACGGGCGTCCGGTAGGCGTTCTCCTCGCCGAGGGCGATCTTGAGTACGCGGGTCTCCGCCGGGTCGCCGAGCGGCGTCGACGTTCCGTGCGCGTTCACATAGCCGATCTGCTCCGGAGAGATCCCGGCGTCGGAGAACGCCATCTGCATCGCGCGTGCCGGACTGAGCCCCGTCGGATCGGGCTCGGTTACGTGGCGTGCGTCCGAGGAGACTCCGTATCCGAGGAGCTCGGCGTAGATCTTGGCGCCACGCGCACGCGCATGCTCGAGCTCCTCGAGCACGAGCATCGCTCCCGCCTCCCCCATGACGAAGCCGTCCCGGTCGGCATCGAACGGGCGCGAGCCCCGCTCGGGGTCGTCGTTCCGCTGTGACAGCGCGCGCATCGCGCTGAAGCCGGCGATACCCACGCGGGTTATGGGCGCCTCGGTACCGCCGCAGAGCATGACTTCCGCCCGACCGAGCCGGATCGCGTCGAGTCCGTCGCCGAGCGCCATGTTCGAGGCGGCGCACGCCGTCGTCTCCGTCGCGAGCGGCCCCTTGGTGCCGAGCTCCATCGAGACCCACGCCGCGGCCATGTTCGGGATGATCTGGATGATCGAGAACGGGCTCGTCCGGTCGGGACCGCGCTCGATGAGCACCTCGAGACAGTCCTCGAACGCCTTGAGGCCTCCGATGCCGGTTGCGACCGCGGCTCCGACTCGGTCAGGCTCCTCCGCAATCGAGATGCCGCTGTCCGCTTCCGCCATGCGGGCCGCCGAGAGCGCCATCTGCGCGAACCGGTCCATGCGGCGCGCCTGCTTGCGGTCCATCCAGTTCGTGGGATCGAAGTCCTTGAGCTCGCACGCGAAGCGAACCCCGTACTCGCTCGCGTCGAAGCGCGTGATCGGCCCGGCTCCGGATTTCCCGGAGACGAGGTTCTCCCAAGTCGTCTCCGGGTCGTTTCCGAGCGGAGTGACCATCCCCACGCCCGTGATGACCACCCGGCGGCGGCCGTTCTGTGCAGTCTCGGTCATCGGCTACATCCCGAGGCCGCCGTCCACCAGGAGCACTGCGCCCGTGATGAACGATGCGTCCTCGGAGGCCAGGAACCGTACCGCGCCGGCTACATCCTCCGGATCGCCCAACCGCCCGAGCGGCGTCGCCTCGAGCATCCCTCCCGTCGCCTCCTCGGGAAGCACGTCCGTGAGTCGCGTTTTTACGTAGCCGGGAACGACGACGTTCGCCCTGACGTTCCGACTCCCGAGCTCGCGCGCCAACGCCTTCGTGAAGCCGATGATCCCGGCCTTCGACGCCGCGTAGTTCGTCTGACCCCAGTTCCCGTGGAGGCCGACGATCGAGGAGATGTTGACGATCGACCCCGACCGCCTCTTCATCATCCCGCGCACGGCCGCGCGGCTCGTGTAGAAGACGGACGCGAGGTTGGTGTCGATCACGGTCTCCCAGTCCTCGTCGGACATGCGCACGAGCAGGCCGTCGCGGGTGACGCCCGCGTTGTTGACGAGCACGTCGAGATCGCCGGCCTGCTCGACCAGCGCTCGGGCGGACTCGGAATCCGAAACATCCGCTTGCATCGCCCGGCCACCGATCTCCGACGCGAGCGCCTCGGCTTCCGCGGCCCCACTCTTGTAGGAGACCACGACGGACGCGCCGGCCTCTGCGAGAGACGCCGCGATTGCCCGGCCGATCCCGCGTGAGGCTCCGGTCACGAGCGCGTGCTTCCCTTCGAGCGAGCCGAAGGCTGCAGCCGTCAACGCGAGAGAGCTTCCTGCGCCCGGTCCAAGCCGTCGAGCGTGTTCACCGAGATCGTCTTCACGCCGCGGTCGATCCGCCTGACGAGGCCGGAAAGAACGTTCCCCGGGCCGACCTCGACGAACGTGGACGCACCGCTGCGGATCAGCTCGCTCGCCGCCTGCGTGAAGCGGACGGGCGCGGTGAGCTGGTCGACGAGGAGCGTCGCAAGGCGCTGGGCCGGCTCGATCTTGGCCGTGACCGTCGACATGAACGGAGCCAGCGGCTCGACGAAGCGGACTCGCTCGATGGCAGGTCGGAGCCGGTCGGCGGCACGCGCGACGAGCGGGCTGTGGAACGCACCGGAGACCTTCAGCCGCACGGCTCGTCGCGCGCCGAGGCTCTCGGCCTCGGCGCAACACTCCTCTACCGCTTCGTGCTCTCCGGAGATGACGATCTGCCCGGGGCAGTTGTAGTTCGCCGGCCAGACGCCGACGATCTTCCGGCAGAGGTTCTCGACCTCACCGTCCTCGAGGCCGAGGATGGCCGCCATCGTCCCGGGCCTCTGACGAGCCGCCTCCGCCATGGCCAGCCCTCGCTCACGGACGAGCCCGATCGCCTCACCCGTGCCGATCGATCCCGCGGCGGCGAGAGCGGCGAACTCGCCGACGGAGTGCCCGACGACCACGTCCGGCTCGAGCCCCCGATCCCTGAGCGCCGCGAGGATCGCGAGGCTCGTGGCCACGAGAGCCGGCTGCTGCACCTCCGTGTCGACGAGGTCCTCTATGGGGGTCTCGAAGCAGAGGCGCTCGAGGTCGAGGCCGGCCGATCTCGGAGCCCACACGGTAGACCTCCCTCGCGGCCGGAACGGCCTCCGCGATGTCGCGACCCATTCCTGCCTCGAGCGACCCCTGTCCCGGGAAGCAGAAAGCCACCTTCGTCACGTCGACCTCCCATTCGTCGTCCACTCCAGCAGAGCCGAGCCCCAGGTAAGACCGGCGCCCATGCCTGTCATCAGCACGAGCGCCCCGTCGCGAAGCCGCCCTTCCGCCCGTGCGTCCGTCAGCGCCAGCGGGATCGAGCCCGAAGAGGTGTTGCCATAGCGATCGACGTTCACGACGGTCTTCTCATTGGGGATCCCGAGCTTATCGGCCGCGTAGTCGATGATCCGCTTGTTCGCCTGGTGAGGAACGTAGACGTCGACGTCGTCGACGGTCTTTCCGCATTCCGCGAGGATCTGCTCGGCCGAGTACACCAGGATCCGCGTAGCAAACCTGAAGACCTCACGACCGTTCATCTTCACGTAGGCGTCGGGATCGTCGAAGTGCCGGGAGCCGGAACCGGGCAGCCACAGATTCTCGCCGCCGCCGCCGTCCGCACCGAGCTCGAAGCCGAGGAAGCCCCCGCGCTCGACCGTCTCGAGCACGACCGCGCCAGCGCCGTCTCCGAACAGGACGAGGGTGGAGCGATCGTCCCAGTCGAGGATCTTCGAGAGCACGTCGCCCCCCACGACGAGCGCGCGTTTCGACAGGCCGGACGACACCATCGCGTAGGCCTGGGCGATTGCGTAGACGAAGCCCGTGCAGCCGGCGAGCAAGTCGTACGCAGCTGCCTTGGGCATTCCGAGCGAGTCGGCGAGAAGCGCCGACGAGGTGGGGAACATCATGTCCGGCGTCACGGTCGCGCAGATGAGGAGATCGATCTCCGAAGGCTCGACGCCAGCGTCCGCGAGCGCCCTCTCGACGGCAGGACGCGCGATGTCCGTCAGCGCTTCGTCGTCGGCCGCGATCCGCCGCTCCCGAATGCCGGTTCGCTCGAGGATCCACTCGTCCGACGTGTCGACGAGGCGTGCGAGCTCGTGGTTCGTGAGGACTCGCTCCGGCACATGCGTCCCGAGCCCCGTGATCCCGATGCGAGCTCCGGTCGTCGTGCCGATCATCGTTCGACCGCGAAGGTGAGCGTACCCCGCGCGGCGAGCGCGTCTCTCCACGTGCGCGGTTGCCTTGCCCCTGCCGATGGGGCCTCGCACCGTGTCGATCTCGCACGTCAGCGTGAGCACCTCACCCGGCTCGACGACGCGCTTGAAGCGACAGTCGTCGATTCCGGCGAAGAAGGCAATCTTGCCGCGGTTCTCCTCCTCGATCAGAACGGCGACCGCGCCCGCCTGCGCCATGGCCTCGACGATCAGCACTCCGGGCATGACCGGGCGTCCGGGAAAGTGACCGGGGAACCACCAGTCGTCCGAGTGCACCTCCCGCCGAGCCACGACGCGGCGACCCGGCTCGAGCTCGGTCACCTCGTCGAGCAGGAGGAATGGCGGTCGGTGCGGGAGGATCGTCTCGATGACGTCCTGCCCGAAGGGAACGGCGGGCAGCTCGGACACGCCCGCGAGTCTACTCGGCGTCTCTCTAGGAATCCTTGCGCAGGATTGCCGGCGCGCTGGCGTTGCCCGCTGCGTCCCAGGCGACGACCCGCGCCCTCACCACGGGCTCCCTCCAGCGCACGAGGACGGTGCCCGCGCGCTTGACCTCCCGCCGGAGCGGCTCGCCGTTCACCCACAGCTTGAGGAGCGCGGGCTCGCTGACGCTGATCCGTAGCCGCCGCCCGGGCAGGATCCGAACCCGGGGGACCACCGTGTCGGAGACGAAGGGGATCGCAAACGAGGCCGCTCCCACCGCGTCGGTGGCCTCGACGACCGCTTCGTACGGTCCGTCGAGCAGTCTCCCCAGGCGCTTGCTCCCGTTCCAGAGGACACGGTGGTCGCCGATACCAAGACCTCCTGCGAACGCCGTCGCGACCCAGCGCTCGTCGCGCAGGACGCGGATCCTGACCTCAGCCGGAGCCGAGAGGGCGAAACGGATCTCGAGCCGGTCGCTCCGACCGTCGCCGTTCGGCGAGAACGCCGAAGGCGTCGCGCTGACGAGACCGAGCGTTCGGCTGACAACCAGCGGGATCGCCGTCACCACCTCGGCGCTCGCCGCAGTGCGCGCCCGCACGACGACGGTGTAGCGCCCGTCGGGAAGCGCGGCGCCGTCGACGGTGAGCGAGTGCCGCCCTGCGCGCTTCCACACTCTGTCCAGGACCGTGGCCACGACCGTTCCGAGCTCATCGGTGACCTCCACCGTCACGTTCGCCGCCGTCGTGATCCTGAACGCGACGAGCGTGCTATCGGCCTGGCCGTCCCCGTTCGGCGTGATCGCCGCGGGCTCCGCGGCGACGTCACTGAGCGCAAGCGTCGTGGAGCCGAGCCCGGCACGAAGCGAGCCGGTCGCAGGGCGCGCGCTCCCGGCCGCAATCGACCACGAGTAGGTGCCCGGAGGCGCCGGTGACGCATCCCAGGTCCAGTCGATGTTCGTTCCGGAGCCAGTGCCGCGGGCGACCTCGCCAGCCGCGCCGCTCGTCACCGAGACCGTCCACGGGAGCGAGGCAGAGAGGCGGGCCCGGAAGCGTACGGGTCCTTCAGCGCTCGCGTCCACACGCGGCTCGTAGATCTTCGGCAGCCCGATCCTCGCGATGGTGCCGGCGAGCGCGTCCAGCCGCGCGTAGAACGACGCTGCCGGGACACTCCGTGTATCCCGTGTCGCGGTGCCCGGAAACCGCGCGGAGAAGGACCGGCACGCTCGCCGGGAAGCGCTCGTTTCCGCCCGAGAGCACGGTGAGCACGCCAAGCGGGTCCACGTGGGCAAGGTCGAGCCTCCACGCGAGCAACTCGGCCAGCGCGTCCTGGGCCGCGCGAGAAGGCGCGGAGTCGCCGTAGGTGCCGAGGAGAGCCACGCCCACCGAGCCGGTATTGAAGCCCTTGGCATGGGCGCCGATGACATTGCGCACGACCCCGCCGAACCGCCCCTCGTAGATCGTGCCGAAACGATCGACGAGAAAGTTGTAGCCGATGTCGTTCCAGCCGTTCCCCTGGACGTGGAAGAGCTGGATGCCCTTCACGATCGCGGCCGCCTCCGACCGTGAGTACGCGTTCCGCCCCGCCGTGTGATGCACCACCGCGAACCGCAGCGTCGGGGAGTAGCTCGGCAGCGCTCGGCGGATGGACTCGTCCGCTCCCCAGGAGGCCCGCGGGACGATGGTCGGCGTCTGGGTCGCCGCTGGCAGACGGAGAGGCACGCGGATCTCGGGGCTCCACACGAGGTAGGCGCGAACCCGCGTCACCCGGCCGAAGCGTCGGACCTCGAAATCGTCCGAGGGACCGACCCACCACGGGTTCCCGATACGCCAACCCGAGCGCCTGCGGGACTCCGGCGAACCGAGATCGGGAGCGTCCTCGTCCTCAGGCGCCGCCCGTCGCCAGGCGCTCCACCGACCCTCGCGCGAGCGGGTGCGAAAGCTGACGCCTCCCGGACCACGCCAGTGGAACCCGATGAGTGTGAACCGGCCCTGGCGTCCAGCGGTCGCGGGGCTCCGCGTCGTTCTCTCCTCGAGATCGACTGCGGTGACACGGGCCGGAGACGACGCCAGGGCTCCCGGCGCAAGCGCGCCGCCGGCGATCACGGCGAAGGTGAGGACGAGCAGACGGCGCATCTCGAGCCAGGGTGTCCCGAACGGCCTTCGCGCGCAAGACCCCGAACCCTGCGTTGATGCAATCCTTACAGCGATGAGGCGCCGCATTCTGCAGGGCATTCTGCTCGTCCTCGTCGTTCTGTCCGTGCTCGTGCCCGCAGCAGCCGTCGCACAGGGCGAGCGCCCGCGGGTGCTGGCGGTCCACCTCGACAACGACATCAACCCCGTCACGCAGGAGTACCTCGAGAACGCCGTCGAGCGGGGTGAGGACGACGGCTTCGCGGCAGTCGTGGTCATCCTCGACACCCCCGGCGGCCTGAGCTCCTCGATGCGCGGGATCGTCAAGCGCTTTCTCGCCGCGACGGTGCCGGTCGTCCTCTACGTCTCGCCGCCCGGATCGAGCGCGGACTCCGCTGGTGCGGTCATCGCGATGGCCGCCGATATCGCCGCGATGGCGCCGCAGACGAACATCGGCTCCTCCACGCCGATCTCGATCGGGGGAGAGGACATCTCGAAGGATCTTCGGCGAAAGGTCGTCAACGACGCGGCGGCCTATGTGGGCGAGCTCGCTCGCGAGCACGGCCGGAACGTGAAGGCCGCACGTCTGATGGTCACGAAGGCCTCCAACTACGGAGCGCGCGAGGCGCTGCGAGATCGGCCTCGTCGAGGTCGTGTCTCCGACGCTCCGGACACTTCTCGACGAGATCGACGGCAGGAAGACCGTGCCGAAGGGTCTGGTCCTGAAGACCGCGGGGGCGGAGATCGAGGAGGTCGAGATGACGTTCTGGCAGCGGGCGCGGGATCTGCTCGTCGACCCGAATCTCATCGCGCTCATGCTTTCGATCGGCCTCCTCGGCATCGTCGTCGAGCTCTGGAACCCTGGTCTCATCTTTCCGGGCACCGTCGGTGCCATCTCGCTGATCCTCGGCCTATACGGGCTCCAGGTGCTTCCCGTGTCCATCGCGGGACTCCTGCTCATGCTGCTCGCCGCCGCCTTCTTCGTCACCGAGGCATTCGTCCCGACGCACGGCGCCCTTACGCTTGCAGGTGCCATCACCTTCGTGCTCGGCGCGCTGATCCTGTTCGATCCGGCCGGTGACGCCTACCAGGTGTCCCTGCCCGTCGCTGTTGCGATCGCCGGAACGCTGGCCGTCCTGCTCCTCTTCGCGTTCTCGCGAGTCGTGCTCGTCGCTCGACGCCCGGCCGCCGTCGGCTCGCACGGTCTCGTGGGGATGGAAGGCATCGTCAAGCGCAACGGCCTCGTCTCCGTCAACGGCGAGCTCTGGCGAGCTTCCGCGAGCGCCGGTGCTCCCCTCGTGCACGGGGAGCACGTGCGAGTCGAGCGAGTCGAAGACGACTTGCGGCTCGTCGTAGGATCCATACCGACCCCCACCGAGGAGCTTCCCTGATGGTAGTGCTGATCGTCTTCGCCGCAGTCGTTGCCGTCCTACTGCTCATCGCCTTTGCCGCGATCAAGGTGACCCGTGAGTACGAGCGCGGTGTGATCTTCCGGCTCGGGCGCCTGCTTCCCGTGCCGAAGGGCCCGGGGCTCTTCGCCATCATCCCGGTCGTCGACAAGATGGTCCGCGTCGATCTCCGCACGGTGACCTTGAACGTCCCGCCGCAGGAGGTCATCACGAGGGACAACGTCCCGGTACGCGTGAACGCGGTCGCCTACTTCCGCATCGTCGACGCGAACGCGTCGCAGGTCCAGGTCGAGAACTACATGGTCGCGACGTCGCAGATCGCACAGACGACGCTGCGGTCGGTTCTCGGCCAGCACGTCCTCGACGAGCTCCTCTCCGAACGCGACAAGATCAACGCGATCCTGCAGGAGATCATCGACGAGGCGACCTCGCCGTGGGGGATCAAGGTCTCCGTCGTCGAGGTCAAGGACGTCGAGATTCCCTCCGACATGCAGCGCGCGATGGCAAGGCAGGCGGAGGCGGAGCGCGAGCGCCGGGCGAAGGTCATCTCCGCCGAGGGCGAGTTTCAGGCCTCGGAGCGGCTCAAAGACGCCGCGGCGGTCATGGCGCAGGAGCCGATCACCGTCCAGCTCCGCTATCTCCAAACGCTGCTCGAGATCGGCTCGGCGAACAACTCGACGATCGTGTTCCCGATCCCGATCGACATCCTGACTTCGCTCTCGAAGAGCGCGAAGGCTGGCGACAGCGAGGCATGACCGGGCAGGAGCTTCTCGAGGAGCACGTCTCACGGTTCAACGCCGCTATCCGTTCCGGCAGCTTCGAGAGCTTCGCTCGAGCTCTTCGCCGAGGACGCCGAGCTCGCGTTCGAAGGCGTGCCGGTCGGTCCGTTTTCAGGACGCGCCGAGATCGCCGCCGCTTACCGTGAGCAGCCGCCCGACGACGAGATCCGCGTACTTGCCGTCACGGAGGACAACTCGGGACTCGTCGCCGACTACGCGTGGCTCGCTGCTCCAGATGTGCGAGCGGGTGAGATGCGCGTCGACCACGACGGCGGCCTGCATCCAGCGACTCGTCGTGACCTTCGGGTAGGAGAGCTACTCGCCGGCCGGGCCGGGGTCCTCGACTGCCGGAGCGGCGTCGCTGGCCCCGATCTCTTCCGTCGCGAGCTCGTCGTCCGCATCGTCGCCCGCGCGACCGGGGCGAGCGCAGACACGCGCTCGTCGCCGCGCAAGCGCATCACGATGACGCCCTGCGTCGCACGGCCGGACCGCTTGATGCCGTCGGCGGGCATGCGGATGACGGTCCCTCCGGTCGAGATCAACATGACCTGGTATCCCTCACGGACGAGCCGGGAGCCCGCGAGCTGGCCCTTTGCCTCCGTGAGCTGCACCGTCTTCACGCCGAGGCCACCGCGTCCCTTTCGCGGGTAGTCGCGGATCGGCGTGCGCTTCCCGTATCCCTGATCGGTGACGACCAGCAGGTCCGCGTCGTTGTGCGCGACACCGGCCGCGATCACCTCGTCGCCTGCTCGCAGCGCCATTCCGCGAACTCCGCCCGTGGCGCGTCCCATCGGCCGGGCCTCCTTCTCGTGGAACCGGATCGCCTGCCCGCGCCGCGAGACGAAGAGCAGATCGTCGTCTCCCGACGAGAGGAAGGCCTCGACGAGCTCGTCGTCACCGCGCAGGTTGATGGCGATGATTCCGTCCGCCTTGAGCGGCGTGTTGTAGTCGGTGAACTTCGTCTTCTTGACCACGCCCCTCCGCGTCGCGAGGACGAGGTACTCCATCTCCGAGAAGTCGCGCGTTCGGATCACGGCCCGCACCTTCTCGTCCTGCCGGAAGGGAAGGAGGTTCACGATCGCGCGGCCCTTCGACTGCCGTGACCCGAGCGGGAGCTCGTGCACCTTGAGCCGATAGACCTTTCCCGACGAGCTGAAGAAGAGGATGTAGTCGTGGGTCGAGGCGACGAAGAGGTGCTCGATGTAGTCCTCGTCCTTCAGGTCCATGCCCATCACGCCGATGCCGCCTCGCCGCTGCTCGCGGTACGTCGTGACGGGAAGCCGCTTTACGTAACCGGAGCGCGTGATGGCGATGACCATGTCTTCCTCGGCGATGAGGTCCTCCAGCTCCAGGTCCGACTCGCCCGCGACGATCTCCGATCGCCGCTCGTCCTCTCGCCCGTAGACCTGCTTGATCTCGAGCAGCTCGTCTCGGACGATGCCGTCGATCCTCGCGGGGTCGCCGAGGACCGCCCGAAGCTCCGCGATGCGCTCCTGGAGGTCTGCGAACTCGTCCTCGACGCGCTTTCGTTCCAGCCCGGTGAGCGCGCGGAGACGAAGATCGAGGATCGCCTGGGCCTGGATCTCCGAGAGCCCGAACCGCTCGATGAGCTTGACCCGCGCGTCGTCCGTGTCGTCCGCCGCTCGAATCAGGGCGATGACCTCGTCGAGGTTGTCGAGCGCGATGAGGTAGCCCTCGAGGACGTGAGCACGCGCGACGGCCTTTCGGAGCTCGAACTTGGACCGGCGCGTGACGATCTCGCGCTGGTAGGCGAGGTAGTGATGGACGATCTCGAGCAGCGAGAGCGTCCGCGGCACGCCGTCCACGAGTGCGACGGCGTTGTATCCGAACGTCGTCTGGAGCGCGGTGTGCTTGAAGAGCTTGTTGAGGACGACCTGCGGGATCGCCTCGCGCTTGATGTCGATCTGGATCCGCATGCCAGACCTGTCCGAGTGGTCCTTCACGTCCGAGATCTCGGTGAGGATCTTGTCGTTCACGAGATCCGCGATCTTCTTGATCACGCCCGTGTCGCCGCCCTTCTTCACGCCGTAGGGCAGCTCGGTGACGATGATCGCGTTCTTCCCGCCGCGTAGCTCCTCGATGTGCACACGCGCCCGCATGACGATGCGGCCGCGTCCGGTCCGGTACGCGTCGCGGATACCCGAGCGGCCGAGAATGATCGCTCCGGTCGGAAAGTCCGGCCCCTTGAGGTGCTTCATCAGGTCCTCGACGTTCGAGTCCGGCTTGTCGATCATCTGGACGACCGCGTCGACTGCTTCCGGAAGCCGGTGCGGAGGCATGTTGGTCGCCATGCCGACCGCGATCCCCGACGAGCCGTTGACCAGCAGGTTGGGGAAGCGCGAGGGGAGGGCCAGCGGCTCACGGCGCGACTCGTCGTAGTTCGGGCCGAAGTCGACTGTGTCCGCGTCGATGTCGCGCAGCATCTCGGTCGCCAGGCGCGTGAGCCTCGCTTCCGTGTACCGCATCGCCGCCGCCGGGTAGTCGTCGATGTTCCCGAAGTTGCCCTGTCCGTCGACGAGCGGGTACCGCAGCGAGAACGGCTGTGCCATCCGCACGAGCGTGTCGTAGATCGCCTGGTCCCCGTGCGGGTGGTAGTTACCCATCACGTCGCCGACCACGCGCGCGCTCTTCAGCCGCGGCCGGTTCGGCTGGAGCCCTGCCTCGTCCATCGCGTAGAGCACCCGCCGGTGCACGGGCTTCAGGCCGTCGCGCACGTCCGGAAGCGCGCGCGAGACGATGACGCTCATCGCGTAGTCGAGGAAGCTCGAGCGCATCTCCTGCTCGAGCTCCCGCGGCTCGATCCGGCCCGCGCCGAGCGGGCCGATCACATCAGACACAGCGTGCGTCCTTTCCGGCTTGATCCATGCTCAATTCGCCCGCAGCCGGTGGCCGGCTCAGCCGGCCGGGAGGCCAAATGCCGCTGTTCGGTGCGCAGCGATGAAGGAGGGGGTACGTGCGGGAACCATGGGTTTCCCCACGTCTAGACATCGAGGAACTTCACGTCCTTTGCGTTCTGCTCGATGAACAGGCGCCTCGGCTCGACCTGGTCGCCCATCAGCATCGAGAAGACCCTGATCCGCGGCGGCGGCATCCTCGACGTCGACGCGAATCAGCATGCGGTTCGCCGGATTCATGGTCGTGTCCGCGAGCTCCTCCGCGTCCATCTCGCCGAGCCCCTTGAAGCGGCTGATCTGGATGTTCTCCTTCGCAATCTCGAGCGCGCCCTCGCGAAGCGCCGCGAATGTTTCCGCGTGCCGGCTCTTCTTGCCGAACGAGATGTCGAAGGGCGGTTGCCCCGCGATCTCAGCGAGTCGGGCGTAGGTCTTGCGCACGTTCGCGTAGATGGGCGAAGCCAGCAGTGCGGTCGGTATCACCACGCTTGCGGCAGCCCCCGTCTCGCGCTCGACCACCTTGACGTTCGTGCCCTCGCCGTCGGACTCGAGCACCGCGAACTCGAACCCGTTCGGGTCGAGCCCGGCGATCGCTCCCGCCACGTCGGCGTCGCTCGCCCGCCTCCACGAGCCTGTGGTCGATGACGAAGTTCGCAGCGGCCGGGCCGAAGTCCTCGCGAAGCCGCGACGCCCACCCGTCGAACTCGTGTAGCACCCGTACGAGCTTGCCGTACCGAGCTTCCGTGAGCTTCTGCACTGCGCCACTGCGGTCGGTGACGTCCATGTCCTTGATCCGCTCCTGGACGAGCATCTCCTCGAGCTGCGACTCCTTCTCGACGTAACGCTGCTGGCTCCCGACTTTGATCCGGTACAGCGGCGCAACCGCGATGTACACGTGTCCGCGATCGACGAGCTCCTGCATCTGCCGGTAGAGGAAGGTGAGGATCAGCGTTCGGATGTGAGCGCCGTCGACGTCGGCGTCCGTCATCACGATCACGCGGTGGTACCGGAGCTTCGTGATGTCGAACTCGTCGCCGATCCCCGTGCCGATCGCCGTGACGATCGACTGGATCTCCTCATTCGAGAGAACCTTGTTGATCCGGTTCTTCTCGGCGTTGATGACCTTTCCGCGCAGGGGCAGGATCGCCTGATAGCTGCGGTCGCGGCCGTCGACCGCAGACCCGCCCGCGGACGGGCCCTCGACGAGGAAGAGCTCTGCGACTTCGGGATCGTTGATCTGGCAGTCGGCGAGGCGGCCCGGGAGCGAGTTCGTGTCGAGAGCGCTCTTGCGGCGGGTAAGGTCGCGCGCCTTACGTGCCGCCTGCCGGGCGCGCGCGGCGGAGATCGCCTTGGTGATGATCTGGCGCGCCTCCGTCTTGTTCTCTTCCAGGAACTCGGCGAGCTTCTGGTTCACCGTCCGCTGCACGAGGCCCTCGACCCAGGCGTTCCCGAGCTTCGTCTTCGTCTGTCCTTCGAACTGCGGCTCGCGGAGCTTCACCGAGATCACGGCTGCGAGTCCCTCGCGGACGTCGTCACCCTCGAGGTTGACCTCCTTCTCCTTCAGCAACCCGTTCTCGCGTGCGTACTTGTTCAACGTCGTCGTGAGCGCCGTCTTGAACCCGGTGAGATGCGTCCCACCTTCGTGCGTGTTGATGTTGTTCGCAAACGAGAAGACGGACTCGACGTACGAGGAGTTCCACTGCATCGCAACCTCGACGGTTCCCTCGGTCGCCACGTCACCGTTCGCCTGGCTCTCGAAGAAGACGACCCGCTTGTGGAGCGGGTCCTTGGTCGCGTTCACGTACGACACGAAGTCCTTGATGCCGCCCTCGTAGTGGAACTCGGCGGTCTTGCCGCCCGCGCGCTCGTCCTTGAAGACGATTCGCAGGCCTCGCGTCAGAAAGGCGGTCTCACGCAGGCGCTGCTCGAGGATGTCTTCCTGCCACGCCACCTCGTCGAAGACCTCGCCGTCGGGCATGAAGCTGATCGTCGTGCCCGTCGTCTTGCTTACGCCGGTCGCCTCGAGCTCGGTCGTCGGCTCGCCCCGCGCGAACTCCTGGCGCCACGTCTTGCCGTCTCGAGCCACCTCGACGACGAGCCACTCCGACAGCGCGTTGACCACGGAGACGCCCACGCCGTGCAGCCCGCCGGAGACCTTGTAGCCGTCGCCGCCGAACTTGCCGCCTGCATGCAGCTTCGTCAGCACGACCGTCACGGCGGGCAAGCCTTGGTCGGGCATCACGTCCACCGGGATCCCGGAGCCGTTGTCGGTCACGGTGACGGAGTTGTCGGGATGGAGAACCACCTCGACGTGATCGGCACGACCCGCGAGGGCCTCGTCGACCGAGTTGTCGACCACCTCGAACACGAGGTGGTGGAGGCCTCGCGAGCCCGTCGAGCCGATGTACATACCGGGTCGCAGACGAACGGGCTCGAGGCCCTCCAAAACGGTGATGTCCTTTGCGGTATAAGCGGCTTCAGCCATTAAAAAAGCCCTGCAAATCGCGGTTTTGCGGGCAAAGTCAAGTCTACCAGAAACCGCGGTCGGAGAGACCGCGGGTGAGACTCGCGCGAGCCGCCCTCGCGACCAGCTCGCGGAGCTCCGGATCCTCGATCGCGGCTGCCGCTGAGGCTGCCGCCGCGGTCGCTTCGGCGGGTACCTCACGGGCCGCGTCGCGCAACTCTCGCGTCTCTTCTTCGACGCTTTCGTTCGACTCGGAACCGGGCTCGGGAACGGGTCCTACGCGAAAACGGAGCACTCTCGGCGTCTGCTCGCCGAGGGCGGCCGCAAGGCGTGCGGCGATCTCGGGCGCCATGCGGTCGAGCTCGAACGCCCACGTGGCGGAGGACGCGGCCACATGGAGCGCACCGTCGCGGCCTACCCGGAGCGGCCACGCCTGGCGGGCGACTGCGTCTCCAACCACACCGGGCCATGCGGCGGTAATCGCCTGGAGCTCCGCACCCTGGCGGCCGCCCGTCTGCGCCAGCGCGTGCGCCACCTGCGTCGCGAGGCGCTCCATCAGCCGCGCTCCACGCGTCCCGGCGTGACGACGAGAGCCTGCGCGGGCTCTACGGGTAGCGCCGCCGCAGCCGTCGTCGTGACGAGAGTCTGCCCGCTGCCCGAGATGAGCTCGCCGAGCGCTCGCCGGCGGTCTCCGTCGAGCTCCGAGAGCACGTCGTCGAGGAGGACGAGGGGCGCAGCACCGTTCCGCGCGGCGAGGACCTCGGCTTCCGCAAGGACGAGCGCGAGGACCGCGACCCGCTGCTCCCCTTGAGACCCATAGCTGCGAAGCTCGCGGCCGCCCGTCTCGATGCGGACCTCGTGGAGATGGGGACCGAGCCCTGTCAGGCCGCGTTCCAGGTCTCGCTCGAGGCGTCCGGCAAGACCCTCTACCGTCGGCGGGTCGCCGTCGTAGAACGCAGTTGCCGCGGCGAGCCCGAGTTGGCCGGCAATCCTCGCGAATCCGGGCGCCAAGAGCGCGAGCGTCTCCCGCCGTGCGTCGACGAGGGTCGCCCCCAGTGTTGCGACAGCATCTGTCCACGGCTGCAGCACGTCGGTACCCGATGCGCCCGACGCAACCCGGCGCAGTGCCGCGTTCCGCTGACCGACCGCCGCCGCGTACTCGACTGCCAGCTCGGCCCTGCTCGGGAAGAGGCGCCCGAGGGCGCGGTCGACGTACGCCCTTCGAGCGGCGGGTCCACCTTTGACCACCGCGAGTCGGTCGGGCGTGAAGACGAGCGTCTGAAGCTCGTGGCGAAGCTGCTCGGCCGAGCGCAGCGTGGCCCCGTTGAGACGAGCTCGGCGCGAGTCGGAGGGCATCAAGGTCACATCGACGTGCACCCCGGTGGCCGCGCGCTTGCCCGAGAGCTTCACACGGCCGCTCTCCGCACCGAAGCGCACGATCTGAGCGTCACTGCGGGCTCGTGGCGAGAAACCCTGGGTGCCGACGTGTAGCGCTTCCAGGAGGTTCGTCTTGCCCGCCCCGTTCGCTCCGCTGAGGAGCACGACGCCCGGCTCCAGCTCGAGCTCGAGCGCGGCATACGAGCGGAAGTCCCGTAGCGTGACTTCGCGGACGATCAGCCGGGCCTGCTCGCGCGCGGCGCCCTTCGACCGCGGGAACTCCTCGGCGAGTCCACGATCAGCGTGCCCCCGGTCAACGAGCCCTCAGTCAAGGAAGCCGGATCGGCATGATCAGGTACCAGAAGCTCTCGTCGGGCGCGGCGAGCAGTCCCGGGCGCAACGGGTTGATCAGCCTGAGCTGCACCGTCTCTCCGCCGATCGCCTCGAGCCCGTCCCGTAGGAACTCGGGGTTGAAGCCGATCTCGAGCGGGTCGCCCGAGTAGTCGATCTCGAGCGACTCTTGCGCCTCACCGACATCCTGCGTCTGGGCGAAGACCGAGAGCTCGCCTTCTGCGAACCGGAGTCGCAGAGGGGCGTTCCGCTGCGCCATGACCGCGGCACGGCGGACGACTTCCAGAAGCGGGGCGCGCGGAGTGGTGACCTCGACCTCGAACGTCTCCGGCAAGAGCTGCTTGTAGTTGGGGAACTGCCCGTCGATGCGGCGCGTCGTAAGCCACACCGCGCCGGCGCCGAAGACAACGTGGTTCTCGTGTACTCCGAGACTCACGACGTCCGAGCCCGCCGCGAGGCGGGAGAGCTCCTGTAGCGCGCGGGCGGGAATGATCGCATCGAGCTCGGGACCGCTCTCGCCGAGCTCCGTCTCCTTCACCGACAAGCGATACGAGTCCGTCGCGGCCATGGTCAAACGGTCGCCCTCGAAGCGCACGAGGATGCCCGTCAGCACGGGACGCGACTCGTCACGCGAGGCTGCGCGAGCAACTTTGTCGATAGTGCCGAGCAGTCCAGGCGCCTCGATCGTGTGCAACGGGACGTCGAGCGACGGCAGCCGCGGGAAGTCCTCGGCGCTGAACACGTTCATCTTCGACGAGTAGCTCCCGGAGGTCACCTCGAGCACGCCGGCGCCTTCGTCATAGGCGAGCGACACCGATTCAGCCGGTAACAGCTTGACGAGATCGGCAAGGAGACGCCCTGGGACGACGACTGCACCGTCTCCTTCGACCTCTCCGCTGACGGAGGCTCGCAGGGAAACCTCCATGTCGGTGGCAGCGAGTGTGAGCTTCCCCTCCTCCGCTCGCAGCAGGATCCCCGTGAGAACCTGGACCGCGCTGCGACTGGAAAGAGCGCGCGCGACCGTGCCCAACGCCCCCGCAAGATCGTTGCGCGAGCACGACACCCGGAGCTCAAGAGCGGAGGCTATGTCTGTTTCCATTATTTAAGAGATAAAGGTCGTAGTTCTAGTAGGAGTGTGCATGACGGGGAAGACAGGCCGATTGTGGCGGAGATGCGGGCAAAACGTGTGTGGGTCCGTGTGTGGGCGCCCACCGACAGTGTCCACAGGCGGTGGTGGCTGCCGAGCGTGGACCCCCAGCTCAACGTGCCTGCTTGATGCGCGCCGTCAGTTCTTGCACAAGGTTGTACACAGAGCGGTCCTCGGTGATGAGGCGGGTGATCTTCTGCGTGGCATGGATCACAGTCGTGTGATCTCGGCCGCCGAACTCTCGCCCGATCTTCGGAAGCGACGAGTCTGTCAGCTCACGTGAGAGGTACATCGCGACCTGTCGCGGATACGCGACAGCCTGCGATCGCCGTGGGCTCACCAGCTCGTCCAGCGTGACTCCGAACCTCTCGGAGATGGCCTCCTGGATGCGAGGAATCGTGACCTCGGGCGCCGCGGTCCCTGGCGGAAACACATCCTTCAAGACGTGCTCCGCGAGGTCCACCGTCATCGCACGGTCGGTGAGCGACGAGAAGGCTACGACTCGTGTCAGCGCTCCTTCGAGCTCACGGATGTTCGACGAGACGCGGCTGGCGATGAACGTCAGCACCTCCGGCTCGTTCACGGCGATTCGCTCGGTGTTCACCTTCTTGCGGAGGATGGCGATCCGGGTCTCCAGGTCGGGCGGCTGGATGTCGGTGAGGAGCCCCCACTCGAACCTCGAGCGCAGACGCTCCTCGAGAGTGGCGATCTCGCGCGGCGGCCGGTCCGACGAGATGATGATCTGAGCGCCGCCCTCGTACAGCGAGTTGAACGTGTGGAAGAACTCCTCCTGGATTCGCTCCTTGCCCTCGAAGAACTGGATGTCGTCGATCAGGAGGATGTCGTAGTTCCGGTAGCGACGCTTGAAGCCCTCGATTCGCTTGTCTCGCAGCGAGTCGATGAAGTCGTTCATGAAGGTCTCGCTCGTGACGTAGCGCATCGTCAAGCGCCGCGAGTGCTGTCTCACGTAATGGCCGATTGCCTGCAGCAGGTGTGTCTTGCCCAGTCCCGTTCCGCCGTAGATGAAGAGCGGGTTGTACGCCTGAGCCGGCGCCTCGGCGACCGCGAGCGCGGCGGCGTGCGCGAACCGGTTCGACGAGCCGATCACGAAGAGATCGAACGTGTACTTCGGATTGAGCTCGACCTCAGGACCTTCGCGAAAGCCGAGCTCCTGCTCGGGCTGTCTCGCCTCCCGAGGGGGATTGGGGGTCGGCCTCGGCCGAGGCTCCCGCTCGGAGACCGCGAAGGACACCGCGACGTCCTGACCGAGCGCTTCGCGAGCCGCGGACGCGACGAATCCGTGGAAGTGACTCTCGATCCAGTCGCGAGTGAATTCGTTCGGGACCGTGACAAGGAGCGCGCCGTCGTTCAAAGACCGGGGCTCCGCGTACGCGAACCACGTGTCGTAGGCGGTGTCGCTGATGCTCTCCCGCAGTCGGGCGGCGATTGCATCCCAGAGGCCGTGAGCAGTCGGTTCCGTCAGTTACTCCACCTGTTGGCGCGCTCGTCGCCGGCGCAGAAGAAGCGCGAGCATAGCAGCGTTCGCCGGTGCTCTCAACGTCGCACAGGGCGGTACCCTGTGAAAGAAAAGTACCGTATTTGCAGGACTTTCCCATGTTCCCACACGTCTATCCACAGCTGTGGACGAGCACCTAGTCGTTGACCGGCAAGCCAACGGCAAGCCGTCCTTTAGCAGCGACTTCACCCGCCGCGGGTTGAGGCTGCGTTGTGGAAAACTCGTCCCGAACCGCTCGTCTATACTCGTTGCTCGACCCAGCCGAGCCGCCAGCTTTCGTAGAAACGTCGAAAGACCGAAGCCTTGAAACGCACCTACCAGCCGAACGTCCGACGCCGCAAGCGCCGGCATGGGTTTCGCGCGCGGATGGCGACACGGGCGGGCCGCGCGATCTTGAAGCGTCGTCGCGCGCGGGGCCGCAAGCGCCTCTCCGCCTGAGAGCGCGTCGCCACGTGCAGCGACGGCATCGGCTTTCTCGCTCGAAGGACTTCGATGCGGTGTATCGCCGCGGGACGTCCGCGTCCACGCGGTACCTGACTCTCCACTGGTTTCCGCGCGAGGACGCGGTCGGCGAGGAGTCGCGCCTGGGTCTCGCGGTTCCGAAGTCGGTCGGAACCGCTGTAGCGCGGAACCGGATCAAGCGGCTGCTGAGAGAGGCCTGGCGCTCCCTCTTGAGCGAGGTGCCGCCGGGCAGAGACTACGTCCTCGTCGCTCGACCGGGACTCGTCGAGCCTGCGGAGTCGCGCGGTGGCGAGTGGCTTGCCGCGGAGATCGCAGAGGTTCTCGCCAAGGTGCGGACGTGAGTCGCCTCCGCCCCCGCCACATCGGCATCGCCTTCGTCTACGCATGGCGTTGGACACTCGGTTTGCTGCTGACCCCGCAGGGGACGTGCAAGTATCACCCGAGCTGCTCGCAGTACGCGATCGATGCGCTGCGTGAGCACGGGCTCGCGCGCGGCACCACGCTCGCGGGCTGGCGGCTCCTCCGCTGCAACCCCTGGAGCCACGGCGGCGTGGACTACGCACGCGACCAGCGGTTGTTTCCGCTGCTCGGTTCGAGGAAGGCAAAGGCGTGATCGTCGGCGGAATCCTCTCGCCGATCGAGAACGTCCTCACGGAAGTCCTCATCTGGTTCCACGACACGGTCGGTCTGACGTGGGCCTGGTCGATCGTCGCGCTCGTGGTGGCTGTTCGCGTCCTCCTCGTTCCCGTCGCGCTCCGCCAGATCCACTCGATGCAGAGCCTGCAGATCCACGCTCCCGAGATGAAGGCGCTACAGCAGCGCTACAAGGCGGACCGACAGCGCCAGAGCGAGGAGCTGATGAAGTTCTACCGCGAGAACAAGATCAACCCGTACGCGGCCTGCCTCCCGATCGTCTTCCAGATCCCGATCTTCATCTCGCTCTTCTTCGTGCTGCGCGGCTTCGAGGGCGAGGTGTTCTGCGACCCTGCGCGCGGAATCATCCGCAGTTCCCGCGTCGTAACTCGAGTGGCTGAATCTCGTGCACATCACCGAGCCGACGAAGGACGGTTGGGGGCCCCTGCTCATCGTCGTCTACGTCGTAAGTCAGCTCACCTCGACCTGGCTCATGTCCACCTCGATGCAGTCGACAGCGCAGCGCGTGATGATCATGGTGCTTCCGATCGTCTTCATCCCCTTCATCCTCGGCTTCCCGTCGGGCCTGATGATCTACTGGCTGACGACCAACCTCTGGACGACCGGGCAAGGGCTCATCACGCGCAGGCTCATGCCGCGACCCGCGCCGCCGCCGAAGCGCACCAGCCGGACGCCTCCGAAGGAGCGCGAAGCGCCGGTCGGCGAGCCCGCCGCGGCGGGCACACCGCGCTCGGGCCAAAGCCAGGTGCGCTCGGGACCGCCGCGGCGAGTGAAGCGGAAACGCGGCGGAAGGCCCAAGCGATGAGTGCGAGCGACGTTCGCGTGGAGGCGACCGGCGAGACTGTCGGGGAGGCGAAGTGGGCCGCCGTCCGGGAGCTCGAGCGGCTTGTTCCCGGATTCGATCGGGAAAGCGTCCGCTTCCAGGTCGTGTCTGAAGGCGAGCGCGGGCTGCTGGGAGTGGGCTATACCCCCGCGCATGTCGTCGCCGAGGTTTCGGCTGCTGACGCCACACCTGGTACGAGTCCTGAAGCGGGCTCGGCGAGGGAGTTCGTCGAACGTGTGGCTGCCGCGATCGGCGCTTCGGTATCGACCGCCGCAGTCGAGCGTGAAGGCACCGTGACCGTGACCTGCTCCGGGGCGGACCTGGGCCTTCTGATCGGCAAGCACGGACAGACCCTCGACGCCATCCAGTACCTCGCGAACGCGATGGTCCGAGCGGGTGGCGGCGAGCATGCCGTCGTCGTCGACGCCGCGGGCTATCGCGCACGCCGTACCACGGTGCTCGACGCACTTGCCAAGCGCTCTGCGCAGCAGGCCGCGGGGACCGGTCGGCGAGTCGAGCTCGAGCCGATGACCGCAGTGGAGCGAAAGATCGTGCACGAGGCACTGAAGGACGATCCCGAGATCGAGACGGCGAGCGAGGGCACCGAGCCGAATCGCTACGTCGTCGTGCTTCCCCGCCATTTCGCCGACTGACCCGCAGTCGAGCGACGACTTGCTCGAGCGCTGGCTCCGATGGGTGCTCGACGCCCCGGGGCTGACCGGGCTGCGAGATGCGGGGGAAGCTCGGCGCGTCCTGCTGGACGACGCGATGCGGGCGACGCCGCTCGTCGCCGAGAACGACGGGCCGATCGTGGACGTCGGCTCGGGAGGCGGGTCGCCGGGGCTTCCGCTTGCGGTTTCCTTCCCCTCGCGGCCGGTGACGCTGCTCGAAGCCGAACGCCGGAAGTGCGAGCTTCTGCGGGGCTTTGCGTCGGAGCTCACGAACGTGACGGTCGTCTGGGGTCGTGCGGAGGAACAGGAGCCGGGCGCATTCGGACTCGCGCTGGCCAAGGCGCTCGCCAAGCCTCCGGTTGCGGCCGAGCTCTGCCTCCCGCTCGTGCGGCTCGGAGGTATCGCCATCCTCTGGGTCGGCGAGTCCGCCGACGAACCTGCCGTAGCGACGGTCGCCCGCCTCCTGGGCGCGCAGGTCGAGGAGAGCCCGGCTGGCCTGCTCGTGTTGCGGAAGACAGGGCCCACGCCGCCGGGATTCCCGCGTCGCCCCGGGATGGCGAAGAAGCGGCCGCTCGCGTGAGGGCTCGAGTTGGGTGAGGCGGCTCTCGGCGCGTGGGATCCCATGACGCCGCAGGAGGTCGCCGAGCTGCTCGGCGACTGCGACGCGCCGTGGTGGATCGCCGGCGGCTACGCGATCGACGCTTTGGTCGGCCGCACCGACCGCCGAGTGCACGATGACATCGATGTCGGCGTCCTCGCGCGGGATCAGGTGAGTAGTCCGCTCGCATCTCGCGAGCTGGGATCTTCACTGTGCCGACCCTCCGGGGAAGCTCCGCTCGTGGGGCCGCGGAGAGATTCTCCGCGAGCCGATTCACGATGTGTGGGCCCGCGAGCAGTCGAATCGGCCGTGGCGAGTGCAGCTCGTCCTCAATCCCGCCGAGACAGGTGTATGGATCTACCGGCGCGACGCGCGCATCCGCCGTCCCGTGTCGGAGCTGACATGGTGCGTCGAAGGGATCCCCTATCTCGCGCCCGAGGTGCAGCTGCTCTTCAAGTCGAAGACGATTCGGCCGAAGGACGAGCAGGATCTCGAGGACAGTCTCCCGCTGCTCGACTCACTGCAACGACGATGGCTTCGCGAGGCACTCGAGCTGGTCGACCCGGCGCACGTCTGGCTGCTCCGACTCTGAGCGGGTGCGTCCGGCCGCATCGCGAAACTGTGCGCGTGCCCGCCCCAGGGTTTCCGCGCGACCGGAGAGTCCGCGCTAGCGGATCTCCGGCCATGCGCACAACCCGGGTGTACGCAATCGCGAACCAGAAGGGCGGCGTCGGCAAGACGACGACCGCCGTCAACGTCGGAGCTTGCCTGGCCGAGGCGGGCGAACGCGTGCTTCTCATCGACCTCGATCCGCAGGCCAACGCGAGCTCGGGGCTCGGCGTCCGAGCAAACGGTGCATCCACGCACGACCTGCTCGACGGAGCTCCGCTGTCCTCACTCGCCCATCCCACGGCGTTCCCGAATCTCGATCTCATCGCGGCGAAGCACGACCTCGCAGCCGCCGCCGTGGAGCTGTCGGCTCGCGACGGCGGCGAGCAGTACCTCGCGGAAGCGCTCGATGAAGGTCTCGATCCCTACTCGTTCGTGTTCCTGGACTGCCCGCCGTCCTTCGGTCCGCTGACGGTGAACGCCCTGGCGGCGGCGAGCCGGGCGATCGTGCCGGTCCAGGCGGAGTACTACGCGCTCGAGGGGCTCTCGCAGCTCCTCGGGACGGTGAATCACGTAAAGGCTCGTCTGAACCCCGATCTCGCCGTCGCGGGCATCCTGCTCACGATGGCGGATGGGCGTACGCGCCTGTCCGCCGAGGTCGAGGCCGAGCTTCGCCGCCACTTCGGAGACCTCGTCTTCACGACGACCGTGCCCCGCTCGGTGCGCCTCGCCGAGGCCCCGAGCCACGGGCTCCCTGCAATCGCCTACGACCGCCGCTCGGCCGGCGCTCAGGCTTACTGGAAGGTGGCGATGGAGCTTGTCGAGCGTTCCTAAGGAGCGACGCGGCCTGGGCCGCGGCCTGGAGGTCCTTCTCGGCGAGGGTGGGCAGCCCGAGCTGCTGCACCTCCCGGTCGAGACGATTCATCCGAACCCGCGCCAGCCAAGGCGTCGGTTCGAGCCCGAGTCGGCCGCGGGGCTCGCGGGCTCGATCCGCCTCCAAGGCGTGCTCCAGCCGATCGTCGTCAGAAGACGGTCGGAGGGCGGGTTCGAGCTCATCGCCGGAGAGCGCCGCTGGCGCGCTGCTCGTGCCGCAGGGATCGCAACGCTGCCCGCGCTCGTCAAGGACGTCGGCGACCGCGACTCGCTTCTGCTCGGGCTCGTCGAGAACGTCGCCCGCGAGGAGCTCTCGGCCGTCGAGGAGGCGCGAGCCTACGCCTCGCTCGTGGACGAGTTCGAGCTCTCGCTCGGTGACGTCGCCGAGCGCGTAGGCCGGTCGAAGTCGGGTGTCTCGAACCGGCTACGCCTCCTCGAGCTTCCGGAGGAGGTCCTCTGGATGCTCGCTCGCGGTGATCTGACCGAAGGACACGCCCGCGCGGTTCTCTCGCTCTCCGACGACGAAGCGCGCCGCCGGCTGGCACGCAGAATTGCGAAGGAGGGAATGACGGTCCGAGGCGCTGAGCGTGCGGCCCAGGACGGCGGCGCTCGCCGGCGTCCTCGCCGCACGTCCCCCGTCGACCCCCAGCTGGCAGATCGGGCGAAGGCGGCCGCGGAACGGCTGACGGGACTGCCGGCCCGCATTGCGAACGGCGCCCTGGAGATCCGCTTCCGTGACGAGACGGAGCTCGCCGAGCTCGCCGAGACCCTCGAGGCCGCGGCTCCGTAGAGGCACGCGAAGATGGGCGATCGTGGACTCGAACCACGGACCTCCGCCTTATCAGAGCGGCGCTCTAACCGACTGAGCTAATCGCCCGGCGCCGGCAACTGTAGCGCACGACCCGTGTCGCGCCCGCGTGGCGGACCACTAACATGAGCGAACCGGGCGATGCGAGAGATGACCCTCTACGGCGTCAGCTTCGAGCCGATCGGCAAGCAGCCGATCGTGCTGCTGAAGACGGCGGACGACGACAAGTTCCTCCCGATCTGGATCGGGCATTCGGAGGCCGCGTCGATCCTGATGAAGCTGCAGGGCGCCACGCCGCCGCGGCCGATGACTCACGACCTCCTCGTGAACGTGATCGCCGAGCTGCAGGGCGAGATCGTGAAGGTGGAGGTGACGGAGCTCCGCGACAACACGTTCTTCGCCCGGATCACCATCGTCCAAGACGGCCGCGAGCTGGAGATCGACTCCCGTACGTCCGACGCGATCGCACTCGCCGTTCGCTGCGACGCTCAGATCTTCGCGGCGGAGGACGTGATCGCCGAGTCGAGCATCGAGTTTCAGGCCGACGACGAAGATCAACCCGGCCTCGTGACGGCCTCGAGCCTCGCCGATCTCGATCCCGCCGAGTTCCGGCAGTTCCTCGAGACGGTGACTCCGGAGCAGTTCGCCTCGAGCCTCGAGGAGCTCGCCGAGGAAGACGACGACGAAGAGGCCGAGGTCTCGACGAGGATCGACGAAGACGACGCGGCCGACGGCGCTCCGCTCAGACAGCGTTCACCGCCGCTCGCGACGGAGACGATCAGCGCGAGGCCGTTGAAGAACCCGTGCAGGATCATGGACGGGTAGACGCTCGCCGTGCGGGCGCGCAGCCACCCGACGGCGAGGCCGAAGACGGTCAGGACAGGCAATGCCTCGACGAGACCATGCGCCGCGCCGAACAAGATGCCGGTCACGAGGATTGCGACCCAGGCGCCGTACGGGCGCAGAAGCGAGAACCCGAGCCCGCGATAGGTGAGCTCTTCGACGATCGGTGCGACGACCGACACGGCGACGAAGAAGGCCACGAAGGCGCCGGCGCGATCCGGGTCCCACTCGTTCGGCACGAGTCCCTGCTCGTCGGTCGGATCGGTTCCGGAAAGCAGGACGTAGACGTAGCCGGCCACGTAGATCGCGACGAGCGCGAGCAACGCGTAGCCGAGCGCGCGTAGCCACGACGCCGGCCGGTGCAGCCCGAAGGCGTCTCGCAGAGGGAGCCTGCGGGCGATGAGGAGCAGGATCGCGAGCATGATCCCGTACTGCACGACCGCGGCGACGGACGACGAGTAGCGGTACGCGAGGTCCTCGGGCGGATCCGCGTCGCTGAACCGGCTGGCGTATCCCAGCGCGGCCAGCGCCAAGACGAATCCGAGCCAGGCGACGAGCCGCCAGGGCCTCGGCCGGGGGACCTCCGCGCTCTCCATCCACGCATTCCAGCACGGCGCGGCCCTGAAGCCGCTGAGGAGCCGGATCGACGCCGTCGAACGAGGTGAACGTGAGGGCTAGCATCTACCCATGAGTCAGGGCGTTCGCGCAGACCCTCGCTCGACCCCGAGCTCCTCCTCGCACGCCACCGCCGACAGCGCGCCACTCGTCGGAGGAAGCGCCGGAAGGCGATCGTCGCCACGATCGCGGCGCTGGCCACCATCGGTGTGGCGGCGGCCATCGGCGGCGGTGCGGCGGTCTTCGCGTACGGGTCGTCGTGCGACCTCTCCTCGCTGCGAGGAGTGAAGATCGGCGAGAACTCGTTCGTCTACGCGGCGAACGGCGCTCTCCTCGGGGTCATCCCCGCCGAGCAGAACCGCCAAGCGGTCGCGCCGGACGAGATGTCCATCTGGGTACGCAAGGCGACGATCGCCATCGAGGACAGGCGTTTCTTCGATCACGGCGGTCTCGACGTCGAAGGCATCGCCCGAGCGGCCGTAGCCGACGTGCGAGCGGGCCGGATCGTGGAGGGCGGCTCGACGATCACGCAGCAGCTCGTGCGCGACCTCTACATCTCCCGCGAGCGGACCGTTCAGCGGAAGGTGAAGGAGGCGTGCCTGGCGACGAAGCTCGACCGAAAGTGGACGAAGCACAAGATCCTCACGACGTACCTCAACCGCGTCTACTACGGGAATCAGGCCTACGGAATCGAAGCGGCCGCCCGAACCTACTTCTCGAAGCCGGCGCGCGAGCTCACGCTGTCGGAGTCGGCGCTGCTCGCGGGGCTCACGCAGGCACCGTCGGTCAACAATCCTTTCGTCGCGCCTGCGCGCGCGCTCGCTCGGCGGAATGCGGTGCTCGCGGCGATGCTCGACACCGGGGTCATCAAGCGCAAGCAGTACAGGCAAGCCCGCGAAGCGAAGACGCGTCTCCGGCCGGGCCAGCTGTACAGCCAGATCCGGGAGCCGTACTTCTTCGGATACGTCCGCGACCAGCTCAACGAGGTGTACGGAGCCGCGCAGGTTCGGTCGGGCGGCCTCAAGGTCTACACCACCATCAGGCCGCAGTTCCAGCGACTCGCCGAGCAGGCGATTCGCAGCACCCTCACGTACCCGAACGATCCGGCGGCTGCGCTCATCTCGATCACGCCGCGAACGGGCGCCATCCGGGCGATGGCGGCCGTGACTCCCGAACCAGCCCAAGAATCAGTTCAACCTCGTCTCGCAGGCTCGCCGGCAGACGGGTTCGACCTTCAAGACGTTCGTCCTGGCGGCCGCCGTCGAGATGGGCATCAATCCGGACTCGACGTACTACGTCTCGGCGCCGTTCACGTACTCGGCCGACCCGTCGGGAACTGCGACGACGGTAGCTGGTGGTGCGTGCACACGTACGCGAACGACTACTACGGGTGGAGCTCGATCAGGAGCGCGACGATCCGCTCCGACAACGCGGTGTACGCGCAGCTCACTCTCGACGTCACACCCGAGCGCGTCGCCGAGGTGGCTCGGCGGATGGGCGTTCGCTCCCCGCTCGACGTGAACGGCGCGTACGTCCCCGCGATGGGTCTCGGGTCGATCGCGGTCTCGCCGCTCGACATCGGGTCGGCCTACGCGACGCTCGCGGCAGGAGGCATCTACGCGGAGCCGATGGCGATCCGCAAGGTCGTCCTTCCGAACGGCCGCGAAGACACGGAGTCCGGCTGGGGTGTCCCCAAGCGCCGCCGAGCCATCTCCGAGGGCGGAGCAGCGATCGTCACGCGAATCCTCGAGCAGAACGTCCAGCACGGGACGGGCGTCGCGGGCGGACATCGGCCGCCCGGCCGCCGGCAAGACGGGCACGAACGAGGAGCACGCCGACGCCTGGTTCGCGGGCTACACGCCCGGACCTCGCGACGACGGTGTGGATCGGCTACACGCGCGGCGAGATTCCGATGGAGAACGTGCATGGCATCTCCGTCTCGGGGGGCAGCTTCCCCGCGGAGATCTGGAGGCGCTTCATGGAGCCCGCACTGGAGCCGCTCGGGCCGGCGCGCTTCCCGGAGCCCGATCGCTGGCCGACCTGGAAGCCCTTCACCCGGGGCCAGTACGCGCTCTCCTACGATCCGTACTACCGTCCCGAGACCAGCGAGTCCACCGAGACGGAGCCCGAGCGCCCGCAGGCGCCCACGCCTCGAGGCCCGGGTCAGATTCCCTAGCGAGCGTGGGCGAGCTGCTCACGATCGACGAGGCGCTGGCACGCATCCTCGAACGGGCGCGCCCGCTTCCTGCCGAGCTCGTCTCGCTCGACGAGGCGCGGGGCCGCGTTCTCGCCCAGCCCGCTCTGTCAGCCGTCGACCTCCCACCGTTCGCGAGCTCGGCGATGGACGGCTTCGCGGTGCGGGCAGCCGACACTCCGGGCACGCTGCCCGATCGCATTCCGCGTCGCGGCGGGACACCCCTCGACGGACGCCTTGCCGGCAGGCAGCGCCGCAGGCGATCGCCACCGGAGCAGCAGTTCCTGACGACGCCGATGCCGTGGTGCCGGTCGAGCGTGCCGTCGACCGCGACACGGCCGTCGAGATTGCGGAGCAGGCGCAGCCGGGAGCGCACATCCGTCCGCGCGGAGGCGACGTCGAGGCTGGCGCAGTCGTGGTTCCCGCCGGCGCCCGAATCGGGGCGGCGCAGATCGGCGCCCTCGCCGCCGCCGGGGTGGCCGAGGTGACGTGCGCTCGCCGCCCGCGGGTAGCGGTGCTCGCCACCGGAAGCGAGCTGCGGGCAGCGGGCGAGACGCTCGAGCCCGGCGAGATCTACGAGTCCAATCGAGCGCTCATCGCCGCCCTGCTCGCCCCGGCGGGCGCGGATGTCGAGCTGCTCCCGGTGGTCGCGGACGACGCCGACGCACATCGGGCCGCGATCGAGCGCGGGCTCGCCGCCGATGTGCTCGTCACGTCTGGAGGCGTCTCCGTCGGTCCGCACGATCTCGTGAGAAGCGTGGCCGCGGAGCTCGGGGTGGAGGAGGTCTTCTGGGGCGTCGCTGTCAAGCCGGGTAAGCCACTCTCGTTCGGCGTGCGGGGCGCGACGCTCGTGTTCGGCCTGCCTGGGAACCCGGTCTCGTCGCTCGTCGGCGCACTGCTCTTCGTCGTGCCGGCCGTGCTCGCGCTGCAAGGGGTCGCCGACGCGCGCCCGGCGTACGAGACCGGCAGAGCTCGCGTTTCGCTGCGCCGGAACGAAGGGCGAGACGAGT
>CAVVAZ010000012.1:0-104925 GCA_963746435.1 uncultured Actinomycetes bacterium
GAGCGGGTCGAGCACATGCGCCGCATCCGCGAGCTCCAGGACGAGACGCGCGGCTTTCGCGCGTTCATCTCGTGGACGTTCCAGCGCGACGGGAACCGCATGGACGAGATGGTCTCCGACGAGGCGATGCCGACCTCGTTCGACTACCTGCTGACGCAGGCGGTCTCGCGGATCTACCTCGACAACGTGCCGCACATCCAGTCGTCCTGGGTGACCCAGGGGATGAAGGTCGGCCAGGTCGCGCTCTCGTTCGGTGCTGACGACATGGGCTCGGTGATGATCGAGGAGAACGTCGTGTCGGCCGCGGGAACGACGCACCGCACGACGACGGACGAGCTCGTCCACCTCATCCGCTCGGCGGGAAAGATCCCGGTGCAGCGCGACACGCTGTACCGGGAGGTCAGGGTCTTCGCCTGAACGTCGGCTCCGCTTACGTCAGGCGGACTCGGCGACGCCGTGTTCGGATCGTGTAAGAGCCTGCAAAACGCCGTTTCCGGTTCCGCTACCCTCGACCGCGCCGTGCTTCGTCTCGCCTTTGCCCTCGGGTTGGTGCTCGCCGTGGTCGCGTTCGCCGCTCCAGCGACGGCCCAAGGCGCGCAGCTCTTTCCCGGCGTCACGTACGAGACGAGCGTCCAGTTCACGCCGCACGGGCCCGTGGCTCTGCATGTCGTGCGCGGGCCGAGGCCGGTCGGTCTCTACCGCTTGCGGCCTGTTCTCTCCAACGAGTCCGTGACGAGACTCGAGAGCGTGACCTCGATGCAGCGCCGGCTGTCGAGTCAGGCAACGTCGGTGGGGATCAACGGTGACTTCTACTCGTTCAGGGACGGGCGGCCGAGCGGCATCCTGCTGCGGGACGGAGTTCTCGTCAGTGGGCCGAACGGCAATCGCTCGAGCACCGGAGTCGACCTCGACGGGACGCTCGACGTCCGCCGGGTGAAGCTCTTCGGAACGTGGCGCGGGCTGGGCCAGCGCAGGCCGCTGAACGCGTTCAACGAGGTCCCGGGCGCAAACGGGATCTCGATCTTCACGCCGGACTGGGGGCCGACCACGCCGCGAGTCCAGGGCGCGCTCTCGGTCGTCCTCTCACCGTTCGAGGCTGCGATCCCGAATGCGGACATTGCGGCTCCGGTCGCGGGATTCAGCGAGAACGGGTCGGTACCGATCCCGCCCGGGTCGGCCGTGCTCGTCGCGCGCGGGACCGCCGCCGAGAAGCTCCTGGCGGAGGCCCCGCCGGGGACGACGGTGACCGTGCGCCTGATTCTCCAGCCGGACTGGGCGAGCATCGGCGACGCGATCGGCGGCGGGCCGGTCATCGTGAAGGACGGAGCGCCGGTCTTCCGGGCGAACGAGGCTTTCACGACGGCGCAGCTCGGACCGCGTCACCCGCGGACGGCGGTCGGTCAGCTCGCCGACGGCCGGATCCTGCTCGTCGCCGTCGACGGCCGTCAGTCCGGATACTCGGTGGGGATGACCAACTTCGAGCTCGCCCAGGCGCTCGTGAAGCTCGGTGCCGTTCGCGCGATGGCGTTCGACGGCGGCGGCTCGACGACGATTGCGTTCGACGGTGCGGTGCTGAACCGTCCTTCCGAAGGAAAGGAGCGGCCCGTCTCCACTGCGCTGATGCTCCTCTACTCAGGTGTGTACTCCCTGCCGCCCGCGGCGGTCGTCCAATCCCCGAACGGAGACGGCGTCGCCGAGGAGCAGCGACTCTCGTTCAAGATCGTCAGGCCTTCGAGCGTCGCGGTCACGCTCACGGGACCGGACGGCGTCGTCGCCTTCCAGGAGACGGCACAGCGAGAGCCGGGGACGTACGAGGTTCCGTTTCCGCCGCTTCCGCCGCCCCCGCCCGAGGGGCAACCGCCTCCTCCACCGGTGGATCCGCCAGCGCCTGCCGAGGGCCGCTGGACGCTGACCGTGGTCGCGACGGACGACGAGGCTCAGGTGTCGTCGACGACGCGGCGCTTCTGGGTGAACTCGACGCTCGGTTTTCTCCGTGTCCAGCCGCGGACGCTCTTTCTCCCGCCGAGGGGGCGCACGGCGACGATCCAGTGGACGCAGACCCGTCCGGCGCAGATCACCGTGACCGTCGAGACGCCCGGCGGCATCGTCGTTCGGACAGTCGCAAAGCGACGCTTCGAGCCGGGCCAGGCGTCCATCGTGTGGGACGGCCGGCAGCGCGACAAGTCCCGCGCGTTCTCAGGGCTGTACCGAATCCGCGTCTCCGCGCGAAACGACGTCGGGTCGGTGTCGCTGGAACAGCCGCTCCGCGTACGCCGCGTTGCCGGCCCGAAGTAGCAGCGGCGCCTCTCTCTAGACTCCCGCGATGCTCGTCGCGTCCGTTCTGAGCGCCATCACGGAGGCGGTCACGTCCGCGATCGGGGACTACGGCCTCTACGCCGTGTTCCTCCTCATGCTCGTGGACGCAGTGCTCCCTGCTGCGAGCGAGGTGGTGATGGTGTACGGCGGCGCCGTCGCCTCGGGCGCGTTCGCCGGCCAGAACGTCGTGCTCTTCGGGTCGACGATCGAGGAGGGGTTCCCGGCGTATCTCGCCATCGCCCTCGCCGGAACGATCGGGTACACGATCGGGTCGGTTCTCGGCTGGGCGATCGGGCTCTACGGCGGGCGCCCGTACCTCGAGCGCCACGGACGGTGGCTGCACCTGGACGAGCAGAGGCTCGACCGGGCAGAACGCTGGTTCGAGCGCTGGGAGGACTGGGCGGTGTTCCTCGGGCGACTCACTCCGGTCATCCGCTCGTTCGTCTCGATTCCGGCCGGCGTGATGGAGACGCCGTTCGTCCGCTACACGCTTCTCACGCTCGCCGGCTCGGCGATGTGGTGCTTCGCGTTCGCCGGCGCCGGCTGGGCCGCCGGCTCCAACTGGGAGGACTTCCACCACGCGTTCAGGTACCTCGACTACCTGATCGCCGCGGTCATCGTGGCCGTGGCCGCCTGGCTCGTGACGCGCTACGTCCGGAAGCGCAGGCGGCGGCGCGTCGCCGAGGAGTCCGCCGGAGGCTGACTCGCCCGCGCGGAGCGCCCTGTAACGATCAGTTACACGGAACCGCGCTCGGTACACTCGACCCGCGGTGATGCCGACGCCAAACGCGATCCCGCTCGTCGACGTCAAGGCGCAGTACGCGCCCCTTCTGCCCAAGATCAAGCACGCAATCGACGAGGTGCTCGAGAGCGGGCAGTTCGTCTTCGGCCCGAACGTCCGCGCTTTCGAGGAGGAGGCGGCTCGCTATCTCGGGGTGCGCGAGACGGTCGGTGTGGGCAACGGCACGGACGCGATCGTCCTCGTCCTGAACGCCCTCGAGATCGGCGCGGGCGACGAGGTGATCTGCCCGGCCTTCACCTTCTACGCGACCGCCGAGGCGATCGCGCGAGCCGGCGCAACGCCCGTCTTCGCGGACATCGACCCGCAGACCCTCAACCTCGACCCCGAGCGGGTCGCGGAGCAGATCACGCCGCGGACGAAGGCGATCATGCCGGTGCATCTCTTCGGCCGCCCGGCGCCTCTCGCCGAGCTCGCCGCGCTCGGGCTGCCGCTGATCGAGGACGCGGCGCAGGCGTTCGGCTCTCCGGACATCGCCGGCACCGGGATCGCCTCTACCTTCAGCTTCTACCCGACCAAGAACCTGTTCGGGCTGGGGGACGGCGGGCTCGTGGCGGTGAACGACGAGGAGCTCGCCGAGCGGGTTCGCATGCTCCGCTTCCACGGCTCGAAGGCGAAGCGGATCTTCGAGTACGTCGGGACGAACTCGCGCCTCGACGAGATCCAGGCCGCCGCGCTTCGCATCTTCCTTCGAGAGCTGGACTCCTGGACGGCATTGCGACGCGAGGCCGCCGACCGGTATCGGGAGCTCGGCCTCGGCGAGGCGTGCGACGTGCCGGACGACGAGCCGGGGCACGTCTACCACCTCTTCGTCTCCCGCTCGCCGCACCGCGACGAGATCCGCGCGGCGCTGAGCGACGCCAAGATCGGGAGCGCCGACTACTACGAGCCCCCGCTCCATCTGCAGCCCGCGCTGCGCTACCTGGGCTACTCCGAGGGCGACCTGCCGGAGACCGAGCGCGCCGCGAGCGAGAACTTCTCGGTTCCGCTCTGGGCCGGAATCTCGCGCGAGCAGCAGGAGCGCGTCGTCGAGACCGTGCGGGCCGCCACGAAGGTGCGCGTGGCGTGAGGAGCCCGGTGAATCGCCACCGGCTGTGGCAGGTCGGCGTCGACGCCGCGCTGGTCGCGGCAGCGTGGCTCATCGCCTGGTACGTGCGCTTCGACGGCGAGCCGCCCCTCCGCTACCAGCGCTACCTCGACTGGGAGGTCGTCCTCCTCGTGGTGGGGATCACGATCCCCATCTTCGTCGCCTTCGGCTTCTACAACCGCTGGTGGCGGTACGTGTCGACGCGGGACATGTGGGGCGCGGTCCGTGGTGTCGCCGCTGCAGCGGTCGCCGTCTTCGTCGTCTTCTCGCTGCTCGGGCGCGACATCCACACGCTGAAAGTCCCGCGCGGGATCTGGGTCGTCGAGGTCTGCTGCTGCTCGCTTTCGTGATGGGCTCGCGGCTGCTCGCGCGCACGCTCATCGAGAGGCCGTCGGTCGGAACCGTCGTCGCGCGCGGGAAGGAGGTCATCATCGTCGGCGCCGGCGACGCGGCCGAGCAGATCCTGCGCGAGATGCTCCGCAGCCCCGCGCTCGGCTACACGCCCATCGGGCTCGTCGACGACGACCCGCGCAAGAAGAACCTGCGCCTGCACGGGATTCGCGTGCTCGGAACGACCGCCGAGCTGCGCCACCTGCTGCGCGACCGCCGCCCGGACGAGCTCCTGATCGCGATCCCGTCCGCCTCGGGAGAGCAGCGCGAGCGTGTCGTCGAGATCGCGCGCGCCGAGCGCATTCCGGTCAAGACGCTGCCCGGACTCTCGATGATGATCTCGACCGACTTCAACCTCACCGGCCAGATCCGCCCGGTCGAGGTCGAGGACCTTCTCGGCCGTGAGCCGGTCGAGGTCGATCATCGACTCGATCGCCGGCTACCTGACGGGCGAGGTCGTGCTCGTCACGGGCGCCGGAGGCTCCATCGGCTCGGAGCTCTGCCGTCAGATCGCGCGGATCGGGCCGACCAGGCTCGTCCTCGTCGACAACGGGGAGCCGGGACTCTTCGAGATCGAGCGCGAGCTCGTGGACGAACGCCTCTTCCACGCCACCGTCGCCATCCTCGCCGACGCCGGGAACGAGACGAAGATGCGGCAGGTCTTCGAGGAGCACCGGCCTGGAGTCGTCTTCCACGCCGCCGCGTACAAGCACGTGCCGCTCATGGAGGCGAACCCGGTCGAGGCGGTGCGCAACAACACGCTCGTCACGCGCATCGTCGCCGACATCGCCGTGGAGTTCGGAGCGAAGCGCTTCGTCCTCGTCTCGACCGACAAGGCCGTCAACCCGAAGACGGTCATGGGCCAGTCGAAAGCCCTCTGCGAGTGGCTCGTCGAAGGGTGGGGCCACCGGGACGACACGCCGACGCGGTTCTGCGGGGTGCGCTTCGGGAACGTGCTCGGCTCGTCCGGGAGCGTGATTCCGATCTTCCGCAAGCAGATTGCGCGCGGCGGCCCCGTCACCGTCACGCATCCCGAGATGACGCGCTACTTCATGACGATCCCCGAGGCGGTGCAGCTCGTGATCCAGGCCGGAGCGATCGGGGGCCGCGGCCAGGTGTACGTCCTCGACATGGGCGAGCCGGTGCGTATCGTCGATCTCGCGGAGACGATGATCCGCCTGTCCGGCAAGGAGCCGGGCCGGGACATAGCCGTCGAGCTCGTCGGCGCGCGGCCCGGGGAGAAGCTGCACGAGGAGCTCTGGTCCGGCGACGAGACCGTCACGCCGTCGGCTCACGAGGCGATCCTGCTCGTCACCCGGCCGCCAATCGATCCCGAGTGGCTCGACGCGGAGCTCGACGACCTCGGGCGCCTCGTGGAAGCGGGGGAGACGCTCGAGCTCGTCGACCGCCTGAACGCTCTCGTCGCTCGGCCCCACCGCCCCGGTGCTCGGGCTGGCGACAGAGCGGGCGCCGCGATTGCGGCGCCCGCTTCAGAGACCGCTTAACGACGCGCTACGCGCCCGGGACGCGGACCAGCAGAAGCTGTCCGCCTTCCCGCTTCAACTGGAAGTCGGGTAGCGGGTCGTTGCTGGCGACTGTGTTCAGGTCGCCCGCCGCCCACTCGACGGCGAGCGTGTGCGCCTGGACGTTCACCAGGAACGTCCCCGGCCCGAAGATCGCCGAGGTGTCGATGACACCCGTCGATTCCCACACCCCCAGGTTTCCGGGGCTGATGAGGAAGGCCGGCGACGGCGGAGCCCCTGCGTCGGGCGGATCCTTGTCCGTCGGTCCTTCGTCGGCACTCTGGTCGACGACGGCGACCACGCGCTTGGTGACGGAGTCGGGAACCGCCGGGTTGTGCGAGCCCAGGTCGACCTGCCACAGACGCGCGGTCGTCGTGTTCGGATCCGTCGAGCCGGTAGCCGGGAACTGCTGTGCGCTGCCCGGGTCCTCGGTGACCATGAGGCTCCCGTGCGCCGTCGTGTCGATGTTGTCGGGCTGGTGGATCTCGGTGAGCAGCTTGAGCCCGGCGTTGTCGCCCTCGACGAGGATCGACAGCGAGAGGACGCGGTTCGGATCGTGGCGGTCGAGCACCATCTTCCAGATCCGGCCGTTCGTCGACGCGAACGCGTTGCCGCTCGTGCTCGCCGAGCCGCGCCCGGAGTCGGCGATGTAGACGACGGTGTCCTGGCCGCGGCGCTTGTCCACGGCGATGTCTTCGACGCGCACGAACTGGAACACGGGCGTCGGGTTGCCGTGGTTCGTCAGCCGGTCGCCCCACTGCTCGAGCACCCATTGCGGCCCGTCGATGCCATGGAGAGGCAGGAACGGGCTCGTCTGCCAACCGCTCGTCGGCGGCGCGCTGAACGCTGGGGTATAGCCGGAGGCGGGCGTGAAATCACGGGAGGTGACGTCGGTCCCGTTCTTCTTCAACCCGTGCGCGATGCTGAGATTCGGGTCGTCGGCGAAGTCGGGCACGCGGACGAAGCGCCCGCTGACCGACATCGTCGTGTTCACCGGGAAGTCGTAGTAGCTGTCGACGCGCTTCCCGTCGTGAGGTCGGATCGGCGACGAACGCGAAGAGGTCGCCCTCGTCGTGCATCACCGCGCTCGCGCCGCGAGCCTTGTACAGGTAGAGCTGCGACTGCGCCGGGTTCGACACGAACGGGTCGTCGCCCGAGAGCACGACCGGATAGCCGTACCCGGGCACCGCGACGCTGTTCTCGTGGTTGTGCCGGCCCATGCCGTAGATCGGCTTGTGCTCTCCCGACTTCACGTCGTAGGCGACCACGACGCCGATCTCCTGCGCCGCGTCGGTCGTCTCGAAGATCGGGTCCGCGGCAACCGGCGGCGGCCACGCTCTACCCGTGCGCTTCACCCAGTCGATCCCTTCCTCGTTCGTGAAGAAGGTCGGGCGGTCGAATCCATGCGCCTTCGTAGCGAGGAAGTTCGAGCAGAAGCGCTGGAAATTCTCGGCGCTCGTGATCGCGAGCTTCCCGGACAGCACGCCTGCCGTCTTGGAGTTCAGGCTCAGCAGGCTCACCTGCGAGTTGTCGAAGTCGTTCTGCGAGTGCGCCTCGGCGGTTGCCGCCGGCAGGTACGGGAACGGCACCGTCGAGGTCTCGTGGTTGACGAACAGGTCGACACGGTCGTTGCGTGGAAGTACCGAGATCCCGTCGGGAATCGCCTCGAAGCGATACCCGTGGACGGTGTCGCCGACGGTGAGCAGCGCTTCCGTGGTCACGCCCGCTGGCGCTCCGGGCTGCGGCGCGGTCGCGGGTACCAACATCGGGTGTTGCGAGGTCTTGAAGCCGTGACTACTGGTTCCTGCTGTCGCTGCTGCCGCGAGCACGGGTACGAGCGCTACCGCCCCTGCGGCTAGGGCCAGTCGAAGTCTTCTCATTTCCTCCCCTTCCCGAACGAGTCGTTCGTAGTGAGTGGACCTAACCACATCCGGCTTGCTCCACCAAGCGCTCCTCGCCCAGGTGACACGGGCATCACAAGGCAGTGAGCAGGAGATCGAGAAAGAGCGCCGGGTCTCTCTCGACCTGCACTCCTTCGCCCTGCCTCTTCTCGAGCCGGACGGCGGCGGGCGAGCTCAGGATCGCGAGCCTCTTCTCCTGCACCAGCATCTCGTCTACCGCACCCATGCGACCTGCAAACGTCGTGTAGGCCGGGAACGCCGAGCGCTGCCGCCTCGCGGTTCATCGTCCCGCCGGCGGAGACCACGACGTCGGCCAGCGCGACGAGGCTCTGAGCGTCGATCGCGCGCTCCGGGAGGACGAGCGAGGCCAGCGAGAGCGCTTCGACCGCCTGCCGCTGCTCGGCGGTTCGCGGTAGGACGACCGCGTGCACGCCAGGATCGGCGCCCAGGCGGCGCAGGAGGTCGGCGAACAGCGGATTCCCGTGCCGGTGGTAGAGCGAGACCTCGGGTGGGGTTCGCACGACCACGAGCACCCGTTGCTGGTCGATCCCGAGCTCGTCGAGCACCGATTCGCGCGGCGCAAAGCCTGCGAGGTAGTACTCCTCCTTGAGCCCGGGGTAGCGCCTGACCTTCGTGCTCCGGGCGCCGAGCCGGTCGAGCTGGCGCTGCGGGATCGCCTCGGGCACCACGACGCGCCGTGCCGCTCTGCTCCCGAGTCCGTGCTGCACGCGGGCGAACTCGTAGTCGAACGCGTAGGCGGACGGGATTCCCAGCGACCGGGCGACGAGCGGCAGCTCGTGGGATGCGTGCGAGATCGCGACGTCGAACTCGCGGTCGCTCGCCCAGCGCCTGAGCGACGCGGAGCCGTGCGCCGAGCCCGCGCGCCTTGCTCCAGACACCCTGCCGCCTGCATGGCTGGGGCCTACGACCTCGTGCTGGATCCCGTGCAGGCGGAGCAAGCTCCAGCGTCTGCGCGTAGTCGCGGGTCGTCACTCGAACGCTCGTGCCCTCGCTCCTCGAGCAGGGCGACGAGGGGCCGGAAGACGAGCACCTGCGGCGAGTTCGAGATGTCGATCCAGACCCGCACAGGCCGACCCTACCGCACGCGTGGATAAGCTTCGCTTATGGACACGCGCCAGCTTGCGGCCTTTTGCGCGGTCGTCGACCGCCGCAGCTTCTCGCAGGCAGCCGAGCGCCTGGGCGTGACGCAGCCCGCGGTCTCGCTCCAGATCCGCGCGCTCGAGAAGCGCCTCGGAACGCAGCTCCTCGACCGGTCCGGCCGGCGGGTGGAGCCGACCGAGGCCGGCTGGCGGCTCTATCGCGGGGCACAGCGCCTGCTCGCGCTCGAGGAGCAGATCGAGTCCGATGTCGCCGCCACCGTCGAAGGCGAGCTCCAAGGCGAGCTCGTGCTCGGCGCCTCCACAGGCCCGGCGGCGATCGTCGTCCCGCTCCTGCTCTGCGAGTTCCAGCGGGAGAACCCGGGCGTGCACGTGTTCCTGACCGTGTCCGACACGCACGCGATCGTCGAGCGAGTCGCCGCGCGCGAGCTCGAGCTCGGGATCGTCGGCGCTTCGCGCAGGCACCGGGGAGTCCGCTTCGAGCCGTTCTTCTCCGACGAGGTCATCCTCGCCTGCCCGCCCGGCCACCGCTTCGCGGGCAAGACGCGTCGCGCTCGAGGAGCTGCGCGAGGAGCCGTTGATCCTGATGCAGGAGGGCGCGGGAGTTCGCCAGATCGTCGAGGACGCGCTCCGGCGCCAGGGCGTGAGGCTGCGCGATCTCGACGTGCGGCTCGAGCTCGGCCTCCAGGAGTCGGTGCGCAGGGCGGTCGAGGCGGGTTACGGCGTGACGTTCATCTCGCGGACCGCGGTCGAGTCCGACCTCGAGCTGGGAACGCTGACCGAGGCGCGCGTCCAGGGCCTGGAGGCGACGCGGGAGATCTCGCTCGCCTCGGCGACCGGCCGCGCGCGCTCCCGTGTGGCCGACGCGTTCGTCGAGTTCGCGCGGGGCCGGCTCGAGACGTGATCGTCCGCTGGGGGCTCGACGAGCTCGGCCCGCTGCTCGCAGAGCTCGGCAGCCGGCGGTCGCTGCTCGTGACGAGCTCCCGTCTCGCCGAGCTCGATATACCCGTGGCCACGCGCTTCACCGGTGTACGCACGCACAGCCCGGTGGAGACGGTCGCGGCGGCAACGGCCGCGGCCGAGGATGCCGATGCGCTCGTCGCAGCGGGAGGCGGCAGCGCGATCGACACCGGCAAAGCGGTCTCGGCCGCGACCGGCCTGCCGCTCGTCGCCGTGCCGACGACCTATGCCGGCGCCGAGTGGACCCCGTACTTCGGCATGCGCGACGAGGAGCGGCGGGTCAAGTCCGGCGGCTCCGGAGCGCAACACGGTCGGCGTCGTCTACGAGCCCGCACTCACGCTCGACCTCCCGCGCGACGGAAACCGTCGGAACCGCGCTGAACGCCCTCGCACACGCCGCGGAAGCGCTGTACGGCGGCGATCTCGAGGATGCGGTCGTGGGAGCTGAGCTGATCGGTCGCCACCTGCCCGCCGTCGTCAGCGACGGGCGGGACGTCGACGCGCGCACGGGGCTGCTCCTCGGCGCGATGCACGCCGGCCGGGCACTCGGCGAGCGAGGCCTCTTTCTCGCGCACGCGATCGCGCAGGCGCTGGGCGGCCGCTACGGGCTGCCGCACGGCGCGATGAACGCACTCTCGCTTCCGCCGGCGCTGCGCTTCAACCAGCCGGTGGTGCCGGACGCGGTCGCGCGGCTCGCCGCTGCGCTCGGGACGGACGACGCCCCGGCGCGCGTCGAGGAGCTGGCCCGGCTCGGCGGCTTCGAGCGTCTGCGCGACTTCGGCGTGCCCGAGCACGATCTTCCTGCACTCGCGGAGCAGGTCGCCGTGCGCCCCGGTGCGCGCGCGAACCCGCGCCCCGCGCCCGCATCCGCCGTCGAGGAGCTTCTGCGCTCGATCTGGTAGCTCCTTGACGGTTGAGCCGTCCGGCGGGACGATGAGGCCATGATCGCCGAGTACGCGAGCGTGGTGGCTGCGATGGCGGTGCTCGTCTCGACGATCACGGGCAGCCTGGCGACGCTGCCGACGTCGACGAATGCGGCGCTGACCGCGGTCACCTCGGGTGCGAAGGCCCAGAACGTGTCGGTCGCCGGTGCGCGCGCCGCCTACAAGCGAGCGCCGTACAGCAAGCCGATCCTCAAGTACCTCTACGCCGCGGGCTGGATCGGCGGCAAGAAGAGCCCGCTCTCGTGCCTCTTTGCCCGGGTCCAGCCGGACGAGACCGAACGCGAGGCCGTCCGGGAGATTCGCCGGAACGCGAAGCTCGTGCGCCAGCTTCGCCGGGCGCGTGTCAGCCTGACCACGGCGGCGGACACGCTCGTGAAGGGCATCGCCTCCGCGTGTAGCTGAGGGCTCTCAGGCGGCTTCTGGAGCCGGAGCCGGCGGCCGCCGGCCGCCGAGCACGCGCCGCAGGCTCACGACTCCGAGCACGGTCGACCCGTCCACGACGGGAAGGTGGCGGAAGCCGTTGTCGAGCATCACCTGAGCGGCCTCGTCGAGATCCATGTCCGGCGCTGCGGTGACGGGGTCGGCGGTCATGAACGAGCGCACACGGGCGTCGCTCGTATGCACGCGGGCGGCCATCGCGCGCAGCATGTCGCGCTCGGTGAGGATCCCGATCATCCGTCCGTGGTCCTTCACGACCACGGCGCCGACGTTCAGGCGCGTCATTCTCTCTGCCACCTCCCCGAGCGTGTCTTCCGGAGCAACGGTCAGGAAGTTCGGCTTGACGAGGTCGGCGAGCGTGCCCACCGGGCGAGTCTAGCCGGTTGCGAACTCCAGCGCTCGTAGCGTTTGTCGGGTCTATCGAATAACAAGAAGTAATGACAGCGATAACAGATTCCGTTACTATCCGGAGGTGCGCGCGCCCGCGACATTCGACGTGCTCGTCATCGGCAGCGGCGCTTCCGGGCTCGCGACGGCTGTCTCCGCGGAGCGGGCCGGCGCCCGTGTCGGCCTCGCCACGAAGACCACGCTGCAGGCCTGCAACTCCGCGAAGGCGCAAGGCGGCATCCAGGCGGCGTTCGCGCGAGGACGACTCGCCCGAGATCCACGCCGAGGACGTCATGCGGAGCTCGCACGACACCGCCGATCCGCGACTGGTGGAGGTGCTCACGAGCGAGGCGCCCTCCGCGATCCACTGGCTCGAGGAGCTCGGTGTCGAGTTCACGCGCTCGAACGGCGGCTATCGGCTCGCACGCTGCGGCGGCGCGAGTCGAACGCGGCTGCTCCAGGTCGGAGACCGCACCGGACACGCGATCACGAAGTCGTTGCGAGAGGCATTCGAGTCCAGCGCAGGCACGGTTCTCGCCCATCACTCCCTGACGTCGCTCGACTCGAGCGAAAGCGGCTGGAGCGCGTCCTTCGAGACGAGAGGACGGCGTGTCGCGCATCGAGGCGCGCACGGTGGTGCTCGCTGCCGGAGGACGGTGCTTTCGCGAGGCCGAGACGCGCGGCGAGCTCTCCACGAACCACCCGAACGCAACCGGCGAGACCACGCGCATCGCGCTCGACTCGGGCGCGGAGGAGCGCGACCTCGACGCCCTCCAATACCACCCGAACGGGGGCGCGTGGCCGGCCACGATGCAGGGCTACTCGATCCCGGAGACGACGCGCGCATACGGCGCGGTGCTCCTCAACGCCGACGGCGAGGAGTTCACCGACTCGCTCGGGCCCCGCGACGCGGTGTCGCAGGCGATCTTCGACGAGGTCGAGAAGGGCAAAGGCGTCCTGACCCCCGACGGGCGCCCGGCCGTCTGGCTCGACACGACCCGGATCTCGGCAGAGGACGCGGAGATCTCGCTGCCATACATGCTGCGCCGGTATCGAGCTGCGGGCATCGACCCACTCTCGGAGCCGATCTACACCTACCCGGTGTTGCACTACCAGAACGGCGGCCTCGTCATCGACGAGCACGCGGAGACGACGCTCGAGGGACTCTTCGCCTGCGGTGAGATCGCGGGCGGGACGCACGGAAGGAATCGCATGATGGGCAACTCACTCCTGGAATGCACGGTGTTCGGGCGGCGCGCAGGCCGCGCTGCCGCAGAGAAGGCCAAGGCATGACCACCGCGACGATCACCGATCTCGGCCAGGCGGTCGAAGATGCCGCGGCGCACCTCTACGTCTGGGCATTGCAAGACATCCCACAGGACTTGAGGGATGCGCTTGCTCGCGCGGCCGAGAAGGAGACCTCGGTCACTGGCCAGCGGGTACTACAGACGATTCTCCGCAACGTGAACGTGGCCGAGGACCAGAAGAACCTCGTCTGCCAGGACACGGGCATCGCGGTCTACTACTGCCGCGTCGGCGAGGGCTTCGCGCTCCACCCGGCTCGCATCTACGAGGCCCTGAAGGCCGGTACCGAGCGCGCCACGGTGGAGCATCCGCTCCGCTCGAACACCGTTCACACGCTGACGCGCGAGAACACCGGCCAGAACGTCGGCTACCGCGTCCCGATCGTGCACTGGGACTTCATCCCGGACTGGGACGGTCTCGACGTCAAGTGCGTCCCCAAGGGCTCGGGCTCGGAGAACATGAGCTTCCTGAAGATGTGCGTGCCCGCCGACGGCGTCACGGGGATCAAGAAGTTCGTTCTCGAGTCGATCGTCGACGCCGGTGGCAAGCCGTGCCCGCCGGGGATCGTCGGCGTGGGGATCGGGGGCTCCGCCGATTACGCCATGCACTTGGCGAAGGAAGCGATCGCCCGGCCGGTCGGCACGCACAACCCCGATCCGCTGGTGGCGCAGCTCGAAGTAGACCTCTACGAGCTCTTGAACGAGACCGGCATCGGGCCGATGGGCCTCGGCGGCGACGTCACGGTTCTCTCCGTCCACGTCGAGCACGCGGACACGCACATGACCCTGAATCCCGTCGCGGTCAACTACCAGTGCTGGGCCGCGCGGCGTGCGTCGGCGCACATCGCGGCCGACGGCTCCATCGAGTACGAGAGGGACGCGTAATGGCGACGCACGAGGTCACCTTTCCCGTCACGGATCCCGCCGAGATCCTGAAGCTGCGCGCGGGGGACGAGGTCGTCGTCCAGGGACACATCATCGGGATCCGGGACCGCACCCAGGTCAGGATCTTCGACCAGATGGTGGAACCGCCGATGGATCTCCGCGGCGCGTTCCTCCTCCACACTGCCCCCGGCGTCCGCAAGCTCGGGCCCGGCCGCTACGAGAAAGTCTGCATCGGGACGACGACGAGCGCGCGCATGGTGCGCTTCACCGAGCCGCTCGGCTCGCAGTACGGCGTTCGCGCGATCTGCGGCAAGGGCGGGTTCCCGGACGAGGCGATCGAGCCGATGCAGCGGCTCGGGATGGTCTACTTCGCGATCGTCGGTGGCGCGGCTGCGCTCGAGACGACCCAGATCGAGGAGATCGAGGAGGTCGCCTGGGAGGAGCTCATGCCCGAGTGCCTCTGGAAGTTCCGCGTGAAGGACTTCGGCCCGCTGACCGTGGGCATCGACGCTCACGGCAACTCCCTCTACCGCGACGTGCAGGAGCGCGCGCGGAAGAAGCTGGAGGACATCTATGCACGCCTCTAACGAGCACACGTTCCTCGACATCCCCACGCGCGAGGGAAAGCCCCGCTCGAGCGGGCTGACGCACGTCATGGACAAAGGTCTCAACCTGCGCGAGATCGAGGGGCTCTTCGACACCGCGGGCGAGTACGTCGACATCGTGAAGCTCGGCTGGGGCACGAGCTACGTCACGAACAACCTGGAGAAGAAGGTTGCGCTGTACCGGTCGTTCGCGACGCCCGTCGTGTGCGGTGGCACGCTCTTCGAGGCCGTCTACGCCCAGGACAAGCTCGACGAGTTCAAGCGCTGGCTCGAGCACTTCCGCTTCTCGCACGTCGAGATCTCCGACGGCACGCATCGAGATCCCCCGCGAGCGGAAGCTCGAGCTCATCGCCGACTTCGCCGCCGACTTCGTCGTCCTCTCCGAGGTCGGCTCCAAGGACTCCGAGGTCAACATCGCCCCGTATCTGTGGGTGCAGTGGATGCGCGAGGAGCTCGATGCGGGTGCATGGAAAGTGATCGCGGAGGGACGCGAGGGCGGCACGGCCGGCATCTACCGCCCGACCGGGGAGCTGCGGACGGGCCTCGTCGACGAGATCGAGCACTCGTTGAGCTTCCACGACCTGATCTGGGAGGCGCCGACGAAGAGCTCGCAGGCCTGGTTCGTGAGGCACTTCGGTCCCGAGGTCAACCTCGGGAACATTCCGCCGGACGAGGTCATCGCGCTCGAGACGCTCCGTCTCGGGCTTCGTGCGGACACGTTGAAGGAGGTCTTGCTTGGCCGTTCGCGCGTCGAGCATGCCCCGGCTTCCTGACCTGGACTTCGAGGCGATGAGCGCCGAGGAGCTCATCGCCTGGACGCACCAGTTCTTCTGGCCGCGTGTCTGCCTCACGTGCTCGTGGCAGAAGCAGTCGTCGGTGCTCGTGCACATGGTTGCCGATCTCGGACTGCGCATGGACACGGTCGAGCTCGACACCCACCTCTTCTTCCGCGAGTCCTACGAGACCCGCGACCGTCTCGTCGACCGCTACGCGCTGAAGCTGATCCAGCCGGAGATCCCCACCATCGCCGAGCAGCACCGCGCCGAGGGTGCGAATCTGTGGGAGCGCGATCCCGACCGCTGCTGCCACATCCGCAAGGTCGAGCCGCTCGTGAGAGCGCTCGCACCGTACGACGCCTGGATCTCCGGGATCCGCCGCGACCAGTCGCCAAGCCGCGCCGAGACCCCGAAGGTGCAGTGGTCGGAGCGATACCAGGTCTTCAAGATCCACCCGCTTGCCGACTGGAACGAGCAGCGGGTGTGGTCGTACGTCGAGGTCAACGAGATTCCCTTCAATCCGCTCCACGAAGCCGGGTACCGTTCCATCGGCTGCATTCCCTGCACGCGCCCGACGAGCCCCGACGACGAAGAGCGGGCGGGGCGCTGGGCAGGCTCCGACAAGCTGGAGTGCGGTATCCACGAGTCGACGACGCTTGAAAGGACGACATGAGTCAGCACATCTACGCGCACGAGCATCCGGAGTCCGAGACCGATCGAGGCGGAGGCTTCACGCTCTGGTTCACGGGGCTCTCGGGATCGGGGAAGACGACCATTGCGCACCACGTGGGTCCCGAGATGGATCGCCGGGGCCTCGTCGTCGAGTACCTCGACGGCGACACGGTTCGCACGCATCTCTCGAAGGGCCTCGGGTTCTCGAAGGAGGACCGTGACGCCCATGTCGAGCGCCTCGGCTGGGTCGCCTCGCGCATCACGCGCCACGGCGGAGCCGTCATCGTCGCAGCGATCTCGCCGTACGAGCAGGCGCGAAGCAACGCCCGCGCGCTGGTCGAGGAGCACGGACCGTTCGTCGAGATCCACGTCAAGACGTCCGTCGAGGAGTGCGCCCGCCGCGACGTGAACGGGCTCTACGCGAAGGCATACGCGGGCGAGATCAAGGGCTTCACCGGTGTGGACGACCCCTACGAGGCACCGTCGTCCCCGGAGATCGCGGTCGACACCGAGGGCATCGAGCCCGAGGAGTCGGCGGCCTTCGTGATCTCGAAGCTCGAAGAGCTGGGACTCGTGCCGGCGAAGGTGACGGCGTGACCGTCGCTGCGACCGAACGGCTCATCGCTCCACACGGTGGCTCTCTCGTCGATCGGACCGGCGACCGGCCGGACGACCTCGACGCCTTGGAGCATGTGCAGCTCACCTCGCGCGAGCTTTCCGACCTCGACATGCTCGCCTCGGGCGCGCTCTCGCCGCTCGAGGGCTTCATGGGCCAAGCCGACTACGGGCGGGTGGTCGAGGAGATGCACCTGGTCAGCGGGCTTCCGTGGGCGCTGCCCGTGTGTCTTGCGGTCGACTCTGCGCCGGCCGGCGAGCGTGTGGCGCTGCTGGACGAGGCGGGGCGCGCGGTCGCCGTCCTCGAGGTGGACGAGGTGTACGCGTACGAGAAGGAGCGCGAGGCGGAGCACTGCTTCCGCACGACCGATTCCGCCCACCCGGGCGTCGCCCGGCTCTACTCGCAGAAGGATCTCTATCTGGCCGGCAGGGTCACGGTGTTCGAGCGTGCACGGCCTGAGTTCCCCGAGCTCGCGCTCGACCCGGCCGACACGCGGCGGATATTCGCGGAGCGTGGATGGAGGCGCGTCGTGGGCTTCCAGACGCGGAACCCGATCCATCGCGCGCACGAGTACCTGACGAAAGTCGCGCTCGAGACGGTCGACGGGCTGCTCGTGCATCCGCTCGTCGGCGAGACCAAGGCCGACGACGTGCCGGTCGACGTGCGCGTCGAGTGCTACAGGACGCTGCTCGACGGCTACTACCCGGAGGACCGCGTGCTCTTGTCCGCGTTCCCCGCAGCAATGCGCTACGCGGGTCCGCGCGAGGCGGTCTGGCACGCGATCTGCCGCAAGAACTACGGCTGCTCGCACTTCATCGTCGGCCGCGACCACGCGGGAGTGGGCGACTACTACGGCACCTACGACGCTCAGCTCATCTTCGACGAGTTCGCGCCGCACGAGCTCGACGTCGAGCCGATGTTCTTCGAGCACACCTTCTGGTGCAACGTGTGCGGCTCGATGGCGAGCACGAAGTCGTGCCCGCACGGCGCAGAGGATCGCGTGATGCTGTCGGGAACGAAGGTACGCGAGATGCTCGGCGAGGGTGACGTGCCTCCGGTCGAGTTCACGCGTCCCGAGGTCGCCAAGGTTCTGATCGACGCGTACCGCGGCTAAAGGGATATGTGCCACACGAGCGCCGCGGCCGCGAAGCGGCCGCGCTTCAGGGACTCTCGCGCGACCGGGGATCTGCGTTAGCGGATCCCGGTCTTGCGCAAATCTAGCCCGTGGACTGGGAGTTCGTTCTCGCCGGTCTCTTCACCGGGCTTCTGGTCGGGACGACCGGGATGGGCGGAGGCTCGCTCATGACCCCGATCCTCGTGTTCCTCTTCGGGATCGCGCCGGCGACGGCGATCGGGACGGATATCGCGCACGGGGCCGCTTTCAAGACGGTGAGCGCGGTCCAGCACCGGCGCATGGGGAACGTGCGCGCGCGGCTCGCGGGCTGGATGCTCATCGGCTCCGCGCCGACGTCGCTCGTGGGCGTGTGGCTCGCCGAGAAGCTCACGGATCGGTACGGCGACGACGCGAAGTCGGTTATGGCTCAGGTTCTGGGCGCCGCCTTGCTGTTCGGTTGCGTCGGGCTGATCGCGAAGAGCCTGATCCGCACCTCGCCGCCGGATGACGTCGCGTGGGAGCTCAGCCGGCGCGACCGGGTGGCTGCCGTCGTCATCGGCGCGCTGGGCGGCTTCATCGTCGGCCTGACCTCGGTCGGCAGTGGTGTCTTCTTCGGCCTTACGCTGCTCGTCATCTTTCCGCTGCGGGCGCACAAGGTCGTCGGCACGGACATCTTCCATGCGGCGGTGCTGCTCTACATCGCAGGGGCGGCGCACTGGGCCGCCGGGAACGTCGACTTCGGCATCCTCTTCTGGCTGCTGCTCGGCTCGATTCCCGGGGTGCTCGTGGGCGGCCGGCTGACGCTCTCCATCCCCGAGCACATGCTGCGGCTTACGCTCGCGGGCGTGCTGGGCCTTGCCGGAATCAAGCTGCTCGACGTCCCGGGTTCGGGAGTGATCGTGGTGGTCGCGCTCTCGGCGGGGCTGGTCGCGCTGCTCGTCTTCCTGGGAAGACATAGCTGGATCCGCATCCAGCAGGCGCGCGCGAGTCGTCCCGCCGCTTTGGACTAGCATCGCCTCGGCGATGCGCACGGTCTGGGTGAGCGACGACACCATCGGGCGCGACTGCCTCGAGGCGGCCGCCGCGTCCGGAGCCGAGATCGCCGGCGGTGGTGACGCTCCCCGCGGTCACCACGCTCGACCGCTCGAGCCGATGCTCGTTCGACGAAGTGGCCGCGCGGCTCGGCGCCGAGGTCGTCGAGACGACCGACGTGAACTCCGAGGACGCCATCGAGGCCGTCCGGAGGCTCGATCCCGAGCTCGTCTTCATCGTCGGGTGGTACCAGCTCGTCCGCGACCCGTTCATCGCGCTCGCTCGCGAGGGTGTCTTCGGGATGCATCCGACCCTGCTCCCGCGTCATCGCGGCCGGGCGTCGATCCCATGGGCGATCCTCTCCGGGCTGGCGCGCACCGGGGTGACGCTGTTCGAGATCGAGGAGGCGACCGCCGACTCTGGGCCAATCGTCGCGCAGGCGGTGGTGGACATCGCCCCCGACGACACCGCGGCGACGCTCTTCGAGCGAATCGCGCAGGCTCATGTGGATCTCGTCCGCGAGTACGTTCCGCAGATCGTCGCCGGGACGGCTCCGCGGATCGCCCAGGATCCGCGGTCGCGCGAGCGCCTGGCCGCGCCGCACTCCCGCGGACGGGATCATCGACTGGGAGACGCGAGCGCCGTACCTCTACGACTGGGTGCGCGCGCAGACGCGGCCGTATCCCGGTGCTTTCACCTTTCTCGGCGAGGAGAAGGTCGTGGTGTGGCGGGCGCGTGCGCTGGAGCTCGAGGCGGACGCGCCCGCGGGCACGATCGTCGGCGAGCGCCCGGAGGGCCCCGTCGTGGCGTGCGGCGAAGGCGGCTTGCTGCTCGAGGAGATCGAGACCGCAGCCGCCCCGCTCGTCGTGGGAGCGAGGCTCGGGTGACGCGCAACGCCGGTTTCCCTCGCCCCTCCCCGCGGCTCATCGGCTGACTGGGGTCAGCCGATGAGCCGCGTGCTCGTCTTCGCGGCGCATCCCGACGACGAGGTGCTCGGCATGGGTGGGACGATCGCGGTGCACGCGTCCGTTCTCGGCGACGCCGTGCGGATCGTGTGCGTGACCGACGGCAGCTCCACGCAGTACCCCGGCGACGCGGAGAAGCGAGCGCAGAAGGAGGACGAGGCGCGCCGCGCGGCCTCCGAGCTCGGCGTCACCGACTACGTCCACCTCGACCTCCCCGACATGCGGCTCGACACGATTCCGCATGTCGAGATCAACCGGGTGGTGGAAGAGCAGATTCGCGACCTGGAGCCGCACGTCGTCTACGCGACCCACCCGGACGTGAACCACGACCATCGTGCGCTCTTCGACTCCGTCGCCGTCGCGACGCGTCCTTTCCCGGGCCAGCCCGTTCGCCGGCTGCTGACGTACGCTCCGACCTCGAGCACCGAGTGGACACCCGCGCCGCTGAACTCGTTCGTTCCGAACTGGTTCGTGGACGTCACCGACGACCTTCGACCGGAAGCTCGCCGCCTTCGCCCACTACGAGACCGAGCAGCGGCCGTACCCGCACCCACGAAGCGAGCGCGCGATCCGCGCGACCGCCGAGCACCACGGCGCGAGCTGCGGCTGCGAGTACGCGGAGCCATTCGTCCTCGTGCGCGGCCTCGAGGCTTCTTCCTAAGGCGCAAGACCCGAATCGGCTAGCGCCCGATTCGGGCTCGTGCGAAATCTCTAAGGCGGACGCTTCGCGTCCGCTGGGTCTGTGTGTGTCCGTCAACGGTAGGTTCCTCGCGTGGCGCGGCTGCCCCAGACCCTGATCGTGCTCGCGCTGCTCGGCGCTACCGCTGCAGCGTTCGCCGTGACCGAGCGCCTGAAGCTCGAGAAGAGCCCGGTCACGGGCACGCGGGTCGACAAGATCTTCTCACCGGTTTGCGAGTGCGCGCGTGAGGTCGCGGTCATCTCGGTTCGGCTCCGGGGCCCGCAGGTCGTGACGGTCGATGTGCTCGACTCCCGGCGGCGCTCCGTGCGCACGCTCGTCCGGAATCGCCGTGAGCAGCGCGGGAGGGTCTCGTACACATGGGACGGACGGGACGAGGCTGGTCGAGTCGTGCCGGAAGGCGTGTACCGGCCCCGCATCCGGCTGCGGGAGCACGGGCGCACCATCGTTCTCCCGAATCCGATCAGGGTCGATACCACCGCGCCGACGATTGCGCTCGAGCGCGTGGCTCCGCGGGTGTTCTCACCGGACGGAGACGAGGAAGTCGACCGCGTCACGGCGTCGTGGGAGACCGACGAGCCGGCCCGCGCGATGATGCTGGTGAACGGGAGGCGGCGCGTCCTCTCGAAGTTCCGCGCGACCAAGGGCCGCCTTGTCTGGTTCGGGCTCGTCGACGGGGGCTCGGTGCCGCCCGGCACCTACGAGATCCGCTTGCGCGCCTTCGATCGCGCGGGCAACCGCTCGGCGAGGACGCGGCCGGTGACAGTCCGCGTGCGCTACATCGAGCTCGCGCGAACCGAGATCGAGGCGGTTGCCGGCCGCCGCTTCTCGGTGCGCGTGTCGACCGACGCGCGGATCTATGGCTGGCTCTTCGACGGACGCAGGGGCGCTGCGCGAAAGAAGGTGCTGGTACTCCGGGCGCCGGAAACGTCCGGAACCTACGTCCTCTACGTCATCGGCAGGCGCGGCGCCGATCGCGCAGAGGTCGTTGTCCGCGAGCCCGAGCAGCCGTGAGCTCCGCTCCGCTCTTCGTCCTGGGGGTGCGCCGGTCTGGAACGACGCTGCTGCGCCTGATCCTCGACCGCTCGTCGGGGATCGCGATCCCCGACGAGTCGCACTTCGTTCCGCAGCTCGCGCACCGACATCGGGCACCCGTCGACCGTGACCGGTTCCTCGAGGATCTCCGGCGGCTGCGAACCCTTCCTCGGTGGAATCTGTCGCCGGACGAGGTCGCACCGCTCGTGCGCTCGGGAATGACCACGGGCGCGGCGATCGGCGCGATCTTCGCCGCCTATGCCGCGAAGCACGGGAAGCCGCGCTGGGGGGACAAGACGCCCGCGTACATGCGGCATCTGCCGCTGCTGGAGCGGCTGTTTCCGAATGCGATCTTCGTCCACCTGATCCGCGACGGGCGCGATGTCGCTCTCTCGCTGCTCGCCCTCGGGGAAGGTGTCGTGGGACGCACGGGCGCCAATCCCGAGAGCGCCCCCGGCGCCGCTCTCCAGTGGGTGACCGAGATCCGCGACGCGCGTGCTCTCGGGCGCCGCGTCGGATCGTCGCGCTATCTCGAGGTCCGCTACGAGGAGCTCGTCGCCGAGCCCGCCGCGGCAGTCGAGTCCGTGTGCGATTTTGCCGGCATTGCGTTCGATCCCGCGATGCTCGAGCCGAGCGAGGCGGAGATCGCGAAGCGACCGCACCATCGCCGGCTCGTCGAGCCGCCGAGCAAGCGCCGCGACTGGTCGACCGAGATGAGCGCGGCCGACGTGCAGTCGTTCGAGGCGATCGCGGGCCCGCTCCTCGCCGAGCTCGGCTACGAGCTCTCGGAGCCGGCGGCGGCGCGCGAGAACCGCCGAGCGAAGGTCTCGCTCGCCTGGTACCGCGCCCGCATCGACGCGTGGAAGGCCGCCGCCTACGCGACGCAACGCTCGCCGCTCTGGCGCCGCCGCCACCCGCGGCTTTTCCGGTGTCAAATGAAGCAGGGTGGGTGGCGAACTTCGTCGATGGCTGGCTCAGGTGCGCGGGCCGTTGCGGCCCGCATACGCGATCAGCCGCCCGTTGAGCGCGAAGAAGTACGTCTTCTCCGTCGCGATGACGGGTGAGTACCGCCCGAGCGGCAGTCGCCAGACGACGTCTCCGTCGGTCGCTCGCAAGGCGTAGGTCTTTCCGCTCAGGGTCGCGAAGAACACGAGGTTGCCGACGACGACCGGCGCGCCCAGGATCTTCCCGCCGACCCACGTGTTCCAGATCTCGTCCCCGCTGTCCGCCCGGAACGCCCGCAGCCGGCCGTCGAATCCGCCCACGAAGACGCGCCCGTTGGCGACAGCCGGGGTCGTGTAGCCGAGCCCGCCGACGCGTCCGGTCCAGGCGGTGTTGCCGTTCCGGGCGTCGAGGGCGACCACCCGTCCGGAGCGAGACACCGTGTACACGCGCTCCCCGTCGGTGGACGGACTCGCGTAGAAGCTCTCCCGTCGGAAAGCGTCTCGACTGACGTACCTGATCCACAGGCGGCGGCCCGTCAGGCGGTCGAGGCAGAGCACCGAGCCTGCGTACGTCGAGATGCAGACGCGCGTTCCGTAGATCGAGGGGCTCGCGTTGATCCGCCCGCCCGTGTTGTAGGCCCAGCGCACCTTGCCGGTCCTCGAGCTCACCGCGAAGAGGCGGCCGTCGGTCGACCCGAAGTACGCGATCCCGTCGACGACGACCGGAGACGACTCGACCTTGCCGGTCGTCTCGAGCTGCCAGAGGACCTGTCCGCGCTCGCGATCGAGTGCAGTAACCGTCCCGTCCTGCGAGCTGACGATCAGGCGCGGTCCCGTCGATCGCGGGGGTCGAGGGCTTCGTACCACCGACCGTCCTTTTCCAGCGCACCTTGCCCGTTTCCGCGTCGATTGCATATGTCGTCCCGCGGAAGCTGTTGACGTAGAGCATTCCGTCGCAGTAGCTCGGCGGATACTCCATGTAGCTGTTGAGCACGCGTGTCCAGCGGTGCTTTCGAACCGGCGGGCCGAGCTTGACATCCTCGCGCGAGAGCGAGCGCTGGGGGTCGCCTCCGAAGTTGCGCCAGCACAGCTTGTCGGGCACGTTCTCCGGCTTCGGGGGCTTCGGCTTCGGCCTCGGTTTCGGCGGCTTGACCGTCGTCACCGTCACGCCCGAGAGATCGGTGTCGAGCGCGTCTTTCGGGGTGTCGCGGGTCGACAGCCAGAAGGCCGCCGTCAGCCCGGCGAGGACGAGCAAGACCACGGCCACGCCGATGAGAGTCCACTTGAGAAGCCTTGGCATAGAGAAGCGGCCGGCGCCCCGGCCGACATCAGTGTGCCTGTAGCTCCGGAGTCTCCGGCGGCGCCTCGGGGCTCGGAGACCTCACCGGCGCTGCTCGAGAGCGCGAGCACCGCCGCCGCGATTCCGAGAACGCCCCAGGTCAGCGGGTCCTCGAAGAAGCCCGGCGTAGAGGAGGGAATGCACGACGAGGACGAGGAGCACGGCGGCGAGGCTCATCCCGAGCAGTCGGTCACGGCGAGTCACGCGCAGCGAGCGCCCACGCAGCCGCCACGAGCGTCCAGCCGTAGAGGGCGAAGCCCACGATTCCGAGCTCGGCGAGGACGGTCAGCGGTGTCGTGTGCGAGGCGCTTCGCCGCGCGCTCCTGCGGTTGTTCGCGTCGGCGCTGGCGCGTGGCTGGCCTCCGATCCCGACTCCCACGACCGGATTCACCCGGAACGCGTCGAGGGTGATGGAGGCGAGGCGTGAGCGACCGCTCGTCACCTCCCTTGCCGACTCGCCGTCGATCGCCTGCGCCGCGAAGCCGGCGGCCGCCAGGGTGGCGGCGGCCGCGCAGGCCGCGAGAACGATGCGGAGCCGCCGCCCCGCTCCGAGGAGCGCAACACCGAAGGTGACGACGAACAGCGCGACGAAGCTCGACTGCGAGTACGAGAAGTAGAGGCCGGCGAAGAGAAAGGCCAGGAGCGCTCCGGCGCCGATCCACTCGAGCGGCCGCCCGCGCCGGAGCCAGAGCGCGACCAGGAGGACGGCGATCGGCACGACGAGGTAGCGGCCGTAGAGACTCGGATCCTTGAAGAGGGACGTGACGCGGAAGAAGGACGTGTACGCGTTCGCGACCTCGAGATCGCTCGCGAAGAAGAGCGTCCGTGTCTGCGCCTGCCAGAGCCCGACGGCCGCGAAGACGGACCCGAGCGCGACGAGCGTCACACCGAGCGCTCGGGGCAGCCACGTCGCCACGGGCGATCTCGCGACCACTCCGAACCCCGCGACGAACGGGAAGACGAAGAACGCGAGCGCGATGCCGCCCTCGCGCTCGTCGCGAGTCCAGAGGAACGACGACCGCCGAGAAGGCGACGAACGCCGCGAGCGGGACGGCGAGGAAGAGCGGAGCGGGGCGCCGCGACGTAGCCTCGAAGCATCCGGTAGGCGAGCGCGAGGACGGAGGCGGCGAGGACGAGATAGAGCGGCAGGAGCAGGAACGCGTCCTCGTCGCCGACCTCGACCGGGATGCGGAACGGGGCGACGGCGAGAAGCGCCACGGGCACCACGGCGGGGTAGCGAACGAGCAGGACCGCGAGGCCCAGCGCCGCCAGCGCTCCCACGCCGACGAGGGCGAGGCCCGTGGGCTCGGTGAGCAGGAGCTCGAGATCGCGGTCGCCGATGAGCGAGCGCGAGACGAGCGCGGTCGCGATCCCGAGCAGTGCGAAACCGACCAGAGGGCCGGCGCGACCGCGCATCAGGATCACGAGCACCGCGCCCAGCGCGCCGACCACGGCAGCGATCTGGGCGGCCTCCGTGTGCTCCACCGCGCGCGAACGTTACTTCGTTTCATCGTGGGGGAACCGCATGGTTCCCCCACGAACCCCCTCCTTCTTCGCGCCCCACGGATTGGCCGCAGGTTCGCCTCCCGGCCGGCAAAGCCGGCCTCCGGCCTCGGGCGACCTGCACGGGTGGTACGAATTCAGCCGTGATCGACGGCTGGAAACGGGCGCTCGTGCTCGCGCCGCACACCGACGACGGTGAGCTGGGCTGCGGCGGCACGATGGCGCGGCTCGTCGAGTCGGGCTGCGACGTTCGCTACGTCGCCTTCTCGATCGCGACCCGATCGCTCCCGCCGGGCTTCGAGCCGGACACGCTCGCGCGCGAGGTTCGCGAGGCGACGGCCGAGCTCGGAATCCCCGAAGGCAACCTGCGTGTCCACGACTTCGACGTCCGGACCTTTCCCGAACGCCGGCAGGACATCCTCGAGCTCCTCGTCGCGCTCTGGGAGGAGTGGGAGCCCGACGTCGTCTTCCAGCCCTCGCACCACGACGTCCACCAGGATCACCAGACGATCGCGCAGGAGGGCCTGCGCGCGTTCAAGCGGACGACGATCCTCGGCTACGAGGTGCCGTGGAACAACTTCGACTTCTCGTACGGCGCATACCTCGCGCTCGAGAAGCGACACCTCGAGCGGAAGGTCGCCGCCCTCTCCCGTTATGCCTCACAGCAGCATCGGCGCTACGCCGACCCCGAGTACATCTGGAACCTCGCGCGCGTCCACGGGATCAACGTGAACCGCGAGTACGCAGAGTGCTTTCAGGTCTACCGGATCGTCGCCTGAGGCGGGAGGACGTGGCGGAGCTCACTCGACGTGGTCTGCTGGCGCGGGCAGGACTCGCGGCGGGAGCTCTCGCGCTCGGAGCGCCCGAGAGCATCGAGGCCGCACCCGACCTCCGGGATTGGCGTTCCGTGCGCGCCCAGTTCGGGCTCGATCCGGCACGCATTCATCTGGCGTCGTTCCTCCTGGCCACACACCCGCGGCCGGTGCGTCAGGCGATCGACCGTCATCGGCGAGGTCTCGATGCGAACCCGGTCGACTACCTCCACGCGAACGAGGGTCGCCTGACGGAGGCGGCGCGAACGGCGGCGGGACGCTTCCTCGGCGCCTCGCCTGAGGAGATCGCCCTGACCGACTCGACCACCATGGGGCTCGGTCTTCTGTACGGGCACCTCCGGCTTGGTGCGCGCGACGAGGTCCTGACCACCGAGCACGACTTCTACGCAACTCACGAGGCGCTTCGTCTCTCGGGTGCGCGAGTGCGGCGGGTGAGCCTGTACGACGACCCTCGGAAGACTTCGATCGACGAGATGGTGACGAGGCTCCGGCGCGCGGTATCGCCGCGTACGCGAGTCGTCGCCCTCACCTGGGTGCACTCGAGCACCGGCGTGCGGCTTCCGCTCCCCGCCATCTCGCGCGCGTTGCCCGAGCGGGTGATGCTCTGCGTCGACGGGGTGCACGGCTTCGGCGCGGAGGCGGCCACAGTGCGCGCGCTGGGCTGTGACGCGTTCGCCTCCGGTTGCCACAAGTGGCTCTACGGGCCGCGCGGCACGGGGGTTCTCTGGGTGGGAGAGCGCATGCGGGAGCTCGCTCGGCCCACGATCCCGTCGTTCGACGACGGCGAGAGCTACGGCGCGTGGCTCGGCGGCTCGGCGCCGCGCGGGCTTCCGGACGGGCGGCGCATGACTCCGGGGGGCTTTCACTCCTTCGAGCACCGCTGGGCTCTCGCCGAGGCGTTCGCGTTCCATGAGACGATCGGGCGGCAGCGCGTGCAAGCTCGCATCCGAAGGCTCGTCGCACGGCTTCAGAACGGCCTCGCGGACATACGCGGCGTGCGGCTACGGACCCCAGTCGAGCCCGGCCGTATCCGCGGGTCTCGTCTGCTTCGAGATAGCCGGCCTCGATGCAGCCCAGGTTGTCTCGCAGCTTGCTGCGCGCAGGATCGTCGCGAGCGTCACGCCGTACGCGGAACGCTATGTGCGCTTGGGACCGGGCATCGTGAACACTGACGCCGACGTCGCGGCGGCCGTCCGCGCGGTCGCGCTCATCGCACGGTAGGCGTCAGTACCCGAGCCGCCGCTCAGTTGGGTCGACGAGCGGGAGGATGCGCTCGATCGCCTCGGCGTTCTGCTCGCGCCACTTCTCGGGGCGTGGTGACGTCAGCGCCGTCGCGGTGACGTTGTCTTCGAGCCCGGCGGCAAAGTGATCGACCGCGGTCGTCGACGCGACGTTCACGCTTCCGAAGACGCGCCGAAGCTCTTCGACCGGTTTCTGGACGAGATCCTCGTACGCGATGTCGACCCAGCGTGCGGCATCCATGGTCGCGCGCGCGTCCAGCACGGCTTCGTTGCACGCGACGTACTGGCGGGCGCAGATCTCCTCGAGCGGGGCCTCGCGGAGGTCCCTCCAACCGGGAACGAGGACGAAGCTCCACCTGTCCCCGGAGAGCGGGCCGAGGCCGGTGAGAGGCTCGGGGAGCCGGTACTTGACGAACCGTGGCCGCGCGCGCCACCCCTCCATCAGCGAGCTCACGTTGTCCGCGGCCCGCCGGCGCAGGAACACGAAGGTCGCGTCGGGGAAGAGCGCGTCGAGGTAGCCGATGCGGAGGCAGCTCTCGGGCGTCTTGTCGACGAAGCGCCGGCCGCGCACGGCGAGCCGTATCGCCGCATAGACGTACTCCCGCTCGCGCGGCGAGACATCGTCGGCGCCGAGCGCATCCGAGTCCCAGCCTCGGTCGCGGGGGTGGTGGAACTCGTCCCACAGGATGTGGCCCTCGCTCTGCACCGATCGCAGCTCCGGGCTGCGCAGGAGCGCCTGCAGAAGCACGGTCGTGCCCGAGCGGGGACAGCCGATCACGAAGATCGGCTTCGTCGGTGCCGCGAACGGAGGGAGCACACGCGACAGCGGCCGCGCCGCGCGCGGGCCGCTGCGCCGGACGCGCCAGACGAGGCGCCGCAGCCGCCAGGCACGAGTCGTCTTCACGGCCGAGCGAGCCGCAGGCGCGCGCCGATCGCCCGCCGCTCGGCCGGGAGGTAGAACCCGAGCGGCAGGAGCGCGAGCGGGTAGGCGAGGGCAAGTGCGAGGGCCACGGGGAGCCCGCCGCCGATCAGCTTGCCGGCGACCGCGAGCCCTGCTCCGGCGAGCGCGGCCGTCAGCACGCGGCGCCACTGGTACGGCACGCGGTAGACGCGCTGCGCCCACCAGGACATGCCCGACGAACATCGTCGCGTAGGCGGCGATAGTCGCGACGGCGGCGCCCATCATCTCGTAGCGCGGGATCAGGATCAGGTTGAGCGACGATGTTCACGGCCGCCGCGGCTCCGGTCACGACCCAGTTGAACTGCGTGCGACGCGCGCGCCCGACGCCGATCGCGACCACGATGTACCCGCCGAAGGCGACCGCGGCGAAGGCGAGCGGCCCGACGACCTGCGACGCGCGCTCGAACGAAGGCGCCGCGAGCCAGTCGACGATCCAGGGCGAGAGCAGCGTAAGGCCGGTCGCGACCCAGGTCGTGACGAGCACGAGGTACGTCAGGACGTATGCATACGTGCGACGCGCCTCGGCGTCGTCCTCGATCGAGTACGCGAACGCCGGCCACGCCAGCCGAAACGCGCTCAGCAGGAGCACCATCGCCGAGGCGATCCGCACTCCGACGGAGTAGACGCCGACCTCCGCCGTGTTCGCGAGCTTGACGAGGAAGAGCCGGTCGCTGAAGTTCGTCGTCCAGAGAAAGAGTGCGGTGGGCATGAGCGGGAGGCCGAAGCGATTCATCTCGCGGAGGAGGCCGCGGTCGAGCTGGAGGCCGAGCTGCTCGCGCCTGTAACCGACGAGCGCCAGGTAGACGAGCATGGTGCCGGTGAAGTTGCCGACGATCACGCCGATGGGGCCGGCGTCGAGCGCGACGACGAGGACGAGGGTGGCGCCGACCGTGAGCAGGATGTTCGCGAGGCTCGCGCAGACGAACGCTACCGAGCGCTCCTCGACGCGGAAGAGCGAGGTCAGCTGCTCGTAGTTCATGCCCGCCCAGAGTCCGACGAGAGGCTGCCGCGACGAGCTCCGTGTCGTCGGACGAGCCGAAGAGGACGGTGGAGATCTCCCGTGAGAGCGCGAGCCCCACCAGGAGCCCGACGGTCGCCATGGTCATCGTGAACCAGAACGACGTGCGCAGCACGACCCGGCGGCGCTCGGGCTCCGGGGAGTCGAAGTAGAAGCGGAAGAAGGCACTCGTGATCCCCATGCGGAGCGCGATTCCGACGACGGTCGTGAGCGCGATGAGCGTCTCGACCTTCCCGTAGTCCGAGGGCGAGAGGTAGCGCGTGTACAGCGGCAGCAGGAGAACGGCGAGGATGCGCGAGACGAGGCCGCCGAGGCCGTAGATGGCAGAGTGCTTCCCGAGTCGCCGGAGCTGCGCTGCTGTCGCCATCAGGGCGTGATCGGGCGTGCCATGAACGTACGTTGCTCCGCGATGAGGCGAGCAGGATCGGGTTCCAACGCCGCGCGCTCCGGCGACGAGTAGTAGGCGCGATCGGCTGTCGCGAAGTCGCCGTCGTGGGCGATCACCCAGAGGAAGGTGTCGTCCTCCTCGCTCGCCCACGTGCCCAAGACGTCGAATCCGAAGCTGCGACGGAGCGGCGCAACCTTCTCCCGCCATTCCTCGACGAACGTGTCGAGCTCTCCCGGCGCGATCCGGTAGACGTGGACCTGAGTTTCCATCAGAGGCGAGAGTAGAGCGCGAGCAGGCGGTCGGCGACCCGCTCGAGGTCGTGCACTCGCTCGACGTAGGCACGCGACTCGGCCCCGACGCGACGGCGCTCCGCCGCTGATGCGACCAGCGGCTCGAGCTGGCTGCGCGAAGATCGTCCTTCGTCGCGCGCACGATCGGTACGCGCTCTCCGAGCGCCTCTTCCGTGCCTCGCACCGCCTCCTCGTGGAGAAAGGACACGACCGGCTTCCCGAGCGCCATGCATTCGATCGCGAGGAGGCCGTACCAGCCCGCGTTGAGCTGATCCACCACGATGTCGGCCTCGCGGTAGCGCTCGAATGCTCGCGGCGTGGTGGAGGCCCTCCACGAGGACGAGGTCGGCGTCGAGCCCCTCGCACGCCGCGATGACGTGCTCGGTGCCCTTGCGGCGTCGCGACGACGGGGCATGGAGGATCACCGGCCTCGCTCGGTCGCCCGGCGGAGACGGGCTGATCGCGTGCACGTCGATCCCGGGCGGGATGAGCTCGGCGTCGGGCACCCAGCGGAGCGCGTCGTACGAGCCGACGACCTCGGCTCCCGCCTTCTTTCCGAACGCGAGCTCCTCTGGCGTCTTTCCTCGGATGTCGGAGCCGAGGTAGTGCATGACGGACTTCTTGCGGAACGCTCTGAGGATCGGGAACTGGAGCGAGCGGGGAACGAGGGTCAGCCCGAAATAGAAGTGGAAGACGTCCGTGCGCGGGAGGAGGCCGAGGAGCGCGCGCCACTGCGTCGCCTGTCGGCGGGCGAGGCCGCCGCGGCGCTCGAGCGACACGTCCGCCTCGGGGTGGAGCTTGTAGCGGTTGAAGACGACGAGCTTCGCGTCGACGCCACGTCGTCGCAGTGCCTCGACGTTCGCCCACGGCACGCCCGCCGTGTTCACCGGGCAATGGACGACGCGCAGCGCGCCCTCCAGGTCAGCCAAGGTCGATTCCGTCGGCTGCGAGCTGCTCGAGCCGGCGCGCCCTGTCGGCCTCGACCATTGCCCGCATCGTTTCGCCCATCGTCTCGCCCGGATAGACCCAGATCTCCGGGTGGACGAGGATCTGCAGCCACGGGAATGCACCCGCGCGTAGCTCCTCGTGCGGGCAGCCGGCTCGCCAGTGCTGGTTCGAGTCCGACCGGTACGTCTCCGGCGAGAAGTACCTCGTGCCATATGCGTTGACCGCACCGGCGATCTCCTCCGACATGTACTCGGGCCGCGGGTTGTGCCAGGAGACGACGGGATCGAAGCGGTCGTCGAGCTCGACATTCGGGTACACCGCGTGCAGCCCGACCGTGTGCCCCAGCTCGCGCAGGCGCGCGATCGCAGCCGCGCCTTCCTTCGAGGCGAGGTTGTAGAAGACGGACTCGGTCATGAGGAGGTACGTCGTCGTGACGCCGTGGTCCGCCTCGAGCTCGGCCATCCTCACGGCCGCGTCCAGCGAGAGATCGACGTCGTGCCGGAGGAACAGATCGCCGGGCCGGGGCTCCTCGCCGAACTGGGCGAACCGGTAACCGCCGGCCTTCGCCGCCTCGAGCAGCTCGCGATAGTGCTCGAGCTCGAAGTTGCAGCTCATGCCGGCCGACCTCCACCTCGAGCAACGCGCCGCGGCGTCGGCGCGGCTCAGCGCCTCCTCGGGCGCTCGGCGACGGCGATCACATAACCGCGCCGGTCGCCGTCGCGGCGTACGGGGCGGATCGTCTCGCCGAGCTCGAGGTACGTCTCGGCCTGCACGACACCGTCGCCCGCGAGGACGGGGCCGAGATCGCCGATGCGAACGACGCGTCCCGTCGGCAACGGTCCGGGTGAGGCGGTGAAGAAGCGGATCGCGAGCGGCTGGGAGAAGCGGGGCAGTGCGAGCTCGTCGGGAATCTCCTCGCCGAGCGCCTGCCGGAGCGCGATCTCCACGACGTCGACCCCGACCGCATGCCGCACGAGGTCGGCCATCTGCCCGCCGGCGATGCGCGCCGCGACCTCGACCACCGCGACGCGGCCGTCCGGGTGCGGCGATGAGCTGCGGGAACGCGATCCCGTCGCGCAACCCGAGTGCGCGCACCGCTTCGACGGCGATCTCGCGGGCGCGTCGAAGCTGCTCCCCGTCCGGTCGAGGGCGGAAAGACGTGGATCCAGCCGACGCCGAAGCCGATCCCGGGAGGGCGCAGGCGGTCGGACAGCGTGAGGAGCACGGGCTCGCCGCCCCGCGCGACGACGATCCCGTTCATCTCGACACCGTCCACGAACTCCTCGAAAATCGCCTCGCCCGTCGGCGACTCCGCGACCGCCTCGGCGAGGTCGCGCCGAAGATCCTCCGCGCTCTCGATGCGGAAGACCGCGCGCTGGCCGCCCGAGTCCGCCGGCTTCAGCACCGCGGGAACGGCCAACGGCGGCGAGCGCAGCCTCGACGTCGTCCTCCGAGCGGAGAGGGGCGTGACGAGGCTGCGGAACCTCGGCCTCGGCGAGCGCGTCGCGCATCTCGAGCTTGTGCGTCATCCGCTGCGCGGTCTCGCGTTCCGATACCGGGCAAGCCCGAGAGCCTCCGCGACGGCCGCCACCACCGGAACGGCGCGATCGGCCGCGACGGTCAGACTCCGTCGACGCCGTGCCGCCGCCCGACCTCGGTCACTCCGGCGACGTCGGTGAAGTCCACGAGCTCCGCCGACGTCGGCCGCCAGGAGACCGGGTGCGGCGGGGTTCCGATCGACGGCGACCACGCGGTGACCGAGCTCCTGCACGCGGAGAATCGCGCGGCGCTGGTGGCGGCCGCCGCCGACGAACAAGACCGTGCTCACCGAGTCCCCTCGGCCTTGCCCCAGGTCGCGGGCGAGCCGCCGCGCAGATAGCGGACGAGCGAGTCGACGGTCGCAGCGGTCGTCGAGGAGGTAGTAGTAGGCGATGCCCGCGCCCGGAACCGGCAGCCGCCTGTGACCGGCGAAGGCGAGCGCGAGAAAGCCGAGCTGCCCGGCAAGTGCGACGCTGTAGAAGTTGCCCCCGGACGCGAGCGCGACGCTGGATCCGAAGAGCACGAGGTGCAGGACGCCGCTCCCGTACCGCAGCACGCGGTGCGAGACGAGCTCGGCGAGGAAGAGCGGGTCGCCCGTTCGCGCGAGCGACCCGTCGAGCAGCGGGCGCCAGCTGCGCGTCATCATCCTGACCTTCCGGCCGTACTCGTCCTCGACGTCGCTCGCGGGCTTCTCCCAGGCGATCGCTTCGGGCTCGTACACCGCACGGCGTCCGCGCTGGACGAGGCGGAAGGGAAGCCCGAAGTCGTGGCCGATGCGCGGGTCGTCGAAGCCGAGGTAGTCGGACCGGCGCACCGCGTAGATGGCGCCGTTCCCCGCGGTGATCGAGCCGATCGCGGACTCGCTCTCCCGCTGCCAGAGCTCGTAGCGCCAGTAGAGCCCCTCCTGGTTCACCCCGTCGGGCGACTCGAGCCGGAGCTGTCCGCACACGTAGCCCACCTCGGGATCGGCGAAGCTCCGCACGAGCTTGCGGAGCGCGTCGGGCTCCCAGCGGGAGTTCGCGTCCGAGAACGCGACGATCTCCGTGTCGGTCTTCGCGACCGCGGTGTTCTGCGCGGTCGCCTTTCCCGCGCGCTCGCACGCGAGCAGCTCGACGTTGGCCGCGCGATCGGCTAGCTCCCGGACGATCTCGTTCGTCCGGTCGGTCGATCCGTCGGAGGCGACGACGATCCGGAGCCGGTCCACCGGATAGTCGAGCTCGAGCAGGTTCTCGACCCTGCGAGCGATCACGTCCTCCTCGTCGTGCGCGGCGACGATCACGGACACGTCCGGCGTCATGTCGTCCTTGCGCACGCGGCCGGGGGCGGACGCGTGCCAGCACGGCGGCGGCGAAGGGGTACCCGACGTGAGTCCACGCGAGCGCGCCGAGGCTTCCCCAGAAGAGGGCCTTCAGGAGCACGGCCGCGACCATAGCCAGCCGCGCTCAGCTCGGCCGCCGGTACGCGGGAAAGTAACCCGTGTACTCGACCTCGTCCGTTCCCGACAGCTCTCTGTAGGCAGCCTCGTCGTGCACGCGCTTCCCGAGGTACGCAGGCAGGGCGCCCTCGGGATCGAAGCGGCGCTTGAACTCGTACAGCGAGTCCTCGAACCCGCCGACCCCTCCGCCCAGGTGAAACCGGGAGAAGCCGTGCTCGCCGGCCCAGGCTGCCGTCTCTCCGAAGAGGAGGTGGTTCGCGCCCAGCGCCTGCCCGCGCTCGGAGGACGCGCCGAGGTGGTAGTGCAGGAGCGGTGGCGCCGCCAGGCAGACGATGCTCGCGACCAGCTCGCCGTCCGTCGCGTGCGTCCGCCCGGACGAGGGACGCCGCCAAGCGCTCCGGTCAGGTGCTCCCAGTACGCGTCGGGGAAGAAGTAGAACTGCGACGCGTCTCGCCGCCGCATCGTCTCCTCGTAGAGCAGGACGAAGGCGCCGAGGTCTGCGGGCGACTCCTCGACGCCGACCTCGACGCCCGCTGCGCGCGCCTTGCGGACGACGCGCCGGTGGTGCGAGTCCATGCCGGCGAGCAGCTCGTCCGGGCCGCGCCCTTCGACGCGCCAGCCGATCGAATGGCCGATGCGCTCGAGCTGCCAGTGGCCTTCGGCGAGTCGCTGGTTCGCGAGCACGGGGTGGAAGCGCGCGAACGTGGCGACGACGCGGTTCGCGGCGCACCAGCGCTCGTACGCGTCGAAGAAGTCGGCGACCGGAGGTCCGTCGCCGCTCGCGACCGGGCCGCCGTAGCCCATCGGCGTGGCCACGTCCCGGTAGCCACTGTCACCCGCTTCACGAGCGAGTGCCGGGAACACGACGTCGCCCGAGTCGCCGCCGAAGTGGAGATAGGCCGGGGTGCCCTGGCCGAGGAGCGAGGCGCTCTCGAGGTACGCCCTTCGCAGGTAGACGTCGCCGACGCCGATCCGGTCGAGGAGGGCGTCCCACTCGTCCGCGGCGACCTCTGCCAGCTCGCTCACTCGTCCGCCCGCTCTCTCGCGGCGCGTGCTCGCTCGATGTTCATCGTGTCCTCGACGGGCTCCGGATCGCGCCGGAAGAGCTGGGCGAAGGTGAGGAAGACGATCTTGACGTCGAGCCAGAGCGACCAGCGGTCGATGTACCAGAGGTCCTGCTCGATGCGCTCGGGCCAGCCGATCTCCTCGCGGCCGTGCGTCTGCGACCAGCCTGTGAGGCCCGGACGAACCGACAGCCGCCGCCGGTCGGACTCCGTGTAGTTGGCGGCCTGCTCGACGAGGTCGGGCCGCGGCCCGACGACGCTCATCTCGCCGCGCAGGATGTTCACGAGCTGCGGCAGCTCGTCGAGGCCGGTTCGCCGGAGCACCCGGCCGCTCTTCGTGATGCGCGGGTCCTCCGGGACGACGCCGAACGGATCGTCCGTCAACCCGAGCTCCTGCCCGACGACGACGGCGTCGGGGACCATCGTCCGCACCTTGAGCAGGCTGAACGGCACGCCGTCCTTTCCCGCGCGAAGCTGCGAGAAGAAGACGGGAGACCCCGCGTCCCGCCGGACCCACACCCAGATCGCGGCGAAGACCGGGGCGAGCAGGACGAGGCCGACAGCGGCGAGCACGCGGTCGGCGAGCCACTTCGCGGCGAGCTGCGGCCTCTCACGACGCCGGTTCCGGCTGGTCCGACGAGGTCTGCGTAGAGCTGCTCGTGCGCGCGCGCGGACTCGTCCCACGTGAGCGAGGCTCGCGCGCGGAGCGCTCCTTCGAACGAGCTGCGAAGCGCCTCGGGGTCGGAGAGGAGCTCGGCGCACGCGTCCGCGAGCGCGGCCGGATCCTCGGCGGGCAACGACGCGGCCTGCGCCGAACTCCCGGACCGCGTCGCCGACCGCGCCGAGATCGGACACGACCGCCGGCCGTCCGTGGCCGAACGCGAGCGCGAGAACGCCCGAGGACTCGATCTGGCGGTACGGCAGGGCGAGGGCGGCGGCCGAGGCCACGAGGGGCGCGACCTCGGAGTCGGGAACGAAGCCGAGACGCCAGTCGATCGCGTCGGCAACTCCCAGCGAAGCCGCGAGATCCTGCAGCGGCGCGACCGGCTCCAGCGGGTCGCCGGCGACCACCAGCCGCACGTCCGGCACTCGGCGCCGGATCTCGGGCAGCGCGGAGACGAGCACGTCGAGTCCCTTGTAATGCCGGATGAGCCCGAAGAAGAGAAGGGTCCCGCCCGACGGGGGCTCCACGACGCGCGCGTCCTGAGAGTCGAAGACAGGGTGGGGGATCCGCACGATCTTGCCTCGGTCGATGCCCAGCTCTGCGAGCCGGTCGACCGCCTGCCGGGAGTGGACGACGACGCGCGCGACCGCGGTCAGCGCCTCGCGCCAGGCGCCGTAGCGCGCGCCGGCGGCGCGGCATCGCGTTGTGGGCGGTCAGTACCGTCGCGCGGCGGCGCGCCAGGCGCCGGAGCCAGCGGACGTCGAGCTCCGGCCGCGCGAGCCATTGGACATGGACGACGTCGGGCTCGAGGGCGTCGATCCGGCGCATGAGACGCCGGACGCTCGGCAGGTACTCGGCGCCCTTCAGAAGCCGCCGGAAGCGTGCCCGGGGCGCGTTGCGCAGGAGCCGGCTCGAGATCGGGATGAAGAGCTCCTCCCGGACGTAGCCGCGTGGCTCGGGCGGGCGGTCGAGCAGGAACGGGGAGGTCAGCAGATGTACGTCGTGTCCTCGGCGCGCCGAGTGCCGAAGCGAGACGGTCGTCGTACGGCGTGCTGAATCCGAGCGGATCCACGATCGCGATCCGCATCTTGCTCAGAGCCTCGAGCGGAGGTAGCCGACGCTCGCGAGCGCGGGCAGCGGGTCGTCCGCAGCGAAGACCGCGCCCACCTTCCCGGTGCGCACGTGGTGGGAGAGGAACTTGCGGAGCGACAGCTCTCGCCGCCGCGCCATCTGCGCGGACACCCAGAGATCCTTGGCGAGGTACACCCAGGCGAGATCCCCGCGGAAGGTCTCGCGGGCGGCGGAGGGGAGCCCGGAGAGGTCGTCGTACGCCGTCCGGGCGATGTCGAATGTGTGGTTCATCGCGATCCCGGCCCAAACCGGAAGGCGAGTGTTCACCTCGAGCACCTTGAAGACGCCGTCACGCGGATCGAGCGCGAACTCCACGTGCGCGAAGCCGCGGTAACCGACGGAGTCGAGGAGCCGAAGCCCCAGCTCGAGCACCTGCGGGTCGTAGCGGGTCTCGAAGACCGCGCTCGTCCCGAACCGCAGGGGCCCTTGCCGAACCTTGCGCCCGACCACGGTGGCGAGCGGCTCTCCGCTCCGCCCGATGTACGCGAACAGGGAGAAGACCTGCTCGTGCGAGTCGGGGACGAGCTCCTGAAGGATCATGTCGAACCCGGCCGCGCTGCCCTCGCGCCAAACCTCCACCGCGTGCTCGACGTCGTCGGCCACCACCGCCTTCTCGCCGAAGCGAAGTGCGTACTCCTGGCCCTCGACGGGCTTCAGCAGAAAAGGCGGTTCGAGCTCGGCGGCGCGCAGCGTCTCCTCGCTCTCGACGTGAACGGTCTTGGGCGAGACGATCCCCGCCTCGCTCGCCGCAAACGGGAGCAGGTCCTTGCGCCGGAGACGGAGAACGATCTGGGGCTCGGCGGGTAGCGGCACGTCCGCGAGCGCATGGATCTCGTCCCAGTTGCGAAGGACGAAGTCCACGTGCTCGTCGCGCTCCGGGACGAGCACGGCGCGCCCAGCTCCGGCGATGCGGCGGAGATACGCCAGCATTCGTCGGTCCCGTGCGCGCTCGTCCCCGTCGGTTGCGACGCAGCGTCCGCGCAGGTAGCGCGAGCGGAGGCCGAACTCGGTTCCACGGAAGACCCCGCCGTACACGGGCAGCCCGGCGCGGCCGAGGCTGCGCGCGAAGGCGAGCCCGGCCGGAAGCAGGCCGAGCACGAGAACGGGTCGGTGAGCCGGTCTTGGGTTATCCGCTGAGGCAGGGGCGGGCGTTGCCAACGCCGGCCATTATGCGGGTCGAGCGATGCGGGCTAGGTCGCGCCGCCGGGCGGCAGGAGCCACGGCGACACGCCGCTCCAGCGACCGATCTGGCAGCCGTTCTCGCGCGAGAGGCTCGTCCAGACGCGCCTTCCCTCGACGACGCCGACCACGCGCGCGGCCTGCGGGCCGCCGTAGATCTCGGTGCAAGCCACGTTCTTGGGCACCGGCTTGAAGAGCTGCCAGCCCCCGGCGGCCAGGCGCCGACACGAGGTGCCTGGGCGCGGGTGCGTGCCGCGGGCCGGATCGCAGCGGAGCGTCCACACGGTTGGGCGGGCACTCTGCTCCTGTCCGTTCTCCCAGTAGGTGATCGTCAGCGCTGTGTGGCTCGAAGTACCGGTCGCTCCGGCAACTGAGACCCCGCACGCGAGCGCTGCAAGCGCGAGAAGCGCGATCGCACGCATGCCTCCAGGGTACTCACCGACCGGCCCCCGTGTCCGATTCCTAACGGGATGCATACACCCATGGGCGCTACTGTCCGGGTCGTGCATGCCGCGCCGGGGCGCCGCCTAGGGCTCATCGCGGTATCCGCCGTGCTCGCTGCGACTCTGCTTTTCGGCGTCGCACGGGCGGTTTCGCCGCGCTATCACGACGACTCGCTCTGGGCGAACACGCTGGCGTCGCTCGGCGGGACGATCAAGCCTGGGGACTTCGGATACGTGTTCCTGCCCGCTGGCAACGAGGTCCTTGCCGGCCGGAGTCCCTACTCGGATCCGGATCTCTTCGAAGGCCCGCCCCAGGCGCCGTACGCATATCCGCCCGTGCTGGCGTACGCAGTGGCGCCGCTCGCGGTACTACCCGAGGAAATGGCCGACACGTTCCTGCCGGGTGTCCTCTTCACGCTGCTCCTCATCGCCGCGACCGTTGCCGGGCTCTGGCTGCTGGGCGTCCGAGACTGGCGCTGCTACCCGGTCGCACTTCTCTCGCCCGCCACGCTCGAGGCGTTCGAGTATGGAGCGATCGGCCCCATCCTGCTCCTGCTCGTCGCGGTCGCATGGCGATATCGAGACAGGACCGAACGGGCGGGCTTCGCCGTCGGCGGGACCGTCGTGGCCAAGCTCTTCCTCTGGCCGCTTCTCGTCTGGCTCGCCGTCACCGGGAGGATCCGAGCAGCGTTCCTTGGCGTTGGGACGGCACTCGTCCTCGCCTTCGCTTCCTGGCTCGCGATCGGGTTCGAAGACATCGCGGACTACCCGCGGCTGCTCCGTAAGCTCGCGGACGTCGAGGCGGAGAACTCGTACTCGACCTTTGCGATTCTCCGGACGATCGGAGTGTCGGAGCTTCCGAGCCGGCTTCTCGTGGTCGCGCTCGGCGCTGGCTTGCTCGTCCTCGCCTGGAAAGCGGCTCGAGGAGCAGCGGTCGAGCGCGAGCGCGACCGGCGGTCGTTGACCTTGGCGCTCGCGGCGGCGCTCGTGCTCACCCCCATACTCTGGCTCCACTACCTGGTCTTCCTCTTCGTGCCGATCGCGCTTGCGCGGCCGCGGCTCTCGGCGCTCTGGTTCGCGCCACTCGGGCTGACCGTCTTCGAAGCGCTCGACTGGTACCGAGGCTGGCCCGCGGGCGACGCCGAGGCGCTCACGAGCGTCGCGGTTCTCACAGCCCTCGTCTTCGCTGCCTGCGTCGGCCTTCCGGGTGCATCCGAGCCGCAGCGGAAAGCCGCGCCGGCCGGAGCCCTGCGACCCGGCCGATAGCACCCAGTTCTCTAGACTCGCCGTCGTGGCACTGAGCGGGAAACGGGTCGTCATCACGGGCGGGGCGGGCTTCATCGGCACGACCCTCGCGCGCCGACTTGTCGCGGAGAACCAGATCGTCGCGCTCGACAACCTGCACCGGGACGCACTCTCCGGAACCGAGCTTGCCGACCATCCGAACTTCGCGCTCGTGCAAGCGGACGTCCTCGATCTCGAGCGACTCCGAGAGCTCGTCGAAGGCGCGACGCACATCGTCCACTGCGCGGGCATCGCGGGCGTGGACACGGTGCTCGAGAGCCCGGTGCGGACGATGCGGGTGAACGTCATCGGCACCTACAACGTCCTGGAGGCGGCGCTCTCCGCGACGGCGACCCTCGAGCGACTCGTCGACTTCTCCACGAGCGAGGTCTTCGGACAGCACGCGTTCAACGTCCAGGAAGCCCACGTCACGACGATCGGCTCGGTCGGCGAGGCGCGCTGGACCTATGCGGTCTCGAAGCTCGCCGGCGAGCACATGGCGCACGCGTATCACTCGGAGCTCGGGCTCCCGACCGTGTCGGTGCGGCCGTTCAACGTCTACGGGCCGGGACAGATCGGCGGCGGCGCCATCCGAGCTTTCATCGAGGCCGCCCTCGCCGGACGCGACCTCACGATCCACGGAGACGGCTCCCAGATTCGCGCCTGGTGCTACGTCGACGACATGGTCGACGGCACGCTTCTCGCGCTCGAGCACGAGGACGCGGTCGGCGAGAGCTTCAACATCGGGAACGCGCGCTCGACGGTCACGATCCACGAGCTGGCGCAGCGGATCAGGCGACTCACCGGTTGTCCCGGCGACATCGTCTTCCAGCCGCTCCACTACATGGACGTCGAGCTCCGGATTCCGAACGTCGAGAAGGCCCGCCGGCTGCTCGGTTTCGATGCCCAGGTGGAGCTCGACGAGGGCCTCACCCGCACGATCGCATGGTCACGCGAGCGGCTCGGGGCCCCGACTCCGTGACGGAGCCGATACGGCTCGCCAGGCCCGATGTCGGCGAGCACGAGGCCGCGCTGATGGCCGAGGTGCTCGCGAGCGGCCAGCTCACGATGGGAGCGAAGGTGGAGGAGCTCGAGCGAGCGCTCGCCGGAGCGGTCGGGACGGCACACGCCGCGGCGGTGTCGTCGGGAACCGCGGCGCTGCATCTCGCGGTCCTCGCGCTCGAGATCGGTCCGGGCGACGAGGTCGTCGTCCCCGCGTACACGTTTCCCGCGACCGCGAACGCCGTCGAGCTCTGCGGGGCCCGCGCGGTGCTCGTGGACGTCGATCCCGACACGTTCCTCCTCGATCCCGCCGCCGTGGCCGCTGCGGTGACGCCGCGCACGCGCGCGGTCATGGCGGTGCACCTCTTCGGGCGGCCGGTCGCATGGGAGGAGCTCCAGACCGCTGTCCCGCAGGAGGTCGCGCTCATCGAAGACGCCGCAGGCGCGCTCGGCGCCTCCTATCGAGGAACGCCGTGCGGCGCACTGGGAGTTCTCGCTTGCTTCTCGTTCCATCCGCGGAAGATCGTGACGACGGGCGAGGGAGGTGCGGTCACGACCGACGAGGCGGGTCTCGACGCGGCGGTGCGGCGTTTCCGTCACCACGGCTGGGTCGAGGTCGGAGACATGCCCACGCCGGGTTTCAACTACCGGCTCCCGGACCTTCTCTGCGCGCTCGGGATCCCGCAGCTCGAGCGGCTCGAGGAGCTCCTCGGCGCACGCGAGCGCGTGGCCCGCGGCTACAGCGGAGCGGCTCGAGCACTTCGTTCTGACGCCGAGCGCCGCCGACGGCGATCGCCATGGCTGGCAGGCGTACGTCGTCCAGCTCGACCGCCGCGACGAGGCGCTCGCCGCCCTGCGAGCCGAGGGGATCGAGGCGCAGATCGGGACCTGGGCGTTGCACCGGCTCGGGGCCTACCACTCGCAGGGCCCGTTCCCCGGCGCCGATCGCGCATTCGAGCGCGCGCTCGCGCTGCCGTTCCACACGCAGCTCACCGACTCGGAGCTCGATCGCGTCACAGAGGTCTTGACACACATTGTAAGTAAGTGATAACTTCCTTCATCTGATGGTGAAGACGCTCAGGCAGACGGCGGGGGAACGCCGCGAGGCAGTGATCGAGGCGGCGCGCTCCGAGTTCGCCCAACACGGCCTGCACGGCGCCTCGACGGACGCGATCGCGCGCCAGGCCGGCATCTCGCAGCCGTACCTCTTCCGTCTCTTCGGCTCCAAGAAGGAGCTCTTTCTCGCGGTCAACGACGCCTGCTTCGCCGAGACGCTCGACACGTTCCGGACGGCTGCTTCCGGGAAGACGGGAGAAGCTGCGCTGCGCGCAATCGGTGACGCGTACCGAGGCTTGATCGAGAGCGACCGCAACATGCTCCAGGGCCAGCTCCAGGCCTACGCTGCGGCGGTCGACGACGACGAGATCCGCGCGAGCACCGCTCGCGGCTACGGCCGGCTCGTCGACTACGTCGAGACCGTCTCGGGCGCGGACGGCCAGACGGTGTCGATGTTCTTCGCCACCGGGATGCTCCTGAACGTGCTCGCCGCGATGCAGTACTCGATCGGCGACGATCCACGAGAGTCGTGGGTCGCGCGCCTCGCCGAGGGTTGCGAAGGCTTGAAGGGGTAGGCGGCGTTTTTTTTCACCGCTTGGTAAGTAATCACTCACTAGTCATGCACAAGCTCGAAGGAAGGAGGACAGGATGACCTCGAAGCAACGAACGGTGTGGGCGTTCGTCATCAGCACCGTCGCCCTCTTCATGGTCGTGCTCGACAACCTCGTCGTCTCGACCGCGCTCCCGGTGATCCGCGTCGATCTCGGCGCGTCCATCGAGGAGCTCGAATGGACCGTCAACGCGTACACGCTCACCTTCGCCGTGTTCCTCCTCACCGGAGCCGCGCTCGGCGACCGGTTCGGGCGAAAGCGGCTCCTGCTGATCGGGCTCGGCATCTTCACCGCCTCGTCGGCCGCGGCGGCGCTCGCGCCTTCGGCCGAATGGCTGATCGCCGCCCGCGCCGTGCAGGGCATCGGCGCGGCAATCGTCACGCCGCTGACGCTGACGATCCTGAGCGCTGCGGTGCCCGCGTCCAGGCGCGGCGCGGCACTCGGCGTCTGGTCGGGTGTCGCGGGTCTCGCCGTCGCCTCCGGCCCGCTCGTGGGCGGTGCGGTGGTCGACGGGATCTCGTGGCAGTGGATCTTCTGGCTGAACGTCCCCATCGGGCTCGTCCTGCTCCCGCTCGCCACGCGACTGACCGAGTCGTACGGCCCGGACAAGGCGCTCGACTTCCCGGGGCTCGCGCTCTCGGGCGCAGGTCTGCTCGGGATCGTGTGGGGCCTGATCCACGGGAACGGAGACGGCTGGACGAGCCCGGGGATCGTCGGCGCACTGGCCGGCGGCACCGCTGCGCTTGTCGCGTTCGTCGCCTGGGAACGGCGCGCGGCCGCGCCGATGCTCCCGCTGCGGTTCTTCCGGAATCGCGCGTTCTCCGCCGCGAACGCCGCGTCGCTGCTCATGTACTTCGGGATGTTCGGCTCGATCTTCCTCCTGACGCAGTTCTTCCAGACTGCGCAGGGGTACTCGCCGCTCGAGTCGGGCCTGCGCATACTGCCCTGGACGGCGATGCCGATGATCGTGGCACCGATCGCCGGCGCGCTCTCCGACAAGGTCGGCGGGAGGCCGTTCATGGCCGTAGGCCTCGGGCTCCAGGCGATCGGACTCGCCTGGATCGCGGCCGTCTCGACCGCGACGGTCGGCTACGAGTCGTTCGTCGGGCCGTTCGTCCTCTCGGGCATCGGCATGGGGATGTTCTTCGCCCCGGTTGCGAACGTCGTTCTCTCGGCCGTTCGGCCCGAAGAGGAAGGGAAAGCGTCCGGCGCCAACAACGCGATCCGCGAGGTCGGAGGCGTGCTCGGCGTGGCCGTCCTCGCCTCGATCTTCATCCGGACGGGCGGCTACGAGTCGCCGGAGACGTTCAACGACGGCCTCGTGCCGGCGCTCTGGGTCGGTGCGATCGTCATCGGCGCCGGAGCCGCGCTCGCGCTTCTCATCCCCCGCAAACGGCGGCCGCAGGAGGCGACGGTCTCCGAGCCCGAGCCTCTCGTCGCGCAGGCTGAAGCGGCGTAACACTGGACGGGATGGCACTCACGAGCATGGGCAGGAGGTACACGTCATGAAGCTCTCGACAGCGCGCGCTCGCCAGCGCGAGCGCGCGACATCCTTGGCGCACGATCGGCGCGTGGAGTGCCATCTTCGGTTCTGGCGATCGTGGCCATCATCGCCCTGCTCGGCGGCAGTCTGAGCACCGACGACGCCCCCACGAACAACCCGGAGTCCGAACAGGCGCTCGCGGCTCAGGAGCGGGCGTTCCCGCCGAACCCGAGCAGCATGCCGACCAGCGACATCGTGGTGATCCGCTCGGATCGGCACACGGTGGACTCGCCGGAGTTCGAGTCGTTCGTGCGCGCGCTCGTCGTCGAGAGCGATGTGCCCGCACTCTCGCGCGCGAATACGCTACTTGGAAGGGAACACGGCGCTTGTCTCCGCCGACCGTAGCGCCACGATCGTTCCGCTCGGGATCGCGGACGAGGACGAGGCGGAGGCGGTGATCGAGGCGGTCGAGCAGGCCGACGAAGACGCGGCCTTCACCGTCTCGGTGACGGGCGACCAGACGCTCGACTACGACTTCAACCTGCTCTCGCAGGAGGATCTGGAGAAGGGCGAGCTCCAGTTCGGACTGCCGGCGGCGCTCATCATTCTCCTGCTCGTGTTCGGGGCCGTCGTCGCCGGGCTCATCCCGCTTCTGATGGCGATCGTCTCGATCGTGGTCGCGCTGGGACTGACCGCGTTGCTCGCGCAGCCGTTCGAGCTCTCGATCTTCATCGTGAACATGCTCACCGGCATGGGGCTCGCGCTGGGAATCGACTACTCGCTCTTTGTCGTCTCCCGCTATCGCGAGGAGCGTGGGCGGGGGCGCGAGCAATTCGACGCGATCGCGGCGTCCGGGCTGACGGCGAGCCGGGCGGTGCTCTTCAGCGGCACCGCCTTCGTCGTCGCGATGTTCGGGATGCTGCTGGTGCCGAGCTCGATCATGCGCAGCCTCGCGACCGGCGCGATCCTCGTCGGCATCGTCTCGGTGGTCGCCGCTCTCACGCTTCTCCCCGCACTCCTCGGGTTGCTCGGAGACCGCGTCAACTCCCTTCGAATTCCGATCGTCGGCCGGCGCACGCTCGCCTCGGCCGGCGGCGAGGGACGCTTCTGGGGCGCGATCGTTCGCAGCGTGCTTCGGCGTCCCGTTCTCAGCCTCGTCCTTTCACTGGGCGTGCTCGTGGCTCTGGCCCTGCCGATTCTCGCCATGAACGTCGGAACGAGCGGGGTGTCCGCGCTACCCGACCGCTTCTCCTCCAAGCAGGGCTTCCTCGCGCTGGAACGCGACTTCCCGGAGGCGACGACCGACCCCGTGGAGATCGTCGTCTCCAGCGGCTCCAGCGACGCGTCGCGGGCCGAGGCTTCGGCGGCGCTCGACCGTCTCCGCGCGATGCTCGCCGACGATCCTCGTTTTGGTTACGGCGAGATTCGACTCTCGGAGAGCGGCGACGTCTCGGTCGCGTCGGTGCCGGTCGTGGGAGACCCGTCGAGCTCGCAGGCAGTCGCAGCGGTGCAAGAGCTCCGCTCCGAGCTCGTGCCCGAGGCATTCGAGGGGATCGATGCAGAGGTGCTGGTCGGTGGCACCACCTCGGAGAACATCGACTACTTCGACTCGGTGATCGATCCGGCTCCGCTGGTGATCGCGTTCGTCCTGTGCTGACGTTTCTGCTCCTGACCGTCGTCTTCCGCTCGGTGGTCGTTGCCGGCGACGGCGGTGGCGCTGAACCTGCTGTCGGTCGGGGCCGCATACGGGCTGCTCGTCCTCGTGTTCCAGTACGGGGTGGGAGCGGACGTTCTCGGTTTCCAGGAGACCGACACGATCGAGGCGTGGGTCCCGCTGTTCCTCTTCTCCGTGCTCTTCGGGCTCTCGATGGACTACCAGGTGTTCCTGCTCTCCCGGATCAGGGAGCGCTACGACGAGACTGGTGACACCACGGACGCGGTGACGTTCGGCGTCGGGTCCACGGCCAGGATCATCACCGGAGCCGCGCTGATCATCGTCGCGGTGTTCTCCGGCTTCGCCCGCGGCGATCTGATCATGTTCCAGCAGATGGGCTTCGGGGTCGCCGTCGCGCTCTTGATCGACGCGACGATCATCCGCTCGGTATTGCTCCCGAGCGCGATGGGCCTGCTGGGGCGGTGGAACTGGTACCTGCCGCGCTGGCTCGAGTGGCTGCCGCGGCTCCAGGTCGAAGGCGATTCGAGGGTACCCGCACGCCCGACCGATCCTGCAGCCGAGTCGAGCCGCCCCTAGCGGCTGCAAAGGACATGTCCGGGGTCTGACCCCGGGCATGTCCGGCGCGGCGCGTGCTGGTACCGTCGCCGCGTGCCGAGTGGCGACCTTCCGTACGGGCCTCCTGACGCTCTAGCCACCTCGCTTGGCGCCCCGCGCTACACCGGGGTGAAGACCTTCGCTCGCTGCCCGCTGCGGGAGGACGCGAACGGAGTCGACGTCGCCGTTCTCGGCGTCCCCTTCGACACCGGGACCACCATGCGGCCGGGCACGCGGTTCGGCCCGGAGGCGGTCCGCTCGGCGTCGACCATGCTCCGGCCGTACAACCCGGTGCAGGACGTCCAGGTGTTCGGGCGGCTCTCGGTCGCGGATCTCGGTGACGTACGAGTCACGCCCGGAAACGCGGAGAGAACCGTCGCGCAGATCGCCGAGCAGCTCGAGCCGATCGTCCGCTCGGGGACGCGGACGCTCTGCCTCGGCGGCGACCACCTGATCGTTCTCGGCGAGCTGCGGGCCCACGCGGCGGTTCACGGGCCCGTGGGCATCGTGCTCCTCGACGCGCACGCCGACGTGTGGGACGTCTACTGCGGCGAGCGCTACTACCACGGGTCGCCGTTCCGCCGGGCGCTCGAGGAGGGTCTCGTCGATCCGGCGCGCTCGCTGCTCGCGGGCATGCGCGGCTCGCTCTACGGCCCGGGCGACGCGGCGATGCCCGTCGACCTCGGCTTCGAGGTGATTCCATGCGAGGAGCTCGTAGCGATCAGTTACAAGGAGTACGGCGAGCGCGTGCGCGAACGGGTCGGAGAAGGGCCGCTGTTCCTCTCGTTCGACATCGACGTGCTCGATCCGGCGTTTGCGCCCGGGACCGGAACTCCCGAAGCCGGTGGCTTGAGCACGCGGGAGGCGCTCGGCTACCTGCGGGCGCTGCGCGGGCTTCGCTTCTCCGGCTACGACGTCGTCGAGGTCAGCCCGCCCTACGACGGCCCTGGCCAGCCGACGGCGGTCGCTGCGGCCACCGTGGCCTACGAGCTGCTGACGCTCGACGTCCTCGCCGGCGAGGCATGAGCAGGACGACGCGAGTCGTCGGAACGCTGATCCTGACGGCGGCTGCCGTCGCGTACCTCGCGTGGAAGATCGAGCCAGGGACGACGCTCGACGTCCTGGCCGACACCGATCTCGCGTGGTTCGCGCTCGCCGTCCTCATCATGGTCGGAACGGTTCCCGTGCTCGCGACGCGCTGGGGCTGGATGCTCGAGGCGCACGGGATCGTCGAGCCGGTCCGCTGGCTTACGCGGGCGTACTTCGTCGGCTACACGGCCGGGCAGGTCCTGCCGACCTCACTCGGCGGCGATGCCGTGCGGGTAGTCGAGACCGCTCGGCGGCATGCCGGGCGAACGGCGGACATCACGGGCACGGTCGTCCTCGAGCGCGCGCTCGGCGGAGCGGCGACCGTTCTTCTCGGCGCGGTGGGGTTCCTGCTTTCGGTCGGTCGCTACGACGTGAGCGCCTACCTCTGGCTCGAGGGGGTGTTCGTCTTCGGAACGATCGCCGCGGGATTCCTCTTCTTCGCTCGCTCCTCGCGCCCGCTGCTCCGGCGGACGCTGCCGCTGTTGCAGCGGCTCCGCGTGGCGCGGCCGCTGCAGGCGTTCTACGAGGGCGTCCATCACTTCCGCGCGCGGCTCGGCTTGCTCCTCGCGGTCTTCGGCGTGACGCTCGTCGTGCAGGCGGTACGCATCCTCGCGATCTGGGCCGCCGCGAAGGCCGTGGGCATCGACCTCGACGTGCGTGTCTACTACGTCATGGGCCCGCTCTTCTTCCTCGTCCTGCTCGTGCCGTTCACGCTCAACGGACTCGCCGTCCGCGAGGCCTTCTTCGTGAGCTTTCTGGGGAGCCTGGGCATCGGGGCGGACCAGGCCTTCGCAGCCGGGTTCCTGTTCTTCCTCGTCACGGTGCTCCTCTCCCTGCCGGGAGCGGTCGTCGATGGTCCGGAGCGGACTGCTAGGAGCACGCGCCCGCGCGTGGAGCATGGGTAGCGGAGCGACAGCCGACGCCGCGGCGGTCGTCGTCACGTACGACGCGCTTCCGTGGATCGAACGCTGCCTGGCAAGCCTCGGCGGCGTGCCCACGACGGTCGTCGACAACGGATCGACCGACGGGACGCTCGAGCTCGTTCGCGAGCGCTTCCCGGACGTGCGGCTGATCCAGTCGGAGAACAGAGGGCTCGGGGCGGGCTGGAATCTCGGAATCCGCGAGACCGAGAGCCGCTACCTGCTCCTGCTCAACTCGGACGCATGGCTGGTCGGGGATGCGCTCGCACGACTCGTCGCGTTTGCGGACCGGCGTCCGGAGGCGGCGCTCCTAGGGCCGCGGCTCCTCAACCCGGACGGGAGCCTGCAGCGCTCGGTCCGGGGGTTCCCCACGCTCTGGCGGCTCGCGACCGAGTACTTCTTCCTCCGTAAGCTCGCGCCGGGCTCGACGGCGCTGAACGGCTTCTACGCGGGCGGCTTCGACCACGACGAGGTGCGCGAGGCGGAGTTCGTCATGGGTGCGTGCATGCTCGTCCGCCGACGCGCGATCGAGCAGGTGGGGCTGCTCGACGAGGACTACTTCCTCTTCAGCGAGGAGACGGACTGGTGCTACCGCTTCCGCCGGGCGGGCTGGCAGATCCTCTTCTTCCCCGGAGCGGAGTGCGTGCACGTGGGCGGCGCCTCGCACGGTGGTCGCCTCTACCGCGAGAACCTGCGCGGACACCTGCTCTTCTTCTGGAAGAACCGCGGGCCGAAGCAGGCGGAGCGGGCCCGACGCCTGCTGCTGGTCGCGCTCAAGCTGCGCGGGAGGCTCTTTCGCGGCGAGCGAGGACGCGCATATCGCGAGGCGGCGCAATGGCTCGCCTCCGGTGACGCGGCCGAGTTGCTCGGACGATGACGGCAGTCGAGCTCTACCTCCGCCTGCTGTTCGGGACCGCGGCGGTCCTCGCTCCGGGATGGCTCCTGGCTCGCGCGTTGGGAATCCGTGGCGCGGCGGCGGCGCTGGCGTGGTCGGTCACGCTCGTCTTCGTCGTGCTCGGGGCGACCTTCCTGCTCGGAGCCTCCTCCACGACGACGCTTGCGCTCTTCGTCATCGCAGCGCTGGCCGCGGGCGCGGCGTACTTCGCCCGGGGACGGGAGAAGCACGTGAGCGTTCTCGTGTCGGCCCCGGGGCGCTGGTTCGCGCTCGCGGCGGGTGTCGTTCTCGGGCTCCTGCTCTGGCGGGTGGCCGGAGAGGTCCAGGGAGACGGGCTCTTCCATCTCGCCCGGGTTCGCAAGCTCCTCGCCTTCGACGAGCTCTCGCTCGAAGGCGTCGGGGAATTCGCTGACGGAAGCCTGCATCCCGGGTACGCGTTTCCCTTGTGGCACGGCTTCCTCGCGCTCGTCGCGAAGCTGGCGGGCACCGATCCGGAACAGGTCGTGCTGCACCTCCCGGCGATCCTGGCGCCCCTCGCCGTCGTCTTGGCGTACGAGGCCGGCTGGGCGCTCTTCCGGAGGACGTGGGCGGCAGGTGCCGTTGCGGCGGCGCAGGTCGCCCTCGTCTGCTTCGCTCCCGGCTCGGGAGGTGCATACACGGTGCTCGCGCTGCCCGAGACGGCCGCGCGACAGCTGCTCGTCCCCGCGGCGCTCGTGCTCGCGCTCGAGGTCATGCGCGCTCCCTCGCGAGCGTTGTTGGCAACGGTGGCCGCCGCCGGGTTCGTGCTCGCGGTGGTCCATCCGACGTACGCGATCTTCCTCTGGATTCCCTTCGCCGGCTTCCTCGTCGTCCGCGCGCTCTGGGCGAGGCAGGATTTCCGGGTGGGCGCAGCGGCACTTGCCGCGCTCGTCGTTCCCGCCTCGCTTTTCATGCTCTGGCTCATCCCGGTGATCGGGGACACGGCGTCGGTATCGCCGGATCGAGACGAGCTTCGGCGCGCGTTCGGGCAGTACGCCGGGTATCTCGACGTGGGATCGCCGACGAGCTACAGCCTGGTGCCCGAGGTATTCGTCCGCAGCGGACCGATCGCGATCGTCGCCGTGCTCCTCTTTCCCCTCGGCGCGTTCGCGGCGCAGCGACGGTGGGCCGCATTCGTCGTCGGAGGCTCGCTCGCAGTGCTCACGGTGCTGCTCGTGCCGCTCCTCTTCACGTCGCTCTCCGAGCTCGTCTCGATCTCCCAGGCTCGCCGGGCTGCCGGATTCCTGCCCTTCGCCTTCGCCTTCGCGGGCGGGCTCGGCGTCCTCTCTCGAATCAACGGGCCGTACCTTCCCGCACTTGCGCTCGTCGCCGGGACCGTTCTCCAGCTCGTGTACCCGGGCGACTTCGACTACGTGCTCGACGAGGCCGGCCCAGCCTGGGTCGTGTGGCTGGCCGTCGCGGGCGGGGCCGCAGCGATCGTCGTGGGAACGGCGAGGAAGGGGCCTGCCCTCGAGGCGCCCGCGGGGTTTGCGGCAGCGCTCTTCCTGTTGCCGGTGGTCGCCGTGGGCCTCGCGCGCTGGACGCCGCCCGACGTGCCGCCCGGGAACGCGCTCTCGCCCGGTCTCGTGGAGACGCTTCGCACAGTTGTGCCCGAGGGATCCATCGTCTACTCGGACCAGGAGACGAGCTATCGGCTCGCGGCGTTCGCACCCGTCTACATCGCGGTTGCACCGCCCAGCCATGTCGCGGACAGCGACGAGAACCGCCCCTACGCGCGTGCGCGCGACGGGCGGGCCTTCCTCGCGACCGGCGACCTCTCGATTCCGAGGCGCTACGGCGCGGAGTACCTCGTCGTCGACCGGGCTCGGCTGCGCCGCAGCTTCCGCCTCCAGGAGCTCTACCGCGACCAGCGGTTCGCGCTCTACCGGCTGCGCGCCTGATCCGTGCGATCCGCGAAGCGCAATGCGCCTCCAGCATCTAGCCGCCGCCACCCGGGGGTCTCGATACGAAGGAGGTCTCCCGGCTCGAGCTCGCGGGTGACGAATCCGTGCAGCTCCTCTCCGTTCAGGAGGTTCAGGCCGGGGCGTCCGTCTGCGCCACCGTTTGCTCCACGCGGCGCGAGCCGCCGCCGCTGGCTGAGCAGCGAGAGCCGGCAGCGCTCGAGCACTCGAAGCTCACGCACGACCCCGTCGCCACCCCGAAAGCGGCCTCTTCCTCCGGAGTCGAGCCGAAGCGCGTAGCGCTCGACGCGGAGCGGGTAGGCGAGCTCGAGCGCCTCGGCCGGCGTCGAAAGCGTGTTCGACATCGCGACGTGGACCGCGGAGGGCCCGTCCGCGTCCGGGCACGCACCCTGTCCGCCGGCGATCGTCTCGTAGTAGGTGAAGCGCTCGTTGCCGAAGACCACGTTGTTCATCGTCCCCTGGCCCTGCGCCGGGACGGGCAGCGCGTGGCCGAGTGCGGCGAAGACGACGTCCACGATCCGGCTCGACGTCTCCGTGTTGCCCGCAACGACGGCTGCGGGCGGGCGTGCGTTGACCAGGCAGCCTGCGGGTGCCCGAACGGTCACCGGAGCGAAGGCGCCACCCGATGCGGGCAGGTCCGGCGCGGCCAGGCAGCGGACGACGTAGAAGCACGCCGAGCGGGTGACCGAGAGCGGGCAGTTGAGATTCCCCGCGTGCTGCTCGGCCGTTCCTGCGAAGTCGATGTCGATCTCGTTCCCCGCAACGGTTACGGTCGCGCGGATCTCGAGCAGCTCGTCGGGCGCCTCGAGCCAGTCCGATGCTTCGTAGCGGCCGTCCGGCAGCTCGCGGATCGCATCGCGCACGACGCGCTCCGAGTACGCGAGGAGCTCGTCCATCGCCGCCGCGACGCGGTCTCGCCCCCGTCGCGCACAGAGCTCCTCGAGCCGCGTCTCGGCGAGGTGGTGCGCCGCGAGCTGCGCTCGCAGGTCTCCCCGCCGCTCGTCCGGGTTGCGCATCTGGCCGACCAGCCGCTCGAGCGTGGCATCGTCGAGACGCGTCGGGGGAATCACGACGCCCTCGTCGGCGAGTGTCGTGGAGTGTGCGGGCAGGCTTCCCGGCGTCGAGCCGCCGACATCCGCGTGGTGGGCGCGGCTGACCGCGTACCCGAGACCTGTTCTCGTGACGATCGTGAGGTCGGGAAGGTGCGTGCCTCCCGTGTACGGGTCGTTGAGGATCCACGCCTCCCCTCGCTCGGGGTCGTGCTCACGCACCGCCGCGACCGCCTCCGGCATCGCGCCCAGGTGGACCGGGATGTGCTCTGCCTGCGTGACCATGCGGCCGTCGGCGTCGAAGATGGCGGTCGAGCAGTCCCGGCGCTCCTTGATGTTCGCGGAGAAGGCCGAGCGCACGAGCACCGCTCCCATCTCCTCGGCGATCGCCCGCAGCGCGCTCCCGATGACCTGCAGCTCCACTGGAATCACGGGGTCCTCCGGAGCACGAGCGTTCCATGCGAGTCGGTCTCGCCGGCCCAACCGGCCGGCACCCAGGCGGTCGCGCCCTCGAGCTCGAGCACCTGCGGGCCAGTCGCGCTGACGTGCGGGCCGAGACGTCCACGCGAGGCGCCCGCCGGATCTCCGCGGTCCGCACCGCGACGAGCTCGAGAGGGCGAGCCGCATCCGCGTACCCGTAGCGCCCGGCGTGCGCCGCGTGAAATCGCTCTGCCAGATCCGGGCCCAGCGAGATGGTCAGCTCGAACGACTGGCCCACGTAGCGGAGATCCGCCTCCCCCTCGTCTGGAAGCACGCCGGCGTCGGCGAGCGGCATGACGTAGGAGACGACGGTGTCGCGACGCTCGTCCGCCGCGACCAAACCGAGCGCAGAGAGGACTCCTGCCGCCGCCGGCACGAGCACGGTCGTCATGTCGAGCTCCTCCGCGAGCGCGCACGCATGCAGTGGCCCGGCGCCTCCGAACGCGACGAGCGCGAAGTCGCGCGGGTCGAGCCCCTGCTCGACGGAGACGACGCGGAGCGCCCTCGTCATCTCGGCGTTCACGACCTGGATGACGCCGGCCGGATCGAGGTCGCCGAGAGCGCGTGTCGCCGCCGCTTCGTCGAGGGCGACCCCACCCGCCAGCCGCGACGGGAGCCGGCCGAGGAGCAGGTTGGCATCCGTAACCGTCGGGCGCTCCCCGCCTCGGCCGTAGCACGCGGGGCCCGGGTCGGCGCCGGCGCTCTCCGGTCCGACGCGGAGCGCACCGCCTGTGTCCTCCCAGACGATCGAGCCTCCGCCCGCGCCGACTGTGTGAACGGCGAGCGTGGGAAGGCGCACCGGGAAGCCGCCGACCACGCGCGAGTGCTCTCGCTGCGCATCACCCGCGACGATCGCGCAGACGTCCGTCGAGGTGCCGCCCATGTCGAATGCGAGCGCATTGTCGTATCCCGCGAGCGCTGCCACTTGCGCGGCGCCGACGACGCCCGCAGCCGGCCCGGAGAGGAGCGCGAACGCGGCGTGTCCGGCGGCCTCTTCGAGCGTGGCCAAGCCGCCCGAGGAGCGCATCACGAGCGGCTGCGGCATGCCCTCTCCCGGCAAGCCTCGGAAAGTGCCAGGAGATACCGGCCCAGGACAGGACTGAGATAGGCGTCGACCACGGTCGTCGATGCGCGCTCGTACTCGCGGAACTCGGGTGCGACCTCGTGCGACGCGACCACGTGCGCTCCGGGATGCCGCCGGCGCAGCTCCGCGACGACGGCCCGCTCGTGCTCGGGGTGGCGGAACGAGAAGAGGAGGCAGACCGCGATGGACTCGGCGTCGAGCGGCGGCAGGGAGCTCAGGTCGAGCGCCTCGAGCTCGGCGTCCGGCGCCATGCGCCCGGTAACTCCCACGCTTCGCTCGAGCGGCACGAGCGGGGGCGGGTGCTCGGCACACGGCCGGTAGAGGTGCGCACGGTCCTGCCTTCGGAGATGGAGGAGATGCTCGAAGCCCGCCGTCGTGACGAACGCCGTCCGAGCACCCCGCCGCTCGAGAAGGGCGTTCGTGGCGATCGTCGTCCCGTGGGTGAAGCGGTCGATGTCGTCCGCGCCGACCTCTCGGGCGGCCGCGAGCACGGACTCCTCTTGGCTGCGCGCCGTCGGCACCTTCGCCGTCGAGACCTTCCCGTCCGCGACCAGGACGGCGTCCGTGAACGTCCCGCCGACGTCGATCCCGAGCGCTCGCACAGGTGCATTCTCGACCTGGATCGTCGACGACGCTGCGCAGGACGTAAACGGTGCGGCCGCGGCCGCTCCGCGGCCGCGCTTCAGGGTTTCGCGCGATCGAGAATCGCGCTAGGCGATTCCGATCTTGCGCACGAGTAAAGTGTCGGCGCACGTGGAGCGGCTCGTCTGCCTCGGGCTCAGCCATCGCACGGCTCCGGTGGAGCTGCGCGAGCGCTTCGGCACGCTCGGACTCGGCGCGGAGCGGTGCCCCGAGGTGCAGGAGCACGCCGTGCTCTCGACCTGCTACCGCGTCGAGCTGTACGCATACCTCGTCGGTGGGGTCGAGCATGCGCGCGAGGCGCTCGTCGACGCGCTCGCCGACGCCCACGAGGTCGACCGGACGGCGCTGGTCGAGCACCTGTACGTGCACGAGGGCGAGGACGTCGCCCGCCATCTTGTCGCGGGTGACGGCAGGACTCGACTCGCTCGTACTCGGCGAAGCCGAGATTCTCGGACAGGTCCGGGATGCGTTCGAGCAGTCGAGGGAGACGGTCGGGCCGGCGCTCGCACTCCTCTTCCGTACGGCGATCGCCGCGGGGCGAAAGGCGCGCGCGGAGACCTCGATCGGCGCCTCTCCGGGCACCGCGAGCTCCATGGCCCTCTCGCTCGCCGAAGGGGTGCTCGGCGACCTTCGGGAACGGCGAGCCCTCGTCATAGGCGCGGGCCGCATCGGCCTCCAGACGCTGAAAGCGATGGCCGCGCGCGGCATCGCGAATTCCGCGATCGCGAACAGGACACTCTGCGCCCGCCGTGGAGGCCGCCGCCGGTTCGGTGGGATCTCTTTCGGGCTCGACGAGCTCGAGGACGCGCTTGCGTGGGCCGATCTCGCGGTGACTGCGACGAGCGCCGAGGAGCCGATCGTGACGCTCGAGCTCGTGCGCGCAGCGCTTGCGCCGGCGCCCGGAGCGACCGCTCGTGCTCGTCGACCTCGCCGTTCCGTCGGACGTCGAGCGCGAGGCCGCGGAGGTCGAGGGCGTGAGCCTCTTCGACGTCGACGATCTGCGCGCGGGGCTCGACGGCGCGCTGGCGTCGCGACTCGGCGAGGTTCCGAAGGTAGAGGAGATCGTCGAGGACGAGGTTGCCGCGTTTGGGCGCAGGCATCGCGAGCTCGAGGTGGAGCCGCTCGTCGCCGCGCTTCGGGTTCAGGCGGAGGCCGTCCGCGAGCAGGAGGTCGAGCGCGTACTCCGCCGGTTGGGCGAGGTCGATCCGGCGACCGCGGAGCAGATCGAGCATCTCTCGCGCGTGCTCGTCAAGAAGCTCCTGCACGAGCCGACCGTGCGCTTGCGCGAGCGGGCGGGCGAGGGCGAGGCGGAAGCCGCCGCCGCCGCCGTTCGCGAGCTCTTCGGGCTCGCGGCCCCGCACGAGCAGTGATGCCGCCGACGCCGGCCGTCGCGGTCGGCACGCGGGGATCGCAGCTGGCTCGTCGGCAGACAGCACTTGTCGTCGACCTCCTCCAGGCGGCGTGGCCCGCGCTTCGGTGCGAGGTGCGACCGGTCGTCACCGAAGGCGATCGGTCGCAGGAGAGCGGCCGAGCCCCTGCCCGAGATCGGCGGCAAGGGCCTCTTCACGGAAGCGCTCGAGCAGGGACTTCGCGGCGGGGAGCTCGACCTGGCCGTCCATTCGCTCAAGGACCTTCCGACCGATGAGTCGGCAGGAGTCATCGTCGGCGCCGTGTGTCTGCGCGAGGACGCTCGCGACTGTCTCGTGTCGCGCGAGGGACTCGAGTTGGCAGCGCTTCCCGCCGGCGCGGTCGTCGGCACGAGCAGCCTCCGTCGCGTGGCTCAGCTCCGTGCGCTGCGGTCGGATCTCGACCTGCGCTCGATTCGAGGCAACGTGGACACACGGATTCGGAAGGTGCAGGAGGGCGAGTACGACGCAACGGTTCTCGCGGCCGCGGGAGTGCGACGGCTCGGGCTCGAGCGGTTCGTGACCGAGTGGCTCGAGTCGCAGGCGATGCTCCCGGCGCCAGGCCAGGGCGCACTTGCCGTGCAGTGCCGCGCCGGCGACGAGCGCGTCCTCGAGCTGCTGGAGGCGATCGACGATGCCGTGGCGAGGTCGGCGACGACGGCGGAGCGTGCCTTCCTGCGCGAGCTCGGCGGCGGTTGCGCCGCTCCCGTCGCAGCCCACGCAACCGTGTTCCACGACCCAGAGGGGCCAAGTAAAACGGTGCCACACGGTGATCTTCATGTTCGGCTCGAGGGGCTCGTTCTCTCGCTCGACGGGGCACGCGTCGTTCGCGTGTCGGGCGAGGGAGCGCCGCAGGAGATCGGCGAGCGGCTCGCGCGGGACGCGCTCGCGCGCGGCGCGGACGCCGTCCTGGCGGAGATCCGTGGCTGAGGGATCGCTCGCCGGCCGCCGGATCGTCGTCACCCGACCGCGCGAGCAGTCGCAGCCGCTCGTCGAGGGCCTGGAGGAGCGCGGCGCGAAGGTCTCCTCATTCCGCTGGTGGAGATCAGGCCGGCGGAGGACACCAGCGCGCTCGACGCTGCGATCGAGAGTCTCGCCCGCGACGACTGGGTCGTGTTCACGAGCGCAAACGGCGTTGCTGCGGTCGGCACGCGTCTGCGATCGCTCTACGGTGTCCGGATTGCCGCCGTCGGGCCGGCCACGGCCGCTGCCGTCCGGGTGCTCGGGTCGGAGCCGTCCTTCGTCCCGGAGCGTTTCGCAGCCGAGGAGATCGTCGCGGGGCTCGGCGCGCTTGCGGGAGTGCGCGTGCTGCTGCCGCAGGCCGACATCGCGGATCCGCAGCTCGCGGACGAGCTTCGGGCGCGCGGAGCGACTGTCGCGGCGGTCGTGGCCTATCGGACGGTCGAGATCGCGCCCGACCCGTCCGGAATGCTCGCCCTGGAGGCCGCGGACGCCGTCGTCCTCGCGAGCCCGTCCGCGGCACGGAGCCTCGCCACGCTCGAGCTCGGCGGTCGCCCGCTCATCGCCTGCATCGGCCCGACGACCGCGGCTGCCGCACGGGAGGCAGGGCTACGGGTCGGTCTCGTGGCTCGCGAAGCGACCGCCGAGGGCATGATTCATGCTCTCGTGTCGCACTTCGAGGACAGCCGGTGACCGACTACACGGAGATCGACGCGCTGCGGCTCGCCGGGAGCCCAGCGACCTCGCCGCCTGCGGCGCACGCCAGCGTTGCGCGATCTCGTGCGCGAGACCACGCTCGCGCCGGACGACTTCGTCTATCCACTCTTCGTCGTCCCGGGCAGCTCTGTACGCACGCCGATCCCGTCCATGCCGGGGATCGACCAGGTCTCCGCAGACGAGCTGGCGGCCGAGGCCCGCGAGCTCGCCTCCCTGGGGATCAAGGCGGTGCTCCTCTTCGGTATCCCGTCCGCCAAGGATCCACTCGGCCTCGAGAGCCATGCGGACGACGGCGTCGTCCAGGGGGCGATTCGCGCGCTGAAGGACGCGAGCCCGGAGCTCGTCGTCATGACCGACGTCTGTCTCTGCGAGTACACGGACCACGGGCACTGCGGCCTGCTGGACGCCGACGGTTACGTGCTGAACGACGAGACGCTCGAGATCCTCGGCCGGATCGCCGTCTCGCACGCCGAGGCCGGGGCCGACGTCGTCGCGCCGAGCGGCATGCTCGACGGCATGGTCGGCGCGCTCCGCGGTGCGCTCGACGCAGAGGGGCTTCAGCAGGTCGCGATCTTCTCGTACGCCGTGAAGTACGCATCCGCGTTCTACGGCCCGTTCCGCGACGCTGCCCAGGGAGCCCCGCAGTTCGGTGACCGAAAGTCGCACCAGATGGATCCGGGAAACGCGCGCGAGGCACTGCGCGAGGCTGCGCTCGACGTCGAGCAGGGGGCGGACGCGCTCATGGTCAAGCCCGCGCTCGGCTACCTCGACGTCGTCCGCAGCGTGCACGAGCGCTTCCCGGAGCTTCCGCTTGCGGCCTACAACGTCTCGGGCGAGTACGCCATGGTGAAGGCGGCGGCCGCGAACGGGTGGCTGGACGAGCGCGCAGCGGTGCTCGAGGTGCTCACGGGAATCCGGCGAGCCGGCGCCGATCTCGTCGTCACGTACCACGCGAAGGACGCGGCGGGCTGGCTCCAGTGAAGGCGAGGATCGACGACCGGCCCGAGGAGAGTGCCGACGAGATCGACGTTGCCGAGCACGGGCGCACGGAGGCGGGGGAGACCACGTCGCTCGACCGGCGGCTGTACATGCAGCTGCACGCGTTCGGCGGGGCGCGGGCCACCGGGTCTCTGGTCGCGGCTCTCCAGTCAGCCGGCGGCCTCGAGGCCGTGCTCTACGAGGACGTGAACGACCCGGAGGGAGTCGCCCTGCTCACGCTGAGCGAGAGCCCGGATGCGTTCGTGACGACCGTGCGCAGCTTCCTCCAGACGCCTCCCTTCGCCGAGCTCGAGCGCAAGCCAGATCTCACGATGCTCGGCCGGACCTACGCGATCGGCTACGAGCAGGATCTCGACGACACGCTCGTCGAGCGGCCACGGCGTCGTGTTCTCGATCCGGCCCTCGAGTGGGCGATCTGGTACCCGCTGCGGCGAGCCGGCTCGTTCGAGCAGCTGTCCCGCAAGGAGCAGGACACCGTGCTCATGGAGCACGGTGGCGTCGGGATGGCGTTCGGTCGCGCGGGGCTCGGGTACGACATCCGGCTCGCCTGTCACGGGCTCGACCGGGCGGACAACGATTTCGTCGTCGGGCTCCTCGGCCCCGAGCTGCATCCGCTCTCGATCATCGTCCAGCGGATGCGGAAGACGCGGCAGACCTCGCTCCACCTCGAGCGGCTCGGACCGTTCTTCGTCGGCAAGGTGGCGTGGCAGACCCCGTTAGCGTGACCGAAGCGGCGGTGTCCTCTGCGGACGCCGAGCCGACCTCGCTCGTCCTCCGCGCGTACCGCGGGCTCGAGACCGAGCGCACGCCGGTATGGCTGCTGCGCCAGGCCGGCCGGTACATGCCGGAGTACCGCGCGCTACGGGAGCGGTACTCGATGCTCGAGCTGATCCGCACTCCGGAGCTCGCAGCCGAGGTGACGTTGATGCCGGTCGACGCGTTCGGCGTCGACGCTGCGATCGTCTTCTCCGACATCCTCCCGCCCCTCGTCGGCATGGGGCTCGACCTCGACTTCGTCAAGGGCGACGGGCCGCGGATCGCCAACCCGATCTCGACCGCGCGCGACGTCGACCTGCTCGCCGTGCCGCCCGCGGAGGAGACGATGGCGGGCACCCTCGACGCGATTCGGCTCGTGCGAGCCGAGCTCGAGCCGCGCGGAATCCCCGTGATCGGGTTCGCGGGCGCGCCGTTCACGCTCGCGAGCTACGCGATCGAAGGTGGAACGTCGAAGGACTTCGCGAAGACGAAGGCCTTCATGCTCTCGGAGCCGGCGGCCTGGCGGCGTCTGCTGACGAAGTTGGCGACCGTTCAAGCCGACTATCTGCTCGCGCAGGCGGGTGCCGGAGCCGAGGCACTTCAGGTCTTCGATTCCTGGGCGGGGAGAGCGCTCGGCCGCGAGGACTACCTCCGCTACGTCGCGCCCACCAACCGCGAGCTCTTCGCCTCGGTCGAGCGCGCGGGCGTGCCCGTGATCAACTTCGCGCTCGGGGTCGGCGCGTACCTGGCCGACGCCGCGGCGTGCGGGGGAGACGTCGTCGGTCTCGACTGGCAGCTTCCGCTCGACGAGGCGTGGCGTGCCGTCGGCTTCGAGCGCCCGGTACAGGGCAATCTCGATCCCATGTCGCTGCTCGCGCCCTGGCGCGTGCTGGAAGCACGGATCGACGACGTGCTCGTGCGGGCCGCCGGACGTCCGGGACACGTCTTCAACCTCGGCCATGGCCTCGTTCCGCAGACGCCGGTCGACAACGTGCGCCGCCTGGTCGAGCACGTGCGGGAGCGAACGTCGTGAGCCCCGCGCCGGTCGGTGTGCTCGTGATGGCCTACGGAGGGCCCTGGCTCGCTCGAGGAGATTCCGGGCTACCTCGCGGACATCCGTGGCGGACGAACGACCTCGCGCGAGGTGGTCGAGGAGATCACCGGCAACTACCGAGCGATCGGCGGCCGCTCGCCGCTCCTCGAGATCACGCGCCGGCAGGTCGACGCGCTGTCCGCCCGGCTGGGGGACGAGTACCGCTGCTACCTCGGCATGCGGCACTGGGCGCCGTGGATCGAGGAGGTCGTCGGCGAGATGGTCGAGGACGGCATCTCCCGTGCGGTCAGCCTCGTTCTCGCGCCGCATTTCAGCGCGCTCTCGGTCGCGCGTTACCAGCAGAGGATCGCGGACGGGCTCGAGCTCTGTCGCGGGCGCATGGAGCTCGAGCACATCGCCAGCTATCACGACGCGCCGGGGCTCGTCGAGGCCTTCGCGGCGCGAGTGGCCGAGGGGCTCGCGCGTTGGCCCGAGGAGGAGCGCGGGCGCGTCCACGTCGTCTTCAGCGCCCACAGCCTCCCCGAACGCGTTCTCTCGGAGGGCGACCCCTACGACGGCCAGTGCCGCGAGACCGCCCGCTTGGTGGCCGAACGGGCAGGGCTCGGTGACGGACAGTGGTCGTGGAGCTACCAGTCCGCGGGTCGCACGCCCGAGCCATGGGCGGGCCCCGATCTCGGCGACCATCTCACCGAGCTTGCGCGCGGCGGTGTGCGCGACGTCGCGGTCGTCCCGGTCGGCTTCGTCTCCGACCACGTCGAGATCCTGTTCGACGTCGACGTCCAGCGCCCGCGGCGTCGCCGAGAGGCTCGGGATCCGGCTCGAGCGCCCACCGGCACTGAACGACGACCCCGTCTTCATCGAGGCGCTCGCGCGATCTTGTTCGCGGTCGGGCCGAGTCGTGGTTGAAAGCTCGCGCGGCGTGAAGGTCGCCGTCGTCGGCGGAGGGATCGCCGGGACTCGCCGCCGCGCGAAGGCTGGAGTCACTGATCCCGGACGCCGAGATCGTCCTCGTTGAGGGCGCCGAGAGGCTCGGCGGGAAGCTCCTACCGAGCGCGTGGACGGGTTCGTCGTCGAAGGGGGTCCGGACAGCTTTCTCTCCCGCAAGGAGCGCGGAGTCGGTCTCTGCGAGGAGCTCGGCCTCGGTGAGTGAGCTCATCGTCCGGCGGCCGGAGCACGCGCGCAGCTTCGTTCGCCGGGGCGCGAGCTCCATCCGCTGCCCGGCGGGCTGACGGGGATGATTCCGACCGATCTCGAGGCCCTCGCCGGAAGCGCGCTGCTCAGCGCCGAGGGCAGGGAGCGGCTGGCCGCCGAGCCCGGCGTTCCGCCCGAGCCGCCGGGGGAGGACGAGTCGATCGCCTCCTTCGTCTCTCGCCGCCTCGGCCCGGAAGCGTACGAGCGCCTCGTCGAGCCGCTCATGACCGGGATCTACGGCGGCGACGGCGAGCAGCTCTCGTTGCAGGCGACATTCCCGAACCTGCGCCAGCTCGAGCTCGAGCACGGCAGCCTGCTCCGCGGCCTGGCCGCGCAGCCGCCGGCCTCGTCCGTCGAGCCGCCGTTCCTGAGCCTGCGCGGGGGGATGGACGGTGCTCGCGACGGCGATCGTCGGCTCGCTCGAGCGAACGACGGCGCTGACCGCGAAAGGCTGCCCGGGCGGTGCGGCGCAGGTCGGAGCGCTACGAGGTCGAGCTCGACGACGCGATGCTCGAGGCGACCGGAGTGGTTCTCGCGACGCCCGCGTTCGTGACGGCTGAGCTCGTCGCGCGAGCTCGATCCCGAGCTCGCCGGCCTGCACGCCGAGATCCCCTACGCCTCGTCCGCGATCGTGACCCTCGCTTTCCGCGTCGGCGAGATCTCGAGCCTCGACGGCTACGGCTACGTCGGTGCCGAGCTCCGAAGGCTCCGACGTCCTCGCCTGCACCTGGAGCTCGAGCAAGTGGGAGGGAAGGGCGCCGAACGGATTCGTGCTCGTCCGCGTGTACCTCGGTCGCTTCGGCCGGCGCGATGTGGCCTCGTTCGCGGACGAAACACTCGTCGAGCTGGCGCAAGAGGAGCTGCGACTCCTCGAGATCCAGCGCCGAGCCGCACCTGACCCGCATTCACCGCTGGCCGAGGGGGATGCCGCAGTACGTCCTCGGGCACCCGGAGCGCCTCGAGCGAGATCGACGCGGCGCTCGAAAGGCACCCGGGACTCGCGCTTGCAGGAGCCGCATACCGCGGGGTCGGCATCCCCGACTGCATCGCCTCGGGTGAGCAGGCGGCTCAGTCGATCGCCCGCTCGCTCGCTGCCGTAGCCGGATGACGCGCGAGACCTCCGAGCGGCTCTTCGCGGAGGCGTTGGCCCTCATGCCCGGCGGGGTGAGCTCGCCGGTCCGTGCCTTCCGCGCGGTGGGCGGCACGCCGATCTTCGTCGAGCGGGGCGAAGGCGCGTACCTCGTCGACGTCGACGGCAACCGCTACGTCGACTACGTGCTCTCCTGGGGGCCGCTGATCCTCGGCCACGCGCACCCTCGTGTCGTCGCCGCGCTCGAGGAGGCCGTGCGTCGGGGGACGAGCTACGGCGCGCCGAGCCCGCTCGAGATCGAGCTGGCGGAGCTCATTCGCGAATCGATGCCGTCGGTCGAGCTCGTGCGCTTCGTGAGCTCCGGGACCGAGGCCACGATGAGCGCGTTGCGCCTGGCACGGGCGTTCACCGAGCGCTCGAAGATCGTGAAGTTCACGGGCTGCTACCACGGTCACGCTGATCTCCTGCTCGTGCAGGCGGGATCCGGGGTCGCGACGCTCGGCCTGCCCGACTCGCCCGGTGTCACCGCTGGAGCGGTCGCGGACACGCTGACCGCCCCGTACAACGACCTGGCGGCCGTCGAGCGGCTCTTCGGAGAGCATCGGGGCCAGATCGCCGCGGTGATCGTCGAGCCCGTGGCAGGGAACATGGGTCTCGTCCTGCCCGCCGAGAACTTCCTCGCGGGGCTGCGCGAGCTGACCGCCGCGGACGGCGCGCTGCTCGTCTTCGACGAGGTGATGACCGGCTTTCGCGTGCATCCGGGAGGCGCTCAGGCGCTGTACGGGATCACGCCCGACCTGACGACGCTGGGGAAGGTGATCGGCGGCGGGCTTCCCGTGGGCGCCTACGGCGGCCGGCGCGAGATCATGGAGCTCGTCGCCCCGGCCGGGCCCGTGTACCAAGCGGGGACGCTCTCCGGGAACCCGCTCGCGATGACGGCAGGGATCGAGACGCTGCGCGAGCTTCGGGAGCCCGGCGTGTGGGCCGGAGTCGAGCGCGCCTGCGAGCGGCTCGTCGCCGGGATCGGCGCCGCCGCCGCCGACGCGGGAGTGTCCGGCCAGCCGACGCAGGCCGGGACGATGCTCGGGTTCTTCTTCAGCGACTCGCCGATCCGGAGCTGGGAAGACGCGAAGCGTGCCGACACCGAGCGCTTTGCGCGCTTCCATCGGGCGATGCTCGACCTCGGGATCTACCTTCCGCCCTCGCAGTTCGAGGCGTGGTTCCTCTCGACCGCCCACACCGACGTCGAGATCGAGGCGACGATCGTGGCCGCCCGCCAGGCCTTCGCGACTCCCCGCTGATCCTCGCTCTACGATCGCGGCCGTGAAGGTTCTCCTCGTGACGCTCTACTTCCCGCCTGCGGGCGGGGGTGGCGTGCAGCGACCGCTCAAGCTCGCCCAGTACCTCCCGGCGCTCGGCATCGAGACGCACGTGCTCGCGCCGGACGACCCGAAGTGGATCCACCGCGACCCGGATCTGCGCATCCCCACGCAGGCCTGGGTTCATCGCGCCGCCTACCTCGGGCCGAAAGCGAGGCGACCCGCCGAGGAGCTGCACGGAACGTCTGGGCTCGAGCGCGCGCGCGCCCACGCCCGCGTGGTAACTCGCCGCGTGCTCGTGCCCGACGCGAGCGTGACGTGGAACCTCACGGCGATTCCGGCCGCGATCAGGATCGCCCGCCGCGAGGGGATCGACGCGGTGATCACGACCTCGCCGCCGGGATCCGTCCACTTCGTCGGCGCGGCCGTCAAGCGCGCGACAGGAGCGCGCTGGCTCGCCGACCTGCGCGATGCCGCTGGTCGCGAACCCGCACCGGAGAGCCGACACCGCCCCCACCCGCGCGAAGCAGGCGGCGAACGCCCAGGTCGGCCGGCTCGTCGCCCGCTATGCGGACGCGGTGTCCTGCGTCTCCGACGCGATTGCGGACGAGGTGCGCGCGCTCGCGCCCCGAGGCGTCGTCCGCACGATCGCGAACGGATGCGACTTCGACGACTTCGCCGGGCTCGAGTACCGGCCCGCGGCGCGGTTCCGGATCACCCACACCGGGAGCTTCTTCGGGAAGCGTGACCCCCGGCCGTTCCTGCAGGCGCTCCACGACTCGGGGCTCGATGCCGTCGCCCGCTTCGTGGGCGACTTCCGGGCGTCCGACCTCGAATGGGCGCAGTCGCTCGGCCTCGGCGACCGGCTACAGCTCGTCGGGTACGCGCCCCATGGCGAGTCGCTCCGCCTGCAGCGCGACTCGGAGGCGCTCCTTCTGCTGATCCCCGAAGCCGGCGGCCGCGGCAAGGGAGTGTTGAGCGGCAAGGTGTTCGAGTACCTCGCCGGCGGGCGTCCGATTCTCGCGGTCGTTCCGCCTGACGGGGCGGCGGCGCGGCTCATCCGCGACACGGGAGCCGGCGTCGTGGTCGCCCCGGACGACGTTGCGGGGATCCGAGAGGCGCTCGAGAGTCTCCACGCCCGTTACCGCGACGGCGGCCTCCCCGCCGTCGAGCTCTCGGAGAGCGTCCGCCGCCACCTCTCCCGCCAGGCTCGGGTCGAGGAGACTGCGGGCCTCTTGCGCGAAGTCGTCCGCTGAGGACACACTGTTGAGGAACGGTGGCCGACCGTGTCCTCCGCTGGCTCGCTTCCCCCGGCGCCTTGCCTCGTCTAGCCGTCCTTGGTTGCGTTGCCCTCGCAACTACGGCATCTCTTATTCGGTATCCGCAGGCTCTCGCCGAGTTGAACCGTACGGCGCGGGACAACGCGGCGCTCACGTACTCGGACCGGGAAATCGCCGGCGGTAACAGCGTCGTGCCCGATCAGGAGGAGCTGTACCAGGCGCGCGCGCGCATACCTCGCGACGCGTCGTACGAGGTCGCTGTGGGCGAACCGATCGAGGGCTGGAGCGAGCTCACGAAAGATCACGTCGCCGGGTTTGCGACGTACTTCCTTCAGCCGCGCCGCCCCAAATCCGGTGCGCCCTGGGTCATCTGCTTCAACTGCGATCGCAGCCGCTATCCCGGCAAGGTCGTCTGGGAGAACGAGGACGCTGTCTCAATCATCAGGCGGGCACCTTGACCCTGAGAGCGATCGTCGGTCTGGCCAGCCTGAACGCGCTCTTCCTCACGGTTGGATCGAGCCTCCTCTGGGCTGTGCGCGGCTTCCGGTCCTGGGGGGAATACCTCACCCTCGCAGGTCTCGCATATCTGCTCGGCGTTGCAGCGCTCGGGGTCACTTGGACGCTTCTCTTGATACTCGGAGTCGAGTTGAGTATGGCGACGATCCTCGTCACGGGTGCCGGGCTCGCCCTAGGCGGAGTGGTCGCGGGACGCAGAGCTGGCCGGGATGGGGGTTCTCCGACGTTCACCTCGGCGCGCTCCCGGCTGGCGCTCGTCACCGCCGCCTCCGTTGCGGTGACCGGAGTCTTCGTCGAGGCGCTCTTCCGGGCAGCACGGCTTCACGGTCTTTATGCATTCGACGCGTGGGCATTCTGGATCCCCAAGGCGAAGGCGATCTACTACTACGGCGGGCTCGACGAGCAGTTCTTTACCGAGCTACCGGGCCCCTCGTATCCGCCGCTCCTTCCCATTCTCGACGCCGCTGCGTTTCACGCGATGGCGAGCCCGGACGTGGTCACCTTGCATCTGCAGTTCTGGTGGCTGTCGCTCGGCTTCGTCGCGGCGGTAGCTGGGCTGCTCTGGCACCGCGTGCCGTTGTGGATGCTTTGGCCGCTGCTCCTCCTGACTCTCGTCGTGCCGCGTACCTCGGTGAACCTGGTCACCCCGCAGGCCGATTTCCTCCTCGACTTCCTCGTCGTGGTGGCCGCCCTTCTCGTCACACTCTGGCTGCTCGAGCGGAGCCCATGGCAGCTCGCCGCTGCGACAGTGCTCCTGAGCGCGGCCGTCCTGACAAAACGCGAGGGCGTGTTCCTGGCGTTGATCCTCGTCGGCTCACTAGCAGCCGTTTCAGTCGACCGCAGGCGCTTCGCGTGGCCTCGGATCGCACTCTGCGCCGCCGTCGTCGCCGCGGTTGGTGTGCCTTGGCGCATCTGGTACACGACGCACGGCATCGGCGGGGAGGCCCCGACGACAGTGGATCTCGGGCGTGCGAAGAGTGCGCTGCGGCTCTCCCTCGAGGTGTTCTTCAGCACGCCGCTCTGGTCTGTCCTGCCGGCGCTTGGCATTGCCGCGGTCGTGCTGGCTGCGATCTGGGGGAATCGTCGGCTCGCCCTCTTCGTCGGCACGGTGCTGTTGCTGATCGTGCTCGGCGGAGCCTGGATCACCGTCGCGTATCCCGAGCTGCCGATAACTGCCGACGAGGCGACGAACCCGATTGTGCGCTACACGGCGTCCGCCGTGCTTCTCGCCGGCGTCTCGGCCCCGTTGCTGCTTGCGGGCGTCTGGGCGCGTGGCGGCCGAGCGGAGAGCGCTGTGGGATGACGCAGTTTCGGCTCCGCCTGCTGTCCAGCGCCATCGTGCTCGTGCCACTGCTTGGATTCCCGGTGCTCATGCTGGCTCAGGGTGCGCCGCCCTTCCCGTCCCGCTCTGAGTGCGTCCACCCTGCGACGGACGACGACGGCGAGCTCGAGCTCGTCTACGGCAGGCGGGACTCACCTGCGGCGGCCCAGGCACTCCTCAACCGGGTTCTCGAGGCAGGCTTTGCCGGCACAGAGGTCAAGCCGGACGGTTGTGGGCGCTGGAAGGTCACCTACGACGGGATAGACACATTCGTCCTGGGGTCGAGGGTCGTCGAGGAAGCTCGGCGGGTCGGGCTCGATCCGCACCTCGAGTACGAAGGCTGACAGCGTCGGCCTACGATGCCGGGGCGGTGACGTCGCACGCGCTCTCTCTCCGAACGCCCACGCGCGAGCGCGTCCTCGCGCAGCCAGCGATCGACGGCCTCTTCCTCGCGACGATCCTCTTCGTCACCTTCGCCAAGATCCACTGGGAGCTGGCCGCGGATCTCTCGCTCGCCGACGTCCTGACTGCGGCGTTCCTCCTCGTCTTCGTCTGGGATCGCTTCGAGCGCGCCGACGCACGGCTCGCGCGCACCTCGATCGTCGCGCTCGGCCTTCTTCGCCGCGTTCCTCCTCCTCTACCTCGGCGGCTTCTTCAACCTCGACACCGAGCAGGCGCTCACCCAGTGGACGAAGGGGATGATCAAGTTCCTGCTCCACTTCGGCTTCCTCGTCGCCGGCGTGACGCTCCTCGCGCGCCGTACCCGGCGGTTCTACTGGTACGCGCTCGCCGCGTTCTGCGGCGGGATCGCGTTGAACGCGGTGTACGGGATCGTCCAGCTGCTCGCCGCGGAGCTCGCCGGCACGAATCTCGACGCCGTGCTCATCGAGCCGCTCACGGGCCGCGATACGGCGATCAACATCTTCGGGGCCGTGGACGGGCGGAGCGTGTTCAGGCCCAACGGGCTGACCGGCGACCCCAATCATCTCGGCATCGAGCTCGTGATCCCGCTACTCGTGCTCACGCCGCTCTACCTGCGGATGGAGGCGGAGAACCGGCTGCGCAATCCGCTGGGCGCCTTCCTGGCCTTCTGCCTGCTCGTCGAGCTCGCGACGCTCTCGCGCAGCGGCCTGCTCGGGCTCGCCTGCGGCGCGCTCATCCTCGGCATCCCGTACCGCAGGCATCTCCGCCGCCCCGCGTTTCTCGTCCCCTTCGGCGCAGTGCTCCTCGCCATCGCTGCGGTGGTCGCCCTCCGCTGGGACTTCTTCGAGCGGGTGATCAACGCGCGCACCCAGACCTCGAGGGCCGCCGCGTCGCCGCACTTCCTCGTGTACGAGTTCATCCCCGACGTGCTCTCGACGAACCCGTTCTTCGGGCTCGGGCTCAACAACTTCGCCGTCTACTACGAGTTCGTCACGGGACGCCCCGACTTCGGCCCGCACTCGTTCTACGTCGCGACCATCGTCGAGACAGGTCTTCTGGGCGCCGCGCTCTTCGCCGTGTTCGTCCTCTGGATCTTCCGCCGGCTGGGAGCCGCCCGCCGGCTGGGCCGGGCGCTCACGGCCGCACGCGATCCGCTCGCCGCCCGCGTGCGCCCGCTCGCGTGGGGGATGACCGCAGCGCTCGTCGCGACGCTCGTGGCGAACGTCTTCTACCTCACGATGACCTTCTACTACTTCTACGTGTTCGCGGTGCTCGCGGTCGCCGTGCCCGTCGTCTTCTCGCGGCGGGCGCTCGACGGCGGATGAAAGTCCTCGTTCTGACGACGTCGTACCCGCGCTCGGAGGAGGACGTCGCCGGGGTGTTCGTCAAGGACGCGGTCGAGCATCTGCGCGCTGCCGGGGTCGAAGTCACCGTGGTCTCGCCGGCTTCGTTCCGCCACTTCGGGCTCGCGTACGGTCACGGGATCGTCGGGAACCTCCGGCGGCGCCCTTGGCTGGCGGTTGTGGTGCCGCTGTTCTTGCTCTCCTATGCCCGGGCGGCTCGCAGGGCCGCCGCGGGTGTCGACCTCGTGCATGCCCACTGGCTTCCGTCGGCGCTTCCCGCACTGGCCACCCGCAAGCCGTTCGTCGTCCAGCTCTGGGGAACCGACGCCGAGCTCGCGCGGCGCTTCCCCTGGCTTGCCCGCCGGTTTCTCGGACGGGCGCGCCTCGTTCTCTGCCCGTCGCAGGCGCTTGCCGGCGCGGCGCTCGCGCTCGGGGCCAGAGACGTGCGCGTCGTCCCGAGCGGTGTTGCCGTGCCGGATCGCGTCGAGGAGCCCGAGGACCCACCGCACGTCCTCTTCGTCGGGACGGCTCTCGGAGGAGAAGGGCGTTCTCGAGCTACTCGAGGCGACCGAGGGGATGCCGCGCGTGATCGTCGGCGACGGCCCGTTGCGGGAACGAATCCCCGACGCAGTCGGGTTCGTGCCGCCGTCCGAGCTCGGTGCGTACTACGAGCGCGCCGCAGTGGTCGTCTGCCCGTCGCGGCGCGAGGGATACGGCGTCGCCGCGCGCGAGGCGATGGCGCACGGCCGCCCGGTCGTCGCGACCGCGGTCGGCGGCCTCGTAGATGCCGTCGAAGACGGCGTCACCGGCCTCGTGGTCCTTCCGCGCGATCCCGCGGCACTCCGTGCCGCGATCGAGCGCCTGCTAGCCGATCGCGCTCTGCGCGATCGGCTAGGTGAGGCTGCGCGAGAACGCGCGCGCGCTGATTTTTCCTGGAACGCGGCGACGCAGGCGACGATCGCAGCCTACCGCGAAGCACTTCGCGCCTAGCTCGGCTCCGTGGACGCTCCGTTGCACCCGACGCGCGTGCAACAAGCGGGACCTGACCCTGTTGCACGCTCTTGCAGCCGCTCGCTGCGTAGACCGCGACGCGGCTAGTCTCAGTGCTGTGACGAAACGGCGTTACGCAAAGTTCGTCGACCGCTCCTCCTGGCTGGAGTCCTGGTGGTCTGGTGTGCCGAAGCATCGTCGAGCGTCCACTAACGCGGATCTTCACCCCGTCTTGAGGCTGCCGCTGCGGTTGTGGAGGTACTTCATCCGGGCTGAAGATCACGGCAAGCTTTGGGCGGCTCGCACGAGCGACGGGAAGCAAGACAACCCGGCGAAACGGAGTTCGGAGTCTTGAAGGATCGGCGCTGCCCCGCCAGGGACAGCGCCTCTGGCGAGTACCATCGTCCCCGTGCCGGAGCTCATCGTCGACGGCCGACGCATCTCGGGCGACGGGCCGCCTACGTCGTCGCCGAGATCGGCCACAACCACCAGGGTGAGCTCGAGAAGGCGAAGGCGCTGATCCACGCTGCGAAGGAGTGCGGAGTCGACGCCGTCAAGCTCCAGAAGCGCGACAACCGCAGGCTCTACACCCGCGAGCTCTACGACTCTCCCGTACGACAACGAGCACAGCTTCGGCGCGACGTACGGGCAGCACCGCGAGGCGCTCGAGCTCTCCGCCGGCGAGTGGCTCGAGCTGCGCGAGTTCAGCCGCGAGGAGGGAGTCACGCTCTTCGGGACCGTGTTCGACGAGCCGAGCGCGGACTTCCTCGCCGAGCTCGGCGTGCCGGCGTTCAAGATCGCCTCGGCCGACCTCGTCAACACGCCTCTGCTGCGCCATGTCGCCGCCCTCGGCAGGCCGATCTTCCTCTCGACCGGCGGAGGGACGCTCGAGGACGTCGAGCGCGCGGTGGACACGATTCTCCCGCTCAACCCGCAGCTCTGTCTGATGCAGTGCACCGCGTCGTACCCCTGCGCGGTCGAGGAGCTGCATCTGGGCGTGATCGAGACCTACCGCGAGCGCTTCCCGGAGCTGGTCATCGGGCTCTCCGACCACCAGAGCGGCATCGCGATGGCGCTCGTCGGCTACATGCTCGGCGCGCGTGTGATCGAGAAGCACTTCACGCTCGACCACGCGTGGAGGGGCTCCGACCACGCCTTCTCGCTCATGCCCGAGGGCATGCGCAGGCTGGTTCGGGACCTGGAGCGCATCCCGGTCGCCGTCGGAGACGGCCAGAAGCGGAGGCTTCCGAGCGAGGAGCGGCCACTCGAGAAGATGGGTAAGAAGCTCGTCGCCGCGCGCGATCTTCCAGCGGGTCACATGCTCGCGGCCGGCGATCTCGAGGCCAAGTCGCCCGCGGACGGCGGGCTGCCGCCGTACGAGCTCGACCGCCTCCTCGGCCGCCGGCTCCTGCGGGCGCTCGCGACCGATCAAGACGTCATCTTCGAGGACGTCGAGCCGGTCGAGGAGCCCGTTGGCGCCCGCGGCTCACACCAAGCGTGACCAACCTTGCAAGCGTCCGCTTCGCCGTCTTCGACTTCGACGGTGTCTTCACGGACAACCGCGTCTGGACGAACGACAAGGGCGAGGAGAGCGTCGCCTGCTGGCGGGGGGACGCACTCGGCCTGCGACGTCTCGACGAGATCGGCGTCGAGTACCTGATCCTCTCGACCGAGACGAACGCGGCGGTCGGCGCGCGTGCGCGGAAGATCCAGGCCGAGTGCGTTCAGGGCGTGGAGGAGAAGCTCCCCGTGCTCGAGGACGAGGCCGGCCGCCGCGGCGTCTCGCTCGACGAGACCGCGTATCTGGGAAACGACGTCAACGACGCGACGTGCCTCGCGGCCGTCGGGCTCCCCGTCGTTCCGGCTGACGCGTGGCCGGACGTGGTGCCGCTCGCGCGCCTCGTGCTGACCCGCGAGGGCGGGCGCGGGTGCGTGCGAGAGCTCTGCGACGCCCTCTGGCGCGCGCAGGGGGCTGCCGCGTGACCGACGCCCTGTTCGACCTCTCCGACCGCGTCGCCGTCGTCACGGGAGGAATGGGGCAGCTCGGGTCGGTGTACGCCGAGGGCCTCGCGGGGCGGGGGATGCGCGTCGCGATCTTCGACGTCGCGGCTGGCGACACCCCGGACGGCGTGACGGCTTACGAGGTCGACGTCACCGACCGGGCGGCGCTCGAGCAGGCGGCGGGCGCGGTCGAGGCCGAATGGGGAGTCCCGCACCTGCTCGTCAACAACGCGGGCCTCGACTCGCCGCCGGATGCGCCCGCGGACGATGTCGGCCCGTTCGAGACGTACCCGGAGGAGTCGTTCGACGCGGTGATGGACGTCAACGTGAAGGGCACGTTTCTCGCCTGCCAGGTCGTCGGCGGGGCGATGGCGCGGGAGGGCCGAGGCTCGATCGTCAACGTCTCGTCGATCTACGGGCTCCTCTCCCCGGTGCAGGACCTGTACGAGTTCCGCCGGGAGAGCGGGGAGACGTTCGTGAAGCCGGTCGCCTACTCGGTCTCGAAGTCCGCGATCCTCAACCTCACGCGCTATCTCGCGACGTACTGGGCGAAGGCGGGCGTGCGAGTGAACACGCTGACGCTCGCCGGGGTGTGGAACGACCAGCCCGCGGAGTTCCTCGAGGCGTACAACGCGCGCGTGCCGATGGGGCGCATGCTCCGGGCCGAAGAGGCGCTCGGCGCCGTCGTGTTCCTCGGTTCGGACGCCTCTTCCTACGTCACCGGAGCCAACCTCGTCGTCGACGGCGGCTGGTCGGCCTGGTGATCGGCATGGGTGCCTTCGTGCGCTGGGCAACCGAGCGCTTCGACAACGCGATGGCTCTGAACCTCGCCAACGTCGAGCGGGCGCTGAGCGCGGCTCCTGCCCACGGATCGCTCCTGGATCTCGGGTGCGCGGACGGGGAGCGGACGATGACTTTCGCGCGGGCCGCCCGCGCCGCCTCGATTCACGGCGTCGAAGTCACCTCGGAGCACGCGGAGGCGGCCCGCTCGCGCGGCATCGAGGTGGTGGAGTCCGACCTCAACGCCGAGCTTCCCTTCCCCGACGCGTCGTTCGACGTCGTGGTGTCGAATCAGGTGATCGAGCACCTCGCCGATACGGACACCTTCGTGCGCGAGATTCGGCGGGTGCTCCGCTCCGGAGGCCTCGCAGTCACGTCCACCGAGAATCTCGCGAGCTGGCACAACCTGGGCGCTCTGCTGCTCGGCTGGCAGCCGTTCTCGCTGACCAACGTCTCGACGACCCGGTGCGGGATCGGCAATCCGGTCGCCCTCCATCGCGGCGAGCAGCCCGAGCTCCGGTCGTGGGAGCATCTCCGCGTCTTCGCCTATCGCGGGCTCCGGGAGCTCTTCGAAGCGCACGGCTTCACGATCCGGAAGATCTTCGGAGCGGGCTACTACCCGCTGCCCGCCCGGGCCGGGGTGTGGGAGCCGCGCCACGCGGCGTTTCTCACCGTCGCAGCCAGCGGCTAGCCGTGGCGCGGCGATGACGGACACGGTCTCGAATCTGATCGGCGGCGAAGCCGTTCCGGCTACGTCCGGAGAGTGGCTCGACAAGCTTCGTCCCGCGGACGGGACGCTTCTCTGCCGACTCGCCCGCTCAGGCGCCGACGACGTCGCCGCGGCCGTCTCGGCTGCGCGAGAAGCGCAGCCGTCCTGGGCTGAGCGCACGGCGGTCGAGCGAGGGGAGATCGTTCGCGAGCTCGCGCTGAGGCTTCGCGACCGGCGCGACGACGCGTCCGAGATCGTGGTTGCCGAAACCGGCAAGCCGCTCGAGCTCGCGCTGGCCGAGACGGACGCGGCGGTGGAGATGGGCCTCTTCGTCGCGGGGGAGGGCCGGCGCTCCTACGGTCGGACGACGACTGCGAGCATGCCGCACCGCACCGTCCTCACCGTGCGGCAGCCGCTCGGCGTCGCGGGCCTCGTCATGAGCTTCAACACGCCGCTGCCGAACATCGCCTGGAAGGCGTTCCCGGCGGTCTTCTGCGGGAACGCAGCCGTCGTCAAGCCTTCCGAGCACACACCCGCGTCGGCCCGGCTCTTCGGGGAGCTCGCGCTGCGAGGCCGGCCTGCCGCCGGGCGTGCTCAACGTCGTGCAGGGGCTCGGTGCCGAAGCCGGCGCCGCGCTCGTCGAGCACCCTGACGTCGACCTCGTGAGCTTCACCGGCTCGGCGGAGACCGGCCGCCGGATCAACGAAGCTGCCGCGCGCCGCCTCGCCAAGGTCTGCCTCGAGCTCGGCGGGAAGAACGCGCTCGTCGTCTGCGACGACGCCGACCTCGAGAATGCGGTGCGCTGGGCGCTTGCCTCGGCGTTCTCGAACGCGGGCCAGCGCTGCGCGTCGGCGAGCAGGCTCGTCGTCTTCGACGCTGTCTACGACGCGTTCCGCGAGCTGCTCGTCGGTGAGGCGAGCGCTCTTCCCGCCGAGCCCGTGATCAGCGAGGCGAGTCTCGACCGGATTCTCGGCGCCGTCGCGCGAGCGGCCTCCGCGGGCGCCTCCGTCCTCTGCGGCGGCGAGCGTCTCGACCGGCCGGGGTGGTATCTCTCCCCCACCGTGATCGAGGGTGCGGCACCCGATTCGGACATCTCGTGCACGGAGCTCTTCGGGCCCGTCACGCTCCTCCATCGCGTCCATGACCTCGACGAGGCGATCGCGCTCGTCAACGACTCGCCGTACGGCCTCACGGCAGCCATCCATACGGCGAGCCTCCACCGCGCCATGCGCTTCGCCGAGAAGGCGCAGGCAGGCGTCGTGGTCGTGAATGCCGGCACGCACGGCTCGGAGCCGCACATGGGCTTCGGCGGCGTGAAGCAGTCCGGGACGGGCTGGCGCGAGGCAGGGGTCGAGGCGCTCGACGTGTACTCCGATCTCAAGGTCGTGAACCTGATCGCCGATCCCGCCCTCGTATGAGAGAGACCGTCGCCGTACTAGGCCCAGGCGCCGTTGGCGGCTCCCTGGCCGTGCGCCTCCTGCACGGGGGAGTGCACACCATCTGCGTTCCGCGTCCGGACATGGTCGGCATCCTCGCGCTCGCCGGCATCTCGCTCGAGATCGAAGGCGGAGAGCCACTCCTCCTGCGCCCCGAGGTGCGCGAGGAGCTCTCGCAACCCGTTCACGTCTTGCTCGTGACCGTCAAGGCACACCAGCTCGAGGAGGCGATCGAGCGCATCGATCCCGCCTCGGTCGAGTCCGGTGTCGTCGTCCCGCTCATGAACGGGCTCGAGCACCTCGACATCCTCCGAGCGCGCTTCGGCCCCCGCGTCGCCGCGGGCAGCATCTCGCGCTTCGAGGCCTATCGCGTCGGGCGGGTCCAGATCGTGCAGACGACGCCGTCCGCGGTTCTCACGATCGCGTCGAGCGAGCTCGCCGCCGGAGGACCTCGAGGACACGGCTGCCATCCTTCGCAAGAGCGGCGCCGAGGTGATCGTCGACCAGCGGGAGAAGCAGGTGCTCTGGCGGAAGGCGGCTCGGCTCGCGGTGCTGTCGGCCGCAACGGCAGTTGCACGCCGACCGGTGGGCTCGCTCCGCGAGGATCGCGAGTGGCGGCCCCGGCTGGAGGCGGCGATCGAAGAGGCGTGCGCGGTGGCGCAGGCCGACGGCGTGACGCTGCTGGCGTCGAGCCAATGGACGATGATCGCGGACATGGACTACGACCTCACGACCTCGACCGCGCGAGACGTCACCGCCGGTCGCCCGTCCGAGCTCGACGCAATCGCGGGCTCGGTCGTCCGTGCCGGTGAGCGGCTCGGCGTCCCCACCCCGGTGCTCACGGAGCTCGTCGCCGAAGCCCTGGCGGCATGACTCCACCCACTGCGGTCGCGTTCGTCCCGGCGCGCTCGGGCTCGGAGCGCGTTCCCGGAAAGAACGTGCGCCCTCTCGCAGGCCATCCGCTGCTCGCGTACGCGATCGAGACCGCGCTCCAGAGCGGCGTCTTCCAGCGCGTGGTGGTGTCGACGGACTCCGAGGCGATCGCCGAGGTCGCGCGCTGGTACGGCGCGGACGTGCCGTTCCTCCGCCCGGACGAGTACGCGACCTCGGTCTCCCCCGACATCGAGTGGCTTCGCTACACGCTCGAGCGGCTCGAGGAGCGATACGAGCTGTTCGCGATCGTGCGCGCGACGAACCCGTTTCGCGGACCGGACGCCGTGCGGCGCGGACTCGAGCAGCTCGTCGCGACACCGGAGGCGGACTCCCTGCGCGCGGTCGAGCTCGTGAAGCAGCATCCCGGGAAGATGTGGCTCCTCGAGGACGACGGGCGGACGATGCGTCCGCTGCTCGACCAGTCGCACCTCGCGGTCGCGTGGCACGCGGGTCAGTACCAGGCGCTGCCCGAGGTCTACAACCAGAACAGCGCGCTCGAGATCGCTTGGACTCGGGTTGTCGACGAGATGGGAACGCGTGAGGGCCGCGTCGTCGCGCCGTTCTTCACCGAGGGCCCCGAGGGCTTCAACGTCGACGACGAGGAGGACTGGGAGCGCGCAGAGCGCCTGCTCGCTTCGGGTGGGGCGTCGCTGCCTGCGGTCGGGCGACCGCCGTATGCTGCCAACTCGTGAAGGTCGCGAGCCTCGAGACGCTCTTCTGCGACGCGGGCTGGCGGCCGTGGATCTTCCTCAAGGCGACGGCCGACGACGGGCTCGTCGGCTGGGCCGAGATCACCGACTCGCACGGATCGCCGCGCGGCCTCGCCGGGATCGTCGAGGACCTCGCGCCGGTCGTCGTCGGAAAGGACCCGCGCGCGGTCGAGAAGATCTACTGGGAGCTCTACCGGAGCACACGCCAGAGCCCGGGCTCGGTCATCGCGAAGGCGATCGGCGGGATCGAGAACGCGCTCCTCGACCTCAAGGCGAAGGCGCTCGGCGTGCCGGTCTACGAGCTCTTCGGCGGGCCGACCCGGGAGACGATCCCGCTCTACTGGTCGCACTGCGGGACGACTCGCGCGCGGGCGTGGGAGGTGACGGGGACGCCAGAAGCTCGGCTCCTACGACGACGTCGCCGCGCTCGGGCGCGAGGTGGTCGAGCGCGGGTACCGCGCGTTCAAGACGAACATCGTGCGTTCCCGGGGAGAACCCGGCGGTGTCGATGCCGGGCTTCGGCGCCGGCGGGGGGACGTTGGAGGCGGAGGAGATCGCGGACGCGCTCGTGAAGCTGCTCGATGCGTTCCGCTCCGGAACCGAGGGGAGCGGCGCGCCCGATCGTCGACCTGAACTTCAACCTCGAGCCCGAGGGCTGCGTGCGCGTCGCGCGGGCGCTCGAGGAGCACGACCTGCTCTGGCTGGAGGTCGACCTCTTCGATCCGGCGGCGCTCGCCCACATCCGGCACGTCGCCCCGATGCCGATCTGCTCGGGCGAGAACCTGTACGGAAGCCGCGGGTTCAGGCCGTTCCTCGAGGCGGCCGCGCTCGACGTCGCCTCGGTCGACGTCATCTGGAACGGCTTCCATCAGGCGAAGAAGATCGCCGACCTCGCGGAGACGTTCGAGGTCAACTGCGCCCCCCACAACTACTACTCGCACCTCGCGACCTTCATCGGCGCGCAGTGGTGCGCGGCGATCCCGAACGCACGGATCCTCGAGTACGACGTCGACGACGTGCCGTGGCGCGACGAGCTGGTGACGGCGACGCCGGAGATCGCGAACGGCGAGCTGCGCATCCCCGGCGGATCGGGGTGGGGGGTCGAGGTGGTCGAGGACGTTCTGCGCGAGCATCCCTGGCCAGCAGGATGAACGGTGCTCGAGGGTTCGCTCGGCGGGCGGCGTGGTCGGCGGCCGTCCGCCTCGGACTACAGGTCTACGAGCCGAGTCCCGAGAACGTCGCCAGGCTGGACGAGCTCACCGAGTACGTCGAAGACCCGCGGCCGATCCCGGACAAGCGGCCGACGACCGCCGCCGCCGACGTGCCCGACCTCACGATCGTGCCCGAGGCGCTCGGCGCCGCCCTCGACGTCTCCCGCTTCCGCGGAGCGCGCGTGCTCGAGGTGGGACCGAAGTACGGCCTCCACTCGCACTGGATCGACCGCGAGCTCGAGCCGAGCGAGCTCGTGTTCTCGGACTTCGCCTCCGACCGGAACCTCCACGAGCGTTGGGTCGGCGAGCTCCAGAGTCCGCACCGATTCGTGTACGGAGACCTGCGCCAGGCACGCGAGCTGCTCGACGTCGAGCCATTCGAGCTCGTGTTCTTCCTCGGCGTCCTCTACCACTCGATCCACCACATTCCGCTGCTCGGAATGCTGAATCGGGTTACTCGGTCCGGCGGGACGATGCTCTTCGAGACGACGATCGACCCTCGACCCGATGCCGTGCTCCGGCTTCGCTGGCAACCGGAGTCGGGAAAGGCGAAGGCGGTGCCGACGCTCCAAGCGGTGCGGATGGAGCTCGCGTGGACGGGCTGGAGGAGGGTCCGGCGGTTCACGGACTACAGGCCCGGCTCGAGCGAGGCGCTCTTCCTGTGCGAGAAGACGGACGAGCTCGCAGAGGGCGCAGATCTTGCGGACGTCGTGACGCCGCACCGGCCGCCCGTACCGGCGCGATAGCGTTTCCCGCCGGACGTGCTCCAGCTCCAGCTCATCCCCAAGACCGAGTTCGACCGCGTGCGCGCGAGCGGGGTCGATCGCGACGCGGCGCTCGCGCTGCTCGCGGACATGTGCCGCCTGAACACCCTCGTCGCGATCAAGCGTGCAGGGTCGGGCCATCTCGGTTCCAGCTTCAGCGCGCTCGATCTCTTCGTCCATCTCCTCTTCGAGGAGCTGAACACGGCCGAGCTCGGCTGGGATCATCCGGATCGGGACGTCTTCTTCTCCTCGAAGGGACACGACGTGCCCGGTCTCTACGCGACGCTCTTCGCGCTCGGCGTGATCCCGCGCGAGAAGCTCCTCGCCTTGAGGCGACTCGGTGGCCTCGACGGGCACCCGGACGTACGTGTGCCAGGGATCGAGGCGAACTCGGGCTCGCTCGGCATGGGCATCTCCAAAGGACGGGGAATCGCCTGGGGGAAGTGGAGCCTGGGGCTCGGCGGCCGCGTCGTCGTCATGACGGGCGATGGGGAGCTGCAGGAGGGGCAGAACTGGGAGGCGCTCCAAGCGGCCGCGCACGACAAGCTCGCCCGGCTGACCGTCGTCATCGACCGAAACGAGCTCCAGTCGGACAAGCCGACCGAGCAGATCGTCGCGCTCGGCGCGCTCGACGCCAAGCTCGACGCTTTCGGCTGGCATGTCGTCTCGTGCGACGGCCACGACCATGCGGCCCTGCGCGAGGCATTCGCCGAGCTACGCGGCGTGGACGACCGCCCGCAAGCGCTCATCGCCCAGACGATCAAAGGGAAGGGCGTGTTGTTCATGGAGCACTCGGCGGCGCTGGCGGAGGGTGGCGGCTTCTACCGCTGGCACGCCGGTGCGCCCGGGCGACGACGACTTCGAGCGAGCCGCCGCCGAGCTCGTGGGCCGGATCGACGAGCAGCTCGCCACGCTCGAGCTCGATGTGCTCCAGGTCGAGCCGGTGGAGCCCGTCGAGCCTCCTTCCCGAGAGCCGGCCGCCTCGCTCGAAGCCGAGCCGGCGAGCGGCTCTGGCGCGCCGATGCAGGCGAAGGTGAGCGACGAGTACGTCGTCGAGGCGTACGGCGAGGCACTCGTGGAGCTCGGAGCCGAGCACGACCACCTCGTCGTTCTCGACGCCGATCTCGCTTCCGACTGCCGGATTCGCGTGTTCGAGCTCACGTACCCGGACCGCTTCGTCGAGTGCGGAATCGCCGAGCAGGACATGGTCTCGACCGCAGCCGGGCTCGCGCGCCAAGGCTTCCTGCCCGTCGTCAACTCCTTCGCCGCCTTCCTCGCGTCCCGGGCGAACGAGCAGATCTACAACCAGGTGAGCGAGGGGACCAAGGTCGTGTACGCGCTCCACTACGCGGGGCTCATCCCGGCGGGGCCCGGGAAGTCGCACCAGTCGCTGCGCGACGTCTCTCTCCTCGCGGCGCTCCCGAGCATGACGATCGTGCAGCCGGCGAACGCCGCCGAGACGCGCGCGCTCCTCCGCTGGGCGGTCGAGGAGGCGGAGGAGAACGTCGCGATCCGCCTCGCGATCGGCCCCTCGCCGCGGGCGATCGAGCTCCCCGACGCCGAGGTCGACGCCGGGGCGCGGCTCGCTGCTCCGCGACGGAGACGACGGTCTGCTGCTCGCCTACGGGCCGGTGCTGCTGCACGAGGCGCTCGCTGCGTCGGAGCTTCTCGCCGGGCGCGGCATCGGCCTCGCAGTCGCGAACATGCCCTGGCTGAACCGGATCGACGGTGACTGGCTCGCCGGCACGGTCGCCCCGTACCGCCGTGTCTTCGTGCTCGAGGATCACGCTCCCGTCGGAGCGCTCGGGGACGCACTCAGGCGCGAGCTCGGCGGCTCCCCCGTGACGGTGTTCGGCGTGGAGGGCTGGCCGGCGTGTGGAACGCCGGCCGAGGCGCTCCGGTTTCACGGTCTCGACGGGGCCTCGATCGCGGACCGGATCGAGGACGCCATCGCCCGGCAGGCGTGATGGCCAAGGACGTCTGGCTCGTCTTCCCGGATCAGCTCTCGACCAGGATGCTCTTCGACGCGGGCGTCGTCGCCCGCTTGAGCGAGCGCCTGGGGCCTCGGCTCGCACTGATCTTCCTGCTCGACGAGGACGAGGCCCGCGAATGGGCAGCGCGCGCGCCAGGCGTTCGCGTGCTCGATCGGAAGCCGCCGAGCGTCCGAGTGGCCTCGGCCGAGAGGGCCGCGCGGCGGATCGACCGCATGCTCGACCGGCACGCTCGGCTACTTCCCGCTCGCGATCCGGCTCAACTACCGGCACGGATTCCACCTCGAGCGAATGGCGCCAGGGCATGCCAACTGGATGCTCGACTCGGCGCGCGCCGGACGGCTGCCGCGCTGGCAACCGATCGAGCGAGCGATGCAGCGCTGGCACTTCAGTGCGCGCCGCCACGTCCCGCGAGCCTTGCTCGAGCAGATGAGACGCGAATGCGGTGCGCTCGTCCTGACGAACGTGCAGCCGCAGGCGGCGGTTCCCTATCTGCTCGCTGCGCGGCGTCTCGGAATCCCCGTGGTCGCCCACGTCGCGAGCTGGGACCACACGGTCGGGAAGGGGGTCATCGCTCCCTTCTGCGACGTGTACCTCGTCCAGAACCGGGCGATGCAGGAGGACCTTCGCCGCTACCACGCCATCGCATCCGAGCGGGTGGTCGTGACCGGCTGGCCGCAAACGGACGTGTATCACCGGCCGCGCGGGCGGGACGCGTACGACGCCCTGATCCGGACGCACGGGCTCGACCCGGCGCTTCCGGTCGTCGCGGTCATGGGCAACACCCCGACGAACACGCCCTACGAGGGCCGCTTCGTCGAGCGTCTGGTCGGCTGGTGGAAGGAGCACGCGCGCGGCCGGTTCTCGCTCCTCTTCCGCCCGCATCCCCGGGACAAGGAGTGGCGCGAGCGCTTCGCAGCCGCGCTCGACACCCCGGGCATCGCCGTGCAGGACGCGAGCTTCACGGACTTCGAGGCCCTCGCGACCCTTCTGCAGCACTGCGACTGCGTTGTCGCGAACGCGGGCACCATCCTCCTCGACGCCCTCGTCAACGACCGCCCCGCAGTCTGCGTCCTCTACGACGAGGGCGCGCCGCCGGGGGAGTCGTGGGCCGTCAAGAACGTCCTCGGCGAGCACTACCGCGAGCTGACGCGCTCGGACGCGTTCTACCGGGCGGAGAGCTTCGACGATGTCGTGCAGGGAATCGAGCGGGCGCTCGCGAGCCCGGCCGAGCTCGCGGAGGAGAGGCGGCGGGTCAGTCTCGAGGTGGTCGGCGACATCGACGGTCGCGCTGCCGAGCGCGTAGTCGATGCGATCCTCGCTGTCGTTTCCTAGGAGACGACGGTCGTCTCGTCCGGCGCCACGATCGCCGCGCCGGATATCCGCCGGTCCACCTCGTAGAGCACGACGTTCCCGGGGGGAAGCGCGTGAGTCCGAGAGCGAGAGGCGCTCGAGTCGATAGAGATCGACGACGCCCTCGAACGGGCTGGTGTCTCCAGCGAGCAAGGGCCAGAGGGAGTCCCGGGGCGCGACGATCTGCGCGGGCACTTCGACCACTCCTCCATGAAGTGCGGGCTGCTCGACGCAAGGAACATAGGTGAGCAGATTCGGGGGCACGAGCGAGAGCGAGCCGTCCGCGTCGAGACGGTCCGTCAGCGTCTCGTTCGTGTAGGTCACCGGAGCGGTTGCGGCGAGCGCCGTTCCGGAGGCTGCCTGGCTCCGCAGGACGAGACGAACGACGTTCGCCTGCGGATCCGGCTGCGGGAGCTCGCCGGCCGGGAAGAACCGCCAGGACACGAGGCTCGACCGGACCTCGGGCCCCAGGGCCGACGAGATCTCGTTGCGGTCCAGGCTCTTCACCGTTCCGGCAACAGCCCTGCCCCACTCGAGCTCGGGTGTATCGGTTCCTTCGGGCGTGCTTCCGAGAAACAGCCCGAAGCCGCGCTCTTCGGGGATGACGAACCACGACGAGCGTGCAACCGATTCTTGGCCCAGCGGCCCGAGGGACAGGCGTGGCAGGCCGTCGGCCGGAGCCTCCGGAATCCACGCGGCAGGCGGCGACAGGCGCGTCCCCGCGAGGTTCGGGCAGCGCACGCGCCGATGACAGCTGCGCGACGAGAGCGTCGTCGGCAAGCCCGCAGCCGGAGCCGCCGGCAAGGGTGTCCAGGTTCTGCCGTGCGAGCGTCCACGAGCTCGTCCTGACCGCGTCCGTGACGAGCACGCCGACCGTGAACGCGACGAGCGGAACCGCCAGCACCGGCGCCATCCAACGAGCGACACGCCAGGGCACCTCGGGAAGGCGGCGTCCGTTTCCCCGTATCAGCTCGGCCGCGCCCAGCGCAGCCAGCAGGGCGAGCGGTATTGCGCCGGCGAGCTTGGCGAGATTGACGAGGCTGGTCTCGAACCCGAGGGTCCAGCCGAGCGTGCGCAGGTCGAGATCGCTCCAGAGATGTCGCGGCGACCAGGACCATGCGGCGGCTACGACGGCGGCGCCGATCACGAGGAACGGGCGCGCGGACCAACCGCGCGCCCGGCGCGCTTCCTCCCCGAGCCGAGCCGTCTCCACGGCGACGGCGATCGCTGCGATGCCGATCAGCGTCCCGAAGTGCCAGGGCCACTTGCTCGGCGTTGCTACGAGCAAGAGCAAGCCCAGGCCAAGTGCTAGGGCCGGCACGTCGAGCGGCACGCGTCTCTCGCGACGCGACCGCACGACGTAAGCCAGCACCGCGAGCAGCATCAGTGCGACCGACTCGCGGCGGAGAGGCGCTCCGTAGTAGATCGTGAAGAGATCCGCATAGCGCTCGATCTCCTCCCGCCAACTCGCGGCCGCGTTCCCGTAGGTGCGGATCGTCTGGGCGTCGCTGCGGCGTCGCTCGACGTCCGAGCCCACGAAGGCGAGGAAGACCAGCCACGCGCCGGATGCCGCGGCGATGCTTCCGGCGACCACGACTCGCCGGCGTGCCCACCGAGCGACCCGGGGCAGGATCGCGACCAACGGCGCGAACGCGACGATGCCCGCAGGATGAGCCGTGAGCGCGAGCGCGACGAGGACGGCCGACAGCGCGATCGGAGTCGCCGTCTCCCGCTCGACGAAGCGGACAGCGCAGGCAAGGACACCCGTGGCGAGCAGCGCGATCATCGGCTCCGGGCGGAGGGTCATCCCCCAGGCGAGTGCACCGACCACGAATCCGCTCGTGAGCGCCCAGAGCGGCGAGGCCGCCCTGCCCCCTCGAGGAGGAGAGCGCTCGGGCCAGGATCCAGCGACAGAGGACCCACGTCGCCGCCAGGCAGAGCAAAGCGGGCACGCGCAGGATGAGGACGGCGGTCGAGACGTCCACGAGCCAGTGCTGTAGCCACTCGATCCAGTACCCCAGAGGGTGGTTGGCGCCGAAGGAGTCGTAGTAGTTCGAGAAGCCGCCGGACGTCGAGAACATGCTCTGCCTGGCCACCACCCAGCCGTCGTCGTAGAAGACGGGCGCGAGCACCCACCAGCCGAGGAGGACCACGCCGACGACGGCGTCTGCGGCGCCTGCGTGTGCCACTCCGGATCGGAGACGGCTACGCAGAGCGTGCCGCCCGGCCGCGACTTCCTCGACCAAACGACACGAGGACGAGCGACGCGAGTGCGCAGACGACGGCGATCGCCCAGGCGAGCGTCTGTAGGACGCTGGCCCGAGTGGCGTGGGTCATCGTCGTGACGTCGATCGTCGGATGGGACGGAGATCGCATGTCGAGCTCCGAGAAGACGCCCGAGACGACGGGCATCCGGTCGAGCCGCCCTTCGAGTGCGACTTGCTCCGGCCCTCCCTCGATCGTCCACCTGCGGCCCGACACCTCGAGCGCGTACGCGCACTCCTCGGTGGTGGATCTTGGCGCGAGGGGCACGCGGGCGAGGAGTGCTTCCCCGACCTGGAACGTGAGCCGGCCGCGACTGCGAAGCACGACGAGTCCGCCATTTGCGCTCGGGAAAGCGAGCCGTCGCAAGCACGGTCGCAGGACTGTCGGCCCGGGGCAGAGGGCGGGGAAGCGCGCACGGCACACGGATGGACAGCGACTCGGGCTCGCGCCTCACGAGGAGGAGCGGCGTGTACCAGACTCGCTCCGGAGCTGGCGGAAGGCACCTCGGCCGGCGGCCACGAGTACGTCGTCCGGACATGTTCCGCCGGCCCGACGGCTGCGAGAAGGGCCGCTGCGAGTGCGAACGACCGCGAGCGCGGGAACGAGCCACGGGCGAGACCCCGGTCCGTCGCCCGAACGGCGGTTCACCTCTGGCTCAGGGTTCTCGCCGGTGACGACGGTGGAGTCGGCCATGGGCTACGTCGCGGTCGGCGGCACGGCGATCCTCCCGGCGCGCGACGACGTCGAGCGAAGGTCGGCCACCGATCCCAGTATGCCCGCGCAGACGGCCGGCGGTCTTCGCTCGCGTCGGCGCTGGAGGGACACCCTCCAGGAGCCTGTCTAGCATTCGGCGCCGTGGCTGCCTCGTCTCGAGTGCCGGAGCGCGGCGCGCCGGCAGCGGACGAGAGCCGGCAACCGGCGCGGCGACCAGTCATGGCGCTCGCGCTCGCGACGCTTGCGCTCGTCGCGGCGCTCGTCGCGGCCGTCGGGCCTGCTCGGAGCGAGCACGCCGAGTACGTCTGGCCGCCGGAGGCGCTGCCGGCGACGACGCCCACTCGGGGTTGGTTCGCGCCTCTGCCGCTCCTCAATCGCGTTCCGGAGTCGATCGACCTGCGGGTGCCGTGCGGCTTGTCTCCCCCGTTACGCGGCGGTCGCGCGACGACGGTTGTCGCAACGGCCCGCCGGCCCGAGGCGGCGCAGGCGCTCTTGGTCGCACTCGACGTCGCGTCGCTCCGTATCTCCGTTGGCGGCCGTCAACTTGCCGCGGTGTCCTGGCCGGGGAGCTGTCCGTTGGACGTTTCGGTAGCGGGCGGGGAGGTCCGGCTTCCAGGCCGCGACATCAGCGCTCGAGACGGGGACGCTCGACGACATGCCGATCGTGACCGGCCTGTTCACGGGCCTGGACCTGCGTAAGGGGGAAAGGCCGCAGGCCCTGGTCCGAACGCGGGCATTCGCGACGTCGCAGACGGCCTTGCAGATGGCCGCCGGGTTCCTCGCAGTCATCCTCGCGGGTGCGGCGTTCGTCTTGCTCGCGGGCCTCGGCCGGGTTTGGCGGCTCGGCACGGCTTCGCGCTTCGGAGCGCGGCGCGCCGCTTCCGGCAAGGGCTCGGCGCGACCGAACTGGTCGTCGTCGGGACGCTCCTCGTCTGGTGGGATCGTCGCGCCGACGTTCACCGACGACGCCTGGATCTGGAGCGAGTATCGCGTCCTCGCCGAAACCGGCACCGTCGGTATCTATCTCGACACCTGGGGATTGAGTGCACCGCTCGCCCTCTGGACGTGGCTCGGGCAATGGACCGTCGGCGCCACCGATCACCTCGTGGTCGCGCGGGTTCCGAGCCTTGCGGCGCTGCTGGCGGGGTGGCTCGTCTGCCGCTGGTGCGTGCGGGAGGTCGTACCCGACCGGGGTGCGCCGGGCCTTCGCTGGACGCTCGCGGGGGCCTTCCTCGTGGGAGCGGTTGCCTGGGGGATGACGCTTCGGCCTGAGCCTTTCGTCTCGCTGCTCGCGGTTGCAGCCCTCGCTGCGATGGTTTCGTTCGCGCGTGCCCCCCGCCTGGCGCCGCTGGCGATCGTCGTACCTCTCGTCGTTCTCGCCGCGACGACCCACCCCACCGGGATCGTCGTTGCGGCGCCGCTGCTCGCAGGCGCTCCGGAGATCTTTCGCGCGCTGCGGCTTCACGCGAGGTGGCTGCTCGTCGCCCTCGGCGCCCTTCTCGTCGCCGGGTTGGCGTTGACCCTCGTCCTCTTGTCGCTCGACGCGGATCTGGGGACGCGGCTCGCTGATGCGCGTCTCCTGCGGCAGGGCGACCTTCATCGCGAGCCGTTCTGGCACGAGTACATCCGCTATCTCGATTTCGACCAGAACGGAGGTGGGACCGCGCCGCGCAGGCTCAGCCTCGGACTCCTCGTCCTGGTCTTGGTCGCTTGGATCTCGAAGCGCGGCGCTCGGATCGGTCGGATGTGCTCACTCTCCCGGCCCGCAGCGTCGCTGTCGGGCTTGCACTGCTTGCGTTCCTGCCGAGCAAGTGGCCGTGGCACTTCGGTGCGCTGGCTGCGATCTGTGCGGTTGCGGTCGCTGCCGAAGTGGCGCGGCTCATCGGTCAGCCGGCCGGCAGTCTCGCGTTCGGCTGGTCGGTGCCGTGGCTGCATTTTCGGTCGTCGCGGTTTGGTCGTGGAGAGCGCCGGGAGAGTGGTCGCCCGTCGATCTCGGAGAGCTCGAGTGGAGCGACGGGTTGGGAGTCACGAGCTACGGCACGCTCGCGGTGCTTCTCGGCCTCGTGGCGGCGCTCGGCATGCGTCTCCGCGCACGGCGGCGCTCACGGGAGGAGACCGACGTCTGGTACCTGCTGGTCGGCTGGGCTGTCCCCGCCGCAGCGCTCGCCGTCGTCGGTGTCACCATCACGCTTCTCGCGATCGACGCCGCGCTCACCCCGTGGAGCCCGGCTCGCCAGAATGTGGAAGCGCTCGCCGGGGGGAGCAGCTGCGGCCTGGCTCACCAGCTGCGCGGCGAGCGCGACGTCGCGAGCCTGCTCTCGGACGACGAGGCCCGCACGCTGCTCGTCCCTTCGGTCGGCCTGTACTTCCCCTGTGCGACCATCCCCGCGGTCGAGGGCGGGCTTGGTCGAGATTCCGGACTTCGTCGTCTACCACGGCGCCCCGTGGCCGCTTGGTGAGCCCGATGGCCCGTTCGCCGCCGTCTCCGATCTCTACGAACTGAAGGAGATCGCGAGCAACCCTGACGGGGTGAAGGTGCTCTCGGTGGCGGACGAGATTCGCGGGTTCGTGCTCGTCGACGCGTTACGGAGTGACGCCAGGTGACGCAGACGGGTCGTCGGGGGACCCGGCGGCCCCGTCGCCGCCGCGCGAGGTGGCGGTGGGAGCGAGGACCTGCGCACCGACCGCTTCGGCAAGGAGATACCGAGGGCGGCCGAGCACCTCCTGGAAGACGCGGAACACGTAGGACCCGACGATTCCGAGGCTCAGCAGAACCGCTCCCATGAACAGGAGCGTGATGCCGAGCAAGAGCGTGAGGCCGGACGCGAGCGCCGAGCCGCGCACGAGGTAGTCCACGATCAGGATCACGAGATAGAGCGCGCTTGCGGCCGCGAGCGCGGAGCCCGAGAGGAGCAAGACGCGATGTGGCACGTTCGTGTACGAGATGAGCGTGTCGGCCGCGAGGCCGAGCCGCTGGAGAAACGTGTAGCCGCTCCGCTCCGCGGTTGTCGGACGACGCCGAACAGGGACGAATGCGGCCGTGAACCCCATGTACAGCATCAGCGGTCCGTACAAGGGACGCCGTTCCGGGTAGCTCAGGACGGCGGTACGGAACTTTCGGTTGAACGCCCTATACGTTCCGATCGATCGGGGTACGTCGACACCGGCCAGGCGTGAGAAGGAGTAGTGGAACAGCGCGGAGGTGAAGCGGGAGCTCTCCGTTCCCTTTTCGTCGACGTTGACGGTGTAGACGACATCCATCCCCTCCTCGAGCTTGGAGAGCAGCAGCGGGAGCTGCTCCGGCTCGTCCTGAAGATCGGCGTCCATCAGCACGGTCACGTCTCCCTGGGCCCGCTCGAGTCCCGCTGCAATGGCCGGGTGCTGGCCGAAGTTGCGGCTCAGGCGCAACCCGACGACCTCCGCATGCTCTTCTGCGAGGGCGCGGATCCTCTCCCAGGACCGATCGGGGCTGCCGTCGTCGACGAGCACGATCTCGAACCGGCGACCCATCTCCCCGAGCGTCGCGACGAGGCGTGAGACGAGCTCGTCGAGGACACCCTCGTTCCGGTAGACGGGGATCACGACGGAGACGCTGCCGGGCGACTCCACGACGTCTCAGCCCTGGCCGGCTTTGTACAGCCGCTCGGCTTCGGGCAGGTAGTACTCGTCGAGGGTCGCCGGCATACGCACGTTGAACCCGAGAAAGCGTCGCCCGGTCTCGCCGATGTGGGCGAGCGTCTCGTCTCCGACGAGCCGTGGGTAGTCGAACCGCTGGCGCATGTACGAACGGCAGACGTTCAGCGTGATCGCGTGTCGCGGCGCCGACGACCGGTTCATGCCGCCCATGTGCCACGTTCGCGCATTGAAGACGACGGCTTCGCCGGCCTTGGGGAGCGTCTCCTCGCTCTCGGAAAGAAACTCGTCGAGCTCGGGCGGGTCCTCGCGCTCGAACGAGTGCGGCAGGAACCGGGTCGCACCGTTCTCGGTCGTGTAGTCGTCGAGCGCGACCATGACGCCCACATTCGTCCAGTAGCCGGGGACGACCCTGGGCGAGTCCACGTGGACACGATGCGAGAAGTTCGCCCCCGACGGCGGCATGCTCGAGGAGGTGTAGGCGTAGACGATGCACGTCTCGCCCAGGAGCGGGCTGAGATACGCGTGCAAGACGGGGTTCTCCAGGAACTCGGCGAAGACGGGATGGCGGGCCATGAGGTTGTGCACCATCCAGGCGTCGCCGTACTCGCGGCCCTTCCAGGCGGCCAGGTCCTCCTCGATTGCGCGAGTCAGCTCTCGCTTCATCACCTCGACCGTCTCTCGATCGAGCACCGCGGGGACGAGAGCGAAGCCGCGTTCTCGTATCGTCCGCAGGATCTCGGGGTCGGCCTGAACGGGATCGTGCTTCCTGACCGGGAGCTCACTCACCTGGTGGCCTCGAAGCGAAGATACTTGAAGAGCGCAGCGGACACGGGCAGCAGCCTCCGGAGATGCGCCTCGACCGTCGCCGCGTCGGCGGGCGACGAGGCGTGCATGAGCACCGCCTGTCCGAGAAACCACTCGTATGTCGTCTCGCAGGAGCGAAAGCCGGCGTCGCGCGCATCGGCCTCGAACTCGGCGGGATCGAAGCCCCCCAGATGCGACTTGATGTGCTCGGCCGAGCGGAACACGTCCGGGCGGTATCCCGAAGCGCTCGTGGACGTCGTCCTCGATGTGGAGCACGGCGCGAACTTCGCGAGCGACGATCTCGTCGAGCTCTTCGGTCCGGCCGGAGTACTGCTCCTCGGCGTCCGAGATGGCTTGCCAGAACGCGCGGTTGGGCTCGAGATCGACGTAGAGCACACCGCCGGGGCGGAGGACTCTGGACGCTTCGGCGAGCACGGGGCGATGGTCGGCGAGGTGATGGAGGACGGAGTACGCGGTCACGAGGTCGAAGCTCTCGTCCGCGAACGGAAGCGCTTCGGCGAGTCCTTCGTGGAGGGTGATGTTGCCGGTGCCCGTGTCGACCCGATCGAGCATCGCTCGCGTCGCATCGAGGCCGTGAATCTCGTCGAACGTGTCGCGCAGGAGATCGATGACGAAGCCCGCCCCGCACCCGATGTCGAGCATCCGGCCCGTTCCGGTCCGCTCGGCGACCCGAAGGAGATTCGCCTTGACCTTGGCCTTGTTCTCCGGACGGTAGTGCGGCTCGTGCGAGGCATACGTGTCCGCCATCGCGGTGTGCACCTCGATGTTGCTCCGCACGACATCGGTCTCGCCGACGTCCCCCGTCATCGGTCGAGTGCCGTCCCCTGGCGCGCGCTCGCGGTCGTCCGTGCGCGGCCGCAGATGGTCCGAGACCGCGGCGATCACCCGATCGACCTGGCTCTCCGTGAGATCGGCCCAGAGCGGCAGCCGTACGAGTCTGTCGCTCACGTCGGCGGTCACGGGAAGCTCCCCGCTCTGCCGGGCGTACCGCTTCCCGGCGACCGACGTGTGCAACGGCACGTAGTGAAAGACGGCGTGTATGCCTCGCTCGCCCAGCGCCTCGATGAGCTCGGTGCGCGTCTCGAGATTCTCGAGGAGCACGTAGTAGAGGTGCGCGTTGTGCGTGCGACCGGCCGGCACGACCGGCCGACGCAGCCGCTCGCTCGCCTCCAGGTCGGCGAACGCCTCGTGGTACCGGTTCCAGATCTCGAGCCGTCGGCGTCGGATCTCGGGCTCGTGCTGGAGCTGTGCCCAGAGGTATGCGGCGGCCAGCTCGCTCAAGGCGTACGACGAGCCCGCGTCGACCCACGTGTACTTGTCGACCTGGCCTCGCAGGAAGCGGCTGCGATCCGTCCCCTTCTGGTGCACGACGTCCGCTCGCTCGACGAAGCGCGAGTCCGTCACCAGCAGCGCACCGCCCTCGCCGCAACTGACGTTCTTCGTCTCGTGGAAGCTGTAGGCGCCGAGGTGCCCGATCGCACCCAGCGGGCTGCCGTCGACCGTTGCCCCGACTCCCTGCGCTGCGTCCTCGATCACGAGCAGGTCGTGCGCCCGAGCGAGCTCCCCGATGAGCGCCCATCTCGCAGCTCACACCGGCGTAGTGCACCGGCACGACAGCCCTCGTCCGAGGGCTGATCGCCGCTTCGATCAGGTTCTCGTCGACGCAGAGCGTGTCCGGCCGAATGTCGACGAACACGGGAACTCCGCCCCGTCCGACGACCGCATTCGCAGTCGTCACGAAGGTGAACGACGGCATGACGACCTCGTCGCCAGGACCGATGTCGGCGAGGGTGAACGCCATCTCGAGCGCGCCCGTGCACGAATGCGTGAGGAACGCCCGGCGACAGCCCGTGTGCTCGACGAGCCAATCGCAGCAGAGCGCCGAGAACGGGCCGCTCCCCGCCGTGTGTGCGTTGCGGATCGCTTCCTGCATGTAGCCGAACTCGTCGCCCGTGACGTGCGGCCGGTTGAAGACGATCGGGGTCTGGGCGGCGCGTCCGCTCACAGATCCTCGAGCTCCGAGCTCTGCGTGCCCGGCAAGGGCTTGGTGCCAACGGCCGAGTACACCTCACCTGCAAGCGTGTTCCGCTTCACCACGCTCCCCGCCCCGATCACACAGTCGGCGGCGACCGAGACTCCGTTGCGGACGGTCGCGTTCCCGCCGACGAACGATCGCTCGCCGACGGAGACGTCGCCCAGGAGGACGGCGTTCGGGCCGAGGAAGCAATGGTCTCCGACGACGGTGTCATGGCTGATCTGACTTCCGCTCCACACGATGACGTCGTCTCCGAGCTCGACACCCGGCTCGATCACGACTCCGTCGAAGACCAGGCAGTTCGCGCCGATTCGAAGATCGTCCCAGCACTGGGCTCGCGAGCTGACGACTGTCGCCAGCCGGTAGCCAAGGCTCCGGCACTCGTCGAAGATCTTGGCCCGGGCTCTGTTCACGTCCGTGTAGCCGACTGCGACGAACATCGAGCACTCGTCGGCCGGGTACTGCCCGGCAAGATCCTCGAAGGCGACGCTCGGCACGGGAATGCGCTCGGCGTCCGCAAGATGCCGGCGGTGAACCGTGCAGGCGACGACGGTGTACGCGGTGTCTCGAACGAGGTAGGCATACGCGAGTCGCGCGAGCGTTCCCGCTCCGAAGATCACGAGCGGGCCCGCTTCGTCAGAGGTCTAGCCACGCGACAGCACCTGGGGGCGGAAGCTCTTCATGAGGGAGTGCGCGTCCGGGCCGGCGTTGAAGAGCAGGTCGAGAATCGTCACCCGGTGCTCGAAGGGCGGATGGAGCTGCGGATACTCGGGATAGCCCTCGTAGTCGACGTACCGGAGCTCGATCGCGGCCGCCTCGAACAGCGCTTCGTCGATGTAGCCGCGTGCGCTCGGGCCGGTGAGATACACGCTCGCTCCAGCCTGCTTGCACAGGCCGACGACTCGTTCCGTCCGCTCGAGCCGCTCGCCGCTCGCGCCGTAGTCCGTCGACCAGGTCAGGCTCGTCTCGATGCCCAGGAGCCCGCAGACCGTCTCCAGGAAGCGGCGATTGATCCTGCTGAGAAGACGCTCCGATGCACAGGCCGCATAGGTCTCTTCGATTCCGTCGGCATACCGCTCGAAGCACGGCGCCTTGCGGTACGCCTGTCTGAGTATGTCCCAGTGGCGCGGGCCCCAGCTCGGGTCGGCGATCACGGTCTCGTTCAACCGCTGCGAGTACAGACCCTCGACCTGCACGGGGATCGTCAGCCACCGGGTCCCGTTTGCCGTCTTCACGCGGTTCCGGTTACGCCAGTCCTGCCGCGTGTACTGGCAGTCGTCGTAGAGGATGAACTCGTCGACGGAGTTGATCAGGTCGAAGTAGCCCTTCCACGGGATGTAGCACGACTGGAGGATCGCGACCCGTTTCATCCCCGGACGGTCGGCCATAGCGGCTCCGCTCGGTGCGGCGATCGGGTCGCGAGCTGCACGGACGATGATGATAGGCCGCCGCCTCGGAGGGTCAGCCCACAGGCCGCTGCGCGGTGCCGCGGATGTCCAGGTAGAGCCGCTCGTAGGCGTCGACGAACGCGTCGAGCCCGAACTCGCGCCGGCCGGCGTTCTGCCCTCGCGAGGCGAGGCTCTCCCGGAGCTCGTCGTCCGCGACGAGGCTCAGCAGTGCGTCGCGGATGCTCGTCGGGTCGGGGTCGATCCAGAGCACCTCGTCAGGCCCGAGGTACCGGTCGAAGCCCGGGACCCTCGTGATCACGCAGGGAAGTCCGGCGAGGAGGGCTTCCTGCAACGAAAGCGGGAAGCCCTCGGCCTTCGAGGGAAGAACGAACGCGTCGGCCGCGAGGAGGAGCCGCTGCAGCCGCTCCGGCTGCATGAACGGCAGAACGTGCGTCCCGGAGCCCTCCGAGGCTCGCGGCCGGTCCGTCACCGCGACCAGGTCGTAGGCGGGGTCGGCTGCGGCGAGAAAGAGATCGAGCCGCTTGGTCGGCACGTCCCGTCCGACGAAGAGCGCGAGGAAGCGGTCCGCGGCGAGCCCCAGCTCGCGCCGCACCTCGGCCCGGTCGACGCCTTCGGCTTTCGGCTCGGGAACCCCGGGCGGCAGGATGTCCACCTTCTCGAGCCCCCAGGTCGACTCCGCCCAGGCCGCCACGGCAGCGTTGTAGGCCACGACGCGCGATGCCTGCCGCGCGCACCGCCCGATCGTGGCGATCACCCCGCGCTGGACGGCATCGAGGAGGACCGAGGACTGCGGTGTGAAGGACACGTGCTGCGTCAGAACGCTCGGGATGCCGTGGCGCCGCGCCCGTCTGAGGGCGGCCGCCGAGGTGACGTACAGAGCGTCGTGGACGTGGATGACGTCCGCCTGCGGGACGAGCCTCCCGAGCTCGCTTGCGAGCGCGACCGGCGAGGGGATGGGATAGTGGACGTTGACGCCCCTCTTGAGCGCGTACGTCGCCGGGAGCCGAACGATCTGCACACCGTTTGCGAGCTCGCGACGGGGCGCTCCGCCGGACTTGCAGCAGAGGACGGTCACCTCGTGCCCCCGCTGCGCTAGCCCCTCCGCCAGGAGCTCGACGTACCGCTCGATGCCGCCCACGCTCGGCCGGAAGTTCGCGCTGACGAGGAGGATTCGCACTCGTCGCGCGGACTCAGCGCTTCGACGCGACGACGCTCTCCCGTCGCGTCGGAAGGACGAGCGCAGGGCGGTCCTCTGCGAGCCGCATGGTGAGAAGCGCGAGGAAGAACGAGCCGAAGACCACCTGGAGGCCGAGGCCGAGGAACGTCAGCCCGAGCGCGGTCGCATACTCGTGGCCGAGCGACCCGAATCCGTCGACCGTCCACGAGACGAAGATGGTTCCGAGAATCGCCAGCGCGGCGGCCGCGAGCAGTCCTCCGACGAGCAGGCCGTGCTCCAGGCGAAGGCCCTTGCCCAGGCGCTCGAGGAGCCGATCCCGCTCTCCGATCCGCACGCGTGCGTACGTGCGCGCGAAGACGCCGAGCTGGATCACCTGCGCTCCGATCAACGTCATCGCGACGAATCCCAGCATCGTGTGGATCTGCCAGGAGCGGCCGAAGACGTCGACCGGGCCGGTCGCGAGGACGAGCATGCCCGCGAGGCCGAGCAGCAGGAAGAGGCCGCCGGGAGCCAGGTACAGCCAGCTCGGGCTGTACAGGAGCATGAACCGGACGTGGCGCCAGGCGTCGCCGTAGCGGCGGAGCTTGGACTCGCCGGTTCGCGGGAAGTAGTCGATCGGGATCTCGCCGACGCTGAGCCCGCGCCTGAACGCCTTGAAGACCATCTCGGACGCGAACTCCATGCCGGTCGCGTGCAGGTCGAGAACCGGCAACGCGCTTCTGCGGAGCGCGCGCATCCCGCAATGCGCGTCGGAGACCTTGACGCCGAAGAGGACGTTGAGCATGCCCGTGAGCACGGGGTTGCCCACGAACCGGTTCGTCCAGGGCATCGCGCCCTCGTGAATCGTTCCCCGGAAGCGCGATCCGATCACGAGGTCGTCCCCCTGCTCCAGCTTGTCGACGAACCCGCCGAGCTCCTCGAGCGGATACGTCTCGTCGGCGTCTCCCATGACCACGTACTCGCCCCGGGCGTGGGCGAGCCCCGCGAGATACGCGCTGCCGTAGCCCTGCCGTCGCTCCGTGACCACGAGCGCGCCATGCTCGGCGGCGACGTCGGCGGAGCCGTCGGTCGACCCGTTGTCGACGACGATCACCTCGCCCGAGCGGCCGGAGCGCTCGATCCCCAGCCACGCGCGGTCGACCACCCTGCCGACGGCCTCTTCCTCGTTCAGGCACGGGATAACGACCGAGATCTGAGGGTGCGGCGTCATCGTGTCGCGCCGCCGACCGTAGCACGCACGGGCTCGCGATCCTGTCTCGGCGCACGGATACCCTGGGCCGCGTGGCAAGGCTCCCAAGCGGCGTCGTGCGAGCCTGGCACGGCCTCGAATCGTTTGCCGAGAGCCGGCGAGCTGCACCATCGCTCTTCGTAGCGGCGCTCGCGCTATACGCGCTCGTCTCGATCGGCGTCCCGCTCGCGGCAGGCCGGGATCTGGGGAACTACCTGGTCGTCTACTCGCAGCTCTTCCAGGAGCACGTCGTCTTTCCGCAGCCTGTCCTTGCCCGCACGCCGGGGACACCGCTCGTCGCCGGCGGGCTTCTCGATGCAGGCCCACTCGTCGCGGAGGCGGGTGCAGGGCTTCTCTACTCGGCTTCCATCGTCGCCTGGTGCTCCGTGGCTCGGCGGGTCGGGCCCGGAGTCGCGGTTGCGACGGCTGTCGCGCTGCTCGCATACCCCGGCTACGTCCTGCTCTTCCATCGGCTCTCGAGCGACATGCTCTTCGCAGCGGGGTTCGCGTTCCTGGCGGTGCTCGTCAGTCGCGCCGCCGAGCTGCCGAGCGCGGGGCGCGCGGCCGCGCTCGGCGCAGGCGTCGTGGGTCTGATTCTCCTCCGGCCGGTGAGCCAGGCCCTCCTGCTCCTCGTCCTGCTCCCGCTCTTCCTCGCGCCGTCGTGGCGTGCCCGGATCCGGGGAACGGCGGCATTCGCGGCCGCCGCCCTGATCCCCCTCGCGGCCCTCTGGGCCCACAACGGCGTCCGGCTCGACGACTACGCCGTCGTCCGAGGCGGAGGCGCGAGCGTTCCGCTCTTCCGCGCATTCGTCGTCGACCGCATCGTGAAACCGGAGAACGGCCCTGCGTCGCTCGAGCTCGCGCGCGCCGTGCGCCGCGATCTCCTGCCGAACGAGCCATACCGCTCGTACGGCATCGACCTCGAGCGTTTCTTCTCGTCGGGCAGCGCGCGCATGCAGGAGGATCTGGTCGGTCTCTCCGACCGGACGTGGGGTTGGGACGACGACTACAGCCGTCTCGGCCGGGTCGGGCGGGAGGCGGTCTTGGAGCATCCGGGAACGTACGCGCGCGGTGTGGCACGCGACTTCCGCAGACTGCTCTGGTGGCCGCTCTTCGTCGAGGTCGCAGCACCGGGCGAGGCGGGGGCTGGAGACGAGGAGAGTCCGGTGATCTTCGTCGACGGCAGGCGGCTTCCTCGACCGACGGAGGGAGAGCCGATTCCGGCCGCACGCCAGTCGGGCTTCGTCTCGACGCCGGAACGGCGTCTGAGGGAGGTCTGGACCTCGCCGACCGAGCATCGTCTCGTGTATCGCGATCCGGAGGACGCCGCTCGCGGAGCGGCGGTGTTCCGGAAGCTGGACGAGCTTCTGGCCAACTTCCCCGATCGCGACGCCAGGCCCGAGCTCGCCGAGCGGCTGAACCAGCTCTCGCGCTGGTACCCGAGACCGCTCGTCTGGTTGCTCGTGGGCCTCGCCGCGGTCGCGATCCGGCGCCCGCGCCGCGTCGGCGCGCCACTCGTCCTCTCGGCCGCAGCTCTCCTGATCCTGCTCGCCACCGCGCTCGCCGTGTACGCGGTCGCCGAGTACGCGGTCCCGGTAGCGCCCGCATTCGTCGTGCTAGCGGGGGCCGGCGTCCTCGGCGAGCGCAGGAACGCCGCTGCACCGTCCTAGAATCGTCGCAGTGAGCAGCGGGCGCGCCACGGGGGAAGCCGTCTCCTCCGATTCGGAAGCGGCCCTCCCGCGTCCCGCCCTGACCGTGGTGGTTCCCGTCTACAACGGCGGCGAGGAGATCGTCGCCAACGTGGAGACCATCCGGACCGCCATCGCGAACGGGCTCCCCGGAGAGGAGATCGAGGTCATCGTCGTCTCCGACGGCTCCATCGACGGGACTCCCGAGCGGCTGCTCGCGGCGCGCGGCGACGCCGGCATCCGTGTCATCCACTACGACCGGAACCTGGGTAAGGGCTATGCGGTCAAGGCCGGGGCGCTCGCGAGCCACGGCTCCTGGATCGCGGTCGTCGACGCCGATCTCGATCTCGACCCGGCTGCGATTCCGGGCTACCTGGCTCTCGCTCGGGAGCAGGAGCTCGACTTCGCGATCGGCTCGAAGCGGCATCCGGAGTCGGTCGTCCACTACCCACGCTCGCGGCGTGCTGCGAGCTGGGGCTATCAGCAGCTCAACCGGCTGTTGTTCGGCCTCGACGTCCGAGACACGCAGGTCGGGCTGAAGGTCTTCAGCCGCCGGGTCGCCGAGGACGTGTTCCCGCTCCTGCTCGTCAAGCAGTTCGCGTTCGACCTGGAGCTCCTCGCGGTCGCGAGCGCGCTCGGGTACCGGCGGGTGCGGGAGCTGCCGGTGCGTCTCGAGTACCGCTTCACGGGATCCGGCGTTCGCTCGCGGGCCGTGACGCGCGCGCTCTGGGACACGGCGGCAGTCTTCTACCGGCTCCGAATCCTGCGGACCTATCAGCGCAAGCAAGCGCTTCTCGGAGGCGGCTCGCTCCGCCCCGAAGAGCTTCCGCTCGTCAGCGTCATCGGACGCTCCGAAGACGCGCGCGCTCTGGACTATCCACGGCTCGAGCTGCTCTCCGAGCGCGATCTCGACTCCGGTGCGCACGCCGCACGTGGCGAGGTGCTCGCCCTGCTCGCCCCCGGTGCGCGTCCGGCGGGCAACTGGCTGAGCGCGACGGTCCCGTACGTCGTTCGCGGCGACGCAGCGGCCGTGGTCGTGCCGGCGCTCGCGCCGACCTCGTCGTCCCCTCGCGAGCGGGCTGCGGCCGCAGTTCTCGAGACTCGGCTCGGGGGAGGCTCGCGGCGCTTCCGCTACCTCCCGGGGAACGTGCGCACGGTCTCGGACTACCCGGCGGAGAGCTGCGTCGTGCTGAGGTCCGAGTACCTGGAGGCTCGAGCGGCGGGACGTGGCCCGCAGGACCTCGTCCGCTGGCTGGCCGACCGCGGACGCCGGACGATCTACACGCCGGATGCATCGATCGCCGTCGCGCCCCGCGTCTCTGGGGACCGCATCTCAGAGGGACGGCTCAGCACGCCGCCGCGCGCGGCGCAGCGGCGCGCCGCACTCACGGGCGCAGCCTGAGCGGCGCGACGCTGCTGTCGCTTGCTCCCGCCGCGGGGGCGGTGCTTGGCGGAGCGTCGCTCGCGACGTCTCGGAGCGGCGTGGGCAGCGTTCTCGTCGCCGCCTACGGATTCTCGGTGCTCACCTCCGCGACGCTCGCCGGGCTGCGGTACCGCTCGGCGCGGGTGGGCATCCTGGTCGCGCCGACGCTCGTCGCCACCCATGCCGCCTACGTGGCCGGGTTCGCTTCCGGGTTGGCGCGGACGCCGCGCCCATGAGGCTCAGCATCGTCATTCCGGTGTACAACGAGTCGGCTCACCTGCCTGCGACGATCGACGCGCTCGTCGTGGCGGTGGAGTCGAGCGGCTTCGACGCGGAGCTCGTGCTCGTGGACGACGGATCGACGGACGGGAGTGCCGAGGTGGCACGGGCGGCTCTGAATGGACGGGTGCCGCTCGAGGTCGTCTCGCAGCCGAATCGCGGGCGCTTCGCGGCGCGCCGAGCCGGTCTCGAGGCGGCGAGCGGCGACTGGGTGCTGCTGCTCGACGCGAGGGTACGGCTCGACCCGAGCTCCCTTCGCTTCGTCCACGACCGTCTCGGCGCCGGCGAGCGCGTGTGGAACGGCCACGTCCGCGTGGATACGCGCGGCAATCCGTACGGAGCGTTCTGGAACACCCTCGTCGAGCTCGCCTGGCGCGAGTACTTCGACGATCCGCGCACGACGAGCTTCGACCTGGAGAGCTTCGACCGCTTTCCCAAGGGCACCGGCTGCTTCCTCGCTCCCCGAGCAGCTGGTGCTCGCGGCTCTCGCCGAGTTTCGAAGTGCCTACGGCGACCTGCGTCACGCGAACGACGACACGCCGCTCATCCGCGCGCATCGCCGCGAGCGAGCGCATCAACATCTCGCCCGCATTTGCGCTGCGACTACTCGCCGCGGGACACGCTCGGCTCGTTCGTCCGCCACGCGTTTCATCGGGGAGCCGTCTTCCTCGACGGCCACGGCCGCCGCGAGTCACGGTTCTTCGGCGTCGTCGTGGCCTTCTATCCGGTCAGCGCCGGCCTGAGTCTCGTGGCGCTCCGGCGGCCGGGTTACGTCGCGGCGGCGGCCGCGCGGGACAGCCGCGCTCGGTGCTGCCGTCGCGGCGGCCACGTCTCGCTCGGTCGCGGACGCGACCGCCTTCGGTGCGCTTCTGCCCCTGTACGCGGTCGCGCACGGGGCCGGCATGTGGCGAGGGCTCGGGCTGGCCGTCAGCGGTCGAGCCCGTCGAGGCGTCCGCGTGTGATCCTCGTCGTGTTCGGGACGACCGGCGAGCTCATCAAGCTCGCCCCGGTGCTGCTGCGGCTCGAGGAGCGCAGGGCGCCGTTCGTACTCGCCACCACGGGGCAGCAGGTGGAGCAGATTCCGGCGTTCCTCGACCAGCTCGGGCTGCGCCCGCCGGATCTCTGGCTCGCGCGCGGCGCGAGCGGTCGCGACCTGCGCGTGAACGGCGACATTCCAGGCTGGCTGTGGTCGGCGACCCGCTCCTATGCCCGTCACCGCGGCGGCCTCCGGCGGCAGCTCCTCGCAGGCCCGGGGCGGCCGCTCCTCCTCGTGCACGGCGACACGATGACGACGGTGCTCGCCGCAATGATGGGTCGCGGGCTGCGGGTCTCCGTCGCGCACATCGAGAGCGGTCTCCGGAGCTACGACTACCGGCACCCGTTTCCCGAGGAGCTGAACCGACGGGCGGCCTCTGCGATCGCGAGCCTGCACTACGCGCCCGGTGCGTGGGCGGCATCGAACCTCCGGCGAGGGCACGTCGTCGACACGGGGTCGAACACGATCAGGGACAGCTTGGCTCTCGTCCCCACAGGGAGGACGCGGGACTCCCGGGTGCCGGACGGTCCGTACGGCGTCGTGTCGCTGCACCGGTTCGAGCTCCTGAACGACCGCAAGAAGCTCACGCAGACCGTCGAGGCGCTCGCCGAGTCCGCCGAGCGGACGCCGCTCCTCTTCGTCGACCACTCCGTGACGGTTGCGGCGATCGAGCGCTTCGGGCTCGGACGCCTCTTCGACGCGGCTCGCTTCGTGCGCCTGCCTCGCTTGCGGTTCTTCGACTTCGTGACGATCGAGCGCTCGGCGGCGTTCGTGGTAACCGACAGCGGCGGCAGCCAGGAGGAATGCTTCTACCTCGACGTGCCGTGTCTCGTGCACCGGCTACGAACCGAGCGTCGCGAAGGCCTCGGCGAGACCTCCGTCCTCTCGGGACTACGCGTCGAAGTGCTGCGCGACTTCCTCGCCGACCCGGGCCGGTTCCGCCGCCGCAGCGCGCTACCCGCCGCCTCTCCGTCGGACGTCATCGTCAGCGATCTCGAGCGGCGAGGCTTCGCGGCACCGTCGCCCTGAGGCCGATCAAAGCCCCGGGTCTGGCGAGACGGGCTCCGCGTGCAACGACGGCTCACCCGTGGCCGTTTCGGCGCGAGGGGCGGACACGACGAGCGCCTCGAGCTCCGACGACGCGGGCGGATCCACCTTCACGAGCAGGCGCGAGCGTCCGCGCGGCACCTCGACGAGCACGGAGACGAGCTGTTCGCTCCGCGATCTCGAACGGCTGCTCGCGAGCGGTGCCCGCGAGCCGGAGCCTGGGGCGGGTGCCTGGGCCAGGTGTCGCCGAGAGCGTCAGGCGGACGATTCCCGCCTCAGTGGCCGTGAGCTCGAGCACGCCCACGCCGTCGGGAGACACGAGCGCGTAGCCGACCGACCCGCTCGCGTCGCGGCGTGGCGGCCCAAAACCCCCGGTGAGCGTCACGAGCGCGGGCGCAGGCTCTGCGGTGACCCGCCAGACCGACGTGCCGTCGGGCGTTCGGGCTACGAGCTCGTACTCCGTCGCCCGCGACGGGTTGACGCGGACTCACCTCGACGTCCGCTGTTCCCTCGGGGTGCAGGACGACGACGTTGACGCCGAGAAACGCGAGTGCGGAAGCTGTTCCGGGAGCGCTCGGGTCGAGCAGCATGCGGCGTGTGTCCTCGGCCTGTGTCCCTGGCGGCGCGCCGTTCAGAAGCGGCCGGCCGTGGACGCGCTGCCACAGGAGGTACAGGTCGGACGACCCGAGCGGATACTCGGCGACCACTCCCGCCGGCATCGCCTCGACGGCGGTGTACTCCGGCGGGACCGGAACCGTCCTGAAGCGGGGGTCGGCCGGCTCGATCGTGAGCTCGAGCAGGCTGAAGACGATCGCCGCGCCCACGAACGCCGCCGGTGCGCGCGTGCCGTAGCGAGCGAGGGCGCGCCATCCTGCCTGGAGCCCGAGCGCCGCGAGCGGGACGAGGGCGGCCATGACGAGCACGCTCCAGCGCGAGGGGACGCGGAAAGCCGGAGTGAGCTCCCAGAGCAGCCGCGAAGGCATCGCGAGCTCTGTCCCCGCGACCGTCAGCGGGCTCGGCACTGCCATCAGGAGGCCGACAGCCGCGGCGGCCACGAGGCCGGCTGTCGAGAACCGGAGCGAGCTGGGAAGCGACGCCCGACCGCGGACGCTGACGACCAGCCAGGCAAGTGCGAGCCCGACGGTCAGCAGGCCAAGGTAGTTGGTCGCCTCGACGAGATTCGAGCCGTGCAGGCGAGCTTCGTGGAAGCCGTCGACCCAGTCGCCGAGAACGAGGTTTCGCGCGGCGGGGACCAGCAGCTCGTGCAACCGAATTCCGTATCCGGAGAGGTCCTGCACGGTGCGCTCGAGCCCCGCGCCCCGTCCGACGCCCGAGAGAACGGATCCGACTCCGACGACGAGGCTCGCCGCAAGTGCGCTTGCGATCGCACCGAGGACGAGCCGGACGTTAGCGCGCGTCCTCGTCGTGAGCGCGACGCCGATCGTGAACGCCGCCGTGGTTATCACGGCCATCGTCCCGAAGTAGCCGGAGGTCAGCCAGCAGGCGAGCGTCGCCGCGCCGACGAAGGCGTAGCGCGGCCACGACGGTCGTCGTGCGGCCGCGACGAGGGCGAGCAAGAGCAGCGGCAGCACCTCGAGGTGCACGAGCGACGCGTGCTCGGCGCGCGCGATGTGCCACGGGAAGACGATGTAGGCGAGCCCCGCCCACGCGGATACGAGCATGTTGCATCCGAGGTACCGCACCAGCAGGTACATCGCCGCGCCCGAGAGCACGTAGCCGGAGAGAAGTGCGATGTTGTACGCCGCGACCTCGCCTACGAGGGTCGCCACGAGGTAGATCGGGTAGTACGGAAGTAGCCACTGCAGGTTGAGACCGTTTCCTTCGTCCCAACCGAAGGGTGCGCCCGTGAGCGTGTGATGGGTCGAGCCGAGCAGGTGGAAGCCGCTCTCGTTCTCGAGGCGCCAGAACCACGCGACGCTGGCCGTCGAGTCGGAGCCCGGGTTGCCCACGATGGTCGAGCCGAGGTGGGCGACGACGGGCCAGAAGAGCACGCACACGACAGCGGTCGCGCCGCCGAGCACCAGGAGCGATTCCACCGCGACGCGACGGAACCGCGCGTCCGCGACCGCGCCGAAGCGCCGCAGGCCCGCGCGGATCGCAGGCCCGCTCCGCTCGACGAGGAGCTCGTGAGCGACGAGGAGCGCGGCCCCGATGACGACATCCGCCCAGATGACGCCGCGCAGGCTGCCCGGCACGAGCGCGAGGACCGCGATCTGCACGGGCACCACAGCCGCGACGACCCAGGCGTACCGCGTCTCTCCCCGCGAGAGGTGGAATCCGACGAGGACGTTCGCGAGCGCGAACAACCCCATGGCGAGGGTGAACGGCACGAGCAGGCCGCCGCCGTCCGCGAACTCGGCGCCGAAGCTCGTGTGCACGAGCCCGCGCCCCGTCGCGGCGTAGAAGAGCGTGAGAAACGCCGCGAATCCCGCGGTGACGAGCAGCGAGCGTCCCAGGATGTCCGCCGTGTCCTCTCCGCGCGCTTGGCGTGCGGCGGTGCGCGGGAAGAGCACGGCGAGGATGGTCGCGGGCAGGAAGAATGCAAGCCGCGCGAAGGCCGACGCAACCGCGTACTCGCCGGCCTCGTCCGACGTGAAGCGCGCTTTGACGACGAGAAGGTCGATGTTCGTGAGAACCGCGATGCCGACGAGGCCGAGGAGGACCGGCCCCAGGTAGCCGAGAAACGGGCGCAGATCGGGGCGCGGGACGCTTGCTCCCCGTCTCCACGACTCGCGGAGCAGGGCGACGGCGACGACTGCGCTCGCAAGGGCTCCGGCGACGGCGGCGAGCACCGCCCCGCCGAGCTTGTAGCCGGCGGCCGCCACGAGGCCGAGCAGGACGAGCCGGAGGGCGAACGGGAGGACGTACATCGCCGCGAGCGCATGGAAGCGCTGGTAGCCCTGCAGCACACCGAGCGCGATCGGGACGACGAGCGCCGCGGCAAGACCGCTTGCGGTCAGTGCGACGGCACCGGTGGACTCGATGTTCAGCAGCTCGCGCAGCGGCACCACGAGAGCGAACGCCACGAGCGTGAGCGGTGCCGTTGCGATCAACCCGAGACGCAGCGCCGCTCGCCCGAAGCCGGCCGCGCCGTCTGCGTCTCCCAACGCGACCCGCCGCGAGACCTCTCGCGAGACCGCGAGCTGAAACGCGCCGGTCGGCAGCAGGACCACGGTCAGCAGCCCGAGGAGTGCGGCGAGCGCTCCGTAGTCGTCGCTTCCGAGCAGTCGACCCGAGGCGAGGAGGAAGGCGTAGTTCAAGCCGGTCGCGAGCAGCGATGCGACTGCGATGAGCGCACCACTGCGTGCGCCGCTCGCGGGGCTTCTCCCGCCCGGGTCCCAGGCGGCATCCTCGTCCGTGCGGCTCCTCTCCGCACCGATCCCGGGTCGGGTCGACGGCATCCGGGCAGTATGCGCAGCGTCCTCGACGGCACGCCGGGGGCACCCCGGCCTTTCAGTGGGCTTGCTGCTCCTCGGCTCTCGGCCCGAGCAGGCCGGCAAGGCCGAAGAGGACGAACGCAGGCGCGACGGGGAGGACGAAGTGCCGGTCCGCGAAGAGACCCAGGGCGTTCAGGACGACGATGACGAGTGCGGCGGTTCCGAGGGTGACGAGCGTCCGGGAGCCACGAGGTCGACGAACTGCGATCGCGACGAGCCCGACGGCGATCCAGACGAGCGGTCGCGGAAACCAGCGCGAAAGCTGGTTGAGGCGAAGCTCGAGCTCCGAGCTCCCCGCGCGGTCCGGAAGTGCCGAAAGCAGCTCCTCGCGTCGCCTGACGATCTCCTCGAAGCGGCGCCGCATGCCTGGCTGGGCGAACGAGAATCGGAACTCGGTCGGCGAGGTCCAGACCTGTCTGATCGCGTTGTCGGGTCTCGAGATCCAGACGACCTGGCCTCCGGGAATCGGCTCACCCTCGGTCGGCGCGGGCAGGTCTGCGCGCCCGGCGGCTGTCGGGGGATCGTCGACGGTGTCAGTAGCGCGCGACCGGAACAGCGACTCGCTCAGCTGGAGCCAGACGGTCTCGAGCACGCCGGCCGCGTACTTCCCGGGTTCCGCCCGAACGGCCTCGACTCCTGCGTCCCGCAGCACCGAGTAGTCGGTGTCCCAGCCGAAGACCTGGTCCGAGAGGAGATAGAAGTCCTCGTGGATTCGGAAGCTTCCGCTCTCGAAGACGTCATCCACGCTGACGCCGTACGAGCGATACGGCTCACGGACGACGAGGTGCGTCTCGACGGCATCGGCCAGCCGCCGGGAAGCCGACCCGTTCTCGGGCGAGACGATGCGATCGGTGATGAACGCGCGGTAGAACGGGATGACCGCATTGCCGCCGCGGGCGAGCACGTACTCGTCGTAGCGGACACCGTTGTGGACCGTCCAGCCGACGAGCGGGAGCAGTGCTGCCGCTGCGAACGCGCCCGACCAGGCGACGCGGGCCCGGAGAGGCCCCGCGAGGACGAAGGGGAAGAACGCGAACAGGAGGAGAACGACGTTTCCGGGCCGGATCAGCGCGACGAGCGCGACACCGAGGCCCGCAACTGCGAAGCGACCTACGGACGGTCGCGCCGCAGCTCGAACCAGCAGCAGCGCCCAGAGCGCGAAGC
>CAVVAZ010000013.1:0-64008 GCA_963746435.1 uncultured Actinomycetes bacterium
GTCGCCCCAGTCGAAGTCGCGCGGGCGTCCTGTCCAGAGAGCTTCGTCGAGCGCAGGGCCCTCGGCGTCGCGTTCTCGACCGTCTCTTCGCCCGGCCAGGGCAGCCGGTTTGAGCTCAAGTCGGCCGCCGGCTCGCCGTCGAGCGTTTCCTCGATACGGGCCTGCTCCTCGCTCTTGAAGAGCGGATGGTTGTCGAGCGTTCCGTCGAGGTAGTGGCCGAGCGGCATGTCACCGTCGAGACCCGCGTTTCGGGCCTTGAGCTCGAGATGCTCGCGGATCGCCTCGGCGAAGAGGGAGCTGGTGTCGAGAACGGCGGGATCCTGGAGATCTGACATGGCTCGTGCGACGTGGGAGTCTAGCTGATCGGACCCCGGAAAAACCTGCAACGAACGCGTTTGTACCATCCGACACGCTCCGGGCCGGCTCGCGTGTGCGAGGATTCCGAGATGTTCTTCGCCCGCCGCATCACCGTCGCCCTCCTGCTCGCCGGCTTCCGTATGTGGCGAAGGCTGCCGCCCGCCGAACGCCGTCGTGTGTGGGGCGCCGTCCGGCGCCATGGTCCCCGCGTCGCCTCGTCGCTCGCGCGGCGCGGACGCCGCTAGCGGCTCCGCGCGACCGTTCGCGGCCCAGCGCCGCTTGCTCGCATCCGCGTCAGCCGCCGTCGCCGAGCGCCTCGCGAACGATCCGATCCTGCTCGCGCTGGTGGAGCGTGGGATAGCCCTCGCTCGGGCTCGCGCGCCAGGAGCGTCCGACGACCTCGACGTGTCCGACCTGGGGCGCATGGGTCGCCGCTTCCTCGAGACGGTGACGAATCGAGCGCCATGCACCCATGTTCTGCGGCTCCTCCTGCGCCCAGACGATCTGGCGGAGACTGGGGTACGAGGAGACGACTTCGACGACCTGCTCGAGCGGGAACGGATACAGCAGCTCGATCCGCGCGATGGCGACGTCGTGGACAAGGTCACGGCTCTCGTGGCCGACGATGTCGTAGTAGATCTTCCCGCTGCAGAGGACGAGCCGGTGGACGTCGTCCGCGTTCGTCGACGTGTCGGGGATCATCGGCTCGAACGAGCCGCTCGCAAGATCGCTCAGCGTCGACGTGGCCGAGCGCACGCGCAGGAGGCCCTTCGGGGTCATGACCACCAGCGGCCGCGCGGTGGCGTCGAGCGCCTGCCGGCGGAGCAGGTGGAAGTACTGGGCGGCCGTCGTGCAGTTGGCGATGCGGATGTTTTCCTGTGCAGCGAGCTGGAGGAAGCGCTCGAGCCGTGCGCTCGAATGCTCCGGCCCGTTTCCCTCGTATCCGTGCGGGAGAAGCAGGGTGAGCCGTGAAGTCTGGCCCCACTTCGAGCGGCCCGAGACGATGAACTGGTCGACGACGATCTGCGCGCCGTTGATGAAGTCGCCGAACTGGGCCTCCCAGAGCACGAGCGCGTCCGGGGCCGCAACCGAGTAGCCGTACTCGAAGGCGACGGGGGCGTACTCCGAGAGCGGCGAGTTGTAGATCTCGAAGGACGCACCCGCGGAGGGAAGATTCTGGAGAGGCGTGAACGTCTCTCCCGTGACGGGGTCGTGCAGCACCGCGTGCCGGTGGGAGAACGTCCCGCGCTCCGTGTCCTGACCGGAGAGGCGGATGGGGATGCCCTCGCCGAGGAGCGTCGCGAACGCGAGCGCCTCCGCCTGTCCCCAGTCGATACCGCCCTCGCTCATCGCGTCGCGTCGCCGCTCGAGCTGCTTCAGCAGCTTCGGGTTCACCGTGAAGCCCTCGGGGACCCGCAGGAGTTGCTCGTTCAGCTCGGCGATGCGCTCGGCCGGCACCGCCGTGACGACCGCGGCGCCCGTGTCTCTGATCGGTCGTCGCTCGAGCGGTCGATCGGGGGACGCGAACGTCGTCTTGAGCTTGTCGTGAGCGTCCCGGAGCGTGCGCAGCGTGTTCTCCAGCAGTTCGCCGGCCTGTGCCTCCGTGACCACGCCTGCCTTCACGAGCTGCGCCGCGTAGCTCTCGCGCACCGGCGGCTGCCGCTCGATCCTCTCGGTCTGGAGCGGTTGCGTGTACGCCGCCTCGTCCTGCTCGTTGTGTCCGAAACGCCTGTAGCCCACGAGATCGATCACGACGTCGTGACCGAACTCCTCCCGGTAGGCGAGCGCGAGGCGGGCGGCGCTGAGCGCCGCCTCGGGGTCGTCGGCGTTCACGTGGACGATCGGAACGTCGAAGCCCTTCGCGAGGTCGCTCGAGTATCGAGTCGAGCGCCCTTCGGCGGGGTCGGTCGTGAATCCGACCTGGTTGTTGACGATCACGTGCAGCGTGCCACCGGTCGAGTAGCCGTCGAGCGAATGCAGGTTGAACGTCTCCGCGACCACGCCCTGTCCGGGGAACGCCGCATCGCCGTGAATCAGGATCGGGAGAGCGACCGTGGGGTCGTGGAGCCCGGCCGTGCGCGAGCGGTCTGTCTGCTCCGCCCGAGCGCGCCCTACCACGACCGGGTCGACCGCCTCGAGATGGCTCGGGTTCGGCGCGAGAGTGACCTGGATCTCCCCCGCCTTCGTGTGTCGCGACTCGGACGCGGCGAGGTGGTACTTCACGTCGCCGGTTCCACCCTCGGGGTCGGAGATGAGCGCATCCGCGACTCTCTCCCCCTCGAACTCGCGCAGGATCGACGCATAGTCGCGTCCGACCGTGTGCGCAAGGACGTTCAGCCGTCCGCGATGCGCGATTCCGATCACGACCTCGTGCGCGCCGGCCGCCGCTCCCAGCTCGATCGCCTCGTCGAGCATCGGCACGAGCGTGTCGAGACCCTCGATCGAAAATTGCTTCTGGCCGAGGAACGCGCGGCGAAGATACATCTCGAACGCCTCCACCTGGGACAAGACGATCCAGGAGCCGCAGGCGCTCCTCGGCCCGAGCGGCGTGCGAAATCGGCTCGTCTCGATGGCCTGCCGCAGCCAGACGCGCTCCGCGTGATCGGAGATGTGCTCGATCTCGTAGGCGATCGTTCCCGTGTAGACCTCGCGGAGCCGAGGCAGCGCCTCGAGCAACGTCTCGCCGGGGACGTAGAGCCGGAGCAGCTTGGCGGGGATTCGAGCCTGCAGCTCCGGGGTCAGCGGCGGTCGCAGCCGCGACTCGTCGAGCGCGGGGTCGCCCATCGGCTCGGAACCGAGCGGATCGAGGCGGGCGTTCAGATGACCGTGCGTGCGGTACGCCTTGACGAGCGCCATCGCCGCTGCGACCCCCCCGAGCAGCTCGTCGTCGGCGACCGGGGGAACTCGAGCCTCTTCGGCAAGCTCCTCACCGGGTGCCGCAGTGGAGTCGGGAGACTCCGGCTCGGGCGGCTCGTCGGGCAAGGCTTGCGGCGGCTCCTGCTCCGTCGGTACATCGAGGCGTCGAAAGCACCGCGGCGGTACCGCCGTTGCCGTCGTGATCAGCGCGCTTCTCGACCAGCCGGGCGAGCCCGGGAAGAGCAGCGATGACCGATTCGTCGCCGTGCTCGAAGAGCTCGCGCCAAGCGGGATCGACCGCCTCGGGGTTCTCGAGGTACTCCTCGAGGAGCAGGCCCACGTAACCGGCGTTCAGGTCGGACTGCCCGGGCGAGGAAGCGGGAGGAGAAGCCACCCTCCCTTTGTACCAGCGGTGGGGCGCGGATCCTCTTAGAAGAGCGGATTGTCGGTCGCGATCGCGACCGTCATCCCGAGGAAGAACGCGAATGTCGAAAGACCGACGGCCCAGGCCGCCAGCGTTCGGTGCGTCTCAGTCATGCGAGCCGCGACGAGGGCGACCAGGATCGCGACGGGGGCGAGGAGCCCCGGAGTGCGCGCGACAGCGACGCCCGAGAGCGCGAGCGAGAAGGCGCTGAGGAAGCCGGCGATCGTGTCCACGCGCCGGTCCTGCGGCACTGCGTTCACGCGGCACCGCCGGCGCTGAAGGCATTCGATCGCGAGCGCATCGGTGGCCGCGGGTGGGCCGGTCTGGGCCCCTTCGACACGGAACGACGACCTCGCTTCCAGTCGTTCCAACCGCACGGAGTCAGCGGGCGCAGATCCTCGGCCGTCATCCGGCGGAACTCCTCCGCCTGAAACGGGCTCGGCTCGAATGGCCCACCAGACGACGAGCGCGAGGTACACGACTGGGATCTTCAGGACGAGCAGCATGAAGATGCCTTCCCAGGCGGAATCCACGAGACGGAGTCTACGCCAACCACCGTCGGCGCCCGTTCGACCCGGCGACATCGGACAGGTCCTAACACCACGCTCACATCGGAACCGCTAGGGTGCCCGGACTTCGCGCCGCCCACTCCGTCGACCACCCCCGCCGGAACCCGAAGCCCACGTGAGACACATCCTTCGCCTTGTCTTCCCCGTGTCCGCGGTTGCCGTGGTGCTCGGTCTGGCAGCGCTCGCCGGCGCGACGGCACCCTCCGCCAAGGCGGCCGAGAGAATGTGGGTCGGGTTCCACGACGACCCGAGCTACCGGTGGGTACCGGATCGGCTCACGCGCATCGCACGCTCCGCCCGAGACGGCTCCTCGATCGTGCGCCTCCTCGTGCTGTGGAACCTCGCGGCGCCTCAGCGGCCGACCGTCGCAACCGACCCGTTCGACGCGGCGTACCGCCTCGACGACATCGACGAGGCGCTCCGCTCGGCACAGGAGATGGATCAGGAGGTCATGCTCACGATCTCGGGGACGCCACGCTGGGCCAACGGCGGACAGACCCCGAATCGCATGCCCGCGAATCTCGGTGACTTCACGGCGTTCGCGCGTGCAATCTCGGCGCGCTACTCAGGTCGGTTCGAAGGCTATCCCTACGTGCGCTTCTGGTCGGTCTGGAACGAGCCGAACCTGCAGCTCTTCCTCGCGCCACAGTTCAACGCCGCTGGGCGGTCGGTCGCGCCCGCGAACTACGCGAAGCTGTACGCCGCCGCGTACAGCGGCATCAAGGCGGGCAACCCGAGCGCGCAGATCGCGATCGGCGAGACTTCCGCCCGAGGGAGCGACAAGCCGAGCGGAGCGCGTCCGACGCATACGCCAGGGAAGTTCGCCGAGCTCGTGGCCAGGGCGAATCCACGCTTGAAGTTCGACGCGTGGGCACACCACCCGTACCCGTCCGTGCCGAGCCTGCGCCCGGGCCAGCTCGTGAAGTGGCCGAACGTGTCGCTGGCCTCACTGCCGCGTTTCGTGCAGAGCCTCAACACGTGGTTCAGGCGGAAGACCACGAAGATCTGGGTCACGGAGTACGGTCACCAGACCCGGCCAGAGGACTCTCTCGGCGTGCCGTATGCGACGCAGGCCGCCTATATCCAACAGGCCATCAGGATTGCCCGCAACTACCCGTTCGTGGACATGTTCATCTGGTTCGTCTACCAGGACGACCAAGGACAGCCGTGGGAGTCTGGCCTCTACACCCAGGCGGGCGCGGCCAAGGGCAGCTCGCCCACCAGGTTCTCTGCAGCTGCGCGGCCTCTCGATGCGCGGAACGGCTTGTACTCCTTGCGCGGGGGCACGACGACCCCGCTCGTTACGGCTCTACACACGGCGCTACTGCGTGGGTGACACGACCGGAACACCCATCGGCATGACCTGGCGCGTCTTCCGGCGAGGCCGGCTGATCGCGGTCGGGCAGCAGAGCTCACCTCTCCTGCGCGACTGCACGATCACCGCTCGACTGCAACGCTTCACCGTCGCCAAGGGTCAGACCTACACGGCAACATTCGCGCTGAACGACATCAACGGCACGGTGCTCAGCCGCAAGTTGACCATCCGCGGCACGTAGCTCTTCGAGGGTCGAGCCTGACCCCGGTTATTCCCAGACGAGCACCTGCATGCCCTCCCACCACTGGGGGGCGCCGCGGTCTTTTCCCTCGATCGTGAGGATCCGGCGCGCTCTCGGCTGCGCGGCTATGTAGTCGTCCATCGCTCGCTCGACCTGCTCCCAATCGGTGTCGTCGACGATCAAGAGCGCGCCGGGCAGTGAGCCACGGCTCCGCGATCCGGAGTCCCTCGAGCTGGGCCTCGTAGGTGTGCAGGGCGTCGTAGTACCAGACGCCGACGGGAACTCCCTCGAGCGCTCCGCCGCTTACGAGCTCGAAGACGTCGCCGACGAGGATCTCCGGCCGAGGGACCCCGAAGTGGGCGAGATTCGCCTCCAGCGTCTCGAGGCTGGCGTCGCGAAACCCGAAGTCGTCGATTCCCACGAACCGTCGCTCCTCGTTCCCGAGCATGGCCGCGATCAGGCTGGCGCCATGGAAGACGCCGACCTCGACGTAGACCTCGTCGGGCTCGAGACAGGACGCCGCGAGGTTCAGTAGCGCGAGGTTGTTCTCACGCGCGAGGTTCTCGACGTGCTCGACGACCGGCGCGAAGCGGCGGTCCCGGGGATGCTCGGAGCGCGGGAAATCCTCGAACAGCCCCGGAAGCTCCTCGAGAAAGCGCTCGGCGTTCAGAGGTGGCTCGTCACGCCGGCGAGATCCGGCTCGTCCGAGGGTGGCTCCGACCAGGAGTACGCGTACTTGCCGTCGTCGAGGTCGTGCGCAAGCGTCGAGAGCTTGAGCGGCCGAAAGGTGTCGCACATGACCGCGAGCTCCGTCGTCTCCGCGACGCCCAGCGACTTCTCCGCGAGGCCGGGATGCGGACCGTGCGGCAGACCGGAGGGATGCAGCGTGATCGACCCGACGGAGATGCCTTTGCGCGAGCCGAAGTTTCCGGAGACGTAATAGATCATCTCCTCGGACTGCAGGTTCGAGTGGTGGTAGGGAATCGGCACCGCGTCGGGATCGAAGTCGAGCTTCCGCGGGCAGAACGAGCAGATGACGAAGTTCGGGCCCTGGAAGGTCTGGTGCGAGGGCGGCGGCTGGTGGATGCGCCCGGTGATCGGCTCGAAGTCGTGGATCGAGAACGTCCAGGGATACAGGTAGCCGTCCCAACCGACGACGTCGAACGGGTGGTAGTCGAGCACGTACTCCTGAATCCCGCCCCGAACGCGCACCTTGACCAGGAAGTCGCCCTGTTCGCGATGCGTCGAGAGCTCGGTCGGCGGGTGGATGTCGCGGTGATAGTACGGCGCGCCCTCGAGGATCTGCCCGTACTGGTTGCGGTAGCGCCGTGGGATCTCGATCAGACCGGGCGTCTCGAACACGAGGTGGCGCTGTGGGCCCTTCGGCACGAAGCGGTACGTCGTCCCGCGGGGGATGACGACGTAGTCCCCTTCGCGATACGGAACGTCACCGAAGGTCGTCTCGAGCGTGCCGCTCCCCTCGTGGACGAAGACGACCTCGTCGCCCTCGCCGTTGCGGAAGAAGTAGTCCATCGAGGAGTCCGGGCGGCATAGGGAGATCTCGACGTCGGCGTTCCACATGAGCGTGCGCCGGCCCGAGATCTCGTCGCCCTCCGGCGAAACATCAGCCGTGTTCATGAGCCGGTGGGCGTGCGTGTCGGGAATCCACTCCTCGCGCTCGATCGGGGTGAACGCACCAAGCTCCTTGACGCGGCAGGGCGAGAAGAGGTGGTACAGGATCGACTCGTTTCCCGTGAACCCCTCGAGCCCCATCACCTCCTCGGTGAGCAGCCTCCCGTTCTCGCGGAACACGATGTGGCGCTTGCGCGGCACGTCGCCGCGGCGTTGGTAGAAGGGCATGGCCGTCCCTTTCGCTTCGGTTCGGATCAGTTCTAGCGCAACCCGAGAGTACGCCAGACGGCGCAGCAGGCGGCGCGATGTGAGCCCGCGCCGCCTGCGCTCCCCGCTTGCGAGCTACGCCGTCGGCACCGCCGCGGACTCGTCGTTCTGCCAGAGGCCGAAGTCGTTGCCCTCGACGTCCTTGCAGACCGCGAACCAGCCCATCCCGGGAACGGGCATGGACTCGCCCGCCTCGCCGCCGAGCTCCTTCACCCGGTCGGCGCCCGCGTTGATGTCGTCGACGTCGAAGTACACGCGCATTCCGTCCGCGTTTCCTTCCGGATTGTTGTAGATCGCCCCACCCGTCTTATCGGTGAACCGGGTCATGTGGTACTCGACCGGCCCGGGATAGCTCTCGAACTGCCACCCGAAGAGCCCGCTCCAGAACTCGCGGGACTTCGAGGTGTCGCTGGCCGGAATCTCGACGTGTACAGGTTGTCCTGCCATGGATCCTCCTCGTTGGCGGCTGTGCGCAACCGGCTGCTGCGCTCTGTCATCCACTACGACGAACGAGGTCGTCCGATTGTCGACCCTGGCTCTGTCAGTAGTTCAGCGAGGCTACCAGCCCGGCGAGCTCGTCCTGATCCCAGCCGTTCATGAAGTCGGCGTGGGCCGCGAACTTGCCGGACGCCGGCCTGGCGCTCTTCGGCACCGGCGGGTAGAGCAGGACGACGATCAGCGTCGGCACGGCTACGGGATGCGTGCTCGGGCATCTGCCGGCGGACGCATACGCCATGTGCCGCTTATGGTCGCCGCTGTCCGAGCTTCTCCCGTTCCAGCACCCCGGGAACTGGACCCGGAGCTCGAGCGCCTCGTCCTCGGTGCACGCCTGAACGGCAGCGAAGCGGCGGATGCTTCCGATCCCGCCGCAGCTCCAAGACGCGACGTCCTTGCGTTGCGCGCGGCGCGCGGTCGGATTGCCGGCCACCATCTTCAGATCGGCCGGGAAGGGCGAAAGTCGTTGCGACGTGAGCTTGACGTAGTAGACGACGCCCACCATCGGCAGCATCGGCTCGGCGCCGACGTAGAGCGTCGGGACCCAGTACGTCGACGAGTCGGTGTCGAGCTCGCAGGTGGTCGATCCCCGTCGGAGCGAGGCAGGTGTCGAGGAGGCGTCCACCGCCCGGTTCCCGATGTAGGTGTGGTTGTGCGAGCGCCCGGGCTGGCCGGGATAGACGATCGGGTCGTCGTTGTTGCGGTGGCTGAAGCCGCAGGCGAGGTTGAAGTAAGCGCCGCCGGGGAAGGTCGACGCCGAGCGGGCTGACTTTCGAGGCGGCCGACTCGCCGGCCGCGGCCAGAAGTAAGCCTCCGATCGCCGCCAGCATGGCTCCGCGCGCGACGAGACCTCGGCGACGAGGGCGAGCAGAGGCTGCATCGGACAATCCGTCCCGGTGCGGCCTGGAAACGCTCACACCACGTCCATCGAATGGAGCCAGTCGGGCTCGAACCGACGACCTTCTGGATGCCATCCAGACGCTCTCCCAACTGAGCTATGGCCCCATGAGAGCCCTTAGTCTAGCTTTGAACTCAAAATCCGCCGCCCAGAGGACGCCGAACTCGTTGGCGGTTTCTGGTCGGGCAGAGCCGCAACTGAATCGACGAGCGGCGGGTCAATTGCGCCGGAGGGAGGAAATAGCAGCGTTCAGATCTCAGCGCAGTGGGCGACGATCACATCGACCTCGTCGATCGTGTACGAGGCGCTGGATCTGGTCCTCACGCGAATCGCTGATCTGCAGGAGCGGCATCGCACAACGATGACGTCATCCATGTCCGAGTAGCCGACTTACACTGCACGCGGATCAGCTCAGACCCCAGGTCGAAGATCAGATCGTATCGCTGACATCAGTGACAGGTCTCGTATACGCCGATTCCGAGCTTGATTGCGGCCGCGCGATCTGCGACCTCGGCGATCGCGCCCTTCTGGTCCGTGGTAAGCACATCTCCAGACTAGTTTGCGCATCGGACAACAGAGAGCTGGTCCGTTCCACCGAGCTACCGTGGTGGCGTGGGTAGACGCGTGAAACGCAAGCGCGAACGGCGGCAACTGCGCCGCCAGGCGGCACGCGTCGGCAAGTTCCTCCGCGAGCTGTTCTCGACGACGCCTCCGCCCGGATCCGGCCGAAGAGCCGCCCGGCTATGTAGGCGGCCTCGGAGTTCGCGAGCCACGGCGGCCGTTGCGCCCGAGCTCGAGCGGCGCCGTCGCACTCGAGATCCCGCCCGAGGAGGTCCGCGACGTGTGGGTCGTCGGCGAGGAAGACCGCGACTAGCCGGTACTAGCCCGCGACTGCCTCGACCTCGACCGACGGGACGTCGCTCCAGAGATCCTCGAGACGATAGAAGCCGCGCGTCTCCGGAGTGAAGAGGTGGAGCACGATGTCGAGGTAGTCGGCGACGATCCACGTCGCGTCCGCGACCCCGGCGGTCGAGCGAGGGCTCAGCCCGTTTTCCTGCTTGAGGCGGCCGGCGACCTCGTCGTAGATCGCCTTGGTCTGGCGCGCGTTGCGGCCGGTGGCGATGACGAAGAAGTCGGTGAAGTCGGCGACCCCGCGCATGTCGAGAATCGTGACGTCGGTCGCCAGCTTCTCCTGGCAGAGAGCGGCGGTGTGGCGTGCTTGTTCGAGCGAGGTCAGGAGGCTGCGCGTCCTCTCTTCGTCCGAACCGGCATCACGTGGAGTGTAGCCCGGAGCGCTCGAGCTCAATCGACGCGATACAGGTGCAAGCGGTCGATTGCCGCGGCGACTCCCGAGGGGACGAGGCCGTCGATCGACTCGCCTCGCGCGACACGCTCGCGAATCTCGGTCGAGGAAACCGGGGTCGGCTCCATCTCGAAGAACGAGATGCGGTCGGGCGCGGGGAGACGAGCGCGCACCTCGCGCAGCTCGGCCTCGGGGACGCCCGGCCGCAGCGCGACCCCCAGGCGAACGAGCTCGAGCACGCGCTCCGGATCCTTCCAGCGCTCGAAGGCGGCGAGCTCGTCGCCTCCCATGAGGAAGACCGCGTCCTCGGGTTCGTGCTCCTCGAGGAAGTCGACCGTGCGGGCGTGCGGGTCCAACGCCACCTCGGCGCCCGGAACACCCACGAACGCGATCCGGGCGAGCTCGAGCCGCGTCTCGGCCGGCGCCGTCGTCCTCTTGTGACCGGGATCGGCGGCGACGAGCACGAGCAGTCGTGCGAGCCCGAGCTGATCGACGGCGGCCCGCGCGAGCGCGACGTGCCCCACGTGCGGGGGGTCGAACGCGCCACCGAGGATCCCGGCCGAGCTTCATTCGTCCCACTCGAGCGTCTCGCCCTCGACCTCGACCTCCGCCCCAGGCTTGATTCCGACGCGGCGTAGCGCTTCCTCGAGCTCGGCGGCTGGTGGCGGCTTTCCTGTCACGCGATAGCCTCGATCCGTCCGCAGGATCCGGAACGCGGGGCCGCGTCTCGACCTCGGCCGGTACTCGAGGAATTCCGGCAGCGAGGGCTCGTCACCGGCCGTCGGTGCCACCGAACAGAGCTCGAAGAGAGCTCGCTTCAATTCCTCGATCCCTCGCCCCGTCGCCGCCGAGGTCGCAATGACTCGCACGACACGCTCGTCCGCGAGCGCGAACGAGGGCCGCGACTCGAGCAGGTCGACTTTGTTGAGAACGACGAGCTGCGGACGTGCGTCGAGCCCAGCGCCGTAGGCGGCGAGCTCGCGGTCGATGGCGCGGAAGCGCTCCTCGAGATCCCCCTCCGACGCGTCGATCACGTGCAGGAGGAGTCGCGCGCGCTCGAGATGCGCGAGGAACTCGTGACCGAGGCCGGCTCCATCCGCGGCTCCCTCGATCAAGCCGGGCACGTCGGCGACGGTGAGTTGACGCGCGTCCGGACCCTCGACCGTTCCGAGCACGGGCTCGATCGTCGTGAAGGGGTAGTCGGCGACCTTTGGCTTCGCGTTGGAGATGCGGCGCAAGAGCGAGGACTTCCCAGCGTTGGGAAGGCCCGCGAGCGCAGCGTCGACAACGAGCTTGAGCCGCAAGGTGAGCTCGGCTTCCTCGCCCGGTAGACCGGTCTCCGCGAACCGGGGCGTCTGGCGCGTCGGCGTTGCGAACCGCGCGTTGCCGCGTCCGCCTCCGCCGCCGCGAGCGACGACGAGCCGCGCAACGGGCGACGTCACGTCCGCTACCAGCCGGCCTTCCTCGTCGAGGAACTGGGTTCCAACCGGAACGCGGAGCTCCGCGTCCTCGCCGTCCGCACCGTGCTTTCGGCTCCCTCGGCCGTTCCCCCCGCGACCGGCACGGAGCCGCTTGACACGGCGGAGCGGAGAGAGGTCGCGCAAGGTCGGGTCGGCCACGATGACGACGTCACCGCCACGGCCTCCGTCGCCGCCGTCGGGGCCGCCCTTGGGGACGAACTTCTCGCGGCGGAAGCTTAGGCCACCGTCGCCGCCGCGGCCCGCTTCGGCGTGAATCTGCGCTCGGTCGTGGAACATTGCCTCCGACGCCCTGGGCGGCGGAGGTTAGGCGCTCACTCCGCCGCGGCTGCGACAGAGATGGTGCGCTTCTCGCCGCTTCGCTTGAACTCCACCGTGCCCGCGTGGAGCGCGAAGATCGTGTCGTCGCGTCCTAGCCCCGTACCCGGGCCGGGACGGAACTTCGTGCCCCTCTGGCGGACGATGATCATCCCGGCTTTCACCGGCTGGCCCGCGAAGACCTTGACGCCGAGTCGCTTCGACTGGGAGTCGCGCCCGTTCCGGGATGAACCGAGGCCTTTCTTGTGCGCCATCTACGACTCCTCCTCCTTGGCAGCGATCGCCGACTCGATCGCGGCGAGCGCGCCCTTGCGCTTCCCATGCGCCTGCTCGTACTCGAGAGCGGCAGCGAGCATCGGCGCGTTCCATTCCGGTGCCGCCTCCTTGATCTGAACCACCGTCAGCTCCTCGTAGCCCGACGGCATCCCCTTCGGCCGCTCGTCCTTCTCGTCCTGCTGTGTCGCCGCGGGCTCCTCCGCCGCCGTCGCCTTCTTCGGCTCCTGGCGCTTCTTGCCGCCGATCGACTCGATCTGGATCTGCGTCAGCGAAGCGCGAAAGCCTGTGCGCCGACGGTAGCCCGTGCGCTTCTTGTACTTCCCGATGCGGATCTTCGGTCCCTTCACCTGGCCGAGCACGCGGGCGACCACATCCACGTCCGGTGCAAGCTCGGGCTCACCGTCGCCGCCGACGAGCAGGACGGCCGGCGAGAACGTCGCGCCGTCGTCCTCGGCGAGCCGGTCGACGAGCAGGTGCTCGCCCTCGCGAACGCGGTACTGCTTGCCGGCAACCCTGATGATGGCGTAGGTCACGTCGCTCTCCACTCGAAAGAATCGCGGGCGGCAGCCCGCGAACCGCAGCATGATAGCGAACTCGGCAGCGGTCGAAAGGGGTCAGACTCGCGGTGCTTGACCCCTGGGAGTGCGCGTCCGTGAGTCGAAGTCTTCGATCCATTCCGACATCGGCACATATGCCTCTGCGGGTGCCTCTGCGGGTGCATCTGGCAGCTCGTCTGCAGGCGCCGCGGTCTCCGCAGGCTCGTCCGACGCTTCCCCCTGGAGATCTTCGAGTAATGCCGCGGAGCCGTCGGAATCGGAAGCCAGCGGATGTTCGCCGTTTGCGGTCGGCTTGCGCCGCCTGCGTCCGCCACGCGTTCCACGACGCGTCCTCTTCTTCTTCGGCTGCCCGTCAGTGGTCGCATCGACCTCCGTCGCGTCGCCTTCGCCTTCGTCCTCGCCTTCGCGCTCGTGCTCGGTCTCGGGCGCCTGCTCGAGCTCGGCCGCCGGTGCTGACTCGATGCCGAGATCGGTCGGCGGCAGATGAATGGTCGGAGTCGGCGCGTCGGCGGCGCCGTCCGTGTCCGGCGCGACTACCGACGCGGTCGGCGTCTTCTTGCGGCTCTTTCCACCGCGTGTGCCTCGTCTCGTTCGCTTCTTCTTCGGCGCGTCTGGAGCGACGTCGTCCTCGTCGCCCGGAATGACCGTCTCTTCGGCGGCGAGCTCTGCGGCTTCTTCGTCCGGTTCTTCGTCCGGTTCGTCGTCAGCAATCTCCAGCTCTCGATCGTCCGGAGCTGCAGCTGCCGTCTTCTTTCGACTTGGCGCGCGCGTGGGCTTCTCGGCTTCGGCCTCGAAGGTGATGCGCGCTCCGGGCTTCGCCGAATCCGCCAACGTCGCGAAGGCCACGCCGTCGAGGACGTGACCTACCGTGAGCTTGACCTTCTTCCCCACGAGCTTCGCCGCGCCCGCGACCACGACGTCGTAGCCGTCGAGCTTGCCCACACCCGCGGCGGCGTCGTGCAGACCCACTTCGACGAGCTTCAGCTCGACCGTCTGGCCCTCCTCGACGGGCGCCGAGGGACGGATCGCGTCGAGCTTGCCCTGCTCGAGCACTTCGAGGTGATCGAGATGGATGTGGCCGTTCTCGGCGGGTACGAGGAAGAACCGCCGGCGCGCAGCCGCTTCGATCGCGGCGAGCCGATTTCCGCCGGCTCCAGCGAGCAAGCTGAGAATGCGAGGGTGCACGGCGACGCGGAACGCCTGTGCCCGCGAGCCGGGCGCGAGCTCCCGCAGCTTGCGCTCGACCTCGATCGCCACGGTCTCGTCGGACACGACGAACCCGTCCCCTGCGCACACCGGGCACTTGCGGGTGAGGATCTCGCGCGGCCCGTCCGTGACGTTCTGACGCGTCATCTCCACGAGCCCGAGCGGTGAGATCTCGACGACGTAGGTCTTCGTGCGATCGCGTTCGAGCTCGGTCCGCAGCGCCTCCTCGACGGTCTCGCGGTTCTTCGGGTTGGACATGTCGATGAAGTCGATGACGATGATCCCGCCGATGTCGCGCAGCCGGAGCTGGTGCACGACCTCTTTCACGGCCTCGAGGTTGTTCTTGACGATCGTGTCCTCCAGCCGGCCTCCGGCAGCCTTGCCGCGGGAGCCGACGAAGCGGCCCGTGTTGACGTCGATGACGGTAAAGGCCTCCGCGTAGTCGAACACGAGGTAGCCGCCGGACGGAAGACTCACCCTGCGCTCGAGTGTCGAGCGAATCTCCGCTTCGACACCGGAGGACTCGAAGAGCGGCGCCTTGTCGCGGTAGCGGTGAACGCGCTCGATCATGTGCGGCGAGGTCTTCTTCAGGTAGCTGACGATTCGCCGATACGTGCGGTCGTCGTCGATCTGGGCGCCGAGGAAGTCGCCCGCGAAGAGGTCCCGGACGATTCGGAGCGGGAGCTCCGCCTCCTCGTAGACGAGGCTCGGCGCCGTCGCACCCTTCGCGTTCGTCTGGATCGTCTTCCAGAGCCGCTGGAGGAAGACGAGATCGCGTTCGACGTCCTCGGCCGAGGCGCCTTCGGCGGCGGTGCGAACGATGATGCCGCCTTCCTTCGCGTCGAGCGCCTTCACGATCTCCTTCAACCGGTTCCGCTCCGGGTCGTCGAGCCGGCGCGAGACCCCGTACCCCTCGCCGTTCGGGACGTAGACGAGGAAGCGCCCGGGGAGCGAGATCTCCGTCGTCAGCCGCGCGCCCTTCGACTTCATGGGGTCCTTCACCGCTTGCACGAGCACGGTCTCGCCGCGGCGGATCAAATCCTGGATCTTCTTCGCGCCCTTCCGGCCCTCGAGCTCCGGCCCCACGATCTCGTCGACGTACAGGAAACCGTTCTTCTCGAGCCCGATCTCCACGAACGCCGCTTCCATGCCCGGAAGCACGTTGTCGACGACGCCGAGGTAGATGTTCCCGGCGATCGAGCGCCGCTCGGGGCGCTCGAGGTACACCTCGGCGACGCGGTCGTCCTCGAGGATCGCGACGCGCTGCTCACCGACGTCGACGGAGATGAGCAGCTCGCGCTTGGCCGCGGGAAGCGGTGCCCTGCGGGTCGCGGTCCTGCGGCGCGTGCCCGCTCCGGGCTTCTTTCCTTGCGTCTGTGCCGAGCGGCGTTCTTGCTTCCGCTCCGGTCTCCCGCGGGCAGGCTCCTTCGCTGCCTTCTCGGCCGCGGTCGAACCCTCGAGCGAAGGCTCCACCGCTCCCTCGGGACGCGGCGGCTTCTTCTTCCCTCGCCCGCCGCGACTCCCGCGGCGGCGGCTTCTCTTCGCCGGATCCGTCGCCGGGTCTGTCGACTCAGCGGGCGCCGGCGCCTCCGGCTGGACCTCAGGCGGCCCGGCTACCTCCACTGCTGCAACCGTCTCCGGCGCAGCCTCTTCGTCCTTCTTTCCAAAGCGAAACCAGCGTCGTGCTGCCAAGGTTCATGTCTCCTCGTGTGGTCGCGCGCGTCAAAGGAGACGCCTCAGGCGTCCCCCGGTTCGCGCTGCGAATGTCGAAAACTACGGCCATAGGACCTGCCCGAAGCGTACCAGTCGCCCTCGTCGGCGCTCGGAGCGCGGTGTTCCGGCCGCGCGAACGCGACGAGGCGTGAGCTCGACCGCACCCCTCAGGCAGCAGCCGGTCGGAGACGCGAGCGCCGCGCTCTGACCGCTCGTAGGCGCTGCGAGAGCCGCGCCCACGCCCAGGGCTCTACCTCCCCGTAACGCGTCGCGGTCTGCCCCCGTCGTCGCCTCGAGGTACTCGAACCACGCGTCGGCTTCCTCGAGCTGAAGCAGCTCCTCGGCCAGCTCCGTGTTCGGCATCTCTCCTCCCATGGCTCGCTCCCGCGCCGGATCCTAGGTCCGGCCTCGGACGACACCGCGGCGCGGGGGAAACCATCTGCGTGGGAACGTTCCCCCGCGAGCCCCCTTCTTTGCCGCGCGGCAAGGAACGATGGCGACGGGCCTCCCGGCCGGCAAAGCCGGCCTCCGGCCGCGGCGAGCTCGCGTGGCATAGGTCAGTGCAGCGTTTACGAGGAGGGGATGTGCGCTTCCAGGCGCCGGTACGCCTGGCCGAGGGCCCACGTGCCCGCGGCCGCGACGGCCGCGCCGACCAGGGGAGCCGGCAGCGCGGCAGGAGCGCTACGGGCTGCGGCACGAAACACGAGGCCCGCGCCGAGCGTAGCCGCCGAGATGCCCAGGATCACCGGCAGCGCGTCGCCGCCCGCAGGCGCTTTCGTCAGGGCCCGGAGCTCGCCGAGCATCCGCACCTGCTCGAGGACGAGGATCGGTCGGGTTCCTTTCGACCGAGCGCCCAGCGCACCGATGATCGCAGCGCGAATCGCGGCCGTCCCGAGAACTGCCTCGGTCACAGCCTCCTGCAGCACCGGGACCCGGCGTGCCAGCGCAACGGGATACTCCGTCGCGTCGACGAGACTGCCGGCGATCTCGGGAAGCGGGAAGCCCTCCCCCGCCCGGCACTCGACGACGAACGGCGTGAGGACGAACGACTGCTTCCGCTGCGCCTGAGGCTCGAGCTGCACGAGGACGACCGGAACGCCTTGCCGGTCGGCTCGGCGAACGAGCTCGTCGTCTGCGGGAGCGGGCTCGCCGGCGATGACGTGCACCAGCGCGGCGGCGCCCGGCCGGGAGGCGTGGGCTGCGACGACGGCACCGGGCGCGGCCCCGGCAGCGAGCTCGCGGGCAAGCTGCTCGGAGAGCGTGCCGCTCACCAGCACCGGCCCCAGATGCACGTCGAGGTTCGCCCGAAGCGCGCGGACGATGCCTCTCGCCTCCAGGAGCATCGGCCCGATCTTCGCTCTCATTTGAATGCGCTCCCGGTGGTGCGGCCTCTCGCGTGGATTCCCTGGAGGACGCCGATCAGGACGAGGTTCGCAACCATGGAGCTGCCGCCCACGGTTACGAATGGCAGCGGGATGCCGGTGACCGGCGCCAGCCCCATCGTCATCCCGACGTTGACGAAGACCTGGAACAGAAACGCGAACACGAGCCCACCCGCGACGACGGCCCCGAAGAGATCTCCCGCGACGGTGACGACGCGTAGGCCACGCCAGACGACGAGCAGGTACAGGAGCAGGAGGATCGACGAGCCGACGAATCCTCGCTGCTCCGCAAGCGACGCGAAGGCGAAGTCGGTCGCGTGCTCGGGGAGGTAATCCAGCCGGGTCTGGCTCGCCTCGATGACGCCGCGTCCGTCAAGACCCCCTGAGCCCACCGCGGTGATCGACTGGTTCACGTTCCACGTCAGGCCGCCCGGATCGAGGTCGCGATCGAAGAAGCCGGTCACCCGCTTTGCCTGGTACGGCTTCAGCACCTCGACACCTGCCGACGGTAGGAGCCAGAGCACCGAAAGGCCGGCGACCACTGCGATCAGGAACAGCACGAGTAGCTGACGCCAGCGGACGCCGGCGAAGAAGAGCACGGCAAAAAGCGCGGCGGCGTAGACGAGCGCGGTCCCGAGGTCGGGCTGCAGGAAGACGAGCAGGATCGGGGCCAGCCCCAGCGCCATCGCCGTGGCGATCGTCCGCCAGCGCGTGACCTTTCCGGCTCGCTCCACGAGGAATCCTGCGAGCGCGAGGACGAACAGCACCTTGCCGAGCTCGGAGGGCTGGAACTGGAACGGCCCCAGGTCGATCCAGCGCTTCGAGCCGCGGATGGTTTCCGCAACGGCGAAGACGACGACCATCAGCGCGAGCGTCGTGCCGTACAGATACGAGCCAGCGACGTCGTACGAGGTCGAGGGGGGCGATCGCGGCCACGACCATTCCGCAGACGCCCAGACCGGCGGCGATCGCCTGGCGCGTCACGAAGTGGTTCTCGTCGCCGGCGACGTCGAAGCGGGTGATTCCGTCGACGACCCAGAGCCCGTAGGCGACGAGCGCCGCGGCTGCGGCGATCAGCACCCAGTCGAGCCTGCGGACGAACGCGATGGCATGCGGCGTCGCGCGCTCGCGGCGGGCGGAGGCGGAGACCGCGCGTCCGGCGACCTCGATCATCGCGACACGTCCATCAGTCGGTCTCCACCAAGATGCTCGACGGCGCCGGAACGCCGAAGAACCGCTCGAACACCTTGAGCGCGGCCGGCGCGGCGGCGGTCGAGCCGTGGCCGCCGTTCTCGATCAGCGCGCAGACGACGAGCTTCGCGTTCTCGGAGGGTCCCCAGCCGCACCACCACGACTGGTCCTCCTTGTGATCCGCCGGGTACCCGGGCAGCTGGACGACCTTCTCGGCCGTACCCGTCTTGCCCGAGATCGGCACGGCGTAGTTGGCGAAGACGCCGCTCGACGTCCCGCTGACCGAGTGGGTCGCGAGATAGAGACCGTCGCGCACGGCGGTGAGCGCTCCCGGGTCGAGGCCGGCGGACCGTGGGGGCGGCGGCGCGAAGCGGCGAAGCACGACGCGCGGCGAGCCCTTGCCGCCTGGCTGCTCGACGTCGGACACGAGGTAGGGCGTGAGGACGCTCCCGCCGTTCGCGAGCATCCCGTAGAACGCCGCCATCTGCAGCGGGGTGACGAGGAGGTCCTTCTGGCCGATCGCGAGCTGGATCGAGTCGCCGGGGTTCCAGGCGCGATCCCAGTCGCTCTCGAACGTCTTTCGTCGCCAGTCGGGTGTCGGAAGCAGTCCTTCCGCCTCGCCGCCGATGTCGAGGCCCGTCGCCTCTCCGAAGCCGAACCTGCGCGCCCACTGCTGGAGTCGGACACGGCCCTCCGAGCCCCGTTCGTAGAAGCGGTTTCCGATCTCGTAGAAGTAGGTGTCGCAGGATTCGGCGAGCGCCTCGTCGAGGCGCATCGGCCGGTTCACATACGGGTTCCAGTTGCGAAACCGATGGCGATCCAGGCCGTAGTCGGCGTACGGCGTGCATTGCAGCGAGTCGTAGGGCGAGAACACGTGCTCCTGCATGCCTGCGAGCGCGGTGACGGGCTTCCAGATCGAGCCCGGCGGGTACAGGCCGGAGGTCGCTCTGTTGATCAGCGGCGAGTTCGCGCGCTGCGCGATCTCCTCGTCGAAGAGGGGCTCGAGCTTCCTCGGATCGACCCGGCCGACGAAGACGGACGGCTTGTACGTGGGATTGGAGGCCATCGCGCGGATGGCGCCGTCACGGGGGTCGAGCGCGACGATCGCGCCTCCGTTGGCCGCCCAGTCGTCGTTTTGATGCGCGAGGTCGATGCCGTAGCGCAGCGCGTCCTCGGCTGCGCGCTGCAACCCGGCGTCGATGGTCAGCCGCAGCGCGTATCCGGCGCGGGCCTCCTGGCGCAGCTCGTATGCGCTGACCTGGCGCCCGAGCGAGTCGACGCGGATCTGCCCGAGACCCGTGCGTCCGCGGAGGTAGAGATCGAATGCGGCCTCGATACCGCTCTTGCCGAGACGATCGCCGGCTCGGTAGCCGTCGCCGCGCAGTCGCTTCAGCTCCTCCGGCGAGATCTCACCGACGTAGCCGAGGATCTGCGCGGCGAGCGCGTTGTAGCTGTAGTCGCGGAGATAGGTCTGGGCGATCTTGACGCCGGGGAACTCCGCCTGGTGCTCGTACAGGTAGTTGACCTGCTCCTCGCGCACCGCCGTCTTGACGGTGATCGGGGTCAGGGGATCGACGCGGCGATCGTCCACCTCGCGAGCGAGCTCGACGGCCGAGACGCCGAGGACACCGGCGAGGCGGCGGACGATCCGCAGCCGGCGGCCGGGAGCCCGCGGCATGTCTCCCACCCAGAGCTGCACGGCGGTTCCTGCGACGTTCGAGACGATGACGCGCCCGCGGCGATCGAGGATCGGCCCGCGCGGGGCCTCGACGCGCACGAGCCGGAGCTGGTTGTTCTGGGCAGCCTTCAGGTACTGCTCGCCCGAGAGCACCTGGAGCGACCAGAGCCGAAAGAAGAGCACGCCGAAGACGACGAGCGCGAACGCGCCGAGGATGCCGACGCGCAGCGCGAGCTGGGGAGTCAGCCGGTACGGCTCGCGAACCCTCGGATCCGGAGGGAGGAAGCGTTCGGAAGGCGATCTGCCGGAGGATTTAGACAACGAGCTCCATCTCCGCCGCCGGATCGCGTCTCCTCCGCCCGCCGGCGGCCGCGGACACGAGCGCATGCACGGGCAACGCGAGTGCGAGATTGAGCAGGAGGGCCGGTGCGAGGAACGTGACGAGCGCGTGCCGCGCAACCACTTCCTCGCCCAGCATGTAGTGCAGCGCGAACCCGAAGACGGCAGCGAGCACCGTGAGCGCGCCGACGGCGAAGAGCGGAGCGAGTCGGCGCCGGTAGCCCGTCGTCTCGGCGTATCTGCCGGCCCAGAAGCCCACGAGCGTGAGGACGAGCGAGGTGACGCCGAGCGTCTCGAGCGTCAAGAGATCGAGGACGAGCCCACCGGCGAAGCCGAAGACCGCGCCTGGCACCGAGCCCCGCAGCAAGCCGAGCGAGACGACGGCGATCAGGAGCAGATCCGGCGTTCCTCCCACGACCGCGAGCGAGGCGAACAGGCCCGGCTTGGAAGAGCGCGGCCACGAAGACGACCGCCAGTCCGCGGATCGTGAGCCCGGCCGTCATCGTGGCCGGTCCGGCGGGAGGAGCACGAGCACCGCGTCGAGAGCGCCGAAGTCCACGTACGGATCGACCTGAACCTGCTGGTAGAGGTCGGTATCCGTCTGCCCCACGCTCGTCACCTCCCCGATCGGGATGCCCTTCGGGTAGAGCGAGCCGAACCCGCTCGCCCGCCAGCCGGCGGTCACGAGCTCGTCGCCGCGTCGAACGACGTCTTGCTTCCGCACGCGGTCGAGAACGAGGGTCTCGCGCGTGCCTCGCGCATGGCGCACGATTCCCGGGGCTCTCGTCCGGAGATCCACGGCGGGAACCGCCATCTGCTGGTCGGTGAGAAGCTGCACGCGCGCGGTTCGCGGCGTCACGCGCGTGACGAGGCCCACGAGACCGTCGGCCGCGACCACGACGTCGTTCACCCGGACACCGTCGTCTCTGCCGACTGCGACGACGATCGCCTGAGTGAAGGCACCGGCGGGACGCCCGATCACCTCGGCCGAAAGCGACTCGAAGTCGTCGGGAAAGCGCGCGCCGTCCCTGTAGTCGAGCTGGCGGCGCAGATACTCGTTCTCCTGGCGCGCGAACTCGTTCTGGATCACGCGCTGGAGTAGCTCGCGCTTTTCCGCTCGCAGCTGCTCCGCCTCCGAGCGAGCACCGAAGAGGCTGTCGACCCAGCTGTAGGCGTCGCGGAACGGCTGCGCGATGCGTTCGACCCCTACGGCAAACGGCCTGAGCGCCGTGGCGCCGGCGGAGTGCACTCCGCTCAGCGAGCCGTCCGAGCTCGAGCGAAACGACAGCGAGATGAGGACGAGCGCGATCAGTACGAGGATGCCCACGACCAGGCGGCGGCGAAGCGGGCCCACGCCGCGTGGGTTGAGCGGGGTCGTCGGAATGCGCCGGACGGTCACGCCCAGCGCCGCCGATCGCGGGCTGCGATGCCGTGGCACGACGGCCCAGTCTAGCTCGGCGCAAGAACGGAATCCGCTCGCGCGGATTCCGTTCTGCGCAAATCCCTGAAGCGCGGCCGCTTCGCGGCCGCGGCGCTCCTGGCTTGACGAGCCGCTAGTACCTGAGAAGGCCGTTGCGGCGGCCGCGACTTCGGTTCGAGCGGTGGATCACGTCGAACTCCTCGAGGCTCCGCCCGGATCCGACGGCGACGCACGTGAGGGGGCTCTCGGCGAGATGAACGGGCATCTGCGTCTCGTGCCGGACCCGCTCGTCGAGCCCCTGCAGGAGCGCGCCCCCTCCCGCAAGGACGATGCCCCGGTCCATGATGTCCGCGGCGAGCTCGGGGGGCGTCTTGTCGAGCGTCGACTTCAGCGCGTCGATGATGACGCTCACCGGCTCGTCCAGCGCGCGCCTGATCTCCTCGGAGGAGATGATCACCGTCTTCGGAAGGCCGGTGAGCATGTCGCGACCGCGGACCTCCGCCTGCAGCTCCTCTTTGAGGCGGAAGGCGGAGCCGATCTCGAGCTTGATCTCCTCGGCGGTCTGCGTCCCGACGAGGAGCTTGTACTCCTTCTTGATGTGGTTGACGATCGCCTCGTCCATCTCGTCGCCGCCCACGCGCATGCTCTGGGACACGACGATGCCTCCGAGCGAGATGACGGCGACCTCGGTCGTCCCGCCGCCGATGTCCACGATCATGTTTCCCGTCGGCTCGGCGACGGGCAGCCCGGCGCCGATCGCCGCGGCCATGGGCTCCTCGATGAGATACGCCTGCCGCGCGCCGGCGGAAAGGGTTGCCTCCTCGACCGCGCGCTTCTCGACACCCGTAACGCCGGACGGAACGCACACGACGACCCGCGGATGTGCGAACCGGTGCTGATGCACTTTCTGGATGAAGTGACGCAGCATCTGCTCGGTGACGTCGAAGTCCGCGATGACGCCGTCCTTGAGCGGGCGGATCGCCGAGATCGTCCCCGGGGTGCGCCCGAGCATCCGCTTCGCCTCGACCCCGACCGCGTGCACCTCGCCGGTGCGCTGGTCGATCGCGACGACGGAGGGCTCGGAGAGGACGATTCCGCGGCCACGGACGTAGACGAGCGTGTTCGCGGTGCCGAGGTCGACCGCCATGTCGCGGCCGCCGAAGCCCGTCAGCGTCTTGAAGAAGGCCATGAGGGGAACCGAGTCTACCTACGTGATTTGCAGCAATTTCGGAGCGTGCCGCGCGCGGGGAAACCATGTTTCCCCCGCGAACCCCCTTCTTCGCCCCATCAGTGAAGAGATCGCACGTGGCCTACGGGCGAATGAATCGCCCTTCGGCCGCCATGCGTGCTCGCATGGATCACCGCGACGAAAGCAGTTGGGGCGCGTGAAGCTCGAGCAGTGTGACCAGAAACGCACCCGGCAGCCCGACGACGTTCAGGTAGTCGCCGTCGATTCGCTCCACCAGACGCCCGCCGAGGCCCTGGATCGCGTAGCCGCCGGCCCGGCCCTCCCACTCCCCGCTTTCGACGTATGCCGCGATCGCCTCGGGCGCAAGCGGGCGGAACGTCACGTCCGTGACCTCGTGCTGCACGACTTCGAGCTCCGCCCCGACGAGGCAGAGGCCCGAGATGACCGCATGCGTCCTTCCCGCGAGCGCCCGGAGCATGCGCGACGCGTCGTCGCGATCCGAAGGCTTTCCGTACAGCTGTCCATCGAGGACCACGGTCGTATCGACGCCGAGCGTGACGCGGCCCTCCGAGGCGGCCGAGCGCGCCTTGCCCTCGGCATGCAGGCGGACGAGCTCGGTCGGCTCGAGCCCGGGCGCGTCGTCCTCGACGTATGTCGGCACGACGACGTCGAAGGGAATGCGTAGCTGCTCGAGGATCGCCCGGCGCTGCGGCGAGGAGGAGGCGAGGACCAGCGGACGGATCATCCCCGGAAGTTTCGCGCGAGCTCCGACGCGTACCTCCGGCCGAGCGCCTCGGCACTCTCCGCGAGCCATTCGCCGAAGCGGTCGACACCGAGCGGCGGCTCGTGAGACACGAGGAGGCCTGCGGCAAGGGCATCCAGCTCGTCACGGGTCACGACGACATCACGCAGGAGGAGACCCGCGGCCCGAGCGACTCCGAGCGCGAGGCGCTGCGGGCAGTGCGCGATCCGAGCTCGTCCTCGGGTAGCGCGGGCGATCAGCGCGAACGAATTCGGTGAACGTCCACCGCTCCGGTCCCGCTGCGTCGAGCGTCATGTCGTCGTCTCCCGCGCCGGCGTCGACGCAGATCGCAGCCGTCTCGCGAACCGAGACCGGTTGCACCTCGTAGCGGCCGTCACCGGCGATGAGGAAGACCGGGACGTGACGGACGCCCCACGCGATGTTGTTCACGAGGATGTCCTCGGCTCCGAAGACGAGCGTCGGGCGGACGATCGCGTGCGAGATGCCCGACGCGCGCAGCGCCTCCTCGGTCCGGGCCTTGCCTCTGAAGTATGGAAAGGGGGAGTCGAGATCGGGGTTCGCGACGCTGACGTGGACGATCCGGCGTACGCCGGCGCTCTCGGCCGCTCGGAAGAGCGCCGTCGTGTTCTCGACGGCCTGGTCGAACGTCGACGCGCCGCGCTCGAAGCGAATCCAGTAGGTGTTGTACAGCGTGTCCGCCCCGCGAAGGCTCTCGGCGAGCCCGTCGTCGAACGCGAGCGGTGCGGCCTCCACCTCGCGCTGCCAGAGGATGGCCGGCCGGAGCAGGCCGCCGGGTGAGCGTGCGGACCCGGTCGTCCGCGCGCGAGCAGCGCCTCCGCGATGTGACGGCCCGTGTACGAGAACGCGCCGGTGACGACGTCGAGCGTCACGCCTTCTTGCGCGCGGCCCAGATCTCCTCCGACGGCCATTGGCGCGCCCAGTCGGCGGTGACGGACGAGTAGTACGCGTGCGTCTCGGCGTCGTCCGGTGCATAGAGCTCGATCAGGTCCTCGACCTCGAAGCCCGTGTCGCGGAGCAGGCGGAGCATGTCGCCGTGCGCGAGATGGAACTCGACGCCTCCGTCCGACCATTCGAGCCGATGCATTCCACGCTGCGGGCGCTGGAGCGTCTCGGAGGTCGAGTCGGGCTCCTCGACTGCGCACAGGATGTTGAGCGGGCTGCTTCTCAGGAACACGAGCCGTCCGCCGGGGCGGAGCAGCCGGTGCGCCTCCGGGATCCAGCGGTAGGGATCGCACCAGATGCTCGCTCCGTACTCGGAGACCGCGAGATCGAACGAGGCATCGGGAAGCGGCACGTCCTCGGCGTTCGCTTCGACGAGCGGGAACTCGAGCCCGGTCTCGTCGCTGCAGTCGCCGAGCCGTCTCGAGCTGCGCCGGAGTGATGTCGACGCCGACGGGTCGCGCGCCCTGCTTCGCCAGCCAGGCCGAGAAGTACGCCGTGCCGCAGCCGAGCTCGACGACGTCGAGCCCTGCAACGTCGCCGAGCACAAGCGATCTGACGCTCCGGTACGCCGAAGACGCCCCACGTGTGCTCCTCCTCGGCCCAGGCTCGCGCAGCGGAGCCGTCCGGTGTATTCCGCGTTCGGACGTCGTCCAGAGCGTCGCGGTTTCGCGCGACGTAGTCGGGCTCAGACAAGGCCGTCGGGGAAGAACAGCGCCAGCTCCCGCTCTCGCGCTCGCCTTGGAATCCGAGCCGTGGACGATGTTCTCGGACAGCTCGAGGGCGAAGTCGCCGCGGATCGTGCCGGTCGCGGAGTCGAGCGGGTTCGTCGCTCCCATCATCGTGCGGACGACCGAGATCGCCGACTCGCCGCTCACGGCAAGCGCCAGCACCGGGCCCGAGCCGATGAAGTCGACGAGGCCGGCGAAGAACGGCTTGTCCTTGTGCTCGGCGTAGTGCTCTCTCCCCATCGCCTTCGAGACCTTGAGCAGACGCGCGCCGCGCAGCTCGAGCCCGCGCCGTTCGAAGCGAGCGACGATCTCGCCCGCGAGCCCGCGGCGCATGCCATCGGGCTTGACGAGGACGAGGGTGGTCTCGCGGGCCATGCGGCCGCGGAGTCTAGTTTGTCGCGCAAGATCGAGAATCGGCTAACGCCGGTTCTCACTCGCGCGAAATCCTGAAGCCGGCTGCTTCGCAGCCGCGCCGCTGCGAGTTCCAAATTCCGCTGCTATTCGCGTCGCGGACTCGAGGGCTGGAGAGATCCTCGAGCACCGACAGCGTGGGCGGCGCCGCCGCAGCGCAGTACGGGCACACCTGCCAGAGCGCCTCCAGCGGCTGCCCGCACGACGCACACGACCGCTTGAGCCGCGTCGTGCAGACCGGGCACACGAGGTAGGACGCCTCGACGCGGGCTCGACACACGGGACAGCGCTGGTCGAGCTGCGCGAGACGCTCCTCCATCGCCTTGATCTCGAGCTCGCGCTCGCGGACGTCCTGGAGGTACTCGGGCGGCCGGAAGAAGAGGTAGATGATCGGGCCGAGGAACGGCGGAGCGAGCCCGATCAGGGTCGCGAGGCCGAGCAACCAGGGATCGTCGATCCTCCGGCGCGCGTCCTTGAACGTCCAGAACGCCGTCGCGAGCCAGAGGGTGACGAGCAACCCGATGCCGACGTTTCGCGCAAGCGTCCAGTCGGGGTTGTCCCAGAAGGCGGCGATCGTGAGCAGGTTCACAGGGACAGGGTCCTGGCCTGTGAGCGTGGAGAGGTGTCGCGACCTTCACAGCAGTAGCTTGCCGACGAGATAGCCCAGTGCGAAGGCGCCACCCGCGATCACGACGACGACCACCCCCGCGAAGGCCAGGATACCGAGGCGCTCGCCGGCCCTCGACATCACGCACGCCGTTCCGCCTGGGCGAGGTCTCCGAGCAGGTACAGGGAGCCCGTCACGAGCACCGGCTCTCCCAGCTCGTGCGCCCGCGCGAGCGCGTCCGTAGGGTCGTCGATCGCCTCGACGTAGTCGAAGTACGGCCGCGCTAGCTCCGCCAGCTCGGTCGGAGGCAGCGAGCGAGAAGAGCCGGATGCGGTCGCAACCAGCCGCGGGCCGGCGCGGCTCAGCTCACGCAGCATCTCGTCCGCGTCCTTGTCCGCGAGGATCGAGGCCACGACCGTGAAGTCGCCGAGGGCAATGCCTTGTGGCTCTGAGCCGCGAAGTCTGTCGAGGAGGTAACGCACGCCGTGGGGATTGTGCGCACCGTCTCGGATCTCGGAGCCGCGTCGCTCGAAGCGACCCGGAAGCGTGACGGCGATCTCGGCCGCAATCGGGTGCCCGACGAACGCCTCGGCGGCGTCGCGGGCACCGCCGATACGAACCTCGTGGTCGTCGACGAGGTGCGCGTAGGTCCGGTCGGGCAGGACGACGATCGATCCTTCGCGCGCGACCGCGAGCTTCTCGCGCGCGATCTCCTCGAGCGGTGTCACCGAGCACGTCCGTGTGCTCGAGCCCGACGTTCGTGAGGAGCACCACGCGCGTCCGCAGCACGTTCGTCGCGTCGAGCCGGCCTCCGAGCCCCGCCTCGACGACCGCGACGTCGACTTCGGCCTCGGCGAAGGCGGCGAGGGCCGCGGCGGTCACCGTCTCGAACTGCGTGGCGCCGACGCGCTCGGCCGCAGGTCGCACGCGCCCGACGGCCTCCTCGAAGTCCGCCGTCCGCACCGTTCAGCCGGATCCGCTCGCTCCAGCTCTCGAGATGCGGCGAGATCGTCGCGCCGACCGAGAGGCCCTCCGAGATCAGTAGCTGCTCGATCGTGACCGTCGCGGTCGACTTGCCGTTCGTTCCGACCACATGGACCGCCGGGTACGCGTCCTGCGGGTCGCCGAGCTCGGCGAGAAGCGCGTGCATCCGCCCGAGCCCGAACTCGTGCGGCCAGGGCGAAAGCGAGTCGAGCCACTCGCTGGCAGAACGCATCTAGCCATTCTCACCGGCGGCGAGGGCGGCTAGCTCGCGGCGGTAGCGCTCGAGCTTCTCGCGCTCCGCGGCCACGACCTCGGCCGGAGCGTTTTTCACGAAGCGCTCGTTCGCGAGCATCCCTTCAGCACGCGCGACCTCCTTGCGGAGTCGCTCGATCTCGGCGTCGCGCTTGTCGTCCACCGCGTGCCCGCTCCGGACGGACGACTGCGGCGAAGATGCGCCGCTCGTCGTCGGAGCCGAGCTCGACCTGCACCCCGCTTCGCCGGAAGATCTGGGCTGCTTCCTGCACGCGGTCGAGCGCACCCGCATCCGCTGCGAAGCGTTCATCGGCGGCGGGCCAGGGCGAGACGATCAGGCGGGCCTTACGGTCGGGAAGGTTCGTCCAGATCTCCTCCGTCACGTGCGGCATCACGGGATGGAGCAGCACGAGCAGCCGCTCCAGCGCCGCAAGGGCGGTCGCCGCAGCATCCGAGTCGTCCTCGTACAAGCGCGGCTTGATCGCCTCCGCGTACCAGTCGCAGAAGTCGTCGAACGTGAGGTGATACAGCGCGTCGACGATCTCGGCGAAGTCGAAGCGCGCAAGGCCGTCCTCGATCGTCGGCGCGAACACGATCGATGCGGGCGAGGATCCAGCGCTCTTCGAGGTCGCGCGGCGCCGCCTCGGGCGCGATCCCCTCGGCGTTGAGCAGGATCAGCCGCGACACGTTCCAGAGCTTGTTCGCAAGACGGCGTCCCTCGTCGATCGCCTTGTACGAGAAGCGCGAGTCCTGCTGGGACGACATCTTCAGCAGGCCGTAGCGGGTGGCATCGGTCCCGTACTCGTCGACCACCCCGACCGGGTCGATGCCCGTGCCGAGCGACTTCGACATGCGCCGCCCGTCCACCGCGAGCACCGTCGAGTGGATGATCACGTCGCGGAACGGGATGTCTCCGACGAGCTCGAGGCCGGAGAAGATCATGCGGTTCTCCCAGAGCCGGATGATCTCGCGCGCGGTGAGATTGAAGTCGCCCGGATAGAACCGGCGCAGGTCGGGGGTGTCGTCGGGCCAGCCGAGGGTGGCGAACGGCCAGAGCGCGGAGGAGAACCAGGTGTCGAGGACGTCGGGGTCGCGCGTGAGCTCGTTCGACCCGCACTCGGCGCACACGTCCGGCTCGGTCTCGGTGACCGTCGTATGCCCGTCCGGGCAGTACCAGGCGGGAATCTGATGCCCCCACCAGATCTGCCGCGAGATGTTCCAGTCGGGCGCATGCTCCAGCGACTCGATCGCGAAGCGATGCTGCGAAGGCGGGTGGTAGCGAACGCGTTCCCCGCGAAGCACCTCGAGCGCCGGCTCTTTCAGCTCGTCCATGCGACACCACCACTGGAGCGAGATCAGCGGCTCGATCCGGCTCGCGCAGCGCTCGCACACCGCGATCGAGTGCCGGTACGGCTCGCGCTTCTCGAGCAGCCCGCGCTCGTCGCACCAGGCGAGCACGAGCTCGCCGGCCTCTTTTTGCGTCATCCCGGCGACCTCGGGGACGACGTCGTTCATGTTTCCGTCGGGGCCGATGACCATCGGCTCGGGCAACCCGTGCGCGCGGCCGATCTCGAAGTCCGTGAGGTCGTGACCGGGGGTGACCTTGAGCGCCCCGGTGCCGAAGTCGGGCTCGACCCGCTTGTCGGCGACGATCGGCACCCTACGCTCGACGAACGGAACGATCGCCTCCTTTCCGACGAGTGAGGCGTAGCGCTCGTCGTCGGGGTGCACCGCCACCGCGACGTCTCCGAGAATCGTCGCCGGACGCACGGTCGCGATCGTGATATGCCCGGACCCGTCGGCAAGCGGATACCGGATCGAGAAGAGCTCGTCGTCGACGTCCACGTGGTCGAGCTCGAGATCCGAGAGCGAGCTCTCGTGGTACGGGCACCAGTTGACGATGCGCTGGTCGCGGTAGAGGTAGCCCTTGTCCCAGAGGTGGACGAAGTGGCGGAGGACGGCGCGCACGTAGCGCTCGTCCATGGTGAACCGCTCGCGGCGATAGTCCATCGACGCGCCTATGCGCCGGAACTGGGCCATGATCGTCCCGCCGTACAGTCGCAGCCACTCCCAGACACGCGCCTCGAACGCCTCGCGCCCGAGCTCCCGCCGCGAAAGGCCCTGCCGCTCGAGATCCTTCTCGACCACGCTCTGAAGTCGAGATCCCGGCATGGTCGTAGCCCGGCTGGAAGAGGCAGTTGTAGCCCTGCATTCGCTTCCAGCGGACGAGCGCGTCGGCGAGCGAGAGCTGAAGCGCGTGACCCAGGTGGAGCTCGCCGGTGACGTTCGGGGGCGGGAACGCGACGACGAAGGTCTCACGCGGGTCGTCCGCCTCGGCGGCGTACAGGCCTTCCTCTTCCCAGGTCTGCTGCCAGCGCGCCTCGACGCCCTCCGGCTTGTACAGCGGATCCATGGCGGTGGAGTCTAGAAAGGAGTGGTCGCGGCGCTCGTCTGCGTCTACACGCGGCTGCGCCGCGGGGTTACCGGGGACGGCGAGGAGCCTTTCGCGTCACGAGGCATGACCATAGCGTAGCCGTGAGAGACGCAGAGACTCAAGCTTCGCGAGGAACCGCCCGTCCGACGGAAATCGTCAGGACAGAACGAGGATCGTGCTCGTCGCGTGCGCGCAGAGCCGTCCTGCGCTGTCCTCGAGCCGCGCTTCGGTCGTCACCACGGTGCGACCCTGGTGCACGACGGTTCCGACGCAGCGCACGAGACCCGTGTCCTTCGTCAGCGCGCGTGTGAAGTTCGCCTTCAGCTCGAGGGTCGTCCAGCCCACGAGCGGGTCGAGCGTCGTCACGAACGCGCAGCCCATCGCAGAGTCGAGGAGCGTCGAGGTGAGACCGGCGTGGACGGTGCCGATCGGGTTGTAGTGGAACTCGGCGGGCTCGCACTCGAAGACGACCCGTCCGCGCTCGACCTCCACCAGGCGGAAGTCGAGCGTGTGCGCGATCGGCGGTTGCGGAACCTCGCCGCCGACCATCTTGCGCATCGCCTCCAGCCCGGAGAGTCCCGCAAATCGATCGAGCGCCGCGAGCGGGTCGTCCCAACTGTAGGTTCGGGTGCGCTCGGTCGGCATGCGCGAGAAGCTAGCGACCTACCGCGTAACCCTGCATGCCGCGCGGGTTCGCGCCAGCCTTGAGGAGCCCATCCGCCTCTCGCGCGACCGCGGTCACTCGACCGAGCGACCACGGAGGCGTGAGGGTCACGTCGTGCCCGCGCCGCTGGAGATCGGCCACGGCACGTGAGCTGAAGCGGGATTCGAGGGCGAGCGATCTCGGGACGAAGCCGCGAGGGTAGAAAGACGAGATCAGGTGGTCCGTGTGGAACTCGGGCGCATCGATCGCCTCCTGCAGATTCATGCCCAGGTCGACGTGGCGGAGGAAGACGTGCAGCGCCCACTGCTCCTGCTGGTCGCCGCCGGGAGTCCCCCAAGCGAGATAGGGCTTCCCGTCGCGCAGCGCGAGACCGGGACACAGGGTGGTGCGTGGCCGCGTCCCCGGCCGGAGCGAGGACGGCAGGCCTTCCTCGAGCCAGAACATCTGCGCGCGTGTGCCGAGCGGCCAGCCGAGCGCCGGGATGACCGGAGAGCTCCAGAGCCAGCCTCCGCTCGGGGTCGCCGAGATCACGTTCCCGTGCCGGTCGGCGATGTCGAGGTGAACCGTGCCGCGGCTCGGCTCGCCCGATCCCGGTGTCGAGACGACGTCGTGCAGGCGCGGCAGCCGGCCGTAGCCCGGGCGGTACTCCTCCGATGCCTCGTCGCCGACGAGCGCCCGCCGTTCGTCCGAGTACTCAGGCGAGAGCAGGATGTCGAGCCGCAGATCATTTTCATCCGGGGCGTCGCCGTAGAGGGCATCGCGGTCGGCAAAGGCGAGCTTGGCGCACTCGGTGACGACGTGGACGAACTCGGCCTCCGAGAGCTCGCCGAGGTCGTACCCCTGCAGCAAAGCGAGCTGCTGGAGACCCACGGGGCCTGCGGCCCACGGCAGGGTCTTGCAGACGGTCAGGTCGCGGTAGTCGAACGTCGCGACCGGCTCGAGCGTCGCCTCCCACGCCGCGAGATCGTCCCCGGCGAGCAGGCCGCCCTCCGCGGAGGAGAAACGGTCGATCTCCTCGGCGACGAAGCCCTCGTAGAAGAGCGCACGCGCCTTCTCGATCTCCTCCTCGCGCGAGCCACCGCGGCTCTCCTCCACGATCCGCCTGTAGGTCGCCGCGAGCGCCGCGTTCCGGAAGAGCGATCCGACCTCGGGCGGCGGCAGGTAGAGGTCGCGCGAGCCGGGCCACGACTCGAGAAGCTCGGTCGTCTTGTCGATGGTCGCCCGGATGCCTGCGACAAGCGGGTACCCGCGCTCCGCGTAGCCGATCGCGTGCTCGAGCACGTCCTCGAGGCGCCAGGTCCCGAAGTCACGGAGGAGGAGCAGCCAGCCGCCGAACGCGCCCGGCACGCACGCCGCGAGGACGCCCGTTCCCGGGATGAGCTCGTGACCGAGCTCGTGGAAGCGCTCGATCGTCGCGGCTGCGGGCGCCACTCCCTGCCCGCAGAGCGCGAGCGGCTTGCCTTCCTCGACCGACCAGAACACCGCGGGCACCTCGCCCCCCGGGCCGTTCAGATGCGGCTCGACGACCTGGAGCACGAAGCCGGTGGCGACCGCCGCGTCGAAGGCGTTCCCGCCCCGCTCGAGAACGGCCATCCCGGTCTGCGAGGCGAGCCAGTGGGTGGACGCGACCATCCCGAAGGTGCCGCGCAACTCGGGGCGAGTGGTGAACGTCAGGGGCGCACCACGAAGTACGCGTTGAACGGGTCGTGCTCCAGCAGGTGCACGTCGACCGAGGTGAACCCTGCTTCGGCGAGCAGCTCACGTGCCTTCTGCTCGCCCCACATGGCACCGAGACCGTCGCCGCCCTGGGCGAGCGAGACCGTCATGCAGTGCATGCAGGAGATCATGTAGAGAAGGGGCGCTCCCGGGTGCTCGATGTTCTCGTGCACGTGACTCGAGCCCTGGATGTCCTGCATCAGATAGACGCCGTCGGGGCCGAGAGAACGTCGGATGCCCCGCAGAAGCGCCAGCGGACGCGCCTGGTCGTGAACCGCGTCGAATGTCACCACGTACGCGAACGCCTCCGGTTCGGCGTCCACGTCGAACGTGCTCAGGTCACGCTGCTCGAAGCTGACGTTCTCGAGACCGAGCTCGTCGGCACGCGCCTTCGCGTATCGGATGGCGTCGACCGACAGGTCGTAGCCCCGGAAGGTGCTCTTCGGGAACCGCTCGGCGAGCATCACCAGCGCCCGCCCTCGGCCGCAGCCGAGGTCGAGAAGCGAGGCTCCCTCGTCGAGGCGCTCGGTCATTCCCGGGACGAGCGGGAGGATGTGCGAGAAGAGCACGGAGAGAACGGTCTGGGCGCTCTCTTCGGCCATCACCTCGTGGAAACGCGTGAAGCGCTCGTATGGCACGCCTCCCCCGGTTTTGAAGCACTCGACGATCTCGTCCTCGACGGTCGAGAGGGTCGTGATCCACTGAGCCTCAACGGCGAGGTTGTCCGGAGATGCTTCGCGCGTCAGCCAGGCGGCGTGCTCGGCGGGGAGGATGTACCGGGCGGCCTCGGGGTCGTACTCGACGATCCGCCCGGTTGTCATCGCGCCGAGCCACTCGCGGACGTACCGCTCGTCGAGGCCGGCCGCGTCGGCGAGCTCCTGGCTCGTCGCGGCCCCGGTCTGGCGGAGGGCGTCGAGGAGCCCGGTGCGGTGACCGACCGACGTCATGACCATCAACGCTCCGCTGTTCAGCATGTCGAGCATGCGCTCGGCAAACGCCTCTGCGCGCTCGGTGTCGTACTCGGTTGTCGCCATCCGAGGCACCTCCGCTGGTCGATACCGGCTCGTGAAGTGACTGAATCTACTCGCCGCACGAAGTCCCGACGACGGTGATCTCGTCCTGTGACTCTAGTCTTCCTCCCGTGTCCACCTGCACACGTTGCGGACAACACAATCCAGTGGGCGCGAAGTTCTGCAACGCGTGCGGCGCACCGCTCGCGCGCTCCAGCGGGCAGCGCGCGAGGAGCGGCGCGTCGTCTCGGTCGTGTTCGTCGATCTCGTGGGGTTCACGGCTCGCTCCGAGCAGCTCGACCCCGAGGACGTGCGTGCGTTCCTCACGCCGTATTACGAGCGCGTGCGGACCGAGCTCGAGCGGTTCGGCGGCAGGGTCGAGAAGTTCATCGGCGATGCGGTCATGGGCGTCTTCGGCGCGCCCGTCGCTTTCGGGGACGACCACGAGCGCGCGGTACGTGCGGCGCTCGCGATTCGTGACTGGGCCGGCGAGGACGTGCTCCAGGTACGCATCGCCGTCAACACGGGAGAAGCGATCGTCGACCTCGAGGCACGGCTCGACCAGGGTCAGGCCATGATCGCGGGCGACGTCGTCAATACCGCGGCTCGCCTGCAGACGGCGGCACCCGTCGGCTCCGTCCTCGTCGGCCCGGAGACCTACGCCAGCACGCGAACGTCGATCGAGTACCAGCCCGGGTTCCAGCCGGTCGAGGCCAAGGGGAAAGCCGAGCCCGTCCAGGCCTGGCTTGCCCTTCGCGCGCTAACCGCGGCGGGAGAGCGCGCTCTGACACCGATTCCGATGGTCGGGCGGGAACGTGAGCTCGACGTGCTGCGGGGAATCTGGGATCGCGTAGCCGCCGAGCAGCGCCCACACCTCGTCACCGTCTTCGGCCCGGCGGGCATCGGCAAGTCGCGGCTCGGACTCGAGCTCATGGAGTACGTCGGCGCTCAGGACTGCCGCGTGCTCCGCGGACGCTCGACGCCGTACGGCGCGTCGAGCCCGTACGGCGCGTTCGCTCAGCATGTGAAGCAGATCGCCAAGGTGTACGACAGCGACGAGCTCTCGGCCGCGCACTCGAAGCTCTCGACAAGCCGTCGCCGACCTCGTCGGAACGGACGAGTCGGCGGAGCACACGCGCAATCTGTCTCTCCTCATGGGGCTCGACGACGAAGGCGAGGCGTCGGATCGCGAGACGCTTTTCTTTTCGGCGCGACTGTTTGTCGAGTCACTCGGCGCGCAGGGAGCAACGCTCCTTCTCTTCGAAGACATCCACTGGGCCGACGCGAGCCTCCTCGACCTGATCGAGACGCTCGCCGCCCGCGTACGCGAGGTGCCCGTACTGTTGCTCGCTCTCGCGCGCCCCGAGCTGCTCAACGACCGCCCCGGCTGGGCCGGCGGGCTTCCGGCCTACACCGCGCTTCCGCTCGACCGGCTCACGGAAGGCTCGTCACACGAGCTGGCGGAGCTGCTCCTCACGCGGCTCGAGGCAGCCGGGATCCGCACGGACACAATCGTGGAGACCGCCGAAGGCAACCCGTTGTTCATCGAGGAGCTCGCGGCTTCTGTCGCGGAGAGGTCGACGCTCGACGCCGGGCAGCTTCCGACCAGCGTTCAGGCGATCGTGGCTGCTCGACTCGACGCCCTTCCTCCCGATGAACGCAGCGTCCTCACCGACGCCTCTGTCGTCGGACGAATTTTCTGGCGCGGCGCGGTGTCGCGCATGTCGCAGCGGCCCGAGCTGTCCGCGCTCCTCGGCTCCTTGGAGGCTCGGGACTTCGTACGTCGGGAAGCCGTGTCCCGGATCAGCGGCGACCAGCAGTACGCCTTCAAGCACGCCGTCATCCGCGACGTCGCGTACCAGCGGCTGCCGCGCGCCGGGCGGAGGGAGCGTCATGCAGTTGTCGCCGAGTTTCTCGAGGAAACGACCGGCGCCGTCGGTCAGTCGAACGAGGCGATCGCGCACCACTGGCGCGAGGCGGGCGAGCACGGACGTGCCGTCGATTGCCTGCTCGTCGCAGCCGAGCAGGCCGGTCGCGGCTGGGCGAAAGAGCACGCGGTCGCGCTCTACCGTGCTGCGCTCGAGCTGATCCCCGTGGACGACGAGAACCGGCGCCGCGACGTCAAGCGCCGCCTGGCGGTCGCCCTGCAGGCACTGTTCCACATCCCTGACGCGGAGGGCCTGCGTCCGGGCTAGGGGTCGCTCCGGGTCTAGCCCGGATCGTCGGTCAGCGGGAAGTCGTCCGGCGTTACGTCCCCGGCGATCTCGTAGATCACCTCGATGAAATGGTCGCCAAGCTGACGCGAGTGCTCCAGGACCATCTCCTCGTTCGGCGCCGAGTAGACGCAGAACGATTTCGGAATCCCTTCGCTGTCCAGGACGACGTGGCTGTGCTCCCACACGATCTCGGGAAAGTGGTAGTGCCCGACGGCCTTCGAGCGGGTGGCGACGGTGGGCAGGGTGTCCAGATCGACCGTGTAGGTCCTCTCGACCAGGTATCTCGGCATGGGCAGATCCTACAACGGCGCCCTGCTGCGGACAATCGCGACGGGACGACTTACTCCGGCGAGATGTTCCAGTTCACCCGGAAGAGGTTGTCGGGGTCGTACTTGCGCTTGAGCTCCACGAGCCGGTCGTAGTTCCCACGGTACGTCGAACGCACCCGGTCATGACCTTCGTCTTCCCCCAGCATGTTCACGTAGCCGCCGCCCATGGAGAACGGATGGAGCGCGTCCCAGTAGTCGCGAGCCCACTCCTTGGCGGGCTCGACCTGTGCCGGGTCGGGATCCACGCCGACGATGACCTGCACCCACCCGGCGTCCCGGTAGCTGAACGCCGTCGCGTCGTTCGCGACTCGCGCTGCCGCCCCGCCGACCGGGTACAGGTGCATCGTGGACTTGAGCGTCGGTAGCCGCGCGGCGAAATCCGTGTGGATCGCGACCGCCTCGTCCGGGATCTCGGCCACGTAGTCCGAGCGCCAGTACCACTGGTCACCCGGCGGATAGAGGCCGTCGAAGGCCGAGTTGAGCGCCGGAAACGGCATCTCCTGGAGGCCGGGGAGATCGGGCGCGAGCTCCCGGATAGGCCCGAACACTTCGTCGGCGTCCTTCGGGTCGCCCGTGTAGCACCAGACGACCCCGCACATCTTCTGGAAGTGGAACTGCTCGGGAAAGGGCGGCGCCGGCGGGATCGTGTGGAACGCGAAGAAGCCGTTCAGCTCCTCCGTGGCGTTCGGCAGGAACTCGCGGTACCAGGAGAGGATCTCCGCGGTGCGATCGAGCGACCAGAATGTCGGGCCGCCGACGATCGTGGAGATGGGGCTCAGGCGGAATGTGAACGAGGTGACGACGCCGAAATTGCCGCCGCCGCCGCGGAGCGCCCAGAAGAGATCGTCGTTTCGATCCTCGCTCGCGGTTACGAAGCTGCCGTCGGCGAGGACAACGTCTGCCGCCACGAGGTTGTCGATCGAGAGGCCGAGGGTTCGCGTCAGGTTGCCGACGCCGCCGCCGAGCGTCAGGCCTCCCACGCCGGTCGTCGAGATGATCCCGAACGGAGCAGCGAGCCCAAACGCGTGCGTTGCGTGATCGACCTCCCCGAGCACGGTGCCGCCCAGCACCCGCGCCACACGCTCGTCGGGATCGACGAGCACGCCGCGCATGAGGGACAGGTCGATGACGAGCCCATCCTCGACGCTCCCGTGACCGGCGCCGCTGTGTCCACCGCCGCGGACGGCAACCCCGAGGCCGCTCTCCCGACCGAAGCGGACCGCTTCGATGACGTCGGCGACATCCACGCAGCGCGCGATCAGGCGCGGCCGCCTGTCGATCATCGCGTTGTAGAGCGCGCGAGCCTGGTCGTACTCGGGATGGCTCGCGTCGAGAACGTCGCCGCGAAGGGCGCCGGCAAGATCCGGAGATAGGGTCGCTTCTGTCATCTGATGCCCCGTGGTGGCGAATCGGACCCTAAGCGACCGTCGCCTCTGGGGCAAGCCAGGCCGGTAGCCGCATGTACGCGGCGGACTTCGGTTAGCGGCGGAACGCACCCGCGAGGGAGTCGCTTATGCGGACTCTTCGGCGAGCTCGTCGAGCTCGTCGGGCATTCCGCCACCGCTCGTCAGGAGCGTCGGCTTCAGGTGCTTCGCGATCGTCTCCTTCGTGATCACGCACTTGGTGACATCCGTGCGCGACGGGAGCTCGAACATGACGTCGAGGAGCGCGGACTCGATGATCGAGCGGAGCCCACGGGCACCCGTCTCCCGCTCGAGCGCCCGATCGGAGATCTCCCAGAGCGCGTCTTCGGTGAAGACGAGCTCGATCGAGTCGTAGCCGAAGAAGCGCTGGTACTGCTTCGTGAGCGCGTTCTTGGGCTCCGTGAGGATGGCGACGAGATCCTCGCGGCGAAGCTGATGCACCGCCGAGATGACCGGGAGCCGGCCGACGAACTCGGGGATGAGGCCGAACGACATCAGGTCTTCCGGCATCACGCCCGCGAGGATCTCAGCGCTCTCCTCCGAGTTCTTCGAGCGCACGTCGGCGCCGAAGCCGACCGCGTTCTTTCCGAGCCGATGCTCGATGATCTTGTCGAGGCCGGCGAACGCGCCGCCACAGATGAAGAGGATGTTCGTCGTGTCGATGGAGAGGAACTCCTGGTGCGGGTGCTTGCGCCCGCCCTGCGGCGGCACGGAGGCGACGGTGCCCTCGAGGATCTTGAGCAGGGCCTGCTGCACGCCTTCGCCCGAGACGTCACGCGTGATCGACGGGTTGTCCGCCTTGCGCGCGATCTTGTCCACCTCGTCGATGTAGATGATCCCCGTCTCCGCCTTCTTGATGTCGAAGTCGGCGGCCTGGATCAGCTTCAGGAGGATGTTCTCGACGTCCTCGCCGACGTAGCCCGCCTCCGTCAACGCCGTCGCGTCGGCGATCGCGAACGGCACGTTGAGGATGCGCGCGAGTGTCTGCGCGAGGAGGGTCTTTCCGCAGCCGGTCGGCCCGAGGAGCAGGATGTTCGACTTCTGGAGCTCGACCTCCGAGTCGTCGAGGCCCATGCGGACGCGCTTGTAGTGGTTGTAGACCGCGACCGCGAGCGTCCGCTTCGACTCCTCCTGCGAGATGACGTAGTCGTTGAGGACGGAGTAGATGTCGAGCGGCTTCGGAAGATTGTCGAGGTCGAGCTGGGCCGGGCTCGTCAGCTCCTCGTCGATGATCTCGTTGCAGAGATCGATGCACTCGTCGCAGATGTAGACGCCGGGACCGGCAATGAGCTTCTTGACCTGTCGCTGGGACTTGCCGCAGAAGCTACACAGGAGCTGCTCGTTACCCTCACTCGCTCGAGCCACGTGTCTCCTTTTACTCCGTTTTCACTCGCTCGGCTAGGCCAGGTTGCGGTGATCGAGGACCTGGTCCACCAACCCGTACTCCCTGGCCTCTTCCGAGGTCATGTAGAAGTCGCGGTCCATATCGCGCTTGAGCGTCTCGAAGTCCTGGCCCGTGTGCTCCGCCATGATCTCCTCGATCCTCCTCTTCAGCGCGATCGTCTCACGCGCGTGAATCTCGATGTCCGCTGCCTGACCCTGGTATCCACCCCACACCTGGTGGATGAGGATCTTCGAGTTCGGCAGCGCGAGCCGCTTCCCTTTCGCCCCTCCTGCGAGAAGGAGCGCGCCCATGCTCATCGCGACGCCGACGCAGATCGTCGAGACGTCCGGCTTGATGTACTGCATCGTGTCGTAGATCGCGAGCCCGGAGTAGACGTTCCCTCCCGGTGAGTTGAGATAGACGCGGATGTCCTTGTCGGGATCCTCCGACTCGAGGTGGAGGAGCTGCGCGATCACGAGGTTCGCAATCTGGTCGTCGATGGGTGTTCCGAGGAAGATGATCCGCTCGTTCAACAAGCGCGAGTAGATGTCGAACGAGCGCTCGCCGCGCGAGGTCTGCTCGATCACCATCGGGATAAGGGGGCTCATGCAGGCTCCTTGCTGCCGGGGGTCCACAACTTCGTGTCGCTCGCGGCTTTTTCCTTTTCTTTGTCGGGGGTCCAAAGCTTGTCTCGGGCTTCGGCGAGATCCGGCGCGATCGGCTTGACGTCGGCCACGAGGCGGTCGAGCGCTGCGCGCAGGCGCAGGTCGTCGCGGACCGACTCCTGCTGGCCGTGCGCCCACACGTCCTCGATGAGACCGTCGGCGCTCTCGTCCGCGCTCTCAGCCTCCTCTCGCAGGTACGCCTTCACGTCCTCGTCCGAGATCTCGATGCCCGCCCGCTGCGCGAGCGCCTCGAGCGCGAGCTCGCGGGCGATGGAGACGGCCGCCTCCAGGATCATCTGGCGCTGGAGGTCCTCCCCGCTCGTCCCGCTGACCTGAAGGTAGCTCTCGAGCGAGATCCCGCGGCGCTCCAGCGAGCGGACGAACCCGGTCAGAAGATCGGCAGCGCGCGACTGGACCAGCGGTAGCGCAGGCTGAACTTTCGACGCCTTGACAAGCTCGTCGACCGCCGCCATGCGAAACGCCGCGTCGATCTCCGCGTCGAGCTGCTCGCGGAACGTGGACTCGACCGACGCGCGCAGCTCGGCGAGCGTGTCGAACTCGCTCGCAGCGCGCGCGAGCTCGTCGTCGACCGCGGGCAGCACCTTCTCGTTCACCTCGAGCAAGGTCACGCCGATCGTGCCCGAAGTCCCGTCCGGGCGCTGGTAGGCGATTTCCTTCGTCTCGCCGGGAGAGGCTCCCACGATCTGCTGCTCGAGCTCCGGCGCGAGCTGGCCGGTCCCGAGCTCGACGACGGTGTCACGCTGCGCCTCGCCCGCCGAGTCGGCGAGGTCGATCACGACGGTGTCGCCGATGCGTGCGGGACGGCTCTCCGCGGGCGTCAGCTCGGCAATGGACTCGCGGAGCGCCTCGATCTCGGCATCGATCGCGTCCTGCGGCACCTCCGCCTCGGAGCGAGCGACCTCGAGGGTCGTCCAGTCCACGATCTCGGGAGTCGGTTGCACTTCGACCGTCGCCGAGAACGTCCAGGGCTCGTCGGCCGTGCTCGGAAGCTCGAACTCGAACTGAGGATCTGTGACCGGGCGCACGCGATTCCTCGATGCGGCGCTCCAGAACCAGCCCCCGATGTGACTGTCGACGGCCTCGGCGTAGATGCGGTCCTTGCCGAGCCGGGAGATCAGCACCGGCTGCGGGATCTTCCCCTTGCGGAAGCCGGGCAGCTTGACGCTCTCGGCGAGATCCGAGACGGCGTGCTCCACGGCGTGCTTGACCTGAGCCGGAGGCACCTCGACCGTCAGGCGGACGCGGTTCTCGCCGAGCTCTTCGACCGTAGGCGGTGCTCACGGAGCCATTCAACCAGCCTGGGATAGGGTCAGGCCGGTGGAGCGGTTCGACGCGGTCGTAGTCGGAGTGGGCGGTATGGGAAGCGCGGCGCTCTACCACCTCGCTCGTCGGGGGAAGCGCGTCCTCGGGATCGAGCGCTTCGACGTTCCGAACGATCTCGGCTCGTCGCACGGCGTCACCCGGATCATCCGGCTCGCGCACTTCGAGCATCCGTCGTACGTCCCTCTCGTCCGTCGCGCATACGAGCTCTGGCGCGAGCTCGAGACTGCAGCCGAGGAGCAGCTCCTGCACGTGACCGGCGCCGTGGACGCGGGCGGCGAGATCTACGACGGGTCGCTCCGTTCCTGCGTCGAGTTCGACCTTCCGCACGAGCTCATCGACGGTCGCGAGCTCGGGCGGCGCTTCCCCGGATATCGACTTCCAGAGGATCTCCCCGTTCTCCTGCAGCCGGACGGCGGCTTCCTCGCCTGCGAGCGTTGCGTCGTCGCGCACGCCGACGCCGCGGTGGCGTCGGGCGCCGTGCTGCGAACCGGCGAGCGCGTGCTCGGTTGGGAGGACAAGGACGACCGCGTCGTCGTGCGCACGGACCGGCGAACCGTGGAGACGGAGCACCTGGTGCTGACAGCGGGCGCGTGGTCGCAGGAGGTCGCGCGACTGCCGCCCGGGCTCGTCGTCGCCGAACGCCAGGTTCTCGCCTGGTTCGAGCCGCGCCGGCCCGACCTCTTTTCGCTCGGTCGGTTCCCCGTCTTCAACTTGGCCCTCGACGAGGAGCACGTGTACGGCTTTCCGATCTTCGGGGTGCCCGGTTTCAAGGTGGGCCGTTACGAGCGCGGCGGCGAGCGTGTGAGCGATCCGGACTCGCTCTCACGCAAGCCGACACCGGATGACGAAGCGGCGTTGCGGCCATTCGTGGAGCGCTACTTCCCGGACGGGGCAGGCGCGGCGCTCACGCTCACGGTGTGTCCGTTCGAGCCGTCTCCCGACGAGGATTTCGTCCTCGACCGGCACCCGGAGAGCGAACGTGTGGTCTTCGGCGCAGGGTTCTCCGGCCGCGGGTTCAAGTTCTGCTCCGTCGTCGGCGAGATCCTCGCCGACCTTGCTCTCGACGGCGACACGCGCCACGACATCGACTTCCTCCGCCTCGGCCGCTTCGGCTGACACGGCCTATCCTTCGGTGACTGCGCGGGCGTGGCGGAACTGGCAGACGCGGCGGGTTTAGGTCCCGTTGGGCTTCGGCTCTTGGAGGTTCGAGTCCTCCCGCCCGCACTGATTATGCGCAGGCCGGAATCCGCTGACGGGGTTCCGGCCGCGCGAGAACCCTGGAAGGCGGCCGCTTCGCGGCCGCGGGGCTTGTCATCGCATCGACCGGATTGTTGGTCAGTAGCGGCCGAGAAGGAGCGCGAACGTCTCGCGCACGCTCTCTGCGACGAGCCCGAGCAAGAACACGATGGCAAGAACGGCTGCGGCGCCGAACGCCTCCCCCGTCGCCGACAGCATGAGCAGCGCTGTGAACGAGCCGACGACGAGGAAAGCGGTCGAGATGGGCCGACGCGTGTACGTGCCGAGCCCGAGCCCGACGAGGAACGCGGCGCCGAACACCACGATCCCTAATGTCATGCGGCGCAGGGTAGGACCGCCATCGGACGGAGCCCGACCAGTTGGCGCAGAGGCGAATCTGCGAGTGCAGATTCCCCCTGGCGCGCGAAAATCCCTGAAGGCGTCCGCTTCGCGGACGCGCCGCTTTTCGGTCACCCACCGCTCCCAGGTCCCCCGGACACTCGGACGTCTCCGGTCCGGCCCAGCGGTCATACTCGGCGCGGTGCGGGGAGAGGGCAGGGAGCCGAGTCTGCGCGAGTCGCTCGGGGCGGGACGGTACGAGCTTGCCCTCTATCTCACCGCGGGCATCGTCTACGTCGCGATCGGCGTCAACTTCCCCGAGTTCCTGTTCACGTGGGTCGTCGCCGCCGGCTATCTCCTCCTCTGCGTCGTCGTGCTACCCGCGCTCGTGCGCCGCCTCCGCGGCTCATGAGCTGGGCCGCGCACGACCTCGAGCCATATGTCATCCAGAAGCACCTGGGCCGGAAGATCGCCTTCGTGCCGTTGCTCGTCGGCTCGTACGCCCCGGACCTGCTCTCGAAGTGGTTCGTGTACGGGGTCACGGTCGTCGGAATCGAGCTGAAGGCGGACACGCCTGCGCAATTCCACCGCGGATGGCCGGGCGCCGGCTTCACCCACTCGCTCCCCTTCGGAGTGCTCGTGGGTCTCCTTCTCTACGCGGTCTTCCGGAACAAGGTGGTCGCCTACAGCTTCGTGATCGGGCAGTGGGCCCACGCGCTGACGGACACGGGGGACACCGTCGGGTCGATGCTCCTCTTCCCCTTCACGGACCACCTCTTCGCCCTCGGCGCCTGGGCGTACGCGGGACAGACGGGCCGGTACGTGGACGCGGGCGCGTACTTCAGCGGCCTCGGTTTCGTCTGGGACGGGGTGTTCGTGGTCTGGGGGATCCTGAGCTGGCGCGTGCTCACGCGCGGGTACTTCCGCGAGACGGTCGCCGTCGCCGATCCCTTCTGGCGCTGGGCGGGGCGCTATCTCTCCGAGACGACGCTCGTCGCGCTCTACCGCGCGTCGTTCTTCTACGGAGTCGCGCGCTGGACCGCGTGGCTCATCTGGGCGCACGTCGTCCGGGCGTTCACCTTCGACCTTCGCTGGGGCGGGCCGCGCTGGGTTCCGCGGGTGTACGCGGACGAGCTGAACTCGGCGCCCGCGTGCAAGTGCCCCGGCTGTTGCTCGATGCGTCCGCGGCTCGGCTTCTACGGCGTCGTCGCGCTGTGCGCCTGGTCGAAGGGGCGCTCGAGCTCGATCCGCGGAGCGCTCGCGGCCGCTCCCCGCCGCCGCCGCAGACACCGTTGGACTCGGCGGCTCAAGCGCCGGCGCCCGTCAGCCGAAAACTAGATCGTGTCCGTCCAGCATGTCTGGGCACTGGAGGGCGTTGGCCGTCGCCTTCGCCTGCTTCGCCGCATATGCGTGCGTGATCCTGCTCTCGTCGCCGGAGAGCGACGTCAACGCCTTCTTCACTCTCTGGCTCTACCAGGGCCTCATCCTGCTCTCCGTCGTCATCGCCGGAGCGAGAGCGGTGCTGGTGAAGAAGGATCGACTCGCCTGGACCGTCGTGGCGATCTCACTCGCGTGCACGTCCTTCGCCGAGCTCTACTTCATCGCCGTCGAGCCGGAGAGCTACCCGTCGATCGTCCGACTTCGGCTGGATCGCCTTCTACCCCGTCGTGTACGTGGGCATGGTCCTCCTCATCCGACGGCGTGCACGCTCGATAGGCGGAGCGCTCTGGCTCGACGGCGCGATCGCGTCGGTGGCAGCCGCCGCGGTCGGCAGCCGCCGTGCTCGTCGAGCTCGTCCTGAGAACGACGGAGGGCTCCCTGAGCGCCGTGGCGACGAACCTCGCCTACCCGCTCGGGGACGTGCTGCTGCTCTCGGCCGTCTTTGGCGTGCTCTCGCTCTCCGGGTGGAGACTGGAGCGGCGCTGGATCCTGCTCGGACTCGGCGTCCTTGCCACGGCGATCGCAGACAGCGTCTACCTGTTCCGGATCGACACCTATGAGGCGGGAACCGCGCTCGACATCCTCTGGCCGGCTTCGACGCTGCTCATCGCCACGGCCGCGTGGACCGGCGAGCGCGGCGAGCACGATCTCGAGGTCGAAGGCCGTCCGCTCCTAGCCGTCCCCGTGCTCTGCGGCGTGCTCGCGACCGGAATCCTCGTCTACGACCACTTCGAGCGGACGAACTTACTCGCGCTCATGCTCGCCACGACGACTCTCTTGCTCGTCGTCGTGCGACTCGTTGTGACCTTCAACGAGAATCGTCGGCTCTTCCAGCTCACGAAGCTCGAGTCGATCACCGACGTTCTCACGGGTCTCGGCAATCGACGCAAGCTCGTCTGGGATCTCGAGAGCCGACTCGGCGAGGATCACCCCACGTCCAGTTCTCCTGATGATCTTCGACCTGGACGGCTTCAAGGGCTACAACGACAGCTTCGGCCACCCGGCGGGAGACGCGTTGCTCGCCCGCCTCGGTGCGAAGCTCGCGGCGATTACCGGTGAGCACGGTGCGGCGTATCGTCTCGGAGGCGACGAGTTCTGCCTCATCGCGCACGTCTCGCATTGGTGAGGCGGAGCCGCTCATCGACCGCGCGTGCAGCGCTTTGTCCGAGCGAGGCGAGGGATTCGAGATCTCGAGCTCGTTCGGCGCGATCGTGCTCCCCGACGAGGCGACCGACGCGAGCGAGGCGTTGCGCCTGGTCGACGAGCGGCTGTACGCACAGAAGTACTCGCGCCGAGCGAGACACGGACGAGACCATGCACGCCCTCCTCGACTGCGCTCGCGGAACGCGAGCCGAGGCTTCAGGCCCACTCGGAGGGCGTCGCGGCGCTCGCGGTCGAGACCGGGCGGATGCTCGGTCTGCGCCGCGACGAGCTTGACGAGCTCTCGCGCGCCGCACAGCTGCACGATCTCGGCAAGCTCGCCGTGCCGGACGAGATCCTCCGGAAGCCCGGGACCGCTCGACGAGCGCGAGTGGGAGTTCATCCATCAGCACACGCTCGTCGGCGAGCGGATCCTGCGCGCGTCGCCGGCCTTTCGGAGCGTCGCCAGCGATCGTACGCTCGTCGCACGAGCGCTGGGACGGAACCGGCTATCCCGACGGCCTAGCGGGTGAGGACATCCCGCTCGCGTCGAGGATCATCTGCGCCTCCGACGCATACGTCGCGATGGTCGTCGACTCGCCCGTACCGGCTGCCGCTCGATCCGGAGGATGCGCTTGTAGAGCTCGAGCGGAGCTCGGGGACGCAGTTCGACCCGACCGTCGTGCGCGTTCTCTCGGCACACGTGCGAGATCGTCTCGAAGCCGAGCGCGCCGCTTAGCGCGAAATCGTCTCGCTCGCGCTACCGTGCCCAGGCTGGCCCCGTAGCTCAGTGGATAGAGCAGCAGACTTCGAATCTGCGGGCGGAGGTTCGACTCCTCCCGGGGCCACTCAGGTTGCTGGCGATACTCGGAACCAGCATGAACACTGGGATAGCGTGCGAAGTCGCGGGGTCCGAAGCGCCGGTTGCGTAGGGTGGTTGGAGTTGAGAACCCGCATGAATCCTGGGGTGAGACGCGCGAGACCCAGATGTGCGAAACGGTGCAGACCCCGGTGCTACCCCGGGATCTCGCTAGCCTGGCGACACGGTTCGCTTGAAGACCGGGGTGCTGGCTGACTCGGCCGTCGCTATACGGCAGTCGCCTCCGCGGAACCGAGCAGTGCCTTCGTTTCCGCCAGCGCTGGCCTGTAACCGAGCGATGCAAACAGTTCGCGCGCCTTGCGTAGCGGCGCCTCCGCCTCGGACTTGCCGAGCGTCGCTAGGCAGCGGCCCTGGCCAAGCAGGGCGTAGGCGCGCTCGGGCACGTTCGAGAACTCGCGCCAGCGCTCAGCCGCTTCGTGGTAGAGGCGAGCGGCGGTGGCATGGTCGCCAGCGGCTTCGGTGAGCTGGGCCCGCGGCAGGGGCGAGCGCGTGCTCATGGAGCGGCGTAACGGGTTCGACGCCGGTGGCGAGCCGCTGGGCGAGCTCGGGCGGTCGGAGAGCGAGCGCGATGCGGACGAGCGCGAGGCAGGGCCGCAGGCGTAGTAGGGGTCGACGCGAATCGCGAGACCTGGTCGAGCTCGATGGAGGAGCGCCTCGCGCCGCTGGTTTGCGCGCTGGGCGACAAGAAGCTGCGACGGCGGCGGCGAGAAGTGCGGCGTAGTCACAGCGGGTGGCCGCTCTCGCGAGCCGCGCGAGCGAGCTGTGTCGGCGGCGGGGGCCTGCTCGGGGGTGCCGCGCTCGGCGAGCAGGCGAAGCTGCAGGGAGCGCGGCCTCGATGAGGTTGATGTCTCCGGCGGCCTCCAGGCGCTCGGCGAGCGGGACAGCCTCGGCGAGTGCCTGCTCGGCTTGTCCGATTTCGGCGAGGAGAGGTCGGCGTTGCATGGAGGCGCATCGCAGCGCGAACTCGGTGATGCCGCGCCGCTCGCAGAAGGCGATCCCTTCCCGGCACGGCGGCGAGTGCCGGCCTGCGGCCCCTCGTGGGGCCAGCTGGCAACCGCGAGGTTGTTGTGGATGACGGCGGTCTCGCGTCCCTGGCCCTGCTCGAGAGCGAGTTGGAGCGCCCGGCGCATGTCGTCGAGCCCGTGCCGCTCCCCCAGGGTGTAGCGGGCGAGGCCGCGGAACGTGGAGCGCGAAAGCCGGCTCGGGTAGGCCGAGCTCGGCGGCGAGCGGGAGCGCTCGTTCGGCGGCCGGGATCGCCTGCGGCGTAGGCGTCGTCGAGCATAAGCGTGTGCTGGCGAAGTGTAGTGTGAGGCATCGACGAGCTGGGGCCGGAGGGTTGTGTCTCGAGCAGCTCGAGCGCCTCGGCGAGCATCTCCTCGCGACGTGGGTTGCCGAGCTGTTGAGCACGAGAGCGCAAGCGCGGGTAAGGACGCGGCCGGCGGCCACGGGCTCGACCTGCTCGCGGTGAGATGCGAGGGCCTGCTCGAACGCGGCCCTGGTCTCCTGGAGGCGATTCTGCTGCTGGGCGGCCTGCGCCCAACGCTCGAGGAGCGAGGCGCGCACGGGATGGCCCGCGAGGGCGAGCGCGAGGGCGCTTGCAGGGTGCGCTCGGCGCTGCTCCGACGTCGAGTGACGAGCGCCCGCTCGCCGGCCAGTGCCAGGTAGCGGATCGCGCTGCGTCTGCGAGCTGCTGCGCCTGCTCGGCGATGACGGCGGCGCGGAGGAGCTCGAGCGCGCTCAGATGGTGGGTGGGCGAGTACGTCGGCGAGGTCCTCCGCCCGCTCGCCGGCCTTGCGCTCGAGCCAGGCGGCGGCTGCCCGGTGGCGGGCGGCGCGGGCGGCGCGGGGGATCTGCTCGTAGCAGACGTCCCGGACCAGCACGTGCCAGAAGCCGTACTCGGGCTTCGACCCCATCGAGCTGCGTGCGGGCGGGTCGGACGAGCTCCTTGCGGGCGAGCTCGTGCAGCGCCAGCTCGACCTCGGGCGGGTCGCGGTCGCCCATCAGGGTAAGCGCGCCCGCCCAGAAGACCTTCCCCAGCACGGAGGCGTCCTGGAGCAGGCTCTTGCGCTCCGGGGGGCAGGGTGTCAAGGCGGGCCGCGATCAGCGCCTGCACCGAGTCGGGCACCTCGCATCGCGCCTCGCGCGAGCTAGGCCGCGGTCCCGCGAGCAGGCGCACGAACTCCTCCGCATACAGGGGGTTCCGCCCGCCCGCTCGAGCAGCGCCTGCTGCGTCTCGGCCGGCAGCACCGCCCGCTCCAGCAGGCGAGGCGACGAGCCGCGCGGTCTCCGTCGTCGGTCAGCGGCGCGAGGTTGACCGGTGGTCGCGTTGCGCAGCGTTGCCGCCGCAGTCGGGTGCCGCTCGTACAGCTCCGGCCGGGCCGTGCACGAAGATCAGCAGCGGCACGCCTTCCGCCAGTCGGCGAGGTGCTCGAGGAAGGCGAGCAGAGCGCCGGGTCGGCCCAGTGCAGGTCCTCGAAGACGAGCACGGCGGGCCGCTCGCGGCGAGGGACTCCAGGAACCGGCGCCACGCGGCGAACGACTCCTCCCGGGCGGTCCGGCTCGGCGCGCACGCCGATGAGGGGGGCGAGGCGCGCCTCGAGCCACGTCGCGGTCGGGATCGTCCCCGCGGCAGCGCGCGCTCGAGCTTGGCCTCTGCCTGGTGCGGGCGGATCCGAATCGAGGATGCCGGCATTCGGCCTTCACGATCTCGCCGAGCGCCCAGAAGGTGATGCCCTCGCCGTAGGGCAGGCATCGGCCCTGCCGCCAGGTGACGAGCTCGGGACGCTCGTCGAGGTAGTCGCAGCAGCTCGGCGGACAGGCGGGATTTACCCACGCCGGGCTCGCCCACGATCGTCACCAGCTGGCACGGAGCGCTGCTGCGCCGCGCGCTCGAAGGTGCCGATCGAGGAGCGGCCTCTCGAGCTCGCGCCCGACGAGCGGCGTCGTGTGGGTGCGGGTGACGTCCGAGCCGAAGCGCGCGCGCGGGGCGAGCGGCCGAAAGAGCGCGAGCGGTTCGGCCTTACCCTTCACGGTCGACCGATTCGAGCTCCTCCTAGTCGAACACGCCCTTGGTGGCGCGATACGTCGGCTCCGACGACCACGATCCCGTCACCGGGGCGGCCGCCTGCAGGCGGGACGCGGTGTTGACGACGTCGCCGTGACGATGCCCTCGCCCTTCCTCGGGGCGGGCGCCGAGCGCAACGACCGCCTCCCCGGTGTTGATGCCGATGCGCACCTGCAACGACGAGCGCCGGGTCCGGCTCGTTCAGCTCCGCGATCGCCTCCAGGATCCGGAGGCCGGCGCGGACCGCGCGCTCGGCGTCGTCCTCGTGCGCGACGGGTGCCCCGAAGACCGCCATGACCGCGTCCCCGATGAACTTCTCGACCGTACCGCCGTAGCGCTCGATCTCCTGGCGGAGGCGGCCGTGGTAGGGGCGGATGCGGGAGCGGACGTCCTCGGGGTCGGCCGCTTCGGAGGCAGCGGTGAAACCGACGAGGTCGCAGAAGAGGACCGTGACGACCTTGCGCTCCTCGTGGAGCGACGGGGCCGGCTGCTCGCTCAGCGGAGCGCCGCAGAAAGGGCAGAACGGAAACTCACCAGGGAGCTCCTTGCCGCAGGAGGGACACGTGGCCACCCGCCGAGTCTAGGCCGCCTGAAATCACCCGCGAGCGCGTCGCCCGAGCCATGGTCGCGTGCAAAACGTGCGATTCGTGCGACACAGTGCAGACCCCGGTGCGACCTGGAAGGCGAAAAGGCGCCGCTTGCAGGGTGGCTGGACTCCCCCGGGGCACTGCAATACGGATTGGCACGTTCGTGACGTTGTTGTAACCGGCGTGCGCGCAAGCTAAGAATTCAACCTTCGGGGTGGGAGCCGATACGCATCGCCGCATCGGGCTTCCGATGCTCGTCACCACGGCGGCGATCGCCGCGTTGGTCTTCGGCTCGAGTCAGGTCGCCGACGTCGGCAAAGCGTCGCCGCAGGCCGCGCAAGCCGCGTCGGCTGGACGCCAAGCGTGCCGAGAGCCGGCCTTGACCGCCGGCTACGTCCGCAAGGTGAAGCGAGCGCTCCGGGCTCGGCGCGATGTCTGGGGAAATGCACTTCTCGCGAGGCCGTCCGGGCCAACCTACGAAGCGGCCCAGCGGTATCTGAAGCCGCTGCTCCTCGCCGGGGGGCCACGGGGACGAGCGCTGACGGAGTCGGGAGTCCACTACGCCCACTTCACCCAGCCGGACGGAGCCTGGGGCGCGACCTCCGTGGGGCTGCACGTCGCGGACGGAAGCCAGATCGTCTCCGAGCGAGCCCACGGACGACGCTTGACGATCGCCGTCGGAGACCGCGGGCGCGAGCGCTACGGCTCCTGCCTGAGGCGCCTGGTCTCCTCCGGGCTCGCCGAGGGTTACCTTCCGATCCTGCAGACGAGATACGTCGACGCTGTCGGCGTGCGCTACGAGCAGGAGTCGTTCGCCGCGCGCATCCCCGGATCGCGATCGCTCATCAGCTTCGTCCGGATCACCGCCGACGCGACGCGGTCGACGTCTGGACTCACGCGCATCCGGCTCACTCCGTCCAGCCCGATGCTCACGGCGCAGGACGGCCGCCTGAAGCGAGACGGTCGCACGCACCTCGTGTTCAGCTCCGGCGGCAGCTCCGACGGCGCCTCGGTCAAGTACGCGGTCGCGCCGGGGACGTCGACGACGGTCTACGCCGCGTGGCTGCACCTTCCGTCGTCGAGCCGCGAGCTGATCCTCGACGAGACGGCGTACGCCTCCGCCCGCGACTCGGTCGTCAGCTACTGGCAGCGCCGGCTCGCGCACGGCGGGCTCATCGTCGTCCCGGAAAAGCGCGTGCTCGACGCCCAGCGCAACCTCCTCGTCCAGAACCTCGGGCTCACCTGGCGCTACAGCATCGGCAACCGCTACGAGCAGTTCTCGACGTCCGAGGGGATCGACGTCGCGCGGGTCCTCGCCGCCTACGGGCACCTGGAGGTCAGCCGGGCAATCCTCTACACCTCGACGCGGAAGAGGCCCGAGCGGCATCGAAAGACACCGATCCGGAGCCCGAGCTGGAAGATGGGCTCACGACTCGTCGGCTTCGCACAGCAGGCACGACTGTCGGGGAACTTCGCACAGGTCGATCGAGAGACGCCGATCCTCCGCCGCTACGTGCGGGCGCTCGGTCGACAGATACGGGCATCTGACCTCCGCCTCCTCCGGCGCGAGCGCTACTCGTCGGACGTCCCCGATCGGGTGTACGGGCTGCACTCGCAGGCGGTCGTATGGCACGGCCTGCGTTCGATGGCGCTCGTCTGGGAGAAGGCCGGCCGGCCGTCGTTGGCGGCAGATTGCCGACGCCTGGCCACGAGGCTGGAGCGGGGGCTTCGACGCGCGATCCGCCGGTCGCAAACGCGGCTGCGCGACGGGACGCTCTTCGTGCCGGTGCGGCTCTACGAGGATGAAGGGCCGTACACGTCGCTTACGCGATCGCGTGGCGGGAGCTACTGGAATCTCGTCATGCCGTACGCGCTCGCATCCGGTCTCTTCCGCCCGCACAGCCCGCAGGCGGACGGCCTCCTCTCGTACATGCAACGTCACGGCTCCCGCCTGCTCGGGCTCGTCCGGTCGGGTGCCTACGCGCTGTACGGAAAACCGGTCTACCCGACCTCGGGATCCGTTCAGGTCTACGGGTTGAACGTCGCCCGCTTCCTCGCGGACAACGACCAGCCGGGCGAGCTCGTGCTCAGCATGTATGGGCAGCTCGCGGCCGCCATGACTCCCGGAACCTTCGTCGCCGGAGAGGGGGCATCCATCGCCCCGCTTCGGGGCGGGCACTACCGCTCCATGTACCTCCCGCCGAACGGAGGGAGCAATGCCGCGTTCCTCGAGACATTGCGCCTCATGCTCGTCCACGAGACGACCGACAGACGAGGGGCGCCGCGCGGCCTCGAGCTCGCATATGCGACGCCGCGCGCGTGGCTCGAGCCCGGAAAGCGGATCGAGGTTCGTGCGCTGCCCACGAGCTTCGGGCGCGTCTCGTTCACGATCGACGCGACAGACGTCTCGGCGCAGGTGCTCCTCACCGTGCCCGATCGCGAGCCGCTGCGGTCGCTTCGGCTCAGGCTGAGGCTGCCCCGAGGAAAGGCGATCGCGTCGATCCTCCTCGACGGCGTGCCGTTCTCGCGTTTCGACGCAGCGAGCGGGACGATCGATCTGCCGACTCGGCCAGGCCCGCTCGAGCTCGGTGTCACGCTCTGCCGGAGCGGCTCCGGCTAGTTCGTGCGGTGAGGTTTGGCCGTGTGCCAAGCTGGCTAAGGCAACAGGGTCAGCGAACGAAGGGGAGGTTCCCGATGACCAAGCTACTCGCCCTGGCTGCGACGGCTGCGGCCCTCGCGACGACAGCGGTTGCGGCAACCGCCGCGTTTCCGAAGCTCATCGCGCTCCCGGACGGCTTCCAGCCGGAGGGCATCGCCATCGCGGGCGAGCACTTCTACGTCGGCTCCATACCCACGGGAGCCGTCTACAGAGGCAGCCTGCGAACAGGCGAGGGCGCGGTACTGGTTCCGCCCGCGCACGGTCGCGCCGCTATCGGAATCGAAGTCGATCACGGTCGCGTGTTCGTCGCCGGCGGACCGACCGGGAAAGCGTTCGTCTACGACGCGAGAACCGGAGCTGATATCACGTCGTACCAGCTCTCGGGCGGCGGCAGCTTCATCAACGACGTCGTCGTCACGAAGCACGCGGCCTGGTTCACGGACTCGTTCAAGCCCGTCCTCTACCGGGTCCCGCTCGGTCCGAGCGGCCATCCGGGTGCGCCGTCTACGGTCTCGACGGTCACGCTTACGGGCGACTACCGCCAGGAACCGGGCTTCAACGTGAACGGGATCGACGCAACGCCCAACGGCAAGACGCTCGTCATCGTCCAGTCGAGCACCGGCAAGCTCTTCACGGTCACCCTCACCGGCGTCACGAAGGAGATCGTCCTCGCGCACGGCGAGAGCGTCCCCAATGGCGACGGGATCCTGCTCGACGGCAAGACGCTGTACGTGGTGCAGAACGCGCTTGACGTCGTGGCCAAGATCAAGCTCGATTCGCACCTTCTGAGAGGACAGGTCGTTCGTCGCATCGCCGACCGGGACCTCGACTTCCCGACGACGATCGACGAGTTCGGGCACTCCCTCTACGCCGTCAACGCTCGATTCGACGTCACGCCGACACCGGCGACCGAGTACTGGATCACGAAGCTCGACAAGTAGTCCTCAGGGCTTGCCTCCGTAGCGGCGGGCGCGCCGGGTTTCCCGGGCACGCGCCCGCCAGCGCCTTTGAGCTCTCGGTGCTCGCGCGAGCCGCGACGGGCCCTGAGGGCGCCGAGCTCTCGCTGGAGCTTGAGGTAGCTCGCCCAGCGATCGGGGTCGAGAGAGCCGGACTCGAGTGCCTCCTGGACCGCGCAGTCCGGCTCGGTGTCGTGCGCGCAGTCGTTGAACCGACACGTGTCCGCCAGCTCGGCGATGTCGGCGAAGGCGCTGTCGAGATCGCCCTCCCACACCTGAAGCTCGCGGAGACCGGGCGTGTCGACGAGGAGCGCGCCGCTCGGCAGCACGAGGAGCTGGCGGTGGCGCGTCGTGTGGCGGCCGCGGCCGTCCTTGCGCACGTCGCCCGTCGGCATCAGCCACCGGCCGGCGAGGCGGTTGACGAGGGTCGACTTCCCGCTACCGGACGAGCCGAGCAGCACGAACGTCCTCCGTCGGCCGAAGGAGGCCGCGCAGCTCCTCGATCCCCTCGCCCGTCACGTTGCTGACGGGGAAGATCGGGACGCCGAAGGCGACGGACTCCGCCTCGGCGAGCTTGTCCGTGTCGTCGAGGAGGTCGAGCTTGGTGAGGACGACGACCGGGTCGGCGCCGCTGTCCCAAGCCGCCGTGAGGTACCGCTCGAGCCGTCGCGGGTTGAAGTCCTCGTCGAGGCCGGAGACGAGGAGGACGGTGTCGACGTTCGCGGCGAGAATGTGCTCCTCGGCTTTGAGCCACGGCGTCTTTCGCGAGACCTTCGTCCGCCGGGGGAGGACCGCCTCGATCGCCGCGCGATCGCCGGGCGCGTCGCAGATGGCGACCCAGTCGCCGACCGCCGGCATGCCGGCGTTGATCTCGTCGTCCCGGAGCTTGCCCCGGGGATGCGCAAGTCGCTCGTCGCGCTCGCCGCGGACGAGGTAGCCGCCGCGGTGCTCCGCGACGACGCGGGCGGGCTCGAAGCCGCGCTCCGCATGTGGTGTGAAGGCCGCCTCGAGCTCGTCGGTCCAGCCGAGGACGGCCAGGGTTCGATCGGACAACGCACTGCTCCTTGAGTCGGGGAACCTGGCCGCGGCTCGCGGCCACCCCGCGCTGCTAGAGCAAACGCTAGAGCAAGTCTTAGATCGGAGCGGCGTCGAGCCGGAGGGGTATACGAAACGTGACTTTCATGAAGACCCTCCTCTCGCTCGACGACAGCTACGACAACCTGGGCAGGGTACGCGCCCGCCAAGGCCACGTCAACGTCACTTTTGGACGGGCTCGTCGTCTCCTATCATCGCGGCATGGCGGCGGCCACAGAGGTCGAGGTGACGGAGGCGCAGCCGGCCGACGTACCCGCAGACGACGTACCGATGGTGCGCCTCGAAGGCGTGCGCAAGAGCTTCGGCGACAACCTGGTGCTCGACGGCATCGACCTGAGCGTCGCGCTCGGAGAGGTGCTCGTCGTCATCGGGCCGAGCGGCAGCGGGAAGAGCACACTCCTGCGCTGCGTGAACCTGCTCGAGCCGATCCAGGCCGGCAGCATCTACCTCGAGGGCGAGGAGATCACGCGCAAGGGCACGGACGTCTCGGCCGTCCGGGAGCGCATCGGGATCGTCTTCCAGCAGTTCAACCTCTTCCCGCACCTGAAGGCGATCGACAACCTCACCCTCGCCGCGCGGCGCGATCCGGAAGATGCCGCAGCAGGGAGGCCGAGAGACGGGCCACGGAGCTGCTCGCGTCCGTCGGCCTCGAGGAGAAGGCGCACCAGTATCCCCATCAGCTCTCGGGCGGCCAGCAGCAGCGGGTCGCGATCGCCCGCGCGCTGATGATGAACCCGCACGTGATGCTCTTCGACGAGGTCACCTCCGCGCTCGACCCGGAGCTCGTCGGCGAGGTGCTCGTCGTCATGCGCGACCTCGCGCGAACCGGCATGACGATGCTCGTCGTGACACACGAGATGCACTTCGCCCGCGACGTCGGCGATCGCGTCGTGTTCATGGACGAGGGCCGCATCGTCGAGGAAGGGCGTCCGGCCGACATCCTCGACCATCCGCAGAAGGAGCGGACACAGCAGTTCCTACGCGGAGTCTCCAGCTCGCGCACTCTCTGGACGAGTTGACCGTGGAGGAGGCGGAGGTAACCCACAAAGGAGGGCCGGAATGAGAAGACTCGCAATGCTCATCGCCATGGCGGCGTTCGCCGCAGTAGCGCTGGCGACATGGGGCAGCACCGCGTCCGCCCGTGAGGCGGATTCGAACGCAAGCCTGGAGGCGGCGCAGGCGAAGCTGCCGCCGCTTCCCGCGAACATCAGATCGAGGGGTCGGTGGAACATCGCGGTCAAGTGCGACACGCCGCCGTTCGGCTACATCGGCGCACGGAGCCAGAACGCAGGGTTCGACGTCGAGATCGCACGCTGGTTCGCGAGGTTCGCCTTCGGCAAGGCGAACCGCGTGACGCTCTCCTGCGTGACGACCCCTGCCCGCGAGCCGGCGCTCACGACGGACCGCGTCGACTTGGTGATCGCGACGTTCACCTACAACTCCGACCGCGAGACGCGCATCGACTTCTCGCGTGCCTACTACAAGGCGACCGGGCGGCTGCTGGTCAAAAACGGCGGCGCCGTTGCAGGGGCTCGGGGACATGGCCGGCAAGACGATCGCGACGACCAGCGGCTCGGTCTACGACCGCTGGGTGAAGAACTGTTACAAGGACACCAAGCTCATCGTCACGGACGGCTTCACGAACGCGCTGCTGGCGTTCCGGGACGGGCGTGCCGACGCACTCATGTTCGACGACACGATCCTGCTCGGCATCGCGGTGACCGACCCGGCGACGAAGCTCACCAGCGATCTCTTCCTGCAGCAGCCGTACGGCATCGGGATCAAGCAGGGGAACGTCGCGCTGAAGCGGTGGGTCGACTCGCGGCTCAACCTCATGAAGAAGCGCGATCTGTTCTTCCCGATCCTGAAGAACACGGTGCCGCCGAGGCAGGTCCCGCCGTTCTCCAAGAACATCCTGCGACCGAAGCAGACGTTCGGCTACAACCAGGGCGACATCACGACGGTGTGCTCCTAGCGAGCATCGCGACGGAACCTGAGCGAGGAGCGGCCGCCTACGCGGCCGCTCCTTCCTCGGAATGACCGCCGTCCTCGCCCAGGCCTTGGCGCTTGGGCCGACCTCTCGTTCCTGTCGGACGTGTGGTCCTTCGTCGGGGACAACTTCGACGAGCTCGTCGCAGGTCTCCGCCGGACGATCGTCGTGTCGGCGATCGCCATCGCGGGGGCGTTCGTCATCGGGCTGGTCCTCGGCGCGGCGCGCGCACATCGCGTGCCGGTCGTCAGCCAGCTCGCGGCGGTCTACGTCGAGGTGATCCGCAACACGCCGATCCTCGTCCAGATCTTCTTCCTCTACTTCGGGCTGACGCAGGAGATCGGCCCGTGGCCGGGGTCCGCCTCGAGGCATTCACCGTCGCCTGGCTCTCGGTGATGATCTGGGGCGGCGCCTTCAACACCGAGAACTTCCGCGCCGGCTTCGAGGCCGTCCCCACGCGCTACCGCGAAGGCGGGCTTCGCTCTCGGGTTCAGCCGGATCGCGACGTTCCTCAACGTGACGCTGCCGATCGGCGGTCGGATCGCGCTGCCGTCGTCGATCAACACCTACATCAGCGTCGTCAAGAACACGTCCCTGATGTACGTCATCAGCTACCCGGAGCTGACGACGACCGTGCTCCAGATCCAGGCGCTGACGCTCCAGACGGTGGAGGCGTTCACGGTCCTCGCCGCCACGTACCTGATCCTCGTCTGGACGCTGTCGGCGCTGATCCGGCTGCTCGAGTCGCATCTGGCGCTGCCGGAGGACGTACGGTGAACCTCCCGGACTGGGTCGGCGACGTTGCCCGCTACATGCTCGAGGAGGGGCTCGTCAACACCCTCCGGATCGCTGCGATCGCGCTCGCGGGCAGCACGCTCATCAGGAGTCACGCTCGGCACGCTCCTGACGATCAAGTTCCTGCCCCTGCGCGCGCTCATCCGGCTGTACATCGAGATCTGGCGCGGGCTCCCGATCCTGGTGACGATTTTCATCATCTACTTCATGCTTCCGTCCGTGAGCCTGACGCTGCAGTTCGACGCGCTGACCGCCGCGGCCGATCGGGCTCATCCTCTGGGGAAGCGCGCAGGTGGCGGAGGCGACGCGCGGCGCGGTCCAGTCCATCCCGCGCGAGCAGCACGAGGCCGCTTCGGCGCTCGGCTTCGGCTGGGTCGGCCGGCACGCGTTCGTGATCATGCCCCAGGCGCTCCGCCGTCTCCTGCCGCCGCTCGTGAGCCTGCTCGTCAACATCATCCAGAACACGACGATCGCCCAGGTGATCGGCGCGAACGAGCTGCTCGAGTCGGGCGAGCGCTCGGTCGAGCGGCTGACCGCGCCCCCGCCCATCGGCCTCGGCGAGATCCACTCGTTCGAGATCTACGGAGCGGTCCGGATCGAGGCGAAGCACCTCGGCGTGGGACCGGACCTCTTCCTCCGGTTCATCGAGCTGTTCATGGGGCACGGCCTGCACGGCACCCCGATCGCGGTCGCGGAGTGCAACCGTGAACAGATCGGGCTGATCGAGCACGAGCTGCAGGCGGGGCTCGGCCTCACGACCCACAGGTGCTCCTCGGTCCGAGCTCGCACACCATCCGTCGATGCTCTCCTCGGTTCGAGGCATCGTGACCACCGATTGCCACCGGCAGGAGGTGGCCGAGGCTTCGCCGCCCCTCTGCGCATTCCCGTGTATCGGGTGGCCCTGGCGCCGGAGTTCACCTATCGGCTGATCCGGCAGGCGCGCAACGCCCCCCGTGCTGATGGTCGTGCGCGCGACCGCCGCTACGGGCCGGTCTTCCGCAGGATGCTCGCGCCAGATGCAGGTCCCCCGCGAGGTCCTCGAGCGCTTCACGGTCGTCCAGGCGTGCGACCTCGCCACGCGCTCGAGGAGGGTGCCGGACACGGATCCGTCTACGTCTCGCCGCTCATCGCCCGGGAGGTCGTCATTCCACCTTCCCTCGGGCTTCGCCGCATCAAGCCCGGACGCTACCTCGAGACAGACTCCGTCGAGTGCCTCAAGGCGCAGCTCGCGCTCGACCTCGCGGCGCAGTAGCCGAGCGAGGGCCGAGGCGCGATCACTCCGCGAGCTTGCGCTGGAGCTCGCCGCTCTGGAACATCTCGGCCACGAACCCGGCGCACGCCACCACACGCTTGCGCGATACGCGCATGGCGTACATCGGCAGCAGAACATTCGTGGCGCGGCAACATGGTTTCGGAAAACCGTGTGGGCATCGGTGAGCTGGACAACGCGGGGGACCATAGCAGACGCCTCGCGACTCACGAACCAATCCGGCAATGCGGACAGGGCGATGTGCGACCCCGTGATACGTCCGCCGACAGAGTCTCCTACATTCGGGTCATGTCGCTGAGTCCACTTCTCTTCATCGCGAGCCGCGCTTCACACCACGCGCGCGGCGGACTGCCGGCCGCGCATTCCTGAGCCCGGCGATCCATCCCACATTCCTCTCTTAGCGCAACTCCTCGATCGCCGGGCCACAGCCCCGCGCGTTGGTGCCCGCTGCTTGCTGCAGGCGGTCACCGCTACTTCGAAGGAGTGCTTCATGCAAGCCCTGTTGCTCGACGAGCGGATGCTCACCGAGTTCGATCACGCGCGGCTTTCGCGACTGATCGGTTCCAATACACGCGGCGCATCTGCGCCCATGACGCCGCTCGATGCGCTGCTCGATGGCGCCGAGGTCGTGCCGTGGCACGAAGTGCCGGCCGACGTCGTCACGATGCATACCCGCGTGCTGTTGATCGATCCTGCGACCGCCAAAGGCAGGGCCGTGACGCTGTGCTATCCCGATGGCGCCGATCCGAGCGCTGGCTTCGTGTCGGTTCTGTCCCCCGTCGGCAGCAGCCTGCTGGGACTGCGCACCGGAAGCATCGCGACGTGGCGCACACCGGACGGTGGCGAAGGAACGGCGCGAATCGCCGAGATCCTGTTCCAGCCCGAGGCCTGTGCCGTGAACAACGGCAAGGAGGCGCGCAAATGAACAAGATCGAATCGATTCTCGTCGCAACCTCGGTCCATGCCGGCAATGCGGTCGCGCGTGCGGCCCTGAGGCGAGCGCTCAATGCCATGACGAGCGTCATTGGAGGATGGTGCCTGAAGCGGAACACGCCATCAGCGCTCGGCACGAGCAGTGCATTACAATGATCTTTCAAGTAAGGAGCAGCCATGGCCGAATCCACCATCACCGCCAAGGGCCAGACCACGGTCCCCGCAGATGTTCGAGCGCTCGTGCAGGCCAAGCCGGGCACCAGGCTGGTCTGGTCCGTGATGCCGACGGCACCATCATTGTTCGGGCCAAGACCAAGTCGATCCTCGACATGGCCGGCATGCTCAAAGCCCCGAAGGGCAAACACGTCGCCGTCGAAGAGATGAACCCTTGGCGCTGAGCGCTGATGCCGGCGCTCGACACCAACGTACTGGTCCGCTACGTCGTTCAAGACGACGAAACACAGCTTGCCGCAGCCAGGCGGCTCATTCGCAAGTGCGTCGCGGATGGCAGACCGCTCTTCGTGCCGGTGACCGTCGCGCTGGAGCTCGAGTGGGTGCTGCGCTCCAACTTCGGTTACGCCAAGGACGAAGTCATGGAGGTGATGTCGAGCCTGTTCTCCGCGGCAGAGTTGACCTTCGAGTCCGAGCGCGCACTGGAGGTGGCGCTGCAGCTGTACCGCGAGGGCTCCGCCGACTTCGCCGACTGCCTGCACATCGCATTGGTGGCGCAGGCTGGAGAGATGTCCTTGTGGACGTTCGACAAGGGCGCGGCCAAGGTCGGCGGTGCGCAGCTGATAGGCCGGTCATTGCCAAGGGCGTAGCGTCTTGAGGTCAGCGCCCGGGCACGCAAGCCTCTGGGCCGCTTGTCACGCTGGACAGTCCGTTTTGCGGCGAAGGCGCAACAGGCCGTCGTGTTGCAGTTGGAGCGCTAGGGCGATGCTGCCGTGCGCATCTTCTCATCGAACCTCCACGCCAGTAATGGAAGCGCTTACGACCGAGTCTGCGCTCGCAAGGCTTTCACCCGGGCCTGCAGCGGCGGAAGCACCTCTTGCTCGAACCACCGGTTTCGGCGAAACCAGATGTTGTTGCGTGGGCTCGGGTGGGGGAGGGGCACCACGCTGGGCCAGTAGTCGCGCCAGGCATGGACCGTTTCGGTCAGCGTTGCCTGGGCTCGTGGCTGCTTGAGGTGCCACGTCTGGGCGTACTGTCCAATCGCCAGCGTGAGTTGAAGATGGGGCAGGCGATCAAGCAGGCGAGCGCGCCATGTCGCTGCACACTCTGGCCGCGGTGGCAGATCGCCCCCGCCGCCGCGTCCCGGATAGCAGAACCCCATCGGTAGGATCGCAACGATGCTCGGGTCGTAGAACACATCCTTGTCCAACCCCATCCAGAGCCGAAGACGGTCGCCGCTGGGATCGTCGAACGGAATTCCGCTTTGGGCCACCTTTCTTCCGGGAGCCTGCCCGGCTACCAAGATGCGCGCCTTCGAACTCACTTGGAAGACCGGCCTCGGGTTCTGCGGTAGATGCGCAGAACAGATCGTGCACGCCCGCACGTCACTGAGCAGGCGCCTAATGCCAACAACCGGGTGCGGTGAGCTTGGCGACGTCACGTCGAGCCTCCGCAAGGCGGCGCACTTGCCGTGGGCGGCGCCCCACCAAGCCGCGTAGCGGGCGTGTCAGAACGCAGCATCCAATGTCTATGCGGCGCACCCGTCCCTGCGCGCGCGCTTTGGGGTGTTATCGGGTCGATGATGCTTGCTTGCTGCATTCGGGTGCCTCGTTGACGTGCTTGAGGTAGGCAATCAGATTGGCGCGGTCCTCTGGGTTCGCAACGCCGTCGTAGGTCATTGAGCTGCCGGGCACCAGCTTCAATGGCTTGGTCAGGAAGAGGTCCAGTGTCTTCTCGTCCCAGCGGATCTTGGAGTTCTTCATTGCCGCTGAGTAGTTGAAACCGGGAACACTGCCAGCCAGCCGACCGAGAAGACCGCAATGGCGCGGTCCGACACGGTCGTACGCAAGGGCGTGGCAGGCAAGGCAACGGGCGTAGACCAACTCGCCACGCACCACGTCCGGTGCAGCCGCGAGGGGCGCACTGGCGCAAAGCGCGAGCACCCCCGCAAGGGCCCAGCGCATCGTCACGCCACGTAGGCCGAAGGAACCGGCACTTGACCCAATGCTTGCCGCAGGATGGCCCAGTGCATGGCCTCGTCGCCGAGGATGCTGGCGGCAGCCTTGGACAAGTCGCGGTTACCGAACAGAGGCACAGCCCCGAGGTACGCGCTCACGGCGCCTTGCTCCAGCGTGGCGGCGAACTGCAGCACGTCGGCCTGCGACTTCAGCTTCTCAGCGGGGAAGCTGTACTTCGCCTTGGCCGCCACGGGTTTGCCACCGAGTTTCTCGACCGTCTTGGCCAGCAGGTCGGCATGCTCTTTGTGGTGTCCTTGGAAGGTCAGGGCGAGGTCGAGCGTCGGTTTCTGCAAGAGATTGCTCTCGGCCCCGAGCTGGTATGCCGCAATCGCCTCGAGCTCTGCGGCGAGAGCAGTGTTGAGAATCTGCGTATCCTTGGCTGCGGCATCATCCGACTTGGCGGCAAGCGCATGTTTGCCGGCGAGCAACGCTACCGCCGCGCCGGACAGCACCAGGCTCGATTGGCCCAGGAAGAGGCGGCGGGCGGCGAGAGGGTTGGGCATTAGCAGAAAAGACATGGCAATCTCCAGGTGGGTTAGAAACTTGACCGGGAGATGTCCCGGTGCTCCGCGACACTGGCCATAACGCCAGCGACGATACGGTCGCAGCGCGCGCCGGCGAAGGAGAACGCGTCGTCGATCGCGAGATCGACGTCGTGCGACAGGCCTTCACGCAGCAGACCGCGTGCGCGGAAGAATCGCGTGCGTACGGTGGCTTCGGGAACGTCCAATGCCGCAGAGATCTCCTCGACACTCAGCTCTTCCACTGCGCGCAGCACGAATACCGTGCGAAAGGCTTCGGGAAGGCTGTCGATGCGGGCTTCCATCAGTCGTCGCACTTCTGAGCGCATCGCGCATAGCTCGGGCTGGAGGTCGGCGTCTTCCTCGAACGATCTCTGCGTCAGCGGATCGGCGGACGCCATGGCGGATATCAAGAGGAATCACCTCCGCGCGGCTGCGGCGCAGGCGCCCGAGCGCTTCGTTGATGACGATGCGCACCAGCCAGGTCGAGAGCTTCGCCCCGGCGCGAAAGGTAGGTAGTGCGCGCCAGGCTCGCAGATACGCTTCCTGCAACGCATCCTCGGTGTCGGCGTCGCTCTTCAGGATACTGCGTGCTGTGCGAAACAGCAGCCGGTTGTGGCGTCGCATGATGCATTCGAAGGCGAACTCGTCGCCGTCGGCGGCACGCTCGGTGAGATCGAGATCCGTCGATGCAGCCGAGATGGTTTTTGGCGGGGGGAAATTCGGGGAAAGCTGGAAGGCTTGCATGTCTACTCTCTATCGTTAGATGGGGTGACGCGTCGCCACGTTCCCGTTGATCAGTAGCCGTAGAACTCTTCGCTGCGAATGTCGTCGTCATCGACGCCTGAGTCATGCAAGGTCTGTCGCATCCCTGCAACCAGGCCCGGAGGGCCGGCGACGTAGTAGATGGGATTCGACAGACCCTCAGCGGCAGCCTTCAACAGCGCTTCGTTGACCATGCCTGTCTGCCCTTCCCACGGTTGGACGGAGGCGCTCATCAGCGTCATCGTCGCGACCAGTCGGAAGTTGAGGTTGCGCTCTTCAAAACTTTGCAGTTCGGAAAGAAAAGCGGTGTCCTCGGGTCGACGGTTTGAGTAAAGCAGTACCAGACGCTGCTTACGCTGGTCGTGCGTCGCTTGCCGCAGGATGCTCATGAAAGGAGTGATGCCGATGCCGCCTGCAATAAAGACGGCCGCGCGTGCAAGATCGTTGTGCAAGGTCAGTGAACCGAAAGGACCTTCGATCTCAATGAGTGAGCCGACCGGCAGCCTGGCGAGCGCGCGTTTGAAGGTGCTGTCGCGCATGCGCGTGGCAATGGTGAGTTCGCTTTCGAAAGGCGCGCTGACGATTGAAAAGGTGTGGCGCCGCTCTGGACGTCGACCGTCCGGGCATCAGCGAGCACGACGTCAATCGCCTGACCCGACTTGAAGCTGAACCCGAAGGGCTTCTCGAAGTGAAACGCCACCGTGCCGTGCGCGATCTGCTCGCGTCCTTGGAGTGCCGATCGATAGCTGGTCATACTGATCTCCCGTTGATCGCTGCGGTTGAACCGCCGAGGATGTCGCCCGTCGTCTCTGTGTGAAAGCGGATCACTCAGATGCGAAGGGCTGGTGCCCTGCTCATCCATAGTCAGTGAAGGGTGAGATCACTGCGGTTCCATGCAAACATATCACGGCGTGATATGTTTGGCTTTCGAAAGGGCAATTGCTCATGAGTACACGCAAGATGTCGAAGGTGGATTTCGAGACGCTGGCCCGGTTTCGCTATCAGCTGCGACGCTTTCTAAGGTTCAGTGAAGAGGTGACACGCCTGAACGGAGTCACTCCGCTGCAGTACCAACTGATGCTCCAGATCAAGGGATTTCCCGGCCGAGAGTGGGCGACTGTGGCGGAGCTGGCCGAGCGACTGCAGGCCAA
>CAVVAZ010000014.1:0-58853 GCA_963746435.1 uncultured Actinomycetes bacterium
TTCGCCTCACCCACGCCCATATTCAGCGTGATCTTCGTCACGCGCGGCACCTGCATGGTCGAAGAGAGCTCGAGCTCCTCCTGGAGCCGGCTGCGGATCTCCTCCTCGTACCGGTGCTTGAGACGCGGGACGTAGGTTTCCGGGGTGGGCGCGGTCACGGTGCTCAACGGTCGATCTCCTGGCCGCAGCCCTCTCGCTTGCAGATGCGGACGCGAATCGTCTCGCCCTTCACTTCCTTCTCGCGGATTCCGACGCGGGTCGGAAGGCCGCAGACCGGGCAGACGACCATGACGTTCGACACGGGGATCGGGGCCGGCTTGTCGATGATCCCTCCTGGGATCACCTGGGTGCCGCCCATACGCGACGAGTCCCTGATCGGCCGCGGGCGCGTGTGCCGCTTCGCGACGTTCAGGTTCTCGACGATCACCCGGCGCTCGGACGGGCGCGCCTCGATGACGCGGCCTTGCTTGCCGCGGTCCTTCCCCGCCAGGACCTGGACGAGGTCCCCTTCTTCACTTTCATCTTGACTGACATCGGGATTACAAGACCTCCGGAGCGAGGCTGACGATCTTCATGAAGTTCCTCTCACGTAGCTCGCGCGCGACTGGGCCGAAGATGCGTGTCCCGCGCGGGTTCATCTGGTTGTCGATGAGGACGGCGGCGTTCTCGTCGAAGCCGATGAGCGTGCCGTCGTTCCGACTGAAGGGCTTCTTGGTGCGGACGACGACCGCCTTCACGACCTCGCCCTTCTTCACCGAGCCCTGTGGCGTTGCGGACTTTACGGTAGCAACGATGATGTCGCCGACGCGCGCGTAGCGCCGGTGCGAGCCCCCGAGCACGCGGATGCACAGGAGCTCGCGCGCCCCCGTGTTGTCCGCAACCCTCAGCCGGGACTCCTGCTGGATCATCAGCGAGCGGCCTCCACGACCTTCTGCAGGCGCCAGCGCTTCATGCGCGAGAGCGGCCGGGTCTCGACGATCAGGACCACGTCTCCGACCTTCGCCTCGTTCCGCTCGTCGTGCGCGTGGAACTTCGAGGTTCGCCGGATGACCTTCTTGTATCGCGGGTGCACCTTCACGGTGTCGACCCGGACGACGATCGTCTTGTCCATCGCCGCGGACACAACGGTGCCCTGGCGCTCCTGCGTGCGCCCGCGCACGTGCTCCGGCTTCGGCAAGCGGGAGATCGGCTTTCGCTCTGCGGTCTTGTCGCGCTGCGGCTTCGACCGCTGTGGACGAAGCGCACGCGGAAGACGCTTCTTCTTCTTCTTTGGAAGGGACACCGCCGCTTCCGCCGCTGCCGGCTCTGCCTCTTCCACGGGCTGAGCCTCGGCAGCCGCGTCGGCTTCGGCTACCGGCTCGGCTTCTGCAGCCGGCTCGGCCTCAGCTGCCGGCTCGGCCTCTTCTACGGGCTGAGCCTCGGCGGCCGCCTCGGCCTCTGCTGCCGGCTCGGCCTCGAGCGGGGCGGCCGGTTCGTCGGCCACTTGGCTCGCCCGGCTCCGGCTCTTCACCGGGGGCTCTTCTGCCGGAAGCTCTTCTGCCGGAAGCTCCTGCGCGACCGGCTCCTCGGCGTCATTCTCGAGCGCGGGCTCGCCGGCGCCGGGCTCCTCGGCCCCCCGCGATCCGGCCGCCTCGGCCGTCGGGTCCGGTGTTCCGAGCTCGGCCTCGTCGGCCTGAGTCTCGTCATTCTGGTTGTGATTTTCGTCAGCCATCTAGCTCGTCGTCCCCAGTCGTTCTCGTTCGTTCTTGACGGTCAGCATTCGTGCGATCTCGCGCTTCGCATGGCGCAGCCGGGCGCTGTTCTCGAGCACGCCCGTCGCGGTCTGGAAGTGCAGGTTGAAGAGCTCCTGCCGGGTCTCGGCCATCCTCCGGTCGAGCTCCTCGTCGGTGAGCTCACGTATCTCTCTCGCTCTCACGGCGCACCCCCGACAACAGATGATTGAGGCCCCCAGTTGGCGGCACTGCGGTCCGCGGGCGAAGCCGGGCTCTGCCCGGCGAGAGCCCAAGCGCGAACCCATCGGGACGCAGCGGTAAAGGAGGGGGCACGCGGGGGAACCAGGGGTTCCCCCGCGATCGATCTAGGCCTCAAAGAGATCAGCCTCTCTCTTCACGAACTTCGTCTTGATCGGCAGCTTCTGGCCCGCCAGGCGGAGAGCCTCCTTCGCGAGCGGCTCGGGAACGCCGGCCAGCTCGAACATCACGCGCCCGCGCTTCACCACCGCGACCCAGCCTTCGGGCGAGCCCTTGCCCGAGCCCATCCGGGTCTCCGCGGGCTTCTTCGTGAAGGGCTTGTCCGGGAAGAGGTTGATCCAGACCTTCCCGGTACGACGGATCCTGCGGGTCGCGGCGATCCGGGCTGCCTCGATCTGGCGATTCGAGATCCAACCCGACTCGAGCGCCTTGAGCCCGTAGTCGCCGAACTGCACCGTGGTCTGGCCCTTCGAGATTCCGGCGCGTCGGCCGCGATGATGGCGGCGGAACTTCGTCTTGCGCGGCATCAACATCAGGCTTTGTCCTCGCTCGTAGAGGTGGTGGCGTCAGGAGGCGTCTCGGGGGAGGCCTGCTCCGGAGCGGCTTGCGTCTCCGGCTCGACGGGAGGTGCCTCGCTCTCGCTCCCGGCCGGAGTCGATTGAGCGTCGGTCACGGGGGCCTCAGGCTCTGCGACGGTCTGCTCGCCCGGTGCACGGCGCGGCCCGCGTCCTGCACCTGGACGCTGCCCGGCCCTCCGCTTCCGCGGCACGATCCCGAGACCTTCGCGGTCGACTGCGCGCCCGCCCCGCTCTCGAGAAGCGCCAAGCCCCTCGGCAGATGCGCCACGGCGGCGTCTCGCCTGATCCTGGTCGCCCAACCGCGAGTCTTTCACGCCGGCGCCTTCATAGCCCTCGGGCATGATCTCGCCCTTGTTGACCCAGACCTTGACCCCGATGATCCCGAACGTCGTCTTCGCCTCGGCGAGGCCGTAGTCGATGTCCGCTCGGATCGTGTGCAGAGGTACGCGCCCCTCCGAATACATCTCACGGCGGCTCATCTCACCGCCGCCGAGGCGGCCCGCGGCGGTGATCTTTATTCCCTGAGCGCCCGAGCGCATCGCCGAGGCCAGCGAGCGTTTCATCGCGCGGCGGAAGCTGACGCGGTTCTGGAGCTGCTCGGCGATCGACTGCGCGACGAGCTTCGCGTCGAGCTCCGGCCGCTTGATCTCGTTGATGTTGATGTGGACGTTCTTCTTCGTGATCGCGTGCAGCTCACGCCGCAGTGCGTCGACCTCGACGCCCGACTTGCCGATCACGATCCCCGGACGCGCCGTGTAGATGTCCACCGTGATCCGTTGCTTGTCCTTGCGGATGAGGATGTCCGAGAGCCCTGCATGCGAGAGCTTTCCGAGGATGTGCTCGCGGATGCGGACGTCCTCGAGCAGGTAGTTCGCGAACTCGGGCTTTCCGGTCCACCAGTTCGACTTCCAGTCGTGGATGACGCCGACGCGGAATCCGCCGGGATGCACCTTCTGGCCCATTACGCGACTGCCTCCTTCTTTCGTTTCCGCGTCGAAGCCTTCGGCTTCGCCGCGGTGGAGCTCTCTGAAGACTTCGATTCGGCTTTGTCGACCACTGCCGGCTTCGCTTGGCGCCGACGTCTCGGAGCCTGGACCTCGGGCTGCTCTGCGAGCACCAGCGTGACGTGGCACGTGCGCTTCCGGATCCGGGTCGCGCGACCGCGAGCGCGCGGCCTCCAGCGCTTCAGCGTCGGCCCCACGTCGGCGTACGCAAGCTGGACGACGAGCTCGTCCCCGTCGAGACCGTGATTCGCCTCGGCGTTCGCAACGGCCGAGCGCAGCACCTTCTCGATCTCCGTCGCCGCCGCACGCGGGGTGAAGGCGAGGATGGTGCGCGCCTCCGGCACCGTGCGTCCGCGAATGTGGTCGAGGACGAGACGCGCCTTGCGCGCGGACATACGCACCCACTTCGCCTGCGAGCGCACGGTCATGATGTCGGGGTCAGCCGTCGCCATTTCAGCGCTTCTTCACCTGTGCCTGCCGGTCGCCGGAGTGCCCGCGGAAGGTCCGCGTCGGCGCAAACTCGCCGAGCTTGTGACCGACCATCTGCTCGGTGACGAACACGGGGACGTGCTTGCGGCCGTCGTGGACCGCGATCGTGTGCCCGACCATGTCGGGGAAGATCGTCGAGCTGCGCGACCAGGTACGGATCATCCGCTTCTCCCCGGTGGCGTTCATGGCCTCGATCCGGCCCGAAGCCGGTCCCGACGAAAGGTCTTCTTCGAGCTGCGGATCAGTGCTCCTTGAGGTGATGTTGCCGTGGCTCTGCCGCGCGAAAAGCAAGCCAGGCAAGGACGCAGGGAGCGTCCATATCCGTAGATATGGGCGCGACTGAGGACGCCGCATGGCGCCGCTTTGCAGCCGGCAGAGACACGGATGACATTGCCTTGAGGAGCACTACCGTCTCTTCTCCTTCCCGCGGCGTCGACCGCGGACGATCAGCTTGTCGGACTCCTTGTGCTTGCGGCGGGTGCGCTTGCCGAGCGTCGGCACGCCCCACGGTGTGACCGGATGCCGCCCGCCCTTCGACTTGCCCTCGCCGCCTCCGTGCGGGTGGTCGACCGGGTTCATCGCCGAGCCGCGCACGGTCGGTCGCTTACCGAGCCACCGGCTCCGACCCGCTTTGCCGCTCGCCTGGTTCGCGTGCTCCGCATTGCCGACCTGTCCGACGGTCGCACGGCACGTGAGCAACACGCGCCTGAGCTCGCCCGAGGGAAGCCGCAGGACGCCGTGGTCGCCGTCCTTTGCGACGAGCTGGACGGACGAGCCGGCCGAGCGCGCCATCCGCCCACCCTGGCCCGGCTTCAGCTCGACCGAGTGCACCAGCGTTCCGGTCGGGATGTTCGCGAGGGGAAGCGCGTTGCCCGGCTTGATGTCGGCGTCGGGGCCCGACTCCACGGTCGAGCCGACGCGCAGGCGAGACGGCGCGAGGATGTACGCCTTCGCCCCGTCGGCGTAGTGGAGCAGCGCGATGCGGGCCGACCGATTCGGGTCGTACTCGATCGCCGCGACCTTCGCGGGAACGCCGTCCTTCGTGCGCTTGAAGTCGACCTTCCGGTACTGGCGCTTGTGTCCGCCGCCGTGGTGCCGCGTCGTGATGCGGCCGCGGTTGTTCCGGCCACCCGTCTTCGAAAGCGGCTCGAGGAGCGACTTCTCGGGTTCCGTCTTCGTGATCTCGTCGAAGCCCGACGTCGCCATGAAGCGCCGTCCCGGGCTCGTCGGCTTGTACTTGCGGAGAGCCATCAGACGGTCGCCCCCTCGAAGATCTCGATCTCGTGGCCGGCCTTGAGCTGGACGATCGCCTTCTTCCAGCCGGGGCGGCGCCCGCGCGTCGCGCCGCGGCGCTTGGGCTTCGACTGGACCTTGACGATGTTCACGCTCTGCACCTCGACCTCGAAGAGCTGCTCGACGGCTTGCCGGATCTGGGTCTTGTGCGCGTCCTCGTGCACGCGAAAGGTGTACTTGCGGTCGGTGATGAGCGAGTAGCTCTTCTCCGACACGACGGGCGCGAGGAGAACCTGGTTGGGATGGAGGCTCACTCCGACTCCTCCTCCTCCCGGCTCACGCCCGCGCGCGCATAGACGAGCGGCAGCGCAGCCTCGGTCACGAGCAGGGAACGCGCCCAGAGGATCGATGCGACCTCGAGCTCCGCCGGAACCGTGACCAGCACCTTCTCGAGGTTGCGAAACGACTTGACGAGCGCCTCCTCTTCCTCGGTCGCGACCACGAGCGTCGGCACGGTGCCACCCCAATCCGAAAGCAGCTGTGCCGCCTGCTTCGTGGAGGGCTCCGAGAACGACTCGCCGCTCACGAGCGCGAGGCTCCCGTTCGTGGCATGAGCGCTCAGCACACCGCGCAGGGCGGCGCGGCGAGCCTTGCGGTTCACCTTGACCTCGAAGCTGCGCATCACGGGTGCGAAGGCGACGCCGCCGCCGGTCCAGTGCGGCGCGCGGGTCGTGCCGGCGCGGGCACGACCGGTGCCCTTCTGACGCCATGGCTTCGAGCGCCCACCGGCGACCAGACCGCGGGTCTTCGCGCCCCTGGTTCCGGCCCTCGCCGCATTCATCTCCGCACGCACGGTCTCGTGGACGAGGCTGGGCTTGGCCTCCACGGCGAAGACGGACTCCTCGAGCGAGACCTCCTTGGCCTTCTCGCCTCCCAACACCTGAGCCTTCGGACCCGCCATCACGAGGCCGCCCGAATCTCGACGATCCCGCTCTTGGGCCCGGGAATCGAGCCTTTGACGAGCAGCAGGTTGCGCTCCAGGTCGACGTCGTGGACGACGAGCCCGGGTTGCGTGACGCGCGTACCGCCCATGCGACCCGCCATGCGCATGCCCTTGAACACGCGCGACGGATACGCCGAGGCGCCGATCGAGCCCGGCTTGCGGATGTTGTGGGAGCCGTGCGAGACGGGGCCGCGCGTGAACCCGTGACGCTTGATCGTCCCCTGAAAGCCCTTGCCGACCGAGATGCCCGAGACCTTTATGCGCTCGCCCGGCTCGAACGCCTCGACCGTCACCGTCTCGCCGACGGAGAGACCGCTCGAGCCCCGCAGCTCGACGAGATGTCGGTGCGGCCCCGCTCCGGCTTTCTCCAGGTGGCCGAGCTCGGGCTTCGACAGCTTTCGCTCCGCGACTGCGTCGAACGCGAGCTGGACGGCGTCGTAGCCGTCCGTGTCCACCGTCTTCACCTGGACGACAGGGCACGGGCCGGCCTCGATCACCGTGACGGCCGTCATCGCGCCCGTCTCCGAGTCGAAGACCTGGCTCATTCCCAGCTTGCGTCCGAGGATGCCTTTCACGCTTTCACCTGACTAGAGCTTGATCTCGATGTCGACGCCGGCGGGAAGGTCGAGTCGCATGAGCGAATCGACGGTCTTCGGGGTCGGGCTGTGGATGTCGATCAGGCGCTTGTGCGTGCGAACCTCGAAGTGCTCCCGCGAGTCCTTGTCCTTGAACGGGCTCCTGATCACGCAGTAGACGTTCTTCTCGGTGGGCAGCGGCACGGGACCCGTGATCGTGGCTCCCGTGCGCTGGGCCGTCTCCACGATCTGGGACGCGGACTTGTCCACCTGCTGGTGGTCGTAGCCCTTGAGCCGGATTCGAATCTTCTGCTGCGCCATGTGACGTTGTCCCGAAGAGGGGCGGTCTCCCGCCCCTACTTGAGGATCTCCGTAACGACTCCGGCGCCGACCGTGCGGCCGCCCTCGCGGATCGCGAAACGCAGCCCCTGGTCCATGGCGATCGGCTGGATCAGCTCGATCTCCATGTTCGTGTTGTCGCCCGGCATGACCATCTCCTGCCCCTCGGGCAGCTTGATCGAGCCGGTCACGTCGGTCGTCCGGAAGTAGAACTGCGGCCGGTAGCCGTCGAAGAACGGCGTGTGACGGCCGCCCTCGTCCTTCGAGAGGACGTACACCTCGGCGTTGTAGTGCGTGTGCGGCGTGATGCTCCCCGGCTTGGCGAGCACCTGCCCGCGCTCGACGTCCTCGCGCTTGATCCCGCGGAGCAGCGCGCCCGCGTTGTCGCCCGCCTGCGCGTAGTCGAGCGTCTTCTGGAACATCTCGAGGCCGGTGACGACCGTCTTCTCGACCTGGGGATGGATCCCGACGATCTCGATCTCCTCGCCGACGGTCATCTTGCCCTGCTCGATGCGGCCGGTCACGACGGTGCCGCGGCCCGTGATCGTGAAGACGTCCTCGATCGGCATGAGGAACGGCTTGTCGACGTCGCGAACGGGCTCGGGGATATAGGTGTCGACGGCCTCCATCAGCTCGAGGATCTTCGGCGTCCACTCGGGGTCGCCCTCGAGCGCCTTGAGCGCCGAGACCTGGATGACCGGAATGTCGTCGCCCGGGAACTCGTACTTCGAAAGCAGCTCGCGCACTTCCATCTCCACGAGCTCGAGGAGCTCGGGATCGTCGACCATGTCCGCCTTGTTCAGCGCGACGACGATCGAAGGTACCTCGACCTGACGGGCGAGGAGGATGTGCTCGCGTGTCTGCGGCATGGGGCCGTCGGCCGCGGAGACGACGAGAATCGCGCCGTCCATCTGGGCGGCGCCCGTGATCATGTTCTTGATGTAGTCGGCGTGACCAGGGCAGTCGACGTGCGCGTAGTGCCTGTTCGACGTCTCGTACTCGACATGGGCCGTGTTGATCGTGATGCCGCGCTGTCGCTCCTCGGGAGCCTTGTCGATCTCGTCGAACGACGTCGCAGACGTGTTCGTGCCCGAGTCCGCGAGCACCTTCGTGATCGCGGCGGTGAGCGTGGTCTTACCGTGGTCGATGTGACCGATCGTGCCGACGTTGACGTGCGGCTTGCTGCGCTCGAACTTCTGCTTACCCATTTGCTCCTCCGGAAAAATCCGGGCTAGGAAAGTGTTTCCTAGCCTGTCTCTCTGACCGACAATTTCGTCGGAAACTGAGGCCGGTACTTCTTCGTAGCGGTCGAACTGCATGGTGAACGTTGCTCGGCCCTGCGACATGGAGCGCAGGTCGGTCGCGTAGCCGAACATCTCCGCGAGCGGGACGCTCGCGCGGACCGACTGCGACCCGCCGACCGGCTCGAGCTGGTCGACCCGGCCACGACGTCCATTCAGGTTACCAATCACGTCGCCGACGTACTCCTCCGGGGTTACGACCTCGACCGCCATGACCGGCTCGAGGAGCTTCGGCTTTGCGCGCTTCATCGCCTCCTTGAACGCCATCGAGCCGGCGATCTTGAACGCGCGCTCGCTCGAGTCGACGTCGTGGTACGAGCCGTCGACGAGCTCGACCTTGATGTCGACTACGGGGAACCCCGCGAGGATGCCGGAGGTCATCGCCTCCTGGATGCCCTGGTCTACGGGGCGGATGTACTCACGCGGGATCTTGCCGCCGACGATCTTGTCGACGAACTCGTAGCCCGCGCCCGGCTCCTGCGGGGAGAGGTTGATGACGACGTCTCCGTACTGACCCGAACCGCCGGTCTGTCGAACGAAACGCCCCTGGATCTTCTCGACGGCACGCCCGATCGTCTCGCGGTACGAGACCTGAGGACGGCCGACGTTACCCTCGACCCGGAACTCGCGCAGGAGGCGGTCCACGATGATCTCGAGGTGGAGCTCGCCCATGCCGGAGATGATCGTCTGCCCCGTCTCGTCGTCCGTCGAGACGCGAAACGTCGGATCCTCCTCGGCGAGCCGCTGGAGCGCGGTCGCGAGCTTGTCCTGGTCACCCTTCGTCTTCGGCTCGATCGCGACCGAGATCACCGGGTCGGGAAACGCCATCGACTCGAGGACGATCGGATCGGACTCGACGGCGAGCGTATCGCCGGTCGTCGTGAACTTGAGGCCGACTGCGGCGGCGATCTCCCCGGCGGTGATCTCCTCCCGCTCCTCGCGGTGGTTCGCGTGCATCTGCAGGATGCGACCGATGCGCTCGGTCTTGCCCGTCGTCGTGTTGAGGACGCGGTCGCCGGCCTTGACCTGTCCGGAGTAGACCCGGAAGTACGTCAGCTTGCCGACGTACGGGTCGGTCATGACCTTGAACGCGAGAGCCGAGAAGGGGGCGTCGATGTCGGGCGGGCGAGTGGTCTCCTCCGCATCCTTGGGATCGACGCCCTGCACGGGTGGAATGTCCACCGGGCTCGGCAGGTAGTCGACGATCGCGTCGAGCAGAAGCTGCACGCCCTTGTTCTTGAACGCCGAGCCGAGGAGAACGGGCGTCACCTGCCCGGCCAGCGTCCCGCGTGCGGAGCGCGCGCCGGATCATGTCAGGCGTCACCGCGCTCTCGTCCTCGAGATACGTCTCGGTCAGCTCGTCGTCGAACTCGGCGACCGCGTCGATGAGCGCATGGTGGAGCTCTTCGGCGCGTGCCTGGAGCTCGGCAGGGATCGCCTCGATCGAGAACTCCGTGCCGAGCGCGTTCGAGTAGGAGATCGCCCTCATCTCGACGAGGTCGACGATGCTCGAGAACGCAGTCCTCCTCCCCTATGGGAAGCTGGATCGGGACGGGCTTCGCTCCCAGCCGGTCGCGCATCGACTGCACGGCCGCGTCGAAGTCTGCGCCGACGCGATCCATCTTGTTGATGAACGCGATCCGCGGCACGCGGTAGCGATCGGCCTGGCGCCAGACCGTCTCGGACTGCGGCTGAACACCCGCCACGGAGTCGAAGACCGCCACTGCTCCGTCGAGGACGCGCAGGCTTCGCTCCACTTCCATCGTGAAGTCCACGTGCCCGGGCGTATCGATAATGTTGATCCGATAGTCACGCCAGAACGCGGTCGTCGCCGCCGACGTGATGGTGATGCCGCGTTCCTGCTCCTGCGCCATCCAGTCCATCGTGGCGGCGCCCTCGTGCACCTCTCCCATCTTGTGGGTGCGACCCGTGTAGTAGAGGATCCGCTCGGTCGTCGTCGTCTTCCCCGCATCGATGTGCGCCATGATCCCGATGTTCCGGACACGGTCCAGCGCGACAGGCGTGGCGACGGTCGTCATCGGTCGACTGCCCTACCAGCGATAGTGCGCGAAGGCCTTGTTGGCCTGCGCCATTCGGTAGATGTCGTCCTTCTTCTTGTATGCGCCGCCCTGCTGCGCCAGCGCGTCGACGAGCTCGCCGGCCAGCTTCTGGGGCATCCCCTTCTCACGGCGGTCGCGCGCGTTCTGGACGATCCAGCGGAGCGCCAGCGTGCGCGCGCTGCGTTGCGGCACTTCGACGGGCACCTGGTAGTTGGCGCCACCGACCCGCCGCGAGCGCACCTCCAATACGGGCGTGACGCTCTTGACCGCTTGCTCGAGCACCTCGAGCTCGGGCTTTCCCGCCTTCTCCGCCGCGATCGCGAGCGCGTCGTAGACGATGGCCTCGGCGGTCGACTTCTTCCCGTCCAGCATCATGCCGGTTGACGAGCTGGGAGACGAGAACGGAACCGTGAACGGCGTCGGCATCAGGCTGGCGGAGCTGGATTTCTGCGCGGCGCGGCATGTCGCCTACTCCCTACGGCTTCTTCGCGCCGTACTTCGAGCGGGCCTGCCGGCGATCCTGGACGCCGGACGAGTCGAGTCCACCGCGGATCACCTTGTACCGATATCCCGGGAGGTCCTTGACGCGGCCACCACGAACGAGCACGACCGAGTGCTCCTGGAGGTTGTGCCCCTCGCCGGGGATGTAGACGCCCACCTCCATCCCGTTCGTCAGGCGCACACGTGCGACCTTGCGGAGCGCCGAGTTCGGCTTCTTCGGCGTCTGCGTCATCACGCGCGTGCAGACCCCTCGCTTCTGCGGGGCGCCGCGCAACGCGGGTGTCTTCGTCTTCGATTTGGGGGCGCTTCGGCCCTTGCGGACGAGCTGATTGACGGTGGGCACGCTACTCCTACGAAATGGTTGTCGACGTCTTCACACAGAAGGGGCGGCGGGCATGCGGTGCCCGCCAACCGGGCCGCGGGATGGTAGCAAAGACGAGGGCGTAGAACGCCTCCGTCGAATTACAGTGAGTCGATGACCGGCGCGGAATGCTGACTGCAGGCGTTGCCGCCACTGCCGTCGTGGCGACCCTTGTCGTCGCGATGCTGATCGGGCGGGCGCGCAGCGCCCGCGCCGACCGGCGATTCGAGGCTGTGTTGGGACAGCTCGACGATCACATGAGCGCCATTTCGCAGAGCCTGGAGCGCGTCGTCGAACGCTCGGCAAGCGTACGGGACAGCGGCGTCGACGACCTCGAGCTGACGATGGACTTCGACGACCTGCTCAGGCGCCTGGCCGCCGAGGCCGCGGCGCGAACGGAGGCGCCCGCTGCCGCTGTTCGCGTCCAGGGCCCTGCCGGGGAGCCGCGCGCGGCCTCCTTCGGCGCGGAGGACGGCACCGAGCTCTTCGAGGCGCCGCTCGGCGCCGCCGCACGGCCGTTCCGCGCCGTCACGATCAACTGGGCGTACGGCCCCACCGCCGCGCGCAGCACCGATTCGTTCACGTCCGCTCTCGTCGTCCCGATCGTCGAAGACGGCGCGGAGACTGGAACGCTTACAGCGTACGCGCCGGGCGTCCGACAGCTTCGGCCCGGACCATGTGCGTGCCCTCGAGGCTCTCGCCGAAGAGGCGGCGCCGGCACTTGCCGGCGCACGGAGATACGCGGAGGCGGAGCGGGCGCTGACCGACACCGCAACTGGCATTCGCAACCGCGCAGGGTACGAGTCCGAGCTCGAACGAGCGGTAACCCGTGCCCACGCGACCGGTCTGCCTCTCTCCCTGCTCGTCCTGAGCGCCGTCGGCCCGACGGAACGCCGGGAGGACGCCGGGATCGACGAGCTCGCGGCCGTGTTGCTCCGAGTCACACGCGCGACCGACGTCGTCTGTCGCCGCGAAGCCGGCGAGCTTGGGATCGTGCTCCCCGAGACGACCGGCGATGCCGCGCGCCGTCTGTACGTTCGCCTGCGCGAAGAGGCAGCGCACGCAGCGTTTTCGCATTCCGCCCAGCTGACGTTCGCAGCCGGACTCGTCGAGTGGCGGCCGAACGAGCCGAGCGGCGCCTTCGATTCCCGCGCTACCGCCGCGGTCGGACACAGTCGCGTCGACGATCTCGAGCTCGTCGCAGCACACGCGGTGTCGCCGGCGAGCCCGGCGTCGACCGAGGGACAGAGCTTCGACGTTCGTCTGGCCCGTGAGATTGCGCGCGCCCGACGCCTCACGCGACCACTCACGCTCCTCGTGATCGACGTCGATGTGCACGCGGCCGGCGAGCGACTGGGTAAGCCGGGCGCCGAGCGAGCTCTTGCGAGACGTCGAGGCGCGCGTCGCGGCGACGCTCTCGAACGGCGACTCCACGTGCCGGATGGAGGGCGAGCTCGCCGTGATCCTCCCCGGCTCGGGAGTCGCTCAGGCCGAAGCGGTGTTCGCACGAGCTCCAGGCGTCGCTCGCAAGCGAGCCGCCCGGCGACCTTGACCGGATCGCCGTCTCCGCAGGCATCACGGAGGTTGCGCCCGGCGACGATCCGCCGGATGTTCGCGACCGTGCCGAACATGCTGTTTCCCAGGCTCGGCACGCCGGGAGCGGCACCGTCGTCATCGCGCTGCCGAACGACGACTCACGCCGCTGAGGGCACGCCGCGTTTCCTTGTGCTCACGGCCGGTGGGCAGGGATCTACTAACCCTACGGGCGGGGAAGCGTCCACGCCGCTGAGTACAGTGCGAGAGGGGTTCTGAGCAGCTGAGGTTCCTGGGAAGGAAGGGTTCGGAGTGTGGCGACAACTGCGGTGATCCTGGTCGCGGCCGCCCTGATCGCGGCTGCGATACTCGTCGTCCTCGTGGCGCGGCGTCGATCCTCTCCGCCGCCCGAGCCGTCGACGGAGCTCGTCCGCGCCGTCGATCAGATGCGGCACAAGATGGACGAGCTCGCCCAGGACCTTTCCGAGGCCCTCGAGCGGGCAGAGCGGGAGACACGCCGCAACCGGCTCTTCGGCGAGCTCGGCGGCACGATCGACCTCGAGGAGATCATGGACCGCGTGCTCGACGCCTCGATGGAGCTACCGGGCTTCGACGCAGCGATGATGGTCGTCGAGGGACAGGGAGGCGCGCCGGTCGTCGCGACACGCGGTATGTCCCCGGAGGAGACCGCGAAGCCACCGACCTCCGGCGTCGCCGGTGCGCTCTCGGGGACGATCACCGTGACCTACCGGTACGGCCGCGACCAAGACATCACTGCCACCGATCTCATCCGAGGCGGCGTGTTCATCCCGCTCGTCGGGCGCGAGCTGCGGGCGATCGGGACGCTGTCGCTGTTCTGGAGAGCAAGCGACCACGAGCCCGACGCCGGAGCACATCGAGCAGGCGGAGAGCATCGCGGAGAGCTCGATGGCCTCGATCGAGAACGCCCGGCGCTTCGGCGAGGCACGCAAGCTCGCCGAGACGGACGCCCTCACGGGGCTCTACAACCAGCGATACTTCCACGAGACTCTGCGCCGGGAAGTGATGCGAGCGCAACGCTACGAGCGGACGCTCGCACTGGTCGTCTTCGACCTCGACGACTTCAAGTCGATCAACGACGAGATCGGCCACCTCGCCGGCGACCGGGTGCTGTCGCAGGCCGCGGAGCGGTTGCGAGAGGCGGTCCGCTCGGTCGATATCGCGTGCAGGATCGGCGGCGACGAGTTCGCGGTGATCCTGCCCGAGTCGACGGCCGCGGACGCCGACCAGCTCTATCGCCGCGTGCACAACTCCATGCGCGGCACGGCGCTCGGACCCGACGCGCAGCGGCTGCGTATATCGGCCGGTATCGCGGAGCTGGAGCACGGCGACACGTCCGCCGGCTTGTTCGAGCGCGCCGACGGCGCGCTCTACCGGGCGAAGGACCTCGGCAAGGATCGCGCCGACGTCGCGCGCAGCTCGGGACAGTCGTAGAACGCTCTCAGCTCGCGCGCGTCGCGACGAGCTTCGGCGTCTGCGTGGGCGCAGCAGCTCCGCCGGCTCGCTCGAGGGTGATCGCGACCGCCGCCCCCGGCGGGACCGGGGTTGTGAGCGGCACGACGACGTCGCCACCCGAGAAGATCGCCGCAGACTCGGGCGCCTGTGCGTTCGGCTTGATGACCCACGCCTGATAGGACTTCCCGGCCGGTGCGGGCGAGAGTCCGTCGAGCACCAGAACGCCATACCCTCTGGCGCCGACGACGAGGATGATCCGCCCTTGCGAGCCTTGGAGCGGGATGCGTTCGGTGCTGGGCCTGGAGAGGAGCGACACCACTTCCTGAACTCCGTCGAGCTCGACTGCCGAGGCCGGCGACGCCGAGTCGTCGTTGACGCCCAGGATGACAGCCCAGGCGCCTAGGCCGATCGCCGCGACACCGACGGCAGTTGCGAGACCGCGAGCGTCGCAGCCGAGAGGCCTCGCCGGCGGGGTATCTGTACGGGCTGTGCCAGGCGCTCGGCGGACGTGGGTCCGGCCATAGCGCCGCGGCGAGTCGAAGACGCGCCGTTCCCGTCGTAGTGCTTGGCGACAGGTGCGGGAGAGAGGCGCCTCCATCGTGGCGACCACCGTAGCGAGGCCTCTTCGGTCGGAGGCTCGGCGAAAGCAGGGCTTCGGTGTCACCGCGTGCCGTTCGGTCGGCGCGGACGGCGTCACGACCCACGCGTCCTCGGTCGGGGAAGCCTCCGAGGCAGGCTCGAACGCGGCGGCGGCCGCTTAGTTGCCTGATCTCGCGGAGCGAACGCCGAGCCGATAGACGACATAGGTACCCGCTGCGGCGGCGGTCAGAACGACGAGCCAGTAGATCCGCCGCGGTACTTCTTCCACCTCCCCTAGGTTCGCGAGCGCCGCCGACCGGTCCACGCGATAGTACTACGATCACAGGGCTGGCGAACAGGGGGCTGGGAAGGGACGAATGACGATCGCGATCTACCTCGGAGCAGTCACGCTCGGCGTCATCTGTCTCGCCCTCTTCGTCCTCGCCGTGCGGCGACTGCTCGGCCGCCAGGAGCAGGTCGTAACCGTGATGCTGCAGCGCTACGACGACCGACTGGCGGAGTTCGCCCAAACCTTGACCGACGCGCTGAACCAGCCTCTTCCGGCGAGGATCCTCGCAGCGATCTCCGAGCCGCCGCACCCCGAGCCCGAGCCCGTCGGCCATGGTGAGGTGATGCGCCTGCTCGAGGTCGCCCGTGAGAACACCTCCGCCGATGCGGCCGTCGCCATCGTCGCCGATGCGAACAAGGAGCCTGTCCTCGCCACGGTTGGGCTCTCGCAGGCCGAGGCGGCACAGGTGGGTCGCCTCGGAATCCCGGACTACCGCGGTGCGCGTGCGATCCAGGTCGCGTTCAACGGTGAGGCGCAGTCACCCGCGGGCAGCTCACCGATCCGCTTCGGGCTTGCCGTTCCGCTGCTCGATCCCCCGCACGAGCCCGGCATGCTCGCTGTCCTCAGTCGTTCGCCGGATCGCCGGTTCGGTGACCCGGACATCACGTCGCTCGAGGATGCCGTGAGTGGGACGAAGAACGTGCTCGAGGGCTCGCTCGCGCTGCGTGCGGCCGATCCCGTGCCCGAACGCGACGCCCTCACCGAGCTCTACGACCGCCGCGCCTTCCACGCACTGCTCGACCGTGAGATCGGCCGAACCCGCGGTGCGGGCGATCCTCTCGCGCTGCTCATGCTCGACGTCGACCGCCTCACGACGCTCAACGCGCAGATCGGCTATCTCGCCGCGGACGCCGTCTTGGCGGAGATCGCGGCCAGGCTGCGGAACGTCTCCGGCGAGAGAGATCTTCCCTGCCGCATCGGGGGCGGTCGATTCGGCGTGCTCCTACCTCAGGGCGACAGCCGCGAGGCCGAGCGGTTGTTCGAGCGGCTGCAGCTCGTCCTTCGTGACCGGCCGATCCCGGACGTCGGGATCGTCTCGGTGTCGGGCGGAGTGGCCGAGCTCATGCTGATCGGACGACGCCGCCGCCCTGCTCGGCCGCGCCGACGCCGCGCTCGGACTCGCGAAGGGCTCGGGTCGTGACACGGTGGTCATGGCCGGCCGCCGGTAAGCGGCGTCCTCTCGTCAGCGAGTCGTCGGCACGGTCGCCCCGGCCTCGTGGAGCGCGAGGAAGGGCGCAAAGCTCGAGAGCGTCACCACCCCCTGCTCGGGCAGCCGATCTTTCTGGCAGGTGAGCCTGCGTCTCCGCTCCGCGTTGCCGGCGTAGCGTCCAGTCGGCGTAGGCCTCGGCGCGACGCTCGAAAGTCAGCTCGCGGCGAAGCGCCGGCCGGACTTCCTGCAGGGGCAGCGCACCGACCGCCGTCGTCTCGCCGAGCGCCCGCACCGTGAAACGCCCTTCGACGGTTCGCAGCTCGAACGTACGCCCCGCTGGAACGGCGAAGACGGCCGCGGGAGTCGAGGGAGCGAGCGCGTAGCCCGTCCCCTCGGGAAGCCAGCTCGGGGAAGGCGTCACCGACACACGCCGTGCGGAGAGCAGCGAGTGCGTCTCCCGGTAGCGCGCCAGGGTCGCCGCGCTGACGGGCGAGATCCGAAGCGTCGAAGCGAGCTCGATTCGGCGGAGCTCGTCGCCGAGGATCCCGCGCGCCACCGGCACGCTCGCGCCCGCCTGCGTGAGCGCGGCGAGGTACGCGCCTCGATTCCCACGAAAGCGAGCAGCCACGACCCGGCGCTCGGCCGCGAGCACGTCTCCCGTGCCGACATCGGTCAGCTCGTCCTCGATGCGGCGCACGACGAGCGCCGTCAAGGCCAGCTCCCAGTCCCGCGTCAGGCGTTGGAGCGTCGTCACGCTGCGCGAGGTGAGCGGGGCGTCGTCGAGCTTGCAGCGCACGCCCGTCGGGAGATCGATTTGACCCACCCGGAGGTCGGCATCGAACTTCGGCCCGAGCAGGTTCGGCGCGTCGCAGAGCTTCGAGTCCCGCGTCCAGAGCCACGCGCAGGCGGCGAGCGTCTTGTCAGGATCTTTGCCCGCCTCCGTCCGCATCGTCCAGCCCCACGACCAAATGTGGCCCAGCCGAAGCTCGCGGGCGACCTGACGTCCAGCGAGCGCTTGCAGCTTGCCGACCTCGAACCAGCGCTCGCGCGGCTTCAGGCCCTCACGGCCCCCGGTTCCGGGCGTCGTGTGGAAGCCGAGCATGAGGCCGATTCGAGACGCCGGAACGCCCACCGCGAGCAGTGTGGCCGCGGACCGACGGAAATCTGTGCGCAGCATCCGCGACCCTGCGACCGGGCCGGCCTTGGAGATCACGTTCGCATTCCAGTAGTTCTCGAGGACGACGTCCGAGACCTGACCGACCGCGCGCCACCACGCCGCAGCCTCGCCGCCGGTCACGGGGGTGCTCGAGACGAGAAGCGCCGGCCGGCCACCTCTCTCGGCAAGTCGTCGCACGAACCGGAGCACGTTCGACCGGTAGCGCTCGGTCGTCACGGTCCAGGGTGTAGGCACGGACGCGCCCCACAGCTCGTTGAGCGCGATCATGGGCCGGCTGCATCCGCTCACCTCGACGGCGTACTCGAACAGCCCGTCAGCCCGCTTCTCCATCGTCGCCGGGTCGAGCGGCGCCATGGGCGTACCCACGCGCCGGCGCAGGTAGAGGTCGAAGTGCATCGTCGTGGCTCCGGCCGCCCGCATCTCGGCCCCGAGGCCGGGACCTCCCGTCGCGATGACGATCCCCGGCCGGCCGAACCGCTCGCGCCAGAACTCCACCGTCCCGTCGACGTAGTCGATCCAGACGGGCTGCGCTTCGGGGACCCCGCACGAGAGCTCGCGAGGCGTCGCTCCGGCCGACCCCGAGAGCGCCCAGGGGACGGCGGCGAGGACGAGGAGCGCGATCAGAAGACTGCGCACGGCTCTCCTAGGTAGCAGAAAGACGTGAACAAGAGGTCAGGCTCTCTGCAGGTTCCAGCGCTGGAACCTGCAAGAGCCTGACCTCTGCTTTACCTGCGTTACTCCTCGACCGGCGGCGGCTCGACCTCGGCCACCGCTTCCCCTTCGATCCCGAACGACGGCTCCTCGAAGGGAAGCCCGAGAGCGTCGAGATCGAAGCCGTCTCCGTCGCCGATCTCCTCCAGCGCGGCGAGCAGCTCAGCCTCGGCCTCCGGATGCTGGAAGGTGACCGGAAGTGGATCGGTCGGCTCGATCGAGATCTGCCGGTACTGCTTGAGCCCGGTCGCCGCGGGAATGAGCTTCCCGATGATCACGTTCTCCTTGAGCCCGAGCAGCCTGTCCACCTTGCCTTCGATGGCCGCGTCGGTGAGCACCTTCGTCGTCTCCTGGAACGACGCCGCCGAGAGGAAGGACTCGGTCGCGAGCGACGCCTTCGTGATGCCGAGAATGATCGGCTCGTAGGTCGCCTGCTCGCCCTTCGCCTTCTTCACGCGCGCGTTCTCACGCTCGAGCACGACGCGGTCGACGAGCTGGCCGGGCAGGAGCTCCGTGTCGCCGTTCGTCTCCACGCGGACCTTCTTGAGCATCTGGCGGACGATGAGCTCGATGTGCTTGTCGTGGATCTCCACACCCTGCGACTTGTAGACCTTCTGCACCTCTCCGACGAGGTACAGCTCGGTCGACGTCGGATCTCGCAGCAGGAGCAGCTCCGCCGGGTTGAGCGAGCCCTCGTTCAGGGCGTCCCCCGGCTCGACGAACTGCCCCTTCTTGACGCGTAGCCTCGTCCGCCTCGGGAAGCTGTACTCCTTCGGGTCGGGCAGCTCGCCCTCTTCGTCGAGAGTGGTGGGCGTCACGGTCACCTTGATGGTGCGCTCGGAGTCGTCGATGTCGACCTTCCCGCCGATGTCGGCGAGAGTCGCCGCACCCTTCGGGTTGCGAGCCTCGAAGATCTCCACGACGCGCGGGAGACCGTGCGTGATGTCCTGGCCGGCCACGCCGCCCGTGTGGAACGTCCGCATCGTGAGCTGCGTCCCCGGCTCGCCGATCGACTGGGCGGCGATGATCCCGACCGCGTCGCCGATCTCGGCCATGCCTCCCGTCGCCAGGAACGTGCCGTAGCACAGCCGGCAGAGGCCGTACTCGCTGCGGCACTTGAGCACCGACCGAACGGGAATCGTCGCCGTGTCGGCGTACTCACCGAACTCCTCGACGAGCATTCGCAGACGACTCATGGTGATCTCGGTGTTCTTCTCCACGAGCACGGTCTTACCGGGCTTGCCGTCCTTGATCGGCTTGGCGATGTCTTGGGACGCGATGCGTCCGGCGACGCTCTTGTTCGGCGAGCCGTCGAGGATGAGCGAAAGCTCGATGTACTCGTCGGTCCCGCAGTCGGCCGGCTTCTTGCCGGCCTGCTCGCGGATGATCACGTCCTGCGATACGTCGACGAGACGCCGCGTCAGGTAGCCCGAGTCGGCCGTCCGGAGCGCCGTGTCCGCAAGGCCCTTGCGCGCGCCGTGCGTCGAGATGAAGTACTCGAGCACCGTCAGGCCCTCCATGAAGTTGGCCTTGACCGGACGCTCGAGAATCTCGCCCTTCGGATTCGCCATGAGCCCACGCATCCCGGCGAGCTGGCGGATCTGGTTGAAGGAGCCGCGGGCGCCCGAGTTGGCCATCATGTAGATCGGGTTCACCTTCGAGAGGTTGGCCATCATCTTGTCGGCGACCACGTCGGTGGCCTCCGTCCAGATGGCGACGATCCGCTCGTGCCGCTCCTCTTCGGTCATGAGACCGCGGTCGTACTCACGCTCGACCTTCGTGACCTCCAGCTCGAACTCCGCGAGAACCTCTTCCTTGTCGTCGGGGACGACGATGTCGTTCTTCGAGATCGTGATCCCGGCCCTCGTCGCGAAACGGAAGGTCAGCGTCTTGATGACGTCGAGCGCTGCGGCGATCGTGTTCGGACCGTAGTGCTCGACGAGATCGCCGATGAAGCCGTCGAGCTCGCGCTTGGTCAAGGTTCGGTTGAGGAACGGGTGCTCCTCGACGTCGCGCACGCCGGCTTCGATGAGCGCGCGCTCGACCTCCGCGTTGAAGATCACTCGGCCGGGAGTCGTCAGCAGACGCTCGCCGCGCCACTCGTACTCGATCGGGTCCTGGTAGCCGGTCGGTCCGGACTCGACGTCGAACTCCACGTCCTCTTCCGTCCGGAAGCGGCGCAGGCCCTTCCTGCCGAGTTGCTTGGCGAGCTTCTCGGACGACGTCGCCTGCAGGTCGAACTCGCAGTACGTGAGGAAGTACGCCCCGAGCACCATGTCCTGCGTTGGCGTGGCGAGGGGCCGCCCGCTCGCCGGCGAGAGGATGTTGTTCGCCGAGAGCATGAGGATTCGCGCCTCGGCCTGGGCTTCCGCCGAGAGCGGCAGGTGCACGGCCATCTGGTCGCCGTCGAAGTCGGCGTTGAAAGCGTGGCACACGAGCGGATGCACCTGGATCGCCTTGCCCTCCACGAGCACGGGCTCGAAGGCCTGAATGCCGAGGCGATGGAGCGTCGGTGCCCGGTTCAGGAGCACCGGATGCTCGGCGATGACCTCCTCGAGGACGTCCCAGACCTCGGGGATCATCGACTCGACCATCTTCTTGGCGGCCTTGATGTTCTGAACGGACTTGCGCTCGACGAGCCGGCTCATGATGAACGGCTTGAAGAGCTCGAGCGCCATCAGCTTCGGCAGCCCGCACTGGTGCAGCTTGAGGTTCGGGCCGGCGACGATCACCGAGCGCCCCGAGTAGTCGACGCGCTTTCCGAGCAGGTTCTGGCGGAAGCGACCCTGCTTGCCCTTGAGCATGTCGGAGAGCGACTTGAGTGGCCGGTTCCCCGGTCCCGTGACTGCGCGGCCACGCCGCCCGTTGTCGAACAGGGCGTCGACGGCTTCCTGCAGCATCCGCTTCTCGTTGTTGACGATGATCTCGGGCGCTCCGAGGTCGAGCAGCCGCTTCAACCGGTTGTTCCGGTTGATCACGCGGCGATAGAGATCGTTGAGGTCGCTCGTGGCGAACCGGCCGCCGTCGAGCTGCACCATCGGGCGAAGCTCCGGCGGGATCACGGGCACCGCCTCGAGGATCATCCACTCGGGCTTGTTGCCCGACTTGATGAACGCCTCGACGACCTTCAGCCGCTTGATGGCCCGCTGCTGCTTCTGCCCCTTCGACGTCTTGATGGTCTCGCGCAGGGTGCGCGACTCGTCTTCCAAGTCCAGATCGCGGAGCAGGTCGCGAACGGCCTCGGCTCCCATCCCGCCCCGGAAGTACACGCCGAAGCCGTACGGCGACCCGAAGCGGTCCTTCAGCTCGCGGAAGATCTGCTCGTCGCCGACGATCATCTTCGGCTCGAGCTCCTTGAACAGGATCGAGGTCTGCTCGAGGCGACGGACGGCGTCGACCGCGGCCTCCCGCGCGTCCTCACGGCGCACCTCGATGTCGGCGACCATCTCGCGGACCTTGAGCGCCCATTGCGCCACCGCGTCGAGGTCGTCCTTGCGGGTTCCCTCGACGAGACAGAGGTCGTAGGCGAGCTCGCGAACCGCAGCCGCGTCCGCGTCGGGATCGACGCCGGCGAGCACGGCTGCGAGCAGACCGGCGCCGACCTCGCGCGCCCGCTCGAGGTTCTTCTTGTCCACGGAGGCGACGAGCTTGGAGTCCTCCTCGGGCACCTCGCCGCCCTGAAGCAGCGCCTCCTGAAGGCGCTTCACGTGCTTCGTGACAGCGCCCTTCTTCGAACCCGACGACTTCTCGAGCTCCCGGCGCAGCGGCTCCAGGGCCTCGACGATCTGCATCGCCGCGACGGCGACCGACTCGACCTCCCGCGGTGCCACCCGGCGGTCGTCGCGAGTCGCCGTCTGGCGTACGAGCTCGCGCACACGGCGGGGATCCTCCGACGAGATCGACTTCGCGAGCTGCGGGAAGACACCGCCACCGAGCGCGCGGATCTCCTCGAGCGTCGGCAGCGTCGCCTCCTCGGCCCAGTTGGAGAGGCCGCGGCCCCAGAAGTCGTCGTCCTCGTCGAAGTTGCGCTCCTTGCCCGCGGAGAAGTAGTCGCGCCGTCGCGCAAGGCGGTCGTCGAGAGCGGCCAGCGCCTCGTCTCGGTCGAGGTAGATGCGCTCGCTCTCGGCGGCGACCTTGTCGTCGAGATCGGCGAGGTCCTCCTGCCGCTTCTCGCGGTCGACGGAGGTGACGATCGAGGCGGCGAAGTAGAGGACCTTCTCGAGCTCGCGCGGCGCGATGTCGAGGAGATAGCCGATCCGGCTCGGAACGCCCTTGAAGAACCAGATGTGGGAGACGGGCGCGGCGAGGTCGATGTGGCCCATCCGCTCGCGGCGGACCTTCTGCCGCGTCACCTCGACGCCGCAGCGCTCACAGATGATGCCCTTGTAGCGGACGCGCTTGTACTTCCCGCAGTAGCACTCCCAGTCCTTGGTGGGGCCGAAGATGCGCTCGCAGAAGAGACCGTCGCGCTCCGGCTTGAGCGTGCGGTAGTTGATCGTCTCCGGCTTCGTGACCTCGCCGGACGACCAGTCGCGAATTTGCTTGCTCGACGCGAGACCGATGCGAATCGCGTCGAAGTCATTGATGTCGATCACGTGGCTAGCGCCTCTTTCTTTGGTCTGTAGGGCGAGGCTTGCCCGCCCTACGTTCTCTGTCGTCACTAATCCTCGACCTCGACGTCCGCCAGCTCGCCGACCGGCACGTCCACGAGCGGGGTTTCGACGTCGACCTCGCCGAGCTCCTCGTCGGCGGCGACCACCAGCTCGCCGTTCTCGTCGGCGCGCTCGCCGCCCTCCTCGACCTCCTCGGCGGTCGGCTGACGAGCGGCGGCGCGAAGCGAGCCGGGCGAGAGGTCGATCCCCAGCTCCTCGGCCGCACGGAGGAGCTCGTCGTCCTCCTCGCGCACCTCGACCTCGCGGCCCTCGTCCGAAAGAACCTGGACGTCGAGCGCGAGAGACTGCATCTCCTTGAGCAGCACCTTGAACGACTCGGGGATCGACGGCTCGGCGATGTTCTCGCCCTTCACGATCGCCTCGTAGGCCTTGACCCGGCCGATCGTGTCGTCGGACTTGATCGTGAGCATCTCCTGCAGGGTGTAGGCGGACCCGTATGCCTCGAGCGCCCAGACCTCCATCTCGCCGAAGCGCTGGCCGCCGAACTGCGCCTTGCCGCCCAGCGGCTGCTGGGTGACGAGCGAGTACGGCCCGGTCGAACGGGCGTGGATCTTGTCGTCCACGAGGTGGAGGAGCTTCAGGATGTACATGAAGCCGACCGTGACCTCCTGGGCGAAGGGCTCGCCGGACTTTCCGTCGTAGAGCGTCACCTTGCCCGAGCACCGCTTGCCCGGGCGCCGCGCCCTCGTCGAAGACCATGCCGCACGGACTCGTCGATGATGCGCGTCCACTCGATCAGCGCGTCGTCCACGTCCTCCGGCGTCGCGCCGTCGAAGACGGGTGTCGCGACCGCGCGCGGGTCGGGCGCGTTGATCGGTGCCCGCTCGCTGACCGCGCCCGCCCTCGGGGAACACGCCGTGCGCGGCGGCCCACCCGAGGTGGGTCTCGAGGATCTGGCCGATGTTCATCCGGCTCGGAACGCCGAGCGGGTTCAGTACGACGTCGACGGGCCGTCCGTCCTCGAGGAACGGCATGTCCTCCTCGGGGACGATCTTCGCGATGACGCCCTTGTTGCCGTGGCGCCCGGCGAGCTTGTCGCCCTCGGCGATCTTGCGCTTCTTGGCGACGTAGACGCGAACGAGCTCGTTCACGCCCGGCGGCAGGTCGTCGCCGGCGTCACGCGAGAACGTCTTCACGCCGATGACCTTGCCGCCTTCGCCGTGCGGGACCTTGAGCGAGGTGTCGCGCACCTCGCGGGCCTTCTCCTTGAAGATCGCGCGGATCAGCTTCTCCTCCGCGGTGAGCTCGGTCTCGCCCTTCGGCGTGACCTTGCCCACGAGCAGGTCGCCCGAGGTGACCTCGGCGCCGATGCGCACGACGCCGCGCTCGTCGAGGTTCGCGAGCGACTCCTCCGAGCGGTTCGGGATGTCGCGCGTGATCTCCTCGTCGCCGAGCTTCGTCGAGCGGGCGTCGATCTCGTACTCGTGGATGTGGATCGAGCTCAGCACGTCGTCCTTGACGAGACGCTCCGAGATGACGATCGCGTCCTCGAAGTTGAACCCCTCCCACGGCATGAACGCGACCAGCAGGTTCGCGCCGAGCGCCAGCTCGCCGCCGTCGGTCGAGCTTCCGTCCGCGAGAACGTCGCCGTTCTTCACCTTGTCGCCGAGCGTCACCACCGGCTTCTGGTGGATGAGCGTGCCCTGGTTCGAGCGCATGAACTTCGTCAGCGGATACTCGTCGCGGCTGCCGCGACCTTCGACGACGATTCGCTCGGCGTCGACGTCGACGACCGCGCCGTCGGTCCGTGAGAGCACGACGTCACCGGTGTCGACCGCCGCCCGGAACTCGAGCCCGGTGCCCACGATCGGAGCCTGCGGGATCATCAGCGGGACGGCCTGCTTCTGCATGTTCGCGCCCATGAGCGCACGGTTGGCGTCGTTGTGCTCGAGGAACGGAATGAGCGCCGTCGCGACGGACACGATCTGCGCCGGCGAGACGTCCATGTACTCGATGTCCTTCGGCGCGGCCATGACCGCCTCGCCGTCCTTCGAGCGGCAGAGCACCTGCTCGTGCAGGAACTTGCCCGTCTTCGGGATCCACCGGCTCGGACGCCTGGGCGATCGTGAACTGCCGCTCTTCCGCGGCGTCGAGGTAGATGATCTCGTCCGTGACCTTGCCGCCCTTGACGACCCGGTAGGGCGTCTGGATGAAGCCGAACTCGGACACGGTCGCGAAGGAGGCAAGCGAGCCGATGAGGCCGATGTTCGGGCCCTCGGGCGTCTCGATCGGGCACATGCGCCCGTAGTGCGTCGGGTGCACGTCGCGCACCTCGATCGGCGCGCGCTCGCGCGTGAGGCCGCCGGCGCCGAGCGCCGAGAGCCGCCGCCGGTGCGTGAGCCCGGCGAGCGAGTTCGTCTGGTCCATGAACTGCGAGAGCTGCGAGGAGCCGAAGAACTCCTTGAGCGCCGCGACGACGGGCCTGATGTTGATGATCGTCTGAGGCGTGATCGTGTCGACGTCCTCCGTCGTCATCCGCTCGCGTACGACGCGCTCCATGCGGTACAGGCCGACGCGGAACGCCTCCTGGATCAGCTCGCCCGTGGTGCGGAGCCGCCGGTTTCCGAAGTCCTCGTACTCGTCCAGCTCACCGCGGATCGGATCGCGCGAGAGCTGAGCGGCTTCGGCCGCGAAGTCCTTCGCCTCCTCGGGCAGCCCGAGCTTCGTCGGCAGATCGACGAGCCTGCTTTACCAGCGCGACGATGTCCGACCGGCGTGAGCACGCGCACGTCCTCGGGAACGGAGAGCCCGAGACGCTGGTTGAGCTTGTACCGCCCGACGCGCGTGAGGTCGTAGCGCTTCGGATCGAAGAAGAGGCCCTTTACCAGGTTCCGGGCGTTCTCGAGCGTCGGCGGCTCGCCCGGCCGCTGCTTCTTGAACACCTCGATGAGAGCCTCGTCATCGCGGGTCGACGGATCCTTGTCGAGCGTGTTCGCGATGAACAGGGAGCCCCCGAAGAGCTCGAGGATCTTCTCGTTCGACGAGGTGTCGACCTGGAACTCCGCGAGCCGGTCGGCCGGGAGGAGGTCGCGGAAGAGCTCCTCGAAACGCTCGCCGCTCGGAAGCGCTCGCAGGAGCGTGGTCACCGTCAGCTTGCGCTTCCGGTCGATCCGGGCATAGACGATGCCCTTCTTGTCGATCTCGACCTCGAGCCACGAGCCACGAGACGGCATCAGGTTCGCCATGAAGACCTGCTTCGTCGCGTCCTTCGGCTCCATCAGGTAGGCGCCCGGGCTGCGAACGAGCTGCGTCACGATGACGCGCTCGGTGCCGTTGATGACGAACGTCCCCCACGGGGTCATCATCGGGAAGTCGCCCATGAAGACCCGCTGCTCGCGAATCTCGCCGGTCTCCTTGTTGACGAAGCGAACGGTGATCGAAAGCGGAGCCTGATGGGTCAGGTCCTTCTCACGACACTCCTGGATCGAGAACTGCGGATCCCCGAACTCGTACTCGCCGAACTCGACGGCGAGCGTCCCCGTGTAATCCTCGATCGGCGAGATGTCGTCGATCGTCTCCCGCAGGCCCGACTCCATGAACCACTGGAACGAGGCCTTCTGAATGTCGATCAGGTTGGGGAGGTCGAGGACGTGCTTCAGGCGCGAAAAGCTCTTGCGCGCGCGTGGCGCGACAGCAACGCTGCTCAAATGTGACTCCCTTTAGTAACTGCGTGCAGGGTTGGACGGGCGAAGCCTCGGCGGAACCCCGAAGGATAGCGCACGAGCGCACTCCACCGCAACCGCCTCGGGGCGGGTGGAATACGTCACGGAAGGATAGCGGATGAGGCAAGCCTGGTGCCTGTCACCGGACATGTCCCGGTGGCAGGCACCTGCGTTACTTCAGCTCGACGCGCCGCGCCGGCCTCTTCGAGCTGAGCCTTGATCGACTCGGCCTCTTCCTTCGGCACGCCCTCCTTGACGGCGCCCGGAGCGCCGTCGACGACGTCTTTCGCCTCCTTGAGCCCGAGGCCGGTCACCGCGCGGACGACCTTGATCACCTGGATCTTCTTGTCGCCCGTCGCCGTGAGCACGACGTCGAAGGAGTCCTTCTCCTCCTCCGCGGCCGCACCGTCCCCTCCGCCGGTCGCGGCAGCGGCGACCGCGACAGGCGCGGCGGCGGTCACGCCCCACTCCTCCTCGATCGAGTTCTTGAGCTCCACGAGCTCCAGCACGGTCATCTTGCCGAGCGTATCGAGCACCTTCGAAACATCAGTCGCCATTACTGCTCCTCCTCTTTCTCAGCCTCTTCAGCCGGTGATACGTCTGGTGTCGAGTCTTCTGAACCTTCTTGGTCGGCAGATTCCGCTGAGGCGGAATCTGCCGGTGTGTCTGCCTCGGCTGGGCTCTCAGCCACCTCGTCAGCCTCGGCGGGAGAACCCTCGGCGGCCGGCTCCGGTTCACGAGCGGCGGGTTCCACGACCTGCCCCTGGTCCTCGAGTTGCTTGATCCGAGCGTCCACGAGACCGTGGAGGTCGCGCAGCGGAGCCGACACGAGCGCCAGGAGCTGCGTGAGCGGCGCGATGATCGCGCCGACGAGCTGTGCCTTCAGAACGTCGACGGGCGGCAGCGCCGCGAGCTCGCGCGACCTTCGTCGCCGGAAAGCGTCTGACCCTCGAAGATGCCGCCGCGGAGCGTGAGCACGTTCGTCTCCTTCGCCGTCGTCGCCAGCGCCTTGGCGACCGCCGCCGGGTCTCCGCTCGACTCGATGAACGCGATTGCGGTCGGACCCTCGAGCATTACGAGCAGCCCTTCGGCCCCGGCCACCTGCGCCGCTTGGCGCGTCAGCGTGTTCTTCACGATGCGGAAGCGCGCGCCGTGCTCGAGCAGCACGTCGCGGAGCGCCTCGAGCTGCTTGTTCGTGAGGCCGCGGTAGTCCGCGACGATCAGCGTGTCGGCCGAACTGAGTTGATCCGCCAGCTCCGCGACGATCCGTTCCTTGTCCGCTCTCAGCAAAGTCGTTTCCTCCAGGAATGACGAGACCCGCTTCGAGGCGGGTCCACGTCGGCGAGGAAGCGCCGGACAGGTACCTGCCTCGGCTGGACCTCTGTCCCGGAGACGGACTCCGTGACTGCCAGCTGTCTTGGGCGGGAGCTAGTCGTTGGTCAGGCCGAGACTGTAGCTGCCTCCGCGGTAGCGCCGTCCAGCTCCTCGGCGACGTCGCGCGTCCGGGTCGAGTCCACGTGGATGCCCGGGCCCATCGTCGTGGCGAGCGTGATCTGCCTGATGTAGCGCCCCTTCGCCGCGGACGGCTTGGCGCGAACGATCTCCTCGATGAGCGCCGCGTAGTTCTCGAGCAGCGCTCGTTCCTCGAAGCTCCGCTTGCCGATCGGGACGTGGACGTTGCCTCCGCGATCCGTCCGGTACTCGAGTTTTCCCGCCTTGGAGTCCTGAACGGCTTTCGCGATGTCGAACGTGACAGTTCCCGTCTTCGGGTTCGGCATGAGCCCGCGCGGGCCGAGCACGCGGCCGAGCTTGCCGACGACGCCCATCATGTCGGGCGTCGCGACGGCAACGTCGAAGTCGAGGAAGCCCTCCTCGATCTTGGTCGCGAGATCGGCCGAGCCGACGATGTCCGCACCCGCGTCCTCTGCCTCGCGCGCCTTCTCGCCCTCCGCGAAGACGGCGACGCGCACGTCCTTCCCGATGCCGTGCGGGAGCATGATCGTCCCGCGAAGCTGCTGATCTGCGTGGCGGACGTTCAGGCCGAGGCGGAAGTGCGCTTCGACCGTCTCGTCGAACTTGGCGCCCTCGGAGCCCTTGACCAGCCGGACCGCCTCGAGCGGCGTGTACGCATGCTCGCGGTCGATCTGCGACAGGTCGTTGCGATAGCGCTTGCCGTGGCCGCTCATCAGTCCACCTCCACTCCCATCGACCGCGCCGTCCCCGCGATCACCTTCATCGCCTCGTCCACGTCACGCGCGTTGAGGTCCGGCATCTTCGTCTCGGCGATCGAGCGAAGCTGTGCCTGCGAGAGCCGGCCGACCTTGTTCCGGTTCGGCTCGTCCGAGCCAGACTCGAGGTTCAAGACCTCCTTGATGAGGACGGCCGCCGGAGGCGTCTTCGTGATGAACGTGAACGAGCGGTCCTCGAAGACGGTGATCTCCACGGGCGTGATGCGGCCGTTCTCCTGCGCGGTCTGCGCGTTGAACGCCTTGCAGAACTCCATGATGTTGACGCCGTGCTGGCCGAGCGCCGGACCGACCGGAGGCGCCGGGTTCGCCTGGCCGCCGGGGATCTGGAGCTTGATGATGCGTGAGAACTTTCTTCGCCATCAGTCGATCTTCTTCACCTGGTCGAAGCTGAGCTCGACAGGGACCTGCCGCTCGAAGATGTCGACGAGCACCTTGAGCTTCTGCGCGTCGGCGTTCACGTCCACGATCTCGCCGTCGAAGTCGGAAAGCGGACCGGACGTGACCTTGACCGATTCCCCGAGCGAGAACTCGACGACGGCCTTCTGCGCCTGCCCGCCCGCGGGCGCTCCGTGGTGGAGGATGCGGTCGACCTCCGGCTGCGAGAGCGGAACGGGCTTCGCACCGGCGCCGACGAAGCCGGTGACGCCAGGAGTGCCTTTGACGACCGTCCACGAGTCGTCCGTCATGTTCATGTTCACGAGCACGTAGCCGGGAAGGACGCGCTTCTCGGTCTGGACCTTCTGCCCGTCCTTCGTCTCGATCACCTGCTCGGTGGGCACGACGACGCGCCGGAAGCTCGGCTGCTGGCTCATGGAGACGATCCGGTGCTCGAGGTTGGTCTTCACCTTGTTCTCGTGCCCGGAGTAGGTGTTGATCACGTACCAGTAGAACATCGGTGCCTTCCTAGAGCAGAACGCGGTCGACGAGGGGGCGGAAGATCTGGTCGAGTCCCCAGAGATACGCGCCGACGATCGCGCAGGCGATGATAACGACGACGACTCCCTGGAACGTCTGGCGCCGCGTGGGCCAGTCGACCTTCCGCAGCTCGGCGGCTGACTCCCGGACGAACTGGCCGCGCGGGCTTCGACTCTCTGCGACCCGTCTGCTGCTTGATCGGCTGCTGCGAAGGCCGAACCTGCTGCTGCCGCCCGCGGCGCGTCGGCGTCGCCGTCACCTGCGGCGGCCCGTGCGGCTCGCCGCTGTCTGCGTGTCTCGCGTGCCATTACCGCGTCTCCCGATGCGCAGTGTGCTTGCCGCACCAGCGGCAGTACTTGTTGAGCTCGACCCGGTCGGGCGAGTTCCGCTTCGACTTCTGGGTCTGATAGTTGCGTCGCTTGCACTCCGTGCAGGCGAGCGTGATCGCGACTCTGACTCCGGTTGCCATTCTTTTCTTTCCGAGATGAGGACGGGTGGGACGAAAAAAGTGAGGTGCGAGTAGCGGCGGCAGGACTCGAACCTGCGACACGCGGATTATGATTCCGCTGCTCTAACCAACTGAGCTACGCCGCCGCGCGGGCAAGAGTGTAGCAGGGGTGCCGAGGCGTTCTCAGAGCTTCTGACGTGACGATCGCCCGACATGGCCGTTCATTTGTTAGGAGCTCAAACGCACGGGAACGACCGCCGATCACACTACTAGGATCGGGATGTGATCCGGATTCCCCCGCAGCGAGGCGGCTGGCTCGAGGTCATCTGCGGGCCGATGTTCAGCGGCAAGAGCGAGGAGATGATCCGCCGGCTGCGACGCGCCGAGATCGCCGGGCAGCGCGTGGCGATCTTCAAGCCGATGCTGGACGACCGCTACGCGGCGACCGACGTCGTCAGCCACGCGGGAGTACGCATGCGAGCGGTGCCGATCTCCTGCGTTCGCGAGCTCCTGTGGCGCGCGCACGGAGCCGAAGTCATTGGCATCGACGAGATCCAGTTCTTCGAGCCGAGCGTCGTCACCGCCGCGCTCGAGCTCGCCGAGGGCGGCGCACGCGTGATTGCGGCCGGGCTCGACCAGGACTTCCGGCGCCTCCCGTTCGGCCCGATGCCCGAGCTTCTGTCGCACGCCGAGTTCGTGGACAAGCTCCAGGCCGTCTGCCACCGCTGCGGGGGCCCCGCGACGACGACTCAGCGGCTCGTGGACGGGCGTCCCGCGCCCTATTCCGGCGAGACGGTGGTCGTCGGAGCCGCGGAGCAATACGAAGCGCGCTGCCGCAGCTGCCACGAGCACGGCGCCGGCGCCGGCGCCGCCGTGGCCGCGGCGTAAGTCAGCGCCCGCGCGCGGCCGCGACGAGCATGCAGGCGACGTACAGCCCCGATGCGACCAGGACGATCGTTCCTCCCGGCGGGAGGTCCGCGTAGTACGCGAGAGCCAGGCCGGCGAGCGCGGAGCCCAGGCCGAGCACCATCGAGAGCACCAGCGTCGAGCGCATGCTCCACGCGACTCGACTCGCCGCGCTCACCGGGAGGACCATCAGCGCCGCGACGAGCAGGATGCCGACCACCCGCATGGAGAGCGCGACGGTGACTGCCGCAAGAGCCGCGACAGCCACGTTGAGCGCTCCGATCGGCACGCCTGCGACGCGGGCGCCCTCCTCGTCCACCGCGATCCCGGCGAGTGCCCGGTAGAGGAGGCCGATAGTCCCGAGCCCGACGGCTCCGAGGGTCGCGATCATGAGGAGATCGGTGCGGGTCACAGTGAGGATCGAGCCGAAGAGGTACTGGAAGAGGTCGACGTTCAGTGCACCTGCTGACGAGACGAGCACGACGCCGAGCGCGATCCCCGTATAGAAGACGAGTGCGAGCGCCTGGTCACCTGCGGTGCCGCCCCGCGAGCGGAGGATCTCGATCGCGACGCCTCCGAGGACCGCCGCGACGAGCGCCGTCAGGATCGGCGACACGTCGAGCAGGATCCCCGCCGCGACGCCCGCGAACGCCACGTGGCCGATGCCGTCTCCGATCAGCGACTGCCGTCGCTGGACGAGGAAGAAGCCGACCGCAGGGGCGAGAAGCCCCGACGACGGCCCCCGCCCCCAGCGCGAGCCGCATGAACTCGGAGTCAAGCATGGACGTGCGAGGGGTCGTGCCATATGCCCGGAAGATCGCGCGGCGCGCCATCGAAGACGATCGTCCGCCGCACGAGGACGAGACGCTCGACGAAGCGCTCCACCGCTCCAAACTCGTGCGAGACGTAGAGGATCGTGACTCCGAGGTCCGAGTGGAGCCGGTCGAGCAGGGCGGCGAGCGACTCCTGCGACTCGGCGTCGACGCCCGTAGTCGGCTCGTCGAGTACGAGGAGGGACGGCTCACCGGCGAGCGCCTTGGCGATGAACGTGCGCTGCTGCATTCCCCCGGAGAGGGTCCGCAGCGGCGCATCCGCGTGCTCGCCGAGGCCGACCCGGTCGATCGCCTCGGCTGCGATCTCCCGATCTCGCCTCCTGAGTGGACCCAGGAGGCCGCCGGCGGCGAGCCTCCCCGCCGAGACGACCTCGCGCACCGTCGCGGGCGCCTCGCTCCCGAGCTGCGAGCGCTGAGCGAGGTATCCGAGCGTTTTGCGGCGCGAGAAGCGGTGGGCGGCCTCTCCGTACAGGAGGGCCCTCCCGGTCGTCGGCCGCTCGAGCCCGAGGGCTATCCGCACGAGCGTCGTCTTCCCCCCGCCGTTCGGGCCCGCGACGGCGACGAACTCCCCTTCGCCGACGCCGAGGTCGACGTCCTCGAGGACGCTCTGTCCGGGTCTGTAGCCGAAGGAGACTGCCTCGAGCTCGACCGCGTTGGTCACCGGCAGCCGAGGGTCTCTCGAAGCGTCTCCAGGTTCTGCCGCATGACCGAGAGATAGTCCTCGCCGGCGTCGAGGCGCTCCTCGCTCAAGCCCTCGATCGGATCGAGCACGGCGATGTCGATCCCCGCTTCCCGCGCGACGGTCTTGGCGAGGCGATCGGAGACGAGCGGCTCCGCGAAGACCGCTGTGGCGCCGGATGCGCGAACCATCCCGACGAGCCGCTCGAGCTCGCGCGGTCCGGGCTCGGACTCAGGAGACCGTCCTGCGAGCGAGAGCTCCTCCAACCGGTAGCGCTTCGCCAAGAGCTTGAAGGCCGAGTGGGTCGTAACCACGGTGCGCCGCTCGCAGTCCGCAAGGCCGTTCCGGTACTGCCGGTCGACGCGGCGGAGGTCGGCCACCGGCTCTTGTGCGGCACCCGCCCGGCCGAGCGCGGCCCCGATCGCCTCGACCAGCGAGACGAAGCGGAGCGGATCGAGCCACACGTGTGGATCGCTGTCCAGGCCGTGGGCATCGACGGAGATTCCGCTGCGCTGAGCCACGGCGTCGACGACCGCCGGCTGGAACCCCGAGTACGAGCCGTAGACGACGAGATCGGCGTCGCGGACTGCTTCGACGTCCCCGGCCGAGAGCTCGACGTCGTGTGGCTCCGCTCCCGGTGGCGTCAGGTTCACGACCTCGACTGCGTCTCCGCCGACGCGCTCCGTCGCCCAGGCGAGTGGATAGAGCGAGACGACGACCCGGGTCCTGTCCTCGTCGGCCGCGTCTCCGCCGCAGCCGGCCGTGCTTGCCAGCACGAGGACGCAGGACAAGACGGCGAGGAAGTGGACGAGGGGCCGCACGGGTATGCCAAAGCTAGCACGTCTTTGAGAACGGGTATCATTATCGTCTGATGGCTCAGCGATGGAGCGACGATGCGCTCGCGCGCCTCCGCGCAACGAGTGGCCGGGGCGGTGCCGCTCGGCGCGCGGTGGTCGAGTACCTCGGCCGCCAGAACTGCTGCCTCTCGGCCCAGGAGATCTACGACGGCGTGCGAGGCGGCGGCGTCCGGGTCGGCATCGCGAGCGTGTACCGCGCACTCGAGGGCCTGGATCGCGGCGGCCTCGTCCAGCGCATCGACCTCGGTGACGGCGTCGCCCGCTTCGAGCCCGTGCTCCCGAGCGGTGAGCATCACCACCACTTCGTGTGCGACGACTGCGGGAAGGTCGAGCCGTTCGAGGATTCGGCCCTCGAGGTCGCGCTCGAGCGAATCGCCGGCGGTCGCGGCTACGAAGTGGAGGCGCACGACGTGGTCCTTCGCGGCGCGTGCGGCTCTTGCCGTTGAAGCCTGGTTAGGTGACGCGCGCGACCACGAGCGCCGCGGCCTCGGGTGTCGTCAGGATCTCGGCGGTCTCGAGCTGCGGGTGAGCCGACGCCCACTCGCGAAGCGGATCGAACTCGCGTCGACCGGGGGTCATGTCGTCCAACACGAGCAGGCCACCGGGCTCGAGCAGACCGATGCACGGCTTCGCCGAGCTCGTTCGGCGCGCGCTTGAAGTTGCCGGCGTCGTGGAAGACCAGACCGTAGGGGCCGCGCGGCGGCAACAGCTCCAGCCAGTCGCCGACGAGGAGCTCCACGTTCTCGAGCCGCTCCAGCCTCGCGGCAGCGACCGCCGCACGCTCGGGATCCCGCTCGACGGTCACCACGCTCAGTGCGGTCTTTGCCATGGCCTCGGCCCCGGCTCCGAAAGCGGTTCCCGCCTCGGCGACCCTCCGCCCCGCGGCGAGCACGGTGAGCAGCCGCTGGACCTCGGGTATCGACGAGCCGCCGCCGGTCACTGCCTTCCGCCGCTGCTCAGGCGTCGTGCTCGGCTTGGGCGCGGCCCATGATGGCGTGCACCACGGCGGTCTTCGCGTCCGCGTACTGCTGCACGTACTTCCAGTCGCGCGCCGCCAGCTCTCGCTTCGCGCCCGCGTAGAGCTCGCGATCGGCGGCGTCCTTGCGCAGCCAATCCCGGAAGAGGAGCATCCGGTCGACCTCCGCGCAACCCTCGGTGAAGACATGCAGGTTGACGTTCGTGTCCGGCCCTTTGAAGACCCGGTGCTCGAACCACTCCGGCTCGCGGATCTGCAGGACGTACCCCGCCGCCTCCATGTCGGGCACGTAGGCGGGCTCGTCCGCAGAGTCCGGCACCTCGAGCACGATGTCGATGACCGGCTTCGCCGGGAGCGTCGGCACCGAGGTCGAGCCGGCATGCTCGATCCGCCGGACGCGGTCGCCTAGGATCGTCCGAATTCGCGCTTCCGCGCGTTCGTACAGAAGCGGCCACTCGGGGTCGTGCTCGCGAAGCTCGATCGGCTTCGTCAGCGGCTGCGCTCCGCCGATCGTGACCTGCTCGAGCATCGCGTCGTACGAAGCAACGTCCGTCGGATCGGGCTTCCCGGCGCTCACGCCGGCGAACGCTACTCCACGAGCTCGAGCAGCTTGAACATCGGCAGGTACATGGCGATGACGATGATGCCGATGATCACGCCCACCCCGACCATCATCAGCGGCTCGATGATGGACGTGAGCGAGGCGATCGAGGTGTCCACCTCGTCCTCGTAGAAGTCGGCGATCTTGTCCAGCATCTTCTCGAGCTCGCCGGTCTCTTCGCCCACCTTGACCATCTGCGAGACGAGCGGGGGAAAGACAGGGTTCTCGATCAGCGGCTGGGCGATCGGGATTCCCTGGTGCACCTGCGCGCGGACGTCGACGAGCGCCGACTCGACGACCCAGTTGCCCGCCGTCTGGCCCGAGATCTCGAGCGCCTTGATGATGTCCACCCCGGCCGCGACGAGGGTGGCGAGCGTGCGCGAGAAGCGCGCCATCGTCACCTTCAGGACGACCTTGCCGATGCCCGCGGGAACGCGCAGCTTGAAGCGGTCCCACACCTGACGCCCTGCGGGCGTCTTCTTCCAGCGAAGGAAGCCGTAGATGGAGCCTCCGAAGGCAGGAAAGAGGATGAACCAGTAGCCACGGACGAGATCCGAGGCGGCGACGACCATCTTCGTGAGCGCGGGGAGCTCCCCGCCCAGGTCCGCGAAGATGCCCTCGAAGACCGGAACGAGGAAGAGGAGCATTCCGGTCAACGTCGCCAGCGCGAAGCAGAGGACGACCATCGGGTAGACCATCGCCCCCTTCACGCGGCGCTTGATCTTCATCTCCTTCTCGATCTGGAGAGCCATGCGGTCGAGGACGGTGTCCAGGATCCCGGCCGTCTCGCCGGCTTCCACCATGGAGATGAAGAGACGATCGAAGACCTTGGGGTGGCGTGCCGAGCGCCTGCGAGAGGAGCATCCCGCCCTCGACGTCTGCCCGGACCTCGCGGACCACCGCGGCAAGGGCGTTGTCATCCGTTTGCTGCTCGAGGATGACGAGCGCCGAGACCACGTTGAGGCCGGCCTCGATCATCGTCGCGAACTGGCGCGAGAAGACCTGCAGCGATCGCTGCTTCACCTTCTTACGGCGGCCGCCGGCCGTCTGCCCGCCCACCTCCGTCAAGGACACCGGGCGGAGGCCGCGTTGGCGTAGCTGCTCGCGTGCAGCGCCGAGGTCCGGGGCCGTCAGCTGGCCGGTGGACTCGACTCCGAGCGCATTGATGGCGCTGTAGGCGAACGCCCCCATACGCAGGTCGTATCGGCATCACTTAGAGGGATCTTGAGGTGCATGCGAGCCGTGCCGATACCTATTTCGTGTTCCTGCGGCTCCAAAGCCAGCGGGGGTTTGCGCTGATCGAGCTCCTCGCGGCAATCGTCATGATCAACGTCGGAATCCTCGCGATTCTGATGGCGCTGAACTCCGGCATGGTGACGCTCCGTCGCACGGCCGACCGCTCGACCGCGGCAGCCGTTGCGGACAAGCAGATGGAGCGCTACCGCGCACTCCTCTATTCGTCGATCTATCTCGATACCGCCTCGCTCGCCGCCAGCGACGCCACCTACCAGGGCGACAGTGCGTACTCGGCTACACCGCCCCCACCTGCTCCTCCGGGGACACAGGTGAATCAGGTGTGCGCCCCGCTTGTCGCTGCCTGCACGCCCTCGCAGACCGTGCAGGGTGCGGACAACAAGAGCTACCGCGTCGACACCTACATCGTCTCGACGACGCCGCCCGGGGGACAGCAGGTGAAGCAGGTGACGGTCGTCGTGAGAAAGGCGGGGACGACGCCGTCGCTCGCGCGGGTCGTATCGATCTTCGGCTCGAGCTTCTGATCCCTGTCAACAGCAGTCGTCGGAGAGGTCGCCGCGCCAGACGCGGAAGCCCTCCCACACCGCGATCCCGGCTATGCCGAGCGCGGCGACCGGGTCCGCCCACCACCAGCCGAAGAGCGCGTTCGCCCCGATCCCCGCGAGTGCCGTCATCGCGAGGAAGGCGCAGATGAGGTTCTGCGAGCCCTCGCTGGCCGTGGCGTGAGAGCCGAGTGCGACGCCCACTCGTCGCTTCGCCCGAGCGAGCAGCGGCATCGAGATCGCAGCAGCGACGAGCACGGCGGCGCCGAACCAGGTCGCCTGTGGCTTCTCCCGGGCAGCGAGGGATGAGACCGACTCGAAGAGCACGTAGACGACGAGCACACCGTAACTGGCCGCGATGAGCTGCTGAGCGCGCCGTTCTGCTCGGTCGCTGTGCGCGCGCGAAGAGGAGACGAGCCAGATGATCACGAACCCTGCGGCCGCCTCGATCAGGCTGTCGATGCCGAATGCGACGAGCGCAATCGAGCCGGCAGCGATTCCTGCGCCGATCGAGAGCGCGAACTCGACGACGTGCCAGACGTTCCCGCCCCAGGCGAGGAACAACGCCCTGCGCCGCAGACGGTCGCGCTCGGGCCCGGCGGCGATGCGTGGGATGTCGACGACCCGCTCGGTCACGGCGGCAGGGTAACCACGCGCAGGGCGCCTCTACGGGGTCGCGGCGGGCGGCTTCCCGGAGCTCTGGTCGGCAGCTCGCGCGGCGGCCGCCGAGCCATCCCCGACCGCAACGAGCACGAGCCTGTAGCTGGCCCCGGTGGTGGTGTTGACGAGCACGAGCGGCTTTCCGACCTTCAGCTTCGTTCCCTTCGCCCCGTTCTCGTACACGCCGCCCGCGATGCCGATCGTGACCGTCTTCGCATTCGGCTGCTCCGCGATCAGCACGAAGACCGGGTTCGACGAGGGGAACGCTGCGCCCGGAAGAAGCGCCTGGCGGGCGCCGTTCACCGAGATCACGGTCACGGATGCGACCGGGGTGCCGCCTACGGTGAATCCCGTCGAATCCGTCTTCTCGGCTTTTCCCCGCCTCCGTCCTTCGTCCCAGCGGCGCCCGCGGTCAGCGACGTCGGGGGCAGCTTGGGGCTTGACCTGCTGCACGAACGGGTCCTTCCGCGAGAAGACCGTGAACGACGTCAGCTTGCCGCGAGCTGCGGGGAGAGGACGATCCGTGTCGACGAGGACCACGGAGACAGGCCGTGCCCCGATCCCTGGAACGGGCTCTGCGCCGACCGTGTCTGGAGAGGTCGCCGTCGTCTCGGTGGCCTCGGAAGTCCCCGAGCCTCCGAGGAGCTTCGGGAGCTGAATCGCGAGCAGCAGGAGCAAGACCACGCCTCCCACCGCAACGAATATCTTCTGCTTGCGCTCACGCGCAGCTCGCTCGTCGGCGGTGGCCATCAGTCCGTGCTCCCCGTGGCCGACGCCGTGCTGCTCGGCTCGAGCTCGTCGGGTTCACTCCTCGGAGTCTCCTCGGGAGCGATCGGCCCGTCGTACACGTAGGCGTAGAGGGTGATCGTCCCGTCCAGGGTGGGGAATCCGTCGGCCAGGGACTCCACGAGCTCGACGTTCTGGACGTTCAAGAGCCGACCCGTCGCCCGGAGCTTGCCCCGCCGGATCGTGACGAGAGTCCGGATGCGACGGAGAAACCCCGAGATCTTGTGGTATCCGCCCGAGACCGCGACCTCGACCGAGATCATCGTCGGCTCACCGGCGACCGCCGCAGCGGGCTGAGGAATGATCGTGCGCAGCGCGACGCCGCTCGCCTCGGCCAGCCGAGTTAGCTCGAGCACGAGACCCGCCTGGTCGTTCCCCGAGGGCATCGCCTTCGCGAGCCGGAGGATCTCGGACACGGGAACGCCTGAGCTCGTCGGACTATTTGCCGCAGCTTGCGCCTCGACGAGCCTGAGCTCGGCCGCGGCGAGCTGCTCTGCGGCAAGCGCTGCTTCCGAGCGCTTCGGCGACACGTACATGAACCACACCGCCAAGGCGTACAGCAGCACGGCCGCCGCGGCCAAAAAGGCCATCGCCCGTGGAGAGAGATCGCCGACTCTGGTCCTCACGGCGATCCTGTCGTCCGGAGCGACGCGGCGATCGTGAACGTCACGACGCTCTTGCTCCGGGTGGGAGGCTGCGCCGGCTGCGAACCGCCGGTCTGTTCCGCCGGCCGGGACTCCACGCGCGCGCTGGCGTTGAGCGTGACGTTCTGGAGCGACGGAACGATCGAAAGCCGGGACAGAACTCGTGCAACGGAGGCGTGCGAATAGGTCGCACCCTGAATCGTGACGCTTTGGGCCGCCGTGGACGATCCAGGGGTCGTCGCGGGTGAGGCGGCCACGGGAGCCGCCGCCGAGGAGGCGGCACTCAGGCCGGTCAGCCAGGCGTCTTCCGGAAGAACCAGAGAGATATCCCGAAGCAGCCGATCGAACGCGATCCGGGACGAAAGCGCGGAGGAAAGCGCCGCAATGCGATTCGATCGCTCCTGCGTCAGGACGCCCTGTGAGATCGCCGGCGCCGGTGCTCTCGGCAGGCGCGCGATCGCGGCCTCGACGTCCTGGAGCGCCGTCTGCCGCTCACCGGCGGTTCCCGAGGCCGAGAAGCCGAATACCGCGGCGGCGACGGTCACGGCGGCGACACCGCCCACCGCAACCAGGAGCGGAGTTCGCTTGGTCCCGAGCCCCTTTGCGCTCTTCTGATCGCGGGGGAGGAGGTTGACGGCGCGCATCGTCCTCAGTCCTCGATTCCGAGACCGATCGCGACCGCCAGAGACCCGGACTGGTCGCTGAGAGCGACGTCCTTCGAGAGCTTGACCCGCTCGAATGGGTCACCGAGCCGAACAGGAACGCCGACCATCCCCTCGACGGCTTCCGCAAACCCGGACATGTGCGCCGTGCCGCCGGTGAGCACGATCTGCCCGATCCCGAGGGCACCGGGCTGCGCCTGGTAGAACTGAAGCGAAGCGACGAGCTCACGCGCGAAGACGCCAAGCGCGCGTTGCAGACCCTCGCGCGCACTGGCGGCCTTCGCCGGCGAGAGTCCTTCGACTGTCGTCTCCTCGGCGAAGGACAGCTGCCGCTTGATGCCTTCGACCTCGCTCGGGGCCATGTCGAGTGCACGGGCGATCGGAACATTCAGCGACCATCCGCCCCAGTCGAGCATGCGGGTGAACTCGCAGAATCGACCGTTCGAGACCGCGATCGTCGTGCGGTCGTGACCGACGGCGACCACCACGAGCGCACCGTCGCCGGGCAAGGAGTCGGTGGGCACCACGAGCGAGCGGAGAAGCGCAAACGCCTCGAGGTCGATCCCGACCACCTCGAGACCGGCTCCCTTGCAGGCCTCGAGATAGCGCTCGACGACCTCTCGGTAGGCAACGACGAGCAGGATGCGCCGGACGGGAGTTCCGTCCTCGCGCTCGCCCTCCTCGAGGACGACGTAGTCGAGGATGGCCTCCTCCAGGGGGATCGGGAGCACCTCTTCGGCGCGGAAGCGGATCGCGTTCTCCAGCTGCCCCGCGTCCGTCACGCCTTCGATCTCGAATACGCGAACGCCGATTCGGTTGTTGGAGACACCGAGCCGGATTCCCTTTTTCGGAAGCCCGTGCAGCTCGAAGAATCGCTCTAGTGCGCGTGCAAGAGCCTCTGCATCCCGAATCTCGCCGGAGACCATGACACCGGGCTCCAGCGGCTCCCGTACGACCTCCACCAGCTCTGGCTTGCCGTTGTTGATCACTCGCGCCGCAGCGATCTGCGACGCGCCGATCTTGAGGCCGATGAGCTTCTTGACGCGCTTGCCGCCGGAAGGAGCCGACTCTCCTTCGCCCCGGCGCCGAAGCACGAGCCGGCGGCGGCGCTGACCTTCGGACGGGGCCTCGGCGACCGTTGCTGCAGAAACCGCAGCGGCGGGCGGATCGGACGGCATCCCCGCCGTTGGAGATGACGTCGTCGCTCGGGACCTCCGGTGCGGTTCCCCGTGCCGGCACCAGTCGGTGCTGACGGCTGCTCGACGTCGAGCCGAAGAGTGTCATGAGCCTCTGGCTGCGCACCCGCCACCGCATGCGGCTCGGTCGCGCGGGTCACCTCAGGCTCGAACGATTTGCTCTCGGCCCAGCTCGTCTCCTCGTTCATCACGCGTTCCCCGCAAGACGGAGGCTCGGCGATGCTTCGGCGGCAGAGACATCCGCCGAGAGACCGCTGCGCTCGAGCATGCCGACGAGCTGTTCCTTGCGGCTCGAGGTCGCGAGCGCAGCTTCGATGGTGATGAGGTGCTTGCGGATGAGCTCGACGAGCCCGTGCTCCATCGTTTGCATTCCCCGCTGCGTGCTCGTCTGCATGACGGAGTAGATCTGCTCGATCTTTCCCTGTCGAATGAGGTTTCGGACGGCGTCGTCGGGAAGCAGGATCTCCAAGCAGGCGACGCGGCCTTCGCGATCCGCGGTCGGCAGGAGCGTCTGCGTCACGATGCCTTGCAATGTGTTCGCAAGCTGCATGCGGACCTGCTCCTGCTGCGCCGGTGGAAAGACGTCGATGACCCGGTCGATGGTGCTGGGGGCGCTCTGCGTGTGAAGGGTCGCGAGGACGAGATGGCCGGTCTCGGCTGCGGTAAGCGCGGTCGAGATGGTCTCGAGATCGCGCATCTCGCCGAGCAGGATCACGTCGGGGTCCTGGCGCAGCGCCGCGCGCAGCGCCTCGGCGAAGCTCGACGCGTCCGACCCGATCTCCCGCTGCGTGACGACGCAGCGCCTGTGTCGATGCACGAACTCGATGGGGTCTTCGACCGTGAGAATGTGATGGGACTTCGCCCGATTGACCTCGTCGAGCATCGCGGCGAGCGTCGTCGACTTTCCCGACCCGGTCGGGCCCGTGACGAGCACGAGGCCGCGCGGCTTCATCGCCAGCTCGCGGAGCGACGCCGGCATGCTGAGCTCCTCGAGCGTCCGGAGCTCCTCGGGAACGTGCCGGAAGGCAGCAGCGACCGAATCGCGTTGGAAATGGACATTGACGCGGAAGCGTCCAAGACCCGGGACGCCGTACGAGAAGTCCAGCTGGCGTTTGACCTCGAGCTGCTTCTGCTGCTCGGTCGAAAGGATCCGATACAGAAGCGTCCGCGTGTCGTCCGCGCGGAGCTGCTCGGCTCCTTCGAGCCACTGGAGCTCGCCGTTCACCCGAATGGAGGGAGGAGCGCCGGGCACGACGTGGAGGTCCGACGCGAGGCCCTCGACCGTGCGCGCAAGTAGATCGTCTATGGAGGTCGGCGCCGCATCCATGGGACAGGGTGCGTATCGGCACTCCCCTTCTCGACCTTGAGCGCCGCCGGATCGGGCTCCGGGCCCCGGCGCCTACCCGCGGGCTCCCCCGCAAATCACCCAAATTGGGGTATGGCATTCCCCACAGGTCCGCCGATGCGTGTTCGGCATATCCGCACCCCTACCCGACTGCGGAAGGAGACCACGCATGTTCAAGCGGATTCGGCAGCGCCTCGACGGGAATAGCGAGCAGGGCTTCACCCTGATCGAGCTCCTCGTCGTGATCATCATCATCGGCATCCTGCTCGCGATCGCGGTGCCCTCGTACTTGGGCTTCCGGGATCGAGCGAACAACAGCGCGGCAAAGGCGAACCTCCGAGCGGCTCTACCGGCCGCGGAGGCGTATTACGCCGACGCCGTCGCTGACGGCGGCGGCGGCGGGTCCTACGTCGGACTCACCCCCGTGAAGCTGAAGGCGATCGACTCGGGCATCTCGGACAGCCTGACGGTCGCGTCGGCGGCAGCTGCGACCTACTGCCTCACGGACACCGTGGGCGGCAAGGTATGGAGCGTCCTCGGCCCCGGTGCCTCGGCCTCGGACTTCAAGGCGAACGCCACCTGCGCGTAATTCGAGCGGAAGTTGAACCACGAAAAGGGCGCGGATACCGCGCCTTTTTCGTGGACCCGCGTCATGGCGGGCCATGGCCGGTCCTCGATAAAGCCCCCGTACTCGCCTGCCGATAAGGAAGTCGGTGACCCTGACCCTCAGCCCCCCGATTCGCGTGTTCGCCCTCGTGGGCATCATCGCCGCGACAGCTGTCGGCGCCTTTTTCTTCCTGGTCGCCCGACCCGGTGTCTCCGAGGACTCGGGCTCGCCCGCGGCGTCGACAACCTCGACTGTCGGGCCTGGCGCGACGAAGCCGGCAACTCCGACTCGGGGCACGGAGACGCCGACGCCTCAGCGTCGTCCACGGAGCGCGCCCCTGCAGACGAAGAGCGGCTTCCCGCTCAAGATCGACCGCGCGCTGCGGAAGGGCCGACCCGTCATCGTCGTCGTCTACATGCCCGGTTCGAGCGTAGATCGCATCGTCCTCGGCGAGGCGCTGAGGGCTTCGAGGCGATCTCGCGCGTCGTACGTGCCCGTCAGCGCCTTGAACGAGCGCGTAGCTCGTCAGCTCGTCGCGAAGACCGGTGTCCTGCCACAACCGGCCGTGCTCGTTCTCAAAAACCCCGGCATCGTGGTCGCAACGCTGAGCGTGACCGACAGCGAGACGATCACCCAAGCGGTAGCGCTCGCCCGACGATGACCGATGTGAATACCGCCCAGGCGGTTCCCGGACGGGAGCTCTACACTCGGCACGCGCTCGCGGGGGGACGCTCCGTCGCAATGCTCCGGATCGTGGACTACGCCGACTACTGTCTTGTCGAGGCCGAGGTGTGGCCGAAGGGCGCCGACACGCAAGAGCCGGTTCGCATGGGGCCGTACACGTTTGCGAGCGCCGTGGAGGCAACGCGCTTCGTGACGCACGCGCTCGAGGCGCTCATGGTGCTCGGCTGCGACGTCAAAGCGGCCTGACCTCAGACCATCGGCGGAGACGCCGCTACCTGACCTGCCGAGTCGCACCGGAGCGACGCAACGTCCGCAGCCATCTCTCGGAGTGGCCGTCGTAGCGATACTCGAGAGTGAGCGACAGGTACCGACGACCCGTGCCGCGCCTCCGGAGAGCGCAGTTACGGCCACGGTCGATCCCTTACGATCGTCTACCTGGATAACGCCGAGCTGGACCGGCCTCAGGAGGCAAGCGCGCTGCCTGACCCGTCTCGTCGATCTGGCACGGTGGTCGCCTTCACGAACACAAGCCGCCGGATGCGAGGCGCGAGATCCACGGACGTCATGGACGGTGCCGACTCGCTGCTGTTCCCAGGGGACGCCGCAAGCGCTGTAACTCCGTTTCGCCAGACCCTCCTGGTAGGAGAGTTTGTGGCCTAGGAGAGGACGCGGGCGAGCTCTTCGACGGACGTGAGGCCGGACATGACCTTCTCGAGCCCGTCGTCCCAGAGTGTTCGCATGCCGTTGGCCATCGCGGCGCGGCCGATCTCGTCGCGGCTCGCATGCTGGACCGCGAGGGCCGCGATGTCCTCGGACATGCGCAGGAACTGGAAGAGCCCGATCCGGCCGCGGTAGCCCGTCTGGTTGCATCTCGGGCAACCCTTCTTGCGATAGAACACCGCGCCGTCGGACGCCGCCGCGACCTCGGGCGAAACCCGCGCCTCGAGCAGCTCCGTCTGCGTCGGCTGGTACGCCTCGCAGCAGTGCGTGCAGAGCTTGCGCGCGAGGCGCTGTGCGAGGACCGCGGAGACGGCCGCCCCGGTCAGGAACGGCTCGACTCCCATCTCGCCGAGACGTGTGATCGTCGAGGGCGCGTCGTTCGTGTGCAGCGTCGAAAGGACGAAGTGGCCGGTGAGCGCCGCCTCGATCGAGATCTTCGCCGTCTCGACGTCACGGATCTCGCCGACCATGACCACATCGGGATCGGAGCGGAGGATCGAACGCAGCGCAGACGCGAAAGTCAAGCCCGCGCGCACGTTGATCTGAACCTGGTTGACGCCGACGAGCCGGTATTCGACGGGGTCCTCGACCGTGATGACGTTGATCTCCGGACGGTTGATGCTCGCCAGGCAGCCGTACAACGTCGTCGACTTGCCGGAGCCGGTGGGACCGGTGACGAGCAGAGCTCCGGTCGGAAGACTGACGATCTCCTCGAGCTGCGCGCGCATTGCATCCGAGAGACCGAGCTCCGTCATCGTCGGAGCTCGCCGGGACTTGTCGAGGAGGCGCATCACGACCTTCTCACCCTCGACCGTCGGCAGGGTGGCGACGCGAATGTCGAGCGTCCTCCCCACAGCGCCGGCCGTCAGCGTGATGCGACCGTCCTGCGGCTTCCGCCGCTCGGCGATATCGAGCTTCGCCAGAACCTTGAGCCGCGTCGTCACGCCCGGGGCCATCTTCTTCGGAACCCGCTGGACCTCTCGCAGCACCCCGTCCACGCGGAAGCGAATGACGAGCGCGTCTTCCTGCGGCTCGAAGTGGACGTCCGAGGCGCTCTCCTCTGCGGCCTGGAAGATCAAGGCGTTCACGAGGCGGACCAACGGCCCGTCGGAGACTCCATCCTCGACCTCGAGGTCGTCGGCGAGCGCGTCGGCGTCGTCCACCTCGAGGAGTGCGCTTCCCACGGCCTCCGCGGCCCGTACCAGACGCCGCAACTCCGTGAGGATGTCCTCGCGCGAGGCGACGGCGAGCCCAAGCGTGTGGCGAGTGGCGAGCCGAAGCTCGTCGATGGCGTGGAGGTTCCCGGGATCGGCGACCGCAACCTTGAGCACGTCCTCCTCGAGCGCATACGGAACGGCGACCGCGCGCTCGAGCGTCATCAGCGGGATGAGCTGGGCGGCGTCGAGCGCAACTCCTACCGACGGGAGCTCGATGAACGGGAGGTGGTGACGTGTCGCGAGCATGCGAGCAACGCCGTCCGTCGTCGCGACCCCTTCGTCGATGAAAGCCTGTGTGACGGAGGCGCCGTCGAGCGTCCGGCCTCGGGCGAGCGCAATGACGTCGGGCGCGACGAGGCCGGTCCGACCCAACAAGTCGAGGACGAGCTCTGCGGTCTCGTTGACCCCGACGCCCGCGCCGAGAGCATGCACGGACGCACCCAACCCGGGCCCACCGGACCCGGCGACGCGAACGCGCGGTAGACGATCTGCATTCATCAGCGATCCCTCATGCGAGTTATCGGCAGTAGGCTGCCGACCCTTGACGCGGTGGGTCGCCTTAGAACGCAGTGAGGTAGGCGTCGAGCAGCCTCTCGCCGAAGAAGAGCGCAACGACCGCACCGAGCGACAGGAACGGAACCAGCGGCACTGCCATCTTCCGCGCGGCGGAGCCGTGTCGCGCAAAGAGCACCACCGAAGGCACGAGCGCGAGGAGGAAACCGGTCATGAGCGCGACCGGAACGGTCGCGCCAAGCATCGCTCCGAGGAGGAGAGCGAGCTTCACGTCGCCCATCCCGAGGCCCTTCGGGTACGCGAGAACGGCGAGGAACAGGGCGCCCGAAGCCCCGACTGCGCCGAGGAGCCACTCCGGGCTCGGCTCGATCAGCGTATGGAGCACGAGGGCGACAGCCGCCGCCGGCAGCACGATCCGGTTCGGAACGATCCGGTGACGCGCGTCGATCGCCGAGAGCGTGACGAGCACGGCGCAGAACCCCGCCGCGAGCCCTGCCTCTGCGGTCAGACCGAATGCGGCCACGCACGCGACGACGAGCGCCGCGGTGACCGCCTCGACGAGGGGGTAGACGAGCGAGATTCCGTCGTCGCAGTGGCGACACCTGCCCCGAAGCAGGACGTATGAGAGAACCGGGATGTTGTCGCGCCATCCGATCTCCTGGCCGCAGCTCCCGCAAGCCGAAGGCGGCTGGACGATCGAGCGTCGGAGGGGAACGCGGGCGGCAACGACGTTCAGGAAGCTCCCGAGCGCAAGCGCCGGGGCCAGGACGAAGGCAGCAGCCGCGACGTTCACGGTGACGCCTCTTCCAGGCGCGCGCTCGCCCTCCTGCCGCGCACGACTATCCCGCGTAGCTGCCCGGGACGGTCTGGAGCTGCGTCACGGTCGTCGTCGAAGCAGGCAAGCCGGGAGGCAAGTCGCCCAACGGACCGGGCAGTGGCTTGAACAGGCCGGAGTTCGTGATCGTCGCGTTGCGCGCGATCACCGGCCCCCAGATGGTCGTGTTGTTGTCCTGGTCGTAGTCGTTGACCAGATAGATGGCGCCTTGGAAGTTGACGTTGTTGCCGACGTCACCCGAGTCGGGTGCGAGTGGTCCGGCCGTGGTCATCGAGCCGACGACGAAGGCGAGGAAGTCCTGGCTCGGAACCCACGTCGCGTCGCAGGCCGCTACGCCGCACAGCCTGGCCTGGTTCTGAATCGTGAGCTGGCCCGACGCGTAGATCGAGGCGCGCCCGTCGTACTGGATCTTGTTGAGGTTCGACCAGGTGAGGTTCCCGTCGACGTAGATCGTGCCCTTGATCGTCAGGTTCCCGGTCTGCGAGGGGTTCGACCCGGGAACCCACTTGAGCTGCGCAACCATCTGGCCGCCCACCCACTTCTGGCAGTCGTAGGCGCTGGCCGGTGTCAGATCGACGGTGCCCTTGCTCACGTTCATAGTCGTGTCGTTGTCGAAGCCCCCGGGGAAACTGCCGCTGCCGTACCCAGGGGTGCAGTTGCTCAGCGGGCCGAGGTTCGCGTTCGCATATGTGTACGCCATGTCGACCGCCGGCTTGGTGAGGTTGGGCGGAGTCGTGCCGACCGCGCTCGCCCAGATGCGACCGGGCGGGCCGCAGGACGTCAGGACACCTGCGTAGTAGCAGTTGCCGCTCGCGAGAAACTCGGGGATGGGACTGCCCGACGTGCCGATGGACGCGTTGTTCGAGATGTACACGCTCCCGAGGACGTGCACGGCAGGGCTCTTGACGAGGGCGTTGTTCTGAAGGCACAGGTCGCCGCGCACGTAGAGCGCCACCTCGAGCGTCACCGTGTTGGTCAGCGTGAAGCAGCCAGAGGGCTGGTCGATGAAGAGATAGTCATAGGGACGTATGTCGCCGCTGGTCACGGACGCTACGAGGACCTGGATGCTGGCCGTCCGCTTTACGGGTGCCGAATTCGGTCCCGACGGGTTGCTCACCGTGGACGTCCCGGTCAGAGTCCATGTGTTGCCGCTCACGGTTCCCTCGTAGACCACCGTGCCCCCCGGCAGCGTCGTCACGGTTGTCTGGGGGACGGAGTTTGCCGCCGGTGCGCTGTATGGATTCGCAGCGACCGCCTCGTTCAGCGTCGAGTACGCGTAGCTCAGGCCCGCCTCGGCCAGCCCGTATGCCTTCTGATCGGCACGAGAGCGCTCGGCAGCGCCCTGGTTCGTGGTGACGTACGAGAAGATCCCCGCCGTCAGCGACGACAGGATGATCGTCACGCCGAGCGCCATCGGAAGCGCGAGCCCGCGCTCGTCGCGAAAAGTCCGCAGAACAACTGTCAGAAAACGATTGAGCACGCCACGCTCCTCGAACGGAGATCCCGGGGATTGAGATCCCTTCGCAGTGAACGCGGGTTTCGCCCGGTGCTCATGCCCCATCCGGGGGAGCAGGCGACTTACGTCCTGGGCGAGTTGCGGAGGACGATATCGTCGCTCAGACGGTAGTCGGGCAGCCCGCTCGCCGGCTTCGCGTTCACGGGCAAGTACACCGAGAGGGTCGTCAGGGTGCCCGTCGCCTGTGCGGGGAAGGTGAACACATTCCCGGTCGTGAGGTAGTCGGCGAGCTTCCTCCCCGAGGCGTCACAGGTGACGCCTACCTTGCGATAGAGGGCCCACTGCGTACCGCTTCCCGACGTGCACCACGATGCCGTTGTGCCGGGTTCGACCGGGCACCGAATACCGAGCACGATCGTGATCGCGGTCGCCGTACCCGTAACGGAGCTCGCGCAGTGGATCTCCCGGCGCAGCTTGTCGAGAGCGATGCGGGCGTTGATCTGCGAGCCGAAGCGCCGGTTCATCTCCTCCTCGGACTTCGTGGCCGCGATGAGTACCGACGAGAGTGCGGTAACCACGATGAGCAGCATGCCGAGCGCGGTGAGGAGCTCGATCAGCGTGAAGCCCCGCTCGTCGCCCGGATGTACGCGCGCAACGCGACGTCGCCCGACCACGTCAACCTCCCGCGATGCGCAGGCTGGGCACGTCGCTTTGGGGCGTAGCGACCCTCGGCGTCTCCGGCCCGCTCGGGCCCCCGGCTCCGGCGTTTGCTTTCGCGAGAACGGTCTTTTCCGCGCGCTCCATCGCGATGAGGAAGTCGTGCCGGTTCGACGCCGCGTTCGCCGCGTTCTCACGCTCGACCAGGCCCGCAAGCACGAGCTCGATGAGCGCCTGCTGAAACGTCTGCATCTGGAAGAACTCACCATCCGCGATCGCGTCGGGGACTGCCTCGGTGCGGCGCTCACGGATGAGCTCGGCGATGCGTGCGTTCGACACCATCACCTCGACCGCCGGAATCCGCCCGCCGCCGGTCCGCGGGAGCAGTCGCTGGCTGACGACACCTCGGAGCACCCCCGCCATGATCGAGACGACCTGCGGCTGCTTCTCTGCCGGGAAGAACTCGACCATGCGCCCAATCGTCTCGGCGGCGTCGAGCGTGTGCAGCGTCGAGAAGACGAGGTGGCCCGACTCCGCCGCCTGCAGCGCGACCTGGGCGGTCTCCGAGTCACGTAGCTCGCCGATGAGGATCACATCGGGGTCCTGGCGGAGGACCCGCCGCAGCGCCTGTCCGAAGCTTTCCGTATCGATCCCGACCTCCCGCTGGCTCACGATGCAGGTGTGGTCGCGATGCAGGATCTCGATCGGGTCTTCGATCGTGACGATATGCAGGCGCCGCGTGCGATTGATGTGGTCGAGCATCGCCGCAAGCGTCGTCGTCTTTCCCGAGCCCGTTGCGCCGGTGACGAGGACGAGACCGCGCTGCTCCTCGGCGAGCCGAGCAACGCCGGCGGGCAGAAACAGCTCGGAAAAACCGGCGATCGTGTCGGGGATCAACCTGAACGCGAAAGAGATCGCGCCGCGTTGTCGAAAGCCGTTGAGACGAAAGCGTGGAAGCCCCGGCTCCGAGTAGGCGATGTCGAGCTCACCCGTCTCGTCGAAGTGCTGCCGCCGGCGCGGCGTGGCGATCGTCACCTGGTCAAGGACGGCTTCGAGGTCCGCGTCGCCCAGAGGCGGGAACTCGTCCGACACCTCGAGCTCGCCATCGTGCCGAAGCACCGGTGGCTGACCGACTTTGAGATGAACGTCGCTCGCACCGTTTTCGACGGCGTGACGGAGAACAGCAGTGAGGTCCATGAGCCTTTCCGGCAATCGGCACGCGCGGCACATTGCTTTAGCGAGCCGAGGGGATGGTCCAGCGTGGGGCTTTGCCCCGATCTGACCGACCACTCGTTGGGGTGAGGCTGCGCGCATTCAGGTCCCTCGCGCTGCGACCGATAGTCACAGGACCCGACTGCTTGTCTGCGGCAATGCGAGTGGTGGCGTGTGAGCGCCCGAAAGGGAGAAAACGATGGCGACGGAGAGGACAACGAGTCCCGCGAGGAACGTCGACATTAGAGCCAGCGGTGGAAAGGGAGCCCGTGCTCCAGCGGCACCTCGGCCTATGCAGGTAAGGGCTGGCGCGCCATGAGCGTGACCGCAGCGGGTGCGGTAGGCCGGGGGGCCCACAGGCTCTCATTCTCTCGCCAAGCGCGCGTGCTCGGGTTGGTCGTGGGCATCGCGACGGTTGTCTTCATCCTGAACTCGACGCTCCTCGCCAATCTGGAACCGCCCACGTCGACCATTCACGTTCCCTGGTGGAGCTTCGTGCTCGTGTTCTTCGTTGCCGAAGCGTTCCCGATTCACGTCCACATCCGGAGCGAAGCACACACCATTTCTCTCAGTGAGCTCGGGCTCGTGCTTGCGCTCTACCTCGTATCGCCGAGCGACCTTCTCCTCGCCCAGTTGCTGGGGGTGGCGGTCGCACTCGGGCTCGTTCGCAAGCATCATCCTCTGACGCTCGCGTTCAACGTCGTGGTGTTCGCCCTCGGCTCGACGATCGCAATCCTCACCTTTCACGGCTTCCTGCTCTTCGGTGACGCATACGGTCCTGCGGGTTGGATCGGGGCCGTCCTGGGCGCTGCTGCGAGCGCCGCCGTCGGGCTGCTGCTCGTCAACGCTTTCACCTCGCTTGGCTCGACCGGCTCTACCGCGTCGGAATGGCGGACACTCGCCGCTGTCGCCGGGAGCGGCTGCTTCGCGGGCGCGAGTCTCGCCATCGCCGCGATCCAGCTCGCGAACGCGGACCCGCGCTCCCTCTGGGTCATGTTCGTCCCGATCGCCGCGAGCGCGCTCGCCCTCGACGCCTACACGAGCCAGCGGCGCAGGCAGGGTCACCTGGAATTCCTGTCTCGATCGATGCGGGCCATGCAAGGGGCCGAGTTCAGCTCGTCGGTTCGCGAGCTGCTCGAGGCAGCCCGCACCATGCTCTCAGCCGACGTCGCGGAGATCGTCGTCTTCTCTCCGTCGCCCGACGAAGGCGCGTTACGGAGCGTCGTGAGCCCCACAGACGATGTGCTGATGCAGCCGATCGTCGTCGGCGAGACGCGTCGTCGGGCTCTCGAGACCGTCTCCGCTCACGACGCGGCCGCGCTCCTGCCCCGTGGACGACAGCCCCACGAGCTCGACGACATATCTCTCCGAGGAAGGCCTGCAGGACGCAATCGTCACAGCCTTGCACGGCGCCGACCGGATCTTCGGAATGGTGCTCGTAGGCAATCGCCTCGGAGACGACGTGACGTTCACGCATGACGACAGGCGCCTCTTCGAGACGTTCGCCAGCCACGCGGGCGCGCTGCTCGAGAACGACCGCGTCAAGAGCCAGCTGCGACACCAGGCGTTTCACGACAGTCTCACCGGATTTGCCAACCGGCTGCTCTTCGCCGAGCGAGTGCACAAAGCTCTGACCTTGACCGTTGCCGGACAGCGGCGGCCGATGGTGCTGTTCATCGACCTCGACGACTTCAAGATCATCAACGACAGCCTCGGCCACAGCGCCGGCGACCAGCTCTTGATCGCCGTGGCCGAACGCGTGCGCGCGTCGCTCCGGCCCGACGATCTCGTCGCGCGGCTCGGCGGCGACGAGTTCGCCGTTCTTCTCGAGCGTTCGGACGAAAGCGAGGCCGAGGCCGTCGCATTCCGGCTCGTGGACGCCCTCCGCCCACCGTTCGTACTCGAAGGGCGCGAGATGAGAGTCCACGCCAGCATCGGCATCGCACGCGCGGAGCGCGGAGTCGTGGCCGATGAGCTGTTGCGAAACGCGGACGTGGCCATGTACTCGGCAAAGACCAATGGCAAGGGCGGCTACGCGTGGTACGACCCGGAGATGCACGTCCGCGACCAAAAGAGGCAGGAGCTCGCGACGACGCTCGAAGGCTCGGTCGAGCGTGACGAGATCGAGGCGTACTACCAGCCGATCGTCGCACTGGAAACCGGCCGAGTAGTGGGTCTCGAGGCGCTCGCACGCTGGAACCACCCCGTTCGTGGACTCGTCCTGCCGGAGAGCTTCATCCCGTTGGCAGAAGAGACCGGCTTCATGCGGCCGATCGGTCGGACGATGCTGCGTATGGCCTGCGAGGAGCTGCACAAGTGGCGGTCGCGTCATCAGTTCCACGAGGAGCTCATGGTCAGCGTCAATCTGTCGCAGAGCGAGCTCCGAAGCCCCAACCTCGCGCAGGACGTGCAGGCGATTCTCGAGAAGACCGACGTCCCGCCGGATCGACTGATTCTCGAGATCACGGAGTCCAGCGCCATGCAGGACCCCACCGCTGCGATCGACACGCTGGGGAAGCTGCGAGACCTTGGAGTGCGGCTCGCACTCGACGACTTCGGGACCGGCTATTCGTCGCTGAGCCATCTGCGCGACTTCCCGATCCACATGCTCAAGATCGCCAAGCCGTTCGTCGATCGGATCGATCGCGACAGCACCTTCGTCGAGGCGATTCTCGGGCTTGCCGGCACACTCAACCTCGAAGTCGTCGCCGAAGGTATCGAGACGCGTGAGCAGGCCGAGGCGCTCCGGGCCCTCGGGTGCGTGCTCGGACAGGGCTACTACTACGCGCGCCCAGCGGAGGCGCTGCACATGTCGTCGAGGCTCGCGTTCGGGCCCGTGGTGCTCAAGCCGGATCGTCAAGCGCGCGTGGCGTAGCCCAGCTCGATCGCGCAACCCGGCGCGCATGGCCCCACGCTCAGGGAACGGGCGATGCGATGCGCGCGAGCCGCGCGAGCGCGCGCAGAGGCGGCCGAGCGAGACCCCGCGCCTCGCTCGGATGGCGCACGTCGCCGGCGAGGAGTCCCGTGACGACGCCGAAGACTCCGGGGGAGCGGGCGGCCCAGAAGCAGGCAGCGGCACTCCGGTCGAGTGCTCGTTTCGCAGCCCACGATGCGCTCGCATGGTGGTCGAGCGCCGCGGAGAGCCGCATCTCGTATGCGCTCAGATCTCCGCTGAGAATCGCTTCCGCGGCGAGCTCCGCGGAGACGAAGGCCTCGTAGATTCCGTCGCCCGAGAGCGGGTCCACGAGCCCGGCGGCGTCGCCGACGAGCAGCACGCGCTGGGCTGATACCGAGCTCTGACTTCGCGGCTCGGAGCCAACGGGTCTTCCGACCGTGCGCATCGGGAGCCGATGGCCGCGGACATCGCTCAAAGCCTCGACCGTCAAGCCGTGAGCTTCGGCGAGTCGGGCGAGATGGACGCGCAGGCGCGGGCCTTCGCTCCCCCATCCGCCGACCCCGAGATTCGCGTGATCGCCCTTCGGGAACATCCAGCCGTACCCGCCGGGAACAACCCCGAGCTCGATCTCGGCAGTGCCGTCCACACGGTTGCGGTCGATCGCACCGTACGGCACGTTCCCCTCCAGCGCGACACCGGAGACGATGCTCTCTCCGAGCCCGGCGGCGCGCGCGACGATCCCGTTCGCTCCGTCGGCGCCGACGAGCGTGTCGGCCCGGACAGTCGTCCCGCCCACCTTGGCCCGGACGTGGGTCTCGCCGATCTCGATCTCCGTCACGCGCGACCCGTCGCGGAAGTCGGCGCCCGCGGCCACCGCCTGCTCGGCGAGGTGGAGGTCGAGCCGCCGGCGCTGCGTCATGAGGATCAACGGTCGGTCGTGCCGCCGCGAGAAGCTCGGCCCGTAACGGAGGCGGATCCGGAAGCGGTCGACGACGTGCTCGACGACCGGGTCGACCGGACACGGCGCGTGCCGAAGCGCGCGGCCGGTCAGCCCGCCCCCGCACGGCTTGTCGCGCGGAAAGCGGGCTCGGTCCGCGAGCAACACGTGCGCGCCAGCGCGGGTGAGGTGGATCGCAGTCGCCGACCCCGCGGGGCCCGCCCCGACCACTAGGACGTCGATATGATCCATACCCGAATCGTAAGCAGACGGCCTTCTCTTGACGGCAGGCCAGCTTCGTATCCCTGTTGCCACGGGGCTACAATGGCCCGCCTCGCAGGGGTTCCCGAGTGGCCAAAGGGGGCGGGCTGTAAACCCGCTGGCTCAGCCTTCGGAGGTTCGAATCCTCCCCCCTGCACACGTGGTGGGGGAACTCCCCTGGTTCCCCCACCCGCCCCCTCCTTTCGGCGCGTGGCACAGGTGCCCGGCGGCGGACCTCCCGCCGGGCGAAGCCCGGCTCCGGTCGCGAGAAGCTTCCGCATAGCTCTCTGAACTGGGGGCTACACTCTTCGTTCCGCCCTCTTAGCTCAGTTGGTAGAGCACCTCCATGGTAAGGAGGGGGTCGACGGTTCGAGTCCGTCAGAGGGCTTCGCGAATCCCTGCTGTTCAGCTCCTTGTTTGTGAACGGGACAACGATTGCGAGTCCCGGCGTCCACCGAACGTCCACCGGCTTGCGGAGCCGCGTTCGGCGGGGCTTCGACACCCTGTCGGTAAGCGGGGTTGCGGGCATTGCCGGCGACGTCCACCCAGCGTCCACGGCTCTTTCGATCGCGAGGGCGTCGAGAAGTGAGACGGCGTGCTCACGACTGTCGCGAGCGAGGTGGCCGTAGTGGTAGTCGATCATCGCGATGCTCGAGCCCATGAACCGAGAGACTGCAAACACGGAAACGCCGGCTCGCAGCGCGAAGGTGGCGTAAGTGTGGCGCAAGTCGTAAAGATGGCGCAACGGCTCGATCCCAGCCTTCGTCTGGGCCGGTTTCCAGTGGCGGCGGCCGAAGCTGCGGAAGTCGATGCGGCCGCCACGCGAGTTAGGAAACAGAATCGGATTCTCTGATGGCGGTAGGCGGTCGAGCGCCTCGAGCGCGATCGCCTGGAGCGGAACCGCGCGGGTGCTCAGCCGCGTCTTTGTGTGCTTGATTCGGCCGTTCGCATACGCCCGTCGTACGTAGACAACGCCGGCGCTGCGGTCGACGTCGCGGTGTTCGAGCGCAAACAGCTCCGAGGGGGCCGAAGACCGGTCGCAGCCGCAAAAACGAACATCGGTCCGTAGACCGGGCCGAGACGATCCGCGACCGCCTCGATCTGCTGCCACGACTCGAACGGCCACTTCTCCTTCGACCGCCGCATAGGGTTCGGAACGCCCCGCTTGGCCGGGTTGTAGTCGATCAGCCCCCAGACGACCGCACGGTTCAGTACCTGGCGAAGCGCCTGAGTGGCTTCGAACCGGTGCCCCTCCGGGATGGTCAGCCGCCACGCGTAAACGTCTTTCGGCGCGAGCTCGGCCAGCCGGACCTCGCCGAGGGCCGCGGTGGCCTTCCCGAGCAGCCAGCGCAGCTTCGCGATCGTCACCGGCTCCGCCTGATGCATCTCCAGATACTCGTCGACCAGCTCGCCCAGCGTCATCGTGCCAGCCCGTCCGCCAGGCCCGAGTCGTGCGAGCACCTTCTCGAGCGCCTTCAGCGCGTCCGCGCGGGTTGCAAACCCGCCCACCTGCGGCCTCGCCGAGCCGCGCCCCTCGAGCCGGTGGCGGTACGCCCACAGCGGCTGCCCGTCCCCGCTCTTCGCCTTCAGCCTGAAGACCTGCCCCTGCTGGATCACCTCAAACCTCCTCGATCGACAACGGATCGAGGAATCTCATCGCGCGAGGCCGGTGACCACCCCTCTCACACAGAGGGCGTCACGGGCTTGCGCCCGGACGAGGCCGAACCGATCAATCTCGCGAACCGCCTTCAGGACGCGCGCGAGGTTCCGTGTTCGCGGTTATGGCGGCGCAGATGTCTTAGCTCGCGGGCGTGATGTTGAGGTTCATGCGGAAGAGGTTCGTCGGGTCGTACTTCGCCTTCAGCGCGGCGAGCCGGTCGTAGTTGGCTCCGTAGCCGGCCCTGACGAGCTCCTCCTTCTCCTCGCCCAGCCCGGGGAAGTTCAGGTAGAGGCCGCCGGTCGAGTGCCGGCCCATCGCGTCCCAGAACTCGCGGCCCCAGGCGATCGCCTCGTCGTTCTGCGCGGGGTCGGTCCAGCTCACCTCGCCGGTGACGAGGAAGGGCGCGTCGCGACCGGCGTAGGCGGTCTCCGTCTCGTCGACTCGGCTCATGGCGCCGCCGTGGTGCCAGATCGTGATGTCGGTGAGCGGTGTCGGCCGGCGGGCCGCCCAGTCGGCGATCTCGTCGATCGCCTCCTCGGACAGCTCCGCGAAGGCGCGCGACTTCCAGTAGCGGAACTGCCCCGTCGGGAAGAGGTCGTCGAAACCGCTCTGCAGACCGAGCCAGGGCCAGGGGCCGCTCAGGTCGATGAGCGGCTGGGCGAGCTCCCGCAGCGGCTGCACGACGGGCTCGCCGTCCTCGACCGATCCGGAGTAGACGGCCGCCAGGATGAGCACGGGCTTGCCGTGGTGCTCGGGCGGGAACGGCTCGTGCGCGGGGACGTTCCAGAAGAAGGCGAGCGAGCTCAGCTCGTCCGGCGCCGAGGCCATGTAGTCGCGCCAGGCGGGCAGCAGCGTCCTCGCCTCGTCCTGCGGGTAGAAGATCGCGCCGACCATGACCATCGGGCCGACCGGGTGCGCCTGGAACTCGAAGGAGGTGACGACGCCGAAGTTGCTGCCGGCGCCGCGCACGGCCCAGAAGAGGTCCTCGTTCTCGGTGGCGCTTGCCCGGCGCAGCTGGCCGTCGGCGGTGACGATGTCGACCGAGAGGAGGTTGTCGATCGAGAGGCCGTGCTTGCGGCGCAGATGGCCGACGCCGCCGTGCAGCGTCAGGCCGGCGATGCCCGTGGTCGAGACGACCCCGCCCGGCACCGCGAGCCCGAAGAGCTGCGTCTCCCGGTCGGCATCGCCCCACGTCGCGCCCCCTCGCGCCCGCACCGTCTGCGTCGACGGGTCGACGTGGACGCCGCGCATCTGCGAGAGGTCGATGACGAGGCCGCCGTCGTTGACCGCGTTGCCGGCGACGTTGTGGCCGCCGCCCTTGATCGAGAGCAGCAGGTTCTGCTCGCGCGCGAAGTTGACGGCGTCGACGACGTCCGCGGCCCCGGTGCACTGCACGATCAGCGCCGGCCGGCGGTCGATCAGCCCGTTCCAGATCGCGCGGGCATCGTCGTAGCCCGGGTCGCCCGGCCGCAGGACGGCTCCCCGAACGCCTTCCACGAATCCCTGAATCGCGTCTTCGTCGAGCGGCACTTCGGTCGCCAGCTGGCCTGTCATCGCTTCGTCCTTTGCTCAGAAACAGCGAACAATTCGCACCAGCGCGTGCCAACCACGACGCGTGGCCTCACGCTCCACCGCCAGCGGCGGCGGTGACCGGTTCCTCGGTCAGCTGTCGCATCAGCCCGGCGACGTTGGCCAGGCACCAGTAACCGGCGAACTTGCCGTCGACGATCCGGTACACCTCCGCCGAGTCGGCCGAGATGTGGCGGCCGGTCGCAGGGATGCCCTTGTACTCGCCGTCGTGGGTGCCGGTCATCGTCGAGCGGCAGAAGACCTTGTCGTCCTCGGCGATCAGCTCGTCGACGTTGCAGTGCAGGTCGGGGAAGGCGGTGAAGTAGGAGAAGCAGCCGCGTCGCACCGGCTCGATCATCTGCTCGTCCGCCCAGTAGCTGGCGAGCGTCTCTAGCTTGCGCTCGTTCAGGATCTCGTCGTAGTAGCGACGGACGAGCGCCTTGTTCTCGTCAGACATTCTGAAGCTCCTCTCTGCAGTCCTCGATGATCACAGGCAACAGCATGCGCTGCCGCGCAGCAGTCAGGTAGGGGGACAGCCCCTATTCGGCCCCGAGCGTGCGAACCGCGTAGGCGGCGACCTCGCTGCGGTTGCGCAGCTGCAGCTTCGAGTAGATGCGACCCATGTGGTGCTCGGCGGTCTTGGGGCTGATGAACAGCCGCGCTCCGATCTCGCCGTTGGTGAGGCCCTCGCCGACGAGTCGCAGCACCTCGAGCTCTCGCCGGCTGAGTAGGCCGTAGTCCTTCGGCCCGGCGCGACCCTTCGCCCCCAGCGTCCGCATCAGCGCGGCGGCCGCGTCCGCCTCGCGCACGGCCCCGAGCGACTCGAGCTCGGTACGCGCCCGGCGAGCGAGATCGACCGCCACCTCAGGCGCCGACAATGAGCGCGCGCGGGCAAGCTCCAGGCGCGCCCGCGCGGCACCGAGCGGAGAGGGGAGTGCTGCGAACAGATTCACCGCTCCTTGCAGTAGCTCCGGCGCGTTCGGATCCTCGAGGGCCAGCGCGATGCGTCCCTGCGCCAGCGCGGCCAGCGCCGCAACGCGCTCGCGACCGGACGTTTCGGTGATCGCCTCCAGCTCCGCCGCCGCACGCCGAGCCTCGGCGACGTCGCCGCCGGCGAGCTCGGCCTCGACAAGCTGGGCAAGCAACGGCGCCGCAAGCAGGCTCGAGCGCGACAGCTCGGCCAGACGCGCCTCCAGCACAGCCGTGGCCGCATGCGGCTCGCCGCGCGCCAAGCGCAAGGCAACCGCCGCCTGGACCGCCTCCGGCTCGGCCTCGAAACCGCCGAGCAGCTGCTCGGCCTCGTCGAAGCGGCCCTGCAGGACACGGATCTCGGC
>CAVVAZ010000015.1:0-182500 GCA_963746435.1 uncultured Actinomycetes bacterium
CCCAACCGCGGGACGACATCCTGCCTGAGACTTTGTTGGTGATCGTATTGGACATGGCTTCCTCTCCTTGCTGCTCCTACTTCGGCACGTTTGTGCGATTACATGAGTGTTGCGGCTCGGGGTGACAGAGTAGGGTCATTCGACGAGGACTGCGACGCACGGCTGGAAGCTCGCACCCGGATTGCAGATGATGCCGGTGCCGCCGCTCGTGGCTGCATTCGGCTTCACGTCGTCGACGAAGTGCCCCCAGACCCACGTGTCGCCATCAGCCGAGATCGAGGTCCGGCGGAGGCTCGTTGCCGACGCCGAAAGGCAGCCCGTTGAGCGGGTCGGGGACGTTTCCGTCGGTGCAGGGGTCTTCCGGCGCCCCTCCCTGCCACGATCCTCCGCCCCCGATCGTGCGGCCATAACCGGTGATGTAGAAGTTCCCGAACGCGACGATCGGAAAGACCTCGTTCCCGGAGCCGCGAAAGAGTCGTACGGCGTGAAGAAGAGCGTGACGAGGCGCGGGTCGTCGTCGCGGAGACGGTTGCCGCGCGTCGGCAGAGGGTTGTCCTGGGCGAAGGTGTAGCCGTCGAGCTGGTTGTTCGCGTCGTGCCAGTAGTTCCGGCCCGGCGTGAAGGGCTCCGGCTGACCGGGCACGAGCGTCGTGTTCTCGGCCGGACAATTGGGGTTGTTGTTCACGCCGAAGAGGCGCTGGTTGAACCCCTGCATAATCTGGTTGCCCGTGCCCGTCTGTGTGAGGACGCAGCGGTACGGCGGCCAGTCGTCGAACGGCGCCGGCTTGGGAGCGGCGAAGAACTGGTTGATCCTGTTCCAGCTCGGGCAGTAAGGGATGTCGTAGGAAGTGTTGGACTGTAGAAGGGCCGCATCCCTTCTGGATCTCGTCCTTCATGTTCGAGATCGTGCGGGTCGCAGTCGAGAAGCGCGCGCTGGCTCGAACCGTCACCGAGATTGAGCGCGATCGCGGGCTCGTCCTGATCCTTCGCGATACCGCCTTGCAGGCCCATGTCGATGTAGAAGCACCGCTCGGCGCCGGCTATGCTGGCTCGCCGCGGGGCCGTCCTGCGCGCCGTACCGCCACGCAGTTTCCGCCGCCGTCGATGTCCCCCGACGTGAGCCGAAGCCACTTGATCGGGCCCGAGCGATCGATGTTGCCCGCGGAACGCACGCTGGACCGGGTTCTGGAAGATGGTCAGTTCCGCGGGCGGCGGCCAGAGCGTCGTGCGGCCGTTGGCGGTGAAGAACCACTGGCAGTGCGCGCTGTACGTCGCCGGGCAGACGGTCGGTGGGCCCGTCGGGTTGATGACGGTCGTGTTCTTCAGCCGCACGCGGATCGCGATCGCGCTCCGGGCGAACCCCGAAGGGAAGGTCACAGATGCGGTCCAGCTCGGAGACATGTCGCAGTTCGGCCGGTTCTGGCCGTCCAGGCAGGTGCTGCCGAGAGGGCTGGTGTTGCCGTACACGAGCCCGTACTTCACCTCGGTGTTGGCCGTCGTGCGGGTCTCGCGGCGGCGGCCCCGGCGGGTCGAACGAGCCGACGTCCACGTCGGCGTGGAGCGTCGCCGAGCACGAGCCGGACGAGACGGGCGGGGCGTTGAAGTACGACCCTGCACATGCGACCGGACTCGGGGTGTCGAGCCATGCGCTCTCGACGTTCGGCGGGTCCATTCCCGACGACCTCGTCGTGTATCCGCGAATGAAGTGGAGGCCGGAGATGATCGTCTGCGTGCTGCCGGCGCCGTTCGCGAAGAAGCACTGGACGAGCCGCTCGCCTGGCGGCAGAAGTCGTTTATCTGGTCTGCGCTGTGCAGACGGATCGACGCTGAGGCAGGGTTGCACCGCCGGCGGCGTGCCCGCTCCGCAGCTGGACCGGAAGCTCGTCGCGATCACGACGCCGGTCGAGATCCTCGGATGGAATCGCGCCCAGGACGTGAACGAGCATGCTGGATCCGTCGAGCTCAAGCTCGTCCAGCCGCCCTGCCCGGCAGGGAGGCCGAAGATGGAGCTCGTCCTCGCACAGGTACTTGACGTCGAGGATCTTCCCGTAATCCGCCCCCGGTGTCTCGTCGTAAAAGACGACGGCGGCGCTCAGCGGCCGCGGAATGCGCACTGCGATCGGCAGGAGACCGCTCAGACCCGCTGCCTCTTCGATCTGGACTCGCGCCTTCCGCTTGATGTCCGGGAAGAAGGGCAGCCAGCCGAAGAGGGCGTCGGTGTCGTCTTCGGTCGCCTTGACGTCGAGAGTCTTGGAGTCGCAGATGGACGGGTTCGGCGGGGAGAGCCTGTCGGCAGGTGCAGAGCCGGTGTCGTTGTCGTACCAATCCATCCCGTTGAGCACGACGTGGATGTCCTGGGCCGGCGCGGCGCCGCCCACCTGGGGGTTGTAACCAGCGGTGAGGACTGTGCCTGCTGCCGTTCGTGTGCGGCCCGAAGAACGTGCGCGCGGCGGCCTCGATCGTCGCCGAGTTGCCGGTGACCGCGTCGCCGCACGGAAAGTTCCAGACGCTGCCGCCCGCGAAAGCAGCCGCGTCGGCCTTGGTCTGGAGGTGCTTGCGGTGGACCCACCAGTTGCCGACGTCCCAGGTAATCGCGGCGAGGAGGAACGTCAGAGGAAGGATCACCGCGAAGAGGACCATGGCGACCCCGCTGTCGTCGCGAAGTTGGAGCCGTGCTCACGGTGGGCACACGGCCGAGGTCGGGCGTGGCAGCCCTGGGTTGGTCGGCTTCTGCTCAAGCCGCATCGTGGCGGTGGCCGTCAAGTCGATCGAGCCGACTTTGATGATCGGAACGAACTGAAAGCTCGTCGTCAACCGAACTCTGACAGGGTCGCCCGAGGTCGCCTCAGTCCCCCCAGGCCCCGTCTTCGTCACGTAGCAAACCGTGGCGACAGGACCGTTCCCGCTGGAGATCTTCGTCTGCTCGAGGACCTGTGCCAGGGACTTGGTGCAGGGCTCGGCGGAGCCGTGCAGGTGATGGCCGGGTTTTGGGTCTCGTCGGGGTACCTGTTCACGACGGCCCACCGCGCGCCCTGGTTGGCCAGGCGCTGCAGATCGAGCCAGTAGTTGAGAGCCACGCCGAACTGGATGACGCCCGCGACGAGCGCGACGAAGAGCGGCGCGATGATCGCGAACTCGACCATGGCCTGGCCACGTTCGCCGCCAAGGCGGCGCAGGGTGCTCTTCTCCGTCGTGGCACGCATACGTCTGCTGGCGTTATCGGCTGGATCGGCGTTCAACGTGAGTCTCCCTTCCCCATGGACTCGTGTCCGACTTCCATTGTGCCCCTCACAGCGGACATGCGAAAGGGTGAAAAAAATGCGCCGGCCCGGTCGAGGGGGTTACCGGGCCGGCGCACATTACCCGTTGCCGGGTGCTTGCTCGACCGCAACCAGAGCTACGGTCGTGCCAGGGCTACCGCTACGGCAGCGGCCCGGGCGACTGGACGCTTCCGCCGGTGTCGCTGAACAGGTTGTCGATCTTGCCGGCGAGGAACAGCATCGCGACGATCAGAAGAATCGCGATCGAGGCGATGATCAGTGCGTACTCGGTGATCGTCTGGCCGTCTTCGCGGTCGCGAAGGGCTGCGATCGTGGTCTGCACCCGGACAAAGGGGCGCAGGAGCATCTCGGTCATACCGAGTTACCTCCGTTTGTCGAACGAGGTGCTGATGCACCCCTGATGGACATGGACCCGTCGTTGCACATTGGGCTTTCCTCAGGGTTGTGACGAAGCGGTTTTTCCACAACTGGCCGGGCGGTCTGTTCGCACTAGACCATCGGCCGCATCTCGTGCTCCGAAGGGGGGAGCCCCGTCACTGAATTGGGTTACTGGCAGATTTGCAGGCACTTCGGACAGAGGGCGCGACCGTGGACCGCCAACCGCAACGAGAATCGGCGAGGAAGGCTGGGCGTCAACCAAGTCGAAGGAGCTTCGAGGCCGGTACGCATCCTCGTTCTGGTTCCACTCGCCGGAGCGCTCGAGGCTCATCAAGGACAGGACTGGGCTCTCGGCCGTTTGGGCCAGACTCCCTCCTCCGATCGGGTCACCATCATCCCTCGATAGGTGACGATGATCACGGCAATGCCGCCGCCATCTACCACCACCACTTTGTGGACAGGCCCCCTAGCCGGCCTGCTCAGGTCGTGCGATCCTCGATCGGAACGACGGTGACCGCATGAGCTCCGAGCCCACCGCCGCACCTCTCGAGCGTTTAGCCGGCTCGCCGCCGCGGGCCCTCGCTTGGTGTCTAGCTCGCCGCTGGGCGCTCCTCCTCTGGGGAGCGATGCTCGGTTGGTCGGTCGCGCTCTTCATCACGGTGCAAGCCGCGTACGACACGTTCCAGCTTCCTCGCTTCGACCTCGGCAACATGGTGCAGGCAGTCGCGAGCACTGCTCACGGACGGCCACTCGAGGTGACTCTCGCGACGGGCGAGCAGTCGCTCCGCCTGGCGAGCCACATCGACCCGATCTTGGCACTGCTCGCTCCCTTCTGGATCCTGGCGCCGACCCCGCTTACCCTCGCCGCGGTGCAGATCGCGGCCTGCGCGCTCGGCGCTCTTCCCGTCTTCTGGCTCGCGCGCCGCCACCTCGGGTCCGAGAAGACCGCTGCGCTCGTAGCTCTCGTCTATCTCTTCTATCCGTGGCTCGCCTGGACTGCGCTCGAGGCCTTCCATCCCGTCACGCTCGCCATACCGTTCTTCCTCTTCGCAATCTGGTTTCTGGACTCGGAGCGCGTGTGGGCCTTCGCACCTCTTCGCGGTTCTCGCTCGCTTGACGGGAGAGCTCATGGGAATCGCAATTGCAGGCCTCGGCCTCTGGTATTGGCTGGCCCACGGACACCGACGACCCGGCCTCGTCATCGCCTGGGCCGGCTTGGCGTGGACGGTGCTCGCCGTCAAGGTCCTCGTGCCCGCGTTTCGGGGCGATGCGAGCCCGTTCTACGATCGCTTCGCCTCGGTGGGAGGATCTCCGGAGGGTCTGTCCGACCGTGTTCACGGATCCGGCGGCGATCGCGGCCGCCCTCTTCACGCTCGATGACTTCGCCTACGTCGTCTGGCTCGGGATCCCGTTGGCCGGCGCATTTCTACTGGCGCCGGGGCTGGCTGTGATCGCGCTTCCGCAGCTCGTGGTCAACACGCTGGCCGACTCGTCGCCCACGACGGACCCGCGAACGCACTACATCGCGGCGATCGTCCCGTTCCTCGTCGCCGCCTCTGTTTTCGGCCTCGCCCGCCTACCCAGCGCGCACCGGCTTCCCGCTGCCGGTTTCCTGCTCGCGCTGTGCAGCGGGCTTTCGCTCCTGGTCGGGCAGTGGCTTGCGATCGCCGGGGATCAAGTCGCTCGGATACCAAGCCGATCTCCCCGAGCGCCACCTGACGGCCATGCGGAGCGCTGTGGACGGTCGTTCCCGACGGTGCGCCGGTGAGCACGACCAACAGGATCGGGGCGCATCTGTCAGGGCGCCGATACGTCTACAGCGTGCCCATCCTCAGGCGCGCGGAATGGGTCGTTCTGGATACGCTGGGACCCTCGACTTGGTGCTCGACGCGACGGTCGACGTATGGGATCCTGCGCGGCTTCGAGCATTTCAGGACGAGACTCGAGAAGAGCCCGGAATGGGCCACCGCCTTCGAGCAGGACGGAGTCCTCGTGTTCCGGAAGGTTGGGCGGTGAGCAGCACTGCACCGCGGGCGAGGACGGACGGCAAGCGGCTCACACCGGGTGCGGTGATGACGCGAGGGAGCTCACGGTTGGGCATCGCCGGCCTGGTCCGCGCTCGAGCGTGGCCGCTCGTGGTCTGGACGGCGATGCTCGGCTGGTCGGTCGGGCTCTTCGCGATCGTCCGCTCCGACTACGGCGACTTCCGCTTCGCCCGCTTCGATCTCGGAAACATGGTGCAGGCGGTGTGGAGCACGGCCCACGGCCGTCCGCTCGAGATGACCGACGCGACCGGCGAGCAGATCGTCCGCTTCGCCAGCCACGTCGATCCAATCCTCGTCCTCCTCGCTCCGCTCTGGATCGTTGCTCCCACGCCGCTCACACTCGCGTCGGTGCAGATCGTCGCGTGCGCGCTGGGAGCACTTCCCGTCTTCTGGCTTGCGCGGCGCCATCTCTCCTCCGAGAAGGCCGCGGCGTTGCATGGCCGTCGCGTATCTCGCGTACCCATGGCTTGCCTGGACGGCCCTCGATGCCTTCCACCCGGTCACGCTCGCGATCCCCGTCTTCCTCTACGCGATCTGGTTCCTCGACACGGGGCGGCTCTGGGCCTTCGCTCTCTGTGCGGTCTTGGTCTTGGCGACGGGCGAGCTGATGGGGCTGCCCCTCGCTGCCCTTGGGCTCTGGTACTGGTTCTCCCGCGGTCATCGTCGTGCCGGGCTGATGACGGCCGTCGCCGGACTCGGCTGGACGGTGATCTGCCTGCAGGCTCATCGTCCCCGCCTTTCGGGACGGGCAGAGTCCTTTCTTCGGGCGCTACGCAGTCCGTCGGTGGCTCGCCCTGGGGCATCGCCAAGAGCGTGTTCACCGATCCGGCGGCGATCGTCTCGGCGCTGGGATCGGGAGCCGACGTCGTCGTATCTCCTCTGGCTCGCGGCTCCGCTGCTGCGGGCGTCTTCCTTCTTTCGCCCGCCTTGGCCGCGGCGCGCTTCCGCAGATCGTCGTCGAACGGCCTCTCCGACTGGCCGACGACGACTGACCCGCGGCACCACTACATCGCCGGCGTCGTCCCGTTTCTGCTCGCCGCGTCGGTCCTCGGCCTCGCTCGTCTACCGCGGACACGGCGAGTTCCCCGGGCGGTAGCGATTCTCGCAGCTGTCGGGGGCGCTGGCGCTGATGCTCGGGCCCTGGCCCGGTGCCCCCGGGGCGCGGCCGGTCGCGCTTCACACCGAGTTCCCGCGCGACGCACGTTGATGCGCTGCCGCCGCGGTCGCGTTGGTGCCAGCGAACGAAGCGGTCAGCGCGACGAATGCAGCCGGCTCGCAACTCTCCGCACGCCGGTATCTCTACAGCGTCCCCGTCATCGGTCGGGCGCGCTGGATCTCCTCGACACGTGGAACACGTGGATGCCTGGAACGGCGTCTCGCGAGGAGGGGCTGCAGCCGGAGCTCATCCGGGCGTTTCTCGACCGTGTCCAGACGAGCCCGGGATGGCGCTCGCATTCGAGAGGGACGGCGTCTTCGTGTTCAACGGAAGTCTGGACGATGAACCGGGCTCTCCAGGCCAGCTCGCACAGGTTGGCCGTCGCCTTTCTCGAGATCTCCGTCTGCGCCGTCCTCCGCTGCTCGCGCTCATCTACGTCTTCGACCCGTCGCCGGCGACGGGCAGGTGACGGATTTCGAGAACGCGTTCTTACCGCGGGGGCGAAGCGATCTGAACGGGGCGAGCCCCTACCCGGCGGCGGATGACCCGAAGCTCGCTGCGGGCACGAGTACGTCTACCCGCCGCTCACCGCGCTCGTCGGCATTCCGTTCACCGCTGCTTCTCGGTCGGGCGGCCGGGATCGTCGTGATGGCGCTTGCTCGTCGGTCGGAGTCCTCGGGATCTTGTGGGTCCTCGGAATCCGCGACTGGCGTTGCTACGGGCTAGCGCTTCCTCTGGCCGCCGGTCATCTCGGCGATCCAGACCGGCAACGTGACGATTCCGCTGGCGCTCGGCGCGGCGGTCGCTTGGCGGTACGCGACGCTACCCGGGTCGCGGGTGCGAGTCTCGGTTTGACGCTGGCGGCAAAGCTCTTTCTCTGGCCGCTGGTCGTCTGGCTCGGCTCACGAGTCGGCGGGACGCAGCGCTGCTCGCTGTCGGTCGTCGGCGTCGTCGTGTTGCTCGTCTCATGGGCGGTGATCGGCTTCGAGGGTTCGGCGAGTATCCCGAGCTCCTTCGGCGGCGTCGCAAGACTCGAGGGCGCAGAGGCTACACGGTCTATGCGCTCGCCCTCGACCTCGGCTCGTCGGACGGCCTAGCGCGAGGGCTCTGGATGGCGTCGGGGTCGTCGCTGCTGCGGGAATCGCCGTGCTCGCTCGCCGTGGCGACGACGCCGGGCGTTCGTGCTCGCCGTCGGCTGCCCTTGGCGTGCTCGCCGCTCGTCTGGCTCCATTACTTCGCCCTGCTCCTGGTCGTCGTTGCCGTAGCCGAGCCGCAGGCTCGGGCCGGCCTGGTTCGTCCCTCTCGCGATGTACGGCTCGACCGGCACGCTCAACGGGACGACCCTCCAGACGCCTGACGATCGCGGCCGCCGCGCTCACGGTCGCGGTTGCCCTCGGCCGGCCTGGCCGAGTCGTCATGCGGTCTGGCTCCTAGCGTCGGCTGCCGCAGGACGACCGTGACGCGATCGTCGCGGTAGACCGCGCGCGCACCTCGCTCGGCTAGGAAATCCTCGACCTGCGACAGGCTCCGAGGCTGTGTCGAGGACGACCACGTCAAAACCGTCCGCGATCGACTTCCAGTCGTCGCCCTGCTCTCCCTTGAAGCGGACGGTTCGCTCGAATGTGTCCCGGTCGTAGATCTCGAAGCGCACGTCGTATGCCAGCCGCCCGCGCAGCTCGGGAATGCGCCAGAGGATCCAGTCGGCGTCGCGGCTGGTCGCGTACACGCTCAGCTCGGAGGGGTCGCCGGCGTCGCGTACCGCGGCGAGCGCGCCTTCGGGCCAGTTCCGCGCGTACCACGCGTCGCTTCGCACGAGCGCCGCGACCACCACGACGGCGAGCACGCCGACGGCGCCGACCGAGAGCGCGCCGTCGACCCGCTTGCGCGGCAGCGGCTCGGGGTCTTCGAGCCTCTCCCGATTGCGACCGGGAGCAACACCATGCAGGCAAGCGCGAACCATGGAATCCCGCGGATCGCGAGTAGGGCCCCCGCGAATGTGAACATCAGCGTGCCGAGGTCGAAACTCGTCAGCCGCCGCCGCCCGACGAGGACGACGACGAGCGCGAGCGCGGCGAGCACATAGAAGACGAGTGTGTCCCAACCCGGGTCGGCTCGCTGCCACTCGGTGACGAGCTCGCGTGGGAAGGGCGGATCGACGAGCAGCAGGTGGTAGTAGCGAAGGGTCGTCGCAGGCCCGTATGGCGTCGCGAGCATGGCGAGCGGCGGGAGCAGGATCAGGGCGAAGCTCCGCAGGCCCGAGCGTCCTCGGCTCGAAACGAGCTCCACGGCCCCGAGGAACATCGTCAACAGTGCCGCCAGCGCAACGCTGCCATGGACGTTCGCCCACAGCACCAGAAGAGGGAAGACGAGATATGCGCGCCGTGAAGGTCTTCGCGCCTCGGACGCGAGCAGCCAGATCAAGCCGGTGAAGAGCGGCAGTGCTACGACCTGGGCGCGGATCGTCCAGGCCCAGGGCGCCGCGAGCAGTACCGGGAAGAACACCAGGACGAGCGCACGCGCTCCCGCGCCGAGCGATCGTGCGCCGGCTGCGGCCAGGACAAATGCGGTGACGACGAACCCCGCGCCCGCGACGGCAAGCAGTGCGTGACCGCCGACCGAATGCACTCCGTAGAAGAAGAGCTGTGCAAGCCACTGCTGATCGGTCCAGGTGCGCCCGAGCCCGAGCACGGTCAGCTCGTCGCGTTCAGGCAGGCCGTTCGCCCAGACCTCACGGCCGGCGACGAGCGTGAGCCAGCTGTCGGCGACGAGAAGCTGCGGTGGAAACACCGCAAGGAAGATCGTCCCGAACGCCGCCAGGACGACGATGAGGACGAACTCCTCCTCGGCGACACGCCGCAGTCGCCTCACGTCCCTGGACGCCCCCGGCTCCCGCCCGGCGAAGCCGGGCTCCGCCGGCTCACGCCGCTCGCGGCGGGATGCGTCGCACTCGGCGCTTGGCCGCACACCATGTCCTGTCCTTCGCGCCTCGCGCTTGCCTCCCTTGCGAGCGGAGCCCCAGGCAGGTGAGTCACGTCTTACTCGTCGGCGAAGATCGGGCTCTCGACGAGCCCGTGCTGATACGCGAGGCGCGTCGCCTCCGTGCGGTTCTTCACGCCGAGCTTGCGGTAGATGTTCGTGAGGTGGAACTTCACCGTCTGCGGCGCGACCCAGAACTCCTTTGCGATCTCGTCGTTCGAGAGTCCGCGCGCCAGGGCGCCGAGGATCGTGATCTCCCGCTCGGTGAGCCCGAGCGCCTTGGCGCCTGAGCGTTCCTCGCCCTCCAGTCCGAGCGCGGTGTGGACGTTCCCCTCGAGCGCCTGCCGGAGCGTCCCGGGCAGGTCGGCCGGGTTGACGGACTTGACGACGTAGGCAGCGGCGCCTCGCCGAAGCGCGGCCTCGATCAGGTCATTGCTCGTGGAGGCCGAGAGCATCACGACCTTGACCTCGGGATGACGACGGCGGATCTCGTCGAGGCAGGCGAGGCCGTCCATGTGCGGCATCCGCACGTCGAGGAGGACGAGGTCGGGGTTCGTTCTCCCGACGAGTGGGAGGACCTGGGTGCCCGATTGCGTCTCGCCGACGATGTCGAAGTCCCCGTCGTCCTCGAGTGCCCGGCGAATGCCGTCGAGGACGAGCCGGTGGTCGTCGGCGATCACGACTCGCACCCCGGGAGTGTCGCACAGGCCGCCGACGGCTCAGCCGCAGGTATAGGTGCAAGACCGCGTCAGAACGGCATGAAATCGAGGATTGCACCCGTTCTGCGACCCACGGCAAGGAGACGGAAACGGCCTTTTCGGCCAGGTCCAGGCCCATCATCTGAGGGATTGCCCCTCCCCCGAACGGGGCATACTCTTGCCCGGAAACGGTATTGCCGTGGCCCAGTTGCTGTGCTCGAGGGGGAGAGAGAACGGCGTTACGGGCGAGTATCGAAGCAGCGAAGGGAGAACACCGAGATGGGGACGATGGGGAATCTCAAGCGGCTGCCGGTCGCGGGTGCGGCGGCTGCACTTCTCGTATTGCTCGTGGCTTCGGCGTCCGTTGCGGCGGCCCAGATCTCGGACCACCAAAGCGGTAATCCACACCCCTCGGCGCACTTGACCGTGCACAAGCTCGTCGTCAACGACGATGGCGGCGCGGCCGTCGCGAGCGACTTCAGCTTCTCGGTCAACGGCGGTCAGGTGCAGCCCTTCGAGACCGACGGCTTCAACGACCTTACGATCGAGCCGGGCACGTACACGATTACCGAGCCGGCGGTCGCCGGGTACACGACGAGCTACTCGAACTGCTCCCACCTTGTAGTCCCGGCGGGCGGGTCAGCGACTTGCACGATCACGAACGACGACGAGCCCGGCGGCGGCGGCCACCATGACGACGGCAGGCTCACTGTCATCAAGCACGTGGTGAACGACGACGGCGGAACCGCGGTCGCGGGCGACTGGCAGATGAACGTCGCCGGCCCGACCCCGCTCACCTTCCCGGGTGCGGAGAATCCCGGCACGACCACCACCGTCACCGCCGGCGAGTACACGGTCACCGAGTCGGGCGGCCCCTCCGGCTACACGCTCACCTACTCGGGCGACTGCGACGCGAACGGCAACGTCACCGTCCCCGTCTTCCTCGACGCGGTCTGCACCTTGACCAACGACGACGACGAGCCCGGCGGCCACCCCGACGACGGCAGGCTCATCGTCATCAAGCACGTCGTCAACGACAACGGCGGCAATGCTGTGGCCTCGGCCTGGCAGATGAACGTCGCCGGCCCGACCAACCTGAGCTTCGCCGGGGCCGAGGCTCCGGGCGTCTCCAACCCCGTCGACGCGGGCGCCTACAAGGTGACCGAGTCGGGCGGGCCTGCGGGCTACGCGCTCAGCTACTCGGGCGACTGCGACGCGGACGGTGACGTCAGCGTCGGTCTCGGCCAGACGAAGACGTGCACTCTGACGAACGACGACGAGCCCGGCGGCGGCGGCCACCATGACGACGGCAGGCTCACTGTCATCAAGCACGTGGTGAACGACGACGGCGGAACCGCGGTCGCGGGCGACTGGCAGATGAACGTCGCCGGCCCGACCCCGCTCACCTTCCCGGGTGCGGAGAATCCCGGCACGACCACCACCGTCACCGCCGGCGAGTACACGGTCACCGAGTCGGGCGGCCCCTCCGGCTACACGCTCACCTACTCGGGCGACTGCGACGCGAACGGCAACGTCACCGTCCCCGTCTTCCTCGACGCGGTCTGCACCTTGACCAACGACGACGACGAGCCCGGCGGCCACCCCGACGACGGCAGGCTCATCGTCATCAAGCACGTCGTCAACGACAACGGCGGCAATGCTGTGGCCTCGGCCTGGCAGATGAACGTCGCCGGCCCGACCAACCTGAGCTTCGCCGGGGCCGAGGCTCCGGGCGTCTCCAACCCGGTCGCGCCGGCGCCTACAAGGTGACCGAGTCGGGCGGGCCCACGGGCTACGCGCTCACCTACTCGGGCGACTGCGACGCGGACGGTGACGTCAGCGTCGGTCTCGGCCAGACGAAGACGTGCACTCTGACGAACGACGACGCAAGCGGCCACCTCATCGTCAAGAAGGTCGTCGTCAACGACAACGGTGGCACCAAGGTCGCGAGTGACTTCTCCTTCTCCGTCAACGGCGCTGCGGCGCAGTCCTTCGAGGCCGACGCCCAGAACGACCTGACGGTGAGCGCGGGCACCTACTCGGTGACCGAGCCGGCCGTCCCCGGCTACGCAACGAGCTACTCCAACTGCTCCAACCTCGTGATCCCACACGGCGGCTCTGCCACCTGCACGATCACGAACGACGACATCGGCGCCAAGCTGACGTCATCAAGAACGTCGTCAACGACAACGGCGGGACTGCGGTCGCGCGCGACTTCACGATGACGGTCGACGACCCGGCTCGAACCCGCCCTCCTTCCCAGGCGCGGTTTCGCCCGGGACCGAGGAGCCCGTCGATCCGGGCGCGTACTCCGTCTCGGAGACCGCGGTCCCCTCGGGTACGCGGGGAGCTTCTCCGCCGACTGCCAAAGGGCACGATCGATCGTACGGCGAAGACGAAGACGTGCACGGTGACCAACAACGACGCCGGTGCAACGCTCATCGTCATCAAGCACGTCGTCAACGACAACGGCGGCACTGCGGCAGCTTCCGCCTGGCAGATGAACGTGGCCGGCCCGACGCCGCTCGCCTTCGCGGGTGCGGAATCGCCGCGGAACGTCCAACCCGGTCAATGCAGGTGCCTACAAGGTCACCGAGTCGGGTGGCCCTCCGGCTACGCGCTCAGCTACTCGGGCGACTGCGACGCGGACGGTGACGTCAGCGTCGGTCTCGGCCAGACGAAGACGTGCACCCTGACGAACGACGACCAAGCGGCGACCCTCATCGTCAAGAAGGTCGTCGTCAACGACAACGGTGGCACCAAGGTCGCGAGTGACTTCTCCTTCTCCGTCAACGGCGCTGCGGCGCAGTCCTTCGAGGCCGACGCCCAGAACGACCTGACGGTGAGTGCGGGCACCTACTCGGTGACCGAGCCGGCCGTCCCCGGCTACGCAACGAGCTACTCCAACTGCTCCAACCTCGTGATCCCACACGGCGGCTCTGCCACCTGCACGATCACGAACAACGACGTTGCAAGCGGCCGCGGCTCGATCTCGGTCTCGAAGTCGGCCAACCCGACCTCGGTGAAGGAGCCGGGCGGCCTGGTCGCCTACTCGGTCTCGATCACCAACACCTCGCTCGACGTGGACGTGACGATTACGAACGTCGTCGACGACAAGTTCGGGGACCTGGACGACGACGGGGGCTCGGGCTGCTTCGACGTTCCCATCAACCTCGCTCCGGGTCAGTCCGCGGGCTGCCAGTTCTCCAGGCAGATCACTGGCGTCGGGCGGCACCTCGCACGTGAACACCGTAACGGCGAGCGGCGTGGACGAGCACGGGAACCCGTCTCCGGCTCGGACGACGCGCGGGTGGACATCACCCCGCTCCTGATCGACCTCGTCATCGTGAAGGAGGCGACCTCGCCGACGCAGCTCAACGGCATCGTCACCTACACGCTGACGGTCACGAACAAGGGTCCCGATCCGGCGACGAACGTGCAGCTCGCCGACCCGGCACCGGCCGGGGTCAGCTACCTGACCGCGAGCCCCTCGCAGGGCACCTGCTCGGTCGCTCCCGCGCTCGTCACCTGCGCCCTGGGGACGATCCAGCCCGGCCAGAGCGTCACCGTCACGGTCACCGGGCGCGCGACCCACGTCGGTCGGCACGTGAACACGGCGACGGTGACGGGCGCCGGCGGCCGTGAGACGAATCCGGCGGACAACGTCGACTCCGCGGAGACGGTCGTCCCCGCGCCCTTCGTCCCGCCGACCCCCAAGCCGAAGCCCACGCCCAAGCCCGAGCTCTGCCTGACCCTGACCGTCTCGCCGAAGATGATCACGGCCGACGGCCGCCCGGACCGGGTCGTCGTCAAGGTCACCGAGGGGAAGAAGCGCATCAAAGGTGCGCGTGTGCTCATCGCCGGGGCAGGTGTGCGCAAGACCGCCCGGACGAACGGAAAGGGTCTCGCGATCGTCCGGATCAACCCGTCCAGGGTGGGGATCATCGGGATCACGGCTCTCGAAACCAAGCGCTCGTGCGGGCCGAAGCGGATCGGCGTCGTAGGGGTGTTCCTCCCGCCAGTCACCGGCTGACGGGAGAGAGCGACGCGAAGGCTGGGGGGCGGCTGCGGCCGCCCCCCAGTATTTCCCCGCTCAGCGTTTCCACGCAGTGCTTCCGGGCTTGCTCTTACTCGGCGCGGAAGGGGTCACTCGAACGAGTGACTCACCCCCCTCCGAGGCACGGAATTCTCAGTTTTCCAGGCGACTCTGACCCTCGATCGAGGGATTGCCGAACCCCGTACGGGGGACTACACCTTGACCCGGAGATCAAACAGAGCCGGGCCCAGCTGTCTGCAACTCGAGGGGGAGTGCAACGGGGTTTCAGGCGAGTTTCAGAGAGCGAAGGGAGAGAGTTGAAATGGGGAAGGTGGGTCACCTCAGGCGACTTCTGAGTCGCCACTACTGCGAATGCGGCGGTCCTCGTAGTCGCATCCGTCACCGGGGCGCACCCGGCATCGGACGGCGTCGATCGGCGTGTACGACCAGTGTGCGAACGGCCAGCCACCGAGCACCTCGACGGGGTGTCGGCGGTTGGATCAACGGCTCCTCAACACGACACAACTCCACTCCGCGGAGGACGAAGTCATCCGCAGCGCGTGGTTCTCGCCTGCCCAAGAACGGTCAACGACATACGGGCCAGGGACGGTGGAGATCTCGTAGCTCACCCGGAAGGGCGGGGTCCCACGCGTACGACGTCTCTCGAAGACGTGGAACTACACGCTAGACGAGCCGGAATCGCGTGCGCGAACATGAACGCCTCCGACTGCGTCTCTCCTCCTCCGGAGCGGTCCGCCTCAACGCCAGCACGTTCCCGATCCCGCCGACGGAACCCTCGTCAAGCGGAATGACGAAGGTTCCGGTCGAGCGCGACATCAAGCGCACCGGCTCGCTCGCCAGGTCTCCACAATGTCAGGCGGCGGGAAGCTCGAACCGAACGCCTGCGGCTCGTCGTACACGGGCTCGACCGACCCGGGCCGGGAGCATTTCCCCGCCTACTTCCTCGAAGGCGGACTCAACCTCAGCGGCCTCTTCCCCGGACAGTGCTTCCGTGCTTCAGCACGTTCATCAGCAACACGGCAGCTCGCACTCGGAGAGCGCGACCTCAAGCTTCTCGTTCGGCTCGATCGACACTTGCGCCTCGATCAAGTCCGCAAGCAGGCACAGCCGAGCGACGGAACGCAGTTCGGCTACACGGCAGGTGCCGGGCTGCCCGGCGACGTTCTCGCTTGGGACGGTGGCGTGATCGTTCGACAATCTGAACCCGGCTCGTATCGGTGAGCGAGAACGCGCGGTCGGGGAGCTGGGCGTTCGACAGCCTCTCCTGTCCCACGGTCTCGGGCACTGGAACGAGCGTCCAGATCAACGGGATGACCGTGAGCATCACGCTCGGCTTCCTCGGGAAGGTCGAGTGCACCTACGTGAACAAGCGGAAGCCACAGGTGAAGGTCGTCAAGGCGACCGATCCGACGAGCGACGGCGGCAAGTTCGATCTTCAGAACAACGACCAGACGTACGCGGACGACGTCGGCCACGGCGGCTCGACGGACTTCCGTGAGGTACCGGTCGGGCAGGTCGAGGTCGGCGAGCTCGCGGGCTTCGGCTCCGACCTCGCGAACTACGTCTCGGACGTCTCGTGCGATTCCGGAAAGGGATCCGCGGACGGCACGAGCCACACGTTTTCGGTCGGCTACGGCGACAAGGTGACGTGCACGATCACGAACCACCGCAAGCCGGAGGTCAAGGTCGTCAAGTCCCTCGTCCCCGCGAACGACGCCGGCAAGTTCAACCTCCTAATCAACGGAGCGGTGGAGCGTGCGAACGGGGCAACGGAGACGACACGGGCTTCAAGCAGCTCGTATCCCGGTCGGCGTGACCGTCGGCGAGTCCGCCGGTACCGGAACTGACCTCGGCAACTATGTGTCGAGCGTTTCCTGCGACTCGGGCAAGGGCTCGGCGCAGGGGACCAGCCACGCCTTCTTCGTCGGTTACGGCGAAAGGTCACCTGCACGAACACGAACACGCGCAAGGGGACGCTGGTCGTCTACAAGCAGGTCGTCAACGACACGGGCGGCACGCGGTCGCATCCGCGTGGACGATGAACGTGCCGGCCCGACCGAACCTGAGCTTCGCCGGGAGCTCGACCGGGGTCTCGAACGGTTCTTCCCGGCTCCTTCAACGGTCGGCGAGTCCGGCGGTCCGCGCGGCTACGGGTTGCCGCCTATCCGACGAGCGGCCTGCCGGCCGGTGTCTCGCGCAGAACGACTGCAACGCGCAGGGCCAGGTATCGGTCGGAGCAGACGAGACGAAGCGGTGCGTGCTCCGGAACGACGACCATGCGGCGCGAAGCTGATCGTCATCAAGAACGTCGTCAACGACAACGGCGGGACTGCGGTCTCCTCGGACTTCACGATGACGGTCGACGATCCCGGCTCGAACCCGCCCTCCTTCCCAGGCGCGGGTTCGCCCGGGACCGAGGTGCCCGTCGATCCTGGCGCGTACTCCGTCTCGGAGAACGGTCCCAGCGGCTACAAGGCAGCTTCTCGGCCGACTGCCAGGGCTCGATCGCCCTCGGACAGACGAAGACGTGCACCGTCACGAACAACGACGTCGGCGGCACGCTCATCGTCATCAAGCACGTCGTCAACGACGACGGCGGCACCGCTGCGGCATCGGCTTGGACGATGAACGTCGCCGGCCCGACTCCGCTCACGTTCGCCGGCGCGGAATCGCCCGGGACGTCCAATCCGGTCGATCCGGGTGCCTACAAGGTGACCGAGTCCGGCGGGCCCGCGGGCTACGCGCTCAGCTACTCGGGCGACTGCGACGCTGACGGGGACGTCAGCGTCGGTGTGGGTCAGACGAAGACGTGCACCCTGACGAACGACGACGCAGGCGGCGACCGCTCATCGTCATCAAGCACGTCGTCAACGACAACGGCGGCAATGCTAGTGGCCTCGGCCTGGCAGATGAACGTCGCCGGCCCGACCAACCTGAGCTTCGCCGGGGCCGAGGCTCCGGGCGTCTCCGACCCGGTCGAACGCGGGCGCCTACAAGGTGACCGAGTCGGGCGGGCCTGCGGGCTACGCGCTCAGCTACTCGGGCGACTGCGACGCTGACGGCGACGTCAACGTCGGCATCGGCCAGACCAAGACCTGCACGCTCACGAACGACGACCTCGGCGCCAAGCTGATCGTCATCAAGCACGTGATCAACGACAACGGCGGAAGCGCCCTCGCCGGCGACTTCTCCATGTCGGTCGACGATCCGGGCTCGAACCCGCCCTCCTTCCCGGGAGCTGAGTCTCCGGGGACGGAAGTCGCGGTCGATCCGGGCGCCTACTCGGTCTCCGAGCAGGGTCCGGCCGGCTACCAAGGGAGCTTCTCGGCCGACTGCTCGGGCTCGATCGCGCTCGGCCAGACGAAGACCTGCACGGTCACGAACGACGACCAGGCGGGCAGGCTCATCGTCGTCAAGCACGTCGTCAACGACAACGGCGGCAATGCTGTGGCCTCGGCCTGGCAGATGAACGTCGCCGGCCCGACCAACCTGAGCTTCGCCGGGGCCGAGGCTCCGGGCGTCTCCAACCCGGTCGACGCGGGCGCCTACAAGGTGACCGAGTCGGGCGGGCCTGCGGGCTACGCGCTCAGCTACTCGGGCGACTGCGACGCTGACGGCGACGTCAACGTCGGCATCGGCCAGACCAAGACCTGCACGCTGACGAACGACGACCTCGGCGCCAAGCTGATCGTCATCAAGCACGTGATCAACGACAACGGCGGAAGCGCCCTCGCCGGCGACTTCTCCATGTCGGTCGACGATCCGGGCTCGAACCCGCCCTCCTTCCCGGGAGCTGAGTCTCCGGGGACGGAAGTCGCGGTCGATCCGGGCGCCTACTCGGTCTCCGAGCAGGGTCCGGCCGGCTACCAAGGGAGCTTCTCGGCCGACTGCTCGGGCTCGATCGCGCTCGGCCAGACGAAGACCTGCACGGTCACGAACGACGACCAGGCGGGCAGGCTCATCGTCGTCAAGCACGTCGTCAACGACAACGGCGGCAATGCTGTGGCCTCGGCCTGGCAGATGAACGTCGCCGGCCCGACCAACCTGAGCTTCGCCGGGGCCGAGGCTCCGGGCGTCTCCAACCCGGTCGACGCGGGCGCCTACAAGGTGACCGAGTCGGGCGGGCCTGCGGGCTACGCGCTCAGCTACTCGGGCGACTGCGACGCTGACGGCGACGTCAACGTCGGCATCGGCCAGACCAAGACCTGCACGCTGACGAACGACGACCGACCGGCGACACCTCATCGTCAAGAAGGTCGTCGTCAACGATCACGGCGGCACCGCGACGGCCGACGACTTCTCGTTCTCGGTCAACGGCGGCGAGCCGCAGTCGTTCGAGCTCGACGGGGAGAACGACCTGACGGTGAATGCGGGCACCTACTCGGTGACCGAGCCTGCGGTCGACGGGTACGCAACGAGCTACTCGAACTGCGACCACATCGTGATCCCGAACGGTGGCACCGCCACCTGCACGATCACGAACGACGACAAGCCGGCGCACCTGATCGTGCACAAGGTGGTCGTCAACGACAACGGCGGCACCGCCACGGCCGACGACTTCTCGTTCTCGGTCAACGGCGGTCAGGCTCAGCCCTTCGAGGCCGACGGCCTGAACGACCTCGAGGTCGCAGCCGGCACGTACACGGTCACGGAGCCTGCGGTCGCCGGCTACACGACGAGCTACTCCAACTGCGACCACGTCGTCGTCCCGATCGGCGGCTCCGCCACCTGCACGATCACGAACAACGACGTGCCTCGGGGCAAGGGCTCGATCTCGGTCTCGAAGTCGGCGAACCCGACCTCGGTGAAGGAGCCGGGCGGCCTCGTTGCCTACTCGGTCCGGGTCACGAACACCTCGCTCGACGTGAACGTCACGATCACGAACGTCGTCGACGACAAGTTCGGCGACCTGGACGACGACGGGGGCAACGGCTGCTTCGACGTTCCCATCAACCTCGCTCCGGGTCAGGGTGCGAGCTGCCTGTTCTCCAGGCAGATCACGGGCGTCGGCGGCACCACGCACGTGAACACGGTGACGGCGACCGGTCGGGACGAGAACGGCAATTCGCTCTCCGCCTCGGACGACGCCCGCGTGGACATCACCGAGCGGCTCATCGACCTCGTGATCCAGAAGGACGCGAGCTCGCCGACTCCGCTCAACGGCATCGTCAACTACACGCTCAAGGTCACGAACAAGGGACCGGATACGGCAACGAACGTGCAGCTCGCCGATCCGGCTCCCGCGGGGATCAGCTACCTGTCGGCGAATCCGTCCCAGGGCACCTGCTCCGTGAACCCGGCGCTCGTCACCTGCAGCCTCGGCTCGATCGCGGCGGGACAGACCGTGACGATCCAGATCACTGCTCGGGCGACCCATGTCGGCCGGCACGTGAACACGGCCACGGTGACGGGCCAGGGCGGCCGTGAGCAGAACCCGGCGGACAACGTCGACGACGCGGTCACGATCGTGCCGGCGCCATTTGTCCCGCCGACTCCGAAGCCCACGCCGAAGCCCGAGGTCTGCCTGACGCTGACCGTCTCGCCGAAGATGATCACGGCCGACGGCCGGCCGGACCGGGTCGTCGTCAAGGTCACCGAGGGGAACAAGCGGGTCCGGGGCGTCAAGGTCCTCGTGTCCGGCCCCGGCGTCAAGAAGAGCGGACGCTCGAACGGCCGCGGGATCGCGATCCTCCGCATCAATCCCAAGCGGGCCGGGATCATCACGATCACGGCGCTCGAGGTGAAGCAGGGAGTCTGCGGCGCCAAGCGCATCGGCGTCGTGGGGGTCTTCCTCCCGCCGCTCACGGGCTAGCGGGGAGGGGGCGCTAGGGGCGAAGGGCTGGGGGGCGGCTGCGGCCGCCCCCCAGCATTCGGCGGCCTGCCTCCCTCGAACGAGGAATTGCCGCTCCCCTCGTCGGGGGATACCCTCAGGAGAGGGGAGACACGAAGGGAACCGGAAGATGACGAAAGCGGTGGGCATACAGAAATGGCTCGCGGCGGCAGGCGCCGCCGTTTCACTGCTCGCAGTCGCTCTCGCACTCGCCCCGGGCGCAGGCGCCGGGGCGAGCGGCGCATCTGTCGTCGATGTCGTCGGCTCCGGGACGCTCAACTGGAAGCAGGTCGTGGTTCGCTCGAAGCCGAGCCCGAGCGCGGCTCGCGTGGCGGTGCTCGCGCAGTTCCGCCCCGACTTCCGTCCTCAGTTCGTGCTGGCGCTCTCGAAGATCGAGAACAAGGCGGGCACGCCTACCTGGTACCGGATCAGCGTGCCCGGCCGCCCGAACGGCCGCACCGGATGGGTACGCGCGGCGTCCCTCGAGATCAGGCCCGTGCACAAGCGCCTCGTCATCTACCGAGGCGCGAGGCGATTCGAGTTCTGGGACGGCGACAAGCTCATCCGCACCGGCAAGGTCGCCGTCGGCGCACGCGGCGCGGAGACGCCGCTCGGCCTGTTCTACGTCACGGACAAGTTCAATCCGTCCATCGACCCCGACTGGTCGATCCTCGGCGCCTACGCCTTCGAGACGAGCGCGTACTCGAAGCTCACGGACTGGCCCGGCGGCGGCATCGTCGGCGTCCACGGAACACCTTGGCCGTGGCTTCTCGGCAAGGCTGTGTCGCACGGCTGCGTGCGCATCCACAACAAGGACATCACGTTCCTCCGCTCGCGCGTCCCGCTCGGGACGCCCGTCAAGATCGTCCGCTAGATTCGAGCGATCGGCACGTCCGCCGACACCCGGAGCACGGAGGACGGCGTCGGACTCTCGTCACCCGCCTCGGGCCTTCGCTTCAGCGCCGCCGAGCGCCGACTGGGACTTGCGCGGCCGAGGATGGCTGTCGGCGCGGCCGTGGTCCTGGCATTCGTCGTGTACTCGGTACTGGCGTCGCTCGTGGCGTCGCCCAGGATCTTCACGGACGAGCTGGCGTACTGGAGCTCGGGCGCGTCGCTCCTCGACGGCCACCCGCTCAGCGTGCGGGGCGAGCGGTACGAGCTCGGACCTCTCTACCCGGGACTCCTCGCCGTCATCCTCTCCATCGCGCCGGACCGCGAGGTCGCCTACGAGCTGGCCAAGCTCGTCAATGCGCTGCTCTTCGCGCTGACCGCGATACCCGTGTACCTCCTGGCGAGGCGCGTGCTCCGTCCCTGGCCGAGCGTGGGCGTCGCCGCACTGAGCATCCTCGTTCCGTCGTCCATGTACGTCTCCGTGGTCATGACGGAGAGCGTTGCGTATCCGAGTATCGCTCTCGCGCTGCTCGCGGTTGCACTGGCGCTCGAGCGGCCGACACCGGCGAGACAGGGCTTCGCACTTGCTGCGATCGCGCTCGCCTCGACTGCGCGCCTCCAGTTTCTCGTCCTGATACCCGCGTACCTCCTGGCGCTCGCGCTCATGCTCGCGCTCCGCGGCACATCGCGCAGCCTGCGAAGTCGGATGGTGGAGCTGTGGCCCACCGCCACCACCACCGCCGTGGTAGCCATCGGTATTGCCGCCTGGGGCGTCGTGTCGGGCGCCTGGGCACCGGATCTCCTCGGCGACTACGGCGTTCTCGTCCGCGACTACGACCTGACCGACGTCGGAGGCTGGCTCGTCTACCACCTCGCCAACCTCGAGCTCTACCTCGCGGTCGCGCCGCTGGCCGTGGCCCCGATCGTCGTCACCTCGTTTCTCCGCCGCGGACGGGGCGGATCGCGGCCGCACGCCGCGTTCGTCGCCCTCTTCCTCTCCGTGAACGCGGCGATCCTGCTGCTCGCCGCGGCCTTCAACTCTACGGAGTACGCGCATGAGCGCCTCCACGACCGCTACACCTTCTATCTCGTCCCGCTCTGGCTGATCGTCCTCTTCGCGTGGCTGCAGGATCGAGCGCCGCGACCGCTTCTCGCAGCCGCCGCCGGCGGCGCGATCGCTATCGCTCTTCCGCTCTTCATTCCGTATACGGAGTACGCACGCGAGGACGGCGCTCAGCGGTTTGCCGGCGTCGCGAGCACGTTGTGGGCAGCGACGCAAACCGCGGTTGCGGACGAGACATACGTCTGGGGCGAGGTCTTACTGTTCGCGGTGGTCGTGACCTTCGTCGTCGCGACCTTCGCGTTGCCGCGTCGGCTCGTGGGACTCACCGTCGCGGCAGTTGTCCTGACATTCGTCGTCACCGCAGAGCTCGCCTGGTATCTCGCCGTCCGGGACGGCACGAACTGGGCATTCGCGAATACTCCGGCGGGACGTCGATGGGTGGACGAGCGGCTGCCCTCGGGTGGCGTCGTGACGTCGTTGTCCATCGCCGACCCCTGCGAGAACGGGCTTGTCGGCGGCGACAGCTTTCATCGAACGGAGTTCTTCAACGAGAGGGTCACGCGAGCCGCGCACGTCGGCGGGGTGCAGACGCAACTCCCGTCGACCGAGGTGCGCATCGGCCCTGGCGGACGGCTCCTGCTGACGTCGGGCAAGCCGTTCACGGCCGAGTACGTGCTCGCCCAGCCGGGTGTGCTTCTCGGAGCCCGACGCCTGGCGGTGGGCACGGTCGGCGAGCTCGCGCTGTGGGAGGTCGCCGGGCCGGTCCGCCTCGTGGGAATCGGTGCCGCTGGGCGGCTCGACGCCTCGGTGTGCCGCCAGTCGTCCTGACTGCTCTAGGACGAAGCGGCGAGGAACGCGTACGGGAGCGGGGCTCCCTCGTGAGAGAGGTTTCGTGCGAGGCGGTCGCCCGCGGGCGCGGAAGCGAGAGCGCGAAGCCGGTAGTTGCCGTCCCGGAAGTCGTACCCCGGCTTGAAGGCGAACCACGATCCACCGCGACCGTGGGAGACGGAGACGCGCTCGAAGCGGAAGCCGAATCGGTTGCACGCGACCTGGCCGCCGCTGAAGCTCTCGGCCGTGGCGATCGGCGCCCAGCGCTCGGACGAGCCGCGGAGGTGGATCGGCTCCGTGACCGGAACGCCGTTCACCCACACGCGCCACCACTCCGGGCGCCGAGACATCTCGAGCACGGCGAGCCGGCGGCTCTCACCGACCTGGATGCCCTCCTCGACGAGCCGGAACGCAGGCGCCCGGCCGGGACGCGTCACCTCGGCGTAGAGGACCGTGCCCAGGCCAGGCATGGACGCGAGCCCCACCTGGAGCCACATGTCCGTGCCGTTCGGGCCCTGGCCCGGCCCGCCGAGACCGACCCAGCCTGCGACGTGTCCCGCGGCGACCTCGGGTGCACGGGTCGCGCTGATCGTCGCCCGCACCCCGTGACCCTTGCGCGTCGCCTGGTGGCCGGCGTAGGTGTAACCGCCGTTCCCGGCGAGATCGGCGCCGCAGGCGCTTCGGCCCGCGCTCGCCGTCGTCGACGCTCCCACGAGCGTCGAGACGCCGAGCATGCCGACGAGCACCGCGAGAAGAGGACGCGACGCGCACCCCGTACACGTCGGCGTCCCGGCCCGTGCGACTGATCCCCCGGAGAGGCGATCAAGCCGAAAAGCCTGCCCACAGGGCCGTCCCTACAATGCGCGCGATGGCGAAGGCGGAGGACCGCGAGACGTCCAGCTCGGTCCGGAGCTGGCGCGAGCGACTGTTCGAGCGCGCCCCCGAGCGTCAGGGCGAGCTGTTCACGACGATCTCGGGAATCGAGAGCGAGCCCTTGCAGACGCCCGAGAACGTCGACGTCGACTACGAGCGCGACCTCGGCTACCCGGGCGAGTTTCCCTTCACGCGCGGGGTGTACCCGTCGATGTACCGAGGCCGGTTGTGGACGATGCGGCAGTTCGCCGGTTTCGGCACGTCCGAGGAGACGAACGCGCGCTTCCACTACCTCCTCGAGCACGGTCAGACGGGACTCTCGACCGCGTTCGACATGCCGACCCTCATGGGCTACGACTCGGATCACCCGCGCTCGCTCGGCGAGGTCGGCCGCGAAGGTGTCGCCGTCGACTCGCTCGCGGACATGGAGGCGCTCTTCGCCGGGATCCCGCTCGGCGAGGTCTCCACCTCGATGACGATCAACTCACCGGCGGCGATCGTCCTCGCGTACTACGTCTGTGTCGGAGAGGAGCAGGGCGTCCCCCGCGACCGGCTTCGCGGCACGGCGCAAACGGACATCCTCAAGGAGTACATCGCTCAGAAGGAGTGGATCTTCCCGCCCGAGCCGTCCATGCGGCTCGTGGTCGACATGATCGAGTTCTGCGCGCGGGAGATGCCGCTCTTCCATCCGATCTCGATCTCCGGGTACCACATCCGCGAGGCGGGCTCGACCGCGGCGCAGGAGCTCGCCTTCACGCTCGCCGACGGCTTCGCCTACGTGGAGGCGGCGGTCGAGCGCGGTCTCGACGTCGACGACTTCGCTCCCAGGCTCTCGTTCTTCTTCAACGCCCACCTCGACTTCTTCGAGGAGATCGCCAAGTACCGCGCCGCGCGGCGCATCTGGTCGCGTGAGCTGCGCGACCGCTTCGGCGCCTCGAGCGAGCGGTCGCTCCTGATGCGCTTCCACACGCAGACGGCCGGCGTGTCGCTCACGGCACAGCAGCCCGAGGTGAACATCGTGCGGACGGCGCTCGAGGCGCTCGCGGCGGTGCTCGGCGGCACCCAGAGCCTGCACACGAACAGCTTCGACGAGGCGCTCGCGCTCCCGACCGAGGACGCGGTCCGACTCGCACTGCGCACGCAGCAGGTGATCGCGCACGAGGCCGGCGTCGTCAACTCGATCGATCCGCTCGGCGGCTCCTACTACGTCGAGCACCTGACGAACGTGCTCGAAGGGCAGGCCTACGAGTACTTCGACCGCATCGAGAAGCTCGGGGGCGTGATCCCCGCGATCAAGGACAACTTCTTCCAGCGTGAGATCGCCGACGCGTCGTACCGCTACCAGTCCGAGGTCGAGGCCGGCCAGCGCGTGATCGTCGGCGTCAATCGCTATCTGCTCGGAGACGAAGAGCCGATCCCGATCCTGAAGATCGACGAGGCGGTGGAGCAGAAGCAGATCGACGCGCTTGCGGCGGTGCGGGCGACGCGCGACTCGAGGGCCGTCGAGGCCCGGCTGGCGGCGCTCAAGGAGGCGGCGGCGACGGAAGGCGTCAACCTCATGCCGCTCATCGTCGATGCCGCACGCGACTACGTCACGCTCGGCGAGATGTGCGACGCGCTCCGCGAGGTCTGGGGCGTCTGGCGCGAGACTCCGGTCTTCTGAGCAAGCTGACGGGGACGGTCGAGTCCGCCGCCGTCGTGTCAGATCGTGGTACCCGCGAAACTCGGCGCGGGCCGCTCCTCGGCGTGTTCGTCTCGACGCTCCCGGTATGCGCGCCGCTTACGTCGAAGGAATGGACGTTCGACCAGGTAGTACGACGCCACGGCGCACGCGACGGACAGCGCTAGCGCCAAGAGCACGACAGGCCATGTTGCGGGGCTGCTCCGGTGGTTGACGTCGAAAGCGACGAACACGGGAAAGTGCCACAGGTAGAGGCCATATGAGATTCGACCGACGAAAACCGGAGCTCCGAGCGAACAGGATTCGGGAAACCGGCGACTGCTCGTCGAGCGCTCGCACGATGAGCAGCGCACAGCAGATCGAAGAGAGAAGCAGCGGCCCGAGAAAGAGCGCTCTGTCCAGATGGGTGAGGAACAAGGCGAGCACGCAGCCCACTACGACGAGCTCCAGCCACCGTGACTGTGCGAGGCGCGGCGGACCTCGGTGAGCAATGAAGAGAGCGAGCAGGCATCCGACCAGGATCGAGGTGCTTCGCGTGTCGATCCCGAACTCGAGTCGTTCACGGCTCGCCCCCTCCAGATACAGGTCGAGTTGCCTGGCGAGCGTCAGCCCGACTGCCCTGCGACGAGGATGAGCGCAGACCGAAGCCGTACGCGGAGGAGCACGATGAGGATCGCCGGCAACACGAGGTAGAACTGCTCCTCGGCGGCCAGAGACCAGAGGTGGCGCAGCGCTTGGGGATCGGGCGGGCGGCGGGCTCGGCTGTCATCGCGATGTTCGTGAAGTACCCAAGGCCTGCCGAGCACGCCGAAGAGGTCCTTGCGGAACGAGTCGCCGTTCGCGACCGCGACGGTCACCGACACCGCGAGAAAGACAGCCAGCACCCGACCAGCGCCGGCAGCAGGCGAAGCGCTCGCCGGCGGTAGAAATCGCGCACTGAGATGAATCCGCGGTCGGCGTGCTCTTCTAGAAGGAGCGTGGTGATCAGAAAGCCGCTCAGAACGAAGAAGAGATCCACGCCGAGGTAGCCGCCGGGGAGGGATCCCTTTGGTATGAAAGAGAAGCACGGCCACGATCGCGACGGCTCGTAAACCGTCGAGGGCGGGCCTGTAGCCGACTTCGAGGGGCTCATGCCTGCTCAGGAGATCGTGCGGGCATTCTGCCGCCTCTCTACGATCCTTCAGACGTCGAGCTCCAGCCCGTCGTGGGCGAGCTCGTACTCGTCCGGGGTCGGGAGCTCGCACGGCCGGTGAGTCGAGGAGGAGACGCCGGGCACGGGACGCCTCGAATGCATCGAGCGCCTCGTCGAGCGAGAGGTGGCCGCGGGGCTCGCCGTCGAGATCGCCTCGGAGCAGGGTCGCCTCGCAGACGAAGAGATCGGCGTCCCGAGCGGACTCGACGAGCTCGTCGCACGGCGCCGAGTCGCCCGAGTACGCGAGAACGCGGCTCGAGTTCTCGACCCGGAAGGCGTACGTCTGCAGCGTGTAGTGGGGAACGCGGATCGGCGTCACCGAGAGCCCACCGGCCAGAAGGCGACGTTCGGCTCGTACTCGGCGAGCTGGAATGCCCGCTCGAACATGTCGGGGAAGCCGAGCCGCTCGCCGAGCGCGGTCAGGAAAGCGGCTCCACCGGGTTGCACCCAGAGCTGGGGCCGGGGCACGGGCCCGTTGCTGGACAGGTAGAAGCTGCCCCAGACCCAGGGCACGAGGTCTCCCCAGTGGTCGAGATGGAAGTGCGTGATCGCGATCGCGTCCACGCTCGGCCAGAGCTCGGTCTCGCGTAGGCGACCGAGCACGCCCGGCCCGCAGTCGAGCAAGACGCTTCTCCGGACCCTCGACGAGATAGCCGGAATGGGCGCTTCCCGGGTTCGGCCAAGCCGGCGACGAGCCGATGACGGTCAAGCGCACCGCGGTATTCTGCCGACGTGCCCGACAGGAAGATCCGGGTAGTGATCGCGAAGCCGGGCCTCGACGGCCACGACCGCGGCGCCAAGATCATCGCGCGGGCACTCCGAGACGCCGGGATGGAGGTCATCTACACGGGTTTGCACCAGACGCCGGAGCAGATCGTCGAGACCGCGATCCAGGAGGATGCGGACGCGGTCGGCGTCTCGATCCTCTCCGGAGCCCACATGACGCTCGTCCCGCGCATCGTCGACGGGCTACGCGAGAACGGCGCGGACGACGTCCTCGTCGTGGTCGGAGGGACCATCCCGCCGGACGACGCGGACGAGCTCAAGGCGAACGGCGTCGGCGCAGTGTTCGGCCCGGGCGCGACGACCGGGGAGATCGTCGACTTCCTTCGAGGCGCCGTCGCGGTTTGATCTGACGCGCGTGACTTGAGGATTCTCGAGACCGCGCGCGAACCTGGAGCAATGGGCACGGGAGCGGTTGAAGCCGCCCGGCACGGCTCGGTCGCGGCTCACCTCGGCTTCACCCTGGGCGCTGGGTGTCTGGGTCGCGACGGCGCTCTATGCGGTCCTGCTCTCTGCGGAATCCATCTATAGGCACAGGACCTTCGGGACGGGATTCGACGCAGCGATCTACGACCAGCGACTGTGGCTGCTCGCACACTGGCAGGAGCCATTCTCGACAGTCGTTTCCCGGCCATTCCTTGCGGATCACTTCGAGCCCGGGCTCGTCCTTCTCACGCCGCTGTACTGGCTCGGATTCGACTTGCCGGGCCTTCTCATAGCGCAGTCGATCGGTCTGGCGCTCACGGCTCCGGCGCTCTTCGCGCTCGGTCGGGCGTACGGAGCGTCACCCGCGGTCGCGTCGATACCCGCCTTCCTCTGGCTCGTGTCACCGGCGGTCGCCGCCCCGAACCTCTTCGACTTCAGGCCCGCCACCTTCGCACCGGCGCTGATCGTCCTCAGCGTGCTGGCGGCGAAGCAAGAGCGGCACTGGCTACTCGCGATCACCGCCATCCTGGCGCTGAGCCTCAAGGAGGACATCGCGCTGGTGTATGTCGTCTTCGGCCTTCTGCTCGTCGTTCACGGCAAACGTCGGGTGGGCGCGATCCTCGTCGTCGGCTCAGCGGCGTGCGCCGTCGTCGGAACCCTCCTCATACGGAGCCTCGGCGAGCAGTTTCAATGGCAGGGGCGCCGGTTTGCGGGCGACCGAGGAGACTCGTTCGTCGATGTCGTGGTGTGGGCGGTTCAGCATCCGCTCGCGACGCTCGGCGACGTCGCCGGGTCGAGCCTCACCGATTTCGCCCTTCTCCTTCTATCCACCGCCGGTCTTGCTCTACTCGCTCCGTCCTGGATGCTCCTCGCGGCCCCGACCGCGCTCTACAACGCGCTCTCGGCGTACGAGCCCCAGCAGACGCTGATCCACCACTACCACCTTCAGACTCTCACCGCAGTGTTCGTGGCGGCAGCCATCGGGAGCAGCCGTGTGGGCTCGCCGGGACGTCTCGGTCGGCGCCTCGCCGCCGTCGGTATCGCAGGCGCTCTTGCGGTTGCGGTGGCGGGAGGGATCATCCAACACCAGCCCTGGGATGTTCTGAGCAAGACGTGCGGGCCGATTTCCGACAGGCCCTTGACCGCATTCCGCCCGATGCCCCGGTGGCCGCGGCCCCATACCTCCTCCCGCGTCTGAGTCACCGAGTCGAGGTCTACTCACTGCCCGAGCCATTCGTCCCGATCGACTGGGGCAGCTCATTGACGCGCGAGGAGTTCGCCGACCGCGCCGAGCACGTGCGGTTCGCTGCCTTCGTCGGCACATCGAAGCCCCTCGAATACGAAGGCGACATGGTCCAAGTGTGGGACCTGCTCCGTGCCCAGGGCTTCGTCCCGATCGTCAACGGCCCGCACATTCAGATTCTCGAGCGGCGTTGACGAGTACGCGGATACGGCCAGCCGGACTTCCGGTACTCCCGAGGATGACTGGCTCAACGAACCCGTGGCCCTTCACCGATATGCGACAGATGCTGCGCGACCGTTCCGCCGAGCCGTTCGAGCGTTCGCCCGATGTTGCGCCGAGGTCTGCCGACCTTGCGATTGGGCACGTGCGGGTAAGTCGCAAGTCGCTTCCACTCCTGGTCGTCTGGACGATGGCGGCGGCATACGTCTGGGTTGCTTCGTATTACTCGTTGCGCAAGCACGGCAACTATCTGTCGTCCTTCGACCTGGCCAACTTCGATCAGGCGCTGTGGCTGCTGGCCCAAGGCGAAGAGCCGTTCATCACGCAGCACGGACGGCATCTGCTCGGAGATCACTTCGACCCGACGATTCTCCTGCTCACGCCGGTCTACCAACTCGGTGGCGGCCCGACCGCGCTGCTCGTTCTTCAGGCGGTCCTCGTCGCGCTGGTCGCTCCTCTGCTCTTCAAGCTCGCTCGCCTCCGTGGTGCCACGCCGTGGCTCGCGGTGTTGCCGGCTGTGCTGTGGGTCGCCGGCCCCCTCGTCCTCACGCAGAACATCGACGACTTCCATCACACACCGGTCGCGGCACCTCTCATCGTCGGGAGCATCGTGGCGTTGCACCAGAACCGCCTGCTGCTGTTCGCGACCGCAGGCCTACTCGCGTGTGGCCTCAAGGAGGACATCTCGTTGATCTACGCGATGCTCGGCGTCATCGTGCTCCTCGAGGGGCGGCGGCGGCTCGGTGGGGCAATCGTCGCCGGCGCGATGACGGTGTTCGCTCTAGGAGTTCTACTCGTCGTCCCGCACTACAGCAACTCACTCGACTGGTTCGCCAAGCGATTCGCCGGCACGCGAGGCGACTCGGTCACCGACGTTGCGATCTGGATGATCCGAAATCCACTCGCGGCGCTCGAGGATCTCGCCTCTCTCCAGAACCTCTTCGTCGTCCTGGCACTTCTGGTCACGAGCGGCGGCCTCTGCCTGTTCGCTCCGAAGTGGATGCTCCTCGCGCTCCCCGCGTTCGCCCACAACATGCTCAGCGCTCTACCCGAGCAACACCTGCTCCGGTACCACTACTGGTTTCCGGTGATTCTCGGTCTGGCGATCGCGGGAGCCGTCGGGGTCTCGAACCTGCGGCAGCTCAGTCGTCCTACTCGTCTACTGGCCGCGGTCTGGGTGAGCGCGGCTCTGTGGCTCTTTCCGGTCGGGTTGGCATATGCGGACTTCTCTGCGAACGCCGTGTACCCCGGAGGGGCCGAGGCGCGGTCACAGGCGCTCGAGTTGATCCCGAAAGGATGTTCCCGTGGCAGCTTCCGTGCGGCTGACACCTCACCTCAGCCAGCGACGTGAGATCTACACACTTCCGCTCCCGTTCATCTACGTCGACTATGGCGGAGATCTGACATCCGAGGACTTCCGCGAGCGCAGTCGGCGAGTGCACTACGTCGCGCTCGACCTTCACGACGCGCCGAAGGAGCTGCCGAGGTCACGCGATCTGCTCCCGCCGGTTCTCGAGCGGCTCGGTTTTCGCGAGATTGCTCGACGGTCGACTGTCGTCGTCTACGTGCGCGGCGCCGGGCGTTGATCAAGACGTCGACGGGCTTGCGCCCGGAGCCCCGCCACGAGTTCTCGTGCCGATGGCTTACCTGCACGTCCTCGAGACCGCTCTCGCGGAACCAGCCTTCCAGCTCGGGTCCCGTGATGTAGGCGGCGGTCGGCGCGACGAGCTGATCGAACACGATGCCGTAGTTCTGGCGGAAGCCGAAGTCGGCGACGCTGGCGAGGTACTGATCGAGAGGGAGCGAGCGCCCGAGCCGCGTTCCGTGCAGCGGCCGGTACACGCCTTTCGCGGCGGCGTGGAAGCCGAGCGCGAGAGGCCAGGCGAGCCCTCGGAGCACCGGCGGCGGGATTCGCGTCGAGACGCGGCGAAGCGGCTCGACGACGTTGCGTACGAAGCCGTTGTTCTCGTACCCGTAGACCCACACGGCGATCGTTCCTCCGGGGTGGAGGTAGCGAAGGAGCGTCTGAAAGCCGAGGTACGGGTCCGGCAGGTGATGCAGGACGCCGATCGAGTAGATGACGTCGAAGCCCCCGCCGCTCGCGGCCTCGCGAAACGGCGGCCGGAGCAGATCGCCTTGAACGACGTGGACATCGTCGAAGCCGGCCAGGTTCATGCGCGCCGTCTCGACCGCGCCGCTCAGGTCGATCGCGACGACTTCGCGCGCGCCGTACGACGCCGCGTAGTACGCATGCCGCCCGATCCCGCAACCTGCGTCGAGCACGCGCTTGCCGCGGAAGGACGCCGGGCCGAGCGGGTGGATCCAGTCCAGGAACTGCGCCTCGAACTCGGGATGCATCTCGACGAAGTGCTGCCACTGCCACCCGAACGACGCCGCGGTCTTGCGCTGCTGATCGACGAGGTCCGGCGGCACCATGCGCGGGATACCGCCCCGGATCGGCCAGTCGAGTCCGCAACCGATGCAGACGAGCTCGCCGGACTCGATCTCGTCCCCTGTGTCTCCTGTCGAGACGAGCTCGAGCGGATCCGACGAGATCGGGCAGACCAGCGTGTCGACGAGCTGTCGCTTCACGTGGCCAGCCAGCGCCTGTGCCAGAGCTGGAACATGAAGAGTGTCCAGAGTTGCTTGCGGTGGTCGCGGCGCCCGGTCAGATGCTCCGACAGCAACCGCTGCACCTCGGCGGGCTCGAAGATGCCCTGGCTGCGAAGGCGGTCGGGTGAGAGCTCGTCGGTGACCGCTTCGCGCAACTCGCCTTTCAGCCACTGCGCGACCGGGATGCCGAAGCCCTTCTTCGAGCGCGTCGCGATTCCCGGCGGAAGAACGTCCTTCATCGCCTCTTTCAGCAGGTGCTTCGTCTCGAATCGGCGGAGCTTGAGCCGCGGCGGGACGCGACCGAGGAACTCCACGAGGTCGACGTCGAGGAACGGCGCCCGGACCTCGAGCGAGCACGCCATGCTCGCGCGGTCGACCTTCACGAGGATGTCGTCTTGGAGGTACGTCTTCGCGTACAGGTACACGAGACGCTCGAGCTCGTTCCTCGTAGGAGCGCTCGCGAACGCTCGCCGCTGCTCCTCGAGAGGATCGGACGGCGTGGAGGTGAGCAGCGCGTCGAGCTCTTCGGGCGCGAAGGACCCGAGCCATGTGGGGTGCCGCTCGTCGGCGGACGACGCCGCCGCGCGCAGGAAGCGCTTGACCTTGAAGTCGAGGCTGAAGTTCGCCGTGGAGGTGGGCAGCTTCCCGGCGAGCGGTACGAGCACCCTTCGGTGCACGGGCCCGGGCATGCGATAGAGCCTCGCGACGCGGTCCGCGGGGAACGTCGGATAGCCCGCCAGAAGCTCGTCGCCGCCATCGCCACCCAGGGCGACGGTGACCGACTCGCGCGTGAACCGCGACAGCAGGTAGGTAGGTAGAACGGACGCGTCCGCGAACGGCTCGTCGAGCACGTCGGCGACGGCGGGTAGCAGGTCCAGCAGATCACGAGCGGTGAAGACGTCCTCGCGGTGATCGGTGCCGAAGTGAGCGGCAACGCGGCGGGCGTGGCCGGACTCGTCGAAGCTACGCTCGCCGAAGCCGATCGAGAACGTCTTGACGAGCCCTGCCGGAAGCTCGGCCGCCATCATCGCGACGACGGAGCTCGAGTCGATTCCACCGCTCAGGAACGCCCCCAGCGGCACGTCGCTGATCAGCCTGCGGCGCACCGCCTCTCGAAAGCGCACTCGGAACTCCTCGACGTAGTCGCCGTCACTCTGCACGCCGTCGCTCGAGCCGAACGAGAGATCCCAGTACTGCTCGATCGAGGACTCTCCGTCGCGCCAGACCAGCAGGTGCCCGCCCGGCAGCTTCTTGACGCCCTCGAGGATCGAGTGCGGAGTCGGCACGTACTCGAGCGCGAGGTACTTGCAGAGGCTCTCGAAGTCGAGCGCCCGCGGGCACAGCGGGTGCTCCCGCAGCGCCTTGAGCTCCGATCCGAACAGAAGCGAGCCGTCGACCTCCGCGTAGTAGAGAGGCTTTTTCCCGAAGCGGTCGCGCGCGAGGACGAGGCGCCGCTCGCGCTCATCCCAGAGCGCGAACGCAAACATGCCGTTCAGCCGCTCGACGCAGCGCGGGCCGAGGTCTTCGTAGAGATGCACGAGCACCTCCGTGTCGGCGTTCGTCGCGAAACGGTGGCCGCGTGTCTCGAGATCCCTGCGCAGCTCGCGGAAGTTGTAGATCTCGCCGTTGAAGACGAGCTGGACGGAGCCGTCCTCGTTCGAGATCGGCTGGTTGCCCGACTCGAGGTCGATGATCGAAAGGCGGCGGAAGCCGAGGCCCGCCGCGACCCCCTCCTTGCGCTCCGCGACATAGAAACCCTCGTCGTCCGGCCCGCGATGCCGAAGGGTCCGCGTCATCCGCGCGAGCACCTCCCGATCGACGGGTTCGCGCCCCACGATCCCGCAGATCCCGCACATCGCAGTCCGAGCCGCTACGAGAGCGGCTCGAAGTCCTCGAAGTTGTGCCGTTCCCGAACGAGGTAGACGGGCTTCGACTGCGACTCGTGGTACGTCCGCACGATCAGCTCCGCAAGCAGGCCGAGGAGGATGAGGTTCACGCCGATCGTGAACAGGAACACGCCGACGAGGAGCGAGGGCTGGCGGTAGACGAAGACGCCGTTGAAGACTCGCTGGTACGCGGTCCACGCGACGAACAAGGACCCGAGGAAACAGAGGACGAGGCCGCTCCCTCCGAAGACGTAGCTCGGCTTCGTCGACCAGACGCTCAAGAACTTCACCGTGAGCAGGTCCAGCAGCACCTTGATCGTGCGGCCGAGGCCGTACTTGCTGCGACCGGCAACGCGCGGATGGTGTCGGACGGGGATCTCGGCGATGCGGGCGCCCGCCTGGTGGGCGAGAGCAGGAAGGAACCGGTGCATCTCGCCGTAGAGCTGGGTCTCGTGCACGATCTCCGCGCGATACGCCTTCAGCGTGCAGCCGTAGTCGTGCAGGCGCACGCCCGGTGACGCGGCCGATCAGCCAGTTCGCCATGCGCGAGGGCAGGCGGCGCACGAACCCGTCCTTACGGTCGCGGCGCCAGCCGGAGACGACGTCGTAGCCCTCGTCGATCTTCTCGAGGAGCAGGACGATGTCGGCGGGGTCGTTCTGGAGGTCGCCGTCCATGGGGACGATGACGGCGCCGCGAGCATGGTCGAAGCCGGCCGCCATCGCCGCCGTCTGGCCGTAGTTCCGCCGTAACCGGACCAGCTTGAGGCGATCGTCCGCGGCAGCCAGGCGTGCAAGTCGCGCGTACGTCTCGTCCGAGCTCCCGTCGTCGACGACGACGACCTCGTAGCTGCGACCGAGCTCTTCGAGAACCGGCTTGAGCGCGCCGTACAGCGCCTCGACGTTGTCCTCCTCGTCGTGCACCGGAATCACGATCGAGAGCTCCGGCGCGATCGCCTCGCCGTCACGCGCCGCAAGCGGGAACTCCGTGCGCGTGCTCGTCGAGCCGGGAACCGCCATCGCGTCGCAGTATGCCCGCCTCCTCGGAGGAGGACACTGCATCCGACGGGTGAGCCTCGCGCCGGTGAGCCAGCGACTCGAACCCTGAGTCGCTTGAGCCGCGTTCGCCGCGCGCTGCGACTACCGCGAACCCGTGAGCGCCTGCGCCAAGTAGTCGCGCGCGCCGCGCACGCACTGCGCGATGTCTGCCGGCACGGACGCGACCGCGCGGCAATCCGCCTCCCGTTCGGCGGACGAGCTCTTGAAACGACCCATGACCGCTCCGATGGAGTGATAACACCTACTGCGAAGCGTCGACGGGAGGGCGTTGCACAGGACTGTTGCAGGCTTTCCGCTCGTGAAGTTCGCGGTGATGTCCATCGCGGCGTACGAGATGCACTCATCTTCGCCGCCGTACGGGCGAGCTACCTCGCAAAGCTCCGCGATCTCCCTGGGGTTCCGGTGAGTCTGACCCGAGATGTCCCGCCCGAAGGACTGGAAGCACTCGGACACCCAGTCCTCTCTCGACGCCAGAGCAGATCTCAGCAGTCTTCTTCCAGTCGACGCCGACAACTCGCAGGATTCGCGAGGTCACGAGCTGATAGCACGGGCGCTTGTCCTCCTCCGCAACCGAATTGCACGGATAGACAGGGTCGTCATCTCGGACCCAGCGCGACTGGACGCCGTAAGAGCTCGCGATGTTCTCCATGAAAACACCGCCCTTGCACGACGTGCGATCCCAATCGCTCGAGAGCTGGCGACACACGTCGAGAGAGCGAGGTAGGTCGAGACCTGTGCTGATCATGAGCCCGTGGCCCAGGCCGTGTAGGCACTGGTACGCGAGCCACGGGACCTTGCGCACGCTGCCGTCGGCGCAGAGGCCGCGCGCGATCTTGCCGAGGGCAGCGGGAGCTCTCGACTTCGCCCGCACGAGAGACCGCTCCAGAACGCCGTGGTAGTAGCCGGACCAGCAACTCGCGGAGCCCTCGGCGAACGTGCGTGCGACATTGCCTTCATAACGGGCCAGCGAAGCGGCGCCGATCGCGTGCACCACGCGATGACACGAGGGGTCGGCTCCGTCGCCGTACTTCTCGTCGAAGCGAGCGAGGGCGACCCGGGGCCCCGAGTAGAACGCGAGATTGCCGAACGCCTGCTCGAGGCACATCTGCTCCGAGCAGTCCTCTACCTTCGTCGCGTCGGGCTTGAACGTCGCGGCGACGGGGTGAAGCGGGAGTGCCGGATTGAGCTTCGCTTCGGCTCCTCCACCGTGCATAAGGAAAGCGAAGCCCAGGGCCGCCTCGATCGCCGCACCCGCGACGACGATCCCCCATATCTTCGAATGGCGTGAAAGCCGCATCCGACGCATCAATCCAGTATCGGACTCGGCGCGGGCGGGCGAAAGCGCCGAAGGTCCGGGAATCGCCTAGCGGAGCGCAGAGATGCGGCTCGCGGTGAGGGCGCCCGGCGCTCCGACCAGCGCCTCGGGGGTTGCGCGGGCTTTCGTGGTGAAGACTGCGACTCGCGCCTGGGTCTTCGTCGCCGCGAGTGAGTGAGTCCCCACCGCGCGCGCGAGCTGCTCCTCGGCAGCGCTCTCCGGCGGGACGCCCAGCTCGACGGTGCGTTGGTCGATCGCGAGCCAGCGGCCGCCGGGGTACGAGCGCACGCTCGTGACCAGGAGTCGAACCGTTCCTTCGCCCGCGGTGAGCACCCGCCCTCGGAGCGCGAGGCTGAAGAGCGATCCCGTCCGCGCGGCGAACAGCGCCTTCGTCGCCCGCTTCAGGTGCGGGAACGGGTTGACGTCGGCGCCACCGGACGGATGCACCTCGAAGTGCAGGTGCGGATTGCCGTTCGCGTCCCCGGAGTCGCCGTTGAAGGCGATCTGCTGCCCGGCGAGGACGGAGGAGCCATCCGCCGCCGCGTACGTCGTGCCGGCGACGCAGCCGCCCTTGTTGTCGTTCCGCGCGCCGAGGTCGTTGTTCAGGTGGATGTACATGTACGTCGTGCCGCTCCGCCCGTACAGGTAGAGCATGCACCCGCCGAGGTTGGACGTCGCGTACCCGATCTTCCCGGGCTCGACCGCGACGACCGGTGCGCGCCACGGGTTCTCCATGTCGATGCCCGCATGGCTGCCGTTCCCACGCGGGTCGCCGTAGTTGTCCCAGAGCACGGTCTTCGCGATGAGCGGGAAGACGAGCTTCGGAACCGTGCCGCCCGTGGCAACCGCGCCCTCGCCTTCGGCGCCGCTCGGCGACGCCAGGATCGCTCCCGCCGCGAGGCCGACAAGGAGGAGGGGGAGAAAGATCCCTCGGAGGTACGGGGCTGTCGTCCGGTGGCGTCTCACGAGAAGGTGCTCCGGTTCGCGCGCGAAGGGCCGGACGGTAGCAGGCTGCGGGGTCAGGCGACGCGGATAGAGTCCTGGCCGATGAAGATCGCCGTCTGCGTCAAGCAGGTGCCCGATGCCACCGTCCACAAGCGCATCGACCCGGCCACGAAGCGGCTCGACCGCTCCGGCGAGGCCGCGCTCAACCCGACCGATCTCAACGCGGTCGAGGAGGCGCTTCGGATCAAGGAGGCGCACGGCGGGGAGGTCGTCCTCGTCTCGCTCGGCCCGCCGAAGGCGGCGGAGTCGCTGCGGAAGGCGCTCGCGATGGGGGCCGACCGCTCGGTGCTCGTCTCGGACGATGCCGCCGCCGGCTCCGATCTCCTCGGAACGAGCTACGTGCTCGGCAAGGTCCTGGAGCGAGAGAGCGCGGACCTCGTCCTCTTCGGCCAGGCATCGGGCGATGCCGACGGCGCCGTGCTCTGGGCCGCGGTCGCCGAGCATCTTCGCCAGCCCGTGGTCTCACAGGTGGCGAGCCTCACAGTCGAGGACGACGCGGTGATCGGGAAGCGCCAGACCGAGCACGGATACGACGTGATCCGCGCTCCGCTGCCGGCGGTCGTCGCCGTCTCCGATGCGATCAACGAGCCGCGCTACCCCTCGCTCAAGGGGATCATGGGCGCGAAGTCGAAGCCGCAGGAGACGCTGGATCTCGCGGCGGCCGGTGTCGAGCCGCAGAGCGCAGGCGAAGCCGGCGCGAAGACCACGGTGCTGGCCCTCGCGCCGCCGCCCGCACGCAGCGACCAGGTGAAGCTCGAGGACGACGGCAGCGCACCGCAGAAGATCCTCGACTACATCACCGAGCGGAGGCTCATCTGAGATGAAGAGCCTCGTCTACCTGGAGCACCAAGCCGAAGAGCTCGAGAAGGACGCGCTCGGCGTTCTCTCCAAGGCCGCGTCGCTCGGGGACGCGACCGCGGTCGTTCTCGGGCCCGGCGCACACGATCTCGCAGCGAGCGCCGGCGCGTTCGGCGCCACGGCCGCGTACGCCTGCGAGGACGAGGCGCTGTCGTCTCCGCTTCCCCAGCCGCGGGTCGACGCGCTCGCGGCGCTCGTCGAGAAGACGGGCGCAGACACGATTCTCTTTGCGGCGTCGGTGCTCGCGAGTGACATCGCCGCCGGGCTCGCGGCGCGTCTCGGAGCCGGGCTCAACTGGGGGCTGGCCGATCTCGAGCTCGACGGCGACGAGCTCGTCGGCAAGCGACCCGCGCTCGGTGACACCGTTGTCGTGGACGTCGGCTGGACCGCCGAGCCCCGGATCGCCCTCGTTCGCGCAGGGGCACTCGACGCGGTCGAGTCGGGCGGCGCGGTCGAGGTCGAGGACTTCGAGGTCTCGTTCTCCGACTTCTCCACGCTCGCGACGCTCGTCGAGCAGACGCAGGAGGAGTCGAGCGGCCCGTCCATCGAGGACGCGGACGTGATCGTCGCCGGTGGCCGCGGACTGGGCTCGCCGGAGGCGTTCTCGCTGCTCGAGGACCTCGCCTCTGCGCTCGGCGGCGCTGTCGCGGCAACGCGCGCGGTTGTCGACGCCGGCTGGTACCCGTACCCGACGCAGGTCGGCCAGACGGGGAAGACGGTGTCCCCGAGGCTCTACGTCGCCTGCGGCATCTCGGGCGCGATCCAGCACAAGGTCGGGATGCAGGGCGCGGGGACGATCGTCGCGATCAACAAGGACCCGAACGCGCCCATCTTCGACTTCTGCGACCTCGGCGTCGTCGGCGACCTCCACCAGATCGTTCCGAAGCTCACGGAGCTCGTCCGAAACCGCTAAGCGCGTGGCCCGGCCGATCGACTTTCCGCCCGCGTACGGTCCGACGGACGCGATCGGCGCTCCCACGGACGCGCCGGCCGAGCGGCTCGAGGTGGGGATCCTGGTCGTCGGCGGCGGTCCGGGCGGGCTCGCCTGCGCGATACGGCTCGGTCAGCTCCTCGAGGAGCATCCGGACATCCGCGAACGCCTGGGTGAGGTTCCGGTCGCCGTGCTCGAGAAGGGGAAGCAGCCCGGCTCGCACCTGCTCTCGGGCGCGGTGGTCGCGCCACGCGCGCTCCGGGAGCTCTTCCGCGGGCGGCTGACGATGGCGGACGTCCCGACCTACGGCGAGGTCCCGGGCGAGGCGGTGTACGTGCTGACCCGGCGCTCCGCCTTCCGCATTCCCGCCCCGCCGACGATGCGGAACCACGGCAACGTGATCCTCTCCGTCTCCGAGCTCGGCCGTTTCCTGGCGGAGCAGGCGGAGGCAAGCGGCGTCGCGATTCTGTCGGAGACTCCGGCAGTGAAGCTCCTCGTCCACGAAGGCCGGGTCGTCGGGGTCCGGACGGGAGACCGGGGGAGAGGGCGCAAGGGGGAGAAGCTCCCGAACTTCGAGCCCGGCTCGGATCTCGTGGCCGGGGTGACCGTGCTTGCCGAAGGCACCCAGGGCCTGCTGACGAGCGCGGCGGTCGAGCGCTTCGGTCTCCAGGGCGACAACCCGCAGATCTGGGCGCTCGGGGTGAAGGAGGTGTGGCGGGTCCCGCGGCCGCTCGAGCGGATCGTCCACACGATGGGCTGGCCGTTGCGCACGCTCGCCGGATACGGCGAGTTCGGCGGCTCCTTCATCTACCCGATGGGGAAGGAGCTCGTCTCGATCGGCTTCGTCGCCGGGCTCGAGGCGCGAGACGTCGAGTTCTCGGTGCACGACGTGCTGCAGGAGCTGAAGACGCACCGGGTCGTCTGGAACATCCTGAAAGGCGGCGAGCGCGTCGCCTGGGGCGCGAAGACGATCACCGAGGGCGGCTACCACTCGCTGCCCCAGCGACTGAACGCGCCCGGCCTCCTGCTCGTCGGCGAGGGCGCGGGCCTCGTGAACGTCCCGCGGCTGAAGGGGATCCACTACGCGATCGAGTCGGGAAGGCTGGCCGCAGAGGCGGCCTTCCGCGCACTACGGCGCGGCGAGGTGCCGAGCCGGGTGGGCGCGCTCGACTCCTACGACGAGTCCCTGCGGGCGAGCCGGATGTGGAGAGAGCTGTACGAGGTGCGCAACATGCGGCAGGCGTTCGACAAGGGCTTCTACGTCGGCGGCGCGCTCGCGAGCATGATGACCGTGACGAAAGGGCGCGTCCCCAACGGCCGCTTCCCGACGCATCCGAACGCCGCAGCGCCGCTCGTGAAGACCGGGCGAGCGGAGCGCTACCCGACCCCGGACGGGAAGTACACGTTCGACAAGCTCTCCTCCGTCTTCGCTTCGGGCAACCGCACGCGCGACGACCAGCCGAACCACCTGGAGGTGGCGACCCGGGTGCGCCGCCCGGTCGCCGAGGCGTGGGCCTGGATGTGCCCCGCGCACGTCTACGAGGTCGGCCAGGACCTCGGCGACGGGATGGTCTCGGTGTTCGATGACGCCGTCGAACTGCGTCCAGTGTGGCGCGATCACCGCGAAGGGCGGCCGGCTGACGCCGCCCGAGGGCGGCTCCGGTCCCGAGTACACGATTACCTAGTCGAGCCGCAGCTTCTTCGAGTGGTGCGGCGGGATCAGGTGCCGCAGTTCCGGGGAGTAAAGCCGCCGCCGCGGTGCCGCTTTGACAGGCGATCCAGACGCGCACGTACGTGCTCGACGAGCCCCCCGCACCGATCGAGGAGATGTTGTTGGTGATCACGTGCGTGTGCGCAGCGCATGGCCCTGCCCAGGGTCCGATCTCGAGCCGGTGGTTGGGGAGCGAATTGGCGGCCCGCGTGGTGTCGTCGTAGGTGGCCTCGATCGTGCCGCTGGTCCCCACCTGGCATTGCCCCGGCCGGTGTGCGCCTTCCTGATCGATGTGGACCGAGAGCGTCGCTCGCACGATGCGCCCGGGTATGAGTACCCGGAACCGGACCCTGTCGACGGCGATCTTGATCACGGGAGTGCGGCATGGGCTCAGGTGGGGCGTGTCGGCGACGTTGCCGCCGCCTTGGTGCTCGAGACGGATTTCGGTGATCCGGGCCATGATCGTGCCCGGTGATGCGAGCAGCCTTCAAAGCGGGTCCCGGGCATGCGCCGCCGTCCACTGGTGGAGCGGTCCGAGGTTGTTCGCGTGGAACCTGGATGTCAACTCTCACCGGCTCCCCGCCGGCGCCCTCGACCTTCTCGACAGCTCCGTCGCCGCCGAAGTGTCCCTTGAACGATCCCGTGTAAGGGCCAGTCGCGCGCGCGTCGGTCGTGTAGGTCCCGCGGAAGCTCGCCGGCTCCGCGAACGTGATGTCGAACGTGCCGCTTCCGCTCTTGTCGGAGACGTAGCGCGCGATCAGGTGCTTTTTGTTCCCCTTTGTGCAGCCGGTGACCTTGCCCCTATCGCTGCCAGCGACGTACCCGCCACGGAAGTAGTCAGTCGGCTCCGCGCACGGCTTTCCTCCCTGTGACTTGATCGCAGCCAGGCCCTCGCTGTCCGTCACCCAGCGGAAGCCGACGCCTCCGGTGTTCGTCGTCCACTGCCCGCTCCAGACGCGCTTGCCGTGCGTCGCCGACGTCGCGAGCGGAAAGAGAAGAAACAGCGCGACCGTGGACGCCCCTACGAGCCATCCCGCCGCACGGGAACGCCGCCGCATGCGAGAAGTATCCGCCGCGATGGTTCCGATTACAACCGGCGGCCTACGGGTCGGTGTGAACCTGGCGCGCGGACCAGGCCCGCGCCATCGCGACCCGATCCTCGAGCGCCGGGTGGCTTCCAAGGAAAAGCTTGCGTCCAGCTCGGCGGGTCGGGGTCTCCGAGCGATGTCTCCGAGAACCCGATCATGAGTCCCTCGAGCGCGTCGGGATCACGCGTGACTTCGAGCGCCTTCCAGTCGGCCTCGGCCTCCATACGCCTCGAGATGACGTTCCCTACGGGCGCCGACGCGAGCTGGAGGACGGCGACGACGAGGAGAGCGAGCGGCACCGCCTCCGGTCGGCCCATGCCCCCGCGCCCGCGCGTCGCGCGCATGAGGATCCACGCTCCGGGAACGGCGAAGATCGCGAACCAGGCGATGCCCTTGGGCAGGTGCTCGCTCGAGTGGTGCGCAAGCTCGTGGGCGAGCACCATCTTCTGCTCCGCGAGCGTGAACGGGTCGGTGAGGATGGTGTCCCAGAAGACGACGCGCCGCGACGGTCCGATTCCGAACGCGTACGCGTTCGCCTGCTCCGTGTCGGCGCTCACCTCCTCGACCCGGAGCGGGATCGCCGAGACGCCGAGCTTTCGCTCGTACTCCCTGGCCGCCTCGACGAGCTGCGGCTCCTGCAGCGGCTCGGTCGCCCCGAAGTCGAGATACGGGATGACGAAGTTCAACAGTGCGGCGATCGCGACGAACGTCGCCGCCCCCGGGAGCCACCAGCCGTTGCCGAGCCAGCGCGCGAGCCCCATGACGATCACGAGCGCGAGGCTGATGGAGAGGAACTCCGCGGCGAGCACCGCCCAGTCCCCGAAGATCCAGGAGAGATAGTCGAGATCGGTGACGTCGTGACGGCGGTTCCACCAGTGCGCCGCGACCCGGAACGGCAGTGCGACCAGCCACACGATCGCGAGGCCGAGCATCCCGAGCAGCATCCCGGTCCCGATCGGGCCTGCAGCGGACTCCTTCACGAACGCGACTCCGCGCCGTGCATAGACGACGAGCACGATCAGCAGCGCGAGCTGCGACAGCACCCAGTCGACGAGCAGGAAGCGCTCGTACCGCTCGGCATCGGCGACCAGCTCGGCGCCGAACGCCTTGTCGACATCGACCGAGGGGAGCGCCAGGTCGTCCGGAACGGCGGTCGGGTAGAGAAGAAAGGCGCCGATGGCCAGAGCGACAGCGACGGCGATCGGGCCGGCGATACCGAGAGCGCGACGAAGGTCGCTCACCCGACCGCAGCGGAACCAGAAGGCGGTGTCATCCCGTTGCTCGGCCCTTCGGGCGCCTCGACGCCGACCGGTGGCGGTTCGAGAGCGGGCTGGGCGCCGACGAGCACCGGCGAGGCGTACGGGTATCGGCCAGTGACGAGGAACAGGTACGCGTACGTCTGCGCGGAGTAGCGAAGCGAAGAGGCTCCCAGATTTCGCAGACCTTCCGGCATGCGGCCGCGGATCAGCGACGCCCACCAGCCGAGGAGCCACACGACGAGCAGGACGCCGCCGAGCGCCGACGCGACGAGGAGGGCCGGCACCGCGAGGAAGAAGCGTAGGAGCGTCTTCCAACGGGGCTGCCTCTCGGGCGGGTCGATGAGCACGTCGACCTCGTACGCTCCCTCCCGTCCGGTGAAGCCCGGGAACCGACGGCCGATGACGTAGACGTACGCCGCGACGTGGGTCGCATAACGAACGTAGGCCGCCAGAAAACGGTGCAGGGCGTTCGGGACACGTCCGATCGCCAGCGCGACGAACCACGCTGCGATGGCTGCGAGCACGGCCGGTATGGACCAGAGCGTGATCCATACGAAGTGAGGCGTCGCGAGGAGCAGCCGGAAGAACACCGTGAGCCGGGAACGTCCGAGCTCGTCCGTGACCGCCAGGCGCACGGGGTGGTCCGGCAGCTCCGGCAGTGGCTCGACGAGCGCTGGGTCGGAGCTCGGGTAGCGGTCGGTGAGCAGCAGGACGTAACCGGCCGCCTGCGCGCCGTATCCGAGCCCGAGCATGACGAGATCACGGAGGCCCCTCGGAGCGTTTCCGCGCACGAGCGCGGCGAACCAGAGGAGGAACGCGGCAGTCCCGGCGACGCCGTTGAGGTACAAGGCCGCGAAGCCGAAGGAGGCGAACCCACCGCCGAGAGCGGCGACGAGCAGGAACGCCGGGAGCGCGAGGATGAGCCGCCCGAGCGTCGCCCATCGGCTCTGGCGCGCGGGAGGCTCGATCTCGACGTCCACCGGATATCCCGGAGCCCCGCGGAAGCCCGGGAACGGGTTCGCCGCCAGGAAGACGTACGCGCCCACGTGCGTCGCGTACCGGACGTAACCAGCGACGAAGTCGTGGAGTACCGTCGGAGCCCGGCCCTCGATCAGGATCGCGAGCCAGAGGACGAAGACGACGACGTTCGTCGCGACTCCCCACAGCGTCAGCCAGACGAGATGGGGAAGCGCGAGCAGGAGCCGGAAGAAGACCGTGAGCCGGCTGCGCCGGAGATCGTCGTCACGGACGACGAGCCGAATCGGACGCTCGGCGGGCGTGACGGCCACGCTCGCATTCTCCCGGACGTGGCTACGGCGTGTAGCGGCGGACGTCCGACCCGGCGAAGCTCGTGATCCACATCGCTCCGCCGGTGCGGGCGAGTGAATAGGCGCCCGGCCCCGCCGGGAACGAGTCGACGAGCGCGACCCGCGCGGGATCGACGCGGTGCACGAGCGAGCGCTCCTTGTCGGTGACCCAGACGAGGCCGTCCGGACCGCCAGCCGCCTCGGCGGGCGTTCCCCCGAGGCGAAGACGTCCGAGAACCTCTCCGCTCCGCGCGTGAACGCGCAGCACCGAGTCCGACGTCGTCACCCAGATCTCCCCGCGGATGCACCGGGGCCAGCCGGGGTTCTTCGTCCCGACCTCGACCCGCATGAGACGATGCGTGCGCGGGTCGATCGAGGTCAGGAAGGTCGCGTCCCTGCCGTGGCCAACCCAGATACGGCCTGCACAGCTCGCAAGCCCGGCTGGGTTCGGTCCGTGCTTGTAGATGCGACGCAGTCTCGTCGTCGCGGCGTCGACCTCGGCAATGGTGCCGATGTCGAAGCTCGTAACCCAGACGGATCCGCGCGCGAGGACGACGTCGAAAGCTCCCGCTCCGACCTGCAGCCGTGCAAGTCGTCCGGTTCCCCGAGAGATCCGCACGAGCTCGCCGGCTCGATCTCGAGTGACCCAGACGGCCGCGGGCCCGACGACCACCCGACAGGCGTAGCGTCCGACCCGCACTTTCGTGGTCACCTTTCCACGAGACGGGTCGATGCGCAGAACCTTCCCTGTGCCGTAGACGCCCACCCAGAGTCCGCCGTCGCGGGCGGCCACGATCCCGCACGGGGCTGCGCCGGTCGCGACGACCGCGGTCTCGACCGGCTGAGGCTGGCTGCCGGCGAGCGCCGTGGCGGCAACGACAAGCGAGGTCGCAACGATCAGGGCGGCACGCATTCGACGCCTTACGCTTCGCGGAAGCGCCGAGGTTCCCAGAGTACGATCGGCTCGTGATCGACCTGGCGGTGGGCCGAGACGACGTCGAGGAGGCTGCGCGGATCGTCGCCGGCCGCGTGCACCGTACGCCGACGCTCTCCTGCCGCACGCTCGGGCCGGACGTCCAGCTCAAGGCCGAGCTCCTCCAGCGCACGGGCTCGTTCAAGCCCCGCGGCGTGCTGACGAAGCTCGCGTCGCTCACGCTCGAGGAGAAAGCGCGTGGCGTCATCGCCGCCTCCGCCGGGAACCATGCCGCTGCGCTCGCGTACGGCGCCGCCCTCGAGAGAACCGACGCGCTCGTCGTCATGTACCAGGGGGCGAGCGAGCTCAAGCTCGCCGCTGCCCGCGGGTACGGCGCACGGGTCGACCTCGAAGCAACCGGACCGGGTGACGTGTTCGAGCGTCTCGCCGAGCTGCACGAGGAGACGGGCCGCGTGCTCGTCCATCCGTTCGACGACGAGCTCGTCGTCGCCGGTCAGGGGACGGTCGGCCTGGAGATCCTCGAAGACGTTCCGGACGTCGAGACGATCGTCGTCCCATGCGGCGGCGGAGGGCTCTTCGCGGGGATCGCGGCTGCTGCCGCGCCCGCGGGAGTCAAGGTGCTCCCGGTCGAGCCGGAGACCTCCCGCGCTCTGCACGCGGCCGTCGAGGCCGGGCACGCGACCCGTGTAGAAGCCCGCTCGGTCGCGGACGGCCTCAACGCTCCCTTTGCAGGAGAGCTCGCCTTGCGCACGTGCGAGGCGCTCGGTGTGGAGCCCGTCCTCGTGAGCGAGGACGAGATCGCCGAGGGCTTCCGCTTCCTCTACGAGCGCGCGAAGCTCGCGTGCGAGCCCGCCGGTGCTGCAGCGGTCGCGGCGGTACTCGCGGGGAAGGTCGACGGCCGCCGAACCGTGTGCGTCGTCTCGGGCGGGAATGTCGCCGCGGAGACGGCCGCTGGTATCCTGGCAGGCCGATGAAGGCCGACATCCACCCCGAGTACGTGCTCGCGCATGTCACGTGCTCGTGCGGCAACGAGTTCTGGACGCGTTCCACGAAAGCCGAGCTGCACGTCGAGATTTGCGCCGAATGCCATCCGTTCTATACGGGCAAGCAGAAGCTCGTGGATACGGGCGGCCGGGTGGAGCGCTTCCAGCGACGGCTCGAGAAGGCCGGCGGCTCCCGCCGCGAATAGGGCCCTCAGGTGAAAATCTCGTACGGCGGCCAGGCCGTCCTCGAAGGCGTGATGATGCGCAGCCCGTCGAGCTGGGCGGTCGCGATTCGTACGCCCGAGGGCGACATCGAGGAAGTCGTCAACCACATCGAGTCGCCGATGAAGCGCAACCGTGTCTGGAGGCTTCCGGTCATTCGCGGAATCATCGCGCTCGGCGAGTCGCTCGCCATCGGGTTTCGCGCGCTCGCGATCTCTGCCAACGTCATCTCGCAGGAGCGGGACGAGCACGGCGAGATCAAGACCCAGATCGGCCGCGGCCAGATCATCTTCTCGTTCGCGATCGCGATCGGGTTCGCGCTCATGCTGTTCAAGGTCGGCCCGGCGCTGCTCACGAGCTGGCTGCCGATCGACTCCACAGGCGCCTTCGTCGTCATCGAGGGCCTCATCCGCGTCACGGTCTTCATCGGCTACATCCTCCTCATCTCGCTGCTCCCGGACCTGCGCCGGGTCTTCCAGTACCACGGCGCCGAGCACAAGACGATCAACGCGCTCGAAGCCGGCGCCGAGCTGACTCCCGCCAACGTGCAGAAGTTCAGCTTGATTCACCCTCGTTGCGGTACGGCATTTTTGCTCTGGGTGATGGTGATCGCGATCTTCGTCTTCGCGTTCGTCGGACGGCCCGTCTGGTACTGGCTCATCGCGAGCCGCGTCCTGCTCCTCCCGGTCATCGCCGGGCTCGCGTACGAGGTGATCCGCTACGCGGGCCAGCACCAGGACAACCGCGTGTTGATGACGATGCTCGCGCCGGGCCTCTGGCTCCAGCGGCTGACCACTCGCGAGCCGACGGACGACCAGGTCGAGGTCTCCATCCGTGCCCTCAACATGGTGCGCGAGCGCGAGGAGGCCGAGCCGGCCGAAGAGAAGCGGCTCGACACACGAGTCGAAGTGATGGCCTAAGGGCCAGCCCGCTCCATGCCGCGGATCGTCCGGGAAGCCGACATCGTCTGGGAGGGAACGACCGCTCGCGGCTCGGGAGTCGTCACGCGCGGCGAGCTCGGGCGCGTTCGAGCTCCCGACTGACGATCGCGTCGCGCGTCGGCGAGCCGGAGGGGAAGACGAGCCCCGAGGAGCTGCTTGCCGCCGCGCACGCCGTCGTGCTTCGTGACCTCGCTCGGGCAGCGAGCTCGCGCGAGCGGGCACCCCGCCGGAGCGCCTCGATGTCCACTGCCGGATCACGATGGACGAGGTCGAGGGTGCCGGTCACCGGATCGTCTCGTCGGCAATCACGGCACGGGGCTCCGTTCCGGAGTGCGACGCCGCCGGCTTCGCTCGGGCGGCCGAGGCCGCAGACGCCGGGTGTCCGTTCTCGGCGCTCATCAGGGCGAGCGCCGCGGTGACTGTCGAAGCGACGCTGGCTGAACCAGGAGGAAACGATGGCGACTGAGCGCACCGCCGACGTGACATGGAAGGGCTCGCTGCTCGAGGGCGAGGGGACGATCGACCGCGTCGGAAGCGAGGCTTTCGGCCCGCTCGATGTCACGTGGGCCTCGCGCACCGAGGAGAAGTCGGGCGGGAAGACGAGTCCGGAGGAGCTGATCGCGGCAGCACACGCTTCGTGCTTCTCGATGGCGTTCGCGCACGGGCTCGCGCAAGCAGGAACGCCTGCGACCGAGCTCAAGACGACCGCGACCGTGACGTTCGTCCCCGGCGAGGGGATCACGAAGATCGTCCTGCACGCGCGCGGCGAAGTCCCCGGTCTCGACGACGGCGGGCTTCCGTGCAGCAGCGGAAACGGCGAAGGAGAACTGTCCCGTCTCGAAGGCGCTCGCGAGCGTTCCCGAGATCGTGCTCGATACACGCCGGTCGATCCGGAGCTAGACGGGGGTCAGGTCTAACCTCACACCATGAATCCGATCGAACGTCTGGTGGACGAGCTCGAGCGCTCCTATGCGGAGGCGCAGGAGCGCATGGCCGACCCGCACGTCTACAACGATCGCAACACGGGCGCCGCGGCCGGCGGCGGCTGAAGGAGCTCGAAGGCCCGCACAGGCTCGCCGACGAATGGCGGCGCGTGCAGGCGGACCTCGAGGACGCGCGGGACGATCCCGAGCTCGCGGACATGGCGTCCGAGCTCGAGACCGAGCTCGCGCGGCTCGAGGACGAGCTCAAGGTCGCGCTCGTCGAGAAGGATCCCGCCGACCAGAAGGACGTCATCGTCGAGATCCGGCAGGGAGTAGGGGGCGACGAGGCCGCGCTCTGGGCCGCCGATCTCTACCGAATGCTGAATCGGTACGCGGAGCGGCGTGGGTACCGGACCGAGACGCTCTCGACGAGCGAGAACGAGGCGGGCGGCTTCAAGGAGGTCGTCTTCGCGGTGAAGGGCGACGGCGCGTTCTCCGTGTTCAAGTTCGAGGGCGGGACGCACCGTGTCCAGCGCGTCCCCGACACGGAGTCGCAGGGCCGCATCCACACCTCGACCGCAACCGTGGCGGTGATGCCCGAGGTCGAGGAGGTCGAGGTGCAGGTGGAGGACAAGGACCTCAAGATCGACGTCATGCGCTCGACGGGGCCGGGTGGACAGAGCGTGAACACCACCGACTCGGCGGTGCGCATCACACACCTCCCGACCGGAATCGTCGTCGCCATGCAGGACGAGAAGTCGCAGCTTCAGAACCGGCAGAAGGCCATGCGCGTTCTCCGCGCCCGGCTGTACGAGGCCGGGCGCGCGAAGCAGCAGGCCGAGCAGGCTGCCACCCGACGCTCGCAGATCGGCGGCGGCGAGCGTGCGGAGAAGATTCGCACCTACAACTTTCCCGAGAACCGGCTCACCGACCACCGCATCAAGCTCACGGTGCACCGGCTCGACCATGTGCTCCAGGGCGAGCTCGACGAGTTCACCGAAGCGCTCCAGGCGGAAGACCGCCGGCTCGCGCTCTCCGCGGCAACGACTTGACGGTCTCGGCCGCGCTCGCGCAGGCGGCGGAGCGCCTGGCGGTCGCGGGCTGCGAGACGCCGCAGGTCGATGCCGAGCTGCTCCTCGCGCACGTGCTCCGGACGACGCGGTCGGGCCTGTACGCCGACAGCCGTCGGGCGCTGCAAGCCGGCGAGCGCCGCGCCCTCACAGCGCTCGTCACTCGGCGCGAACGTCGCGAGCCGCTCGCCTACGTGCTCGGCGAATGGGGGTTTCGCCGGCTCACGCTCGCCGTCGATCGTCGGGTGCTGATCCCGCGGCCGGAAACCGAGATCGTGGTCGAGCGCTGCCTCGCTCTGATCGAGGCGATTCCCTGCGCCGCGGGTGCTCGACGTCGGCACCGGTAGCGGCGCGATTGCCCTTGCGATCGCTCAGGAGCATCCGGGTGCGCGAGTGACGGGCGTGGACGTGTCCGAGGACGCGCTGTCCGTCGCTCGCGAGAACGGAAGACGGACCGGCATCGAGATCGAGCTCCTCCACTGCGATCTCTTCGAGGGCCTTCCGCCGGGGCCGTGGGAGCTCGTCGTCTCCAACCCGCCGTACGTCGAGCCGAAGGACATCGAGCAGCTCGAGCCGGAAGTTCGGGGGTGGGAGCCGCGCGAGGCGCTCGTGTCCGACGGTGCGACGCACGCCGTCGCGCGCGGAGCGTTGGATGTGCTGAGCGTCGGCGGGACGCTCGTGCTGGAGACCGCCGACGGCAAGGCCGATCGTGTCGCGACCGAGTTGCGCGAGCTCGGCTACGAGGATGTGCACGTGACGCGGGACCTCGCCGGCCGCGAGCGCGTCGTCGAAGGCCGGCGCGCATGACCCAGGTCGAGGAAGCCGTGGCGGCGATCCGGGGCGGGGCGGTTGCGGTCATTCCGACCGACACCGTCTACGGACTGGTTTGCACGCCGCACCGCGAGGAGCCGGTGCGGAGGCTCTCGGAGCTCAAGCGCCGCGATCCGGGACAGCCCTTTGCGCTCGTCGCGGAGAGTGTGGACGCGCTGATCGAGTGCGTGCCCGAGCTCGAGGGATGGGCGGCCGTGACCGTTCGAGCGCTCCTTCCCGGGCCGTACACGCTCGTCCTTCCCAACCCGGCGCGCCGCTTCCCGTGGCTCACGGGAGCTCGGCCGAACACGATCGGCGTCCGCGTCCCCGAGCTCGAGGGGCCGGGCCGAGAGGTGCTCGAGCAGGTCGGAGCCGTGACGGCGACGAGCGCGAACCTGCACCGAGGCGCCGATCCGAGACGACCGGCGGACGTCCCAGCGGAGATCCTGGCCGAGGCGGTGCTGGTGGACGGCGGCGAGCTTCCGGGGGTGCCCTCGACGGTCCTCGACTTCACAGGGTCGGAGCCGCGCGTCCTCCGGGAGGGCGCGGTACGAGCGGCGGACGCGCTCGCTCGCGCTCGGGCGGCGCTTGAGTAGCATCGAGGAGAGACCGAGTGGCGGTGGCACCGAGCACCTTCGAGGATCTCCGCGTGGCGACGCTGCACGACGTCGACCCCGAGGTCGCCGGGCTGATCGGCCGGGAGCTCGAGCGGCAGCGGGGCGAGATCGAGCTGATCGCGTCCGAGAACTTCACGTGGCCCGCGATACTCGAGGCCGTAGGCAGCGTCCCCACGAACAAGTACTCGGAGGGCTACCCGGGACGCCGCTACTACGGCGGATGCGAGGTCGTCGACGAGATCGAGCAGCTCGCCATCGATCGCGCGCGGGCGCTGTTCGACGCGGAGCACGCGAATGTGCAGCCGCACGCCGGGGCGCAGACGAACATGGCGGTCTACTTCGCGTGCCTCGAGCCCGGCGACACGATCCTCTCGCTCGAGCTCTCGCACGGAGGGCACCTCACACACGGCCTCAAGGTCAACTTCTCGGGCCGCCTGTACACGATCGTCCACTACGGCGTGTCACGCGAGACGAACCGGGTCGACTACGACGACGTCCTGCGGCTTGCGAAGGAGCATCGCCCGAAGCTGATCGTCTGCGGGGGCTCGGCGTACCCACGCACGGTCGAGACGCCTCGATTCCGTGAGATCGCCGAAGAGGTGGGCGCGTACCTGCTCTGCGACATGGCTCACTTCGCCGGCCTCGTCGCTGCCGGGCTCCATCCCAACCCTGTCGCGGACTGCGACTTCGTCACCTCGACGACGCACAAGACGCTCGCCGGTCCGCGCTCCGGATTCGTGCTCTGCAAGGAGGAGCACGCCCAGGCGGTCGATCGCGCGGTCTTTCCGGGCATGCAGGGCGGACCCCTGAACCACGTGATCGCCGCCAAGGCGGCGTGCTTCCGGATCGCGGCCTCCGCGCCGTTCCGTGAGTACCAATCCCAGGTCCGCGCCAACGCGGACGTGCTCGCAGAGGCGCTTCAGAACGGAGGCCTCGAAGTCTTGACGGGCGGCACGGACACTCATCTCCTGCTCGTCGACCTGCGCACGAGCGAGTGGACGGGGAAGGAGGCCGAGGAGCGCATTGCCGAGGTGGGGATCACCGCCAACCGCAACACCGTGCCATTCGACGAGCGGCCGCCGACCGTCGCGTCGGGGCTCCGGCTCGGGACACCCGCGGTCACGATGCGAGGGTTCGACGAGGACGACGTTCGCGAGGTGGGCGCGATCATCGCCGAGTCGCTGCGACCGGGCGCGGATCTCGGGGCTCTTGCGGCTCGCAGCGCCACGCTGTGCCGTAGGCGACCCCTGTATCCGGGCTTCCGTGGCTATACCGAGTACTCGGTCGAGACGAGCGCATGACAAGCTCGCCAGGCACCTCTGTCACCGCCGAGGTCATCGTCGTCTCGCATCCGCTCGTCCAGCACAAGCTCGGCCTGCTCCGGGACGTCACGACGACGACGCAGATGTTCCGCCAGCTCGTGAACGAGCTGACGCTCCTCCTCACCTACGAGGCGACGAAGGGGCTCGCGGACGAAGAGGTGGAGATCGAAACTCCGCTCGAGCACACGACCGCCAGGCGCATCTCGGGAAAGAAGGTCGCCGTCTGTCCCATCCTCCGCGCCGGCGTCGGCATGCTCGACGCGGTGCTCTCGCTCGTGCCGGGCGCCCGCGTCGGGTTCATCGGGCTCTTCCGTGACGAGGAGACGCTCCAGCCGGTCGAGTACTACGTCAAGCTGCCCGGCGACATCGCCGAGCGGGACGTCATCCTGCTCGACCCCATGCTGGCTACGGGGAACTCCACCGCCGCCGCTATCGAGACGGTCAAGCGGGCGGGGGCGACGTCGGTGCGTCTCATCGCTCTCATCGCGGCGCCGGAAGGCATCGAGCGCGTGCATCGCGATCACCCGGAGGTCCCAGTCGTGGTCGCCGCGGTCGACCGCGAGCTGAACGAGAAGGGCTACATCCTTCCCGGCCTCGGCGACGCAGGCGACCGACTGTACGGGACGAAGTAGGCTGAGTGGTCGCTCCGGCAACTACCGGCACCCTCTGCCCGGCTGCAAACCGTCGCATGCCGGCGTCCTCAGTCGCGTCCATATTTCAATATGGACGCTCCCTGCGTCCTTGGCCTGCTCGGTTTTCGCCGACCATAGGGCACGGTAGCCACCGGAGAGACCACTGACATGTGGGATGAGCTGAGGGCGACGCCGGAGGTCCTCTACGGCGCGGTCATCGCCTTCGTGATCGTGATGCTCCTCACGCCGGCCGTCGGCGGCATGGCGCGTCTTCTGGGCGCTGTCGACCGTCCGGGAGAGCGACGCCTGAACCGGCGCCCGATCCCGCGGCTCGGTGGACTCGCCATCTTCCTCGGAATCGTCGTCCCCGCGCTCGCGTTCCTCGATCTCTCGGAGGAGACCCGCGGCGTGCTGCTCGGTGCGGCCGTGGCGACCGTCGTCGGCGCGGTCGACGACTTCCGGGGACTCTCGCCTTCGACGAAGCTCTCCGGGCAGGTCGTCGCCGCGGCGATCCCGACGACGTTCGGTGTCTGGGTCGACCACTTCACGTTCCCGTTTCTCGGCGCTGTCGATCTGCCGGTGTGGATCGGCGTGCCGATCTCGATCTTCTGGATCGTCGCCGTGATGAACATGGTCAACTTCCTCGACGGGCTCGACGGTCTCGCCGCGGGTGTGTGCGCGATCGCCGGCGTGACCTTCGCGACTCTCGCGCTCTCGCTCGGGAAGACCGACCCGGCGATCCTCTCGGCCATCGTGGCCGGGAGCTGCCTCGGCTTCCTCCGGCACAACTTCTTCCCCGCGCGGATCTTCATGGGCGACTCGGGGGCGCTCTGCCTCGGCTTCATTCTCGCCGCGGTCTCGATTCAGGGCCTCCTCAAGACCGCGTCCACGGTCGTCCTGCTCTTTCCGCTCCTCGTTCTGGCCGTTCCGATCATCGACACCTCGTTCGTCGTCGCCAAGCGCCTCAAGTACAGGCAGCCGGTCTACGGTGCGGATCGCAGCCATCTGCATCACCGTTTCCTCAACATCGGTTTCTCGCAGCGGCGGGCCGCGCTCACGATGTGGCTCTGGTGCGCGAGCCTCGCGGGCGCGGCACTCGCGACGCACTTCGTGCCGTTCCGCGAACGTGGCGAGTGGCATCTCTGGCCGGCTGTGGCCGTGTTCGGGATCGCGCTCGGCGCGCTCGCGTTCTCCGTCTACGTCGTCTACCTGCTGGAGATCGTCAAGCTCGCGAACCCGCGCATACGCCGACGCGAGCGCGAGAGGACGGACGCGGGCGAGCGGATGACCGCGTAGGCTGCGCGCTCCGGTAGCACCCACGCACCTCACCGCGGGCACCTCACACCGGGCACCTCACGCGCGAAGCTCAGCGGTACAGCGCCGCCTCCAGCTCACGGCGGATCCGTACGACGACCAGAGCCCAAGTTACAAGTTGTAACTTGGGCTTTCGCCTCGTCAGTCGAGGGAATACAGCGCGTCGATCGGCTTGATGTAGAGCGCGATGTCGATCAGCGTGTCGCGAGTAGCTTGCCGCCTCGCCTTCTGCCTCCGCGCGTCGTGGAGCAGCAGGCGCACGCACTCGTAGCTCGGTCGAGGAATATCCAGCCTTGCAGCGATTTCACGGCTACGCCGGTGTGTCTCGAGGATCGGAACGGAGTCATCGTCGAGCCGCACGAGCGCTTTGAGTAGGCGCGGGTCGAGCCGTGGCGCGGCAGCGTACACAGCCCCAGCCTGCCGACGTATTGCTCACGAGTGGGAGTCGAGATCGACGCAACTTCGTGCCAAGTTGCAAGTTGTAACTTGGCACCGCTGCGTGTATTGCGGCGAGGGTCGGGTAGTTCATGTCGCGCCTGAGGATGAGCGTACGGGCGTGGGCGAATCAGACGCGGAGGCACGCTCGACGAAGCTCCTCGACGTCATCCTACGCGCGAGATCGCATGTAACGAACCTCGCCATTTTCGGCTCCTGGAGCCGAAAATGGCTGTTACAAGCGCTGATATGCTCTCGCTGCGGATGACCACCGGTGCCGCCTCCTCACCGCACTCCCTGGCCACGGCTTCGGGCCTTCTTCTGGGCACGCTCGGGGTCGCGATGGGGCTCGGTGTGCTGCTGGGCTGGGCCTTCGGATTCGCGGGCATCGGACTCCTCGTGGGAGCTCTCGTCGGGATACCGCTCGCCGTGCTCGTCGTCTACATCGTGTACTCGCGACAGGAGAGCCCGTGAGCGCCGGAATCTTCTCGACGCCCAGGCCGATCCCGAGCCGGATCGCGCCGGCAATCGCGGGCGGCAGCGTGATCGCGCTTGCGCTTCCGATCTTCGCTGTCGCGGGCTGGCCGCTCGCAGGCTGGGCTCTCGCAGCGGTTCTCTGGGCGGCGGCGCTCGCCTTCTCGCTCGTACTGGCGCGCCTCCCAAGCGACCCCGGTAACCTCGCCGCCGCTGGGATGCGGGGCATTGGGACAACCTCTCGCGCGCTGCTCGTCGGCGTCCCGCTGGTCGCGGTGACCGTGTCCGACGAACGCGTCGGCATCGCGGCAGCCGCGGTCTACGCGCTCGCCTTCACCGTGGAGCTCGCGGTCGGGCTCGTCGCGTACTTCGGTTCCGGGGGGCACGCGTGAAACGCCTTGTCCTGCTGTTCGTAGCCTTCGCGCTGCTCCTGCCGTCGGTCGCCCTCGGCCAAGACGGAACGCACCCGGAAGAGGAAGACAAGGGCGCGTTCATCTCGGAGGAGTGGACGCTTCACGAGTGGGTTCCGATCCATCTCGGGCCGCTCGACCTCTCGATCAACAAGGCGGTTGCCTACCTGCTGCTCGGAGCGCTCTGCTCGTGCCTGATCGGGATCTTGCTCATGCGCGTCAAAGTCGGCCGCGAACCGACCAAGCGGCAGGCGCTCGGCGAGACCATCTACGAGGTCGCTCAGGTCCAAGTCGCGGAGCAGGGACTCCCGACCAAGGCGATCGGCCGCTGGTTTCCCTACGTCGCGACGCTGATGATCTTCATCTGGACCGTCAACATCCTCGGCTTCATCCCGCTGCCGCTCTCGGACGAGAAGGTGACGATCGCAGGGGTCGAGCTGCCGACGCTCGCCATCTTCGCCGCCACGTCGACGCTCTCGGTGACGCTCGCGCTCGCGCTGATGACGTTCGTCTTCACGCACATCGAAGGCGTACGAGCGAACGGGCCGGTGAGGTACTTCAAGAGCTGGATTCCCGACGTGCCCAAGGTGATGCTGCCGCTCATCGTGCCGCTCGAGGTCCTCGGGCAGCTCATGCGGTTGATCAGCCTCTCCGTCCGTCTCTACGCGAACATGCTCGCCGGGCACATGCTGATCCTGACCTTCATCGGGCTCATCATCGTGCTCGAGAACGTCCTGCTCGCGATCGTCGCGGTCCCTGCGGCGGCGCTCTTCTACCTGTTCGAAGTCATCATCGTCGTCTCGATCCAGGCGTACATCTTCGCCGCCCTGTCTGCCATCTACATCGGCTCGGCCATCGAGCCCGAGCACTAAGGAGGACCCCGACCATGCTCTCCTCGTTCTTCTTCCTCGCCGCCGCCGAAGACGGCGCCGACGCCGGCAAGGCCATCGCTCTTGCGCTGGGTATCGGCCTCGGCTCCCTCGGCGCCGGCATCGGAATCGGCAACATCTTCGGCTCGATGATCCAGGCGGTCGCGCGCCAGCCCGAGCTGCGCGGCGAGCTGACGGGCATCCAGTGGCTCGGCTTCGCACTGACCGAAGCGGTCGTCTTCTACGGTCTCATCGGCGGACTGCTCGCGTACGTCCTGGTCTAGAGCATGTTCCTCCTCGCCCAGGAAGAGAGCGGCGGCAGCGACCTCATCCAGGTCGTTCCGGGGCTGATGATCTGGACGCTCATCGCGTTCGGGATCACGTTCTTCGTCCTCCGGAAGTACGCATTCGGCCCGATCCAGCGCACGATCGACGAGCGCCGCGAGCGGATCAGGAAGGCCGTCGAGGAGGCGGATCGCGCGCGCACGCGAATCCCGCGAGCTCGTCGAGCAACACCGGGCGCTGATCGCGCAGGCGAAGCACGAGGCCGCGGAGATCCTGGCCGAGGCGCGCAAGATCGGCGATGCGCAGATCGCCCGCGTGAAGGACGAGTCCGAGGTCGAACGACAGCGCCGTCTGGAGGAGACGAAGCGCCAGATCGACGCCGAGACGAAGCGGTCGCTCGAGCTCATCCGCGCTGAGGTTGCAGAGCTGACGCTCGAGGCCACCGCGCGTGTCACGGGCAAGGTCCTCGATGCGGAAGACCAGCGACGCCTCATCGACGAGGCGATCGCCGAGCTCGACTTCTCCGCGCTGGAGCGCACCAACTAGCGGATGGCAGTCGCACAGCGCATGTACGCCCGCGCGCTCTACCAAGCGGCGGAGGAAGCGGGTCGCGTGGAGCCCGTGGCGGCCGACCTCTCTGCGCTCGCGCAGGCGATCGACGAGGTGCCTGCGCTCGCCGCGTTTCTCCGGAACCCTCAGGTCGATCCGGCAGGGAAGGCCTCCGTCCTCGACGAGCTCTCCGCCGGCGGCGACGAGCTCGTCCGCAACTTCCTGCGCGTCGTGGCCGACAAGGGTCGCGCTCGGCGAGCTCGCCGAGGTCAACCGGGAATTCGAGGCGCTCGTCGCCCGCGCCGAGAACCGCCTTACCGTCGAGCTCTCCACCGCGGTCGAGCTGACCGACGAGGACGCTCAGTCGATCGTCGGCCAGATCGAGGCGGCCTCCGGGCGGACGGTCGAGGCGACCCGGAGCGTGGATCCGAGCCTCATCGGCGGCATCGTCCTCAGGGTCGGGTCCTTCCGCGCGGACGGAAGCGTCCGCGGCCGCCTGGAACGCCTACGCCAAGAGCTCGTCACCTCGCACTAGCGCAAGGAGAGAAACGTGAAGCTACGCCCCGAAGAGATCACCGCGATCCTCAAGGACCGCATCAAGGAGTTCGACGTCGAGACCGACCTGAGCGAGGTCGGCACCGTCCTCCAGGTCGGCGACGGCATCGCACGCATCCACGGGCTCGAGAACTGCGTCGCCCTCGAGCGGCTCGAGCTGGAGCACGGCGTCGTCGGCATCGCGTTCAACCTCGAGGAGGACAACGTCGGAACGGCGCTCTTCGGCCGATGGCAGGACGTCAGCGAGGGCGAGCCGGCACGCCGCACGGGCGAGGTCATGAGCGTCCCGGTCGGCGAAGCGCTCCTGGGCCGAGTCGTCGACCCGCTCGGCAACCCGCTCGACGGGCTCGGCCCGATCGAGACGACCGAGCGCCGGCCGCTCGAGTTCAAGGCGCCGGGCGTGATCGCGCGTCAACCCGTGAAGGAGCCCTTGCAGACAGGGATCAAGGCGATCGACTCGATGATCCCGATCGGCCGCGGCCAGCGCGAGCTCATCATCGGCGACCGGTCCACGGGGAAGACGGCTATCGCGATCGACACGATCCTGAACCAGCGCGGCGGCGACGTGATCTGCGTGTACGTCGCGATCGGGCAGAAGGGCTCGACGGTCGCGCAGGTGGTCGAGAAGCTTCGCGATGCGGGGGCGATGGAGTACACGGTGGTCCTCTCCGCGCCTGCCCAGGAAGCAGCGCCGATCAAGTGGATGGCGCCGTTCGCCGGCTGCGCGATCGCGCGAGTACTTCCTCTACAAGGGTCGCCATGCGCTCTGCGTCTACGACGACCTCTCGAAGCACGCGGACGCCTACCGGCAGCTCTCGCTCCTCTTCCGCCGGCCGCCCGGCCGTGAAGCGTTCCCGGGCGACGTCTTCTACCTCCACTCGCGGCTGCTCGAGCGGGCGTGCAAGCTCTCGGACGAGCTCGACGGCGGGTCGCTCACCGCGCTGCCGATCATCGAGACGCAGGCCGGCGACATCGCGGCCTACATCCCGACGAACGTCATCTCGATCACGGACGGGCAGATCTTCCTCGAGTCGAGCCTGTTCTTACTCCGGCGTCCGCCCGGCGATCAACGTCGGCACCTCGGTCTCGCGCGTCGGCGGCAACGCCCAGACGAAGGCGATGCGGAAGGTCGCCGGCCGCCTGCGGCTCGACCTCGCGCAGTACCGCGAGCTCGAGGCCTTCTCCCAGTTCGGCTCCGAGCTCGACCAGGCGACGCAGCAGACGCTCGCCCGCGGCGAGCGCATGGTCGCCACGCTCAACCAGCCGCAGTACCAGCCGTGGCCGTTCGAAGAGCAGGTCGTCGCGATCTACGCGGGCATCAACGGCTATCTCGACAAGATCCCGGTGCCGCAGGTGCCCCGCTTCCAGGACGAGCTGCGCGAGTCGCTGCGCACGGACGGCTCGACGTACAAGTCGATCCGCGAGAGCGGAGAGCTCACCGACGAGGTCGAGGAGGCGCTGAAGAAGGAGCTCGACCACTTCCTGCAGGTCTTCAGCGTGGAGGAGACGACGGGTCTCGCGGTCTGAGCCGCGCGAGCGACGTAACGCATGGCCTCCGTCCAGGACTTCAAGCGCCGAATCCAATCGGTCTCGAACACGCGCAAGATCACGCGCGCGATGGAGCTCGTGGCCGCGGCCAAGCTGCGCCGCGCCGAGTCGAGGATCACGGCCCTGCGACCCTACGCAGAGACGATGGCCGAGCTCATCGCGGGCGTCGGGAGGGCCGCGGCGAGCGTGCGCCTCCCGCTGCTCGAGCAGCGGGAGGCGGTCGAGACCGTCGCGATCGTGCCGCTCACCGGAGACCGCGGGCTCGCTGGTGCTTTCAACGCCCAGGTCATACGGCGCGCGTTCGCTCTCGAGCGCTCGCTGCAGGCGGAGGGCACAGGAGTCCGCTGGGTCGCCGTCGGCAAGAAGGGGCGCTCGACCCTGACCTTCCGGCGACGAGAGCTTGTCGGCGAGTACCTGGGCTTCACCGACAAGCCCGCGTACGAGGATGCACAGGCGATTGCGCATCGGGTCGGCGAGCTCTTCACGAGCGGTGAGGTCGACCGAGTCGTGCTGGTCTACAACACCTTCGTCTCGGCTCTCACCCAGCGGGTGACCGAGCAGGACATCCTCCCGATCTCCCCCGACATCCTCGAGACGGACGAGCAGGAGCGGCAGGCGGACACGTTGCGCGGCGACTTCATCTTCGAGCCGGAGCCCGAGCAGATCCTCGAGCGGCTGCTCCCCGTGTACGTCGAGACCCAGATCTACCGCGCGCTGCTCGAGTCGACCGCCTCCGAGCAGGGGGCGCGGATGACGGCGATGCGGAACGCCTCGAAGAACGCGAAGGAGCTCATCGACTCGCTCACGCTGCGCATGAACCGCGCACGGCAGGCCGAGATCACCCAGGAGATCCTCGAGGTCGTGGGCGGCGCCGAAGCGCTGATGTAGGGGGCTGCTCTGGCCCCTTGCTAACAACGAGGCACTCTCGGGCGTAGAAGTAGCTGAGCTGGCCGATGGCGACGCCGATCCGAGACACCCCCGCAGATAGCATCACGCCGGTGGAGCGCGCCCTCGCCGACCGTCAAGACGGCGCCGAGCGCTTCGTGCGCGCAAGCGAGATCGCAACGCGGTTCGTCGACAACATCGAGAGCGTCGTCTACGGCAAGCGGGACGAGATCAAGCTCGTGCTTACCGCACTGGCGTGCGGCGGCCACGTGCTTCTGGAGGACGTGCCGGGAACGGCGAAGACCGTTCTCGCGCGAGCGATCGCAGGCACGATCGAAGGCGCGACCCCGTCACGGATCCAGTGCACGCCCGATCTCCAGCCGACGGACGTGACCGGCCTCTCGATCTTCGACCAGCGCTCGCGCGACTTCGAGTTTCGCCCCGGGCCGGTCTTCGCGAACGTCGTCCTCGTCGACGAGATCAACCGGGCGACGCCGAAGACCCAGTCGGCGCTCCTCGAGGCCATGGCCGAGTACCAGGTGACCGTGGACGGGGTCACGCGCGAGCTCCCGTCTCCGTTTCTCCTCATAGCGACCGAGAACCCAATCGAATACGAGGGGACGTTCCCGCTGCCCGAGGCGCAGCTCGACCGGTTCTTCCTCCGGACCGCGCTCGGATATCCAGGGCTCGAGGACGAGCTCAAGATCCTGGTGGAGCAGCGCTTCGTGCATCCACTCGACGAGCTCCGGCCGACCGTGGCGCTCGCCGAGATTCACGAGCTTCGGTCCTCCGTCCAGCACGTGTACGTGGACGAGGTCATCCACCGCTGGCTCGTCGAGCTCGTGCGGACGACACGCGACCACGAGGCGGTCGTGATCGGAAGCTCGGTTCGCGGCAGCCTCGCGCTCGAGCGAGCGGCACGCGCGTGGGCGCTTCTCGACGGACGGAGCTACGTCGATCCCGGAGGACATCGAGCGGCTCTTCGTCACCGTGCTCGTCCATCGAGTGGTGTTCACGCCCAGCTTCGTCGCGCGGGCCCGGGCGTCGAGCTGGGAGGACGCGATCGCCGAGTTCCGGGCGACCTGCCTCGAGCTCGCCCCCCGGCCCGGCTCCGAGGAGGACCCCATCTTCGAGCACCCTCACGCCTAGAAACGGGGTTCGCGTGGCAAACGCGCGACTGACCTTCCCACTTGTCCCGCGACGGCGGGTCATCGGCCTCTCGTACGGCACGATGCGCAGCCTGCGCAGGGGGTCGGGTTCGGACATCGCCGGCTCGCGCCCGTATCGCCCCGGCGACGACATGGACTCGATCGACTGGGCGGCCTCGGCGAGGCTCTCGACCGCGAGGGGGAACGACGAGTTCGTCGTTCGGGAGCGTTTTGCGGAAGAGGCGCCGAAGATCGTGATCGTTTGCGACCGCCGTCCCCAGATGTCCCATTTCGCCGCGCCTCTGCCATGGCTCGACAAGCCCGAGGCGATGCGCCACACCGTCGAGCTGATCCTCGCGAGCGCGGGTGCGGCCGGCGGATTCGTCGGGTACCTGGACTACGCCGACGGCGATCCGCACTGGCGCCAGCCGAAGGGGGAGCGCAAGCTGATCGAGCTCAAGGACCCGCGCCTGTGGTCGTCGGAGTACGACGGGCCACAGGACTGGCTCGAGCGCTCGATCGACCATCTGGCCTCGCACACGCGCGCCGTCACTCCCGGCACCTTCGTCTTCGTCCTGTCCGACTTCCTGCCCGCGCCCACCCAGGACGTGTGGCTGACGGCGCTCGAGCATCCCTGGGACCTCGTCCCGGTCGTGATCCAGGATCCAACGTGGGAGCAGAGCTTCCCCGACGTGAGCGGCATCGTCGTCCCGCTCCGAGACCCGGACACCGGACGGGTCGTGCCGGTCCGCATGCGGCGAAAGGAAGTCGAGGCCCGTCGGGCTGCGAACGAGGAGCGGGCTCACGCGCTCGTCGACACGTTCCGTCTCCTGGACATCGACCCGATCTTCCTCTCGTCGAGCGACCGCCAGGCGGTTCTCGAGCACTTCCTCGTCTGGACCGATCTCCGGCGCACGAGGCGGGTCGTCGGGGCATGAGGCGATGAAGCGGAACGGCGTCGCGCTCGGGCTGGGGCTGGTGCTCATCGCGGCTGTGAGCGCGCTTCTCGTCGGGTACGTGATCTGGGACCGCGGCGACTCCGAGCCGCCGGTCGAGACGGAGGAGATCCAACCTCTCGCGGCCACGGGCGCCCTCTCTCCGCGGATCGCTCTCTTCGGCGACACGATCACGGCGCGCGTCGACGTGGTGATCGACCGGGAGGTCGTCGATCCGGAGCACGTGACCGTCGTCTGGTCTCCCGGTCCTTGGACGCAGGTGCGTGCGCCGCAGCGCGAGGTGAGAATCGCGGGCCAGACCGCCTATCTGAGCACCTCGTACGCCCTTCGCTGCCTGACGAGCCCGTGCGTCCCGATACGCGAGACGGAGCAGTTCGAGCTCCGACCTGCGCGCGTCACGTACGAGGCTCCGGTGGAGGAAACCCCGAGCAGGCTGTCCGTGGACGTCGCGTGGCCGGTGCTCGTGGTTCACACCCGAATCACGAACGCGGACGTTCCGCAGCGCGACGCGCTCGCCGCGCCCTGGCGTGCGGACTTCGTCTCGCTCCCGCTCGTGTCGTACCGCGCGGCTCCCGGGCTCGTGCTCGGGCTCGTGCTGGCTCTGGCCGCGATCTTGATCGCCATGGGCGCACTCGTGACGTACCGCATCTGGCCGCGGCGCGAACCGCCCCCGGAGCCCGAGCCACCTCCGCGGCCGGTCGCGACGCTGCTCGAGCAGGCCCTCGCTCTGCTCGAGGCTCCCGCAGCAGCGAACGGGGCCGCGGACCGGAGGCGAGCGCTCGAGCTCGTCGCCGACGAGGTCGAGCGCTGGGGGGACGCGGAGCTCGCTCAGACTGCCCGCGCCCTCGCGTGGTCCGAGCACGCGCCCGAAGGAGAGGCCACCCACGTGTTCGCCGCCCGGCTTCGCCAACGGATGGAGGACTTCGATGGCGCTTCTGCGTAGGCGGCCCCGGGCGATTCCGAGCTCCGATGCCGGTGCGCTGCGCCGCATACGGATCCGAACCACGATCGTCCGGGTGCTGCTGGCGGCGGTCGCCTGCGGACTGCTCGTCGCCGCGCTCCTCTTCGCGCGGGATCTCGAGCCGCGGAGCAACGAGTTCGTCCCGGGCGGGCGGAGCGGGGTCGTCGTGATCGATGTCTCGCTCAGCATCGTCAACCGCGACTACGCGCGCGTCCGCGGAGTGATCGAGCGTGTCATCGCCTCGGACAACCCCGTCGGGCTCGTCGTCTTCTCGGATGCGGCCTACGAGCTGCTGCCCCCGCGGACGCCCGCCAAGGAGCTCCAGCCGCTTCTCCGCTTCTTCACGCTCGACGGGGATCGGCTTCCTCCGAACCCGTGGACTCCGAGCTTTCAAGCCGGCACGCGAATCTCCACCGCTCTCGACCTCGCCGAGGAGATGCTTCGGCGCGATCGGGTGTCACCCGCGTCGATCCTGCTCATCAGCGACCTCGAAACCGCTCCGTCCGACTTCACCGACCTCGGCAAGACGCTCTCGCGCCTCCGGCGGTCGCCGACGACCGTGCGAGTGGTTCCGCTCTCGGCGACGAGCGACGGCCTCACCTTCTTCGGCGGAATCCTGGGACGCGAGGCGTTCGTCGAACCCGTCGAGCCGGCCGCCGGTGAGGAACGGACGATCGAGGTCTCGCTGAGCGGAGAGACGCCCATCGGGCTGCTGCTGGCGAGCGCTCTCGTCTTCCTCGTGCTCGCCGCCCACGAGCGCTTCGCCGGCCGCCTGGCCCTGCCCGGCGGCGCGGGCTGGAGGGGGCCGTGAAGAAGCACCTGCCCTCGATCGCGCTCGTCGCGGTGTGCCTCGCGGTCGGCGTCGGCCTCTTGCTCCTCGCCGTCGACGTCGCGCGGCTGCGAAGCGCGCTTCCGGAGGACGACGTTCGCTACCGCGCCGTGCCGACCGCGGAGCTGTGGCAGCCGAGCGAGGCTCTTCCCGGCGGTGTGCGCGCGGAGCGTGCTCGGAGTTCGCGACGACATCCTGTTCCGCCGCGCTCTGCGCGCGGTCCGGCTCAGCCATCCCGAGACGCCGGGCTTCTCCGACCCCACCTTCGTGATCCATCGCAACGACGCGAGCGCCTGGCTCACGGACGTCGTTCAGCGGGACGGGGATCCTCTGCGCCGGTCGGCGGCCGCGAATCTCCTCGGCGTCCTGAGCTTCGCCGACGCGATCGCCGACTACACGAACCGAGGAAAGCTGCTCGCGAGCGCGATCGAGAGGTTCCGGCAGGCGATCGCTCTCGATCCGGCGAACGACGGAGCGAAGTTCAACCTCGAGCTGGCGCTCTCGCGCTCGCGCGGTCTCGAGCTCACCGAGGCCGGCGGTGGCACGGCTCCATCCCCGGGCGGGAAAGGATCAAAGGGCGCCGGAGCGGGCGACCCGGGCAGCGGCTACTGATGGAGGTCGCTCCGCTTGAGCATCGCTCGCCAACTGCGTTCTGAGAACTCTCCCCACCGCTCCACGCTCATGCCAAGGAGTGGCCTATGAGCATCGATCTCCTGACGCCGCTCGCCGGTCTCGTCGCGCTGGCCTGTCTCGTCCCCTCGCTGCATTTCTCGCGGCGCGCAGAGTCGCGCGCCGCAAGCGGCGCGGACTCGACCTCGAGGACCCCCGCCGGAGGGCGTATCTCGTCCCAGCCGCGGCGCTCGCCGTTGCCGGCGCCTGCCTGGGGCTGGCGGCGATGCAGCCGGTTGCCTCCTTCGACGAGACGCGCCGCGTGCGCACGGATGCCGAGGCGTTCGTCGTCCTCGACACGACGCGCTCGATGCTGGCCAGCGAGACCGCCGGATCGCCCGCACGAATTGCGCGTGCGAAGGCCGTCGCTCAGGCGGTGCACGCATCGCTCCCGGGTGTGCGCGTGGGCATCGCCTCGGTCACCGACCGGACGCTGCCACACCTGTTCCCGAGCGCCGACGCCGAGGTCTTCCGAGCGACGCTCGAGAAGTCGATCGGGGTCGAGCGTCCCCCGCCCGTGCACTCGCTCTCGACGAGGGTCACGAGCCTCGAGTCGCTGTCGGCGGTCGCGACACAGGGATTCTTCTCGCCCGAAACACGACGCCGAGCACTCGTCGTCGTCACCGACGGCGAGAGCATTCCCGCCACGCGAGCTCGGCTCGGGCCGCTCTTCCGCCGTCCTCCGGGGATCTCGACGGTCTTCGTCCACGTCTGGGGGCGCGACGAGCGGGTCTTCCGTGGGAGAACGCCCGAGCCGGCGTACCGAGCCGATCCCGGCGCGCGTGAGTCACTCGAGCGTCTCGCCGCCGAGGTGGGCGGCGAGGTGTTCGCAGAGGACGAGCTCGTTGCCGTGGCGAGCAGCGTGCCGAGGCTCCTGGGGAGCGGGCCGTCGGTCGTTCGGGGCGAGCGGCGGCGCGACATTCCCCTCGCTCCGTACCTCGCGGGCGCCGCGTTCCTCCCGCTCGGGCTCCTGCTCTGGCGGCGAGATCGCTAGGCGCTCTGCTCGACCTCCGCGTACGGCGCGAGCGTCTCGGGGAAGCCGTTCTCGTCCATGTACGAGATCGCACGGCTCGCGATCCACACGAGCGCTGCGGGCTCGATCGTGCTGAGCGCATCCCTCACCGCAGCGTCGCCGTGTGCCGGGCCGCCGCGGACGCCTCCCTTGAACCGGCGGAGACGGCAGAGAGCCAGAGCGGCGAGGTCGGCGTCGTTTCCCACGTGCTCGTACCACTGAACGCCGACGGCGCGCTCTATCAACGGCACGACCTCGTCCGCGAGGCGGGCCGCGTCGTCTGTCGCAACGGTGAAGTCCGCCGCTCCTCGGCTAGCTCCCTTGCGCGGTATGGGCACGGCTTGCTCCCTTCTGCTAACGAAACTGGCACTCGGACGTCAAACAGTATGATCCTGCACTTTGACCATGGCGATGACAGGGTTTTCCGGCGACTCGACGGCGGCGCACCGCGGCCGCGATTGTCGGGATCGGGTCGTCGGCATGCCACCAGAGCGCCATGGGCGGGACTTTGCAGGACAAACTCGGATGGAGGGAATACATGCGTAAACGATCGATTTTGCTCGTAGCGGGCGCGGTTGCGCTCGTCGCGAGCCTTATCGTCGGCCCAGCCGCGACAGCGAAGAGCGAGCGGCAGGCGGCCGGGACAGTGATCATCGGCCACGACCAGGAGCCGGTGACCCTCAACTTCTTCATCACCGAAGGGAACGCGTACACGACCTCTCTGGCCATGAACCCGGTTCTGGCCAGCGCGAGCGTCTACAACCAGAACGCGAAGCTCATCCCCTTCCTCGTGACAGCGGCGCCGAAGATCGTCAAGTCGAACCCGCTGACGGTGACGTTTACCTACAAGCCAACCGCGAAGTGGAGCGATGGCAAGCAGATCACCGGGGCCGACTTCATGGCCACCTACCGGACGATCATGAACCCGAACTTCGACATCACGTCGCGGGAAGGGTGGGAGGACATCGCCAGCATCAAGGTGAAGGGCAAGACCGTCACCGTGACCTGGAAGAAGGGCAAGTCCTACGCCGCGTGGGACGCGCTCGTCGCAACCTCGCCGATGCCCGCGCACAAGGTGGCCGGGCAGAACTTCAACGATCTCTGGCGCAGCTCGATCGACGTCGCCAGCGGTCCGTTCAAGTGGGTGAGCTGGCAGAAGGGCACGCAGATGGTGCTCGCGAAGAACACCGCGTTCACCGCCGGCCCGAAGGCCAAGGTCGACCGGGTCGTCTTCCGCTACATCCCGTCCACGCCTTCGCTCTTCCAGGCGCTGCAGTCGGGTGAGATCCAGGTGACGGAGCCGCAGCCGCAGCTCCAGATCGTGGAGATCCGGAAGAACTCGCGCTTCAAGGTCCAGTCCGGCCCCGGCTACTTCTGGGAGCACATGGACATCCAGTTCGGTCCGAAGGGTCACCCGGCCCTGAAGCAGAAGTACGTCCGGCAGGCGATCATCACGGGGATCAACCGCTCGCAGGTGCGGCAGGCCCTGTACGTCGCTCCGGGCCTCGTCGGCTCCGCGAAGGAGCTGCCGGTGCTGCAGAGCCACATCTTCAAGCCGTTCGAGCAGTACTACCAGCCGAACTGGAAGAAGTGGGGCTTCAGCCAGAAGAAGGTCATCAGCAGCCTGAAGGCCAAGGGTTGCACGGGCGGTCCGAACACTCCTTCGGCCGGCAACAGCGCGGTCTGGAGCTGCCCGGGCGTCGGCAAGCTGTCGTTCCGCTTCACGACCACGAGCGGTAACCAGCTCCGCGCGCTCACGTTCGAGATCGCGCAGAAGCAGCTCAAGAGCGTCGGTATCGAGCTCCTCCCGCGGTTCGGCCCTGCCGGCCAGGTCTTCGGACAGGTTCTTCCGTCCGGCGACTGGGACATCTTCATGTTCACGTGGCTCGGAGGCCCGACCAGCTCGGCGACGAGCTTCGGCCTCTACGGCTGCGGTGGTGACCAGAACTACATGAACTACTGCAACAAGTCGGCCTCGACCCTGCTCCAGAAGGCGCAGTTCACGCCGGATGCTGCGGCGCGCGCGGCACTTCTCAACAAGGCCGAGGTGATCCTGGCGGAGGACGTGATGTCGGTTCCGATGTACGTCCGCCCCGGGTTCCTCATCAATGCATCCGGCGTCAAGGGCCCGATCCTGAACCCGACTCAGCAGGGCTCGACCTGGAACGCGCAAGGCTGGTCCGTCGGCTAGACGAGTAGCCCGACGTGCAACAAACGCAGGAATGAACCGAAGTCCCGCTCCCGCTCTTTGCGGGGGCGGGACTTCCTTCTAAGATCCGGAGACTGGGAACATGCTGACCTTCGTCATCCGCAGACTGCTCTACAGCATCGTCGTCTTGTTCGCGGCGAGCTTCCTCATCTTCTTCTTCGTCTCGTGGACGAGCGACCCGCTTTCGTTCCTCAGGATGCAGCCGACCGCGTCCGAGATCACGATCCAGAACATCACCGAGCGCAAGCACCTCGACGATCCGATTCCGGTGCGCTACGTGTACTGGCTCAAGGACGCGCTCACGGACGGATTCGGGACGAACACGATCGGCAACCGTCCGATCCTCCCCGATCTCCAGCGCGTGATGGGGCACACGCTGCAGCTCGTCATCGTCGCCGAGCTCCTCGCCATCCTCATCGCCGTCCTCATCGGCGTGTTCTCGGCGTTACGCCAGTACAGCGTCTTCGACTACTCCGCGACCACGTTCAGCTTCGTCGGGCTGGCGACGCCGGTCTTCTGGCTCGCGCTGATGTTGCAGGTGCTGTTCGTCAACATCTACTTATGGTTCGACGTGCGGATCTTCTATACGGCGAACCTGAGCGGCGTGGACCCGGGCACCGGCCTGCACTTCGTGCTCGACCGCGCGCAGCATCTCGCGCTTCCGGTCATCGTCCTCATGGTCGCCAGCATCGCGTCCTACTCGCGCTACATGCGCTCGTCGATGCTCGAGGTCGTCAACTCGGACTACGTGCGCACGGCGCGGGCGAAAGGGCTCCCCGAGCGCAGCGTGACCATGCGGCATGCTTTCCGCAACGCGCTGATTCCCCTCGTCACCATCATCGCGCTCAATTTCGGGGCGCTGCTCGGAGGCGCCGTCGTGACCGAGACGGTCTTCGCGCTCGACGGCATGGGGCTCTACTTCGTGACGCAGCTTCAGCTCGGCGACCCGTACCCGGTCATGGCGTGGCTGATGATCACCGCCACGCTCGTGATCGTGTTCAACCTGGTGGCCGACATCGCCTACGGCTATCTCGATCCACGGGTTCGCTTTGACTGATTCCCTACAGCACCGGCGGGACGCCGCGGCCGACGCCGCGGCCGGCGGCGCCCGCTCGGCGGACCCGCGTGTACCGCGGGAGCCCCCGTGTTCCCGAACGATCCGGAGGGCGCCGCGTCGGAGCTCACGCTCACCTACGAGAGCGGTGTCGAGCTCACGGCGCGAAGCCAGTGGGCATACGCACGGATGCGCTTTTTCCGCCATCGCCTGGCCGTGGCCAGCTTGATCGTGCTGATCCTCGTCGCGCTCGTCGCGATCTTCGCGAATCGGGTCGCCCCGCACGGCTTCAACGACCAGGATTACCTCAACATCGCCAAAGGCCCGACCTGGGACCACCCGTTCGGCACCGATCTCCTCGGTCGCGATTACCTGAGCCGTGTGATCTTCGGCCTGCGCACGTCACTCTGGGTCGCGTTCTTCGTCGCGGTGCTCTCGACCGCGATCGGCACCGTGATCGGCTCCTTCGCCGGCTACTACGGAGGAACGGTCGACAACTTGCTCATGCGCTTCACCGACCTCATCCTGACCCTGCCGGGACTGGCCGTGCTGCTCACGGCCGCCGCGTTCCTGGGCCAGGAGGCACACAAGGTCGGACCCATCACGATCTCCCAGCCGGTGGTGATAGGTCTCATTCTCGCGTTCCTCTTCTGGACTGGGCTCGCGCGCATCGTCCGGGGCGTGTTCCTGTCTCTCCGCGAGAAGGAGTTCGTGGAGGCCGCGAAGGCATCCGGTGCGACCGACATCCGCATCATGCTGCGGCACATCCTCCCGAACTGCATCGGCCCGATCGTCGTGACGATGACGCTGATCATCGCCACCGCGATCCTCGTCGAAGCGGCGCTGTCGTTCCTCGGCTTCGGCATCCAGCCGCCGAACCCCGCGCTGGGAAGCCTGATCAACGACGGAAACGTCGGAGGGCTCGGCTACTGGTGGCTCGTGACGTTCCCGGGGCTCGTGATCGTCGTGGTCGCGCTGGCAGTCAACTTCATCGGCGACGGCCTGCGCGACGCGCTGGATCCGACGCAGAGAATCCGTGCCTGAGCCGGTTCTCTCCATCCGCGATCTGACCGTCGAGTTCAAGACCGAGGACGGGATCGTCCGTGCTGTCACGGGCGTTTCCTACGACCTGTTCGCGGGTGAGACGCTGGGAGTCGTGGGCGAGTCGGGGTCGGGAAAGAGCGTCTCGGTGATGACGATGCTCGGGCTCGTCCCCATGCCGCCCGGCCGGCTCGTGTCGGGCGAGGCCCTGTACAAGGGCCGAGACCTGCTGACGATCCCGAAGAAGCAGCTACGCGACATCCGCGGCGGCGAGGTGGCCATGATCTTCCAGGATCCGATGACCTCGCTGAACCCGGTGCTTACGATCGGGAACCAGATCGCGGAAGCCCTGCAGACCCACAACGACGGTATGAGCGACGACGAGGCGCGCAAGCGCACGATCCACCTGCTCGAGGTCGTCGGCGTCCCCTCCGCCGAGCAGCGGTTCGACCAGTACCCCCACGAGTTCTCGGGCGGAATGCGCCAGCGCTCGATGATCGCGATGGCCATCGCCAACGATCCCAGCGTGCTGATCGCCGACGAGCCGACGACGGCGCTCGACGTCACGATCCAGGCGCAGATCATCGAGACCATGCGCGCGGCGCAGCAGGAGACGCACGCCGCGATCGTGCTGATCACCCACGACCTCGGCCTCATCGCGGAGCTCGCAGACCGTGTCGTCGTCATGTACGCGGGTCGAGTGGTGGAGCTCGGCGACGTCTACACGATCTTCAACTCTCCGCGCCACCCGTACACGGTCGGGTTGATGAACAGCCTCGCCCGTGTGGATCTCGACAGGGAGTGGCTGGAGCCCATCCCAGGCCAGCCGCCGAGCATGATCAGCCCTCCGCCGGGGTGTGCTTTCCATCCGCGCTGCGCGTTCTCGAGAGGCCGCGAGCGCTGCCGCACCGAGGTTCCGCCGCTTCGCGGCATCGGAGAAGGCGGAACCCACCTATCCGCGTGCCACTTCGCGGAGGAGCTCGAAGCGCAGCACGTAGTCCCTGCGTTGACGGCCGGAGAACAGTCGTGAGCCAGACGCAGACGGCTGCCGTTGAGGCCGGCACCACCGGACGGGCGGGATCCCAGCGAGATCCTCCGCATCGAGGGGCTCGTCAAGCACTTCCCGATCAAGGCGGGGCTCCTCAAGCGCACCGTGGGACAGGTCCGTGCCGTCGACGGCGTGGATCTCTCCGTGCGTCAGGGCGAGACGCTCGGCATCGTCGGCGAGTCAGGCTGCGGCAAGACCACGCTCGGGCGCACGATCATCAAGCTCACCGAGCCGACCGCGGGCAAGATCATCTTCGAGGGGGACGACATCACCCGCTACAAGCGGCGCGAGATGCGCCCCGTGCGACGCGACGTGCAGATCGTCTTTCAGGATCCCTATGCCTCGCTGAACCCGCGGATGACCGTTCGCGAGATCGTCGGCGAGCCGCTTCGCATCCACGGCTTGTACCGCAGGCGGGGTGAAGGCAGGCGGCGCATCGAGGAGCTCCTGCGCACCGTGGGGCTGAGCCCGGAGCACGCGAACCGGTTCCCACACGAGTTCTCGGGCGGTCAGCGGCAGCGTATCGGTGTCGCGCGGGCGCTGGCGCTGAACCCGAAGATGATCGTGCTCGACGAGCCGGTCTCGGCACTGGACGTGTCCATCCAGGCGCAGGTGGTCAACCTGCTCGTGCAACTCCAGAACGAGTTCGGCCTCACGTACCTCTTCATCGCTCACGACCTCTCGGTCGTGCGCCACATCTCCGATCGTGTCGCGGTCATGTACCTGGGGAGGATCGTCGAGCTCGGGACGAGGCAGCAGCTCTACGAGGCGCCGATGCACCCGTATACGCAGGCCTTGCTCTCGGCCGTGCCGATCGAGTCGCCGAACCTCCGCGGGAAGCGGAAGCGCATCGTCCTCGAGGGCGATGTCCCGAGCCCCGCGAACCCTCCGTCGGGCTGCCGGTTCCGGACGCGTTGCTGGAAAGCCCAGCCGATCTGCTCCGAGGAGGATCCGGCGCTCATCCCTCGGGCGGGTGGTGCGCACCCCGTCGCGTGCCACTTTGCTGAGGTGATGAAGCCTCTCGACGTGGTCGGCCAGCCGGCCGCCGGGTGAAGCAGCCTGCAGCCCGGATGATCGATGCCTTCTAACTCTCTCGTCGCTCGCGCGTCAGAACGCATATGAGCGTGGTCCATCGATCGGTCGTCTGCGATCGCGTGCGTGCGCAGATCTCCCTGCGCCTCGACGGCGAGCTCTCGCAGCTCGAGTCGCGCATGCTGGAGTCGCACCTTGCTCGGTGTGCGGAGTGCAGCATGTACGAGGCCGGAGTCGGTGCCGTAACAGCCGAGCTTCGCGCGGCACCGCTCGAGTCTCTGGAGCATCCGATCGTCATCCGGCGGCCCCGCCGCCAGGTGTCGCTCGCGCGTGTGCAGATAGGGGTTGCCGCCGCGCTGGCCGTCGCCGTCCTCGGCGCGATCAGCCAGATCGGAGCTCCCGGCACGGCTGCGCCCGCCTCTGTGTCTCCGGATCGGTACGCCACGTACACGCAGCTCACGCGTGAGGTGAAGCAGATCATCGCGGACGGCCGCGCATTCTCGCAGCGCCGCGGCGACGCGCTTCCTCTCTAGCCATTGGCGCAGACCGGAATCGGCTAGCGCCGATTCCGGTCGCGCAAATCCCTAAAGCGCGGACACTTCGCGTCCGCGGCCGTACTGGCCTCCATCCTGGGCTGCTCAGTGCGCCGGCCAGCGTCTACGAGAACGTCCGCAGCGGGCGGCTCATGCGCGCACCGCCTGCGGAGCAGGACAGGCGATCGTGCGGCTCGTCGAGCTTCGGGCAGCCGCTCTTCCGGAAGGTGCCGTCGGTGAGGACGGCAAGCGTGCGCCCGAACCACGCGAAGCATCCGTAGCGCGTCGTCGTCGGGAGATCGCCGCACGTTCGGATGAGCCGCAGCTGCTCGAACGTCCGGCTCGCCAGGGCCGGCACGTTGACTCCGCGGAGGCAGTTGTACGTGTCCGTGCCGTCGAGGCTGCCGCAGACACGTGCGTGGTCCACTGGATCGCGCTCACGCGACACGAGCAGCGACGCACCGCTCACGCAGCCGGCGCGCTGGAGCCCCTCGAGGCCTGCGCAGAGCCGCAGGATGTCGGGCGCGACGTAGACGCGGGTCGTGGACTCGCGCTCCCAGAAGAAGCGGTACCAGCACGGGCGCTTGTAGGTGTATCCGGCACACACCGACTCCGGCGACGTGTCCGCGTCCGTGGGGCGCGTCGTTCCGTCGGCACCGCCGAGCGAGATCCAGTAGTCGTGGAAGGCGCCCTGTGCGCAGTCGGGCGCGTTCACGAGCCCGAGCTCGTTGCACGCGTTCACCGCGTCTGGAAGCTGGCTGTGGAAGCCGCGCATGAACGCGTGCCCCGACCCGTGCACGCAGGTGTACTCGCGAAAGCGAGTGGGAAGGCGGGAGCAGGTGTGGAGGACGTGGCGCGGCTCCGCAACGAGCTCGGGCCCCAGGTACATCGCCATGCCCATGCCGAAACCCGGCGGAGCATCCCGCGTCGTTAGACCTCGGCACGTATGTGTACAGATTCTCGACGGTCACGCCGTGGCGGCGCGCCCACGTGCGGCCGACCTCGTGCATCAGCGAATGGCACGCCGCCTCCAGGAAGCCACCCGCCTCGTGCACCTTGCGGTCGATCTCGGGCAGGCCACCGGCGGGGTTGCCTGCCGCCTCGACGGCGGCAAGGAGCCCCCGGACGTAGCAGCGGGCCTTCGGAGTGTCGGCCAGCAGCACGCACTCGCTCAGGAAGCCGGTCGTGTTTCCGGCTATCGGAGCGTCCGGCTGCACCGGGGCAGCGCCCATCCCCGCCTGCGTCGCGACGAGCGCGAGCACCGTCGCGAGGACCACGCCGACCGAAGCGGTTACACGCCGCACTACAGGCTAAGACGCAGGCTCGCGGCGCCGGTTAGCACTGCGCGACGCGAGCGTTGATGCGAACGCGGTGCGGCCGCAGCCGCGAAGCGGCTGCGCTTTAGGGGTTTCTCGCGCGAAATGGAATCCGCGCGAGCAGATTTCATTCGCGCGCACTCAGTGCCGCTCGAGTTGCTCGACCTCGATTCCCTGCTCGTTCAAGTCCGCGAGCACGACGTTGACCGCGTCCCACTCGGGAAAGCTCAAGCTCGTGATTCCGGGCAGCGTGCCGGCGAACGTCGGGTCGCGAAACTGCGCCGCGGTGCCGAGGAGCACATCGGAGAAGGCACGGAGTCGTCGCACGAGCTTCTCGTTCTCGTCCTCGAAGCCCTCGGCGACAGCGGCACCGTCGAGATCCGACGCAGTGTCGCCGATGACCACCCCGGCATCGTCGATGCGCTCGATGAGGTCCTCGGTGGACGCGGGCTTCGTGATTCGTGCATAGGCGAAGTCGACGCGGTCGCGGGTGTTGACGACGGTGGCCTGGTAGTCGTCGCGGGAGGCGGTGTCACTCCCGCCGAGCAGGATGACCGCCGCGGCGACGCCGAAGGCAACCGCGACGACGACGGCGACGAGCGCGAGGATCTGAGTCGATCTCGTCTGCATCGAGCGGCCAGGATAGCTGGCGTCGAGCCGCTTCCCGGCCGACGCTCGGTTGGGCTTCGATAAACTCGCGGACGGCCTGGCGCGGTCTCTGCGCCGCCTCGAACCTCTCACCAGGAGACCCATGTCCGACGACGGAAAGACCATGAACGAAGGGCGGATCGTGGAGATCAAGGGCGTCGTCATCGACGCCGTCTTCACCGAGCAGCTACCCGGGATCTACAACGCCCTCGCCATCGAGGTCGAAGCGGCCCGACGGAACGACGGAGACGCTGATCGCCGAGGTCCAGCAACACTTGGGCGACGACCGAGTCCGGGCCGTCGCGATGGATTCGACGGACGGCCTCGCGCGAGGGACGGTCGTCGACGGATACGGGTGACCCGATCTCGGTCCCGGTCGGCGACGCGACGCTCGGTCGCCTCTGGAACGTGACGGGCGATCCCATCGACGACAAGGGGCCCGCGCCGGAGGGCGTGGAGCGCTGGCCGATTCACCGCGACCCACCCGCATTCCGCGACCTCACGCCGAAGATGGAGATCTTCGAGACCGGGATCAAGGTGATCGACCTGATCGCGCCGTTCGTCCGAGGCGGGAAGGTCGGGCTCTTCGGCGGCGCGGGGACGGGCAAGACCGTGCTCATCCAGGAGCTGATCCACAACGTCGCCCGGGAGCATGGCGGCGTCTCCGTCTTCGCGGGCGTGGGGGAGCGCACGCGCGAGGGGAACGACCTGCTGCTCGAGATGACCGAGTCCGAGGTGATCGACAAGGTCGCGCTCGTCTACGGACAGATGAACGAGCCGCCGGGCGCGCGTCTTCGCGTCGGCCTCTCGGGGTTGACCATGGCCGAGTACTTCCGCGACCAGGGCCAGGACGTGCTCCTCTTCATCGACAACATCTTCCGGTTCGTGCAGGCGGGCTCCGAGGTGTCGGCACTGCTCGGGCGTATGCCGAGCGCGGTCGGCTACCAGCCGACGCTGGCGACCGAGATGGGCCAGCTCCAGGAGCGGATCACCTCGACGACCACCGGCTCGGTGACGTCCGTCCAGGCGATCTACGTGCCGGCCGACGATCTCACCGACCCGGCTCCCGCGAACACGTTTGCGCATCTCGACTCGACGGCCGTCCTCGACCGCGTCGATCGTCGAGAAGGGGATCTACCCTGCGGTCTCGCCGCTCGACTCGACCTCGAGAGCTCTCCAGCCCGGCGTCGTCTCGGACGAGCACTACGCCACGGCGACGCAGGTGCTGCAGATCCTGCAGCGCTACAAGGACCTCCAGGACATCATCGCCATCCTCGGGATGGACGAGCTGACGGACGAGGACAAGGTCGTCGTCGCCCGGGCGCGGCGGATCGAGCGCTTCCTCTCGCAGCCGAACTTCGTCGCCGAGCAGTTCACCGGCACTCCGGGGAAGTACGTCAAGCTCGAGGACACGATCCGCGGCTTCCAGGAGGTCATCGCCGGACAGCACGACGAGCTCCCGGAGTCGGCGTTCTACATGGTCGGATCGATCGAGGACGCGGTCGAGAAGGCGCAGCAGGCGCAGCCCGTCGCGGCGTAGATGGCGGAAACGCACCCGAACTTCGACATCTCGCTCGTCACGCCGGACGGGCCGGTATTCGACGGAGAGGCGCAGATGATCGTCGTGCCCGGCGCGGCAGGTGAGATCGGCGTGCTCGCACGCCATGCGCCGCTCGTCGCGACGCTCAAGGCCGGCTCGACGCGTATCCACGTCACCGAGACCGAGATCGTCGAGTTCGCGACCGGGCCCGGCTTCTTCAAGGTCGAGCTCGACCGGGCTCTCGCGCTCGTGGACGACGCGGTGAACGTGAAGGAGATCGACGACGCGCGGGCCCGCGAGCAGCTCGAGGCCGCGAAGGCGGAGCTCGAGCGAGTGGAGGCCGGCGAGTCGCAGGCCGACCGCTGGCAGCTCGAGCAGCGGATCCAGCACGCCGAGAACCAGCTTGCAGTCAGCGGTCGCTCGAACGACTAGGCTCCCCGCCCGCGCAGCCGGCACGTAGCCGTGGCTGCGAGCACGCCGAGCGCTCGAGCTTCAGGCTGCGAACGCTCGCTTGCGGATCGCCTCTCGCTGGAGGCCCTCCGAGTACGACCTGGCTCGAGCTTTGAACGGCGACCGTGGCGACCGGGATAAGCGACGCGCGGAGAAGGGCCCGCCCACGAGTCCTCGGCTCCCGACCACTTCAGGCGGGCGCCCGGTTCGTCAGGCTGTCACGTCGTCGCCAGAGCTGCACGAGTTCGACGCGCTGAGCGCGAGCCCTTCGACTTCGGCGACGAGCTTCCGTGAGCGTCGCGCACGCCGTGGGGCGACACCGCGGATGGCGTTCCTCCCACGCCAGCCCTCGCCGTAGCCGTGGAGCGGTGCGCCGACGGGGGCCTCTCGCCGGACAGCTTCATGGACCAGCCGGAAAGGCGAAGCGCCTGCGCGAGTCGATCGAGCGGCGCACTCGACTTCCGGCACCCTGCTCGCGCACGGCGAGCCGCTCTCGACGGCTCCTGGGCTCGCCGCATTGCCTGCGCGAACGCTGGTTCCGCAGTCAACGCCCCTCCAGCAGCTTTGAAGGGCTTGGCGACCGGGTTAAAAACGCCTAAAGAGCCCGAGAGCCCGGCTCCGACCTCTTAGGCGGAGTCGTTTGGGCAGACGTCGCACACACATAGCGAGCTCCTGGCCGAGAGGATCCTCGTCCTCGACGGCTCCTGGGGCGTGCTCGTCCATCGGCGCGGGCTTTCGGAGGAGGAGTACCGCGGCGAGCTCTATGCCGATCACGCACGAGACGTCAAGGGCGATCCCGACCTCCTCAACCTCACCCAGCCAGGTCTCGTCTCATCCATCCACGACGAGTACTTCGCGGCGGGCGCGGACATCGCGACGACGAACACGTTCACCGCGACCGGATCGGTCAGGCCGACTATGCGCTCCAGGACGCGGCCGCCGAGATGAGCCTCGCGGGCGCCCGTCTCGCGCGGCGGGCCGCCGACGAGTGGACGGCGAAGACGCCGGAGAAGCCGCGCTTCGTCGCGGGCTCGCTCGGCCCGCTCAACGTCTCGCTCTCGTTGTCGCCGCGGGTAGACGACCCCGCGTACCGGTCGGTGAGCTTCGAGCAGGTGCGGAACGCGTATGCCGAGCAGATCGCCGCTCTGCGGGAGGGAGGTGTCGACCTGCTCATGGTCGAGACGATCTTCGACACCTTGAACGCGAAAGCGGCGCTCGTCGCCGCCCGCGAGATCGCGCCCGGAGCTTCCGCTCTGGATCTGCTTCACCGCGATCGACCGCTCGGGACGAAATCTCTCCGGCCAGACGGTCGAGGCGTTCTGGCTCTCCGTCGAGCACGCCGAGCCGTTCGTCGTCGGGGTCAACTGCTCGCTCGGCGCGACGGAGATGCGGCCGTTCATCGAGAGCCTCGCGCAGATCGCGCCCGTGTACACCTCCTGCCATCCGAACGCGGGGCTCCCGAACGAGCTCGGGCTCCACGACGAGCAGCCAGGGGACACCAGCCGGTTCCTGCGAGCTTTCGCCGAGGAGGGGCTCGTCAACATCGTCGGCGGCTGCTGCGGCACCACCCCCGAGCACACACGCGAGATCGCGCGAGCGGTGCAAGGGCTGCCCCCGCGCGTCGTCGCCGAGCCGGTGCGCCTACCGCGGTTCTCCGGTCTCGAGCCGTTCGTGATCCGGCCGGACACCGGCTTCGTCGTGGTCGGCGAGCGGACCAACGTCACCGGCTCCGCGCGGTTCAGGAAGCTGATCGAGGCCGACGACTTCCAGGGCGCCGTCGCCGTCGCGCTGGAGCAGGTGCGCGGCGGAGCCAACCTCCTCGACGTGAACATGGACGCCGACCTGCTCGATGCCGAGCAGGCCATGACCACGTTCCTGAACCTGATCGCATCGGAGCCGGAGGCTGCGCGGCTTCCGATCATGATCGACAGCTCCCGGTTCTCGGCGCTCGAGGCGGGGCTCAAGTGCCTCCAGGGGAAGGGGATCGTCAACTCGATCTCGCTCAAGGAGGGAGAGGAGTCGTTCCTCGAGCAGGCGCGGATCATCCGGCGCTACGGGGCGGGCGTCGTCGCGATGGCGTTCGACGAGTCGGGCCAGGCGGAGTCGGTCGAGCGCAAGGTGGAGATCCTCGGGCCGTGCCTACGACCTGCTCACGCGCGAGGCTGGATTCGCCCCCGAGGACATCATCCTCGACCCGAATGTGCTCGCGGTGGCCACCGGGATCGAAGAGCACGCCGGTTTCGCCAAGTCGTTCATCGAGGCCATCCCGCTGCTCAAGGAACGCTGCCCCGGCGCACGCGTCTCGGGCGGGATCTCGAACCTCTCCTTCGCCTTCCGCGGGAACGACGCGGTTCGGGAGGCGATGCACGCCGCGTTCCTGTACCACGCGATCCGCGCCGGGCTCGACATGGGCATCGTCAACGCGGGCCAGCTCGCGGTCTACGAGAACATCGAGCCGGAGCTGCTCGAGCGCGTCGAGGACGTCCTCTTCGACCGCCGTCCCGATGCGACGGAACGACTCGTCGAGTACGCGACGACGGTCACGGGAGGCGCGACGCGCCGCGAGCTCGACCTCTCCTGGCGCGAGGCCCCGGTCGGCGAGCGGCTCTCGCATGCGCTCGTCCACGGCGTCGTGGACTTCATCGAGGAGGACACCGAGGAGGCGCGCAGCCTCTCGGAGCGGCCGCTCGACGTCATCGAGGGGCCGTTGATGGACGGGATGAAGATCGTCGGCGACCTCTTCGGCGCCGGAAAGATGTTCCTGCCGCAGGTCGTCAAGAGCGCGCGCGCCATGAAGCGTGCGGTTGCGTATCTCGAGCCGTACATGGAGGCGGAGAAGGAGAGCTCGTCCGGCCGCCGCCCGGGTCGTTCTCGCGACGGTGAAGGGGGACGTGCACGACATCGGCAAGAACATCGTCGGGGTCGTGCTCGGCTGCAACAGCTACGAGGTCATCGACCTGGGCGTGATGGTCTCCGCCGACACCATCCTCGACACCGCGAGTCGAGCAGGGCTGCGACGTCGTCGGGCTCTCCGGTCTCATCACGCCGTCGCTCGACGAGATGGTGCACGTCGCGAAGGAGATGGAACGGCGCGGGTTCGAGCTTCCGCTCCTCATCGGCGGCGCGACGACCTCGAAGCAGCACACGGCCGTCCGCATCGCCCCCGAGTACACGCCTTCGACCATGCACGTGCTCGACGCTTCCCGGGTGATCGGCGTGCTCTCCGATCTCCTCGACGGCGAGCGGCGGGTGCGCCTGGACGCCGAGAACCGAGCCGACCAGGAGCGCCTGCGAGTGCTCCATGCCGAGAAGGGCCGCAAGCCGCTGCTCGCGCTCGCGGAGGCTCGCGAAAACCGCACACCGATCGACTGGCACGAGGAGGATCTCGCGGTTCCGGCGTTCACCGGCACGCGGCTCGTCGAGGAAGACATCGCCACGCTCCGGCGGTACATCGACTGGACGTTCTTCTTCCACGCCTGGGAGCTGAAGGGTCGCTATCCGGCGATCCTCGACGACCCGGTGAAGGGCGCCGCCGCCCGCGAGCTGCACGAGGCGGCGAACGAGCTGCTCGACGACATCGTCAAGGACGGCTCGCTCACCGCGCGGGGGGTGTACGGCTTTTGGCCGGCACGCGCGGAGGGGGACGATGTCGTGCTCAACGGTGGCACTCGTTTCCCGATGCTGCGCCAGCAGGCCGATCACGGCGACTCGCGACCCAACCGCTCGCTCGCCGACTTCGTCGCCCCGGCCGAGGTCGGTCTCACCGATCACATGGGTGCCTTCGCGGTGGCGATCCTCGGCAGCGAGACGCTCGCAGACAGCTTCGCCGCCGAGCTGGACGACTACCGCTCGATCATGGTCCGCGCGCTCGCGGACCGGCTCGCCGAGGCGTACGCGGAGCGGCTTCACGAGGCGGCTCGTCACGAGTGGTACGCGCCGAGCGAGACGCTCTCGGGCGACGAGCTCATCGGCGAGCGCTTCCGCGGAATTCGGCCCGCGTTCGGCTACCCGGCTTGCCCCGATCACTCCGAGAAGGAGAAGCTCGTGGCGCTGCTGGAGGCCGAGCGCATCGGGATGGAGCTCACCGAGTCGTTCGCGATGATTCCGGCGCCGAGCGTCAGCGGGCTCTACTTCGGTCACCCACAGGCGCGCTACTTCTCGGTCGGACGCGTCGGGCGCGACCAGGTAGAGGACTACGCGCGGCGGAAGGACATGGGAGTCGCCGAGGCCGAGCGCTGGCTGCGACCGAATCTCGCCTACGAGCCATGACCGTCCGTACCATGAGACCGGTGCGTCGGCTACTCGTCGTCGGCTCGATCGTCGCGCTCGTCGCGTCAGCGACCGCGTTCGCGAACCATCTCGACCCCCAGAAGAAGATCCGGCCCGCGGATCAGGCGCGCGCTCGGGCGATGCTGCTGAAGAAGGCCGACGTCGGCCCCGGTTACACGGTGAATCGTTCGCCGAGCCCCGAGGTCGAGATCGACTGCGCAGGACTCGACGAATCCGACCTCACGCTGACGGGAGAGGCCGAGTCGCCGAGCTTCACCCGTGGGCTCGCGTTCCTCTCCTCGAACGCTCAGGTCTACGAGTCGGCCGGCGACGCGACGGCGTCGTGGAGGCGAGGGACGGGAGCGGCCGGCAGCAAGTGCATACAAGCGACCCTGCGGCGCGAGTTCGCGCTCCAGGGCGCTCGGCTCACGTCGTTCAAGAAGGTCTCCTTCCCGCGCGTCGCGGCGGCTACCGCTGCGTATCGCGTCGTCGTCGTCGCCCAGTCACAGGGCGTCGAAGTCACCGTCTTCGTCGATCTTGTCGTCCTCCTGCAGTCGCGCGCTCAGGCCGCGCTCCTCTTCGGCTCGGGGCTCGCACCCACACCTCGGGCCGAGGAATTGCGTCTCGCTCGTCTGACCGGGAAGCGCATGGCCGCCGCGATGCGCGGCTCCTGAGCGAGCAGGCAGCCGCCCTGCGACACCGAATCTTCGGTCATGGCCGATGTCGGCATGACCGCTCATGGGCACGCCTTGTAGGGCCGTTGGCACGCGCGGGCGAGGCTGCTAGCGTCAATCGTGGTCGTGGAGAGCTCAAGCCGTCTCGGTCTCCTGCGCCGATCGCCCGCTTTCGGGTTGCTCTTCTTGGCTACGGCGGGGTCGAGCTTCGGCACCTATCTCGCCGCAGTCGCGCTGACCCTTCACATCAAGGCGCTCACCGACTCGGGTGTGTGGGTCGCTGCGCTCCTCATCGCCGACTTCCTCCCGATCGTCGTCATAGGGCTCCTGCTCGGGCCCCTCGTCGACCGCCTCTCGAGGCGCGGCCTCATGGTCGTCTCAGACATCGTGCGCTTCGGCGCCTTCGCCGCGCTCCCGTTCGCGGACAGCCCGGAGGCGCTCGTCGCGCTCGCGGGTGTCGTGGGGATCGCCACCGGGTTCTTCCGGCCGGCCGCCTACGCCGGGGTTCCGAACCTCGTGCCGCACGACGAGCTCACGAACGCAAACTCGCTTCTACAGACGATCGAGACGCTCGCGTGGATGATCGGCCCGGTCCTCGGCGCCCTCATGTTCGCGGGCTGGGGCCCGGACGTGCCCTACGTCGTCAACGCCGTGACGTTCCTCGTGTCGGCCGCTCTCGTCGCCGGCATCCCAGATCGGAAGCTGCGCTCGGCGGAGCCGCTCACCGGAGGCCACTGGCGCGACGTCGCGGACGGGCTACGGCTCGTCCTCACCTCGGCGCCGCTTCGGACGGTGTTGATCGTCTGGAACGTCGTCCTGCTCGGCAGCGCTGCGATCAACGTCGCCGAGGTCTTCTACGCCCAGGATGTGCTCCACGCGGGTGATGTCGGATTCGGCGTCATCGTCGCCGCTAGCGGGGTCGGTCTCGCGCTCGGGAGCTACCTCGCGGCGCCGGCTCTCCGGAAGGTCGGTCTCAGGAGGCACTACGTGGGCTCGATCGCGCTCCTCGCCGTGGGGTGGGGGGGCGCAGCGCTGAGCCCCTCGATCTGGATCGCGATCCCGTTCGTCATCGGAGGCGCCGCGGGAAACGGCGCCGCGATCGTCTGCAACCACATCCTCGTGCAGCGCGGCGCGCCGGACCGCTATCGAGGGCGGGCGCTCGCGACGATCTTCAGCTTCAACTACGCGGTCCTCGGCTTGGGCATGGCCGGCGCGGGCGTCCTGACCGAGGTGTACGGCGCCCGCGAGGTGTGGCTCGCGGCAAGTGCCATCTTCCTGATCGCCGGAGTCATCGCGCTGGCGATGACGCGCTGGCTCCCGATCGCGAGCACCGATGCCGATGACGTGCTCGAGGCGCACGCGCGAGCGGCCGTGAGCGCGCTCGTCGGCGTCGAGGATTTCGACGAGCCGCGCGCGCCATACGTGCCCGCGCACGAGCCGGCGAAGCGGCCACTCCCGGAGCCGGAGCCCGCGCAAGCCGCGACGAGCGGGCTCGAGCGGATCGCGAACCTCCTCGAGCGGATCGAGCGTCGACGCGACGCTCGAGCGGACCAAGACGACACCCTGAAGGACGGCGTGCCGGCGCGCGCCTCGAATCCCGGTCCCTGCGTAGAGTGGCGGATCGTGGCGCGGAGGGAGTGGCCGCTCGAGGAGCTGACCGCCGGCGTGCGAGCCGGTGACCGGCGGGCGCTCGCGCGCGCGATCTCGCTCGTGGAGAACGGCGATCCGCTCGCGTACCCGCTCGTCCGCGAGCTCTACTCCGAGACAGGGCGCGCGGCGATCGTCGGCGTCACCGGGCCGCCGGGGGTGGGCAAGTCGTCGCTCGTCGGAGCGCTCGTCACTCATCTCCGTGCCCTCGGCCGTACGATCGGCGTCGTCTCGGTCGATCCTTCGAGCCCCTTCTCCAAGGGCGCGCTCCTCGGTGACCGGATACGTCTCGCGGACCACTTCAACGATCCCGGGGTCTACATCCGCTCGATGAGCTCGCGCGGCCACCTCGGAGGCGTTGCGGAGAGCACCTTGCAGGCGGTTCTCCTGCTCGACGCCTCCGGAAAGGACATCGTGTTCGTCGAGACCGTGGGCGCCGGCCAGAGCGACGTCGAGGTCACGGGAATCGCGGATACCGTCTTGCTCGTGCTCATGCCCGGCTCGGGCGACTCCGATCCAGGCGCTCAAGGCCGGGATCATGGAGATCCCGGACGTGATCGCGATCAACAAGATGGATCACCCGGCCGCGAAGACGATGCTCAACGAGGTGCGCTCGATCGTAAGGCTCGCGGAGCCGGACCGGCGGCCGCCGATCGTGCTGACCGACGCGGTTCGCGGCGAGAACGTGGCCGAGCTCTGGGAGAAGCTCGAGGAGCATCGGGCCGCTCTCGAAAGCGACGGCCGACTCGAGGAAAGGCGGCGGAGGAATCTCGCGGGCGAGGTCTTCGCGATCGCGTCCAGCCGTGCCCGTTCTCACCTCGACGCGGCCGTTCGCGGCGACCCCGAGCTCGCGCGCCTGCTCGACGCCGTGGAGCGCCGGGAGCTCGACCCGCTGAGCGCCGTGCGCGAGATCATGGAGAAGGTGTTCGAAGTCGACGGAAGAGAGCAAGCGCGTGAGGTCTGACCCCGTGAACGACGCGCCGACGATCGCGGACATCGAGGCCGCACGGGAACGCCTTGCCGGCGTCGCGCGGGAGACGCCGCTGTATTCCACGGAGACGTTCTCTCGGCTCTCGGGGCGAACGGTGCTCCTCAAGGCCGAGAACCTCCAGCGCACGGGCTCGTTCAAGATCCGTGGCGCCTACAACACGATCGCGACGCTCTCCGCCGGAGGAGCGGAACGCAGGCGTCGTCGCCGCGAGCGCCGGCAACCACGGCCAGGCGGTCGCGTGGGCGGCGCGCGAGGCGGGAACCTCAGCCACGATCTTCATGCCCGAGGACGCGCCGATGGCCAAGGTGGAGGCGACGCGCGCGTACGGGGGTGTCGTCGAGCCCGCGAGCGGTGGCTTCGAGGAGGCGGTTGCGGCCGCGCACGAGCACGTCGAGCGCACAGGAGCGACGCTCGTCCACGCGTTCGAGGACGCACGCGTGATCGCGGGCCAGGGGACGATCGGGCTCGAGCTCGTCGAGCAAGCCCCCGAGGCAGCCACGGTTCTCATCCCGGTGGGCGGCGGCGGCCTCGCCTCCGGCATCTCGATCGCCCTCCGCGAGCGGAGGCCGGATCAGCGGATCGTCGGCGTCATCTGCCGGCCGGGCCTCACGATCGCCGACGGCATCGCGGTGAAGAGCCGCGGCGACCTCGCGGGCGCGATCCTCGATCGCACGCTCGACGATGTCGTGGAGGTTTCCGACGAGGAGATCTCGGACGCGCTCGTCCTGTGCCTCGAGCGCAAGAAGCTGCTGGTGGAGGGCGCGGGCGCGGTTGGCCTGGCGGCGCTCCTCGCCGGACGGGCCGGGGGAGAGGACCCGGTCGCGATCGTCCTGTCCGGCGGCAACATCGATGCCACGACGCTCATCTCGGTCATGCGTCTCGGCCTGACGCGCTCGAGCCGCTACCTCGCCATCCGCACGCTGATTCCCGACCGGCCGGGTGAGCTGCGGAACGTCCTCGACCTCGTCGCGCAGGAGCGCGGGAACCTCGTCACGGTCGACCATCATCGGGAGGGCACGACGAGAACGGCGCTGCAGACCGAGGTCGAGCTCGTCATCTCCACGCGCGACGAGGAGCACTGCGGCGCGATCTTGACCTCGCTCGCGAACGCCGGTTACGCGGTCGAGCGGCTCGGGCCCCCTGAGACAACGTAGTCGCCGGCCTGTTTCGTAAGCGGCGAGACCGGGCACGCGGCTCCCGTCAATCTCGGAAGGAGCTCACGATGCCCGAGCACGACCACGGACCGTCGATCAAGGACTCCGAGCAGTACGAAGCCCTGCGCGAGAAAGGCATGAGCAAGGAGAAGGCCGCGCGTATCTCGAACGAGTCGGCCGCATCGAGCCGCTCGGAGGTTGGCGAGCGGGGCGGCGAGGCGGAGAACTACGAAGACCGCACGAAGGAGGAGCTGCTCGAGCGGGCACGGGAGGTCGGCATAGAGGGTACGTCCGAGAAGACGAAGGACGAGCTCATCGACGCTCTTCGCAACCACTGAGCGCGCCGGGCGGCGATCGGCCGGGTGACGCGGGCGTAAACTCGCGCCGATGTCGAGCTGCCCCTCGTGCGGGTTCGAGAACGCGGGCACGGCCAAGTTCTGCTCCGAGTGCGGGGCTTCGCTCGTGGCCGTGGCAGTCGCGCCCGCTCGCGAAGAGCGGAAGGTGGTCACAGTCGTCTTCGCCGACCTCGTGGGATCGACCGCACGGGCGGAGCGGCTGGATCCCGAGGACGTGCGAGCCATCCTCGCGCCCTACCACGACCGGCTGCGGGTCGAGCTCGAGCGTCGCGGAGGAACCGTCGAGAAGTTCATCGGCGACGCCGTGGTCGGGGTCTTCGGCGCGCCGGTCGCGCACGAGGACGATCCAGAGCGTGCCGTCCGCGCGGCGCTCGCGATCCAGGAGGCGATCGCCGAGCGGAACGAGTCGGACGAGGCGCTCGGGCTCGAGGTCCGCATCGGGGTGAACACCGGGGAGGCGCTCGTCAGCGTCGATGCCCGTCCGGAGCTCGGCGAGGCGATGGTCGCGGGTGACGTGATGAACACCGCGGCGCGCTTGCAATCCGCCGCCGCCCCTGGAGGTGTCCTCGTCAGCGAGGCGACGTATCGCTCGACCTCTCGGGCGATCGAGTACAGCGAAGCGGACCCCGTGACCGCAAAGGGGAAAGCCGAGCCGATCCCGGTGTGGGCTGCGGTCGCGCCGCGATCGCGCTTCGGAGTCGACGTCTTCCAGACGGGTCGCGCGGCGCTCGTCGGCCGCGAGCGCGAGCTCGACATGCTCGTCGATGCGCTGGCACGCACACGTGCGGCGAGCGAGCCGCAACTCGTGACGCTGGTCGGCGTCCCCGGAATCGGCAAGAGCCGGTTGGTCTCGGAGCTCGCGCGAATCGCCGACGAGGACGACGAGATCATCCTCTGGCGGCAGGGCCGATCCCTCGCCTACGGCGAAGGTGTCGCGTTCTGGGCCCTCGGGGAGATCGTGAAGGCGCAGGTCGGAATCCTCGAGTCGGACACCGCGGCCGACGCGGCGACAAAGCTCGCCACGGCGGTAGAGGATCTCGTCCCCGAGGCGGAAGCGGCGCTGGGTGGAGCGGCACCTCCGCCCGCTGATCGGCCTCGGCGGCGATGACGACGGAGGCGAAGGCCAGCAGGCAGAGGGGTTCGCCGCGTGGCGACGTTTCTTCGAGGCGCTGGGCGAGCGGAGCCCGACCGTGGTCGTGTTCGAGGATCTGCACTGGGCCGAGGACGGCCTGCTCGACTTCGTCGACGGCCTCGTGGAGCGTGCAGCAGGCGTGCCGCTGCTCGTGATCTGCAGCGCCCGGCCCGAGCTGCTCGAGCGACGCCCGGGCTGGGGTGGAGGGAAGCGGAATGCACACTCGATCTCGTTGGCCCCGCTCTCCGACGAGGAAACGGCGCGGCTCATCGCGACGTTGCTCGACCGGCCTGTGCTCCCCGCGGACCAGCAGGCGGTACTGCTGCAACGCGCGGGTGGGAACCCGCTCTATGCCGAGGAGTACGCGCGCATGTCGGAAGCTGCACCGACGCTCGAGGAGGTACCGGACACTCTGCAAGGGGTCGTCGCCGCCCGCATCGACGCGCTCGCTTCGGCGGAGAAGGAGCTTCTCCAGCAGGCATCCGTTCTCGGCAAGGTGTTCTGGACCGACGGCCTGGCGGCGTTGCTCGGGCTCGAAGAGTGGGACGTCGACGAGCGGTTGCATGCGCTCGAGCGGAAGGAGTTCGTGCGCCGTGAGCGCAGATCCGCAGTCGCAGATTCGAAGCAGTACGTCTTCGTCCACGCTCTGGTTCGAGACGGCGCGTACGGGCAGATGCCGCGGGCCGCTCGCGGCGAGTCACACGCGCGCGTCGCCGAGTGGATCGAGTCGCTGCCGTCCGATCGCGCCGAGGACCGGGCGGAGATGCTCGCGCACCATCTCGTCCAGGCGGTCGAGTACGGCCGTGCGGCCGGGCTCGACGTCTCGGCTCTCCTCCCGAAGGCTGCGCAGGCGACGCGGGACGCAGGCGACCGCGCGTGGACGCTCGGCGCTCCCCGATCGGCGCTCGCGCTCTACGAGCAGGCTCGTTCGCTCGACCCGAGTACCGGTGACGACCCGTATTTGCTTCTGCGGCTCGGTCGCGCTCTTCTCACCATGCGCGGAAGAGGCGAGGAAGAGCTCGGGCGAGCCGCTCGTGACCTGGCCGAGAGTCGATCCCGCGGCGGCGGCGGAGGCCGAGGTCGCGCACGGGGAGATCTTCTGGCAGCGTGGTGACCAGGGCGAAGCATTTCCATACTTCGAGCGCGCCGCCGCGACGGTCGCGGAGCTCGCTCCCTCGCGCCAAAAGCTGTATGTCGTCAGCCAGGTTGCACGCTTTCTCGGTCTGGCTGGAAGTCATTCCGAGAGCCTCGAGCTCGCCGAGCAGGCGATCGCGATGGCGGAGGAGCTCGAGGACGACGAGCTGCTGGCCGATGTGCTCAATACCAGAGGGATCGTGCGCAGGGCGCGTGGCGACGCGGACGGAATCGCCGACATCCGGCGCAGCTTGGAGCATCGCGCTCGAGATCAAGTCGTGGCGAGCCGCGCGAGGCTACATCAATCTCGCCTCGGAGCTGCAGGGGTTCGAAGGCGATGTCGCGAAGGCCGCGGCTACCCTGCGCGAGGGGCTCGGATTCGCGGAGCGCACCGGTACCGGCCTGTCTCAGCGCTGGCTCAGAGGAAATCTGGCGGAGTCGACGTTTCACCTCGGACTCTGGGACGAGGCACTGGCTCTCGCCGAAGGCGAGATCGCCGACCCGGACCCCCACTACATGCAGCAGCTCTGTCGAATGGTTCGCGCCCACATTCGGCTTGCCCGAGGCGACGTGCCCGGTGCGGACGCGGACGTCGCACTCGCCGTGCAGGAGGCTCGGGCGATTCGGGATCCCCAGGCACTCATCCCCGGTCTGACCGCACAAGCTCTCTACGCCGCGACCACGAAAGGACACCATTTCGGCCGGGGCTGCGCTCGACGAGCTTGCGAGCGCGCTTCGCGATCTCGGCCCCGCTGCGGGGCCGGCCGGGTCTTGGGTGGTCGAGCTCGCGTTCGCGCTCCTGGAAGTGGGACGCGAGTCCGAGCTCCTCGACGGCGAGCACGGGCTCGGCCCTCAGACTCCCTGGCTCGACGCCGCCCACGCCATCGGCCGCGGAGAGCTCGCGGCTGCGGCGGACTTGCTCGCGCAGATCGGCTCCGTCACATTCGAAGCGCACGTGCGTCTGCGCGCGGCGCAGCGGCTGTCGGCCGAGGGGAAGCGAGCCGAGGCGGCGGAGCAGCTTGCATCCGCGCTCGCTTTCTACAGAGGCGTCGGCGCGTCGTCGGCCGTGAGGCAGGGCGAGGCGATGCTCGCGGCCGCGAGCTGACTCAGGAGCCGCAGCGGCGGAACTCGACGAGAGGCCGGCCGGATCTCCGCCAGTCGTCGATGCCCCCGTCCACGACCGGCCGCGCGTCGAGCCCCGCGGGCAGCGAGCACGCTCGCGGCGACGGCGGCACGCGGGCCGCTCTCGCAGATCGTCACGATCGGGCGATCGTGCGGCAGGTCGTTCTCGCTGAGCGCGAGCAGGCGATACGGGATGTTGCGGCTTCCGGGAATGTAGCCCCCGTCGCGCTCGTCCTTCTCCCGGACGTCGATCAGCTCGGCGCCGTCCTCGAGCAGCCCGTCGAGCTCCTCGATCGTCACGAGCGCGAGGCGCTCGGGGCCGCCGCCGAGCACGTAGCCGGCGATGTCGAAGATCCCGATCGAGTAGAGGCCACGCACCGCTCGCTCCGCCTCACCCGAGTCGGCAGCCTCGATCACGAGGGGGCGGTCGTGGTCGAGCACGAACCCCGCCTTCGTGGCGAACTTCGTTGCCGTGACTGGGACGTTGATGGCGCCCGCAACGTGTCCCTCCGCGAATGCCTCCACCGGCCGCACGTCGAGGACCTGCGCGCCCTCGGGAGGATTCGCGAGCTCCGTCGGCTCGGCGCGCGCGCCGACGAAAGGCCCCCGGTTGAGCTCGACGATCCGCTCCATGTTGGGGGGCCTCGGCGCCGAGATCGCGGCGGACTCCGCGATGAACGCGGCGACGTCGTCGGTGGCGAGGGCCGGGTTGAAGCGCCGCTCGAAGCCGATCGTCGTGGACGCCTTCGAGCTCATTGCCTTGCCGCAGAGCGAGCCCGCGACGTGTCCCGGATAGACCTCGACCCCGTCGCCGAGCTCGACGAGCCGCCGGAGCGAGTGGAAGAGCCCCTCGGCGCCCTCCCGACCGTCCACGGCGAGATCCGGCCGCGCGGCATCGCCGACGAAGAGCGAGTCGCCGGTGAGGACGAGCCAGGGTTCAGGCGCCCGCGATCCGTCGATCACGGCGATGCAGCAGTGCTCGGGGCGGTGCCCCGGCGTGTGCACGCAACGGAGGACGACGTCGCCGAGCGCGATCTCGTCCGAGTCCTCCATCGCGTCATGGGGATACTCCGCCTCGGCGGCGGGGTGGATGCTCACCGGAACGTCGTGCTCGAGGGCGAGCCGGCCGTGCCCGGACACGTGATCCGCGTGCGTGTGCGTCTCGACCACACGCACGATCCGTACGCCGCGCTTCTCGGCTTCCGCGAGGTATTGCTCGATCGCGAACGCAGGGTCGACGACGGCAGCGATTCCCGCCTTCTCGTCCCCCACCAGATAGGAAGCGCAGCCGAGGTCGTCGTCGACGAACTGCGTGAAGATCACGAGCGCTGACGCTAGCAGCGCTTGCCGCTATCTCTCTTGAAGCGCTACAGGCCGAGCAGGCGCGCGATGACCATGCGCTGCACCTCGTTCGTGCCCTCGCCGATCTCGAGGATCTTCTGGTCGCGGTAGAGGCGAGAGATCGCGGACTCCTCCATGTAGCCGTAGCCGCCGTGGATCTGCAGTGCGGCGCCCGCGACCCGGCTCGAGAGCTCGCCGGTGTAGAGCTTCGCCATCGCCGACTCGCGCGCGAACGGCCGTCCCTGGTCCTTCAGCCACGCGGCCTTGTAGACCATCGCGCGCCCCGCCTCGATCTCGGTCGCCATGTCCGCCAGCTTGAACTGGATCGCCTGGAACTTCGCGATCGGCTTGCCGAACTGCTCCCGCTCCTTCGCGTACGCGTACGCCAGGTCGTACGCGCCCTGGGCGAGTCCGACGCCCATCGCCGCGACCGAGATACGACCGCCGTCGAGGATCTCCAGGAACTGGTGGAAGCCCTGGCCGCGCTCGCCGAGGAGGTGGCCCTCGGGGACCTGCGCGTCTTCGAAGGAAAGCTCGCGAGTGTCCGAGGCACGCCAGCCGAGCTTCTTCATCGGCGCGGAGATCGTGTATCCGGCCGTCCCGTTCTCGACGACGATGTTCGAGATCTCGTCCTTGCCGGTGCGGGCCGTGATCGTCACGCCCCAGGTGATGTCGGTGCCCGCGTTCGTGATGAAGAGCTTCGAGCCGTTGACGACCCACGAGCCGTCGCGAAGCTCCGCCGTCGTCCGCGTCGCCCCCGCGTCCGAGCCGGCCCCGGCCTCGGTGAGTCCGAAGGCGGCCAGCTTCCGGCCCGGCGGCGAGGTCGGGAAGCCATTGCTTCTTCTGCTCGTCGCTCCCGAAGAGGAGGATCGGCGTCGTCCCGAGCGAGGTGTGCGCGGCGACGGTGATCGCGACGGAGGAGTCGATCCGCGTCAGCTCCTCGATCGCGATCGCGTACGAGACGGTGTCGCCTCCAGCGCCGCCGTGCTCCTCCGGGATCGGGAGGCCCATCAAGCCGAGCTCGCCGAGCTCGGCGACGAGCTCGTATGGAAACCGCCCCTCGAGGTCGAGCTCGGCCGCAACGGGTGCGACGCGGTCCTGTGCAAACGCGCGGACCGTGTCGCGAATCAGCTCCTGCTCGGGAGAGAGGTCGAAGTCCACGCCGCGCGGATCGTAGCCGCGCGCTAGGCTCGCCCGACCGACGACGAGGAGAGGAATCGAGACCATGGCCAGCGTGCAGGAGTTCTTCGAAGGCCTGTCGCAGCGCGTCAGCGCCGACCGGATCGCGGGGATGACCAACACCTACATCTTCGAGATCGATCCCGCCGGCACGTGGACGGTCGCGATCGCCGACGGCGCGCTGACGGTGACCGAGGGCGCGGGCGACGGCGACGTCACGATCTCGGCGAGCGAGGAGAACTTCGAGAAGATCGTGGCCGGGGAGCAGAACCCGACCACCGCGTACATGACCGGGAAGCTCAAGATCAAGGGCGACATGGGCGCGGCCATGAAGCTCCAGAAGCTCTTCTAGCCTCCCGCGCCGCAACACGTTAGGCTCGCACCGATGACCTGGCTCGTCCGTCTGCTCGTCCTCTGGGGCGTCAACGTGCTGGCGCTGATCGTCGTCGACTGGATGTTCGACGGCGTGAGGATCGACCGCTGGGGGCCGATACTGATCGGCGCACTCGTGCTGATGGTCGGGAACGCGATCATCAAGCCGATCCTCGCCGTCCTCACGCTTCCGCTGATCATCATCACCCTGGGGCTCGCGTACTTCGCGCTCAACGTGCTGATGCTCGCGCTCGCCGAGTGGATCGCCCCGCGATTCTCCATCGACGGGTTCTGGACCTATGTCGGCGCCACGATCGTGGTCTGGCTCGTGAACCTCGTCGTCGGCCGCCTGCTCGACCGGGTCCGCAACATCTAGCCGAACCATGAGCTGGTACGAGCTCTGGCTCTTCCTCCACGTCACCGCCGCGATCGTCTGGATCGGGGGCGCGGCGACGATCCAGGTCTTCGGCGTGCGCACGAAGCGCGCGGCCGATCCGGCCAAGACGGTGTTATTCGCGCGGAACGTCTCGTGGACGATCATGAACGTCTTCCTGCCCGCTGCGCTTCTCGTCTTCGTCTCGGGTGTCGGACTGACGGTGAACGGCGACTGGGACTGGGGTGAGCCGTTCATCGTCTTCGGGCTCGTCGCCGGGATCGCGGTCTCGCTCGTCGCCTTCGGCTTCCTCGGGAAGGCGCTCGGAGCCGCCGGCGCTCGGCTCGAGGCGGAGGGCCCGAGCCCGCGCTCGGTCTTCGCATCCGAAACCTCGTCTGGCTCTCGCGCGTCCTGCTTGGCCGTGCTGCTCGCGATCGTCTTCATGATGACCGTCAAGCTCGGGACCTGAACAGGGGAGATCTCCATGTCGTGGTTCGAGCTCCTGCTGTTCATCCACATCGCCATGGCCGTGATCTGGGTCGGAGGCGGGTTGATGGTCCAGTTCTTCGCCATTCGCGCCTCGATGTCAGGTGACCCTCGGAGGATGGGGACGCTCGGCGAGGACATCGAGTGGATCGCCCAGCGAGTATTCATTCCCGGCTCGCTGCTGGCGTTCGTGTCCGGGGTTCTGCTCGTCGTCGAGTCGGACTTCTACGGGTTCGGCGACGACTGGATCGTCATCGGGCTCGCGCTCTACGCGACGACCTTCTTCGCGGGGGCTCTCTTCCTCGGCCCCGAGTCCGGTCGCATCGGAAAGCTCACGGAGGCTGGGTCTCCGGAGGGTGGACCTCGGATGCTGCGGCTGGTCATGCTTGCTCGGCTCGACCTCGTTCTGCTGTTTCTCCTGCTCTACGACATGGCGGTCAAGCCGGACTTCGGCGACGCGAGCTCGATCCTCTGGGGGCTTGCGGGAGCGGCCGTCGCGGCCGGGCTGATCTTCTGGCGCTACCGGGTGAGCCTTGCGGCCCCGCCGCCTGTGCCGGTATCCACGCCCGGCGACTAGCGGCTAGGGTCGAGGAATGACTACCGCACCGATCATCCTGGTTCCCGGGTTCTGGCTCGGCGCGTGGGCGTGGGACGAGGTCGCCGCCGCGTTGCGTGCCGACGGCCACGACGTCACCGCGGTGACGCTGCCCGGCCTCGAGTCGGCCGACGCCGACCGATCCGCGATCACCATGTCGGACCACGTCGACGCGATCTGCGAGGCGGTCAAGGCGGCGGGGGCTCCCGTCGTGCTCGCCGTGCACAGCGGCACCGGGTTCGCCGGCTATGCCGCGAGCGACCGGCTCCCCGACCGGATCGCGGCCATGGTGTATGTCGACTCCGCCCCGGGGATCGGCGCAATGGACCCCGACTTCGATGGCGTCGAGATGCCCCTGCCCTCCCAGGAGAAGCTCGCGGACGAGGAGAACCTCGACGGGCTCAGCGAGGAGCAGCTCGAGACCTTTCGGCGGCGAGCGGTTCCGCAACCGGGCGGCGTCCTGCGCGAGGGAGCGGAGCTGACGAACGACGCGCGTCGCGACATCCCGAGCACCATCATCTGCACGGGGTTCCCGTCCGAGCAGGTGAAGGCCTACGCCGAGGAGCACAACCCGGCTTGGCTCGGCGGTCTCGCCGAGCTGCGCGACGTGACCTGGATCGACCTGCCGACGAGCCACTGGCCGATGTGGTCGCGCCCCCGGGAGCTCGCCGGGATCATCGGCGACGTCGCAAAGGCTCACGCCCCCGGCGCGCTAGCTGTAGTCGGCCGAACAGCTAGCTCAGGATTCGAGCTCCACCAGCGCCGCGCCCCCGGCGACGCGATCGCCGGCCGCGACGTGTACGGCGGTCACGGTCCCCTCGAACGGCGAGGGCACCGGGATCTCCATCTTCATCGCCTCCATCACGACCAGCGGGCGCCGCGCCGAAACCGTGTCTCCGGGAGCGACCTCGACTCGGATGATCGTCCCCGGCATCGGGGCGGTCACAGTGCTTCCCGCGTGGGCGGGGCCGTGGAGCTCTCTCGCCTCGTCGATGTCGGGAGGCGACGCCGGTGGCGGCGCAGCGAGATTCAGACGCCATGGCCCGCGCCAAGGCTCCGGTGTGTCGAGGAGCGGCGGTGCGGAGAGCGGCGTGTTCTCTCTCAGGAATGCGGTCGTCGCCCGACCCGCACGAACGGCCGGATGCGAGACGAGCCAGCGGAGAAACGGCAAGTTCGTCGTGACCCCCGAGACCTCCGTCGCCTCGAGAGCAGCCGCGAGCCGGTCGAGAGTCTCGTCGCGGTCGGGGCCGCTCGCGATGAGCTTCGCGATCAGCGGGTCGTAGGCGAGCCCGATCTCGTCTCCCTGCTGGACACCCGCGTCGACCCGCACCGTCGAAGGAAGGCGGAGCTGCTCGACGAGCCCCGCCTGGGGAAGAAAGGTTCTCGGATCCTCGGCGTACAGGCGCACCTCGACCGCGTGGGCTGCCGCGTTGTGGCTCCACGCGCCGAGCTCTCTTCCCTCGGCGATCGCGATCTGGCGCTCGACGAGATCGAGGCCCGTAACCGCCTCGGTCACCGGATGCTCAACCTGGATGCGACCGTTGAGCTCGAGGAAGAAGAACTCGTCGCCGTCGACGACGAACTCGACCGTGCCGGCGCTCCGATAGCCGATGGCGTGCCCGAATGCCGTCGCCGCCTCGTGCATCTCTGCGCGTAGCCGCCGATCGAGACCGGGGGCCGGCGCCTCTTCCAGCACCTTCTGATGTCGGCGCTGGATCGAGCAGTCGCGCTCGCCGATCGCGCTCACGGTTCCGTGGGCATCCGCCATGAGCTGCACCTCGATGTGCCTTGGGCGTTCGAGGTAGCGCTCGAAGTAGAGCGTCCCGTCACCGAAGGCCCCCGTCGCCTCGCGCTCCGCCGCGGCGACTGCCTCGTCGAGCTCCGCAGCGCTCCGGACGACGCGCATCCCGCGTCCCCCACCGCCGGCGGCGGCCTTAACGACGAGCGGGAAGCCGATCTCGTCCGGCCTTCCGTCGGGGAGGACGGGTACTCCTGCATCACGCGCAACCTGCTTCGCGGCCAGCTTGTCGCCTCCTAGCCGGAGCGCCTCGGGCGGCGGCCCGATCCAGATCAGACCGGCGGCGCCGACCGCTTCGGCGAAGGGGCCGTTCTCGGCCAGGAATCCGTAGCCGGGGTGGATCGCGTCCGCGGCGGTCTGCTGTGCCGCGCGGATGTGCTCCTCGGAGTGGAGGTAGCTCGCGATCTCGACGACCTCGTCCGCCGTGCGCGTGTGGAGCGCGCCTGCGTCGTCCGGCGCGACGACGGCGACCGTCGCGATCCCGAGCTCCCGGCAGGTGCGGAACACGCGCTCGGCGATCTCACCCCGGTTGGCGACGAGCAGCTTCTCGATGGCCACGGTGTGGAGCTTAGGTTCCTTACACTCGCTCTCGTGCCCGAGGCGCATGCAGGCAGGCTCTTCGACCACATCCATCTGCGGGTGCGGGATCTCGAAGCGAGCAAGCGCTTCTACGCGGGTGCGCTCGAGCCGCTCGGGCTCGGCATCCTCGGGGAGGGCGACGGCTGGTTCTCCGCCGACGAGCTCTTCGTCAGCGCCGACGGATCGCCTACGGCCGATCTCCACTTCGCGTTCCAGGCTCCCGATCGCAGGACGGTCGACCGCTTCCACGAGGCCGCGATCGCTGCCGGAGGCCGCGACAACGGCGCGCCGGGCGAGCGGTCCTATCACCCGGGGTACTACGCGGCGTACGTCTTCGACCCCGACGGCAACAACGTCGAGGCCGTATACCACGGCCCGGTCGAGCGCTCTGCGCCGTCCGTCGTCTTCAGCTGGGACGGGTAGGAGCTAGCGCTGCGCGCCACGGGGCGGGGCGTTTGTCCAAGAACGCCTTCAAGCCGTCCTGCCCTTCCGCACTCGTGCGCCTGGCGGCTGCGATCACGGCGGTCTCGGCTCCGGCGGGTCGCTCTCGAACCAGTCTCTTCGCCTCGCGCACCGCCTCGGGGCCTCCCGCAAGCAGTGCGTCGACGATCGCGGAGACCGCGTCGTCAGTCTTCTCGGCCACTTCCTGGACGAGCCCGATCCGAAGCGCGATGTCCGCGCCGAAGCGCTCGCCCGTCAGGAAATAGCGCCTCGCCGCGGATCCGATCTTCGCAAGGACGAACGGCGAGATGACCGCGGGGATGATCCCGAGCCGGACCTCGCTGAACCCGAAGACCGCCTCGGTCTGGGCGACCACGATGTCGGCGCACGCGACCAGGCCCGATCCGCCGCCTAGCGCGTACCCCTGGACGGCGCAGACGACGGGGGCGGGGCAGCGAGTCGATTGCCTCCAGCATGCGGTACAGGCGCATCGCGTCCTCGACGTTCGCCTCGTAGTCGAGGTCGATCGACGCCCGCTGCCATTCCACGTCGGCGCCGGCGCAGAACGACGGCCCCTCGCCCGCGAGGATGACCGCGCGCGCGTCGCCGACGTCCGCGAACGCGTCCGTGAGCTCTGCGATGAGCGCGGCGTCGAACGCGTTGCGCCGCTCGGGGCGCGCAAGCGTCACGTGGAGAACCTCTCCGTCCCGCTCCACTCGCAGCGCGCTCACGAACCGGCAGCTTAGAGTCCGAGCATGCTTCGAGGGGCCCTCGCCGCGTCCGTCACTCCTCTTCGCGGCGGGGGCGCCGAGCTGGACGACGATGCGTTCGGGCCTCTCGTCGACTTCTTCGTCGCCTCCGGCCTCGACGGGATCATGGCGCTCGGCACCTCCGGAGAGGGGATTCTCCTGTCGCCGGTGGAGCGCCGACGGGCGGCCGATCTCTTCCTGCAAGCGTCCGACCGCCGGCTCCAGGTCGCGGTGCAGTGCGGCGCGCAGACGACCGCCGACACGATGACGCTCGCCGCCCACGCCGCCGAGGTGGGCGCGGACGCGGTCGTCGTCATCGGCCCCCCGTACTTCCCCCTCGACGAGCAAGCCCAGTACGCCCACTTCTTCGCGGCGGCGGTTGCGTGCGCTCCGCTTCCGTTCTACGTCTACGAGTTCGCCTCGACGAGCGGCTACGCCGTCGCTCCCGCTGTGCTCCAGCGACTCCGGGAAGACGCTCCGAACCTCGCCGGCCTCAAGGTCTCCGACACGCCATGGGCTGCGTTCGAGCGCTACTTGCTTCCCGGGCTCGATGTCTTCGTCGGTCCCGAGGCGCTGATCCAGCAGGGCCTCGAGGGCGGCGCGGTGGGCGCGGTTTCGGCGCTTGCGTCCGCGTTCCCGGAAGAGGTGGCAAGCGTCGTGCGGCAGCCGACCCCAGCCGGAGCGGCGCATCTCGCCGAGCTGCGCTCCTTCGTCGAGCGGTTTCCGCGTCAGGCCGCTCTCAAGCGGCTGCTGGGCCTGCGTGGTGTGCCGGTCCGCGAGGATGTTCGCGCGCCGCTCCGCGGCCTCACGGTCGCCGAGCGCGAGGATCTGGACGCTTGGCGCGCAGGGCTGCCGCCCGCCTGACGGGGGCCGACCGACAGCCCGAACACCCGGCGCCCGCTACCCGATGGGGTGGTTCCTCCGTCACCCGCCGCGGCTACCGTGAGCGGGTGAGCGACGGCTCCGAGAAGCGGGCTTTCAGCCGCGCGCTGCCGATCGTGCTTCTCGTGGCGCTGGCGCTCGCAACGGCGGTTGCGTACGTCAGCCTGGCCGGTGGGTCCGGGAGCGGCACTCCTGTCGCGCAAGGCGCGGTCGGCGGTGCATTTCACCCGATCGCGGGGAGCTTCGAGCCTGACGATACGACGCTCGAGAGCTGCGGCGACGGGGAGTACACGTGCCTCGAGCAGGCGTTCGGCAACATCTCGTTCCAGCAGGGGCCGAAGCCTGCCCTGAGGTTGTTCGACGACCGGATCGTGTCCGACTCGGACGTCGAGACGGACTGCCACCGCATCGTCCACTCGATCGGGTCGGCGGCTTTCGCCAAGTACGACGGGAGCGTCGGTAAGGCGTTCTCCCAAGGCTCCGCGAGCTGCGCGTCGGGGTACTACCACGGGATTCTGGAGCGGGCCTTCGTCGGGGTCTCGACCGCGTCTGGGCTCGCCGGGGTCGCGAGGACGCTCTGTCGAGCAGACGGCATTCGGCGTCGCGGCTTCCTCGACAGCCAATGCCACCACGGTCTCGGGCACGGCCTGATGATTCAGACCGGGTACGACCTGCCGCTCGCGTTGGACGTGTGCGCGGGCCTCACGACGAACTGGGATGCGGTGTCGTGCAGGGGCGGCGTCTTCATGGAGAACGTCAACACCCGGTACGGCTACCGCTCGTCGTGGCTCGAGGACGACGAACCCCTGTACCCGTGCAGCGGGTGAAGCCGCGTGACCGCCGTGCCTGCTACCTCCGTTCGACGACGCGAGTCCTGGAGCTGAACGACGACGACTTCCAGGCGACGGCGAACACCTGTGCCGAGCTCGATGCCAGGTGGACGACGTTACTGCTTCTGGGGTTATCGGACGCGATACGGTGCGCGAGGCTGCGTACGCTCCGGAGAAGATTCTGTCCCTCTGCCGGCTGGCCGTAGGCGCCGAAGGCCCGTGTCTGTACGGCGCTGCTCGCACGATCATGGAGAGGTACCAGGGCGGGGAACGTGCCGCGGCGCTCTGCGCTCTTGCTCCGGCGGCGGAGCGCGGCGAGTGCGCCGCCGGAATCGGCCTCGGGCTCGGGCTGCTCTACGCGACGAACGCCGGCCGGTCGGACGCCTGCGAACGGCTGACCCCAAGCCATGCAAGAGCATGTACCGCCGCGGCGATCGCAGAGGCTGATCCCGAAGGTCGCACGACCTGGGGATAGCCGGCGACCTAGATCTCGAGCGCGTCGAACTCCTCGTAGACGTCCGGCTCCTCGCCGATCAGGTCGCGCGCCCAGCCTGCGGCCTCCGGAAGCTCGTCGCCGAAGGCGAGAATCCCGAACCGCTCGTTGGCCTCGTTCCAGATCCACGTGCTCGGCGGCTCGAGGGACACGAGAGCGTCTCGCAGCTCGTCGATCGTCGTCTTCGAGTCGAAGAGATTCCAGATGAGGACACGGACGATCACATTCGGAAGATGCCGAAGGTCGTCTCCGGCACCGGCGCGTTCGCGGCTGCCGCGAGGCCGAGCGCGAGCACCCGGCGCGTGTCCAGCGGGTCGATGATCCCGTCGTCCCAGAGCCGGGCGGTCGAGTAGTAGGGATTCCCCTCCGCCTCGTACGTCGCCTTGATCTCGTCGGGATCGGCGTCTCCGACCATCGTGAGCACGGTCGCCGCCTGCTCGCCGCCCATCACCGAGATCCGTGCGTTCGGCCACATCCACAGCTGGCGCGGCTCGTACGCGCGGCCGCACATCGCGTAGTTGCCCGCGCCGAACGATCCTCCGACCACGACGGTGAACTTCGGCACCTCCGCGCACGCGACCGCCATCACGAGCTTCGCCCCGTCGCGCGCGATCCCGGCTTCCTCGTACTCCTTGCCGACCATGAAGCCGGTGATGTTCTGGAGGAAGACGAGCGGGATCTTCCGCTTGCAGGCGAGCTCGATGAAATGCGCGCCCTTCTGCGAGGACTCCGCGAACAGGACGCCCTTGTTGGCGAGGATCGCCACCGGGTAGCCCTCGATCCGGGCGAAGCCGCAGACGAGGGTCTCCCCGTAGAGCTCCTTGAACTCGTGCAGGCGGGAGCCGTCGACGATTCGCCCGATGGCCTCGCGCACGTCCAGCTCGTGGCGGAAGTCCTCCGGGACCAGGCCGTAGAGGTCGCCCGGGTCGAGCGCCGGCGGCTCGGGGTCGGCGAGCCGCCAGGGCGAGGGTGGGGGCGGATCGAGGTGGCGCACGATCTGCCGCACGATCGCGAGCGCGTGCTCGTCAGAGGTCGCGTAGTGGTCGGCAACGCCGGATCGCCGAGTGTGCACCTCGGCGCCGCCGAGCTCCTCGGCCGTCACGTCCTGCCCGGTCGCAGCCTTCACGAGCGGAGGACCGCCGATGAAGATCGTGCCGGTGCCTCGCACGATCACCGTCTCGTCGGACATGGCGGGGACGTAGGCGCCGCCTGCGGTGCACGACCCCATGACCGCTGCGATCTGCGGGATCCCGAGCGCCGACAGACGCGCCTGGTTGAAGAAGATCCGGCCGAAGTGATCGCGGTCCGGGAAGACCTCGGCCTGCAGGGGGAGAAACGCGCCGCCCGAATCCACGAGGTAGATACACGGAAGGCGGTTCTGCCTCGCCACCTCCTGGGCACGGAGATGCTTCTTCACGGTCAGGGGGAAGTAGGAGCCGCCCTTGACCGTGGCGTCGTTCGCGACGACGACGCACTGGCGGCCCTCGACGACGCCGATGCCGGTGACGATCCCGGCCGACGGCGCCTCGCCGCCGTAGAGATCCCAGGCGGCGAGCGCGTTCAGCTCGAGAAACGCGCTGCTCGGGTCGACGAGCCGGTCGATCCGCTCGCGGGCCGTCAGCTTCCCGCGCGAGCGATGTCGCTCGACCGCCTTCTCGCCGCCGCCGCGCGCAATGAGCGCCGTGCGCTCGCGCAGCTCGGAGACGATCTCCTCCATCCGTGCACGGCGGCGCTCGAACGTCTCGTCGCGGTCGATCTGGGTCGCGAGCACCGCCATCGGCGCGTGAGCCTACCGCTTGCCCCTCCGCGCCGGGTGCTGCGAGACTGACGACAACGCCTGTCCGAGAGGGGAGAGCCCGATGAGCGAGACCGTCAAGTACGTCCTCGACGAGAGCAGGTTGCCGGAGGCCTGGTACAACCTCGCGGCCGACCTCCCCGAGCCGCCGCCGCCGGTGCTCCACCCGGGCACGGGGCAGCCTGTCGGCCCAGACGACCTCGCTCCGCTCTTTCCGATGGCGATCATCGGCCAGGAGGTCTCGACCGAGCGGCACATCGCGATCCCCGAGGAAGTGCGGGACGTCTACCGGCAATGGCGGCCGACGCCGCTCTTCCGCGCGCGCCGTCTGGAGCAGGCGCTCGATACCCCCGCGCGCATCTACTACAAGTACGAGGGCGTCTCCCCGACCGGCTCGCACAAGCCGAACACGGCCGTTGCGCAGGCGTACTACAACAAGCAGGAAGGCGTGAGCCGGCTGACCACGGAGACGGGCGCGGGGCAGTGGGGTTCCTCGCTTGCGTTCGCAGGCCGGATCTTCGGGCTCGAGGTCGAGGTCTACATGGTGCGCGTGTCGTACGAGCAGAAGCCGTACCGCCGCGCCCTGATGGAGACGTTCGGCGCCCGCTGCATTCCGAGCCCCTCGGAGGAGACGAACGCGGGCCGCACCATCCTCGCCGAGCATCCCGACTCGACGGGCAGCCTCGGCATCGCGATCTCCGAGGCGGTGGAGATGGCTGCCATGCGCGAGGACACGAAGTACTCGCTCGGCTCGGTCCTGAACCACGTCCTCATGCACCAGACCGTCATTGGCGAGGAGACGCAGGACCAGCTCGAGCTCGCCGACGACTACCCGGACGTCGTGATCGGCTGCACGGGCGGAGGCTCGAACTTCTCGGGGCTCTCCTTCCCGTTCATCGGCCAGGCGCTCCGCGACGGCAAGGAGCTACGCGTGATCGCGGTCGAGCCGGCGGCGTGTCCCAGCCTCACGAAGGGGCTCTACGCCTACGACTTCGGGGACACCGGCCACCTGACCCCGCTGGTTCGGATGCATACGCTCGGATCGGCGTTCGTGCCGCCGCCGTTTCATTCGGGTGGCCTGCGCTATCACGGGATGGCACCGATGGTGAGCCACGTGAAGGAGCTGGGACTGATCGAGGCCCGTGCCTACACCCAGACCGAGGTGTTCGGGGCCGGCGTCGAGTTCGCCCGCGTGGAGGGGATCGTCCCCGCACCCGAGGCGAACCACGCGGTGAAAGCCGCAATCGACGAGGCGGTTCGCTGCCGGGAGGAGGGAGTCTCGGAGGCGATCCTCTTCAACCTCTGCGGCCACGGCCACTTCGACATGCAGGCCTATACGGACTACTTCGCCGGGAAGCTCGAGGACCACGAGTACTCGGAGGACGAGGTGGCGATGGCCCTCGCCGGGCTCCCCTCGGTCGCCGTCTGATGGAGGCTGCCGAGCAGCGGGAATACGCCGTTTCTCTCTTCAACCGCACGTGGGATCTCCTCGAGCTGTCCGAGCGGACGCTCGAGCAGATCGACGAGATGATCCATGTCGCCCACGCGTCCTGTTACCACTGGGGTCAGGTCGGCGCTCCCGCCAACGGCGCCCGCGGCGAGTGGCAGTGCGCCCGCGTCTACGCGACCCTCGGCCACCCGGAGCCCGCGCTCTGGCACGCGCGCCGCTGCCTCGAGATCGTCGAGGCAGGCGGTGAGGGGCTCGAGGACTGGGACCTGCCGAGTGCGCAGCAGGCGCTTGCCCACGCGCATCTCGCCGCCGGGGACCGCGACGAAGCCCGTCGGTGGGCCGGGCTCGCGAGGGAAGGCGCCGCGCGCATCGAGGACACCGAGGATCGCGAGCTGATCGAGAGCCAGATCGCCGAGCTCGGCCTCTAGCGTCTACTCGACAGCCCCCCGCTCGGGCACGTGCGAGTGCTCGAGCCGGGCGGAGGCCACGGCTTCCGCTACGGCTGACGCGGTCGGACCTGCGATTGCCGCCAGGAAGTCCTCGCCGGCGATCCCGTACGCGCGCACCGGCGTGCGAGCCACCACGCTCGCCGTCCGGGGGATCCGTCGCAAGAGCGCGATCTCGCCCACGCCGTCGCCGGGACCGCAGGTCCGCAGGTGCTTATGTCCGTCCGTCACGTCGGCCTCGCCGTCGACGATCAGGAGGTAGCGGTCCCCGGGCTCGCCCTTCCGCATGAGCTCGTCGCCGGTGGCGAACGAGAGCGGCACCATGCTCTCGGCAAGCCGGTCGAGCGCCGTCAGCGGCAGGGGAGCAAAGAGCGGGTTGCGCCGAAGGAGCGCAACGTGACCTTCGGTGGTGGCTGCCGCACGTGCGCCGCTCGTGACCTGTCGCGAGATGACGAGCGCGACGATCGGCAGCACCCCCCCGGCCACCGCGAAAGCGGTTCTCGTCCCCGCGAGGGAGAGAAGGGCGGGTGCCAGCAGGCTTCCGGCGAGCAGCCCGACGCCGAACAGTCCCTCCATCAGACCGAAAACCGTCACGCGGTCCTCGTTCCGTACACCACGTTGGACGAGCGTGAATCCGGACACGTCGAGCACGGCGTTCGACATTCCGGCGACGAAAAGCGCCGCCAGCGCGACCGCAACGACAGGCCAGGCGCCGATCAGCGCCAGAGGAAGTCCCCAACCTGCGAGTGCGACAACGAACACGACCCCGAGCCGAGGTCCGGCGCGAAGGCCGAGTGCGGCGATCGCGCCGATGAGTCCGCCGAGGCCGAACGCGGCGTTCAAGAGACCGACGCCGCTGTCGCCCATCTCGAGCAGCTCGATCGATGCGACCACGATGAAGGTGATGGACAGCCCGCGCACGAAGGTCTGGGCGACGAAGCCGCCTATCACCAGCGTCGTTGCGGGATACCGCTGTAGTACGCCCGGGACCTCGAGGAGCCGGAATCGCGCAGGCCGATCACCGCCGCCTGCGCGGGCATCGGCCGCTTGCTCGAAACGAACGCCCGTCGCGGCCGCGGCAGCCCCCGCGAACACACCCGCCACGAGCAGGCTGGCCGTAACCGAGCTCGTGGTGGCGACGAGTATCCCGGCGAGGAGCGGGCCGGCGAAGGTTCCGATTCCCTCACCGGTGCTAGAGGCGACGTTGGCGGCCACGAGCTCGCGTGGCGTTCTGGCCAAGGCCGGTAGCAATGCGTTCTGGATCGGCCGTACGAGCGAGCCTGCACCGGCGACCACGGCCGCGAGCACGTACGTGACCTCGACAGGCAGGTCCGCACTCACCACGAGGGCGGTGACGACTGCTCCTGCCGCCCGCATCACGTTGATTCCCGTGAGAACGCGGTCACCCCGAAAGCGCTCGACGAGCGACGTGGCGAACGGCGCCACGACGATCGCCGGAATGACTCGGACCGCGCCAAGAATTCCGGCGGCGAGGGCTCCACCCGCCTCGTACGCCACGACGAGCAGAACGACGAGGAAGGCCCAGTCGGCCGCCGTTCCCGCCATCCAGGCGATCTCGAGTCGCCGGATGCCGCGATTCCGGAGAACCTCGCGCAGAGCGAAGGCGGCCGAGGCGAACGGGCCCTTCGTGGACGGCTCGGCGACGACGCTCACGCTCGGGCTCGCCCGTGCGCAGACATGGATTCGACGATACGACGAACGAGCTCCGTGCGCTACCAGGGGGACGCGCTTCAGGGGTGTTTCGCGCGAACGAGATCCGCGCCCGCGGATTTCGATCTTGCGCATAAGGTTCTTCTGTGCAGCTGGCGATGATCGGGGTCGGCCGGATGGGCGGGAACATGGTGCGACGGCTCATGCGGGATGGGCACGAGTGCGTCGTGTACGCACGAAGCTCCGAGGCCGTCGCGCAGCTCGAGGGGGAAGGCGCGACGGGAGCCGGCTCCTACGCCGATCTCGCTGCCAAGCTGGATCCGCCCCGTGCTGTCTGGGTCATGGTTCCGGCCGCCGTGGTCGGCTCGGTCCTCGACGAGCTCATGCCCCATCTGGAGCCGGGGGACCTGGTCGTCGACGGGGGCAACAGCTACTACCGGGACGACATCGCTCGGGCCGAGCAGCTCGAGCGCGCAGGAGTCCACTTCGTGGACGTCGGAACCTCGGGTGGCGTCTTCGGTCTCGAGCGCGGGTACTGCCTCATGATCGGTGGCGAGGACGAGCCGGTCGCGCGGCTCGAACCGGTCTTTCGGTCGCTTGCCCCCGGGGTTGACGCGGCTTCGCGAACGGTCGAAAGCGCGGGGGAGCCCACGCAGGCCGAGCACGGCTATCTCCACTGCGGCCCGGCGGGCGCGGGGCACTTCGTGAAGATGGTGCACAACGGCATCGAGTACGGGCTCATGGCCGCGTACGCCGAGGGGCTGAACGTGCTCGAGCATGCGAACGCCGGTGCGGCCGAGCGGGAGGCGAGCGCCGAGGTCGCGCCGCTCGCGCATCCAGAGCACTATCGCTACGACTTCGACCTTGCCCAGATCGCCGAGCTCTGGCGCCGGGGCTCCGTCGTCGCGTCCTGGCTCCTGGACCTGACCGCACGCGCGCTCGCGGAGTCGGACGATCTCTCCGAGTTCGGCGGCCGCGTCTCGGACTCCGGCGAGGGGCGCTGGACGGTGATCGCGGCGATCGAGGAAGGCGTTCCGGCACCAGTGCTCTCGACGGCGCTGTACGAGCGCTTCGCGTCCCGGGGGGAGGACGACTTCGCGAACAGGCTCCTGTCCGCGCTGCGGATGCAGTTCGGGGGCCACACCGAGCGAGCGCGAGAGACCGGATGAGCACGACCGAGACGGAAACGTCTCTCTTCGCACATGCCCCTGCGAAACGCCTGGCTCCGACGACGATCCTGCTCTTCGGGGCGGCCGGCGATCTCGCGAGACGGAAGCTCCTGCCAGGCCTCTACCACCTCGCGGTCGCGGGCTACCTCCCGGAGGACTGGCGCCTGATCGCGTCCTCCACGCGGGATCTGTCGGACGAGGAGTTCAGGACGCTCGCTCGCGAGGCGATCGAGGAGTTCGGGCGCCTGCGTCCCGAAGGCGAAGCCTGGACGCAGTTCGCCGAGCGTCTGACCTACGTCGGAGGAGGATTCGCGCCGGGATCGACCGCGCCGGTTGCGAGCGCGGTGGCCGATGCCGCCGAGGACCTCGGATCAACGGCCAAGCTCGTCTTCTGCGCGGTTCCGCCTGCGATCTTCGACGACATCGTCCTCGCTCTCGGCGAGGCCGGCCTCGCCGAGGACGCACGAGTCATCGTCGAGAAGCCGTTCGGGACCGATCTTGCGAGCTCGCGGGAGCTCAACGAGCGAATCCACTCGGTGCTCGACGAGGAGCAGGTCTTTCGCATCGATCACTTCCTCGGCAAGGAGGCGGTGCAGAACATCCTCGCCTTCCGATTCGCGAACGGCCTTTTCGAGCCCGTCTGGAACCGGCAGTTCGTCGATCACGTGCAGTTCGACTTCCCCGAGACGCTCTCCGTCGACAAGCGCGCCACCTTCTACGAGCAGACGGGCGCGTTGCGGGACGTAGCCGTGACGCACATCTTCCAGGTGCTCGGGTTCGTCGCGATGGAGCCTCCCACGGTTCTTGCGCCCAAGTCGCTCGAGGACGAGAAGGTGAAGGTCTTCGACGCCATGCGGCCACTTCAGCCCGATCGCATCGTTCGTGGCCAGTACGTCGGCTACCGCGATCTGGAAGGCGTCGCGCCCGACTCGGATACGGAGACGTTCGTCGCGGGGTGCGTGTTCTTCGACAACTGGCGCTGGGCAGGGGTTCCGTTCTTCTTTCGCACGGGGAAGCGCATGGCGGAGACGCGGCGCGTCCTCACGATCGTCTTCAAGAAGCCGGCGCTCTCGCTCTTCGAGCGCGCCGACGTCCCGACGGACAGCGTGGACGCGAATCACTTCACCTTCGATCTCGGCGACCCCGGCGCGATCAGCGCGTCGTTCCTCGTCAAGGATCCCGGCTGGGAGCTCGACCTCACCGAGGCGAGGATGGACTTCCGCTACGACGAGGGCGACGGCCTGCTCGAGGCGTACGAGCGCCTGATCCACGATGCGCTCGTCGGCGACAAGACGCTGTTCACGCGCGCCGACGGCATCGAGCGCCTGTGGGAGGTCGCCGAGCCGGTGCTCGAGAACCCTCCGCCGGTCGTTCTCTACGAGCCGGGTGGCTGGGGACCCGCCGAGGCGCTCGACCTGATCGCGCCGCGCCGCTGGCACCTGCCTTCGAATCACTGACGCGCGTCAGTCGAGGAGCGCAGCGGCCTCGCGGTCGAGAATCGCCGTCGTCCTTCCGGTCGCAGACCGCACGAGGCTGGCCGGCACCGATGCCGAGGGCTGCTCGGCAAACGCACGGCGAGCGGCCTCGGCTTTCCGTTGCCCCGACGACCATGAAGACGACGTGCGCGGGTGCGGTCAGCGCCGGGAAGCGTCAGCGTCACGCGGTCCACCCACGGCTCGAAGCCCGGGTCGGCCGCGACCGCGAGGCGTAGGCGCTCGTCGAGCGCGGGCGCGTCCGGGAAGAGCGAGGCCGTGTGCCCGTCAGGACCGAGTCCGAGCAGGGCGAAGTCGAGCCGCGCGCCGCGCAGCTCACGGTCGTAGGCTGCGGCCGCTTCCTCCCGCGGCAGCTCTGTCCGTACGGCGTGCATGGTCGGAGGAGTCGCCAGCCGGTCGAGCAGCGCCTCGCGCGCCAGCCGAGCGTTCGACCTCGGATCGTCGACGCGGCACGAGGCGTTCGTCGCCGAGCCAGACCTCGGCGCCGCTCCAGTCGGGCTCGGCGGCGGCGGCGAGCGCGTAGGCCGCGCGTGGGGTCGTTCCGCCTGCGAGCACGATGGCCGCGCCGGCGCGCGCCGCATCCACGAGCAATTCTGCGACTGCCTCTGCCGCCTCGGCGCGCGGTGCCGGTGACGACGATCTCGAGACCCACGGCCCTATGGTGCTGACTCGGGCGATCCCGTGGTCCTGGATGCCTCGGAATGAAGAGTGCCAGCGGCGGCCAGGCCGACACCCATCACGCCCCCGTTCAGGGGAGGGAGAAGGGGACGCCAATACGTCGGCCCGGCCGGTCAAGAACTTCGCGGCGCGACCCGAACCCCCTGCGGCCTGTTTCTCGACTCTGGCAGCGGGTATAAACAAAAAATGGTCGCGCGCTGGCTCTTCGGCGTGATCGCCTTGCTCGCGGTCGTCGTCGTGATCTTCCTTGCGGTCTCGGCGATGCTCGACGGTGGCGGGGGTTAGTGGCCAGGCCGGCAACCCATCCGCGCCCCCAGTTCCGGGGAAGGGAAAGGGACGCCACAGAACCGGCCTGGCCAGACGATCCCTTTCGCCGCTCTGCCTCGTGTCCCTGCCTGAGTGTTTCGCGGAGGAGTGTTACGGCCCGCAGGAACCGCGTGCCTCGGGTAGAAGGCCGTTCATCGTGATCTGGATCTACCTGTCGATCGCGCTCAGCATCCTCGTCGCCGCGATCGCCCTCGCGCTCATCTTCGGGTTCATCCGCTATACGCGCGAGGTGCGAGACGACGAAGGCATGGACGACTACTTCTAGTAGTGGGTCGCGGGTCTGGGTATGCGAGCTCGGCCTGCTCGGTCACTCAACGCCTGAACATGCGCCCTCTGGCCGACTTCGGCCGCTCGGGTAGCGGTGCACCCTCGATCAGCGCGAGAGGAACGTCTTCGGTGAGCCACCGCCCGAGCTGCTTGTCGCCGAGAGCGCGAACTGCCGCGGACAGACCTCCCTCGCGCACTGCCGGTGCGTGGGCGTCGCTCGCGATGAGATGTGCCAACCGGGAGTCGAGAAGAGTCCGCGAGCACGCCGCGACTCGTCTACCCAGCCGTCCATCCACCGAAGCTGCGGTGAGCTGAACCAGACCGCGCCAGCGCGCACGATCTCGTCGAGGCGATCGGGTCGTTCCTGCACCTCACCGTTCCGCTCCGGATGCGCGATCACCGACACGATTCCGGCGGCAGCCAGCTGCCTGACCGTCTGCGCGAGCCCTAGAGGCCATCCCCAGTAGGGAAATTCGAGCAGGAGCAACCGTGGGTTGCCTCCCAGCCCGAAGCGTGCCTGCTCGGTCTCGTCGAGCCGGGCAAGCTCGTCGAGCGCGAGCTCGCCGCCCCGCAGCACTTCGAGCGGAACGCCCGCCCTCTCGACCTCCGTGCGAAGCGCCGCGACTGCTTCCTCCATCTCGCGGGGCGTCGTCGGCCAGTCGTCCCGGACGTGGGGTGTCGCGGCGACGGCACGAACGCCGTCCGCGGCCATCGCGCGCACGATGGACATCGCCTGGTCGAGATTCCGAGCGCCGTCGTCGAGTCCCGGCAGCAAATGCGAATGGAGGTCGATCACTCACTCGAGGGTGTCGTGGGCTGTAGCACCATCCGAGACGGTAACTGGGTGCTGCAAGCACCCGTCCGCCGCTACGCATGAAGAAGGGGGAGGGGAACTGTTGGACGCGGGTGTCCAGCACGAATCGTCGTCGCTGTCCGCATACGTCCGCGTGCTTCGGCGGCGGAAGTGGATCGTCCTCGCTTGCGCCATGCTCGTGCCGTCGACGGCGCTTCTGCTTTCGCTGCGCCAGACCGATCTCTACCGTTCGTCTGCCGCGGTCTATCTCAACAAGCAGAACATCGCCTCCGCGGTAACGGGCATTCCCGACACGACGTTGCTCGTCGACGAGGAGCGCGCCGCCGAGACACAGGTGAACCTGGCGTCGGTCCCGGATGTGGCGCGCCGCGCTCTTCGCAACGCGGGAGTCAGCGGCATGTCGACGGACGAGTTCCTCGCCGGGGCGTCCGCGCGGACAAAAGGCAACAGCGACTTGCTCGAGTTCTCCATCGACAGCCCGGACCCGATGCTCGCGAAGCGTTTAGCGAGCGCTTACGCACTCGCGTTCACGCAGTACAGAGGTGAGCTGGACACGGCCGCGGTGAAGCGAGCACGCCAGGAGGTCGCAGCCAAGCTTCGCACGTTGGAAGCCGAGCGGAAGAAGGGCTCTCCGCTCTATGCCACGCTGATCGAGAAGGAGCAGCAGCTCTCCACGCTGGAGACGCTGCAGACTTCTCGAGCCTATGTCGTACGCACCGCCGACGACGCCTGGAAGGTCGCGCCGCAGCCGACCCGGAATGCCCTGCTCGGATTGATGCTCGGACTCGTGCTCGGCATTGGCCTGGCGTTCGCGATCGACGCGCTCGACACTCGTGTTCGCTCCGCTGGCGAGGTCGGTCATTACCTGGGGCTGCCGCTTCTGGCACGCGTGCCGCCGCCTCCGCGTGGCTTCGCGAAGGAGAACCGTCTCACGATGCTCGAGCAGCCGACCGGTACGAATGCCGAGGCGTTCCGGATGTTGCGGACGAACCTCGACTTCGTGCGACTCGAAGGCGACGACGTCCGCACGATTGTCGTCACGAGCGCCGTCGAGCAGGAAGGCAAGTCGACGACCGCCGCCAATCTCGCGCTCGCGGAGGCCCGTGCCGGAAAACGGGTTGCGCTCGTCGATCTCGACCTGCGTAGCCCCTCACTTCACCGGCTTTTCGGCCTGCCGCACGCGCGGGGCATCACGGACGTCGCCCTCGGGCGCCTGGAGCTCGAGGCGGCACTCGGGCGCATCGGGCTGGATGCACGTGACCCAGCTGCAATCTCGCCTGCTGCCCCCTACCCGACGAATGGCCGCCGCGGTTATGGGACGCTCGACGTGCTCGTCGCTGGAACGCTTCCTCCCGATCCGGGCGAGTTCGTCGGCATCGGAAGAGTCGCGGAGATCCTCGCGCAACTGCGCCTCGGCTACGACGTGGTGATTCTTGACACTCCTCCTGCGCTTCGCGTTGGCGATGCGCTCGTGCTCTCCGCGCGCGCGGACGCGATCCTCGTCGTCACGAGGCTGAAGGTGGTCCGCCGTCCGCTGCTGACGGAACTGCGCCGGCAGCTGCTGACGGTTCCTGCGCCCAAGCTCGGCTACGTCGTCACCGGCGGGGACGAGGGGTCGAGATATGGCTACGGCTACGGCTATGGCTACGGCGACCGGTCCGGCGAGTACGGCTACACGGAGGAAGCGGAGCCCCTCGGCGCCCTGGCGAGCGCGCCCGGAGCGGCAAAGGAGGCCCGGCCGGTCTGACACGGGTAAAGCCAGAGCTCGGGTGGGCGGGACTGGCGGAAGGGTCGGGGCACGTGCCCGGTCGCGAGGATGTCCTCGACGAACGGACGCGTGGGCTGATCGCCGCGCGACGACGCGGAAAGACACCTAAGCGCGGGTGGATCGTGCGGCGGTCCCTGGCCGGCGCAGATGTGGTCGGCCTCGTCGTCGCCTTCGCGTTGGCCGAACTCCTGGTGGGGCGCCATGAAGGAGCGGCTGACAGGGTGGGACCGCTTGCCGAGTTCGCCGCGTTCCTGGTGACGATTCCGCTCTGGCTCTTCCTGGCGCACGTCCTCGGCCTCTACGACCGAGACGAGGAGCGGGCGGGTCATGCGACGGTCGACGACGCTGCGGGGGTCTTCGTCGCCTTGACGCTCGGCGCCTGGCTTCTGATCGCCGGCTCGTGGGCGACCGGCCGCGCGGACCCGTATGTGCCCAAGCTCCTCGTGTTCTGGGCCGCCGCGATCGTGCTCGTCTCCTGCTTGCGCTCGGCTGCCCGCTGGCTGGCCAAGCGATTCTCGGGATACCTCCAGAACGCCGTGATTGTCGGGGCGGGTGACGTGGGTCAGTTGATCGGCGTGAAGATCCTGCGACATCCCGAGTACGGGATAAACCTCCTCGGATTCGTCGATAAGGCTCCGAAGTTCCGCCGGGAGGACCTCCCGAAGCTGATGCTGCTCGGCGGGATCCAGGATCTGCCCAGCATCGTCGACGAGCTCGAGGTCGAACGGGTCATCGTCGCGTTTTCGGGTCAGGATCAGGGCAGCCTGCTGGAGGATCTGAGACCGCTTCGCAGTCGGGGCGTCCAGGTCGACGTCGTTCCACGCTTCTTCGACATCCTCGGGCCGGGCGCGCAGTTCCATGCAATCGAAGGCTTGCCCCTCATCGGCCTTCCACCCGTGCGCCTGCCTCGCTCGTCCCGCGCGACGAAGAGGGGGCTGGACCTCCTCGTCGGCTCGCTCGGGCTGCTCGTGCTCTCGCCGCTTCTGATCGCGGTCGCGATCTGCATCCGCCTGGACTCACCGGGGCCGATCCTGTACCGGCACCGCCGCGTCGGTCGCCTGGGCAGGCCAATCGACGTGACGAAGTTCCGGAGCATGAGGCAGGAGTTCTGCCGGCGGTGACCGCTACGGGGGGAGCGCGCCGACGACGTGTTCGAGCGGCTCCTCCGCGATCCCGTCCGCGCGGCACGAGTTCGAGACGAGCTACAAGCTTCACGACGAACCTCGCGTGACACGCTTCGGCGCGTTCCTGCGCAGAACGTCGCTGGACGAGCTTCCCCAGCTCCTCGACGTCCTCCGTGGCGACCTCAGCCTCGTGGGCCCGCGGCCCGTCACCGAGGACGAGATCGAGCGCTACGGACGCCTGGCCGGTGATCTCCTCAACGTGAAGCCGGGCATCACGGGCTACTGGCAGATCAACGGGCGATCGGACCTCGACTATCCGACCGGGTGCGCCTCGAAATGGCGTACGTCCACCAGTGGTCGCTGAAGCTCGACATCGCGATCATGGCGAAGACGCCACGGGCGATCGGACGCAAGCAGGGTGCGTACTAGGTGGCCGGCAGGAGCCTCACTCGGCTGCTTGCACACCGCCCCGGTGCGGTAGGGACCGGTCTCGACATCGTCTGTCTCGCGGACATGGAGTGGGACTACGCGCTCTGGACGAACCGGCAGCACGTGATGAGCCGGCTGCCCGGACTCGACAGCGATGTCCGCGTCCTGTACGTCGCGCCTCCTCGGTTCGTCCTTTCCGAGCGCGTACGGCGGACTCAGCTGCAGCCGGTGTCGCTCCGGCGCACCGGCACGGCGCTGGGTCACGGGCTCTGGCGGGTCGACGAACGGCTCTGGGTGCTCCAGCCGCGGATGCCTCTACCGAACAGGATCACGCTCCGGCTCGCCCGCCGGGCGTACTGCGACTGGCTCGGACGGCGGGACGCAGCGGCAGCGGGACGCCTCGGCATCACGAATGCGGTGGCCTGGAGCTACTCACCGCTCGGCGAGCTCGTGCTCAGGCAACTCGACCGCCGCGCGACCGTCTACGACGTGGTCGACGACTACGCGGCGCTCGCGCACTACCAGCGGCTGCTGCGCGGCGACGCGGAACGTCTCGACCATGAGGCGACCATCGCCGCGGATCTCGTCTTCGTAACCTCTGCCAGGCTCGGCCGGAGGCGCAGGCGGCTGAACCCCGCTGCCTCGAGGTTGGCAACGCTGCCGACGTGTCGCTCTTCGCCGGCGCGCGGGAGTCCCTTCCCCGACCCGCGGATCTCGGCGACGCATCGAGGCCCATCGTCTGCTTCCACGGCACATTGAGCGAGCAGAAGCTCGATGCCCGGCTCCTTGCGCGATTGGCGACGAGACGTCCCGAATGGACGTTCCTCCTCCTGGGGCACGAGCCCGACCGGAGTGCGCGCGCGCGTGTGGCGGGACTGGACAACGTGCGCCTGCTCGGCCTCAAGCTCCACCGGGAGCTGCCCCAGTACCTGGCCGCGGCGAGCGTCGGAATCGTCCCGTACCGCGTCAACGACTACACGCTCGGCATCGACGCGCTGAAGGCGTACGAATGCCTCGCGGCCGGCCTCCCCGTCGTTGCGACCGACCTTCCGTGCTTCGCCGGCCTCGAGCCCGCACGTGCAGACGGCACGAACAGCGGAGGAGTTCGAGCTCGCACTGGAGCGAGCGATCGCCGCGCCGCCCGAGCCGCTGCCGCTGGAGCAGCTGGAGGCGTTCAGCTGGACGTCGAAGGCCGCGCGCCAACTCGTCGAGGTGCGCCGGCTGCTCGAGGAGCGCCCGTCGTGACGAAATCCTGCCCGGCATCACGGTCGCGCTGGCGACGAAAGACGACCAGGTTTCGCCGCCGCCTGCCTCGGAGCGTCCAGGCGATCGCCGACGAGATCGTCGTCGCCGACGGAGCGTCGAGCGACGGGACCCGCGCGACGCTCGAGCGCTACGGCGCCCGGGTCATCCCGACGGACAACAAGCTGATGCTCAACATCAACAAGAACCTCGCGATCGCGGCGGCGCGGCACGAGTGGGTGCTGCTGCTGGACCCGGACGAACGCGTCACACCCGGGCTGGCCGCGCAGCTCGGAGCACTGGCGGGCCGGGAGGGCGAGCACGGCGCCTACTGGGTACAGCGCAGAGACTTCGAGCTCGGGCGATGGCTCCGCCGGGCGAGCCCTCAGCTGCGCTTCTTCCGCAACGGGAGAGGTCGCTTCGCCGTGAGCACATCCACGAGATGGTGACCGTCGACGGCTCCATCGCCGTCCTCGACGGCGTCTTGCTGCACGAGCCCTGCAGTCGCTCTTCGAGTACGTGCACAAGCGGAATCTCTACTTGGAGCACCGCGCGCGCCACCTCTACGCCGACGGCGAGCGCTTTCGGCTGCGCCGCCTCCTGCTACGACCCGCCGCGGCCTTCGTGCGCTCGACGGCCGCCACGGCGGATGGCGAGATGGTGTCCCCGGCTTGATCATCGCCTCAAGCGCGGCCTACGGGACGTTTCTCCAGGACGCGAAGCTGTGGCAGCTCGAGGAGGGGACGGCGTACGGGCCGCCGGTGCGCCTTTCGGGCGAGATCCCGGGCGACGACCACAAGATCGTTCGTGCGCAGGGGTCCCGTGACGACCGAGACGCCTTCGCAGCACCGCATGTCCTTACCGAGCACTACTCCTGGCTCGAGTACACGACGCGAGGACGGTGGTCGAGCTATTGGCATCAGATCCGCCTCGTTCTCGAGCGCGAGCGGACAGCGCCTTGTCGTCGGCAACGGCGACGGTACCGTCACCGCCCTCATCGAACGCGCAGGGTACGCACGACCACCGTCGACATCTCCGCGGCTGGATCCCGACACGATCGCGGACGTTCGCTCGCTTCCGTTTCCCGACCGCGGCTTTGACCGCGTACTCGCGGCGCAGATCCTCGAGCACGTGCGCTTCGAGACCCTGGACGGCGCTCTCTCCGAGGTCCGACGCGTCACCCGATCGTCGGTCGTCGCAAGCGTCCCGCAGCGCGGTCGCGCGTGGGAGCTCGCCGTAAAGGTGCCCTTCCTGAGGGCATTCAAGGCGGGTGGCGTCCTGCCCGCGCGGACGAGGCATCGCTTCGACGGCCAGCACTACTGGGAGCTCGGCGCGCGCGAATTCCGCCGGTCACGGCTTGAGGCAGCGCTGGCGAGGCATTTCACCATCGCCGAGACATTCGTCGTGCCAGATCACCCCTACCACCGCTTCTACGTCCTGACCAGATGAGCAACACCGCAGCAGTTCTCGGAGGGCACGGGAAGCTCGTCAAGGACATCGGCTCCACAGTCGGAATGCGGTTCGCCGCGCTTCCGATTTCCTTCGTGGCGTCGATCGTCCTCGCGCGCTCACTGCAGCCGAGCGGCAAGGGCGCGTACACGACTGTGATGACGCTCGGTGAGCTCGCCGTCGTCGTCGGCGGCCTCGGAGTCTCGACCGCCAGTGTGTACTACCTCGCTCGTGAGCAGGGCCGGGCGGCGGCTCACGTGCGCCGTGTGGTTGTTGGCCTGTCGCTCGCGATCGGCGCCGCTGTTTCCCTCTTCCTCGTCGCGGTCGCGGTCGCTTCTGCGAGCGTCGGCCTGTCAGCGGCGGTCACGTGGGCTCTGATCGCCCTCTGTCCTCTCGGGGTACTCTCGCTGACCCGAGGAGCGTTCGAGAGCTTTCTCCGGGCTCAGCAGCTGGTGCGCACGATCAACGGCGTGGCGCTCCTCGCAAGCGCCGCCTTCCTCGTCGCAGTGGTCGCCGCGTCCATCGAAGGGTGGCTCAATCCCGCGGGCGCCGTCTCGTTGCGAGTCGGCGTCGTCGGGATCGCTGTGCTCCTCCTCCTCATGTCTGTCCGCCGGCGAGGAATCTCGGTCGGCAGGCCGTCGCTCGAGCCCGGAGCGGCGCGCTCGCTGCTGCTCTACGGCCTGCCGTACGCCTCCTACAGCATCGTCCAGAACTTCAGCAACCGGATCGACTACTTCCTCGTCGGAGCGTTCGACGACTCGGCCGCGGTGGGTGTCTACTCGATCGCGGTCGCCCAGGCGGAGCTGCTCTGGATCGTCCCCACTGCCGTCGGCTTCGTCCTCTTCCCGCGCGTCGCTGCTCGCTCGCGGGACGCCGACGGGAGCCAGGGAGACGAGACGGCCGCGCTCGTGCGCTGGACGGTCCTCGTCACGGTGCTGGGCGCGGGTCTGCTCGCGGCGCTGGCGGATCCGATCACGACCCTCGTCTACGGGAACGCATTCGCAGGCGCCGTCGTTCCGCTTCGCGTCCTGCTGATCGGCGTCGCGGCGTTCGCGCTAGCCCAGGTGTTGAGCGGTTTTCTCCTCGGCTCCGGCCGTCTTCGGCCACTCGTGCTGCTGTCGGGTGCGGGCTTCCTCTGCAATCTCGGGGCGAATCTCGTGCTGATCCCACATTTCGGGATCACCGGCGCCGCGGCGGCATCCGCCATCTCCTACTCCGTGGTCGGACTCGGCTGCGCCGCCGTCGCGGGGCGACGCCACCCCGAGCTGGCCGCGAGCGCGCTCATACCACGGCCCTCGCTGCTTCTCGCCGACGTCCGTCGGCTCATGGCGCAGCGCCACGGGCAGGAGCCGGAGGCGAGATGACGACTACCGTCCCGTCCGCTTCGCACTATGTCGGCCTTCGGTACGACACGAAGCGTCGCTGGTGCAGCTACTGGCATCAGCTCGACGAGGTTCTTGCACGTCCACCGGCGAGCGTGCTCGTCGTCGGCGTCGGCAGCAGGCTCGTTCCCGACTACCTCAGGAGTCTCGGCATGGAAGTCACCACGCTCGACGTTGCGGGTGACCTGGCGCCCGACGTCCTCGGCGACGTCCGCTCCATCCCACTCGAGGACGCCGCCGTCGAGCTCGTGCTCTGTTGCCAGGTGCTCGAGCACGTTCCCTTCGATGACGTGCCGACGGCGCTGAGTGAGCTTGCCCGGGTCGCCACGACACGCGCGGTGATCTCGGTCCCGCGTCGGGGCCGCGGCTGGGAGCTGGTGTTGCGCATCCCGCCGCTGTCGCGCCTCGCCCGGCACGGCGTACTGCCCAGCCGCCACCCCTTCGCGATTCGACGGAGAGCACCGCTGGGAGCTCGGCACCCGGACCACTCCTCGCAGGGCGTTCGTCGAGGCTCTCGAGGAGCACTTCGTCGTCGAGCGGTCCTTCCTCGTTCCAGAGCATCTCTACCACGAGTTCTTCGTCGCTCGTCCGCGGCATGCAAAGGGGAGTCCTCGATGAGCACAGCGAGCGCCGCGGCCCGTCGCGTATCTGCTGACGCTCTTCCCCAAGCTGTCGGAGACGTTCGTGCTGAACGAGGTGGTGAACCTGCAGCGGGCGGGGTTGCCGATCGTCCCCGATTTCGCTCGCGCGCTCCTCCGACCTCGAGACGACGACGCACGCGGCCGTTGGCCTCCTGAGGACGGCACCGGTCTACGCCGCCGACGGCTTCCCGCTCGCCCACATCGGCGCGACGCTCGACTGGCTCCTGCGCAGGCCGGCGAAGCTCTTCCGGCTCGTCCTTGCCAATCAGCGCCACCCGGCGCCGAGGGGTGAGTCGCGCGGGGGGCGGCTCGCGCTGGCGCTCGTAGTGGGCGCTCTGCTCGAGCGCGAGGGCATCCGTCGGGTGCACGCCCACTGGAGCTATCCGGCGGACATCGCCCACCTGCTGGCGCCGCTTCTCGGGCTGTCGGTCAGTCTCTCGGCGCACGCCCACGACATCTACGAGGACATCGACCTCTACGAGGAAGCGGGTCTTCCGTACGCCACGCGCGTGGCCCGAGTCGACTTCGTCGCGACCTGCACGGCGACGAACGCGTCGTACGTGAAGGAACGGCTTCCGGCCGAGTTGCGGGGCCGCGTCGTCCACGTCTATCACGGACTCGACCTGAATGCCTTCGCCGTCCGGAGCGACCAGATCCGCGCGCCGCACGTCATCAGCGTCGGGCGTCAGGTGTGGTGCAAGGGCTTCGACGTGGTGATCGAGGCCGCAGCCCTGGTGCGCGACCGCGGTCAGGAGTTCACCTGCTCTCTGGTCGGCCCGCCGGGACCCGAGACCCCCCGGCTTGCGGCGAGGATCCGGGAGCTTCGCCTAGAGCCGAGTGTGCAGCTAGTGGGCCCGCTCACCCAGGAGGAACTCAGGAGTCTCCTCCAGCGCTCGACCGTGCTCGTGAATGCGTCGTGGCCCCACGGCGAGTGGGGCGTCGCGAACGTCATCGTCGAAGCGATGGCCTCCGGCGTTCCCGTGATCGCGAGCGATCGGCCGCAGGTGCGGGAGTATCTCGTTCACGGCAAAAACGGCCTGCTGACGCGGGCCGGAGACGTCGAGGAGCTCGCTGACGCGATCGAGCTCCTCCTGACCGAACCGCTGCTTCGGACGCGCCTCGCGGCAAAGGGCGCGTTCGTCGGTCGAGCGACTCTTCGACATCGAGCAGGCGACGAGCCGCGCTGGCCGGCCTCTTCGGTGCGGGTCGAAGGGCGGCCGCATGAGAATAGGACTGCTCGCGGACAGGCTCGACCGCGGAGAGCGCCGGACGGGCGTCGGTGCCTACGTCGACGGTCTGGCCGAGGGGCTGAACGAGCTCGACGGCACGGATCGCTTCGTGCTGTTCGCGCCCGGGACCAGCGGTGGTCCGTCCGTTGCCGACGCGACCTCGGCGAGGCGGGTGCCTGGCTGGGGTCGCCGGTCGACCACGGTTACCTGGACACTGCTGGGACGACCGCGCCTTCGCGGCGCGTCCGGGCGGCTCGACGTCCTGCACATCCTCGTGCCGACGATCCCGGTCCCGACCAACCTGCCCACGGTCGCGACGATCCACGACCTGATGCCGCTGAAGCACCCGGCGATGTTCCGGCGCAGCCACCGCGTCCTGTTCGCGCAGGCGATCCGTCGGATCCGCCGTAGCGCACGCTGGATAATCGCCGTCTCCGAAGCCACACGGGAAGACGTCGTCGAGCTCCTCGGCTTTCCGGAGGAGCGGACTTCCGTCGTCCATCACGGCGTGCCACGCCACTTCGCGACCGCCTCGCCCGCTGGGGAGCGCGGTGCCCGCGACCGCTTCGGTCTCGGAGACGAGCCGTTCGTCCTCTTCGTCGGAGAGCTTGCGGAGCGAAAGAACGTCTCGCACCTCGTCCACGCGTTCACACGGGCTGTCTCGGCGATGCCGAGCGCACGGCTCGTGCTCGCGGGCTCCCCGGGCGTTGGCTTCGCGGAAGCGGAGCGCCGTATCCGAGACAGCCGACTCGAGGGTCGCGTCACGGTCACCGGGCATGCCAGCCAGGGTGATGTCGAGGGACTGATGGGAGCGGCGTCAGCGCTCGTTCTACCTTCGCTCGACGAGGGGTTCGGGCTGCCGGCGCTCGAGGCGATGAGCGTGGGCACACCGGTGATCGCGTCCGATGCGGGCTCGCTTCCCGAGGTCGTGGGCGATGCCGGCTTGCTCGTGCCCAGTGCGGACGCCGACGCGCTCGCCGAGGCGATCCGGCGGCTGCTGACAGACGCGAAGCTGCGCGAGAGCCTTTCGCGGCGCGGCAAGGAACGGGCGGCCACGTTCACGTGGCGTCGAGCCGCCGAGCAGACATTGGAGGTCTATGGACACGCTCTCCGCACGTAGAAAGCAGAGCCCAGGAAAGCGCGGCCGGGACACGTTTCGGGCGGCGCGGCCACTCCTGCACGTCATGGCGAGGGCGTTGGGGTTCATGCCGACGCGCGTTGCGTATGCCCTGCTCGGCTCCGTGCGCAACCTGCCCGGCTACCCGGGGCTCGGGCTCCGGTACGCGTGCGTCAAGCGCCTTGCGGCCTCATGCGGGGAGAACGTCGCCGATCTTTCCCGGCGTGTATCTCTCCGACCTGGACGGCCTGCATCTCGGGTCGAACATCAAGATCGGCGAGATGTGCTTCATCGGCGCCGCCGGTGGGGTCGTGATCGAAGACGACGTCTCGCTCGCGCACGCCACGACCGTCCTGACCGAGGAGCACGACTACACCCAGCCTGGCCCTCTGCGGGAGACGCCGCTCCTCTTCGACCAGGTCACGATCCGGCGCGGCGTTTGGATCGGCGCGGGAGTCAGGATCACGGCAGGTGTCGAGATCGGCGAAGGATCGGTCGTCGGCGCCGGGGCCGTCGTCACCCACGACGTACCTTCGTACAGCGTGGCCGCCGGCGTACCGGCGCGCGTGCTCCGCGATCGCCCGGACAGTGCGTCGTGAGGATTCTGTTCTTCCATGCGTACCCGCACCAGTACGCCGGAGCGCAGCGGATCACGCAGGCACTGGCACTCGAGCTGATGTCTCGAGGCCATTCCGTTCTCGTCGTGCTCCCGGACGAGGGACCTTTCTTCGACCGGCTTCGGCGCGAGGGGGTCCCCACACGGATCGTTGCGGCTCCGAACGGCCTGAAGCGCTACGGACGACAGCTCGAAGGAGCACGAGGGCTCGCGGCCCTCCCGCTTCTCCCCGGCTACTGGAGGCGACTGCGGAGGGAGATCCGCATGTGGCAGCCAGACGTGGTCCACGTGAACGACCATCGGGGCGCTCTCCTCGCCGCACCCGCAGCACGCCTGGCTCGCACGCCGGTCGTCTGGCACCTCCACGGGTCCTATGCGTCCATCCCACTGACGCTGCTGGGCGGCGCTCTGTCGAAGCGAATCGTGGTGGTCTCCGAGGCCACGCGCGCCGAGCAGGCGGGCCTCCGGCCCTTCGCCCGCAAGACGACAGTCGTCCACAACGGGCTGCTGACCGCGACCGCATCGCCTTCCGGGCAAGGCCGTGACCGAGACGCCCTTCGAAAGCAGGACGCCCGCTCGTGGTGACAGGCGCACGCCTCCATCCCGACAAAGGCATCGACGTTCTCGTGCGCGCTGCCGACCTCTTGCGGCGAAGCCATCCACATGTACGAGTCGTGGTGGCCGGAGCACCGCAGCCGGGGTACGAAAAGCATCACGCGGAGCTGCTCGCGCTGCGATGCGACCTCGACCTCGAGGAGACGGTCGAGTTCTGCGGTCTCGTCGACGACCCGTCGGCCCTGTGGCGTCGGGCCGACGTGTACGTCCAGCCGTCGCGCCGCGAGCCCTTCGGTCTCGGAGTGCTCGAGGCGATGTCGGTCGGCACGCCGGTCGTAGCCACCGGCGCTGGCGGCCTTGCGGAGGTGATGGAGCCGGGGGTGAGCGGGCTTCAAGTGCAGACCGAGAGCGCGGATGAGCTCGCTGCGGCCATCACTCTTCTGCTCTCCGATCGCGAACTGGCTGTGCGGCTCGGCGCGTCCGGAGCCGAACGCTCCCGCACGATCTTCTGCAAGGAGCGGATGGTCGGGCGGTTGCTGGATGTCTACGCCGAAGCCACCGCATCCCGGGAGAGACGATGACGGCTCCGGCAGTCGCCGTCACGCGCCTCGGCGTCGGAGCGCTCGCGCTACTCATGGGCGTGGCGGTTGCGCGTGGGAGACGGACTGCTCGTCCTCGGGGCCGTCCTCGCGTGCGCGGCGGTAGTCGGTGCGGTGCGGCTTGCCGAGTCGCCGAGCGCTGCACTGGTCGCCCTGACCTTCGTGATCGCGGCGCTCCCGGTTCTGCGACTCGTCGTAGGTGGAGTTCCTCTGTACGCCATCGACGCCCTCGCTCTGCTGGGGCTCGTCGCGCTCGCACGACGACCTGTGCCGCTCACGCACTTCGGCTGGCTGGTCCTGGCGTACCTGGTGTCGTGGATACCCGCGTGGGTGCATCAGATGACCTCGCTCCACCTCGTCGAGGAGCCGACCTACGGGCTCCTGCGCAACGCGCTCGCCGTGAGCGTTTTCTTCGTCGCCTACGCCTGCGCCACCCAACCGGGCTTCTTCGAGCGGTGGAGCCTGGGGCTGGCTGCGGGTGTGAGTCTCACCGCGACGTTCGCCTTGCTGCAGGCAGCCCACAGTGAGCCGGTCGAGAAGCTCCTGCGCACGGTGGCTCCGGACTTCACGAGCACCGCCTACAGGACCTATCCGGACCGGGCGTTCGCGTTCTTCGCCGCCCCGACCATCCTCGCCGGCTTCTTTGCAGTCGTGCTCCTCCTGCTGCTTCCGCTCGTGGGTGAACGGCATGCGAGCTTTCGCGGCCTGACGTGGATCGCGCTCGTCATGGCACCTCTCGGCGCGCTTGCGACCTACAGCGGCCAGTGGGTGCCCGGCGAGATCGGCATCGGGCTGATCGTGGTCAGCGTGTCCGGCTGCCTGCCATTGGAGGGATGCTGATCTTGACGGCTTTGGGCGGGCCCCGTCGCCCTGGGCCCTGCTCGGGGCGCGCGCGCTGAACCGCGCCGGACTCTAGCGGCCATCGATCGCTGCGGTGACTGGGGACACGAAGCGCGGAGAGAAGGGGCGGCCCGCCAAGAGGCGTCCTGGGGCTTGCCCGCGAGCTCCCGGCCGACTGGGTGGTGGACACATCTTCCGGGGAGGACACGGCGATGCTCGGGCTGGTTCCTTCCGAGATGGTGGAGGTGCTTATAGGGGGGTTGAAACTCAAAATGTCTTACCCCTCGAGGGGTTGGAATGATGGATCGCCGCCGGGGATGCTTAATCTTGCCCTGGATGGGATGGTGGCTGGACTGGGATCCTGCGGGCTGCTCGGAGTGGGCGGGCCACAGGGCTGGCGTGGAGCTCGCCGGTGTCGGTGCAGCACTCGCAGCCCCCCTCGCTCTCCACAACCGGCTGGACAACGACCCGGAAGTTTGTGTTCATGAAGATGCTGGCCTGTCTTATCGTCGGCCTGGGTCTAGGCCTGGTCGACCGAGAACGCGGCGAGCTCGGACGTCAGCCGCCGTCCCGGGTATGCGGGGAGGCCAGTGTTGCTTGGGGTGGGGGTTAGCACTGCCCCCTCAGTACTCAACCCGACGTACGGGAGCCGTCGATGGTTGTGGACTTGGGGTTCGCGGTGGTCTGGGTCTGGGACGACGACGAGTGGGAGTCAGGCAGTTCGTGAGCCGGCAGCGACGTGTGCCCGATCTGCATGGGGCATCGTCCATAACCCTTCTGTAATGTCATTTGGGGAACGCCTTTTTTAAATCACCCGTGTGAGACTCTGACGTCGCGCGCACCCACAATGCGTTTCACGGGCTCGTGGGGCGGCCTGTCGCACCGCCTGGCGCGGGTGCCCGTGGTGACGCAGACCATCCACAACTGGGGAATCCGGAGCCACGCGGGTTCGTGCGGGCGCGCATCTACACGGCGCTCGAAAGGCTCGCTGCTCGCTACAGCGACGCCGTGTTCTTCATCAACTCCGACGACTACAGACGGGCAATCGACGAGCGAATTGTCCCGGTGCGGAAATGCCACTTCGTCGGAAATGGCATCGATACGGCGTCGTTCGCTCTCAAGCTAGAGGGGGCATCGCGACTGCGCGAGCGCCGGTCGCTCGGTCTCCGCGACGGCGAGCTCGTCTTCACGATGGTCGCTCGCCTCGAGTGGCCGAGGACGACACAACGCTCTTGCAGGCTTTTGCGCTCCTTCGCGCCGAGCGCGACGACGTGAGGCTCGTGCTCGCAGGGCAGGGGCTCGAGGAGCAGCGGGTCCGCGAGCTGGCAGGCACGCTCGGGCTCGGATCCAGCGTCCTCTTAGCGGGCACGTCGCGGACGTGCCCGGGCTCCTTGCGGCCTCCGACGCGCTCGTACTGTCGTCGGGGTACGAGGGCTTCGGCCGGTGCTTGGTCGAGGGATGCTCGCGGGGATTCCCGTGGTCGGCTCGGACGTTCCCGGTATCCGGGATGTCATCACCCATGCGCAAACGGGGCTGCTCGTTCCGCCCGGCGACGTCCGGGCGCTCTACGGAGCGCTACGGCGTCTCGCGCGAGAGCCGGAGCTTCGGGCGAGGCTCGGCGCCGCTGGACGGGAGGAGGCTCCGGCTCGCTTTGACGAGACGATGCGGCCTTCAGGATCGCCGACGTCTACCGCTCTCTCCTCGCTCGAGCGGACGGAACCGGCGGATCGCAGGCGCCCGTCTGCACCCCGCACCTGACAGACCGACGGTTCGTCAACTCCGACTCGTCGAGAGCGGACCATGCCTCGCGCTGACCCACTCCGACAGCCCGAGGAGGCGATCAGGCGCTCTACGCATATGCCGCGTACCGGCTGGGCGACGGTCCCGATGCAGAGGACATCGTCTCGGAGACGATCGAGCGGGCGTTGCGCTATCGGGATCCTTCACCGATCCTCCGGATCGCCGATCGCCTGGATGATCGGAATCGCGAATCGATGCATCGCCGACACCTTCCGTGAGCGCGCGCAGCGCGTCGCCGCCGAGGTCGACGACATCCAGGTAGCGCAGGAGGACTTCAGCTCGGAGGTCGTCGCACGCTCCGACGTCCGAGCCGCGGTGGGACGGCTCGACGAGCGAGACCGAGAATTGATCGCGCTGCGGTACGGGGCCGACCTCAGCGCGCGCGAGATCGGGAACGTGCTCTCGCTGCGCACGAACACGGTGGAAGTGGCGCTCCACCGGGCACTGTTGAAGCTGCGGTCATCCCTTGACGTGCCCGGCCCTCGCGGCGAGGCAACGCAGGCGCGGACTCCATACGACTCGCCCGCTCCTAACAGAACGCAAGAGGCCGACTAAAGCCGGCCTCTTGCATGTGAGACGTCGGACGCCTAGTGGCAGGGACCGAGCGTGTCGCCGTGGCGGAGGTGCGCAGGAACCGCCGAGGAAGACACCGTGATCGTGTGACCGTTGTGACAGATGATCACGCGCTCGTGGTACTGGTGGTGGCTCGGCTTCGAGCCGTGATCGTTCGCTTGCTGCTGTTCGTTGCCCGAGGGCTGGCTCCCGCGCGGCGGCCGGCGGTGTCGTTCGGCGCCTTGGCGATCTTCGCGACCGCGTGGGCGGTCGAGAACACCGCACTCGAGGCTGCCGTCTTCGCATAGCCGATGCCGCCGAAGGCTCCGAACGCAACGAGAGTGACGGCGCTGACGACGCTAACGAGAGCCACGCGCGGGCGCCAGATGCTCGGCGAGCGCCTGGAATCGGCGTCGATGCGGGCGACCAGATCGTCGATGAGCGGCTGCGGCGGCGCCGGCCGTCCCCGCCGAAGCTCGGCCTCGAGCTCCGGGTCTGTGGATCGCTTCCAGAATCGCTTCACGGACGCTCCTTGTCCTCGGCGTGTACGTGCGTATACCCGTACTACCGGGCCTAGAGCGATTTCCTTACGGGGGTGCCAGCAGTTGCCGTACCTGTCCGCTGCGCGGGTTGAGCTGCCGCGCACGCTCGAGTGCGTCTCGTTGTTCCGCGCCGCTCGACGCGATCGCAAGGTCGACCCACAGCTGCCAGTTCGCGGGATCCTTGTCGAGGGCGGACCCGGAAGCTCTGGCGAGCACGCGTACGGTCGCCTGTGGCGAGCCGGGCCTCGCCCAGGAGGCGCAGCGGCTCCGACGACCACGGCGCCCAGCGTTGCGCCGTGCGCGCCTCGGCGGCTGCCTCCGCCCATCTCGATGCATCGAGCGCCTCCCTGCTTCGACCGAGCGGGACGTTCGCGAGAACGGATGCAAACGCCAGGACGGAGAGGAGCACTGCGACCGGCACGGCGGCGAGCGCTGGAAATCTGGAGCCACCCTCGTCAGGGTCGGGGCGTGCCGCGCCGAGCAGCGCGATTGCCGAGATCAGCGCGACCAGGGTGACGCCCGTGAGCTCCCAGTCCCAATCGATCCCGGCGTGAAGCACATAGGCGCCGTACGCTCCGAGCGCACCCGGAAATACGGCAGACCGTCGAGCTCCGGCCGCAGCCGCGAGCGGCACCAAGAAAAACGTGGCGAGGAGAGCCAGCCCGACGATTCCAAGCTCGCCTAGCGTCTCGACGTACAGCGAGTGTGCGTCCTGAACCGTCACAGAGGACGGTCGGCGCTGCGCCCACGAGTACGCGAAGGTCCCTGCCCCCCGTCCGACGAGCGGGTGTTCCTCGAACTCGTCGCGCGCAACGGCCCAGTGCTGCAGCCGGCCATTCGAGGAGAGGTCGAACAGACGGCTGTTCAGGTCTGCGGACGTCTCCTTGGGCGGTGCGCGGAACTGGTCCCACGCCCTCGCCGCGATGGTATGCGGCGATCCCCACTGAGCCCAGATCAGAATCACGGCGGCCCCGGCGAGCGCGAGCAAGGCTCCGCCGAAGATGCGCTCCGCACGTGCGCTCGGTCGGGACGCGACGGTCGGCGTATGCCAGGCTCAGCCCGGCTGCCCCCGAGACGATCGAGAGAAGCAGGATCGCTCGCAGGAGCGCATGTCCCTCACTCGCCGCGTCCGAGAGCGGAGCCCCGATGACTGTCAGCGCGTCCGATCTCGACGCCAGCCAGACAGCGAGGATGGACCATGGTGCGAGCGCGATCCCGGTGAGGACGAGTCGCAGTCGGCGTGGATCGACCGCGATCGTGACGGCAAGCCCGAATGCAAGCGCGATCCACGCGCCGCGACTGAAGGTGAAGTAGAGCGTCGCCACGAGAATGACCGGCAGCGCCGAGAAGAATGCGCGCGCGAGTGGGCTACGGGCGCGCGCCGCGAGGCCGAGCGCCATGAGCGTGCCCATCGCGCAGAAGATGCCCAGGCCGTTCCAGTACCCGAGCGGATCGGATAGCCGGTAGCCGGCTGCGGAGTCGAAGCCCGCGAAGCGGTCGGGCAAAACGCGCGTCAGCAACGCATAGGTGGCGACGACACCCGTTCCGGCGAGACTCCCGGCGAGGAGGAACGGCGCCGTACGGCGTGTGACGACGAGGAGGAGGAGGAGCGTTGTGCCGAAGTAGGCGAGCACGCGCTCGGCCTCGAGGACGGTGCTCGTCACCGATACCGACCACGTCGCGGACAGCATGACCCAGCACCCGAAGGCGAGGAGCAAGATAAGAAACGCCGTCTCCGGCCGGCTCAGGCGTACGCGATCGCTCGCCAAGAGCACGATCAGCGCGGGAAACAGCGTCAGCGCGGAGAGCCAAGCCCAGCTTTCGGGGAAGTATCCCCCGTCTGTTGAGGCCAGCACGCCGACGAGGAGCGCGCCGAGACCGTAAGCCAGGGCGGCAGCCCAGTCGATCGCAAGGGAGGCTCGCGCCGTTTGAGCGCGTTGCATCGGTCTTGTCATAGCCGAGCGACGCTCGAGCCGCCAGTCTGAGCCACTCGGCTGAGGGATCGCCTCCTTCCAGACCGGGACGGCCGCCCACGGCTTCGCGAGATGGGGGCGCCGGGGGTACTCGTCACGGCTGCCCCAGGCCGGGGCGGTTCGTCGTGCTCCGGTACTCTGCTCCCGAGCCGAAGGGGCGTAGCACAACTGGCAGTGCGCCCGCCTCCAAAGCGGGAGGTTGCAGGTTCGAGTCCTGCCGCCCCTGCCTCTTCTGCCCGTGGGACACGTGGGACGGTGGTGGGGCAGAGACCGCCCGGGTATAGCGGCGTCACGCTTGTGGCTCTGACCCACGAGGGTGTCTACCCTGCGGCCGGTGCAACGCAACCTGCTCGGTCTCCTGTTCGCGATGCTCTCCGCCGGCCTCGGGCTCATCGCCGTGTTCTCGGCACTGGAGGGGGGCGCGCCTGGGTAATCGCGCTGACCGCGGCGGCGCTCTCGATCTGGATGGGCGGGTTGGCCCGGCGAGCGCTCCTCAGAAGAACCTGAGGAATCCGCGCCGTGCGCGGCGTATTCTCTTTCTCGTGGCGGCAGCCGAGGAGATGTACGGCCTGTGGCAGGAATATCGGAAGTCGGGGGACCCGCAGGTCCGCGACCGTCTCATCCTGACGTACGCCCCACTCGTCAAGTTCGTCGCCGGTCGCGTTGGGGCGAGCCTGCCCGCGCACGTCGACGAGCAGGACCTCGTGTCCTACGGTCTGCTCGGGCTGATCGGCGCGATCGAGCGCTTCGATCCCGCGCGCGCGATCAAGTTCGAGACGTTCGCGATGGCGCGCATCCGAGGTGCGATCATCGACGAGCTGCGCTCGCTCGACTGGGTGCCGCGCTCGGTGCGCACGCGCGCCCGCCAGATCGAGCGGGCGATCGCAGTTCTCGAGCGGGAGCTCATGCGGGCGCCGACGGACGAAGAGATCGCGCAGAAGCTCGGAGTCACGAAGGACGAGCTCGAGGGCAGCCTCAGTGAGATCGCGCGCACGAGCGTGGCCGCGCTCGACGAGCTGTGGTCGCCGTCGGGGGGCGGCGACCAGATCGCTCTCATCGACACGATCGAGGACGGCGCGGGGCCGAATCCCGAGAGCTCGCTCGAGCAGACCGAGATCAGGGAAGCGCTCGCCGAGGCCATCTCCGGACTCCCTGAGCGCGAGAAGCTCGTCGTCACCCTCTACTACTACGAGGAGCTGACGCTGCGCGAGATCGGCGAGGTGCTCGGCGTGACCGAGTCGCGCGTCTCGCAGCTCCACACGAAGGCGATCCTGCGGCTCAAGGCCCACCTCGCGGGAGTCGCCCGCGCACCGATCGAGAGGTAGCGGCAGGGGCGCTGGCGGTCAGCGCCCTGCTGTGCGGCAACTATTGCGGGCAGCCGTGCGCCGGCAAGGGCTGGTCGACGCGAATCGGCGTGTCCGGGCTCGTCTTCGGTCCGAAATAGACGGCGAAGACCACGAGCGTCTCCGTGCTCATCGCGGCTTGTGCGTCTTGCAGCTAAGCACAGTCGAGCGCCAGGGGCCAAGCCTGCGCAGGCACTCGTTCGCGGCCGAAGATCGCGGAACGGCGACTAAGCTTCCGGCCGAACCGAACCCGAGGAGGAGCGCCGCCCATGTCCGAGCCCGCCAAGATCCGAAACGTCGCCGTCGTCGGCCACCGCGGGACGGGAAAGACGTCGCTCGTCGAGGCGCTGCTCTTCCAGTCGGGCGGGATCAACCGGCTGGGGACGGTCGAGGCGGGAACGACGATCTCGGACTCGGACGAGGACGAGCACAAACGCCAGCTCTCGATCGCGACCTCCCTGACGCACGCGACGTGGCAGGAGCGGAAGCTCAACCTCGTGGACGTTCCGGGCGACCCGAGCTTCCAGGGAGAGCTGCGGACCGCAGTACGGGTCGTGGAGGGGGCGCTCGTCACGGTGTCGGGTGTCATGGGAGTCGAGGTGGGAACCTCGCGCGCCTGGCGGCTCGGCGAGCAGCTCGGGCTTGCGCGCGTCATCTTCGTGAACATGCTCGACCGCGAGCGTGCGGACTACTTCCGCACGCTGGAGCAATTGCGCAGCCAGCTCAGCGCGAAATGCGTCGCCGTCCACCTTCCGATCGGCGAGGAGCACGAGCTCACGGGCATCGTCGATGTCCTCCATATGTGCGCGTACACGAGCCCGGAGGGCGCCAAGGAGGGCGAGCCGGGGCCGATTCCCGAGGAGATGGCAGGTATCGCCGCGGAGTATCGGGAGAAGCTCTTGGACGCGGTGGTGGAGACCGACGAGGGGCTCATGGAGCGCTACCTCGAGGGCGAGGAGCTCGACCCGCACGAGGTCGCGACGGCGCTCAAGACCGCGGTCACGAGCGGGGAGGTGTTTCCGGTCGCTTGCGGGGTGGCGACGAAGAATCTCGGGACGCACGCGCTCCTCGACCTGCTCGTGGAGGGCGTCCCCTCGCCGGCGAAGAAAGGCTCTTCGATCGACGTCGACGGCGCCTCGACCGCTGTCTTCGTCTTCAAGACGGTCGCGGATCCCTTCGCCGGGCGGATCAACGTCTTCCGCGTGCTCAAAGGCACGGTCACACCCGACGCCACGCTCGTCAACCTGCGCGCGAAGGGGAAGGAGCGATTCGGCTCTCTTCTCGAGCTGCAGGGAAAGGACCACCACCCGGCGCTCGACTTCGGCGAGGGCGACATCGGCGCCGTGGCGAAGCTGAAGGACGCGAAGACGGGTGACCTCTTCCTCGACCGCGAGGTCGAGGTCGAGGCGCCGGACTTCGGCTTCCCCGAGCCGGTCATGAGCTTTGCGATCACGCCGAAGATCAAGGGAGAGGAAGAGAAGGTGGCGACGGCGATCAGACGCCTCGCCGAGGAGGACTCCACGCTTCGGCTTCGCCGCGACCAGCAGACCGGCGAGGAGATCCTCTCCGGGATGAGCCAGATGCACGTCGAGATCGCGCTCGACCGCGCGAAGCGCCGCTTCGGTGTGGACATCGAGCTGCACCCGCCGCGCGTCCCGTATCGGGAGACGATCCGCCGCGAGGCTCGGGCGCACGGGCGCTACAAGAAGCAGACCGGAGGCCGCGGGCAGTTCGGCGACTGCCACATCGTGATCACGCCTATCGGCGACGGCGGCTACGAGTTCGTGGACAAGATCGTCGGCGGCGTGATCCCGCAGGGCTTCAGGCCTGCGGTCGACAAGGGAATTCAGGAGGCGTTGCTGCACGGCGAGCTCGCGGGGGCGCCGATCGACGGCGTGCGCGTGGAGCTCGTCGACGGCTCGTACCACACCGTTGACTCGTCGGAGATGGCGTTCAAGATCGCCGGCTCGATGGCGTTCAAGGACGCGTACCTGAGCGCGGAGCCGGTCCTGCTCGAGCCGATCATGGAGCTCGAGGTCACCGTTCCCGACGACGCGGTGGGAGCGGTCAACGGCGACCTGAACTCGCGCCGCGGACGCCTCCAGGGCATGGAGCCGCTGGGCGGCATGACGACGATCCGCGCCGACGTTCCCATGGCGGAGCTCCTCACCTACGCGCAGTCGCTCACGTCGATGACGGGCGGCCGCGGCGACTACGCGATGCACTTTCTGCGCTACGAAGAGGTGCCCTCCCACGTCGCCCAGAAGGTGATGGACGAGGCGAAGCGCGAACGAGAGGCCACAAAGGCGTAATATCCCCGTGCCGTTGGACCCTTCCCCTCGGGGAGCGTGGATAACTCGAAAGTGCCTGCTAGAGTCGCCCCCATGCGCGTGACCAAGGCGACCGTCATCCGGTCGTGTTCCGTCTGCGAGCGCACGCTGCTGCAGGGGGAGTACGCGCTCCGATTCTCCCCGGACGGCGTCGAGTTCGTCGACGTCTGCCCGTTGTGCCAGGAGGTCGCGCTCGAGTACGGCTGGGTGCGTGAGGGCGGCCCGGTCTCTCCGGTGCTCTCCCCGCACGGTCGCAGGAGACGCCCGCGCTGGGCGCAGATCCTCGGCGTCCGCACCGATGAGGCACAACCGGTGATGGCGGAGCCGGTGCTGCGTCGGCTGTCCGACGGCGAAGCCGCTCTCGTCGAGGTGGCCGACCTCTTCAACGCGAGCCTCTTCACGCGCACCGTCCAGGGCGTCGCGCGGGCACTCGGCGCGCCGCTGGTCTCGATCGTGCCGCTCTCCGGGGTCAACAGCGAGCTCGTGCTCACGTTCGCCTGGGAGATCACCTGGTACCAGTACCGCGTCCTGCCGGACGCCCCGCAGCCGATCCGCCTCGCCGACCGCGGCGCCGACATCGCCGAGATCGAGGCTGCGTTCACGAGCTGGAACGCAAAGCTCGACGAGAACGGCCGCGTCATTCCCGACGTCGCGCGCTAGACGCCGAGCGCTTCGACGCGCTCGACTAGCGGCGCGTGAGTCTCGCGAGAATGCGCCGCAGCCCGTTTCGACGTACCGCGATCCGCTCGTCGTGGGGGTGGTTGACGAGCCGCGCGTCAGGCGGCGGCATCATGCACGGGTAGCTCGGGATCTTCTCCTGCTTGGCCATAGACCGGAGTCTAGACTGGCTTCATGGCGACGACAGGAGTACGCGAGTTCAAGAACTACATCGCCGGCGAGTGGGTGGACCCCGCCTCCGGCGAGACGTTCGAGTCGTCGAGCCCCGCCGACGGCGAGGTGCTCGGCGTCTTTCCGAAGTCCGGTCCCGACGACGTCGACCGCGCGGTCGAGGCCGCGAAGTCGGCCTACGAGGACTGGCGTCTCGTTCCCGCGCCGAGGCGCGGCGAGATCCTCTTCCGTTTCGCACGCCTGCTCGAGGAGGCGAAAGCCGAGCTGACCGACCTCATGACCCACGAGATGGGGAAGGTCAAGGCCGAGGCCGGCGGCGACGTTCAGGAAGCGATCGACATGAGCTACTACATGGGCGGCGAAGGACGGCGCCTCTTCGGCCAGACGACACCCTCCGAGCTCCGCGACAAGTTCAACATGTCGGTCCGCGTGCCGATCGGCGTCATCGGGGTCATCACTCCGTGGAACTTCCCGATCGCGATCCCCTCCTGGAAGATCGCACCCGCGCTCGTCGCCGGCAACACTGTCGTCTTCAAGCCGGCGACGGACACGCCTGCGCTCGGCCAGCGCTTCGTCGAGCTGCTCGACGAGGCCGGCATCCCGAAAGGCGTCGTCAACATCGTCCACGGCGGCGGCGGTGCCGTGGGCGACCGGCTCGTGCGCCATCCGGACGTCCCCGTCATCACGCTCACGGGCTCGCGCGAGACCGGCGTCACGGTGATGCGGAACGCTGCCGACCACCTCAAGCACATCCACCTGGAGCTCGGCGGCAAGAACGCGATCATCGTCATGGAGGACGCGGATCTCGACCTCGCGCTCGAGGGGATCCTCTGGTCGGCGTTCGGGACCTCGGGCCAGCGCTGCACCGCGGCGAGCCGCGTGCTCGTCCACGAGAGCCTGTACGACGCGCTCGCCGGGCGGCTCGTCGAGAGGGCGGAGGCCCTTCGTCTCGGACCAGGGTGGGAGGACGACACCGACGTCGGCCCTGTCATCAACGGCACCGCGCTCGAGAAGATCCACTCCTACACGCAGGTCGGGATCGACGACGGCGCGACGCTCCTCACGGGCGGCGAGATCGCGACCGACGGCGACCTCGCGAAGGGCTTCTACTACCGGCCGACGATCTTCGGCGACGTGGAGCCGGGCATGAGAATCGCCCAGGAGGAGATCTTCGGGCCCACGCTGTCGCTCATTCGCATCTCAAGTCGAGGCGGAGGCGATTCGGGTCTCGAACGGGATTCGGTACGGGCTCTCGTCCTCGATCTTCACGCGTGACGTCGACCGTGCCTTCCGCGCGATGCGCGACCTGGAGGCCGGGATCACCTACGTCAACGCCGGGACGATCGGCGCCGAGGTGCATCTCCCGTTCGGAGGCACGAAGGACACCGGCAACGGGCACCGCGAGGCGGGGCAGGCGGCTCTCGACGTCTTCACCGAGTGGAAGTCCGTCTACGTCGACTACTCGGGGACCTTGCAGCGCGCCCAGATCGACAACGTCGAGTAAGTGCTCCCTCAGGCAATGTCCTCCCAGTCCCAGCCGGCTGCAAAGCTACGCCAGTCGGCGTCCTCAGTCGCGCCCATATCACGAATATGGGCGCTCCCTGCGTCCTTGCCTGGCTTGCTTTTCGCTCGGCAGGGACGGGGCAACATCACCTGAGGGAGCACCCGATGAACGACAAGGTGATCCTCGCGGAGAAGCTCGCGAGCTTCGACGAGGCGTTTCAGCCGAAGATCGTCGGCTACTACAACGACAACAAGATCCTCGTCGGCAAGATCAAGGGCGAGTTCGTCTGGCACTCGCATCCCGACACGGACGACTTCTTTCTCGTCGTATCCGGGCGACTGACGATCCAGCTCCGAGACCGCGACGTCGAGCTCGGCCCGGGAGAGCTGTACGTCGTCCCGGGCGGCGTCGAGCACTGCCCGAAGTCGGATGAAGGTGCAGAGATTCTCCTGATCGAGCCCAGGGGCACTCCGAACACCGGTGACTCGGGCGTCGAAGCGGCACCCGAGGACGAGATCTGAGCCGCGTCAAGCTCGTGTGGTTCGTGCCCGAGGACGCGCTGGAAGCGACGCGCGAGGCCGTGTTCGAGGCCGGCGCGGGGCGGATCGGCGAGTACGAGCGCTGCTCCTGGTACGCGGCGGGAACGGGGACGTTCCTCGGCGGAGAGGCCACGTCGCCGGCGCTCGGGGAGCGGGGGAGGGAGGAGCGGGTCGCCGAGCTTCGCGTCGAGACGGTCGTTCCGGCTGACCGGCTGGACGAGGTCGTCGCAGCGCTCCGAGCTGCCCACCCATACGAAGAGCCCGCCTACGACGTCTACCCGCTCGTCGACGCATGAAGGCGAAGCTCTTCACCGACGGTGGCTCTCGCGGGAATCCCGGCCCGGCCGCATATGCGTTCGTGCTCGAGGCGGAGGACGGGACCGTCCTCGATGCTCGCGGCGAGACAATCGGTGTCGCGACGAACAACGTCGCCGAGTACTCGGCGCTCGTCGCCGGCCTCGAGCGGGCGGCGGAGGTCGGGGTGAGCGAGCTCGAGGTCGTCTCCGACTCGGAGCTGCTGGTGAAGCAGATGCGCGGCGAGTACAAGGTGAAGAACCGCGCGCTCCAGGAGCTCTTCGTGGAAGCCTCGCGGCTCGCCCGCCAGATCCGTCGCGTGAGGTACACGGCCGTGCGCCGCGAGCACAACGAGCTCGCGGACAGTCTCGTCAACGAAGCGCTGGACCGAGCCGTGTCCTGATTGGACATCTGGCGATCTGGTGTCGCAACCGGCAACCTTCCTGGCAGTCGGAGGGTGATGGCGCATGGCGCGCCGCACGATTGATACTCGCTGCGTCCGGCTTGCCACCGGATCCGGTTCGACTCCGGCGCCCTCCGACCTCGATGCGGTCGGGCGGAAGGTCGCGGGCTGGCATCCGCATGTATCGGCCTTCCGCCCATCGCTGCTCAGAGCTACTATGGGGCTCGAGTATCAGTCGTGCACCGCGTGCGGCATCACCACGGCGGCCCGCTTCGGCGGGCCGCAGCCTTTCCGGGAAGCCTTCGCAGTCGCGGCTATAATCGCTCGTTCCGGCGGATGTAGCTCAGTTGGTAGAGCGTCTGCTTGCCATGCAGAAGGTCGTGGGTTCGAGCCCCATCATCCGCTTTCGAAGGCCCTGGAAACGCGATCTCTTTTGTTGCCTCGATGACGACGTGAGTTCCGAATGGTCCCGGTCTGTCGCCAAGGCGACTGTTGTCCTATCGAGAACCGCACAACGGAGCCAGCTTTCACAACGTGTCACCTCGCGCACCGTCCGTACCATGCAGAAGGTCGTGGATTCGAGCCCATCATCCGCTTCGAGAAACCTGCTGGAAGCGGCGGTTTTTTACGCCGGTTAGCGCGTACTTCCTAACCGGAGGCGATGTGGGTGTTCCTGGAGCCCCGCTCATGGTCCTCCGCAACGAGGAAGAACTTCGAGATGCTCGGGGTGCTGCGCGAGCGTTACGCCACACGTCGCGAGCCCGAGTGGGGCCAGCGGCCCGAGTGCCGAGCTCGAAAGGCTCCGCGGCCAGCTCGTCGAGATCGACGCCGAGCTAAACACCGAGGCCGAGCTCCCGGCGCTAGGGAGCGTGGGCGTCAGTAATGCGCGCGTGCGTGCCGCTTCGCCGCAGCTATGTCGAGCAGCGCGGAGGCAGGTGGCGACGGCGTCTCAGTCGCGGGACGAACGGCGCGTGGTCAGCCGTCCGGGGAGCTACGTCATAGGGCTCAAGTAGATGGCGGCTCGCCTTCGTCGACGGCGCCTCTCCGGAAGCGGACGCTCAGACGCTGCCGTGGTGGATTCCGCCGTGATGGCCGCCGCCGTGATGCCAGCCGCCGTGATGGCCGCGGCCGACGTGCTCGTGCCACGAAGCATGATGAAGCGTCAGCGCCCGCACCGAACCGAGATCAACGATCGTCGGAGGCTCGTATGCGCGCTCGGAGTCTTCCTCCTGGCGGACGTTCGTGGTGTGTTGCCCAGGTGCTTCCATGTCACGAGATGTACCCGCACGCACGCGATCAGAAAACCACTCGTATGGACGGGTTTACGTCCAGTCTGTGTCTCGTGTGAGGCCTGCTTGTGCCGGAAAGGTGATCGGCGAGCGCCGTCGGAATCGATCGCGCCAAGTAACGCTGGCAGGGCCGCCTTGCGCGTCGACCTTGCGCGGTATCGATTCTCTCGCCGATCGCCCTTCCCCGGCGAGGACAGATACCTCAGGACGCGCAGGCCCAAACTTCGCGTGCGCCGCCGCGTCTACTTAGCGAACCATCCGACGCTGGCACCCACCGCAATCACGATCAGGACCGTGATCCACCCAAGACTCGTCATAGCCCCCTCCTTGCTATTAGCGAGCGGGACTCGCGAACCTGCTGGAGCGACCGGCGCGGTGGCCCGAGCGCTTGCGTGTGAACACGGCGAGCTTCTTTGCGATTCCGCGCGGCCTCGACACCTACAGCCCCGAAGCCAAGGGCTGGGACCGGTTAAGCCCGCCGTGGCGCCCACTCAGCATCTCATTGCGCTCCTGTCCGCGGTCGGCTTCGCCTACGTGCTGGCACGTCGCATCAACTTCGCCGTGGTGGAGACGCGCGCGCACCTCGATCGTCCCCCATCATTGGCTGGGTTACGTTTCAGTCCTGCGGCCCAGATCCGATGCTGTCTCGCCCCCGGGCCACTGCCCTCCGGCCGGGGGCGGTCCTTCGAGCTCACCTGGGACGGCTTCCGCGCCGTCCTCGTCTCGTCCGAGGACCGCCTCGCGGTTCGAGGTCCACGCGCTGGGGAACATGACGCCGGTCATGCCCCGAGGCAGCCAGACTTACGGCTGAATGCTCGGAGTCACGAGCCGAGCGTAGACGTCGCCGTACATCAGGGGCGTCCGTGCCGCCTCCTCCTCGATCGCGGCGAGCAGCACATCCCCATTCACGAAGGCTTCAAGCTGAAACTCCGGCTTGCGTCCGTACGGCAGGTTCCGCGTGAAGTTGAAGATGTACGACCCGAGCGCGTTCACGTGTGCAAGCGCGGAGGCGGTCAGATGCACCGCTCGGGCTTGGAACTCAAACGAGAATGCTGTTAAGGGAACACTCGGGCCGCCCCGGAGGACCTCAGCCTCGTATCCCTCGACGTCTATCTTCACGAACGACGGTCGTCCGTACGTCGCCACGAGCCCGTCCAGGGTCATCATCTGCACCTCGATGCTTCGCTCCATCCACTCGGCCCCGGCGATCGCCCTCCATTCGTTCGACATCGTTGAAGAAGACAACCGATCTCCGAGATAGAGGGTTGCCGAGCCTGCCTCCGCTCCAAGCGCCGACTGCACGACTTTGACCGACGGATAGCGACGCTCGACCGTTGTCGCCAGCTCTGGGATGGGTTCGATCGCCACTACGCGGGCGCCCAGTCCGAGGAGGTAGTTCACGTATCGGCCCTCGTTGGCGCCCACGTCGAAAACGAGATCGCCGCGACATACGAACTGGGCGAGCAATGCTCGCATCTGCCGCTCGAACCGGTACTGCCGGCGATTCGCCGCAAGCTGGTACCAAGAACGCACGTGGCGGTAAACGCCGAGCCGTTCGGAGGGACGGATGAGGAGTTCTCGGATGTCCCCCGTGACCGCGAGTGGACGCATATGGACTATCGCTTCTCGACTGCCCAACCCATCCCTCCCAGCGAGTTAGATGCGCCGAACACCGAAAACCTGCGGGCCGGGAACGGAGGGGAAAGGTGAGCGGGCCGCCACCCCCCTCGGGGAGCGTCGCTCAGGAGGCCGCACCCGGCCCGATTCAAGACTAGTGAAATGCGCCGCCCCAACTCCGCCTGACGATGCTGAGCGGCGAAGCCTCCGAGACGGCAGCGGACGTCCGCACCGTTCTCATGCTTCCCCCGCCGGACGGCTGCTCGCAGCGTGGAAGCTGCGCTCACCGAGAACAGGCAGATCGCATCTCGTTATCTGCACCGTCACGGGCGGGCAGATCCAGGAGTGGAACCTTCCGTCGAGCGCTCGAGACCGCGAAGGCGAAGTCCGGGTTCGAGACGTCCGATTCTGAGCGGCTCTCCTGGCATTCCCTGCGTCACTGCTGGACGTCGATGCCCGCGACAGACGTCGAGCTCCCGGCGACGACGCTCGCCCGCCTGCGCGTGACGAGAGCGTGGCCATCGAGGACGTGCTCGCTCGTGCAGCCCGAGGCGGGATCGGCGAATAGTCAGACTCTTAGTCAACCTTGTGCGTCGGCTCGTGGCAGGTCAGGTCACTCTGGACACTCGTGACGACGCTACGGAGCAGGCTTGTCGGCACCTGTCGCTTTCAGTCACGCTACGCAGTGTCCTTGCCATGCAGAAGGTCGTGGGTTCGAGCCCCATCATCCGCTCTAAGAGAGCGCTTACGCGCTTATTGGGTTGACAAGCCGGACGTCCGCGAGCGAGCGGGGAGATAGGTGACGCCAGCGAGCACGCGACGGCGCGTGTCCCATCGTCGGGCAGGCCTCAGCGTTAGAGGATCGAGCTGACGTGGGTCTTCACGGTCTACTCCGTGAGCCAGAGCGCCGCGAAGTCGTAAGATCTTCGACACCTTCGGCGTAGTGGGGTCGCCGACTCGAAGGACACACGATGCCTCGCACGATCGTTTGTGGTGTGGACCAGTCGGACGCCGCGGAGGCTGTCGCCGACACCGCACGCTGGCTTGAGGATTCGCCGTGAGCAGCTACGTCGAGGTGTGGGGCCGAAGCGGGCGGGAGCTTCGAGCGCTGGACTCCGAGCGAATGACCGTCGGAACGCTCGAGTCGAACGATGTGGTCGTGGACGCCGACGGGGTCTCCCGCGTGCATGCCGTATTCGAGCGATTCGGCGACGCCTGGTGCGTCCGCGACCTCGGCTCTCGCAACGGTACCTTCGTGAACGGAGGAAGGATCATCGGCGAGCGAGCCCTGCACTCAGGCGACGAGATCGTCCTCGGGCGACTCCGCCTGCTGTTCCGCGGCCCGGCCCGGGGGACGGAGACGGCCGCGATCGCACAGCCGCCGCCACTCACTCCGCGCGAGCGCGATGTGCTCCTGTCCCTGTGCCGTCCGCTGCTGACGGGCGACGCGTTCACCGAGCCGGCGTCGATCCGAGCGATCGCCGCGGAGCTCGTCGTCTCCGAGGCCGCGGTGAAGCAGCACCTGTCGCGCCTGTACGTCAAGTTCGACGTGGGCGCGCACGGCGAGAGAAGACGCGTGCAGCTCGCAAACGCGGCGGTCGCCCGCGGGGCAGTCAAGCTGGGCGACCTGCGCGCGAACGGCTGATCCGCGATGAGACCGAGCTCCTCCGCGAGCGGTACGAGCCGCTCGAAGTGGTGGGGAGGGGCGGAGAGGGCGAGGTGATCCGGGCGCTCGATCACCTCCACGGTCGCCAGGTCGCGCTGAAGGTCAGGCTCGTGGCCGACGAGGCTTCCCGCGCCGCATCTGCTCTCCGAGGCGCGGCTCCTTCTCTCGCTCTCGCCCCATCCGGGGCTTCCGCTGGTCCGCGAGGACTTCTTCGTGGACGAGCGGTACGTCATCGCGATGGACTGGATCGAGGGCACGGACCTCGAGGCGCTGCTCGACGCCGAGGGCCGCCCCGGGCTCGACCCGGCGCTCGCGATCGGCTATCTCGAACAGGCCGCCGAGGCGCTGGCAGCACCTTCACACTCACGACCCACCCGTCGTGCACGGAGACGTCAAGCCGGCCAACCTGATCCTCACGTCTTCCGGCCGGATCGTCCTCGTCGACTTCGGACTGTCCTCCACGCCGACCGACGACCTACGCCGGGCGGGTACGGCCGGCTATGCGGCACCTGAGGTCGCGGCGGGGGCCAGACCGACCGCGGCGTCGGACGTGTACTCGTTTGCCGCCACCGCCGTGGCGCTGCTCACCGGCGAAGCTCCCTCCGGGGGCGCGCCGAGCTGGGGCGCGATCGAGCGCGAGCGGATCCCGGCGCTGGAGCGGATCTTGCGCCCCAACCTGGCCACCGACCCGGGGCGTCGCGATGCATCCGCGGCGCGCCTTCGTCGCCAGGCTGCAGCGATGGTGGGGCGCCGCCCTCCCGAGGGGAACGGTCACGCTCGTGCTGGCCGACGTGAGCACCACGCCCGAACACGAACGCGGAGGGTTCGGTGAGCGAGGTCGCCCGTGCGCACCGGGGCCACTGCGTCTCACCCGTCGACGACGGGCCGCTGATGGTGGCGTTCGCGTCGGCCCAGGACGGCTTCGACGCCGCCCGCGAGCTCGCGGGCCGATTCGACGCGCGGGTAGCAGCGGTCACGGGGGAGGCGGAGCCCCAGGCTGGGAGCTACCGGGGCGAGTCGGCATCCGGGGCGGCCCGGCTCCTGACGATGGCCGATCGGGGACAGGTCTTGATCGACGACCCGACTGCCGAGACGATCGACGGCCGGCTTCCGCCGGAGATCGGCCTCGCCGAGGTGCTGGACACCACATCGCCGACGGACCTGCCGGCGTGGGCGCTCGTCGCGCCCGGTCTGTCGATCCCGCCGCGCGCCGGCACCTGCCCGTACCGCGGACTGATGGCGTTCGGATCGGAGGACGGTGACCTCTACTTCGGACGGGAGGAGGTCGTGGCCTCCATCCTCGACCGGCTCCTCGACGGTGGCTTCATGGCCGTGGTCGGGGCGTCGGGCAGCGGAAAGTCTTCCCTCGTCCGGGCCGGGCTCGTCCCGGCGTACCGCCGAGCGCGCGAAGGGCCCGTGGTGGTGATGACGCCCGGTTCGGATCCGGCCGCGGAGCTGGAGCGCTCGCTCTCCACCGGCCCGCCCCTCGCTCCTGGTCGTGGACCAGCTGGAGGAGGTGTTCACGCTCTGTCCGGACGAAGCGAGCCGGGCCCGCTTCATCGACGCGCTGATGGACCTGCGGGAGACGAGCTCCACGTCGATCGTGGTCGCCCTCCGGGCGGACTTCTACGGACGATGCGCCAACCATCCTCGCCTCGCAACCGCGCTGGCCGAGCACCAGCACCTGCTGGGGCCGATGCGGATCGATGAGCTTCGCCGGGCGATCGAGGGTCCCGCCCGCGCGGCGGGCCTCCGACTCGAGGCCGGCCTGGTCGACGCGATGCTGGCCGACGTCGAAGGCGAGCCCGGCGCCCTCCCGCTGCTCTCCCACGCCCTCTACGAGTCGTGGGCTCGCCGGGACGGCCGGGTCCTCACCCTGGCGGGCTACCGCGCGGCCGGCGGTGTGCGGGGAGCGATCGCTCACACGGCCGAGGAGGTCTTCCTGGGCTGCAGTCGACGCAGGAGCAGGCGCTCATGCGGCGGATGCTCCTCCGGCTCACCGAGCTCGGCGAGACGACGGAGGACACGCGCAGGCGGGTCCCGCTGGCGGAGCTGATCCCCGGAGGACGACGACGCCAGCGAAGGCGGACCGCGGTCACTCGAACGGCTGGCAGGCGCCCGGCTCCTGGTCGTGGGCGACGACTCGGCCGAGATCGCCCACGAGGCGCTGATTCGTGAGTGGCCGCGGCTGCGGGGATGGCTGGCGGAGGATCGGGAGGAGCTCCGCACCCTCCGCCAGCTGACGACCGCGGCTCGCGTCCTGGGAGGAGAGCGGACGCGACGACGCCGATCTCTACCGTGGGCCGCGCCTGGCGGCGGCGGTGGAGCTGGCGGGCGACGAGCGTCAGCTCTCCCAGCGTCGAACGCGAGTTCCTCGGTGGCGAGCCGGGACGCGCAGGAGCGCGAGCTGAGGAGCGCGCGGCGCCGGGCCCGTCGTCTGCGCGGCCTGCTCGCCGGCGTCGCGGCGGCGCTGGTGGCGGCGGTGATCGCGGGAGCCTTCGCGCTGGTGCAGCGCGGACGGCGCGCGGCGACTCGGCGACCGTCGCCCAGGCGGGACGCCTCGCCGCCCAGTCGCGGGAGGTCGCGGCGACAGCATCCCGACCTGGCGCTCCTCCTCGCGCTCGAGGCCGGCCGCCTCGACGACTCGGTCGATACCCGCGGCGCGCTTCTCGGGGCGCTCGAGCACGGCTCGCGGATCCGCGCGTGGCTCCAGGGGTTCGACGCGCCCGTCGGCAGCAGCGGCGTTCAGTCCCGGACGGCAGGCTCCTGGCGACCGTCGACGCTCGAGGGGACCACGCTCTGGGACACGGCGACCTGGCGTCCCGTCGGGCCGCCGCTGCGATCGTCGCAGGGCGGCTGGGAGGGGGTCGACTTCAGCCCCGACGGGCGGACACTGGCGATCGCGGGCGGAGAGGGCCGCGTCGAGCTGTGGGACGTGTCGACCGAGGAAGGAGCTTCGGGAGCTGACGGACCCGGCGGCGGCGACGTCCGGCGAGCCCGCGCTCTCCGTCGTTCGCTTCAGCCCCGACGGCAGCGTCATCGCCGCGGGCCCGCAGGAGACGAACCACGTCACGCTGTGGGCCACCGCGAGCGGCCGGGTGATCGGCCGGCCGATCACGACCAACCCGCCGGGGTCGGGCGGCGCGCAATCGATCTCCTTCAGCCCGGACTCGAAGCGGATCGCCGTCCCGGGCGCTCCCGGGACCGTCGGGATCTGGGAGGTCGCCACCGGGCGCCGGGTCGGTGAGCCGCTCGCGATCGGGAGCGACGGACGTGGAGGAGGCGATCTTCGCCGACGGGCGGCCGGACGCTGATCGCGAGCGACGACTCCGGCGCGGTGTCCATGGTCGACATCGCAACGGGCCGACCGATCCGCCCGCCGCTGTCGGTCGGCGAGCGGGCCTGCCGCCTCGCTGGATCTCAGTCCGGACGGGCGCCTGCTGGCCGCCGCGTCGTTCGAGGGATCGGTCTTCGTGTGGGACGTCGAAGACCGGCGCGCCGTACGGCTCCCCGCTCACGGCCGACACGAGCCCGGTCAACGACGTCGTGTTCAGCCCCGACGGCCGGACCCTGGTGAGCTCGCACCTGCGTTCGGCGGTCGTCTGGGACATGAGCGGAGACGCAGGCGATCGGAGAGCCGCTGGGCGGCCCGACGGACCTGACCACGGACGTGTCGTTCAGCCCCGACGGCACGTGGCTCGCCGCCGGGCGGTTCGACGGCGCGACGGTCGTGTACGACACGAGAGACTCGACGGCAGGCCTCCGGATCGACGGCGGCTCGATCGTCACCGCAGTCGCCTTCCATCCCGACGGAAAGCTCATCGCCGTCGGAACGATCGACGGGAAGGTCCGATTCTTCGATCCGAAGAGCGGGGCGGCCGTTGGCTCGCCCGCTCGACGAGGGGAGCGCGGCGGTCTGGCAGGTCGGCTTCAGCCCCGACGGTCGGCTGCTCGCCGTTGCCGTGGACCCGAACGGCGTCGGACGGGTTCTACGGCCAGCAGCGGCAGGGCGAGGTGCAGCTCTGGGACGTGGGCTCCCGACGCCGCGTCGGGACGATGCGATCGCGCCGGGCGGCGGATCGGTGCTCTCCGTGGCCTTCAGACCGCGACGGCACGCTGCTGGCGACCGGCAGCTACTGCGGGGCGGCTCGACCTGTGGGATGTGGCGACCCAGGCCGCGCCACGGCAAGCCGATGAGGGTGGCGGACGACGGCTTCCTGAGCGTCGCCTTCGATCCGAGCGGCCGGCTCGTCGCCGCCGGCGGGAGCGATCGGACCGGTGCGGGTGTGGCGCGTGGCGGATCAGCGGCCGGCGTTCCCGCCCCTCTCCGGCCACACCGGCCCGGTCACCGGGGCGGCGTTCGACCCGGCCGGCTCGTTCCTCGCGACCACGAGCGCTGTTCGGCGGGACCAGGCTGTGGGACCCGGCCACGGGCCTCGGCTACGGCGACGAGCTGGTCGGAAGCCCGAGACCCGGCTCGCTCGTACGTCGTCGATCGACCTTCCGTTCCTCGGGCTGCGGAACGCGTTCAGCCCGGATGGCAAGCTGCTGGCCGTCGGCGGGAGTCGAGACGCTCGCGATGCTGTGGGACGTCGACCCGGCGGTCTGGCGCCAGCGGGCCTGCGCGATCGTGGGCCGAAACCTGAGCCGCGAGGAGTGGAAGCTCTACCTGCCGACGGGGACGCCCTACCGCGCGACGTGCTCGGAGTGGCCCACCGGCTGAATCGGTCGTTCGGCCGGCTCCACCCTTGCCGAACGGTCAGAAACTGTTCCCTTTGCGCAACCAACCTCGGCCCGTCCGAGGGCATCGTGCCGGGAGCGCGGGCCACGCATCCTTGGGTCGACCGCACCACGCTCGGTGCGGCAGGTGAATGTCGACGGGAGGTGCGCGATGAGACCGAGACCGACGATCGTGCCGATGCTTCTGGGCTTGGCGATTCCCTGGTTCTCGCGGTTCCGGGCACCGCGACGAGCGGCACGTCGCAGCGAACCGTGTACCAGCCTCCGCAGAGCTACTACCTGGCGCTCGGGGACTCGATCACCTACGGCTACCAGCCGGACAAGGCGAAGCCAGGGGCTCGACCGTCGGATTTCGATACCGGCTACGTCGATGTCTTCGCCGCGCGTCTGCGGAAGCTCTCTCCGAAGATCCAGGTCGTCAACTATGGCTGTCCTGGTGAGTCCACCGTGACGTTCGCCCGGGGTGGCTGCCCCACGCTCGCCGAAGGCGTGAAGCTGCACGACGCGTATCGCGGATCCCAACTCAAGGCGGCCGTGTCCTTCCTGCGAGCTCACCCCGGCCAGGTCAGTCCGATCACCCTGACGCTCTGGGGCAACGACCTGCTTCCGCTGTCGGCGAAAGGCAGCGCGCGCCGAGCGCGATCGCGTCGTTCGCTTCGCGCTTCAACGCGATCCTTCAGCAGCTTCGGGCCGCAGCGCCGACCGCCGAGATCATCGTGACCGGGGCATGGAACCCCGAGGCGGATCGACTCGAGCAGGCCGCGCCGCTCTACCGCTCGCTCGGCGCAGCCATCGCACGAGTCGCGGCGGCGTCGCGCGCCCGTGTCGCGAACATGTTCGCGGCCTTCAATCCGCGGGAGCGTCCGTGCCCAGAAGGCTCGGCTCTGCGCGCTCACCTTCTTCTGCTCGAAGGGGCGACCCGCATCCGACCGACGCCGGGTACCGCGCGATGGCCGACGCGTACATGGCCGCGTCGGGCTACCCGCGGAAGTCATAGACGCTTCTGCGGGCCGATCGGGCTAACGCGTCGAGCAACGGATCGGCCGCCCGCCGGGTGGCCGATCCGTCTCGGGCATCGGTGGTCTTCGCCCGGTCGGTCTCCCGAGGAGTCGGGCCGTTGGATCCGGGTCGTTACCGGAGTCGTAGCCGTTGCAGCTCGCTTTGCGGGGGCACGCCGAGGATGCGAGGTCGTCGGCGTCCCACCCTGCCGCTTCTACGCCCGCCTCGTAGGCGCTCTGCAGGAAGGCGAGGAGACAAGCTCGGGGATCGGGGCCGCGCCCGCGTCCGTGGGCCACTCGAGATCGTCGAGCGTCGCAACCGGCTCGCGGAATACGGTCTTGTGATCCGCAGTTGTGTCGCAAGAGAATTGGCATAGAAGGAGGACTGTGATGAGGATCGGGATCATCGGCGTCGGCCATATCGGCGGCACGCTTGCGAGGCTCTTTGTCGATGCCGGGCACGAGGTCGCGGTCAGCAACTCGCGTGCCGGAGACGCTGGCGAGCCTCGTTGAGGAACTCGGCGACAGAGCGCAGGCAATGACCGGCGCGGAGGCTGCGCGGTTCGGCGAAGTCGTTGTCGTGTCGGTGCCCTTCGGTCGCTTCCGCGACCTGCCGAGCCAGGGCGTCGCGGGCACGGTCGTGATCGACACCAACAATTACTACCCGAAGCGAGACGGCCACTTCGAGGAGCTCGACACCGACAACACCACCTCGAGCGAGCTGCTGCAGGCACACCTACCGGGCTCGCGCGTGGTCAAGGCGTTCAACGCGATCCTCTGGAGCGGGTTGCGCGACGATGGCCGGCCCGCCGGCGACGGCGAGCGCTTCGGCATCCCGATCTCGGGCGATGACGAGCAGGCGAAGCGAACGGTCGCGGAGCTGATCGACCAGATCGGCTTCGACGCGGTCGACGCCGCTCGCCGAGGGCGGACGCAAGCATCAACCGGGAACCCCGGCGTACACCGACGGCCTGCACACCGGCGAGTTGCGCACCCGTCTCTCTGCCTGAGCGGATGAAGGCAGTTGTCTATTCGCGGGCCGGCGGCCCGGAGGTGCTCGGGCTGGTCGAGCGGCCCGTTCCTGAGCCGGGGCCGGGTGAGGTTCGCGTCGCGGTGCGGGTCTCGGGCGTCAACCCGACCGATTGGAAGGCACGCCGCGGCAGCGGCGGGCTGGGCAGCTTCCGTTTCCCGAGCTCGTGCCGAATCAGGACGGGGCCGGCACGATCGATGCCGTCGGCGAGGGTGTCGACCGGCGCGTGTCGGAGAGCGGGTCTGGCTGTGGGAGGCGGCCTGGCGGCGCGCGGACGGGACCGCGCAGGAGTTCGTCGTCCTGCCCGAGCGTCAGGCCGTGCGACTGCCGGACGGCGTTCGTTCGATGTCGGCGCGAGTCTCGGCATCCCGGCGCTGACCGCGCACCGCTGCCTGACCGTCTCGGAGCTCGGACCGCGATCGCCTCGCGCCGGGTGCTCTCGCCGCGCAGACCGTGCTGGTCGCCGGCGGCGCAGGAGCGGTCGGCCACGCCGCGATCCAGCTCGCGCGCTGGGCCGGGGCGCGGGTGATCACCACCGTCAGCAGCGACGAGAAGGCGAAGCTCGCTCAGGCGGCCGGCGCCGAGCACGTCGTCAACTACCGCAGCCGCGAGGCCGCCGACGAGATCCGTCGCCTCGCCCCGGATGGCGTCGACGTCGTCGTCGAGGTCGCGCCGGCCGCGAACGCCGCCCTCGACGCCGCCGTGTTGGCGGCGAACGGCACCGTCGCCGTCTACGCCACGGATGGTGGCAACGAACTCGAGCTGTCGGTCGGCGAACTGATGTCCCGCAACATTCGCTACCAGTTCGTCCTCGTCTACACGGTCGCGGCGGCGGCGAAGGATCAGGCGGTCGCCGACGTCGCGGCGGCAGCCGCGGACGGCGCGCTGCCGGTCGGCGACGACGTCGGGTTGCCGCTGCACCGCTTCCCCCTCGAGCAAACCGCCGACGCCCATGCCGCCGTCGAACGCGGCGCCGTCGGCAAGGTGCTCATCGACGTCGGCAGACCCGATCTCGATATCTGAGAAGGGCCTGATGGACGAGCCTCAGGTGCACAGCGATCGAGCAGCTGGTGCCGAGGACCACGCGATTGTGACCAGGCGGAGTTGGTCGCCCCTCAGGGCGGCTTCTGTGAGATGCACGACCCTTGCTCGCCTACCAGGACGCCCCTCCGCCCGAGCGACGTGATCGCCTACGCCGAGCAGCTGGGCCTTTGGAGAAGGTCGAGGGTGGCTCGAGTCCTCTCATCCGCTTCTCCGCGGCAGCACCGCGGGCTCGTTCGGCTCTCAGGAGAACGTGAGGGCTCCGCTAGGCACCGGGCGAGCGTGCCCGGGCCGCGACCCCTCTCCGCGGCCCGGGCCACTGGGATCGCTACGGCAGCGGCCCCGGCGACTCGACGCTGGTGCCGGTGTCGCTGAAGAGATCGTCCACTTTGCCGGCGAGGAACAGCATCGCGACGATCAGGAGAATTGCGATCGAGGCGATGATCAGTGCGTACTCGGTGATCGTCTGGCCGTCTTCGCGGTCGCGAAGGGCTGCGATCGTGGTCTGCACCCGAATCCAGGGGCTCAGGAGCATCTCGCTCATTCGGTTGGACCTCCTTGCGGCCAAGAGACCCGCATGTCGACGACGGCCCGCCCCTCATCGGCGCACTGTGCGCTCGGCTCCATCCCCAACATCAGCGACTCGCCGAACGAACGCCTCCCCCAGATGGTTGAGAAGTCGGGCCCCCACGAGAGGGTCAGCTGAAGCGGGCGATTCTCAACGTTACGACGGTTCCCTTGGGACTGCTGCCCTCTCCGGGGGGATCCTGCGAGATCACGAGACCGTCCTCGCTCGGATCGGCCGTGGGTACGTCGACGACACGGACCTCGAAACCCGCAGCCTCGAGCTCCTGACGTGCCGACTGCTCGTCGAGTCCGACGACATCGGGGACGAGAACGTCGGCGGGACCGGACGAGACCCGAAGCGTCACCGTCCCGGCCTTCCGGATCTCTCGCCCTGCGCGCGGCGTCTGTCCGACGACCGTACCGACGGGCTGGTCCGAGGCGACCTCGATCACCGTGAAGCGCAGCCCGAGGTCTCGAAGCTGTCTCCGCGCCTCTGAGGACGTCAGGCCCAGAAGACGCGGCACCTCGACGGTCGCGGGCGCCGGAGGCGGGGTTGCGACGTCGAGCCGGACGACCGTCTCCGCATCGACTTCGGAGCCGGGTGCGGGCGATTGCCTGATGACCGTATCCGCGGGTTTCGTCGAGCGGACGGCTCGAAGCTCGGGCTGGAGACCGGCGGCGCGTATCGCGTCCGCTGCCTCGGTTACTTGCATGCCCGATCACTCGCGGCACTTCGACCTGTTCCGTGCCGGCCGAGACGGTGAGACGGACGATGCCGTTTCGTCCGAGCTCTGCACCTGCGGCTGGCGACTGACGCAAGACGACGCCAGCCTGTTCGTCGGAGGTCTCCGTTGTTACCCGCACGCGGAAGCCGGCCTTCTCGAGGACAGGCTTCGCCTCGTCGAGCGTCACGCCGACGACTCGGGGAATCTGCAAACGGGCTGGAGTCGTCTCCGTCGGCCCGGTAGGCGTCGTATCCGTCGTCGTGCCGGTCGGCGTGGTCGGTTGCGTTGCCGGCGGCGTCGCCTCGGAGTCGTCCGTCGCGATCGTCGCGAGCCAGATCGCAGCGGGGATCAGCAGGACTGCAGCGACGACGGCGATGAGCAGCCCGGGACCGACATCGGGCGGGAAGCGACGGACCGGGCGGGGGTCGGCCGGTGCCGTGCGCTGCACGACGACCGTGCTCTCGCCCGCTTCGTCACGCGCTGTCGAGCCGCTCTCGAAGGTCTCGGGAGGCGCGGCGACGCGATAGTGCTCGGCGACGGGCCACTCCTCGTCCGAGAGCGTGGTCTCGCCGTCGACGGTCGGCATGGATCGTCTCGTCAGACGGAAGCTGGGGATCTTGCTGCTCGGGCATCGTCGCTGCAGTGCGTGATTCCCGTTCGCCCGTGGCCGGAAACGAGGACTAGCAGGGCAGTCTCGTTGCGGCCGCAGCGCGTTCGGAGCAAGCCGGCGGTCCGGGAGACTAGAACGAGCTGGTCGCCGACACTCGCTCGAGCACGACCTCGAGAGCGTAGTAGCCGGGAACTGGGAACCTTGGCCGCCCGGAGCCCCCGGAGAAGCGCGGCGCGACGAGCCAGGCCCCGGAACGCGGCCGCCGACGCGGAAGAGGACCGGATCGAGCAGCGGGAACCAGAGCTGGCTGCGCTCGAACGCCAGGATGCGGAAACGACCTTCCTCGACGAGGAGCGCACGGAACGCCCCGACGTCGGTGTACTCGCGGAGGTGTGACGGATCGAGCACGGTCTCGCCGTCGCGGCGGCGGAAGTACCAGGCCCACGACTTCTTGAAGACCGTTGTGAGGTACGCGCGGCCTCCCGGTCGCAGCACGCGGTGGATCTCGTTCAGAAATGCCCGCTCGTCGGGCACGTGCTCCATGACCATCGTCGAGCACACGAACTGGAGCGACTCGTCACCGATTGCCGGCACATGGTCCACCGATGCGACGACGGTCTCGATCCACGGAAAGCGCGCGGAGACGCGCGCCAGACGGGCGGGCTCGAGATCCAGTGCGTAGACGGCCCGACCCGGACCGATATGGCCGCCGGCGGCGAGGATGCGGAACAGCGGCCCGTCCCCGCACCCGAAGTCGGCGAAAGTGAGCGGTCCCCGCGGGAGGTGCCGCTCGAGGAGGTGGGGGAGCTTCTCGACCTCGAAGTGAAGAGCGGTGTCGGTGTATTTCTCGACCACGCAGCCGAAGTCAAGCGCGCTCTGAGCGGGAGTCCCCGGTCTCGCCTTCGCAGCAGCCGATCTTGTATCGGCAGCGCGGGCACTGCCACGTGGCATGTCGCCACTCCATCGCCGCACCGCACCGGAGGCAAGGCTCGGTGGTCTCGCGGCGAGGATCCACGCCCATCAGCCCAACCGTAGCTCGGAAGGAGGACGGCTACCATGCCCCGTCTGGCGCCGTGGCCGAGTGGTTAGGCAGAGGCCTGCAAAGCCTCGTACACCAGTTCGAGTCTGGTCGGCGCCTCTGTCCGCTGATCGTGAACGGGAAGATCGAGACGCGGTTCCCGGTCTGGTAGACGAGTGGCGCGAGCATTCGCCCGCTTCGGACGTGCTTCGAGAAAGAGGAGGAGACATGCAGGAGATGACGACAACCGCCAATCTCGTCGAGTACGGGACGCTCGGGAGCGGCGGCTCGATCGCAGCGGTGCTCTCGCGCAGCGAGCTCGAGGCGGCCCGGCGCTCCAATGAGTCCGCCGGGATCTGGTTCGAGCTCGGACGCGGGGAGAACGAGGAGATGACGCGATTGACGCTCGAGCTGACGATCGCGGATCTCGAGGAGATGCTCCGGGTCTCGAGCGGAGACGAGGTCATCGTGGCGCTCGACGCCGACGCGGTCGAAGGTCTGTTCGACCCTCCCGACGTCGAAGCGCACGGAATGCGCGGCGCTCTGGCGATTGCCGTGGCAACGGCCGCGTTCGCGGCTCCGGCCGGTCTCGCAGCGACCCCGCAGGCCGTCGGCACGGCTTCGGCGCCGCCAGGTCTCGTCTCAGGTGACGCCTGCGGCGGAGTCTCAGGTTTCCTCGCAGGTGACGCCCGCGGCAACCACGCAGGTTTCGCGCGCGATTGCGAAGGGCCAGGTCAAAGGCCAGGCGAAGACCCAGATCAGCAAGGTCCAGGTCGCCAAGGCGGCGGGTATCACGATTCTCAGAAGCGGGCTCGCCAAGTAAGCGCCACGCACTGACGAAAGTCGGCGCTCCTCCTCGCCCGGACAACGCTCGCAACTGATCGTTGCAAGCGTTGTCCGGCGCGCCGCTTGTGACTTCGAGCTTCGGGCTGGGCGCGCGTGGCTGGAAAGTAGGCTACGCGCGATGACCGCTACGCTCGTCGACGGGAAGGCACTTGCCGCCAAGGTGCGCGCGCAGGTCGCGGAGGACGTCGCGGCTTTCGGCGAGCCGGTCTGCCTCGCCACCGTGCTCGTCGGAGACGACCCGGCCTCGCATCTCTACGTCGGCTGGAAGCACAAAGCGTCGGCGGAGGCGGGCATCGAGTCGCGCGACCACCGACTGCCCGAGGCGACGCCCGAGAGCGAGATCCTCGACCTCGTCTCCGAGCTCAGCGCAGACGACGGCGTCGACGGGATCCTCGTCCAGCTTCCCCTTCCCGGTCATGTCGACGAGTCGCTCGTCACCTCGTCCGTCGACCCCGCGAAGGACGTGGACGGCCTCCACCCGATCAACGCGGGTCGGCTCTTTCTCGGCCAGCCCTTGCACGTTCCTGCGACGCCGCTCGGGGTCATGAGGATGCTCGAGGAGTACGGCGTCGAGCTGAAGGGGAGCGAGGCGGTCGTCATCGGCCGCAGCGAGATCGTCGGCAAGCCGATGGCGATGCTGCTCCTCGCCGAGCACGCGACGGTCACGCTCTGTCACTCGCGTACGGTGGATCTCGCCCAGCACACTCGCCGTGCGGATCTCGTCGTGGCCGCTGTCGGGCGGCCGGGACTCGTCACTCGGGACATGATCAAGCCCGGCGCGACGGTGATCGACGTCGGTATCAATCGCACGGAGTCCGGGATCGTGGGCGACGTCGACCGGGACGTGGCCGAAGTCGCCGGGTTGTTGACACCGGTGCCGGGCAGCGTCGGGCCGATGACGATCGCGATGCTGCTTTCGAACACGCTTCAGGCTGCGAGGCACCGAAGGCTCGGGCTTGCAGTGCCCGGTTCGTAAGCGCTACCGTTCACGCGTTCAAAGTCATCGACGTCGGCTTTCGGGTCGGCGGTCAGTTGTAGGAGGACGTACGTGGAGCAGGGCACCGTCAAGTGGTTTTCGAACGAGAAGGGCTTCGGCTTCATCGAGCGCGAGGGTGGTGACGACGTGTTCGTCCACTTCTCCGCGATCGCGATGGACGGCTTCAAGACCCTCACCGAAGGCCAGCGTGTGGAGTTCGAGGTCGTCCAGGGGCCCAAGGGTGCCCAGGCCGCGAACGTCGTGGCACCGACGAGCTGACCGAACTCGTATCGACGTAGCGGCGGGCTCTCGGAAGGGAGCCCGCCGCGTTTCCCACTCCGGCGCCGGCACAGCCGGCGCCTGCGTTCCTGGGCGGCTCCGTCGAGCCTACGCCGCGTTTCCCACTCCGGCGCCGGCACAGCCGGCACCTGCGTTCCTGGGCGGCTCCGTCGAGCCTACGCCGCGTTCCCACTCCGGCGCCGGCAAAGCCGGCACCTGCGTTCTCGGGCGGCTCCGTCGAGCCTACGCCGCGTCTGAGAGGATCTTCGCCGATGGCAATCTCCCGAGACGAAGTGCTCCACGTGGCCCGGCTTGCGTGGCTCGCGCTCTCCGAGGACGAGGTCGACCGGCTGACCGGTGAGCTCGACAAGATCCTGGATGCGGTCGGCATCGTCTCCGAGCTCGACTTGGCCGACGTCCCGCCGACGTCTCATCCGCTCGACCTCGTGAACGTCTGGGACGAGGACGTGCCACGCCCTTCGCTACCGCTCCAGGATGCGCTCGCGAACGCGCCCGAGGCCGAGAACGACCTGTTCCGGGTGCCTCCGTGGCGATGATCGACACGCTCCGGCTCACCGCCGAGGACGCGCAGGCTCTCCTCGACCGAGGCGAGGTCTCCGGGGCGGAGCTCCGAGCTGCGTACCTCGATGCGATCTCCGAGCGCGACGGGGAGCTTCACTGCTTCCTGCGCACGGTGGACGAGACCGAGGGCGACGGCGTGCCGATAGCGCTGAAGGACGTCATCTCGACGAAGGGGGTCGAAACGACGGCGGGCTCGAAGATCCTCGCCGGATACGTCCCCGTCTTCGACTCGACCGTGGCCGCCCGCTGCAAGGAAGCCGATCTCCAGCTCCTCGGCAAGACGAACACGGACGAGTTCGCGATGGGCTCCTCGACCGAGAACTCGGCTTTCGGCCCTTCGCGGAACCCGTGGGATCCGACGCGCGTTCCCGGCGGGTCCGGCGGAGGCTCCGCGGCGGCCGTCACCGCCGGACTGGCGCCGTGGGCCCTCGGCTCGGACACGGGCGGCTCGATCAAGCAGCCCTCCGCGCTGTGCGGAAACGTCGGCCTTCGACCGACCTACGGGACGGTCTCGCGCTACGGGATCGTCGCCTTCGCCTCGAGCCTCGACCAGGTCGGTCCGGTCGCGAAGACCGTGCGCGACGTCGCGCTCCTGTATTCGATCATCGCCGGGCGCGACCGCTGCGATTCCACCACGGCCGAGCTTCCCGAGCCGGTACGGCTGCCGGACGGGCGATTCGCTCGCCGGCGTCCGGATCGGCGTGCCGACCGAGCTGACGGAGGCGGAGGGGATCGAGCCGGGAGTGAAGGACGCGGTGGCCAAGGCGATCGAGCTCGCGGAGGGCCTCGGAGCCGAGGTGGGGGAGTGCTCGCTTCCTCGCTCCGTCCGCTATGGCCTCCCCTGCTACTACCTGATCGCCCCGGCCGAGGCCTCCTCGAACCTCGCACGCTACGACGGCGTCCGCTACGGGCCGCGAGCGGCCGGCGAGAGCTACCAGGAGCTCGTCGAGCGCACGCGCGACGAGGGGTTCGGCGACGAGCCGAAGCGCAGGATCATGCTCGGGACATACGCGCTCTCGGCGGGGTACTACGACGCGTTCTACGGGCAGGCGCAGAAGGTGCGGACGCTGATCATCCAGGAGCATCGCGAGGCGTTCGAGCGGTTCGACGTCCTCGCGTGCCCGACCTCGCCGACTGTCGCGTTTCCGATCGGCGAGCGTGCCGGCGATCCGCTGGCGATGTACGCGAGCGACCTCCTCACGATTCCCTCGTGCCTCGCAGGCCTGCCGGGGCTCTCGGTTCCGTGCGGGCTCTCGGAGGGTCTCCCCGTCGGGCTTCAGCTCATCGGGCCGCAGTTCGGCGAGAACCTGCTCTTCCGCGTCGGGCACGCGCTCGAGCAGGCGATCGGGGTTCGACACCGTTGCCTCGTGACGAGGTGGCGCCTGCGATGAGCGGTTGGGAGGCGGTCATCGGGCTGGAGGTCCACGTCCATCTCAAGACCCGCTCGAAGATGTTCTGCCGCTGCCCGGTCGGTTTCGGCGCGGACCCGAACACGCAGACGTGCCCCGTCTGCCTGGCGTTTCCGGGGGCGTTGCCGGTCGTGAACCGCGCTGCGGTCGAGTGGACGATCCTGCTCGGGCTTGCGCTCGACTGCGAGATCTCCGAGCACGCGGTGTTCTCGCGGAAGAACTACTTCTACTTCGACAACCCCAAGGGCTATCAGATCTCCCAGTACGATCTCCCGTTTTGCACGAATGGCAAAATGGTAGTACCCACTGCGAGTGGCGACCGTGTGATCGGGATCGTGCGCGCGCATCTCGAGGAGGACGCGGCGAAGACCGTGCACGTGGGCGGGCGCACCGGACGCATTCGCGGCGCCGACACCTCGCTCGTCGACTTCAACCGGGGCGGCACGCCGCTCGTCGAGATCGTGACGCAGCCGGACATCCGCTCGGCCGACGAGGCGAAGCGGTTCCTCCAGCTACTGCGCCAGACGATCGTCGAGCTCGGGATCTCGGACGCGGAGATGGAGAAGGGGACGCTGCGCGTGGACGCGAACGTCTCCGTCCGCCCGGAGGGCTCGGACGAGCTGCGAACGCGCACGGAGATCAAGAACATGAACTCGTTCACCTTCATCGCGCGCGGGATCGACGCGGAGATCGAGCGGCAGATCGCGGTCTGGGAGTCGGGCGGCGAGGTGCGGCAGGAGACGTACGACTTCGACGCGGCGACCGGATCGCTCACCCCCCACCGCGCGAAAGAGGAGGCGGACGACTACCGCTACTTCCCCGAGCCCGATCTCGTCCCGGTGGAGCCGCCGCGCGAGCTGGTCGAGCGGCTTCGTTCGGAGCTCCCCGAGCTTCCCGCCGCACGGATCCGCCGCCTCCAATCCGAGCTCGATCTCGACCGCGCGATCGTGCTCGTCACCGGTGGACTCGACCGTCTCTGGGGGGAGACCGTGGCGGCCGGGGCCGATCGAGTCGCCGCGGCGAACGTCATCGCGAACACGCTCGTCGGAGCGGGCGTCGACGCGGGCGCGGTGGCGCCGGCGGAGCTCGCAAAGCTCGTCGAGGCGCGGGAGCGGATGCCGCGTGCGACCTTCGACGAGGCGATCGGGAAGCTGGCCGAGCCCGGATTCTCGGCGGACCCGTACCTCGCGCAGGAGGCGGTTTCCGACATGTCGGAGCTCGAGCCCGTCGTCGCGCGAGTCCTCGAGGCCAATCCGGGTCAGGTCGAGGCGTACCGGAACGGCAAGGAAGGGCTCCTCGGCTTCTTCGTCGGCCAGGTGATGAAGGAGACGCAGGGCAACGCAAACCCGCGGGTCGTCTCCGAGCTCGTTCGCGCGAAGCTGACCGCCCCCTAGGGGCACGCTGCTACGAGGGGATCTCGAGCTCGCGTCCCAGGTAGATGCCTGACGTCTCGGACTCCACGAACGGCGCCATCGCCTGCCGCCGCTCGGCCTCGACGTCCGAGAGCCGGTAGCGCTCGCGCGCGGCGAGCGAGTCCCACGTCGAGATACCGACGACCTCGTCGGTCTCCGCAGCGAAGCACTCGTAGGCGCGCAGCATCCCGTCAGGAAACTCCTTGGGACGCCAGGCGCGCCGGAACTCCTCGTACGAGCCCGGCTTGATCCTCCGGGTCGTGATCCAGACGACGTACTGCTCGCGCTCCATGCCGACCTCCTTGTCCGTCTCGCGGAAAAACCTACTCCGTACGCGCGCCTCTCGGACGAACCGGTCCGACGCGCATGCCGAACCAGGGCGACCGCCCTCGCTCGAAAGGAGAAAGCATGAAGGGGAAACTGGGGTTGCTCGTGCTGCTCACAGCCCTAGGGGCTGCTGTTGCAGCGGCGGCATTCGTCGGCGCGCTCGGACCATCCGGCGCCGGCGCGTCCAGCCACCGCGAAGCGCCGCTGATCTCGGACGACCCGTCCGCGGACAACACCGACGTCTACGCATTCGTGAGCCCGGACGCGGCGCACACCGTCACGCTCATCGCGAACTACATCCCGTTCGAGGATCCGGCAGGAGGGCCGAACTACTACCGCTTCGACCCGACGGCGCTGTACGAGCTCAAAGTGGACAACAACGGGCGACGCCGAGGAGGACGTCACCTACCAGTTCCGGTTCAAGACGACCGTCTCGAACCCGAACACGTTCCTCTACAACACGAACCAGGTCACATCTCCGACCGACCCCGATCTGAACGTCAAGCAGACCTACACGGTCACCCGCGTGACGTCTGCAGGGTCGTCCGTGCTCGCCACGGATCTGCCGGTTCCGCCGGCGAACATCGGCCCCCGCTCGAACCCGACGTACGACCCGTTTCAGGGAGTCGCGGATCTCGGCCGCGGCCGCAAGGTGTTCGCGGGCCCACGCGACGATCCGTTCTTCGTGGACCTGGGGTCGATCTTCGACCTCGGCGGCCTCCGGCCGTTCAACATGGCGCACGTCATCCCGCTCCCGACGGAAGCGGGCAGGGACGGCGTCCTCAACTACAACACGCACTCGATCGCGATCCAGGTGCCGAAGACGGACCTGCTTCGGGCACCTGCCGCAAACGGGACGATCGGCGTCTATGCCAGCGCGAGCCGGCAGCAGATCCGCGTCCTGAACGGCAACGGGACAGTGGGCAATCAGGGACCGTGGGTGCAGGTCTCGCGGCTCGGAAACCCGCTGATCAACGAGGTGGTCATCCCGCTCGGGCCAGAAGGACCTGTGGAACGCGTCCGATCCGAAGGACGACGCACAGTTCCTCTCCCGCTACACGACCCCCGAGCTCGCAGGTCTGGTCAACTTCCTGTACCCGGTGCTGCCGGATATCCCGACGATGGGGCGCGCCGATCTCGTCGCCGTCCTGCTCACGGGCGTTCCGGGGCTCAACTTCACCGGAGACACGAAGGCGGACCTGCTCCGGCTGAACACGGCCATTCCACCCGCGGCGCATCCGAACCGGTTGGGCGCTCTGGCAGGCGACTTCCAGGGCTTCCCGAACGGCCGGCGGCTCGCGGACGACGTCACGGACATCGAGATCCGTGCCATCGCGTGCGGGTACGGCCCGATCCTGGCCGGTGCGCTCAGCCTGTGCAACCTGTCGCCGAACGACACGTCTCGGTGACGGCGTGCGACGAGAACAAGGACGCGAACTTCCTGTCCCAGTTCCCGTACGTCGCGGCACCCGAATCGCGGCTACGAGCACACGGGACACAAGTAGGGGGAGCTGGGACTCGGCGATGAGACGCACGACCGCATTGCTCGTGGGCGGTGCAACTGCGGTGGCGCTCGCCCTCGGAGGGCTCGTGGGCGGCGTCCTCGCCGAGTCTCCCTCTGCCGTGACCTCGTCCGCCGCACCCAGCAGCCAGTCGGCGTTCGCCGACCGAGCGCTGACGGGGGCGGCGGGCGGTGTCACGGCGTCAACGCGTCATCGGGCTGGAGGAGGAGGTCCGCGCGCGCCCTGCTGACGCGGATCTCCTCGTCCAGCTCGCCTTCGCCTACCAGCTCCGCTGGCGTGAGACGGCCGACGCGAGCTTCTTGCCACGATCCGAGGTCGCGCTGCGACGGGCGCTTCGGGAACAGCCGCGGAATGCGACGGCGGTGCTGGGGCTGGGTTCGCTCGCGCTGATCCAGCACGAGTTCCGTCAGGCGCTCGCCTACGGCCGGCGGGCGGCGCGCTTGCTTCCGGGCTCGGCCCGTCCGTACGGGGTCATCGGGGATGCCCTGGTCGAGCTCGGCCGCTACGAGGCCGCCTTCGCCTCCTTCGAGCGGATGGTCTCGCTTCGGCCAAGCCTTGCCTCATACGCGCGAGTGGCGTACGCGCGCGAGCTGACGGGCGACCCCGAGGGTGCCGTCGCGGCGATGCGGCTGGCACTCGATGCAGCCGGGGGACAACCTGAGCCGACGGCCTGGTCGCTTGTCGAGCTGGCCAAGCTCGAGCTCGCTCTCGGCCGCGTGGACGCCGCCGGGCACGACGTCCGGCAGGCGCTGCGAGTGCTGCCCGGCTATCCCGCGGCGCGGGCGGAACTCGCGCGCATCGAGCTTGCTCGCGGCCGCGTCGACCGAGCGGTCGCCGCTGCCCGTCGCGCCGCCGAGGCGGTTCCCACCCAGCAGGCGGTCGCTCTGCTCGGAGATCTGCTCGAGCGGTCCGGCAGGCCCGCTGAAGCCCGGCGCCAACGTGCGACCGTCGCGGTGATCGACCGCCTGCTCCGGGCGAACGGCGTACGCGTCGATCTCGAGTCGGCCGTGTATCGGGCCGACCAGCGCATCCGGCCCGCGCAGACCGTCGCGCTGGCGCGGCGGGCCCGTGCCGACAGGCCGTCGATCTACGGGGACGACGCCCTCGGATGGGCGCTCGCCCGGGCCGGCCGCTGCGCAGAGGCGGTGCCCTGGGCGCGCCGGTCGCTCCGCCTCGGCACGAAGGATCCGCTTCTTCACTTCCATCTCGGCTATGCGGAGGCCTGCGCGGGCAACAGGCGTGCGATGCGTGAGTCGTACGGACGTGCACTCGCGCTGAATGGCGAGTTCTCGGCTCGCTGGGCGCCGTTGGCGCGCAAGGCCCTTACGAGCTGAGCTCTCCCGCCACGTAACCGTCTGTTCGTCGGCGTCGGGGCACGCCACTACGCTTCTCGCCGTGCAACGTGGACCGCGGCGCGTGACCGTTCTCACAGTCGTGACGCTTGCCGGATTCGTCGGCGGTGCCGGGCTGGCATCGTGCGGCGGCGATGCTGATTCGATCTCTTCGGAGACCGTGACCGAGACGACCCAGACCGAGACGTCCCACGACGACCGAGACCGACCCAGTCCCGACGGACACCGAGACGGTCGTCCGGATCGAGGTCGGAGACGGCGTCCCTGCGGGCGGAATCGTTCGCGAGACCGTGAAGAAAGGCGAGCGAATCGTGCTCGTGGTCGAATCGGATGTTGCGGACGAGATCCATCTCCACGGATACGACCTGACGCGTGCCGTTGGCCGCCGGTGGCTCGACACGCATCGCGTTTCGCGCCTCGATCCCCGGGCGCTTCGAGGTCGAGCTCGAGGAGCGCGGCGTCCAGATCGCGCGAGCTGACCGTCGAGCCGTGACGCTCGTAGGCCACGGCATCGGGGGTGTTCGCGATCTCCCGGTTCCGGAGTCGTTCTTCTTCTCGACGGCGGCGATCGTCCTCGTCGTCTCGTTCGTCATCCTGGGCGCGCTCTGGCGCCGGCCTCAGCTCGAGCAGCGTGCAGAGGGCACGGATCTGCGAGCGGGCCTGCGGCGATTTCTGCGGGCGAGGGCGCTTCGCGTCGCGGTCCAAGCCGCGTCGGTGACACTCCTTGTCGTGACGCTGTGGTCGGCGTTCGCGGGCACGACCGTTGCGCTCGACAACTTCGCTCCAACCTTCGTCTACGTTCTCTTCTGGCTCGGGGCGCCGCTTCTCTCGGTGCTTCTGGGCGACGTCTGGAGGATTCTCTCCCCTTGGCGCGCGATTGCGGACGGGGTCGTGTGGCTGCTCGAGCGGGGGGGCCGGGAGGCGCAACCGCTCTATGCGTATCCCGAGCGCCTCGGTCGTTATCCGGCGGCGGGGGCGCTGCTCGCTTTCGTCGCCCTCGAGCTCGCTCACCCGCGGCCGGCCGATCCGCAGAGTCCTCGGCGTCGCGGCCGCGCTCTACACGTATTGGGCTCTCGCGGGGATGGCCGTCTACGGGCGCGAGGCGTGGACGAGGGGCGGAGAAGGTTTTGCCGTCGCGTTCAGCCTGCTCGCGCGCATCGCGCCGTTCGCGGCGCGAGACGGGCGGCTTGTCGTTCGCTGGCCGTTCACGGGCCTCGCCGGAGCCGAGAGGACTCCGGGCACATTGGCCGTGATCGCGATTCTTCTCGGGTCGACGAGCTTCGACGGATTCAGCCGGACAACGATCTGGCAGGACGTGCTCGCGGACGTTCGCGCCGGGGTTGTCGACGCTCCGAGCTGGCGTGCGGAGCTCACGACGACCGCGGTGAACCTCGCCGGGGTTGTGGCGTTCTCGGTCGGCGTCGCGGTTGCGTATCTCGTTGCGGTCGGGATCGCCCGCCGCCTCGTCGGCTCCTCGCGCTCGCTCGTCCCGGAGTTCGTGCTCTCGCTCCTCCCGATCGCGTTCGCCTACACCGTGGCGCACTACTTCTCGCTCTTCTTCATCAACGGCCAGTTCGCGATTCCGCTCGCGTCAGATCCTCTGGGACGCGGCTGGGATCTCTTCGGAACGGCGGACTACGCACCGAATCTCGCTGTCGTCTCGCCCGAAACGGTGTGGTATGTCCAGGTGAGCGCTCTCGTCGTCGGGCATGTCGCGGGGCTGGCGATCGCGCACGATCGCGCCGTCGCCCTCTTCGAGCGGCGCGACCATGCTCTCCGCTCCCAGTACCCGATGCTCGCATTGATGGTGCTCTTCACCGTTGGGGGGCTGTGGCTGCTCTCGCAGGACTAGACCTGGTCGCGCACGGCGGCACCGTCGGTGTGATCGTCGAGGTGCTTCTCGCGCTGACGGTCACCGCGTTCTTCGTCGCCGTCTGGCTGCGCGAGCGGAGCGCGCGGCGTGGTCCGTCCGACGAGCTCAGGGACGAGGACGAGCGGGAATGACGAAGCCGGCGTAGAGCAGGACGGCGGCAACCGCGACGGCGGGTGCCAGCGTGCCCACGCCGAGCCCGGCGAGCCCGCTGCCGAGCGCCGCGACCGAGACTCCGGCGAGCACGAGCGTATTGCCGAGCGGCCGCCGACGGAACGTCGCGAGCGCAACCGCGACGACCGCGAGCGTGCCGAGCGAGTTGCCGGCGATCGCGAGGATCCGGGCCGGCCAGAGGTCGAGAACGTCCTGTGCCTCGGGCACCTCGGTTCCCGCTATCTCGCCGTTCAGCGGGACGGCGATCGCCACGCCGACGGCGATCCCCGCATAGAGCGAGGCCGACCGGCGCTGCGATCCGGCGCCCGACCAGGAGGAGCGATCCGACGCCGAGGAGAGGAGCGGTGAGAAGCGCCCCTCCGAGGTAGTAGACGCGGAAGCTCGCCTCGTTCCAGCCGGCTGCAGCGCCCCACGCGAGCGCGCCTGCGGCCAGCGAGTAGGCGGCAAGTGCAACTGCCCACGCACCGAGCTCGAGCCGCTTCGCCCGGCGGCTGCGCTGCGCGAGAAGCGCCGAAAGGCGGAGCGCGAGCAGTGCGGCGCCGAAAGCGAGGAGCGAGTCCACGAGTGCGAGGACTGTAGTGCGGCTCGAGCTTGCAACGATCAGTTACAAAGTGCTCCAGGCGGCTGCGATCGTGCGCCGAAATCCGCATGCTTGGGCCAGTTGCGCTGAGGTACCCTGCGCCGCGTGCACCGGCAGGCGGCGCTCGGGGGGATCATCGTCGCGTCCCTCGTGCTCCTTCTCTCTCCGCTCCAGGCAGCGAGCCCCAAGCGCGATTACGCGTCGGCGGCCTGGACGATCCTCCCGCCGGGAGAGAACGGCAGCCTCGCCTTCGACAGGAACACGAACGACCAGGCGAAGCTCTACGACGGGCTGACGCGACTCGGGGGAAACGTGACGGCCCGCGATCTCCGCCGTTACTTCAAGCCGGCGCCGCTCGGCTTGGGCGCGGACACGCCTCGGAAGCGGGAGCGGCCACGGCCCGGGGTGACGATCGTCCGCGACAGCTTCGGCGTCGCACACGTGACCGGGAAGACCGAGGCCGACGTGGCTTTCGGCGCCGGCTGGGTGACCGCTGCGGATCGCGGGCTCCTGCTCCAGCTCATCCGCGGTCCCGCCCGCATCGCGGCGCTCGACGTGCCAGGCCTCGACCCGCTCGCCCTGGCTCTTGGCGGCAAGTCGTTCGTCCCGAGCGTCGAGGCCGAGGCGTTTCTCTCGAACCAGGTCGACGCAGTGAGGGCGCAGGGGGCGATCGGGCGCCGCGTCCTCACGATCGCGAACGCGTACGCGGCGGGAATCAACCGCTGGTACGCGGCCAAGGGAATCCCGAACCAGCGCTTCACGGTCAACGACGTCATCGCCGCGTCCGCGCTGATCGCCGCTCGCTTCGGCGCAAACGGCGGCCAGGAGGTGCAGAACTCGATGTTCCTGGACGCGCTCGAGGAGCGACTCGGCGCGGCGGACGCCCGGCGTGTGTTCGCGGACTTGAGGGAAGCGAACGATCCGGAAGCGCCGCCGACGGTCCCCGGGAGCTTCCCGTACGAGCTTCCTCCCGAGAGCGCGCCCGGCAGCGTCGTCGTCGACGACGGCAGTTTCACGGGAGCGCCGCTCGAGCAACCGCCGTTCGCCTCGAGCGCGATCCTGATCGGCGCGAAGCGCTCGCAGACGGCACACCCGCTGTTCGTCGCCGGCCCTCAGGTCGGCTACTTCTTCCCGGAGTTCTTTGCGGAGATGGAGCTTTCGGGTGCCGGCTTCGCGACCCGCGGCGCGGTCTTTCCAGGCGTCCCGTTCGTGGTCATCGGGCGCGGCCCGGACTTCGCGTGGAGCGCGACATCGTCCCAGGCCGACAACATCGACCTCTTTGCGGAGACCCTCTGCGACGACGACCGGCACTATCTCTACCGCGGACGCTGTGAGCCGATGCGGCGCTTCTTCGTCGGCACCCTCAAGGCGCAGGGACAGCCCGATCAGCAGATCTCGTACTACGAGACGGCGCACGGGCCGCTCGTCGGGTATGCGACTGTCGGCGGGAAGAAGGTCGGGATCGCACTGCAGCGCTCGACGCGCGGGCGGGAGATCCTGAGCTCGCGCGCCTTCTACGAGCTGAACACGGGTCGGGTGACGTCGGCGAAGAGCTTCCTGCGGACGATGAGCGCGGTCGAGTTCAGCTTCAACTGGTTCTACGCGGACGATCGCGACATCGCGTTCTTCTCGAGTGGCCGACTCCCGCAACGGGCTTCCGGCACCGACCCGGCGCTGCCGACGATCGGCACCGGCGAGTACGACTGGGCCGGGTTCCTGCCCGCCGACGCGCCACGCGCAGGGAGTCAATCCCTCCTCGGGAGTGATCCTCAACTGGAACAACAAGGCGGCTGCCAACGTGGGCGCGGCCGACTCGAACTTCTCCTACGGCTCGGTACAGCGGGTCGAGCTACTCGCACGAGAGATTGCGGGGCGGAAAAAGCACACGCTCGTCACCGCCACCGCTGCGATGAACAAGGCGGCCACCCAGGATCTGCGCGTGCTGGACGTCTGGCCGATCGTCCGCGCGGTGCTCGCGACCGGCGCGGCGCCGAGCGCCAGGGCGGAGGCGGCAGCCGGACTCCTCGATTCCTGGCGCACGCTCGGCGGGGCGCGTCTGGATCGCGACTCGGACGGGAAGATCGACGCGCCCGGAGCGGCCGTCATGGACGCTGCCTGGCCGGGTCTCGCCGATGCCGTGCTCGCGCCCGTCCTCGGACCTCTCGGCGACCGGTTGGCTGCGTTGATGGGGAGGAGCGACGACGCAGGCCCGAGTGGCTCCGCGTACATCTCCGGCTGGTACGGCTACGTGGACAAGGACCTGCGCATGCTGCTCGGACGGCCGGTCCGCGGTGAGTTCTCGAGGCGCTATTGCGGCGCGGGCGTCCTGGCAACGTGCCGGGAGGCGCTCTGGGCCGCCCTCGACACCGCGGCCGCCAAGCTCGAGACGGAGCAGGGACCGGCGCCTTCCACGTGGCGATCGGATGCGACGAAGGAACGGATCCGGTTCGTCTCCGGCGTGCTGCCGGACACCATGCACTGGACAAACCGACCGACGTTCCAACAGCTCATGTCCTTTTCCGGCCATCGGCCTCGCTAGCCCTGCTCAGCCCCAAAAGGGGTCAGACCCCGACCAAGATGGTTGATGCCACGATCTCGCGCGTCCGGTGCGTGATCTGGCGCGTCGAGGCCGCTTCCCGCGTGCGCTTCGCGACGGGAGAGCGACCCCGAGGCGTCCAGCCTCGCCGCCGCTCTCCCGTCGCGCCCTCGAGCGGCCAGCTCACGCCCCGGAGACGGCGATCTCATGGCATCAACCATCTGCCGCAGGAGCCGTCCCTGCGGGCGGTACGCTCCGGGCGATGCCGGGCAAGCGCCACCTGTTCGCGCCGGGGCCGACGCCCGTCCCGCCCGAGGTGCTCGCCGCGGGCGCGCAGCCCGTCATCCACCATCGCGGTCCGGACTTCCGGGAGCTCATGCGCCGCTGCCTCGGACGCCTGCAGCAGGTCTGCCGGACGGAGAACGACGTGCTCCTCTTCACCGCGTCGGGCTCGGGCGCGTTCGAGTCGGCGATCGTCAATCTGCTCTCTCCGGGAGAGCGTGTGCTGGTCGTGTGCGCGGGTGAGTTCGGGCAGCGCTGGGCGGCGCTCGCGGCGACATACGGCACCGATGTGAAGGAGCTCCGCTACGCGTGGGGGGAGACGCCACGGGCGGAGGATCTCCGCGCCGCACTCGCCGACACGGGCGCCGAGGTCGTCGTGCTGGTTCACTCCGAGACCTCGACGGGCGTCGTCGCCGACGTCGAGGCGCTGGCGAGAGTCGCCCGCGAGGCCGGCGCGCTGACAGTGGTCGACGCGGTCTCGAGTCTCGGAGCAGTGCCGCTCGAGACCGACGGGTGGGGCCTCGACGTGGTTGTCGCGGGGTCGCAGAAGGCGCTCATGACGCCCCCCGGCCTCTCGCTTGTGACCGTATCCGCGGGAGCATGGGAGCGCGCCGCCCGCTCCACGATGCCGCGGTTCTACTTCGACTGGGCGAAGCATCGCGCGTCGCTCGAGATCGGGACGACGCCGTTCACTCCGGCGGTGTCGCTCGTCGCCGCACTCGACACCGCGCTCGGCATGGTGCTCGAGGAGGGGCTGGAGAGCACGTTTGCGCGCCATGCGGCGCTCGGGCGAGCCTGCCGGGAAGGAGCCAAGGCGATGGGGCTCGAGCTCTTCTCGCCGGACGAGGAGCGCTCGGCGGTCGTCACCGCCATCCTCACGCCCGACGGAATCGACGCCCGCGAGCTCGTGCTGGCGCTGCGCGATCGCTTCGGCATCACCGTCGCGGGAGGCCATGGGGAGCTAGGCGAGCGGATGTTCCGCATCGGCCACATCGGCTACTACGACGTGTTCGACATCACGACCGCCCTCGCCGCGGTCGAGATCCTGCTCGCAGAGCGGGGTGCGGAGATCGAGCGTGGAGCGGCGGTCGCGCGTGCGCTCGACGCGTACGGGGAGACCGTCCGTGTCTGAGGACGACGAGCCGGAGCGACCGCGAGTCCTCGTCCGCGAGCCGATCGCGGAGCCCGGGCTCGAGCTTCTGCGGAGTCGATTCACGGTCGTCGAGGACGGGGAGACCGACCTCGCGTCGATCATCGAGGGCTTCGACGCCATCGTGATCCGCTCGGCGACGACGATCGACGCCTCGCTGATCGACCGGGCGGAGCGACTCAAGGTCATCGGTCGAGCCGGCGTCGGCGTCGACAACGTCGACGTGGACGCGGCGACGAGGCGGGGAATCGTCGTCGCGAACGCGCCGGACTCGACGGTCGTGTCGGCGGCCGAGCACACGATCGCCCTCATGCTCGCGCTTGCGCGGAACGTGCCGCAGGCGCACGGAGCCCTCAAAGCCGGGAACTGGGAGCGCTCCCGCTTCGCGGGCATCGAGCTCGCGGGCAAGACCCTCGGCATCCTCGGTCTCGGCCGCATCGGCCGAGAGGTTGCGCGGCGCGCGCTCGGGCTCGGCATGCGCGTGCTCGCCTACGACCCGTTCGTCGCGCTCGAGCGGTTCCGGGAGCTCGGCGTCGAGCCGGTCTCGGCGGTCGAGGACGTCTACGCGGCGGCGGACGTCATCTCGCTGCATCTTCCGCTCACCGCCGAGACGCAGGGGCTGCTCGGGGAGGACGCGTATGCACGAATGCGCGACGGCGTCAGGATCGTCAACGCAGCACGCGGTGAGCTCGTCGACGAGGCTGCGCTCGTGGACGCGATTCGTTCGGGGAAGGTCGCCGGGGCAGCTCTCGACGTCTTCGAGTCGGAGCCGTACGACGGGCCGCTGCTCGAGCTCGACGAGGTCGTCGTGACACCTCATCTCGCGGCGTCGACCAACGAGGCGCAGGACCGGGCGGGCCTGATCATCGCGGAGCAGGTCGTGTCGGCCCTCGAGGGAGGGTCTGGTGGCGACCGCCGTCAACATCCCGATCGTCGAGCAGGCCGACCTCGAGGTGCTCGGCCCGTTCATCCCCCTCGCGGCGAAGCTCGGGCGGCTGACGTCGGCACTCGCTCGCGGACGCCCGCGGCGCATCGTCGTCGCCGCACACGGGCCGCTGTCCGGCTACGACACCCGGCTGCTCACCGTGGCGGCACTGAACGGCGTCTTTCAAGGCCGGGTCGATCAGGCCGTGAACTACGTCAATGCGCCGGTCATCGCCGCCGAGCACGGCATCGAGGTCTCCGAGCAGCGGTTCGGGCCTTCGCAGCACTACACGAACCTCGTCCGCGTCGCGATCGCAGGCGACGGAGAGGAGATCGAAGCCTCGGGGACGACCGTCGGCCCGGAGCACCGGTTGTTCCTCGCAGGCGCGCTGGGGTTCGCGATCGACATCGAGCTCGCGCCGCGAATGGCCTTCCTCGTCTACGACGACGTCCCAGGCGTCATCGGACGGGTCGGCACGATGTTCGGCGAAGCCGGCGTCAACATCGCGAACATGGCCGTCTCCAGGACGAAGGAGGGAGGGAAGGCGCTGATGGCGTTCTCGATCGACACTCCCGTTCCGGCGAAGCTGCTCGAGCGCGTGCGCGAATCGGGCTTCGACGAGGCGCGCTTCATCGATCTCGATTGACCGCGCGCCAGGCGTGAACTTCGCGCGTCGAGACTCCCGGTAGGCTGAGAGCGTGGTATCCGCGTGGCCGGAGCCCGTCGAGCGGGTGTCGTCCTACCTCCGGGAGGCAGGGGCCGAAGCCCGAATCGAAGAGTTCGACGAGGGAGCCCGGACCGCTGAGGCAGCCGCGGCGGCTGTCGGGTGCGAGCTCGCGCAGATCGTGAAGTCACTCGTGCTCGTGTGCGACGGGAAGGCTGTCGTCGCGCTCGTTCCAGGCGATCGGAGGGGCGACCCCGCCAAGGTCGCTCGCGCGACGGGAGCCGACGTCGCTCGCGTGGCCTCGCCCGAGGAGGTCGAGAGGGCTACGGGATTCGTCCCGGGAGCGGTCGGGCCTTTCGCCCTCGCACGGGTGGAGACCGTGATCCTCGACCGCACGTTGCTCCGGCACCCGCAGGTCTGGGTGGGGGGCGGCTCCCCGAATCACCTGATCGGGGTCGCGCCGCACGAGCTCGTTCGCCTGGCGCGGGCGCGCCCGATGGACGTCGTGCAGGACGACCCGTACCATTCCGCTGCCGATTTTCCGGACGGTTCCGGCAGAGATCCCGGCGCCGATCCGGCCGAACCGAAGGAGCGCTAGCTCGATGCAAGAGACCGAGAAGATCTGGATGAACGGAGAGCTCGTCGACTGGGCCGACGCGAAGGTCCACGTCGGCGTGCACGGGTTGCACTACGGGTCGGGAGTATTCGAGGGGATTCGCAGCTACGACACGGCGAAGGGACCGGCGATCTTCCGGCTTCGGGAGCATCTCGAGCGCCTGGAGAACTCGGGGAAGATCCTCTTCATGGAGCTGCCCTACACCGTCGACGAGCTGCGCGGGGCGACCCACGAGCTCGTCGCGACGAACGGCCTTCCCTCCTGCTACATCCGCCCGATGGCGTTCTACGGCTACGGCGAGCTCGGCGTGGCGGCGACGGGGAATCCCGTCGACGTCGTGATCATGAGCTACCCGTGGGGCGCGTACCTGGGCGAAGACGGCCAGACGGGCGGAATCACCACGACGATCTCGAGCTGGGAGCGCGTAGGGCCGAATGTCATCCCGCATGCGGCCAAGGCCACCGGCATCTACCTCAACTCGATGCTCGCGACGACGGAGGCGCGCCGCGCGGGATACGACGAGGCGATCATGCTCACGGGGGACGGGTACATCGCGGATGGCCCGGGGGAGACGATCTTCGTCGTCAAGGACGGCCGGCTTCTGACGCCGTCGCTCGCCATGTCGATCCTGCCCGGGATCACCCGCGACACGGTCATCCACATCGCGAAGGATCTCGGCTATCCGGTCGAGGAGACGCAGCTCATCCGCACCGATCTGTACCTCGCGGACGAGGTCTTCATGGTCGGCACTGCCGCGGAGGTGACGCCCGTGCGGTCGATCGACGGCAGGGAGATCGGGGTCGGGCCGGTGACATTGGAGCTGCAGAAGGCATATCTCGCGGCGGTGAACGGGATCGACGGCCGCTGGAGCGACTGGCTCGACGTCGTCGAGATGGCGCCCGCGCGCGCGTGAGCAACGCTCGCCTGCGGCTCGCGTTCGCCAGCGAAGGGCTGACGGAAACCAGGTTTCCCCACGCGAGCCCCCTTCTTTCTGAGAGCGCGGGGAACCTCCCGGTTCCCCACACCCCTCCCCGCTCACGGGCCGATGAACGGCCCGTGAGCGCGACGACACGGCAGGTCGGGCTCAGCTCGCCCTGGCTGGACGAGCGGGAGGAAGAGCTCGTCGCGGAGGTCCTGCGCTCGGGCCGGCTCTCGCTCGGACCGACGATCGATCGCTTCGAGGAGTCATTCGCCGAGGCAGTCGGAGCGCCGTATGCCGCCGCGGTCTCGAGCGGTACCGCCGGACTCCACCTCCTGTGCGTCGCCGCGGGACTCGGTCCCGGCGACGAGGTCATCACCTCCCCGTATTCGTTCGTCGCCTCCGCGAACTGCGCCATCTACGAGGGGGCGACGCCGGTGTTCGCGGATGTCGACGCCCGCACGCTCAATCTCGACCCGGATGCCGTCGAAGCGGCGGTCACCGAACGCACGCGGGCGGTGATCGCGGTGGACATCTACGGCTACCCGTGCGAGCTGGACGAGCTGCGGGGGATCTGCGAAAGGCATGGACTCGTCCTCGTGGAGGACGCTTGCGAGGCGCTCGGCGCCCGTTACCGCGGAGGAACGATCGGCTCGCACGGGGCCTCGGCGGTATTCGCCTTCTACCCGAACAAGCAGATCACGACGGGCGAGGGAGGCATGGTCACCACGCATTCCGAGGAAGAGCATCGCCTGCTCGTCAGCTTGCGCAACCAGGGGCGCGCCGACGGCGGCGGGTGGCTCGAGCATGCGCGTCTGGGCTTCAACTACCGGATCGACGACATTCGCGCCGCCATCGGGCTCGCCCAGCTCGACAAGCTCGACGGAGATCCTGGCGCGACGCCGATCCGTCGCGGCGCGTTATCAGACGCTCCTCGCAGACATCGACGGGCTCGAGCTGCCGTGTGCGGACGACGCCGAGCACGAGCGGTCGTGGTTCGTCTACGTCGTCGCGCTCCCCGAGGGCGTCGATCGCGAACGCGTCATAGGCGTTCTCGAGGCACACGGCGTGCAGACCGCGCGCTACCTCCCGTGCATCCACCTCCAGCGCGTACATGCGCGACCGATACGGCTTCGGCGAAGGGTTGTGCCCCATTGCCGAGGCGGCAAGCAGGCGCACGCTCGCGCTTCCGTTTCACACGCAGCTCGGTGAGGACGACCAGGCGTTCGTCGCCGAGGCTCTCGACGCAGCACTTCGTTGACGCGTCGCCCCGGCCAGGGAGAAGCGTGGACCGCATGGGGCTCTCTGGGGCCTGACGGTGGGCGTCGTCTTCGCGACCTACGCACGGCTCGAGCCGGCCGAGCTGTACCACGTCTCGCGCGAGGGTCTCGCCGGGGGACTCAGTCGTGGCCTCGTGCTGCTCAACTTCCCGGTCGCCCTGGTCTCGATTGCGCTCGTGCTCGTCGCCGTGGCAGCGCTGCCGCGGAGAGCATGGTGGGTCGCGGGCCCGGCGATCGCGCTCTCGGCCGCGGTCGCGTGGCCGGGCGTGGTCGACCAGGACGACCTCGACGCCCGCTGGATCAACGCGATCCCGGCTCTCGGCGTTCTCCTGGGGCTGGTGCTGACCGCGTGGGCTGCACAGCGCGCGGGGAGCTCCTTCGCTCCCTGGGGCTCGGGTGACCGCGCGCGACTCGTAGTCGCCGTGCTCGTCATCGCGCTCTCGCTTCCATGGGTGGCGGCCGAGCTCGGGCTTCCACCTACCCGGAGACCTGTTCCTCGGCGAGGAGCCGTACCGCGAAGAGGACGGAACCGTGCTCGCGGCGGTTCACCTCGGCCATCACCACGGAACCGACGGCGCGCTGCTTCTGCTGACGGCGTTGCTGCTTTCTCGTGCTCGGGTCGCCGGAGGCGGCCTCCGTCACGTGTTCGCGGCTTACGTCGCGCTCATGCTTGCGTACGGAACCGTCAACTTCACGCAGGATCTCTGGCACGAGCAGGTCGTGAAGCGCGGCTGGACGTCGTGGGACATCCCGTCGGCGCTCGTGCCGAGCGCGAGCTGGAGCTGGGCCGTCGTCCTCGCCGGCGCAGCGCTCCTGTACGCGTTCGGATTCGCGCGCAGCGACGAAGACGGCGCGCAGCGGCGATAATCCCCGCGATGGCTCAGCAGCGAATGGTGTTCCTCGGCTTCGGCAAGTACGCGCGGGCGGACAAGATCTACGCGCTCGAGCCGCTCGTCGGAGACGAGCGCGGGGGAGGCCGCAGGACCCGGGTGTGGGTCGAGGGCGTCGAAGACGCGCTCGTCGCCTCGCGGACCGAGCGGACGATTCTTCACGACATGGGCTCGGAGGCTGGGGACTCCGTGCTCCTCGACGGCGCGCTCGACCTGGCGGAGCGCCTGGCAGCGGCCGCGGACGAAGGGCGGGTCGACCTCGGCGACCTCGGCCGCCGCGCGCGGCGACTTCTCGCCGCCACCGCGCGACCCGCCGACGCCGAACAGCTCTTCTGAGCGCGCTCCGCGCACGGAAGCCTTTCGGGAGGTCACGGCTTCGACGGCCGGTTCTTCGAAGCCGACGTTCACCGTGTCGCGCGGGAGCTCCTCGGCTCGCTCTTTCTCGTGAACGGCGTCGGCGGGAGGATCGTCGAGGTCGAGGCGTACGCGCCCGACGACCCGGCGAGCCATTCATTTCGGGGCCCGACCCGCCGGAACGCGGCGATGTTCGGAGCTCCGGGGACCCTGTACGTCTACCGCTCGTACGGCATCCACTGGTGCGCCAACGTCGTCTGTGGCCCCGAGGGAATGGGCTCGGCGGTCCTCCTGCGCGCGCTCGAGCCGACGGCCGGCCTCGACGAGATGCGCGCGCGGCGAGGAGTCGACGAAATCGGCCTGCTCTGCTCCGGCCCCGGGCGTCTCACTCAGGCGCTGGCGCTCACCGGTGACCACGACGGGCTCTCGCTGGGTCACGCCCCCTTCCGTCTGATTCTCACGCGGGAGCGGGAGGACGCCGTATCCGCGCCGCGCGTCGGGATCACCCGCGGCCGCGAGCTCCCCTGGCGCTACGCGATCCGCGACTCTCCGTTCGTCAGCCGTCCCCGACCACGAGTCTGACGACGAGGGTCGGCGCGGCCGCGACGCCCGCCGGCCGGCCGTTGCTCGAGCACCGTGCCGGTCTGGCCGGGCGCCAGCGTCACCTCAAACGCGAGCTTGAGCCGCCTCAGCTCGCGGGTCACGTCGGCGAGGCTCGAGCCGACGAGGTTGGGCAGCAGCCCGTAGCGCGCTTTCGAGACGATGAGCGTGACCTCGTCGTTCGCCGAGAGGCCTCCCTTTCGAGGGACCTGGTCGACGACGATCCCCGGCGTCTTGCCGGCCTTCGCCGGCTTGTAGATCAGCTTCGCAGCCAGCGGCTGATCGGCCAGGCGCGCGACTGCCGTAGCTGCGCTCATCCCGACGACGAGCGGCACCTCGACCTCGTTGGGCTTGCAGTCGGCCTCGTCTTCCGGGCCCCGTCCGGGGAAGTACGCGATGAGCCGCGCGCCCTGGCAGTACCCGTTGTCGAGCTGCCATGTGCCTCCGCGTTTCACGACCCACGTTGGCACGGCTCCGAGGTAGGGAGGGGACTCGAAAGCCGCGTCTTCGTCGGACTCCTCGACGCGGCCGACGAAATCCTTCCAGATCAGCGCCGGGAGCGTCCCGCCGGTGACCGGCTCGCCACCGAACTCGGAGGTCATCGCGCGCAGCCGGTCCGGATACCCGACCCAGACGGCGACCGCGAGCTCAGGCGTATAGCCGACGAACCACGCGTCCGCGTAGTTGTCGTTCGTTCCCGTCTTGCCGGCGACCTGCCGGCCGGGGATTGCCGCGCGAACGCCGGTGCCCGAGGCAACGACGTCCTGCAGGATGTCGGTGAGAAGCTCGGCATCGCCGGACTCCATCACCTCGGTCGGCTGCGGAACGTTCTCCTCCACGCGTCCCGATCGGATCCGCTCGACACGATCGACGACGCGCGGAGTGTCGCCGAACAGCGAGCCGTCCACGCGTCTGCCGCCGTTGGCGAGCGTCGCGTAGGCGCGCGTCATCTCGAGCGGGTTCACGGCGACGAACCCGAGCCCGATCGAGAAGTACGCGTCGAGCGGGCTCTTGATCCCGAGGTCATGGGCGGTCTGCACGATGGCCTTCGGCCCGACGAGGTCGGTTAGCTGGGCGTACACGGAGTTGTCGGACGACACCATCGCGCGGGCGAGGTTGACGCGACCGAGGTAGGTGTGGTCATAGTTCGTGACCGGCCAGATGCGGTCGCCCGCGTCGATCGACACCTTCTTCGACTCGATCTCGGTCAGCGGCGAGATCCCCTGGCGCATGGCCGTCGCGAGGACGATCGGCTTGAAGGCGGAGCCGGGCTGGCGCTCGGCCTGTGCCGCGAGGTTGAACTGGCTGGCGCGGAAGTTCCTCCCTCCGAACATGGCCTTGACCGCCCCGGTCCTGGGGTCGATCGCGACGAGAGCGGCCGCAGGGCCGTCGGGATTCCGCAGCACTCGCTCGATCGCCTTGCGCGCCAGCTGCTGGAGCTTCAGGTCGATCGTCGTCGTCACCCGCAGCCCGCCGCCGAACACTCGGCCCGCCCCGTACTTCTCGACGAGCTGGTCCTTGATGTAGTTGACGAAGTACTGGGCCGGGCCGATCTGGTCGGGAAGCCGCACCTCGTCCGCAGGCGGAAGCGGCTTGGCCGCCGCGAGCGAGGCAGCGCGGCGTGTGATCTTTCCCTGCTCGACCATCGCCTCCAGCACATGCGCGCGACGGGCTCGCGCGGCCATGGGATTCGTGACCGGGTCGTAGCGTGTTGGATCCGCCGGGATCCCGGCGAGCAACGCGGCTTCGTGCAGGTCGAGGTACTTCGCACCCTTGTCGAAGTACGCCCGCGAAGCCTGCTGAATTCCGTACGCGCCGTTCCCGAAGTAGATGGTGTTCAGGTACGCGGTGAGGATGCGGTCCTTGGTCCAGCGTTGCTCGAGCTGCCACGCGAGCGCGGCCTCGCGCACCTTGCGCGCGATCGTCTTCTCGTTCCGTATGTACGCGTTCTTGACGAACTGCTGCGTGATCGTGGAGCCGCCCTCGACGATCGCCTGGTTCCGGACGTCCGCCCACAGAGCACGGCCGACGCCCCGAAGGTCGATTCCGTCGTGCTCGAAGAATCGCTGATCCTCGGTCGAGACGATCGCCTGGCGCATGATCGGGGCAATGTCCTCGGTGCCGACGAGGACGCGGCTCTCCTCCCCGCGCAGGACTGCGAGCACGGAGCGCCCGTTGGAGGCATAGACGACGGTGTCGATGTCCGAGCGCTGAGCGGCGGGATCGAGAGACGGAATCTCACTCGCGACCGCGCGCACGAGTCCGAATGTGAAGGACAGGCCCGCGAGCACGAAGAGCACGCCGAGCAGCGCCGCGAGCCGCAGCTTGCGGACTCGCCTTCGTCGCCGTCGAAGCGGCGTTGCCGTCTCCCTCCGGCGTCGCAAGCGCGAGGGAAGTGTCTCGCAGGGCGGAAGTCGAGTCTGACCGCGTGGGTCGAGCGCGATGGTCGGTTACACGGGCGCAGACGCGATGATCGGGTCGTTCTCCGAGACCTCGACGCCGCCCGCGTCCTCGATCGTCACGGCGACGATGTCGCCCGGCGCCACCGTGCCGTCGACACGCTCGACTTCCACGCTCTCGTGGCCGGAAAAGAGTCCGGCGGGAAGCGTCCTGTCGCTTTCGACGATCCACATCTCGTACGTCTTGCCGGCAGGCGCCGGATCGAGACCGTCAAGCACGAGAACGGCGCGCCCATCCTGACCCACCACGAGACGACCCTCGCCGGCCTCGAGCGCCACGGTTCGAGCGTTGGGATCGGCGAGAACAGCGGCTGTCTGGCGCTCTCGCTCGAGCGCGGCTCGTGCATCGTCCAGATCTCCCGAGACCTGCGACGCCCAGATGCCCACCGCGAGAGCGGCCACTGCTGCGACCGCTGCTACCGCCGCGAGCGTGGGGACGGTCCGCCGGCTGGGGCGCTCGAACGGGACGACCACCTGCGGCTCGGCTCGCGCCTCCGCCAGGATCCGCCCGCGGAGTGCGGCGCTCGGGGCCGGACCCGAAGCTGCCACGGCCAGCGCTTCCGTCACGCTCGAGAACGATGCGAGCTCCTCTTGGCACGCTGCGCAGCCCGGGAGGTGCGCCTCGTACGAGCGGCGCTCGTCAGGCTCGAGGGCGTCGAGGGCGTAACCCGCGGTCAGCTCGTGAATTCCGGCTTCCATGATCCTTCCTGCGTCGAGTCGTCCAGCAGCTCGCGAAGGCGCGCGAGCCCGGCGAACATCCGGCTCTTGACGGTGCCGAGCGGCAGGCCGAGCCTTTCCGCGAGCTCCGATTGAGAGTAGCCGCCGTAGTACGCGAGCTCGATGGCCTCGCGCTGTACGTCGGGAAGCTGCTTCAGCGCTGCCTGTACCCGCTCGCGCTCGAATCGCAGCCAGGCGGCCTCGTCCGCGGCGTCCGTCGCGTCTTGGGGTCGAGTCGGCACGTCGTCGGGGAGCGGTTCTGTCCGGCGTCGCTCTTCCCTCCGCACGAGATCGACCGCTCGCCGGTGGACGAGCGTCAGGATCCAGGTGCTCGCCTTCGCGCGCTCGGCCCGGAAGGCAGCGGCCGTCCGCCAAACGCCGAGAAAGGCCTCCTGGACGGCATCCTCGGCGAGCCGGTCGTCCCGGAGGACGCGGAAGGCGAGGCCGTACGCGACGCGCCCGACGCGGTCGTAGAGCTCCGCGAGGGCGGGCTCGTCGCCCCGCGCGACCAGCGCGACGAGGGCTTCGTCGGAGAGATGAGCGTGCTGCTTGCGCATCGACCAAGAGGGCTCGGGGCCGGGCAACGCTAGCACGGTAGGGGCGAGCTGCTCCATCGGTCTTGTTCGGCTCCGCGAGTGCGCCGGTTCGCCGGCCGGAGCGACGAACCGATCGGCGCGGGGTCGCGAACAACGCCCGTCCCCGACTCTAGATCTAGGAAGGAGTACCAATGCACAGAGGGATCGCCGCGGCTTCCGCCATCGCGTTGCTCGCGCTGGCGGCCGTCGCTGGAGCCGTGACACTCGGTCCTGGGAACGGCACGGCCTCGAGCCACCGGGAGGCTCCGCTCATCGCGGAGGACCCGTCCGCCGACCTCACGGACCTGTACGCGTTCCGCAGCCCGGACAAGCCGGGCACGGTCACGATTCTCGCCAACGTCATCCCGGGCGAGGATCCGGCGGCCGGGCCGAACTGGTACACGTTCTCGCCGAACGCGCGCTACAACCTGAAGATCGACACGACGGGCGACTCGCGTCCTGACGTCACGTACCGCTTCGAGTTCCGGACGAAGACCGGGCCGTTCTTCCTCGGAGACACCGCTCAACCGTTCACCGTCTCCAAGGTCACGCGGGCGGGCAAGGCGACGGTCGTCGCGAAGGGCACCACTCCGCCGAACAACATCGGCCCGCGCTCGACCCCGAGCTACCGCGGTCTCGTCACGAAGTCGATCGTCTCGTTCGACGGCGGCCGCTCGAAGGCGTTCGCCGGCCAGCGCGACGATCCGTTCTTCGGCGACATCGGGGCGATCTTCGACCTCGTCGCCATCCGCAAGGGCATCGGCAACATGGGCGGCGGCAAGGACTTCTTCGCCGGCTACGGCGTGCACACGTTCGGCGTGCAGGTCCCGATCGCGGGCCTTCGGGCGAAGAACGGGATCATCGGCGTCTGGTCGTCCGTCGACCGGCGCAAGGTCACCACCCGCGGGAAGTCGACTCGCAACTCGGGCGCGTGGGTCCAGGTCAACCGCATGGCCAACCCGCTCGTAAACGAGGTGATCATTCCCACGGGTCTCAAGGACCAGTGGAACGCGCTGCAGCCGTGGCAGGAGGGGCGGTTCCGCAAGTACTACGACGCCCCGATCCTCGCCGCCGTGATCAACAAGCTGTACAAGCTGGGAGTGCCCGAGACGGATCGCGACGACCTCGTCGCAGTCCTCCTCACCGGCGTGCCGGAGCTCAACTTCACGAGCCCCAGGCTCTCGGAGGTGCTTCGCCTGAACCTGGGTATCCCGGTGACGCGCAATCCGAACCGGCTCGGCGTCCTGGCAGGCGACAACCAGGGCTGGCCGAACGGACGGCGCCTCGGCGACGACGTCATCGACACCGCCGAGCAGGCCGTAGCCGGCTTCCTCAAGGGCAAGAAGGTCCCGCTCGGGGACGGCGTCAACGGCGACGACCGAAATCTTCTCGGCTCGTTCCCGTACATCGCCGATCCGCAGAGCGGGTTCGACAACACGAAGGGCAAGTAGTACCGGTTCCGTCGGGGGCCGCCCGCTGGCGGGCGGCCCCCGAACCGGTCCACGATTCGGCGGCGAATGAGACGCGTGAGGGCCTTTTTCGCCGTCGTGCTCGCACTGGCCGCGGTCGTGCTCCTGGCACCGGGGTCGGCGTCTGCTCATCCCCTCGGAAACTTCACCGTCAACCGCTACGCGGGAATCGAGATCGCGGGCGACCGGGTGTACGTGCACTACGTGCTCGATCTTGCGGAGATCCCGACCTTCCAGCTCGGGGACCGCGTGCGGTCGAGGGCGTATCCGGCTCGACTGGCGGACGAGCTGGAGCTGAGCCTCGACGGCAAGATCGTCCCACTGCGGGTGGTGGAAAGGCGGGTCGCCATGCGGCCCGGGGCGGGAGGCCTCGAGACGTTACGGCTCGACGTCGTCTACACGGCGCGGGCGAACGGCACCGAGCTCGCGTTCGCCGATCGCGCGTTCGCCGACCGCATCGGCTGGCGGGAGGTCACGCTTTCCGCTCGCGACGGCGCGCGCATCGACGCTGCCAGCGTGCCTTCGAGCAGCGCGAGCGACGAGCTTCGGTCATATCCAGACGATCTCCTCCGCTCGCCGCTGGACGTCTCCGTGGCTACGGCCACCTTCGCTGCGGGCGACGCCCCGGGGGCTCCACCGGCCCTCCGTGCGGTCGATGCTCCGAAGCACGAAGGCGGGGGATTCGAGGCGCTCATCGAGCGAGGCGACATAACACTCGGAGTGCTCCTGCTGTCGCTTCTGGTCGCGATGTTCTGGGGCGCGGCCCATGCGCTGACTCCCGGACACGGGAAGGCGATGGTGGCTGCCTATCTCGTCGGCACGCGCGGGACCCCACGTCACGCGTTCATGCTGGGCGGCGCGGTCACCGTGGCTCACACGTCGGGCGTCTTCGCGATCGGGATCGTGACGCTGGCGCTCTCCCAGTTCATCGTCCCGGAGACCCTCTACCCGTGGCTGACGCTCGTGTCCGGTCTCCTCGTCGTCGCCGTCGGCGCCTCGGTGCTCCGTCAGAGGCTCGGCCATCGGCGAGCGGCGAGCCATGACCGCCGAGAACACGGCCACGAGCACGACCACCCTCACGACCACTCGCACGATCATGACCATGGCCACCACCACGACCATGGTCACTCGCACGACCACGATGCGCTCACCTCGAAGGGCATACTCGGCGTGGGCATCGCCGCCGGGCTCCTCCCGTGTCCCTCCGCCCTCGTCGTGCTCCTGAGCGCCATCGCATTGCACCGGATCGGACTCGGACTCGCACTCATCGTCGCCTTCAGCGTGGGTCTCGCCGCGACGATCACCGCGATCGGGCTCGTGGCCGTCTACGCACGGCGGGCGTTCGGTCGTCTGTCCCTGAACGGCCCCGTCGTGCAGGCTCTGCCCGCCGTGAGCGCCGTGCTCATCCTCGCCGTGGGGCTCGTCATCACGGCGAAGGCGCTTCCCGGCGTCTTGTAGAACGCGCCGAACCGATCTCGCTCGTCGAGCGAACCAGGCACATGTTCGGGCTCGACGACTGGCTCGCAGGCCTCTCCGAAAGCGCCTCGATCGCCGTCGTGCTGCTCGTCGCGGTCCTCCTCGGACTTCGGCACGCCACCGATCCCGACCACATCGCGGCGATGACAACGCTCGTCGCCTCGGGACGCGAGCGCGCGGCGCGCTCGGCTGCGCGGCTCGGCGCGTGGTGGGGTCTGGGGCATGGCGTGACCCTCGTCGTCTTCGGAGTGCCGATCCTGCTCGCCGAGCGCTACCTGCCGGAGCGGGTCCAGCAGGGAGCGGAGACCGCCGTCGCCGCGCTCATCGTCTTCCTCGCGGTGCGGCTCCTCGTGCGCTGGCGCCACGGCTACTTCGATCTGCACGCCCATCCGCACCCCGAGCAGCAGCACCACCACAACGTGCGCACGCCCCTCGGCGCGTTCGGGGTAGGCCTCGTCCACGGAATGGGAGGCAGCGCCGGCGTCGGTGTTCTGCTTCTGGCGTCTATCCCGTCGGAGACGGTCGCCGTCGCGTCGCTGCTTCTGCTCGCGCTCTTCACGGCCATTTCGATGGCGATCGTCACCGCCGGTTTCGGCCTGACCCTCTCGGCCCGTCCCGTTGCAACGGCCGTGACGTCGGCGATTCCGGCGATTGGCTGTGTCAGCCTCGCCTTTGGGGTCTGGTACGCAGCGGCGGCCTGGAGTCTCGCGCCCTATCCGTTCTAAGTAGGTCTCGCGCTGCCGGCGCTCTAGCCGAAGGTGAAGGCGTACGCTTCCACGCCGCGGGAGAAACGGAGCTCGAGCAGTCCGCGGCGAAACCTCGCGGAACTCGGCCAGCGGGTACAGCCGAGGGGTGCCGGACACGTGCACCGTGCGCTGGCGTTCCCCATTTACGAGAACCTCGACCTCTCCCTCGCCGGCAAGCACGAGGAAGACGTCGTTCGCCTGGAAACGCAGCCGCAGGCGCGCGTCGGCACCGGCGACGATGCGGGCGGGCTCGACCGTCCACCGACCCGCATACGAGAGCTCGTCAGGTCCGAGGCGACGCGTGGAGAAGCGATAGGAAGCCTCTTCGTCGAAGATGACGCCGCCGCCGGCGAAGCGGTCGAGCCGCGCGTAGCCGAGGTAGGACTCGGGAGTCGTGATCACGCTCGGCGTCTCGTCCTCGACCGACGTTCGCGGGACCTTCACCTTCTCGCCGAGAAGCTCCCGGATGAAGCCCTCGGTCTCACGGTAGGCGCCCTCGCCGAAGTGCGTGTACCGGACCCGGCCGCTCTTGTCGATGAGGTACTTCGCCGGCCAGTAGTCGTTGTCGTACGCGCGCCAGGTGGCGAAGTCGTTGTCGAGCGCGATGGGGTAGCGCAACCCGAGCCGCGTGGTTGCGGAGCGGACGTTGTCCGAGACTCGCTCGAAGGCGAACTCAGGTGAGTGGACGCCGACGATCGCGAGTCCGGCGCTCCGGTACGCCTTGTCCCACGCCTTGAGGTGGGGCAGCGTACGGAGGCAGTTGATGCACGAGTAGGTCCAGAAGTCGACGAGCACGACCTTCCCACGCAGCGCCGCGATCGACAAGGGTCGCCCGCCCGGCGTGTTCAACCAGAGCTTGATTCCACGAAACGCCGGCGCCCGCGGTGTCGCGGAGGCATCGGCGCCGAGTGCATTGCCAGAGCCCGTAAGCCCGCGCAGCTCGCGCCGCACCGTCGAGTTGCGCTCGACCCTCTCCTGGAATGACGTTCCGTACGCCGGGAGTCTGGTCGTGATCTCCTGATCGAGGCCGAACGCGATTGCGAGCGCTCCCACTCCCAACAGGACACCGGCGGCCCTCCGGGTCGACCCGGCGTGCGTGCGGAGGAGGCCCACTGCGGCGGTCAAGCGCTGGCCTCCGATCGCGATCGCGAGCATGGGTACGGCCGTGCCGATCGCATATGCGCCCGTGACCAGGATGATCCGGATCCCGATCTCTCCGCTCGCCGCGAGCACGCTGATCGCCGCGAGCACGGGCCCTGCGCAGGGAACGAAGACGAGACCGAGACTCGCGCCGAGCAGGAGGCCGCTGCCGTTGGTCGAAGGGCGACGCCGCGTCAGGACGAGCAGTGGGCGCTCGAGGACCCACGCGACACGGCGCGAGAGCAGGCTTGCAGCGAGCACCAGCATGGCCGCGATGGCCAAATCGCGCAGGAGATCCTCGGGGAGCCCGAGGGCGCTCAGGAGCGCTCCCCCCGCGAGCGTGAACACGGTGAACGAGAGAACGAGGCCCGAGACGATCACAAACGGACGTCTGCGGTCGGTGCTCGTCGCGCTGCCCGCGAGGATGATTGGCAGCACCGGGAGGACACACGGCGAAAGCGAGGTGACGACGCCGGCGAGGAACGCGATCCCGAGGAGGATCAGCACGGGGCAAGCGTAGGGCTCTTCCCTTTACGTGGTCATGAATTCCGTCGGGGGCAAGGCGCTAGGCTCTTCGACCGTGGAGCAACTCCTCACCGTGGAGGACGCCGAGCGCCTTGCCGAGGCCGCCGTTCCGCCGGACGCCTGGGGTTACATCGCGGGCGGCGCAGGGGACGAGCGCACGCTTCACTGGAACCGAGAGGCGTTCTCGCATTTTCGCCTCCGCCCGCGGGTTCTCGTCGACGTGTCCTCGGTCTCGACGGAGACGACCGTCCTCGGCACGCCGGTCTCGATGCCCGTCCTCGTCGCGCCCATGGCGTTCCAGGCGATCGCGCACGAGGAGCACGAGCTCGGCATGGCACGCGGAGCCGCCGATGCGGGGACGCTGATGTGCCTGTCGACGGTCGCGACGGCCACGCCGAGCGACGTGGCTACGGCCGCCCCGGGCGGCGCGCGCTGGCTCCAGATCTACGTGTTTCGCGACCGCGAGGTGAGCGACGACGTGATTGCGCAGGCGCTCGACGCGGGGTTCTCGGCGCTCGTGCTCACGGCCGATCTTCCCGTCTACGGGATCCGGCACCGGGAGGCACGGGCAGGTTTCGGCGTTCCCGAGGCCGGTGTCCCGGCGATCGCCGCCGCGCGCGCTCGGCACGCGGGAGACGAGCATCACGCCCTCCACCTGCTGGACTCGGGGCTCGAGTGGGACTACGTCACGGAGCTCCGCGAGCGCTGGAACGTCCCCGTGGTCGTGAAGGGGCTCGTCACCGCCGAGGACGCGCTCCTCGCCTGCGAGCACGGAGCGTCGGCCGTGGTCGTGTCGAACCACGGCGGCCGCCAGCTCGACGGCGCCATCGCGTCGCTGGAGGCACTTCCGGAGGTGGTCGAGGCGGTGGGCGACCGGGCCGAGGTGTACCTCGACGGCGGGGTGCGCAGAGGAGCCGACGTCCTGATGGCCCTGGCGCTGGGAGCGCGAGCAGTTCTCGTCGGCCGGCCGGCGCTCTTCGGGCTGGCCTTCGGCGGGGCGAAGGGCGTCCAGCAGGTTCTCGAGATCTTCCGCGAAGAGACCGAGAACGCGCTCGCGCTCCTCGGTTGCCGCTCCCCTGCCGAGGTCGTGCGCGCCCACGTGACGAGAGCCTGAGCGCCATGGGCATTGCCGAGCTCACGCGCAACGCGGTTCACGTGCTTCCCGAGGGGGCGCTCGAGGAGAAGCTGGAAGCCGGCCGGCCGCTGCGGGTGAAGCTCGGCATCGACGTCACCGCGCCCGACATCACGCTCGGAAACGGGATCCCACTCCAGCGCATGGCGGCGTTCCAGCGCGAAGGGCATGTCGGTGTCCTCATCGTCGGCGACTACACGACCCGGATCGGCGACCCGTCGGGGCGCTCGGCCTCGCGTCCGATCCTCTCGGACGCCGAGATCGACCGGAACGCCCAGCGGTTCGTCGAGCAGGCGTCCACCATCATCGACCCGGACCGGACCGAGGTTCGGTTCAACGGAGAATGGCTGGCGAAGCTCGACTTCGCGGAGATCCTCCGCCTCACGCGGACGACCACGGTCGCGCAGATCCTCGAGCGCGACGACTTCGCGAAGCGCCAGCGTGCGCGCGAGCCGATCTCCGTCTCCGAGCTCCTCTACCCGCTGATGCAGGCATACGACTCGGTCGCCGTCGAGGCGGATGTCGAGCTCGGAGGAACTGACCAGCTGTACAACCTGTTGGCCGGTCGGGAGGTCATGCAGGCCTACGGCCTGGAGCCACAGGTGGCTCTCACCGTGGAGTACCTCGTGAGCTGGGACGGGGAGGGGATGAGCGCGTCACGTGGGAACTACATCGGCTTGAAGGAAGCTCCCGAGGAGCAGTTCGGCAAGGCGAT
>CAVVAZ010000015.1:187500-207422 GCA_963746435.1 uncultured Actinomycetes bacterium
TCCGTTATCCGGGCCGGGAACAGCGTGAGGTGGGCAGTTTGACTGGGGCGGTCGCCTCCTAAAATGTAACGGAGGCGCGCAATGGTTCCCTCAGCACGGTTGGAAATCGTGCGTAGAGCGCAAAGGCATAAGGGAGCCTGACTGCGAGACTGACAAGTCGAGCAGGGACGAAAGTCGGCCTTAGTGATCCGACGGTGGAGAGTGGAATCGCCGTCGCTCAACGGATAAAAGGTACTCCGGGGATAACAGGCTCATCCTTCCCAAGAGTCCATATCGACGGAAGGGTTTGGCACCTCGATGTCGGCTCGTCGCATCCTGGGGCTGAAGCAGGTCCCAAGGGTTGGGCTGTCCGCCCATTAAAGCGGCACGCGAGCTGGGTTCAGAACGTCGTGAGACAGTTCGGTCCCTATCCGCCATGGGCGTTGGAGGTTTGAGAGGAGTCGTCTCTAGTACGAGAGGACCGAGATGAACAGGCCTCTGGTGTATCAGTTGTCCTGCCAAGGGCATTGCTGATTAGCCACGCCTGGATGGGATAACCGCTGAAAGCATCTAAGCGGGAAGCCCACCTCAAGATGAGACCTCCCATCTCCTAGAGAGAGTAAGGGCCGTGGAAGACCACCACGTTGATAGGCGGGACGTGCAAGCGCAGCAATGCGTTCAGCGGACCCGTACTAATTGCCCGAGGTCTTGACTTTGAACACGTTCGTCGCCGCTATGGAGTTTTGAAGGTCTGCGTGAGCTCTGTTGACTGCTCGCCTCCCGCGAGCGTACGGCGAGTGCTCATCGCTCGCCTCCCGCGAGCGTACGGCGAGAACGCGACTTCGACAACTTGGGCGGTCATAGCGACGGGGATACACCTCTTCCCATTCCGAACAGAGAAGTTAAGCCCGTCAGCGCCGATGGTACTCGGGGCGCAAGCCCCCGGGAGAGTAGGACGCCGCCCACCTTTTTTGGCGGGGGAAACCATGTTTCCCCCGCCGACCCCCTTCTTCAGCGCGGTTCACGGCTCAGGGCGCGCCTGGCCTCCCGGCCGGCAGAGCCGGCCTCCGGCCATCTCAGTCGAAGCATGGCACTGCGTCGGCGCGCAGCACCGCATATCTGCCGCAGACCCATCGTCTCGACTATCGCTCGAGGGCCGCCGAGAGGCGGCCCTCGACGTTCGTAGACTGTCCTCGATGGAGCTTCGCGACGACCGGATCGTCCTGCGGCCGTGGCGAATGGACGATGTTCCGGCGATCGAGGCGGCCTGCCAGGACCCGGAGATCTCCCACTGGATCCCGTTCGTGCCTCGCCCCTACTCACGTTCCGACGCCGAGACCTACGTGCGCGAGTGCCTGGCCAGCGACGCCGGCCGTCATCCGTTCGCGATCACGGACGTGGAGACAGGTGCGCTGCTCGGCTCCATCGACATGGGCGTCAACTCGTTCGGGTACCGAGGCCACATCGGCTACTGGGTCGTCGCCGAGGCTCGCGGACGAGGTGTGTGCAGCGGCGCGTTGCGGCTTCTCGCCGAGTGGGCTCTCGAGGAGCTCCAGCTCCAGCGGCTCGAGCTCATCACCGATCCTGACAACGCGGCCTCGCAGCGTGTTGCGGAGAAGGTGGGGTTTCGGCGAGAGGGTGTGCTCCGATCGCACCTGCGCCATCCGGACGGTCGACTGCGCGACTCGGTCATGTTCTCGCTGTTACCGGGCGAGCTCGTCCGCTGACGCCGGCCCGGAGCCGTTGCGGCCCGGCGCCAAGCTCCCGCAGGCGCCGGACGCGTGTCTCGAGCGGAGGGTGCGTCTTGAACATGCGCGCGAGGCCGTCGTCCTCGAAGGGATCGACGGGATAGAGCGGCTCGGTCGCCGGCGACGCGGCGAACTCGACGAGCTCGGCTGCGCGGTCGAGCCGCTGCAGTCCGTCGGCCAAGTCGTGCGCAGACCCGGTTGCCCGGACGCGCGAGAGCGTCTGCCTGGAGCTCGCGCTTGGGCGAGAGCAGGAGGTGCACGAACGCGGCTGCGATCGGCGCAAAGACGAACAGCAAGGCGCGCGACAGCCAGCCGCCGACCCTGCTCGACTCGACGAGTGTCGCTGCGAAGAGCACCACGAATGTCTGTACGAGAACCTCGCGCCGCCGCACGTGAGCGAGCTCGTGTGCGATGAGAGCCTCCAGCTCTTCGGGACGCAGAGAGTGGAGGGCGCCCGTGGAGACGGCCAGCGCCGAGCTCCGGGGGCCGCGCCCGACGACGAAGAGGCGCGGGAACCCGTCGGGGATGAGGTGGAGCTGCGGAGGTCGCACCCCGAGCTTCGACGCCACCTTGTCTACCCGCGAACGGAGGATCGGGTCCTCGGCCAGCGCGAACGGACGTGCACCGAGCATGCCGAGGAGCGCCCGGTCTCCGTATCGGTACACGCCGGTCGCCGCGAGACCCGAGCAAAAGACGAAGAGGAGCGCGGTCGTCCGCCCCCCGATGAGCCAGCCGAGGCCGCCGAACGCGGCCGAGAGAACGGCCACGAGGAGCCACGCCTTCGCCAGGTTGACCGCGGCCGCCGAGCGTGACGCGGCGATTGCCTTACTCTTCTCCGACGTCGCCCTCGGTGAGGCCGCGAGGCGGCCAATCCGGCTCGGGTGCGTCGCAGCGGCTCGAGCAGTGCAGCGAGGCGACGTTCTGCAGCGGGATGAGGATGTGTCCGTTGAGCTCGACGTGCGGCACGTCCTCGATCGAGCAGTACGCGGTGAGCATCCCCTCTTGGTAGTCGCCGCCGAAGAGCGCGACCTCGACCTGCTCGCCCTTGTACTTGTTCGTGTAGTCCTCCAAGGGATGGAGGCTAGCCGATTCCCCCATGGTTGCCTGAGCCCCCTGCCGTGCCTGTCGCTAGATGCCCTACGCGTGTGGTCTCGGTGTGGTCTCCCAAATGTTGATTGCCAAGGCGATCATGCCGGGTGACGACCCTTGCGGCTGGATCGTGACGGCCATTTTCGGAATCGTCGGCGCGCTGCTCGGCGGCTTCCTCGCCGGAACTCTATTTTATGCCGACCCACTCGACGAGTTCTTCGACATCTCGACCTGGCTGACTGCGATCGTGGGGTCGATCGTCTTGCTCGCGATCTACCGTGTCATCGTGAATCGGCGCGGCGGCCCTGTTAGTACCTGACCGTGGGTTTGCTCACCGCAGCGTGAACAACAGCAGGTCTAGCCCGATGAGGCCGCCTTCGAACGGCCTCTTCCTGCCCGTCGCCTCGAGTGAGCTTGCCATCGCGTCACGCTCAGCCCACCGCCAGTAGTTCGGGACCTTCACCCAGCCTCGGTCGTTCGGGCGGGTGACTTCGAGGTAGCCTCGGCGCTCCACATCGTTTATGGTCGGTCGCGTGCCGAGCATTCGCTACCGCTTACAGCTCCACCAGGTGGACGCCGCCGATCCTCCCGTTCGCCGCACGCACGAGGGTAAGCGCGAGGGCGACAGGCTTGTGCTCAGGATTCCGTTCGAGAACTTTGCGTCCGGCGAGGGAGTGGAGTTTCAGGTACCCGAGGGCGCCAGCGCGGGCGACGTCGAAATAGTGTGGGATGTCGCGGGCGAAAGCTGAACGCCCGTCCCTAAGGATTCGCCAGCTCGGTTCGCTTTGCGCCCCGAACCGTGGCCACAAACTCGCATGACTACGCGAAGCTAGGACTTGCTCGTGTAGTCCTCCACGAGCGCGGTCAGTCTATTCGCTCGAGTGCGCCGTTCCGGACAGCCACGTTGACGACTGCGCAGTTCCCGATCACGTCAATCGACCGCCGCGCTTCCCCGAACGAGACGCCGTCGGCGAATGCGAGCGCCGAGCGGATCGGGCCTCCGTGCGTGATCGCGACGACGGATTCACGAGGGTGCGCCCGGGCGATCCCGCGCAGACCCTCGACGACGCGACGCCCGAGGTCCTCGTACGTCTCGCCGTCGTCCCAGCCGTGGTCGTAGTCGAGCCAGCGGCGAAAGCCCTCGGGAAATCGCGACTCGACCTCGGTGCGAGTGAGGCCGGACCACGAGCCGACGTCAACTTCCTTCAAGGCGTCGCAGACGTTCGCGTCCAGCTCGAGCCGGCGGGCGACGATCAGCGCCGTCTCGTGAGCTCGCCGCAGCGGACTCGTGTAGAGGGCGGCAGTCGGCTCGCTCGCGAGTCGCGCGGCGAGCTCCAGTGCCTGAGCCCGTCCCGCCTCGTTGAGCGGCGGGTCGGCGCGGCCCTGGAAGCGGTTGTCGCGGTTCCAGTCGGTCTCGCCGTGTCTCACCAGCACGATCGTGGTCGACACGCCGTTACGCTAGCCGCCCGTGGATCTCGGACTCAGCGGCCGTGCGTGTCTCGTGACCGGCTCGACCCGCGGGATCGGCCTCGAGACCGCTCGAATGCTTGCGGCGGAGGGCGCGAGGGTCGTGACGTGCGGGCGGGGAGACGCGCCCGACGCGGGCGAGATCGCGCACGTCGGTGCCGACCTCGCGGAACCGGGCGAGCCGGAGCGCGTTGTCCGCGAAGCCGCGGAGGCTCTCGGAGGTCTGCACGTGCTCGTGAACAACGTCGGCATTGCGCGACAGGCCCGGTTCGAGGAGGTCCCCGACGAGGAATGGGATGCCTACTGGCAGCTCAATGTCATGAGCTACGTGCGCACGATCCGTGCGGCCCTGCCGCTACTGCGCGGCGAGCGGTGGCGCGATCGTCAACGTCTCCTCCACCGCGGGTAAGCGACCGTCCACAGGGATGCCGCACTACTCGGTCACGAAGGCCGCGGTCCTGTCGCTCTCGCGGCTCGTGGCCGATCTCTACGCGAAGGACGACATCCGCTGCAACGCCGTGACTCCCGGGCCGACGGCGACCGAGGCGTGGCTCGGCGAAGGCGGGCTCGCCGATCAGCAGGGCGGTGACCGCGACGACGTGCTCCGCCGGGTGGGGGAGGGAAGACCGCTCGGCCGTCTTGCCCGACCCGAGGAGATCGCGGCCGTGATCGTCTTCCTCTGCTCCGACCGCGCCTCGTACGTGACGGGTGCCGCCTGGAGCGCCGACGGCGGCACCGTTCCGATCATCGTCTGATGGAGTCCCGGCGCGCGGTCGCCGTCACGCTCCTCCTCTGCCTCGCGGCGTCGCAGGCCGCGATCCTCGTACTCACTCCCGTGTTGCCGGCGCTTGCCTCCGATCTCGACGTCTCGACCGCGACGGCGGGACAGCTTCGTACCGTGTCTGGGTTGTCTGCCAGTCTGACGGCACTCTTCGCAGGCTTGCTCGCGTCCCGCGTCGGCCTGCGCGAGCTGCTCGGCGCCGCTCTCGCGGTCCTCGCGGTCTCGTCGGCAATCAGCGCCGCGGCCCCCGACTTTGCAGTGATCGCACTCGCGCAGCTCGGGATCGGCATCGGCGTCGGGCTTTCCTATACGGCTGCGATCGCCGCGGTCGCCGCCTGGACCAACCCGGCCGACCGCTCCCGGGTGCTTGCCGTCGCCCTTCTTGGTCCGCCAATCGCCTGGATCGTCGGGATGCCGCTGTCGGGTATCGTCGGCGAGACGAGCTGGAGGATCGCCTGGGTCGCCGCGCCTTTCGCCTTCTCCCTCGTTGCACTCGCAGCCCTCACGCGCAGAGCGTCTGTCCCGCCCGCATCGACGAAGGCTGACGTTCGCAGCGTGCTCGCCCACCCGGGCGTGGTGAGGTGGTCGACCGGCGAGCTGCTCGCCTACTCGGCCTGGGCCGGAACGCTTGTTTTCATCGGGGCGCTCTTCGTCGAGTCATACGGGCTCTCGTCCGGCGAGACGGGGCTCGTGCTCGGCGCCAGCGCTCTCGTCCTCATTCCCGGGAATCTGCTTTTCCGCCGCTGGGTCGATCACCATGGACGTGCCCTTCTGGTCGCGCTCGCGCTTGGCGGCCGCCGTGACCGTTGCCGTGCTCGGCGCGTTCCGTCCCTCCACGTGGTTCAGCCTCGGGGCTTTCTCGGTGCTGGCGTTTCTCGCGGGAGGGCGGACGCTCGCGGGAGCCGCCGCAGGACTCGATCTCGCTCCCGAGCTGGTTCTCGGCGTTACAGGGGTTCGCACGGCCGCGCTGCAGCTCGGATACTTCCTTGGCGCGGCCGGGGGTGGGCTTGCGCTGGCCGCCGGTGGGTATCCCGCTCTCGGCTTGGTTCTTGCCGCGATGTTCGTCGGCGCGACGGTCCCGCATGTGCTTCCCGGAGGCGCTCGGAATCCGCGCCCGCAACTACCCTGACGACATGGAGGTTGCCCGTCCCGTGCGGAGTGCGTTCGAGCTGCGGATCCGCGCTCTGGAGGAAGGTCTGTCGCCCTTCTCGGTGCGCTCGTTCGAGACGCGGGGACGCGTGCTGCCGGAGGAGGAAAGCGACGTTCGTACCCCGTTCCAGCGGGATCGCGACCGGCTCGTCCACTCCAAGCCGTTCCGGCGCCTGAAGGGGAAGACGCAGGTCTTCATCGACCCCGCGGGCGACCACTACCGCACGCGCATGACCCACACGCTCGAGACGACCGCGATCTCTCGTGTCGTCGCTCGGGCGTTGCGACTGAATGAGGACCTCACGGAGGCGATCGGCCTCGGCCACGACACGGGTCACACGCCGTTCGGGCACGCCGGCGAGGACGCGCTCGACGACGCGGTGCGCGAGCGCTTCGGTCGGCGTTTTCGACACAACGAGCAGTCGCACCGGATCGCCCGGGCGCTGAACCTCACGCACGAGGTCTGCGACGGCATCCTCACGCACACCGGGGAGCGGGAGCCGGAGACGCTCGAAGGGAAGATCGTTCGGCTCGTCGATCGCGTCGCTTACATCAACCACGACATCGACGACGCGGTGCGCTACGGGATCTTGAGCGAGGACGACCTTCCGCACGAGGAGATTGCCGTTCTCGGTCCGACGGGATCGGCCCGTATCGACACGCTGGTCCACGACATCGTGGAAGCGTCCGAAGGGATGGACGACATCCGCCAATCGCCGGACGTCGGAGACGCCATGCTCTCGCTGCGGGCATTCATGTTCGAGCGCGTATACCTTGGGCCGCAGGCCGCCCCAGAGCACGCTCGGGCGCACGAGGTGATTCACAAGATCTTCGCGAACCTCGTCGAGCGAGGCGACGACGTCGAGGACATCGTCGACTACATCGCCGGCATGACCGACCGCTTCGCGCTGGACTACGCCGAGGCGCTCTAGGCCGACTTCGCGAGCAGCGCCTCGCCGCGCCGGAGGTAGATGGTCGCGCCGACCGAGCGGTAGAACGCGAGCGCTCTCTCGAGCTCGGCCTCTCCCTCGTCACGTCGGCCTGTTGCAAGGAGCTGCTCCGAAGCGCGCAACCGCGCTTCGGCCTCGAAGAGCAGGATGCCGGCCTCGGCGTATAGCCCGCTCGCCTCGCGAAAGTTCCCGTCGAGCACTGCAAGCATCGCTCTGTAGCCTGGGCTCGGCGGCAGCCCGGCCAGGATCTCACGGACCGACGAGGTCTCGCCGAGATCCCACGCCACTTCGGCCAGCGTCCATGGCCTTGCATAGGGGTCCTTCTGCAGGAGCGGCACTGCCTCCTTGAACGTCGCTCGCGCCTCCGCGACTCGACCGAGCTGAAGACTGGCCCAGGCGCTTCGAATCAGCGCTGGAACTAGCGACTGCGAATCGTCTGGTGCCTCGCGCGCCAGCTCGAGGCCACGCCCGAAGTCCTTCAGTGCCTCGTCGTGACGACCACGTGCCAGCGCGATGTAGCCGCGGAACACCCGGGTCGGCCCTTCCAGAATATGCGGAGAACCCTGCTCACATTCGGCGATAAATGCATCTGCCGCTGCCGAGGCTTCGTCCCACTCACCGAGTATCCAGCTCGTGGGGATCATGTTCGCACGAAGGAATCGGAGAAGCTTGCGGTCGCCAACGCGCTCGGCTTCGCGTAGCCCCTCCCGGTACAACGCCTGCACGCGCCAAACGTCGGTTGTGTCGATGACGACCCCGAGATTGTTCAGGGCTCCGGCGGTCATCGGTGAGCCCGTCGCCCGCCCGAGAGCGATTGCCCGTTCGAGATCCTCGCGGCCGGCCGTGTCGCCGAGGAACCCCTTCGCAGAGCCGACCGTGGTCAGCGCATGCACGCGCAAGTCGTCGAGACCGAGACGATCGGCCATCTCGAGTGCCTCCTCGGCCCGTCGCAGGCCGCCCGCATTGTCTCCAGCGAGGAACTGGTAGCGGGCAGACCAGGCGAGAACGCGAACGACACCGGGCGAAGGTTCGGCGCCCTCGACCAGCGCCTCGGCCGCGCGCAGGTGAGGGAACACGGCGTCCTGCCGTCCCTGAAACCAATACATCTGCGCGAGAAACGCCTCGGCCTCCGCGGCTGTCTCTCGATCGCCGGACTCGACGAGCGCGTCGCGTGCTCCTTCGAGGGACTCGGCAGCTCTCTCGTCACCCGTGATGAAGAGGGCTTGGGCGCGGCTGTAGAGAAGCTGCGGCCGTTCTTCGTCGTGCTCCGGCCAGAGGACGAGCGCGTCGTCGAAGTACGCAGCCGCAGACGGGTACGCATTGACGGCAAAGGCCCGGTCTCCTGCCCCGCGGAGCGCCATTCGTGCGTGTGTCTCGAGATCGGCGGTGTCCTGCCCAGCGGCGTGGGCGAGCTCGAGCGCCGACCTCCAGTGGTGGGCAAGCATCTCGGCGTGATCTTCGGGGCGCCCGAGGCTCTCGATCCACTCGGCGGTGTGGCGGTGCTTCTCGGCACGGTCGCCGCGCGCGATCTGTCCGTAGGCGACGTCACGGACGAGGGCATGAGCGAAGGCAAACTCACTCTCTCCCTCGACCGAAGAACGGCGCTGCTGACGGACGAACGCCTTGCGCGCGAGTGAATGCAGGGCTCGAGCCGACTCGCCTGGCTCGCGCCGGAGCGCCCCCGTCCAGAAGACCTTGCCGACGACCGAGGCGTCTCGCAGAAGCTCCTTCTCCTCGTGTGGCAGCGCGTCGAGGCGCGCCGAGATGATCCCCTGGAGGGTTTCCGGTAGGGACAGCGCCTCCGTCGAACCTTGCTCGAGGAAGAGCTCTGCGAACTGCTCCGCGTAGAGAGGATTGCCGCCTGCGCGTTCGAGCAGCACACGTTGCGAGTCGGCGTCGAGCACGGGTCGGTCGAGAAGCCGGCCGATGAGGAGCGCGGTCTGCTCGTCGGACAGCGGAGCGAGCGCGAGTGTCGTTGCGTTCAACTTGCCGCCGGCCCAGCCGGGCCGTCGCTCGAGGAGCTCCGGCCGCGCCGTCGCGACAACGAGGAGCGGCACGTCAGTGACCCAATCGACGAGCTCGTCGACGAAGTCGAGCAGGCTCTCGTCGGCCCAGTGGAGGTCCTCGACCACCAGGACGAGCGGCCGCTGATCGGCCATCGCCTCGAAGAAGTGCCTCCACGCGGAGAACGCTTCCCCACGCCGGTCCCCGCCGACCTCGCTCTCGCCGGCGAGACCCACGAGAGCGACGAGATGCGACTCCACCCAGCGAGCATCGGCTTCATCGTCGAAGACCGCCTCGACCGCGCGGTGGACTTTCGCAGCCGCCTCGACCGGAGGATCCTGCTCGTGGATGCCGGCCTGCGCCTTGACGATCTCGCCCAGCGCCCAGAGCGTGACCCCGTCGCCGTAGGCAAGGCAGCGACCCTGCCTCCAGGTGATGATGTCAGGGTCGGCTTCGACCATGAGCCGGAGCTCGTACAAGAGGCGGCTCTTCCCGATCCCGGGCACACCGACGAGTGTGAGGAGCTGGGACGTCCTCGACTGGCGTACTCGACGGAGAGCGTCGCGCAGGACGTCGAGCTCGTGCTCACGTCCTACGAGCGCCACGCGCGCCTCGTGCGCGACGTCGACGCCGAAGCGCGATCGAGATGCGATCGCCTCCCACACGGGAACCGGCTCGGTCTTTCCCTTCGCGTCGACGGTCAGCGCCTCGCCGTACTCGATCGCCTGGCGTGTAGAGCGATACGTTGTTCCGTCGGCGAGGATGCCATTGACCGGAGCGGCGCTTTGCAGGCGCGCAGCGGTGTTGACGACGTCGCCGGAAGCCATCCCTACTCCCTCCGACGGGCTGGCGTCGAGCGAGACGAGGGCCTCGCCGGTCGTGATTCCGACCCGGAGCTCGAGCCCCTCCTCGACGGCGAAGTCGCGGATGGCGAGCGCGGAGCGAACCGCGCGCTCGGGATCGTCCTCGTGCGTAACGGGGGCGCCGAAGAGGGCCATAACAGCGTCGCCGATGAACTTCTCGACCGTGCCTCCATGGCGCTCGAGCTCACTGCGAACGCGCGCGTGATAGGGACCGAGAATCGCGCGGACGTCCTCGGGGTCGAGTTGCTCCGCTCTCGCGGTGAAACCGACGAGGTCGCAGAAGAGCACGGTGACGACCTTGCGCTCCTCGCGGGCGCCAGGCTCAGCCACGAGCGCCGTCCCGCACATCCCGCACATGCGGAATCCCTCGGGGTTCTCCTGAGCGCAGCTCGGACAGGTGATCACGCGCAGAGAGTACGACGTGAGCGGCGAGTAATCTCGACCTGTGGCGCGGATCAAGGACTCCTCGGTACGCGAGGTCGCCGCTGCGGCCGACATGGTCGAGGTCGTGTCGGCGCGGACGCAGCTACGCCGTGCCTCGGGCTCGCGGTACACCGGGCGCTGCCCGTTCCACGAGGAGCGGACGCCGAGCTTCTCGGTGAACCCCGTCGAGAAGCTCTACTACTGCTTCGGCTGCGGAAAGGGCGGCGATCTCATCTCGTTCGTGCGCGAAACGGAGAACCTGGACTTCGTCGGCGCTGTTGAGTGGCTCGCCGAGCGCTTCCGCGTGACACTCGAGTACGACGAGCTCTCGCCGCGCATCGAGGCCGACCGCCGCCGGCGTGAGCGCATCTACGCCGTGCTCGAGCAGACCACGGCGTACTTCGAGCGGCTGATCTGGGAAGGCGAGCGCGGGGAGCCGGTGCGGCAGTACCTCGCTTCGCGCGGGCTCGGAGAGGCTGTCGCGAAGGATTTCCGCCTCGGGCTCTCCCCGGGCCGCGGTCTCGTCGAGAAGGCGCGCGAAAAAGGCTTCTCCACCGACGAGCTGCGCGCCGCCGGGCTCACGACGGTGCGCGGCGGCGACTACTTTCCCGAGCGCCTCATGTTCCCGCTCGGCGACGTGCGAGGCCGGATCGTGGGATTCCAGGCCCGCAAGCTCCACGAGGACGATCCACTGCGAGGAAAGTACGTGAACTCGCCCGAGGGCGATCTCTTCCACAAGGGGTCGATCCTGTACGGGCTCCACCTCGCCCGAGCTGCGATCTCGAAGCAGGATCGCGCCGCGGTGGTCGAGGGGAACACGGACGTGATCGCACTGCGACAGGCCGGTTTCGAGCCCGTCATCGCGTCCATGGGCACCGCGCTGACGGAGCGCCAGCTTCGTGAGCTCGGGCGGTTGACGAAGAAGATCTACCTCTGCTTCGACGCGGACGCTGCCGGCCAGGAGGCGACGCTTCGGGGAATGGAGCTCGCGGCGGCGCAAGGGTTCGAGGTGAAGGTCGTCACGCTTCCGCGGGGGCAGGATCCGGCGGATGCGCCCGAGGGGTTCGAGGAGCGGCTCGCCGGCGCAGAGAGCTACCTCCTCTACCGTGTGCGGCTCGAGCTCGAGCGCTCGTCCGACCGCCAGGAGGGGTTCGTGCGAGCACGCGAGGTACTCGCGAAAGCAGACGACTCGCCCGAGCGGCAGGAGGCGCTCCGGTTGCTTGCGGATCGCCTCGATCTTCCGAAGGAGACGCTCTCCGGGCTCGCCCCGTCGCGTGCCGCAAGCGCGCAGGTGGCGCGCGGGGCACCGCGTCTGCTCGAGGCCGGCGACCGCTTGGAGCGCGATGTGCTCGCCGCGTGCCTCGCGCACCCTTCGCTCGTCCTCGGGCTCGCGGAGCTGACACCCGAGCACTTCGACTCCGAGGTCTACCAGCGCTTTCGAGCTGCGCTCGTCTCGGGGAAGGACGATCCCGAGCTGACCGCGCTCCGCGCGGAGCTCGACGCCCGCGCGGCGCAGGAGGCGATCGACGAGCGGACGGGAGAGGAGCTTTTGCTTCGTCTCCGGGAGCGGAGGCTGAAGCGCGATCTCGCCGGCGCGGACCTCGCACGCACGACCGAGCTGCAGGCGCATCTGGCCAAGGTGCGCCATGCGCTCGCTGAGCTGGCGTGAGCGGTCAGGCGTCGAGGTAGCCGAGCTCGCGCAGGAGGTCGCCGGCCTCCGTATTCACGTCAGCGAGCTGTTCCTCCGAGAGGTCACGCCTGTAGCGTCCGATGGACTCGGGGTGCGCTCTGCGCAGAGCGACGACGAGTGCGTCGGCTGGAGCATCGAGATAGGCAGCAAGCTCGCGTGCGACGACGGACGGCTCGGTCGCCATGCGCTCGTAGCGCGCCTCGAAGACGCGCTCACCGGCACGGCGAGCCGCCGAGGCGTATCGCCGCCAGGCCCACGCCGCCCGGCGGGCGTCGCTTACGGTAGTGAACTCTTCACGCCGCTCGGATTCGACCCAGAATCGGGGGTAGGCGCCGTAGGCGATTCCGGCGTCGTCCTGTCCGGCGTGCGACGCACTTAACCAGCCCTTCTCTAGGAGAGAGCACACCACGTCGCGACCGTCGCGGACGGCGTGGACGATCCTGGCTTCGGGATAGGCGTGCAGGACCGCTCCGACGAGGTACGCGACCTCGGGCGTCTGCTCGACCGCCCGCACCGAGCCGACGAGTCCTATCCGCCGGGACAAGGCAAGAATCCGGCGAAGCCGGCCCGCGGCCGCGTCGGGCGCGAGTCCCGAAAGCTCCGGTGCGGCGGCCTTGAGGGGCGCGACCTCGCCGAGATCGACGAATCCCGGAAGCGAGCCGATCGCTCCGGCGAGAAACGTCGTGCCGGACCGGGGCGAGCCGACGACGAAGACGAGGCGGTCGTCGAGCCGTCCGAGCCGCTCCGCGAGAGATGCGCCTCGCCGAGGCGCGAGGCGCTTGGCCACGCGGAGCTGCAGCGCTGCTGACTCGAGGAGGCCCCGCACGGCGCGATTCTCGCAGTCGGCCACAACACGGGCTCCACCTGCTGAGGCTCTCGAGACTGTGGCGCGCGGGATGTCTCCACCTACGCGACCATCAGCGCGGTGGGAGAACCAGGGGTCCGGCGCGAAAGCCGAACCCCTTGCTCTCACCTTGGAGTGCGGTCAAGGATGCGTTGGCGTCGTATCCGTATGACCCGTGTCGGTGTGGGTTGTGTCGGTATGAGTCGTATCCGTGTGCGTCGTGTCAGTTGTGTCCGTGTGGGTCGTGTCCGTGTGCGTCGTATCCGTTGTGTCCGTGTGCGTCCATGTGGACGGTCGTCTCAGTCGTTCCGAGACAATGGTCCTCGTTCCCACGCGCGTTGCCGTGGTCCAGACAATCCTTGCCCCGGTCGGGCTGAGGATCAGGCTTGCACGGTTTGTTGGCGTTCCCGTGCGAGCAGTTGTCGCCGGGTGATCCCGGGTTGTTCGAGCCAGGTTGCGCAGCTACGGCTGCCACGCCGCCTAGCGCGAAGGCCGCGACACATCCCACGATCAGCAAGAGCTTCTTCATATTCCCCCCTCCCCAGAGGTCGCTCAGTGTCCAGAAGGTTACTCCTTTCGAGGGATTTCAAACCTTCATATCCGCAACGGGTTGAAACTCTCCTCACCGCAGTCTCTGAATGCCGCTCTCTCGGCAGCGGGCGAGCTCTCCGGGTTGGACTCGAACCAACAACCCTCCGGTTAACAGCCGGATGCTCTACCAATTGAGCTACCGGGGAAGGCAGCCGGCAATTGTAGCGGCGCCTCTTCGCGGCGTGCCTCAGCCCCGAGATTCGTGAGCAGAGGGAGGACGGGGCGGTCGCGGCGCGAAACCGCTTTACATGCGACGCTTCGCCGCCGCCGCCGTCGCGCTTTCTGTGGGCGTGTTGCGCTGGCGCTGGCGGCTGCTGCCGCCAGACCGCGGTCGCGGCGCTCCAGGTGGCGCTGCGCGCGCACGGGATAGACGCCGGCCCGGTCGACGGCGTCGCGGGTCCGCTGACCCGCGGCGCTCTGCGTCTTCCAGCGGGCGCGGAGCGCGCCCGACGGCAAGCTGGACCGCGCGACGCGGCGCGCGCTCGGAGCGCGCGGACGGCCGCTGCTCGGTCAGCGCGAGCTCCGGCGGGGCGGTCGGCTGGGACGTCGCCGTGCTCGAGTTTCGGCTGCGGCGCTACGGACTGTCCCGCGGGCGCGTCGACGGGCGCTTCACCGCGCGACAGCGGGGCGCTGCGACGATTCCAGCGGCGCACGGGCACTCGACCCCGACGGGATCGCCGGGCCGGACACGTCCCGCGCTCTCGCCCGGCGTGCGCCGGGCGGGTCCACACCGTCGTGCTCGGGGGAGAGCTTCTTCTCGATCGCCGCAGCGCTACCACGTGAGCCCTGGCGGCTCGCGCGCGCGAACCGGCTCTCGCTGATGGCGACGATCGTGCCCGGCCAGCGACTCCCGCTGCCGCGGGGCGCGCACCTCGGGCCTCCGAGCGCGGCCCGCGTCGACCGCGACACCATCCGGGCAGCGATCGACCGCTGGTCGCGCGTCTACGGCGTCGACCCGAAGCTCGCCCGCGCGGTCGCCTGGATGGAGTCGGCTTCCAGCAGGACGTCGTCTCGAGCGCGGGCGCGATCGGCGTCATGCAGCTCCTGCCCGAGACCTGGGAGTGGGTGGACACGATGCTGCTCGGCGAGACGACGCCGCGGAAGTACGAGGGCAACATCCGCGCAGGCGTGCGCTACCTCCGTTGGCAGCTCGACCAGTTCGACGGTGACGGCGACTCGCGCTGGCCGGCTACTACCAGGGAGCGCGCGCCGTGCGCGAGCGCGGGCTGTTCGAGGACACGAAGCAGTACGTCTCGGTGATCCTCCAGCTCTACGGCTCGGTCTGAGCTCAGCTCGCCGAGCGCGATCGCACGGCGTCCCGAGCGCGAGCGCCCGTCCTCGGTCGACGGCCGCGACGGAACTCCGGCCGTGCAGTCCCGAGAGCGGCCGCGGCGCGCTCGACGTACTCCGAGAACCCGGCGCGGCAACTCCCGCGCGTCTCGCGCGACGGCGCCCCACAACACTCCCGCTCGCTCGAGGTCTGCCGGCCGCGGAGTGCGGCGAGGCCGAGGCTGGTGAGGACGAGCACGTCAGCCGGCGATCCTCGAGCGCTCGCGAGCTCCAGCCCTCGCCGCGCGGTCTCGCTCGGCATCGTCGAGCAGCCCGAGCTCGACCTCGACCTCGAGCGGCTGTCGAAGCTGCCGAGCGTCCCAGAGCAGTCGAAGCCGATCCTCGGCGACGCTTCGGCGGACCGGCGATAGAGGTCGAGCGCCGCGTCGAAGGTCTCCTTCCCGATCGAGCCACGTCGCCCAACGACGACAGCATCTGCGGCTCGAGCACGGGAATTGCCGACCGACTCGTTCGACGGCACGCACCTCGGCGACGGGCGGCGAGCTTCGCCGTCACCTCGATAGCCGCGTGCACCGCGAACCGCGCGAGCAGCCCCACCACGCCGCGCGTCGTCGCCGAGCTCTCGAAAGAGATCGCAGGCCTCGCTCGTACGCGCGCTTCGCCCCGCTCGAAGTCGTCGGTGAGGATGACGAGCCCGCCGTGGGACCGGAGGAGCCGGCCCGGAGCGCGAGCGGCAGCGTCGCGCTTCGCTCGAGCAGCGACTCGACGACGGACGCCCTCGGCCGGCGCGTGCGTGGCCCAGTACTGGTCTCGAGCGCGATCAGCGATCTCGCGCGCGAGGACGGCGATCGTGCTCCGGCGCCCAGTCGAGCGCCGCCCGGACGTTCTCGCGCTCGGCGAGCACGACTCGTGCTGCTGCTCGCACGACCGATGTCGTCCACGGCGAAGTGTGCTGCTCGCGCGATCTCGAGCATCCAGTCGGCGTGGCGACGAAGGATCCGCTCGCAGTCCGGCTGCTCGGCGCAGCCGCTCCGCGGCGAACTCGTGGATCGTCTCGAGCATCCAGTAGCGCTCCCGCCGAGCGTCCGTGCGGCGTCGGACGAGGCTCTTGTCGAGCAGGGAGGCGAGCGTGTCGAGGTCGGCGTCGACGACCTGCTCGGCGGCCTCGAGCGTGCAGCCGCCGCGGAAGACCGCGAGGCGCGCGAACAGCCGCTGCTCGTCGGGGTCGAGGAGGTCGTGCGACCACGCGATCGTCGCCCGCAGCGTCGCATGGCGCGGGTCGGCGTCGCGCGGCGCGGGGAGGTCGAGACGCGCGCCGAGGCGCTCGAGCAGCGCTTCCGGGGAGCAGGAGCGGGTGCGGGCGGCGGCGAGCTCGATCGCCAGCGGGAGCCGGTCGAGGCGTTCGCAGAGCTCTCGACCGCGGGCGTGCGCTCGACGTCGGGACGCACGCGCCCGGGCACGCGAGAGGAACAGCTCGACAGCTTCGTCTGCGGCGAGCGGCGGGAGGTCGAACCTGCTCTCGGCGGCGACCTGGAGGGCCTCGCGGCTCGTCACGAGGAGGCGCAGCGACGGCGCGGCGTCGGCAAGCGCGGCGAGCGGCCGTGCCGCGTCGGGCAGGAGCTGCTCGAGGTTGTCGAGGAGCAGGTGGGTGCGCTTCTCGCCGACGCGCGCCGCGATCGCGGGCGGCTCGGCGGTCGACGCCGAGCGCCTCGGCGATCGACGGCAGCACGAGCGTCGGGTCGCGAAGCGGCGCGAGCGGCACGAACAGCGTGCCGCCCTCGGCGTCCTCGGCGAGCAGGCGCGCGAGCTCGAGCGCGAAGCGGGTCTTGCCGGTGCCGCCGGGGCCGAGAATCGTGAGGATCGCAGGGTCGCGCTCGTAGACGAGCGTGACGGCGTCGAAGAGCTCGTGCTCGCGTCCGAGGAACGCGGTCGCCGGCGTCGGCAGGCTCGACGCGCCCGGGCTGCGGAGCGGCGGGAAACGCTCCGAGCCGAGCTGGAGCAGCCGCGCCGGGCGGTCGAAGTCCTTCAGCCGGTGGCGGCCGAGATCGGTCGAGCGTCGTCGCGTCGAGGAGAGACGCGGTCGCTTCGGTGAGCAGCACCTGGCCGCCGTGGGCGAGCGCCGCGACGCGCGCGCCGCGGTGGACGTCGACGCCGACGTAGCCCTCCGCGGTCACGCGTCGGCGTGCCGGTGTGGATGCCCATGCGGACGCGGATCGGCCCGGGCTCGAGCGCCGCCTGCGCCGTCGCGCGCGGCGGCCGTCGCGCCCGGCGCGGTCGGGAAGGCGACGAAGAACGCGTCGCCCTGCGTGTCGACCTCGACGCCGCCGTGAGCCGCGAACGCCTCGCGCAGAAGGCGCCGGTGCTCGGCGAGCGCCTCGGCGTATGCGTCCGGCCCGAGCGCGTGCAGCAGCCGCGTCGAGCCCTCGATGTCCGTGAAGAGGAACGTGACCGTGCCGGTCGGAAGCTCGGCCCTCATGCGCCCCGATTATCGGGTGCTACGGCGCGGCGAGCCAGCCGCGCCGGATCAACTCGTTTAGCGGTCGTGCGCGCTGGGATCCAGCACGCTCTCGGCCTGCTCGGCGCCGGTGATCGGGAGCGCGCTTGGTTTGTCGAGCAGCCCCACCTGCGCGAGCAGCGACGCTTGATCCCAGTAGATGTGCTCGTGGGCGACCTTGCCGTCCTCGAACCCGACGACGACGCAGAACGCGAGCCGCACATGCCTTCCGGTCGGCGCTGCGCCGGGGAGTAGCTGAGGGCATCTCGGTGTCGTGCGTGAACGAGAGGACAGCTCGTCGACCACCTGCTTCCTCGCCGACGAGTGCAGGGAGACGGGGGTGATCTCGATGTCAGCCGGCCACTTTCCGATGAAGTGCTGCCCGTAGAAGGAGCGCACCGCCTCGCGGCCGACGCCACCCGTCATCACGGGCACGTGGTTGACGTACGGCTCGTCGGTCATCGTCGCCATCGTCGCGTCGAGGTCGAGATCGACGAACTCCGCCGCCACGTGCTCGTCGAAGACCGCGCCGATGTCCGGACCGGGTTCGCATGCGGCGCCCGAGCCTACCACTGCGCCTTCCGCTTGACATGTCAAGCCGACAGCGGGATTGAATCCCTCCCATGCTCTTGCGCGAGGTGGGCTACGCGCGCCCCTCCACCGTCGACGAAGCGATCGCCCTCCTCGCCGGAGAACGAGGGAGCGCGAGCACTCGCGGGCGGGCAGACGCTCGTCAACGTGATGAAGGCGCGGGTCGGCGTCGCCCGACGTCCTCGTGGACCTCGCCGGTCTCTCGGAGCTGCGCGAGATCGGCTTCGGGCCTGACGGAAGGCCGAGATCGGCGCGATGGTGACCTATACGCAGCTCGTCGCGTCGTCCGAGGTCGACGTCGCCCGGCCGATCCTCGCCGAGGTGGCAGCGACGATCGGCGACGTCCAGGTGCGAAACCGTGGGACGGTCGGTGGCAACGTCTGCGTGTCGGACCCGACGAACCATCTGCCGCCGCTCCTCGCCGTGCTCGGCGCGACGTTCACCATTCGGGGCGCTGACGGCGAGCGTACGGTCGATGCGGACGACTTCTTCCAGGGCGTCTACCAGACCGCCGTAGGCGAAGGAGAGCTCCTCGCCAAAAATCTCCGTGCCCCCGTCGAGCGGCGCGGGCGACGGCTTCGCCGGCCTCACCATCGGGAAGCACGGCACGTACATCGTCAACGCTGCCGCAAGCGCCTCGGACGATGGAGTGCTGGTCGCACTCGGGTGCGTCGGGGCCACACCGATACGCGCGACGGGGATGGAGGAACAGCTTGCGGGCGGTGACCTCTCCGAAGACGCGGTGCGAGCGGCTGCCGCCGGCCTCGGCGGGTCTCTCGACCCGCCGGGCGACGTGCACGGCTCCGCGGACTACCGGCGGCACCTCGCGGAAGTGTCGGCCGTGCGAGCAGGATCATCCAGGCTGCCGCGCGGCGGAAAGGCACGTAGTGGGCGCGACCGCTGCCACCAGCCGGGCGATCGCCGTCGAGATCAACGGCGAACGCTACGAGCAGGACGTCCCGGCTCGGCGGCTGCTCGTCCACTTCATCCGCGACGACCTCGGGCTCACCGGCACTCATATCGGCTGCGGCCCCGGGGACTGCGGCGCGTGCACGATGCAGCTCGACGGAAAGGCGGTGGAGAGGTGCATCTTGCTCGCGGTGCAAGCCGATGGCGCGAAGGTCACGACGGTCGAAGGGCTCGCGCGCGATGGCGGGCTCACCCGGTGCAGCGGGGATTCACCGAGCACCACGCGCTGCAGTGCGGCTACTGCACGCCGGGGATGCTCATGAGCGCGACCGCGCTGCTCGCTCGAAATCCGCGCCCGACCGAGGACGAGGTGCGCAACGCGCTCCAGGGCAACATCTGCCGCTGCACCGGCTACGTCAACATCGTCGAGGCCGTCGTCGCCGCAGGGAGGAACGCAGGATGAGCGAGACCATGGCGCGAGCATCGACCGCGATCGAGACCGGAGCGCCGCAGGTCCTCGAGAAGGGCTACGTCGGACAAGAGCATCCGCGCCCCGCGAGGACAGGCGCCTCGTCCAGGGCCAGGGCACGTTCTTCGACGACGTGCGGCGGCACGGGATGGGCTACGTCCACTTCGTCCGCTCCCCCTTCGCCCACGCCAAGATCGTCTCCATCGACGTCTCGAGGGCGCTGGAGCTCGATGGCGTGTTCGGAACGATCACCGGTGACGAGGTCGCGATCCACACGGATCCGTTCTTCGAGATGTCCGTGGAGCCCGGCGGGCTGATCAAGGACTACGCGCTCGCCGTGGGCCGGGTGCGCCACATGGGTGAGCCGGTGGCCGCCGTCTGCGCCGCGACCCGTGAGCTCGCACGCGACGCGGCGAGAGTTGAGGTCGAAGTCGACTACGACCCGCTGCCGGTTCTCGTGGCCGCGGAGGAGTCGCTCAAGGACGAGGTCGTCCTCCACGACGACGCGGGCTCGAACGTCGTGTGGTCGGGCGTCTTCGAGTGGGGAGACGTCGACCAGGCGCTCGCGGAAGCCGACCACGTCGTCAAGAT
>CAVVAZ010000016.1:0-88824 GCA_963746435.1 uncultured Actinomycetes bacterium
GAGCATGGCTGGCGAAGAGTCAATCCCTACTACACCCCTGCCCGTTGCCTGAGCAACCGGGATCGCAACGCGCCCGGTGCCAACTGCCAGCTCGACCAGTGGCCCGCCCGCATCTCGGGCAAGCCCGACGTAGAACGGGACGTCAGCAGTGAAGCTAGGGGACCAGTCCTCGTATCGGTCCGCCCAGGCGTCGTACCAGCTCGACATGGCAACACCAATCTAGGCGCAAACGAGGCGGCGTTCGGCTGTGCGAGCGTGCTCTCCCTTGAAGGAACTCGCATGACCCCCAGTACCCTCGACCGCTGCAGGGACATTCGAAAATGGCGCGTCGATGAGGACGACTCACGACGCGCGCCGCCGGATAGCGTTGCGGCATGGTCACGGCGGACGAGATCAGCACAGTTCCGGTCTTCGCTGCGCTCGCGCAGGAGCACCGCCAGCGCTTGGCGCAGGCGGCGGCGGACATTGTCTTGCGGCCGGGCGAGTACGCGGCGAACGAGGGAGCGGAGCGAGCGCTCTTCGCCGTCCTCGAGGGTCGCATCGAAGCGACGAAGGTCGTGGACGGCGTCGAGCGGATTCTCGGCGAGCGGCGGCCGGGAGACATCTTCGGAGAGGTGCCGATCACGCTCGGGACCGTCTTCCCGGTCGGGTTCCGAGCCGCGGAGGAGACGCGGGTCATGCGGCTCGAGCCGCATCGACTACCACGCGCTCGCGGCTGTGGTACCCGAGGTCGCCGAGCAAGTCGGCCGGCTGGCGAGCAATCGCATGAGCGGACCGGCGGGCCTGCAGGGCATCGCGGCGGATGCGCCGGCGCCCCGAGCGACCGTCGTCGGCGACCAGTGGGATCGCGCAGCCGCGGAGCTACGACGCTTCCTCGATCGCAATCAGATCTCGTTCCGCTGGATCCATGCCGACGCCCCCGACGCGACAGAGGACTGGGGGGAGGCGCTCCCACTCGCGGAAGACCGGCCGGCGATTCGGCTCGCGGGCGGCAAGGTTGTCGTCCGTCCTCAGCTGCGACGCGTTGCCGAGCTCCTCGGGCTCGGTACCGAGGCGCAGGCGGCCGAGTACGACACCGTGATCGTCGGCGCCGGCCCCGCGGGGCTGGCCGCGGCGGTCTACGGCGCCTCGGAGGGGTTGAGCACGATCGTCGTCGAGCGAGAGGCGCCCGGGGGCCAGGCAGGCACGTCCTCGAGGATCGAGAACTATCTCGGCTTCCCGTCCGGAGTGTCGGGCGACGAGCTCGCGAGCCGTGCCTTGCAGCAGGCGCGCCGCCTCGGCGCCGAGATCCTCGTCACGCGCACGATCGAGCGCATCGACGCCGTGACGCGTCGGGTCTATCTCGATGGCGGAGATGTGCTGCGCGCCCGCACGATCATTCTCGCGTGCGGCGTCGCGTGGCGGCGCCTCGCGGTCGAGGGTTGCGACCGCCTCGCCGGCAAGGGGATCGCCTACGGCGCCGCCCGAAGCGAAGCCGCGGCCACGCACGGGCTCGACGTCCACATCGTCGGGGCGGGGAACTCCGCCGGACAGGCGGCGCTCTTCTTCTCCAACCACGCGCGAAGCGTGACGATCCTCTGCCGAAGGGACACGCTCGCCAGGAGCATGTCGCGCTACCTCGTCGACCAGCTCGAAGCACGCCCGAACATCGACGTCTTGTACCGGGCAGAGGTCGTCGCTGCACACGGCGACATTTCGCTGGAGGCGATCGACGTCCACGACATCGGGTCGGGAGAGACCACAAGGCTCGACTCTGGCGGACTCTTCCTCTTCATCGGCGCGGACGCGGACACCGCGTGGCTACCGGCCGAGATCGCGCTCGACTCGCGGGGCTTCGTGCTGACCGGCCCGGACGTTCGGGACGCCGGCCGCTGGCCCCTCGAACGCGACCCCTTCCTGCTCGAGACGAGCGTCCCCGGCATCTTCGCGTGCGGCGACGTCCGCTTCGGCCCGGTCAAGCGCGTCGCCGCCGCCGTCGGCGAAGGAAGCATGGCGATCGCATTTGTCCATCAGCACCTCAAGGAGGCTGAGACGAACGTCACCCCGTGAATGCGCCCGCCGCAGCGCGACTGTCCGCGTTTGCGGGACGCCCTGCCGGGAGCGGCAGGCGATTCGAGTTGAGCGAGCCGGAAATCGCGGTCGAACAACGTGGGACAAGGCAAGAGTTGGGCAAAAGCTCGCCGCCCCGATCGCCGCTGCCGGAACAGAAAAGCCCCGTTTCCGGGGCTTTTCCAGTAGCGGGGGCAGGATTTGAACCTGCGACCTCCGGGTTATGAGCCCGGCGAGCTACCTGACTGCTCCACCCCGCGTCGCGGGCGGGAGTATAGCTCAGCTCAGGAAGGCTCGGCCAGCCGCGCGGCGGCGGCCTCGAGATTCACGCGTGCCGCGCCGTACGTCGCGAGATAACGCCCTGCAACCGGAGGGCGCCAGTGTGGAAGCCCGACTTCGACGACGATCGCGTCATCCACCTTCGCCGAGAGCGACTCGATCTGGGCGCGCTGCCAGGGGTGGCGATGGACGTCATGAGCGACGATCACGAGCTGCTTTCCTCTGAGCCGGAGGCCCTCGGCGGATCCATCTCGGTCAAGTCGGATCAGCTCGGCATCCGGCAGGGCTGCACGGAGCCACTCCCCCGCTCCGGGCGACTCCCCGGCGGCGATGCTCGGAGGCACCTCGAGCTCCACGATCAGCGGCGTGCGAGAGAGCGTCGCAGCGCCCTCGGAGCGAATCGCTCGACTTGCCGCGACGAGGCCGACCTCGGACCCCACCGACTCCCCGCGCGGTGAGTGGACGACCCAGTTGCCGTTGAGTCGTACGCGCTCCGCGGCCTGCGCCACCCGCCCTTCGAGAAGTCGACCCGCGCGGACCGCATCTGCGATCGCACGCGAGATGCCCCTGCAGGCCTGCTCGTCGACGTCGTGACCGAAGCAGAGGGCATCCGCCCCGGCCTGCAGGGCGCGCACCGCTCCCTCCTCCATTCCCACCGTCGCGCTGATCGCGCGCATCTCGAGCGCGTCGGTCATGACCATGCCGGTGAACCCGAGCTCTTCGCGCAGGAGCCGCTGCAGTCACGCGGGAGCTCGTCGTCGCTGGCTCGTCGCCGAGAGCGACCACCCGGATGTGCGCGGTCATGATCGACATGACGCCCGCGTCGATAGCGGCCCGGAACGGGAGCAGCGCCTCTTCCGAGAGCGACTCGACCGTCGGAAGCTCCAGATGCGAGTCCACGTCGGTGTCGCCGTGGCCGGGGAAGTGCTTCGCGCAAGCGACGACTCCGGCGGACTGGGTTCCTCGGACGAACGCGGCCGAGTGTCTCGCCACCAGAGCGCCGTCGGAGCCGAACGACCGGATCCCGATCACCGGATTCGCAGGATTGATGTTGACGTCCGCGACCGGAGCGAGATTGAGGTTCACGCCGACATCCACGAGATCCCACGCGATCGCGGCGGCGACCTGCTCGGTCAGGTCGACGTCGTCCACCGCGCCGAGCGCCGCGTTGCCCGGATACGAGCTTCCGGTCGCACTCTCGAGGCGCGTGACGTCGCCGCCTTCCTCGTCGATCGCGATGAGAACATCGCTACGCGCCTCCCGAAGCGCGGCGGTCAACGAGCGAAGCTGGTCTCGACTCTCGACGTTGCGCGAGAAGAGCACGACTCCGCCGAGGCCCTCGTGCAGCCAGCTCGTGATCCACGCCGGCGGCTCGAGTCCGGGAAAACCCGGGAAGAGACAGACGCCCGCCAGCCGCTCGAGGTCGTCTGTCATCCCTTGACCGAGCCGGCGGTCAACCCGAACGCGATCTTCCGCTGCACGAGCAGGAAGAAGACGACGACCGGTATCGCGGTCAGCGTCGACGCCGCCATGAGCGCACCCCAGTCGGTATTCCGGCTCGTGCCGGAGAAGTACGAGAGCCAGACCGTCAGCGTGTGATTCGACTGGTCGCTCAGAATCACGCCCGCGAAGATGTACTCGTTCCAGACCGTGATGAAGACGAACACGGATGTCGCGACGAGTCCGGGCGCGACGAGTGGCAGCAGGATGCGGACGAAAGCGCCGAGACGGCTCGAGCCGTCGACCATGGCGGCCTCCTCGAGCTCGCGCGGCACGCCGAGGATGAAGCCGCGCAGCGTCCACACCGCGAAGGGCAGGAGGAACGTCATGTAGGTGACGATCAGACCGGCGAGCGCGCCGGTCGGGAGTGGATCCTGCTGATCCGTCAGCCCGTAGCGTGCGAGCACGACGTAGAGCGGGATGATGAGGCCCACCTGCGGCAGCATCAGGATCCCGATCATCAGCACGATGAAGAGCTTGCGGCCCGTGAACCGGTACTTCGCCAGCGCGACGGCGGCGACGAAGGCGAGCACCATCGAGAGCACCACGGTGATGCCGACGACCATCAGGCTGTTCTTCACGCCGTCCCAGAAGCCGGGATGCAGCGTCGAGTCGATCGCGTCGCGAAAGTGGTCGAGCGTGGGGCTCGTCGAGAACCACGTCGGCGTGAGGCCGTTGATCTCGGCGTCCGGCTTGAGCGCCGTCGAGAGCATCCAGAAGACGGGGAAGACCAGGACCGACGAACACCGCGAGCCCGAGCACGTTCCAGCCCGTCCGCACGAGGCGGCGACGCCGGCGACGTCGGCTCTCGGCGGCCGCGGCTGGATCTGCTCCGGGACGGGAGCAGACCGGTGCGCTCGGCGTGACGGCGCTCACCTGACCTCCTCCGTCCGCACCATCTGCCGGACGTAGAAGACGCTCAGCACGGCGACGATCACGAGCATCAGGAGGGAGATCGCGGCACCCCGGCCGAAGTCGGAGTGCGAATAGCCCTCGATGAACACGTAGACGCCCATGAGGTAGTTCGATGGAGTCGACGTGCGATGGCGCCGATGAGGAGGTACGGCTGCGCGAAGACGCCGAAGTCCCAGATGATCGAGAGGCTCGTGAGGATCAGCAGGATCGGCTTGAGGACCGGAAACGTGACGTCCCTGAACACGCGCAACGGGCTCGCACCGTCGATCTCCGCCGCCTCGACGAGCTCCCGCGGAACCTGGGCGAGCGCTGCGTAGACGGTGATCGTCACGAAGGGGATCGCGCCCCAGACGATCAAGAGCGTCACCATCGAAAGCTTGGAGAAGGTCGTCGCGTACCAGTCGTGCTGGAAGAAGTCGCCGAGATGGAGCTGCGCGAGGACGTAGTTGAGGATGCCGTTCTGGAAGTTCGTCATCCAGTACCAGACCTGGACGGCGACGACGACCGGCATCGCCCAGACGAGGACGAGACCGGCGGTGAGCAGCATGCGGACGGCGGTGCTCACGCGCACGAGCAGAAGGGCGATCAGCGTCCCGAGCACGATCGTCAGCCCGACGTTCGCGGCCGTGAAGACGACCGTCCGCACGAGCGTGTCCCAGAAGATCGAGTCGCGCAGGACGGACGAGTAGTTGTCGAGTCCGATCCATTCACCCTTGCGCTGGATCAGCTCCGGCAGCTCGTACTGCTGGAAGGAGAGCGTGACGAGCTTGTACAGCGGATAGCCGAGCACCGCGCCATGACGGCGATGACGGGAAGGATGAGCAAGTAGGGAACGGACGCACGGAAGCGCCCGTCGCCACGAGAACGACCGGCGCCGCCGAGACCGGGGAGAAGGGTCTCGGCGGCGCCGGTCGTGTCTGGGGCGTGGCTACTCGGCAACGAGATCCGCGTCCCGCTCGAACGCTCTACCGCTGGTTGAGCGTGAAGGTGATGTTGTCGCTCGCCGAGCTGGCGGCCTGCTTGACGTCATCTTGTTGGTGAGGATCCGAGACAGCATCGTGCGAAGGATATTCCCGTTCTCGACGTTGACCCAGTTCTTCGCGGTCGGGACGAACCAGCTGCGGCGGGCAGCGCGCTCGTTCACGCTGTTGCCGAGCAGGCTCGTCGTGTTCGGGATGTTGCCCTTCGCCGCGAAGCGCGCTCATGGACGCGTTGTCGGTGAAGGCGCTGATCCAGGCGGCAGCCTTCGCTCTGTCAGCGCCGACGGGAACCGCGAGGTCGGATCCGCCGAGGAAGCCCGGGATCGGCTGACCCTTCGTGCGGCTCGGCATCACGAACTGCGCCGTCTTGCTCTTGTAGTCGCCGACGCAGCAGCTGAACCAGCCGGGCCCTGACGATCGACGCCGCCTGCCCCTGGGCGTACACGTCGTACGGGTTGGGACGAACCTCGTCGGTCGTCTTGCTCGCCCGCGAGGATGCTTCGAAGAACTTCTTGAACGCCGCAAGCCCGGCAAGCGCCTTCGGCCGGTCGAGCGTGCCGATCCACTTCCCCTTGCTCGTGACGGCGATCTGTCCCGCCGTGGTCGTACACGAAGCTCATCGCGAAGTACCAGTCGGTGCCCGCGATGTAGAGCGGCGAGAAGCCCTTCGCCTTGTTCTTCGCCGCGAGCTTCTTCGCGGCGACGGTGAACTCGGCGAGGCTCGTCGGGATCTTGACGCCGGCGCTACTGAAGAGGTCGGTCCGATACGTGATTACGCGCGACCCCGCGTAGTAGGGCACGCCATACAGCTTCCCGCCGTACCGCCCCGACTTGGCGAGGCCGGCGAGCCAGGTGCTCTGGTTCGGGAACGACGATCCCGCTGAGATCCTGGAAGGCGCCGGCGGCCATGTACTTCGTCATCTCGGTGTTCCCCATCTCGATGACGTCCGGCGCGCTGCCAGCCGGCAAGCGCGGCGTCGAACAGCTGCAGGTGCGTTGGCCACGTCTGGTACTGAACGTCGACGTCCCAACCCGGATTCTGGGTCTCGAACTGGGCGTTCGCCGCTGCGACGACGTCTGCCCAACCGGACTGAGCATCGACTTGGAGCCATACGGTCAAGGTGTTGGCGGCGCTGCCGCCAGAGGCACCTGTCGCGGATGTGGCCGCGACGGCGAGCGCAGCTACGAAGAGAGCCGCGCCGATCTTGCGCATTCTCATGAGCATCTCCCACGGCGTCTGGACGACCCACCGTGGCAGGTGCTGAGTGCGTCCAGTGGTTTGTACCAATCTGCCACCACGCGAGAGGCTTCCACATTTCGGCGCTTCTGTCAAGACCTTCCGCAAGTTCAGTCTCGGTACCAATCTCGCTCTCCCAGCCGAGATTTACCCCGATCCGCGTTCAGATTGCTCGCGCCGCGCGGTGGTACTTACCAGCGCACCGCTCGGCTAGCGGCTGCCGGCCTGCGCATGCCCGTCCCGACTTGCTGCTGCCCGGGATCGCTGGCGTGCGGGGGTCCGATTGAGCGCGGTGACGAGCTTGTAGCGGTCGCCCCGGTAGATCGACTCGACGAACTCCACGATCTCACCCGTCTGCGAATGAGTCACTCGCTCGAAGCGGAAGGCGGGCGAGTGAAGCGGGACGCCGAGAGCGGCGGACTCGTCCTCGTCCGTGACCGTGGGCTCGATGGTCTGGTGCCCGCCGACGATGACGATGCCGTAGCGGTCGCTCAGCAGCTCGTAGAACGACCGTTCCTCGAGCTCCTTCGCCGTGAGCCCGGGCACGTGGGTCTCGCGCACATGCAGGGTCTCGATCGCCATGCTCTCGCCGTCCGCGAGGCGGAGTCTCCGCACGATGACCACGGGCTCCGACGGCGAGACGTGGAGCAGCCGTCCGAGCCTGGCCCCCGCAGATGCGACGCGGAGCTCGAGCGTCCTGCTCGCGGGGCGCAGGCCTCGCCGGCGCATGTCGTCGGTGAAGGACGTCATCGTGAGCTCCTGGGTGATCTTCGGCTCACTGACGAACGTGCCCGCGCCGCGGCGCCTGACGAGATACCCCTCGCGCGCGAGATCCTCGAGCGCGGCCCGGAGGGTCAGCCGCGAGACGCCAAAGTCGGTGCTCAGTTGCCTCTCGGACGGGATCGCTTCGCCCACCTCGAGCTGCTCGATGAGGTCGAGCACGAGATCGCGCGTTTCGCTCTGCTTGGTCATGGGCTGTCCATCCTAGATCACCGACGCAGGGTGGTCTATACCAGATAGCGGACGCAGCGCGTCAGTGCGTCACCAGAACGGAGTCCGGAAGCGGCTGCGCGCGCCGCCTCGAGAAGGCTGCTTCCCGTATCGGGGTCGAAGAAGTGAAAGCGTGACGGGTCGACTGCGAGGCGTAGCCTCTGCCCGATCCGCGCCGACGTCCGCGGATCGACCCGCGCGTTGAGGAGCGCCCTCGGCTCCGCCACCAAGCGTCGCCTCGTCACCGGCTGCCTCGAGGGACTCGGGCGTCACGCGCTGCGTGTCCGCGAGGAAGAAGACGTGCGCGTCGGAGCCGAGCTCCTCGAGCACAGCGACCTCGACGTCGATCGTCGGAAGCTCGCGCGCCGCGAAGGCGGCGTCCTCGAAGCTCTCGGGCCGAATGCCGACGACGACTCGCCTCGCTCCACTCGACGATCGGGCGCCGCCCGGCGTCGAGCGGGACGCGGAACTGCCCGAACACGACCTCGCCGCCCTCGAGCCGCGGCCTCGACCAGGTTCATGGACGGCGAGCCGATGAAACCCGCGACGAACAGGTCGCGAGGCTCCTGGTACAGCCGCTGCGGAGCGTCGACCTGCAGGATCTTGCCGTCTCGCATGACGGCGACCCGGTGTCCGAGCGTCATCGCCTCGACCTGGTCGTGGGTCACGTACACCGTCGTCACCCCGAGCTGCTGATGCAGCTGCGCGAGTGAAGCGCGCATCCCCACTCGAAGCTTCGCGTCGAGGTTCGAAAGCGGCTCGTCCATCAGGAATGCCTTCGGCTCACGCACGATCGCGCGTCCCATCGCCACCCGCTGCCGCTGTCCTCCCGAGAGCTGCGCGGGCCGCCGCTCGAGCAGGTTGGAAAGCCCGAGCATCCGGGCGACTTCTTCGACGCGGCGGCTGATCTCCGGCTTTGGCATCCGGCGCACCTTGAGCCCGTACCCAAGGTTGTGGCGAACGCTCATGTGCGGATAGAGCGCGTAGCTCTGGAAGACCATGGCAATGTCGCGATGACGCGGCGCGAGCTCGGTGACGTCGCGGCCGCCGATCGTGATGCGCCCGCTCGTTATCTCCTCGAGCCCCGCGATCGAGCGGAGAAGCGTCGACTTTCCGCAACCCGAGGGCCCCACGAGCGCGATGAACTCGCCGTCCTCGATGCGGAGCGTTACGTCGTCGACCGCCGCGACCTCGCCGGAAAAGACCTTGGTGACGCGCTCCAGCTCGATCTCGGCCATGTTTCTCCAATCGCCTCGTGGTCCGGCCGCCGGGCCTGCAGCATAGATCGCAGGCACGCGGAGGCAATACCGAATACCACATTCTTACGCGAATTGGTATTGACCACCGGAGCAGGTTCATGCCTAGACTCGGTCATGGCCTTCCCTCCGAGCAGTCTCGACGGCTCGCTTTCCGCCGATGCTTCGAGCGACGAGCTCGGTCTCGAGCATCTGCCGACCGAGGCGGGAGGCGAGCCTTCGGCGGATTACGACCTGCGGCCGACGGCCGAGCTCGTCGAGCTGATGCACAGAGCCGACGCCTCGGTGCTGCCCACGGTTGCCGAAGCATCGACGTCGATCGCAGCCGCGATCGATGCGATCGTCGAGCGGCTCGGCCGCGGCGGGCGTCTCGTCTACGTCGGAGCCGGATCGTCCGGCCGCATCGCAGCGCTCGACGCAAGCGAGTGCGAGTCGACGTTCTCGACCTGGCCGGGACAGGTCAGCGCGCTCGTCGCAGGAGGTCTCGCTGCGTCTCCACTCGAGCAGGAGGCCGCTGAGGACGATAGGGACGCCGGCGTTGCCGAGCTCGTCTCCCTCGGGAGTCGGGCGCGGACGACGCGGTCGTCGGTGTCAGCGCGAGCGGACGCACTCCGTATGTCGTCGGAGCCCTGACCGCAGCCCACGAGGCGGGCGCTCTGACCGCCTGCATCGTGTCCGTCGAGAAGTCGGAGCTGGCGCGTCTCGTAGAGCACGACATCGTCGTCGTCGTCGGGCCCGAGTTCCTCGCCGGATCGACTCGGCTCAAGGCGGGGACGGCGCAGAAGCTCGTCCTCAACATGCTCTCCACGATCTCGATGATCCGGCTCGGGAAGACGTTCGGCAATCTCATGGTCGACGTCTACGCGACGAACGACAAGCTTCGGGCGCGCGTCCGGCGAATCGTCAGGGACGCCACCGGCGCGAGTGCGTCGCAGGTCGACGAGGCGCTCGCAGCCGCCGACGGCAACGCGAAGGTTGCGATCGTCTCGCTCCTCGCCGGCGTAGGCGCCGACGACGCGCGGGCCCGGCTGGCCGCCTCTGGACAACGCATCCGACTCGCTCTCGACCCGTGAGGACCGGTCGATGAGACTCGGGGTCGAAGCCGCGCTCGTGGACGGCGTGTTTCTGCGCGGCGACGTCGAGATCGCGGACGGCCGCATCGCCGGTGCAGGGCTTGCCTCGCCGAACGGACGCGGGATCGCCGTTCCGGGCTTCGTGGACCTGCAGGTCAACGGGTTTGCCGGGGTCGACTTCCTCGAAGCCGATCGCGACGGCTACCGCCGCGCAGGTGAGGCTCTGCTCGAGACCGGCGTCACCTCCTTCCTACCGACGTTCATCACCGCCCCTGAAGATCGGCTCCTCGCTGCCCTCCGAGAGGTGCCGACTCGAGCCGACGGGTCCCGGATCGCGGGTATCCATCTCGAAGGTCCGTTCCTCTCCCCGCGGCGTCTCGGAATACACCCCGCGACAGCTCGCAGAGATCCCGACGTGCCGCTCCTCGAGCGGCTGCTCGCGGCGGGGCCCGTCCGGCTCGTTACCCTCGCGCCGGAGCTTCCCGGCGCCGACGACCTGATCCAGACGCTCCTTGCGCACGAGATCGCGATCTCCTGCGGCCACTCGGACGCCACCTCGGAAGAGGCGAATACCGCGTTCGACGACGGCGTGCGCACGGTCACCCACCTCTTCAACGCGATGCGCCCCTTCCGCCACCGGGACCCGGGAATCGCGGGAGCCGCGCTCGCGAGAGACGACGTCATCGTGCAGATCGTCCTGGATGGCGTCCACCTCGCGCCGGAGACCGCGCGTGTCGTCTGGCAGGCGGCCGCCGGCCGCGTGGCCCTCGTCACCGACGCGATGGCCGGCGCGGGGCTCACGAACGGCTCCTACCGGCTCGGTGGACTCGAGATCGACACCCAGGACGGCGTCGCGCGCGGAGCGGGTGGCGAACTCGCGGGAAGCACGCTGACGATGATCGAGGCGGTTCGGAACCTCCACGCACTCGGCGCTCCGCTCGAGCAGGCGATCGAGGCCGCGACGGACGTGCCCGCCCGGGTCGTTCGGCTGCCGGCGGCAGGTCGGATTGCCACTGGACTGCCGGCGGATGTCGTCGTCCTCACAGATGAGCTGGAGATCGAGCGCGTGCTCGTCGAGGGGCACGATCGTGTCGCCCATTGAAGCGGCGGCCGCGGCGGCCCCGCTCGCGGACGGAGGCCCCGGCTCGAAGTTCCTCGCCGAGATCCGCGAGCAGCCAGAGGCGCTTCTGCGCTTGGTCGAGGGGGAGGCCGACTTCCAGAGCGTCGCCGACCGGATGCGCGAGCGCAGCGCGACGACGGTTCGCATCGTCGGTCACGGATCCTCGGACAACGCCGCCTCGTACGGCATCTACGCGTTCGGGCTCCTCCCGCGCTGGACGGCGCTGCGCGATTCGATCTCGCTGACCGTCTACTACGGCGCCGAGCTCGACATGACCAGGTCGACAGTCGTGGCCCTCTCGCAATCCGGCCGAACCCCCGATGTCGTCCAGTACGTCGAGCGTGCGCGCAGGAACGGCGCTTTCACCGTCGGTATCACCAACGATCCCGACTCGGAGCTCGCTCACGTCTCCGAGGCGGTACTTCCCCTGAGCGCAGGCCCGGAGCGAGCGGTCGCGGCGACGAAGACGTACCTGAATCAGGTCGCCGCCCTCGGCCTGCTCGCGGCGCACGCCGCCGGCGAGGGTCCGCGGTTCGCCGACGAGCTCCGTCGAGGTCGCCGACCAGCTGACCGCGCTCGTCCCGGCGCTCGAAGAGACGATCACCAGGGTCGCCGTTCCCTTCGCCTTCGCCGGGCGCATGTTCGTCATCGGGCGTGGTGTCGAATTCGCGACGGCGCGCGAAGTCGCGCTCAAGCTGCTCGAGACGTGCCGCGTCGCAGCGGAGCCCCTGACCGCGACCGACCTGGCACACGGGCCGGTGGCCGCGCTCGATCCCATGTTTCCGGTGTGGACGATCGCATCGGACGACGAGACGCTGCCCGCCGTCCTCGACGCCGCGTCGCGAGCTCGCGACGCGGGTGCGACCGTCATCGCCAGCGGAAGCGCGGCGGGGGAGATTGCCGGCGCCGACTACTACCTCCCGGTCCCTCGCCCTCCGTCACCGCTTCTCGCACCACTGCTGTCGGTCCTCCCCGGGCAGCTGTTCGCTTGGGCGCTGGCCGCGACGAAAGGGCTCGACCCGGACGAGCCGCGCGGACTTTCGAAGGTGACCCTCGCGCGCTGAGTCCAGCCGCGCTACAACTCACAGCGAGTGTCCGGCGAGATCACCCGCAGGCGACTGCTAGAGCTCGGGCTCGCGTTGCCGCCTGTCGCCGCGCTCGCGGCCGGAACGGACGCGCTTGTCGGCACGGCCCTGGCGGGCGAGTCCAACCTCGAGGCAACGCCGGCGTGCGGCGACGATGACGACGAGACACCGGATCAGACCGAAGGCCCGTTCTATACCCCGAGGACGCCGAGGCGGACATCGCTCCTCACCGCCGGCCTCGCCGGAACGCGGTTGACCCTTACGGGACGTGTCCTCACGACCCGCTGCAAGCCCATACGCCGTGCGCTCGTCGACTTCTGGCAGGCGGATTCCCGCGGCAGCTACGACAACTCCGGCTTCCGCCTGAGAGGGCATCAGTTCACCGACGCCCGGGGGCGCTATCGGCTGGAAACCGTCGTGCCCGGGCTCTACACGGGCCGGACGCGCCACATTCACGTCAAGGTGCGTGCACCTGGAAATCCGGTCCTCACGACGCAGCTCTACTTCCCCGGAGAGGCCGCCAACAGGACCGACGGGATCTTCGATCCCGCGCTCCTCGTGCGTTGGCGACGAGTGGGAGCACGCCGGGTGGCGTCGTTCGACTTCGTGCTCGACCTCACCTGATCGGTCGCAGGCTCTCCCCGCCGCCAGTGGCGCGCGGGGAGGAAACCTGCATGCCGATCCCTACGCTGCGCGGCTGCGGAAGAGCCCGAGACCGAGGGCCGCCAGACCGGCGGCGAGCCCTGCGATCGCAATCCCCAGCGCGAGGTTCGCACGATCCGAGTCGGAGCCGCTCGCAGCGGCTTCGCCTTCGCCGTCCTCAGCAGGGGCGGCGAGAACGGTGACCGTCGGCGCCGGCGTCTGCGCGTCCTCCGGGCCGATCCAGCGGACGACCTCGCCCGTCGAGTACGTCTGCACGGCTGGGAAGACGAGCCCAGTGTCCGGTTCGACCTCGGGAATGCGGGCGCTCATCCCGAACTCCTCGAACTCGCCGGGCCCGATCTTGCCGCCCGTCCACGTAACCTCGGCGACGCGCTCGGTGATCTCGCTGCCGAAGAGCTCCGCCGGGGGATCCAGCTTCTCCATCTTCACCTCTCGCGTCCAGCCGGCTTTCGGCTGGAAGCTGACGAAGAAGAGACCTTCCGGGATCTGAACCGATACGGAGGTCGTGTCGGCCGGCCGTTCCGTGGGAACGCGGATGGCGAACCGGGCGAAGCTCCCGGCGGTCGCCTCGTTGGGATTCACGGTGACATGTGCCGTCGCGGTCGACACGAGGACAAGCGCGCAAACGGCAGCGAGCAGTATTGCGGAGAGCTTCATCAGGACTCCTCGATTCGAGCTTCGGTGCCGGAAGGCAGCAGGCGGCCCGAGCGCCGCAACGCGGCGAGCGCGAGGGCGAGAGCAACCAGTGCAGCGACCGCTCCCCCGATCGCGATCGCGAGCGCGAGCGTGCTTTCACCGTCATCCGAGCTACCGCCGCCGTCCGAAGTGTCGGAAGGCGAAGCGGTCGCCCGGCCGCTCACGATGTCGAGGACGTCGACCGGGACGGCGCTCTCGCTGATCGACGTGCGTGAGGCCGGCGACTCGCTGTCCGGACCTCCGATCCAACGCACGGCTTCGCCCCCGGCATAGCGCTGGACGATGCGCCAGTCGATGTCACCCTCGGTCACCGGATTGCGGGCGATGAAGCGGAAGGATGCGAAGTGCTCCGGTGCGATTTCCGATCCACTCCAGCGGATCTCGTCGATGCGACCGTCCTTCTTGACGACGTCCGTCTTCCAGCCGGGTGCCTCCTGAACGAGCAGGAAGCTGATTCCTTCGGGGATCTTCAGGTCGATCTCGACGGTCGGCACCTCTCGCTCGGTGGGAACGGTGACCGTGTACAGCTGGAGGTCGGCCGGACGCGAGGCGGCGGGGCGAACGATTGCGTGGCCGCTCGCCGCCGACGGCAGGATGGCCGCGAGAGCGACGAGAGCCAGCAGTGCGCCCAGGGGGAGCCCGAGCGCGGAGCGACGAGTACAGGGGACCGGCAAGCCGGTCCCCTTCTGTCCGATTCCGGTCAACTCGAGACGATGTCCATGCACGACGCAGGCGTCGCGCTTTCGGCAGGACCGCTCCAACTGACCTTCTCCGGCTTCGCGTTCGCGCTGGCCTTGTTGTACCACTGGTCGATCGCGAAGCAGAGCCGCTGCGGCGACGACGGGTTGCGCATCCGGAAGTAGAACTCGCCGTAGAAGCCCGGATCGATCCGTGCCTCCTTCGTCTTGGCAATCCAGGTGACCTTCTCGGTCGCCATGACCGCCTCGCCTCTCGAGTTCTTCGTGCCAGTGTCGCGGCGCTTGAGGACGACCTTCCAGTCCGCCATGGACTTGACGGAAAGTGACCCCTGGACTTCCGTCGGCACGTTCAGCGCCACCTGGAAGGTCGACGTCGTCGCCCGCTCGGTCGGCACACGCAGGGCGATCGTCACGCTGGAAGCCGTGAGGGCCCTGCCCTGCGGCTGCAGCAGGCTGACCGTCGCGTGCCCGCTGGCAAGCGGCGTCAACCCAAGCGCTGCGACGAAGGCTCCGCCACACAGTGCGATGGTGCTCTTTCTCATTTCGTCTGCTCCTTGGTTAGCGGGTTCTCTTCGACTACTTCGTACGCACGGATTGCGAACCAGACCTTGAACCACACCCACTTCCCGCTCCGGCGCACACGGCCGGCGAAGTCGATGCGATACGCAGCGGCTTCCGGGAAGACGAACTCGTTCCTCGGGAGGGCCGGCCCTCTGCGCAGGACGGTGAGGGCCGAATCCGAGACCTTGAGCGTGCACCTACAGGTCGCCCAGGAGAACTTCCCGAGCTTTCCGGGCTTCACCCTGGGGACGAGTATGAGGGCCGTTTGACCGACCAGAGGCTCGTCGTTCGGGGTGACGTGCACCGTCACGGAGACGCCTTTGTTCGAGGCTGTCTGGTGAGCCTGTGCGGCACCCGCGCAGGCGAGCCCCACGGCAAGAGCGGCCAGCACGACGCACGAGCGTTTCACTTGCATAGGCAACTCCTTCGAGAGACGTCGAGGCATCGCTTACGGCGCCCCGATCGATAGAGCAAGCGTGTCTGTGTAAAGGTCGAACTCGCCCTCGCGGGCCTCGATTCGCAGCTCCCACTCGCCGGGAATCGAGAGCTGGGCATCGGGCACGACGAAGCCGCTTCCAGTGCGTTCCGCCACGTAACGGAGAGGCCCGATTCCCTCGCTCGCGAGGGTCGCCAAGACGACAACCTCATCCGGCGTCGTCGAGCCGGAATGCTGGAAGACGAGCGATATCTCGTTGCTTCCCGCGGTCGCCGGGTCGACGGTGACGTCGGCTGTATGCGGACCGAGCTCGACCGTGTTCGTTCCAGAGCCGCCGTGCATCTCCACGAGCTTGTAGGCGGGCGCGGCGTTGACGAGGAATGCCGTGACGCCAACGATCACGACCATCACGGAGAGCTCGGCGCCCACGGCTCGGAGGAAGCGACGCCGCTCCTGCGGAGACGCTGTCCCGCTCTTCAGCTTCGGCACGGCGAACTTGTTGTTGAACGCGCCGAGACCGAGCAGCGGGACGACGAGCGCGACCTTCGCCATCAGGAGAACGCCGTACTCCGTGTCCCACAGGCCCCGCCAGTGCCTGACCTCGAGGTACCCGTTGATCGCCCCGGCGACGACGAGCAATCCGACCGAGACGACTGCGAGGTTCGAGAACCGCGGCACGCTCCGCGACGCCAGCGACCAGCGCTCGCTTCTCGCCATGAGCAGCGCCGCTACGAGGAAGGCGAGCCCGCCCGTCCAGGCCGCCGCCGCCAGGATGTGGGCGTAGTCGGCGGTGAAGGCGATCTTGCCGGCGACGCTCGCATGCCCGGATGCGACCGGCGTCACGAGGAGGCCGACGCCGAGCGCGATGCACAAGATCGCTCCCACTCGGCTGCCGTCGCGCCTCGAGAGGACGAACGCCGCCACGGCAAGCAATGCCGCGAGCCCCGCTCTCAGGAGAGCCATCTCGCCGAACCGGGTACCAGCCACTGCCGAGACGACGTCCCACTCGGCCGCATCCGCGAGGCTGAGCCCCCCGGCGTATGCGCCCTGGAGCACGAAGCTCAAGAGCGCGACGAGGACGAGACAGGCCGCGAGAACGGCGAGACCCTGGTACAGCCGCCGGCGAAGGCTCGGAGCCGCCATGGGTAGGACGAGTGCGAGAATCAGGGCACCGCCGGCTCCGAGCAGCAGGAGCGTGTAGTCGAGGAACCGAGCCGCCGTGTAGAGGAAGGAGACGGCTCCGGAAGTCTCGTCCACGACGTTCCCAGCAACGCCACCCGGGTTGGCTCCCGGAGCTCCCACGTGGAAGACGAAAGCGCCGTTGATCGGATCCTGGTCCGCCGAGATCACACGCCACGTGACCGTGTACGTGCCGTCGGAGAGGTCCCCGTCGATGCCCGTGGTCACGACCTCAGGAGTTGGCCGGCCGACGTCATCGGTGTCGACCCGCTCGCCCGAGCCGTCGTAGACACGGACCGACCCGAGCGCCGAGTCGACCGGCTCGTCGAAAGTGAGCACGACGAGCTCGGGCGACGTCTCGACGATCGCGTCCTTCGACGGCGCCGTTGCGATCAGCACCGAGTGCGCGTTGGCGACCGGTGCAGCGATGAGCGCAACGAGGATTGCCCCGAAGGTAGCGAGCGGCTTCTCGTCGCAGGGTTCGACCTGTTAGCTCCATGCCTCCTTCTCCCGAGCTCGCGGCTGCGCCAAGGCCGGCGCAGACCAGGAACGTCAGCTCAGGAGAGAGGAGGTCCGCGCGTCCCGTACGGAAGCGCGGCGACCCGGACGCAAGGCAGATCGACCGTCACGGGCGCGATGAAAGCGAGCAAGGTCCGTGCGACTGGCGGCAGCGCCGGCCGCAGAGCGACTCCGACAGCGTCGGCGAGCGATCCGAGCAGGCGCGCGACAACGAGCGCCAGAACGGCGAACGGAAGCTGGAGCGCGAGCCCGATGACAACCTCGGGCGAAGCCATCGTGCCGAGTGAGTGCTCGCTGCCGCGCAAGCGCTCACTCGCTTCGAGCAGGACGAAAGCGATGGGCGGAAGGGCTGCAAAGGCCGAGGACGGGACGGCACGCAAGCCGCCCGCCCGCGCGGCGCGCACGCGCAGACCGAGTGCGAGCAGCGCGACTACGACAAGCGGAATGACGACGACGGGCGCCAGACCGAAGTAGCCGTGGTGCGTCAGATCGAGCGCGTAGGCTCGTGTGTCCGAATCGGGGATTGCGATGCGGTATCCGACCTCATGGCCCACGAAAAGGCCGACGACCAAGATCGGCGTCGTCAGAAGCCACGTGGAGAGGCGAACCACCCTGGGCCGATCATCTCAGACGACAGTTGCCCCGTCACCCGCCTTTCGTATGGGGTGTGCAACCCTCGCGGACGGGCGAAACGCAACGACGCGGGCTGGCACCTAAACGCCGACGGGCGAGCTGCTCGCGGGTCTGCGCCGAGACCTTGTCGAGAATCGCCTCGAGCAGCCGTCCAGACGAGAGCACGTGCTCGCGCGCAAGCACGCGGGCTCCCTCGGGGCTCCGCGCGAACATCGCCTCGCGGATCGCGCGGTGCTGGCGGTCGTTCTTGCGGTAGAGCTCGTCGAGGTCCGCGCCCGTCGCCCAGACCGGCTTGACGAGGAACGTGCGCCTGGCGGCTTTGGCCATCCGCTCGATGAGCGGGACCTGCGCGGCGGCGTAGATCACGTCGTGGAAGGCGTGGTTGGCATGCAGCCACTCGCGCGCGAGCCCGAGATCCTGCCGTCCAGCGTGACTCATCTCGACGAGCGCGAGCGTCGTCTCGCTGAAGCGCCGCTCGGCATCTTCGAGCGCGGCGAGATCGGCGTTCGTCATCTTCGGCGTGGCGATCTCGGTGGCGAGGCTCTCGAGCTCGGCGCGGACGAGGAACGCCTCGCGCAGCTCCTCCCGCGCGAGCATCCGCACGCGAACGCCGCGGTTCGGCTCGAAGCGAGACGAGGCCGAGCGCGGCCAGCCGCCGCAGCGCCTCGCGGACGGGGGTCCGCGACATGACCGGAACTGCTCGGAGAGATGCTCCTGCCGCAGCACGCTGCCCGGCGGTATCTCGCCGGAGACGATCGCCTCCTCGAGCGCGAGCGCGAGGTCGTCGGCCTTGGTGCCGTCGGCCACTACGTCGTCGCTCCAGCTCCAGCAGGCGCTCGTACGCGGGCAGCGTGAGGAACTCCTCGAATTCCTCGCCGAGCGCGACCTGCTCGAAGAGAGCCCGCGCCTCGGCGATCACGGGCTCGTCCGGCAGCTCCGCCACGACCTCCTCGATCGCGCGCTCGACGTCGGCGCGATCGACCCGGCCGTGCCGAACCCATTGCCAGATCTGCGAGCGCGAGATCTCCGCGGTGGCCGCGTCCTCCATGAGGTTGTCGATCGCGGCGGCGCCCATGCCGGAGAGCCACGAGGCGAGATAGCGGATACCGACCGAGACGTTCGCCCGCACGCCGTCCTCGGTGATCGTCCCCCGGAGTCGCCGAGACGTTCAGCAGATCGGCCGCATCCACCGACACGTCCTCGCGCAGTCGCTCGAGCTGGTTCGGCCGCTCGCCGAGCGCGGCGTCGAAGACCTCGGCCGCGACCGGCACGAGGTCCGGGTGCGCGACCCAGGTGCCGTCGAACCCGTCGCCCGACTCGCGCAGCTTGTCCTCGCGCACCCGCGTCAGCGCGCGCTCGTTCACCTCGGGGTCGCGACGGCTCGGGATGAACGCGGCCATGCCGCCGATCGCGTGCGCGCCGCGCTTGTGGCAGGTGCGCACGAGCAGCTCCGTATACGAGCGCATGAAGGGCACCGCCATCGTCACCTGCACGCGGTCGGGGAGGACGAAGTCCTCGCGGTCGCGGAACTTCTTGATCGCCGAGAAGATGTAGTCCCAGCGGCCGGCGTTGAGCCCGGCGGAGTGCTCGCGGAGCTCGTACAGGATCTCCTCCATCTCGAACGCGGCGAGGATCGTCTCGATGAGGACCGTCGCCTTGATCGTTCCCTGCGGCAGCCCGAGGCGGTCCTGCGCGAGGACGAAGACGTCGTTCCAGAGGCGCGCCTCGAGGTGGCTCTCCAGCTTGGGGAGATAGAAGTACGGGCCGGTGCCGCGCTCGAGCAGCCGCCCGGCGTTCCGGTGCGACGTACACGCCGAAGTCGAAGAGGCTGGCGGACACCGGTCGCCCGTCGATCTCCACGTGGCTGCTCCGTCAGATGCCACCCGCGCGGACGCACGAGCAGCACGGCGATCTCGTCGTTCAGGCGGTAACGCTTCTCTCCGCTCTCGACGGAGATCGTCCGCTCGATCGCGTCGGTCAGGTTGAGCTGGCCCCCGAGGACGTTCTCCCAGGTCGGCGAGTTCGCGTCCTCGAAGTCCGACATGTAGATCCGCGCGCCCGAGTTGAAGGCGTTGATCGACCATCTTCCGATCGCCCGCGGGGCCGGTGATCTCGACGCGCCGGTCCTGGAGGTCGGACGGGCGCAGGAGCCACCTGCCAGTCGCCCTCGCGCACGTCCCGCGTCTCCTCGAGAAAGCGCGGCAGCTCGCCGGCCGAGAGTCGCTCCTGCCGCTCCGCCCGTGCCCGGAGCAGCTCACGCCGGCGCTCGCCGAACTCGCGCTCGAGCGAGGCGACGAGCTCGAGCGCTTCGGGCGTGAGCACGCCATCGGGATCCGGTGCGCGGACGTCGACTCCCGGAGTCACCGGTGGTCAGAGCCTACGCGGTCTGCGATGCCTGGAACTGGGCCTCCTCGGTCGAGCCCTTCGAGCGCCAGCGTGGAGCTCTCGCCGCCGGTGATCGCCTCGAGGACCGCGTCGAAGTAGCCGGCGCCCACCTCGCGCTGGTGCCTCGTCGCCGTGTAGCCGAGATCCTCGAGCGCGAACTCCTGCTCCTGGAGCCGCACGTACGCGCTCATGCCCTCCTCGGCGTAGCCGTGCGCGAGCTCGAACATCGAAGCGCAGACGGCGTGGAAGCCCGCGAGCGTCACGAACTGGAAGCGGTAGCCCATCTCCGCGAGCTCCTGCTGGAACGACGCGATGGTGCTGTCGTCGAGGTGCTTCTTCCAGTTGAAGGACGGCGAGCAGTTGTAGGCGAGGAGCTTGCCCGGATACTGAGCATGAACCGCCTCGGCGAATGCGGCCGCCTCGTCGAGATCGGGCGTCGAGGTCTCGCACCAGAGCAGGTCGGCGTAGGGCGCATAGGCAAGCGCGCGTGCGATCGGCGCCTCGATTCCCGGCGTGACCTGGAAGAACCCCTCCGGCGTCCGCTCCCCGGTGAGGAACTCCCGGTCGCGCTCGTCGACGTCGCTCGTCAGGAGCGTCGCGGAGAGCGCGTCGGTGCGGGCGATGAGAATCGTCGGCACGTCGAGCACGTCCGCCGCGAGCCGCGCCGAGACGAGCGTGCGGATGAAGTGGCTCGTCGGAATGAGCACCTTTCCGCCGAGGTGTCCGCACTTCTTCTCGGAGGAGAGCTGGTCCTCGAAGTGCACCGCGGCCGCGCCGGCCTCGATGAACGACTTCATCAGCTCGAACGCGTTGAGCGGGCCGCCGAACCCGGCTTCGGCGTCGGCGACGATCGGCGCCGGCCAGTACGTCCCGTTCCTGCCCTCCGCCGCGTCGATCTGATCTGCTCGCAGGAGGGCGTTGTTCAGCCGCTTGACGAGCGCGGGGGCGCTCGAGACCGGATAGAGGCTCTGGTCGGGATACGTGTGCGCCGCGAGGTTCGCGTCCGCCGCGACCTGCCACCCCGAGAGGTAGATGGCCTGTCAGACCGGCTTTCACCATCTGCACCGCCTGGGCGCCCGTGAGCGCGCCGAGCGCGGCGACGTACGGCTCCTCCTCGAGCAGCTTCCACAGGCGCTCGGCGCCGAGCCGCGCGAGCGTGTGCTCGATCCGGATCGAGCCTCGCAGCCGGTCGACCTCGTCCTGCCCGTACGGGCGCTCGATTCCGCTCCAGCGCTCCTGCCTCCCCGTGCCGTTCCGGTCCATCGAACGCCTCCTGTTGCCGAGAGATTGTGTCCGAGATCCTACTCGATCGGATCCTAGATCGGGGTGCCGACGTGCTACACGCCCCAAAAGTCGAGGGTGAGACCAGCTCTGATCAACCTTTCGGATCCGAAACGCCCCACTGGTACGATCGCCTCGCGGTGGTTCTCCTCGCACTTCTCGTCGGTCTCTTGCTGTTTGCGGCCGGCCTGGCCGTGGTCGTCGTTCGGGGCGTCGGCCTCTGGCGGCAGACGAGGCGCACCGGAGGCGCGCTCGGCACCGAGCTCTCCTCCTTCGAGGAGAAGACCGCGCGAGGCCGAACGCCATCTCGCCGAGTGGGAACGCTCGAACGCCGACCTGCAACGGGCGCTCGCCGGCTTGCGCAACTCCCGGGCTCACCTCCAGGTGCTCCTCGGGTCGGTCGAGCGCGCCCAGGCACGCGTTCGCTGGCTCCGGGTCTTCGCCCCGAGGTAGCCCGGCGTGACCCGCGTCGCCGCGGTCGACCTGGGAACGAACTCGACCCGCCTTCTCGTCGCCGACGTCGAGGGAGAGCGGCTCGACGAGGTCGTCCGCAGGCTGACCATCACGCGCCTCGGAGAGGGCGTGGACGAACGGAGGCGGCTTCTCCCCGTTCCGATCGCACGCGTACGCAACTGCCTCGCCGACTACCGCCGCGAGCTCGAGCAGCACGGAGTCACCCGCACTCTCGCGATCGCGACGAGCGCCGTCCGAGACGCAGAGAACGGCGAGGCGTTCCTGGGCGAGATCGAGTGGAGCTACGGCTTCACGACGAGGCTGCTGGAGGGCGCCGAGGAGGCGGCGATGATGTACCGAGGGGTGACGGCCGGCCGGGAGCCGATCGACGACACGCTCATCGTCGACATCGGCGGCGGCTCGACCGAGCTCGTCCTCGGTGCGAACGGACGGACCTGCCGCCGCGACGAGCCTCGACGTCGGCTGCGTGCGGCTGACCGAGCGCTTCCTCCGCTCGGATCCGCCGGCGCGGCCGCGAGCTCGCCGGGGCGGCGGCATACGTTCGGTCGCTGCTCCCCGACTACGAGACGAGCCGGGCGATCGGCGTCGCCGGCACCGTCACGACGCTCGCCACCCTCGATCTCGGTCTCGCCGAGTACGACCCCGAGCGCACCCACGGCCACCGAATCTCGCGTGCGTCGGTCGAGCGCGAGCTCGAGCGTCTCGCCGCGATGACGCTCGCGGAGCGGCTGGATGTGCCGGGTATCGAGCCGGGCCGAGCTCCGGTGATCGTCGCGGGGCTCGTCGTCCTGCGCGAGATCATGGACGCCTACGGCCTCGAGGAGATCGAGGTGAGCGAGCGCGACATCCTGCACGGCGCTGCGTTCGCCGCCGCCGAGCTGCCCGAGCCGGAGGAGGGCGACGCGCCTCCGGGCGCATACACCTGCTGCTGAGCCTTAGGCGGCGCCTGCGCGACGAACGGGACAGCGCCGAGCCGCTCGAAGATCGCCTGCCCTCGCGCGCAGCGCCTTCGCGTCGCCGCAGCGGCCGAGGCCGAGCAACGCGTATGCCTGCTCGACGACGATCCCCATTCGCCCCAGCGCTCCGCGGCTTCGCGGTAGAGCGGCGGCCGCTTCGTCCATCGCCCCTCGCGCCTCGGCGATCGTCGCTCGCGCTGCCGGAGCGCGCGCAGCCGTCCCACGCCGACGGCGTGCTCCGAGCCGTCGAGCAACGCCTCGGCGAGCTCGATGCTCGCCGGACCGCTGCCGCGATCCGTACAGGCCAGGCCAGGCGCAGCGAGCGCCATGTCGGCCCGCCGCCCCGTGTCGAGGCGCTCGAACTCGGAGACGCGCGCCAGGGCCGTGGTGACCGTCCATCGCGCGGACGCGACAAGCGCGGCGGTGGCAAGAGCCGGCACGAGGACCTGCGGGTCGCCGCTCTCGCGTGCCCGTGGCAGGAGCGCGGCTACGTGTCCTCCTGCTTCGGCGTGCGCTTCCGCGGTGCACGAGCACCTCGGCGACGTAGACATAGCGCGAACACCTCGATCTGCCCGCCGCCGTGCTCCTCGATCCCAGCGCACGACCTCGTCGGCGTCTCGCTCGAAGCTCGTCCCAGCTCCCCACGTGGTAGAGGGCACGAAGCCGCTCACCCCGGCACCACATCACGTGAGTGGGTGAGCCCGCGGCGCGCGCGCGAACGCAATGCCTTCATCCCACATCTCCCGCCCGCGCGCGACGACCTCGAAGAACGCGATCCCATCCGCCGAGGTTGTTCGTAGCGACGGCGGCGGTACCCGAACCCGAGGCGGAGCCCGACGCTCGAGCGCTTCTCGCAGTGTCGGCGAGCCCCCGGATCGCCCTGATACCGCGCGAATCGCGCCCTGGCCTGAGGAGAGCCGTGACGTTCTCGATCCCGAGCTCAGCCGCAAGCGCGATGCCCTTCTCCGCCCACTGCGGCGCAGCGTCGTCGAAGCGACCGGCGATGGCGGCACGAAATGCAGCGCTGCCGTACATCGAGACGAGGTCGGATCCCGGCTTCCGCTCGAGAATGGAGATCGCCTCGCGCTCAGCTCGCGGGACGGTGCCAACTCGCCTCGACCCCAGAGCGATGTCGCGAGGTACTGCATCGCCAGCCCCGCGGCGTGTCGATCGCAGCACGCGAAAGCTCGCGATCGCGTCCTCGATCGCCGAGCGCTCTCCTCGACCTCGCCACGCTGACCGAGCGCGGCGCGCGAGCTTCGACGAGCGCGGTCGCCCGGGCCCGCTCGTCGTGCTCGGAGAGCTCGAGCGCACGACGATAAGTACGCCTCCGCGGCCTGCGATGTCGAGCCGCGTCGCGCGGTCTCCGGCGAGCAGGAGAAACGCGCACCAGCTCGTCCTCGATGTCCGGCCGCTCGTCACCTGCGGCCTCGACGAGCTCGAGCGCCTGGCTCGTAGTGGTGAACGAGGATCTCGGCGTGGTCCTCGAGCCGCTCCTCCGCCGTCGCCTCGATCCAGTCGCCGGCCGCCACGTGCTTCTCGGCGCGCGGCGCGCGCGGGATCTGCTGGTACGCGACGTCGCGAACGAGCGCGTGCCAGAAGGAGAACTCCTCCTCGCCGTCGATCGAGAGACACGCGTACCGGGCCGGACGAACTCGCGGCGCACGAGCTCGTTCAGGCCCGCCGAACCTCGTCCCGCTCCCGCTTGCCGACCGCTGCCGACGGCGCCGGTCCAGAAGACCCGGCCCACGACCGAGGCGTCGTGCAGGAGTGCCTTTCAGTCCGGGCGGAGCGTGTCGAGCCGTGCCGCCATCAAGCGCCTGCACCGTCTCCGGGAACCGTGAGGTCATCGACGTCTGCCGCGCTCGGCGAGCATGCGCGCGAACTGCTCGGCGTAGAGCGGGTTTCCACCGGCGCGCTCGAGGAGCACGGACTGCGTCTCCGCGGGAAGCAGCGTACGGCTCGAGGAGGACCTGCAGGAGCCGGCCGGCCTCCTCCGTCGAGAGCGGGAGAGAGCGAGATCGTCGTCGCGTTGCGCTTGCCGCCGCCCCAGCCGACTGCCGCTCGAAGAGCTCGGGGCGTGCGGTGCAGAGGAGGAACAGCGGGCACGGGCCGCCCAGTCGAGCAGATGCTCGAGGAACTCGAGCAGCGCTCCGTCGGCCCAGTGCAGGTCCTCGACGACGAGGACGCACGGCCGTCGCGCGGCCATCGCCTCGAGGAAGCGCCGCCAGGCAGTGAACGCCTCCTCCCGACCGACCGCCGCTCCGTCGCCCTCCGCACCGACGAGCGGCGCGAGCCGCGAGCCGAACCAGGCGCGCTCCGACTCGTCCGGGAACGAGACCGGCGACCGCCTCGCTCGAGCTTGACGCGGCGACCTGCTGGTCGTCCGACTCGAGGATCCCCGCCTCCGCTTTGACGATCTCGCCGAGCGCCCAGAACGTGATCCCCTCGCCGTAGGGCAGGCAGCGCCCGTGGCGCCAGCGTGACGAGCTCGGGCCGGTCGTCGAGCGTCGAGCGGAGCTCCGTGACGAGCCGGCTCTTCCCGATTCCGGGCTCGCCGACGACCGTGACGAGCTGCGACCGAGGACTCGCGCTCGCGCGCGGAGGAACGTCTCGAGGAGCAGCGTGCGCTCGTGCTCGCGCCCGACGAAGGGCGTCTGGGTCGCCGTCTCGGGCTCGACCGACGCGGCTCCGGGCGTGCGTCGACGCGCCACACAGGGATCGGCTCCGCCTTTCCCTTTGCCGCGACCGGCTCGAGCGGCTCGAACGCGATCGCGCTCTCGGCGGAGCGCATCGTCGTCTCGTCGACGAGCACAGCTCCGACCGGCGCCGCCGACTGCAAGCGCGCCGCGGTGTTCACGACGTCGCCGGCGACGATGCCCTCGCCCCGCTCGGGGCGCGCCCCGAGCGCGACGACGGCCTCGCCGGTGGTGACCGCCGCACGCACCGCGACTCGAGGCCCTCGGCGCGCAGCTCCTCGATCGTCTCGAGGATCCGGAGCGCGGACGCGAACCGCGCGCTCGGCGTCGTCCTCGTGCGCGACCGGAGCTCCGAAGACGGCCATCACCGCGTCGCCGATGAACTTCTCGACCGTTCCGCCGAAGCGCTCGATGTCGGCCTTGACGCGCTCGTGGTACGGGCCGGAGCGTGGCGCGGACGTCCTCGGGGTCGGCGCGGTCGGAGCGATCCGTGAAGCCGACGAGATCGACGAAGAGGACGGAGACGACCTTGCGCTCCTCACCCCTGGGCGCGGGCTCGACCAGCGCGGCGCCGCAGGCGAGACAGAAGCGCGCGCGCTCGGGGTTCTCCTCGCCACACGCGGGACAGACCTGCATGCGCCGGATCTTCGCAGCGACGGGAAGGAGCGTCTACGCGGCGGGCGGAAGCTCGGGCGGCTCGTCCTCGTCCGCCGGCTCCTCGTCTTCTGCGAGGCGCCGCTGCAGCACGCTCCGCGAGAGGACGCCGATCAGCCGCTCTCGCTCGTCGACGACGGGAACCCGCTCGGCGTCCTCGGCCTCGAGAAACCGGAACGCGTCCTCGAGCGGCACGTCCGGGCCGATGGTGTGGTCGCGGAGGTTCCGCGATTCTCCCGAGTCGCGTGGTCCGCGGGTCGAGGCCGGCCGCGACCACCTCGCGCACGAGTGTCTTGCGCGTGACGACTCCGACGAGCCGCTCGTCCTCGGTGACGTAGATCGCACGGACCTCGGGCCGCTCGCAGGAGCTCGCCGGCCGCCTGGGCTGTCGCGTCCGCCGGAAGGTGGCCCGGGTGGGACACCATCGCCTCGCGGACGACACCGACGCTCACGGGAAGATCCCCCTCGCCTCGAGCGCCGCGGACACCTCGTGGATCCCGGCCACGAGTGCGGCCGTCCGCAAGGAGACGTCGCGGCCGTCCGCGTGCTCCCAGACCCGGTCGAAAGCGTCGGAGAGCTTCTCGGCGAGCTTCGCGCGGATCTCGTCGCGCGTCCAGAAGAGCCGTCCGAGGTCCTGCACCCATTCGAAGTACGACACCGTGACGCCTCCCGCGTTCGTCAGGATGTCCGGCAGGACCAGGATCCCCCGCTGGCTCAGGATCGCATCCGCCTCGAGCGACGTCGGCCCGTTCGCGCCCTCCGCGATCATCCTCGCGCGGACGTTCGGCGCGTTCTCCGCGGTGATCTGATCTTCCCTGGCGGCGAGCACGAGAACGTCGCACTCGAGCTCGAGCAGCTCCTCGTTCGTGATCCGGCGCCCGGCGTCGCATCCTTCGAGCGAGCCGTGCGCTCGCACGTAAGCCTGCAGAGCGTGGATGTCCAAGCCGGTCGCTGCGTGGATGCCTCCCGAGACGTCGGAGACGGCGACCACCGTCGCTCCACGCTCGAAGAGCTCGAGCGCGGCGATCCCGCCGACGTTGCCGAACCCCTGGACGACGCACCGTTGCTCGGCGAGCGGCCAGCCGAGCCGATCACAGGCGCGCGCCATCACCATCACGACGCCGGCGCCGGTCGCCTCGTGCCGGAACACCGAGCCGCCGATCGAGATCGGCTTTCCGGTGACGATCTCGGGAACCGCGTAACCGCGCTGCATCGAGTACGTATCCATCATCCAGGCCATCGTCTGCTCGTTCGTGGCCATGTCCGGCGCGGCGATGTCCTCCTGCGGGCCGATGAAGGGGAGCAGCTCGGAGGTGAAGCGACGAGTGAGGCGCTCGACCTCACCCAGGGAGAGAGCGCGTGGATCGCAGCGAACGCCACCCTTCGCGCCGCCGTACGGCAGCCGCAGCAGCGCGCATTTCCACGTCATCCACATCGCGAGCGCCGCGCACTCGCCCAGCGTCACCTCGAGGTCGTAGCGGATCCCGCCCTTCGTCGGGCCGAGGATGCTCGAGTGCTGGACGCGGTAGCCGGGGAAGACCACCCGTTTGCCGGTGTCCATCCGCACCGGCACGCTGACGATGATCGAGCGCTCCGGGTACCGCAGCCGCTCGGCGATGTCCTCGGGAATGGCCGCGTGCGCAACCGCCTGGTCGAACTGCGCGACCGCCATCCGGTAGAGCGGCGTGTCCCACTCGAGCTGGGCATGCGCAACCGCTTCCGGCAGGCTCGCCACGGCGCGCCGAGTCTACCCGCGCGCCCGCACGCTTCGACCTCAGGTGCCGGGGGCGGGACTCGAACCCGCACGCCCTAGGCCGGGCGAGACTCGCATGCAGTGCGTCACGCAACCTTCTCGTAGATGAGGATGTGGACGCCGTCGCCGACGGTCTTCGCCTCGGCGAGACGGAGTCGCTTCGTGGCGCTCGTCTCGGCGAAGAGCCGCTTGCCCGCCCCGACGATCACGGGGTAGACCTGCAGGTGGAGCGCGTCGACGAGATCGTGCTCGATTAGCGTCTGAGCGAGCTGCGGACTGCCGTGCACGACGACGTCGCCGTCGTAGCGCTGCTTGAGCTTCGTCACCTCTTCAACCACGTCACCGCGGAGCACGGTCGTGTTGTTCCACCCCGGGTTCTCGAGGGTCGAGGAGACGACGTACTTCGGCATCGAGTTGAACTTGTCGGCGAACTCCCCCTCGAAGTGTGGCCAGACGGGGGCGAAGCCGTCGTATGTGGTGCGGCCGAGCAACAGTGCATCCGATGCCATCGTCTCGTCCAGCTTGAACTGATCACCCTCCGGCCCTCGGGAGAACGCGTCCGTCCAGCCGACGCGCTCGAACTCCTCGGTCCCGCTCGGCGCCTCGACCACGCCGTCGACGGAGATGTACTCGGTGACGACGATTCTGCCCACGTCTTCCTCCTTCGTCTGCAGTGGCGGTCGATCCGGTTGCCCGGTATCATACTCAACTCAATGGTTGATAAACCGGTCGGATAAGAACAGCGGAAAGAACGGCGAAATGGCGGTCGACGAACTCACGGAGACGTTCGCGGCGCTCGCGGATCCGACACGGCGCGCGATCCTGACGCGGCTCGCCGACGGGGAAGCGACCGTGAACGAGCTCGCGGAGCCGTTTCCGATCACCTTGCAGGCGGTCTCGAAGCATCTCAAGGTGCTCGAGCGCGCCGGGCTGATCACGCGTGGACGCTCGGCGCAGCTACGGCCCGCACGCCTCCACGGTCCTCCGTTGGCCGAGGCGGCAGAATGGCTCGAGCGGTACCGACCGTTCTGGCAGGACAGTTTCGACCTACTCGACGAGCGCCTCCAGCCGTCGCAGCCCAGGACGCCCAGATGACGCAGCCGTCCGCGAGCGACGACTCCCTTCGCCTGGGAATCTCCGTCACCCGCGTGTTCGCTGCGCCGCGCGACCGGGTGTGGCGTGAGTGGACCGATCCCGAGGCCTTCGCAGACTGGTTTGGCGGCTCGGGCGGCGAGGTGCCGCTGTCCACGGTGTCGATGGACGTCACGCCTGGAGGCACCTGGAGGCTGACGATGTTCGACGGCCCGGAGCGCCGCGAGATCCACTGGTGGGGGGTCTACCGAGAGGTCGTCGAGCCCGAACGGCTCGTGTTCACGATCTCCGACCGGCCGGAGAAGGATCTGTACGAGCTGATCGTCGTCGTGCTCACCGACCTAGGGGACGGTCGCACCGAGATGGCCTTCGAGCAGCACGGCCGCATGGCGCCCGAGGAGTACGAACGCGCCGGATCGGGTTGGGCGTCCTTCTTCGACCGCATCGACGACCGCCTCGCGCCCACGTAGGTCGACGAGTTGCACAATGTCCGAGATGGCGCATATATCGCTGCCGACTCGTCGCGGAGACCGACCGCGGACCACTCCGGCGAACCCCCACACACAGCTCGATCAACAGCCGGTCGATGCCGCATTCGTGGAGGAGCTCGGCCGACGCCTGTTCGCACTACCGGGAGTCGTCGAGCGGCCGAGTGGCATCTCTGTCCCGGGCGCTCGTGCGCTGACCCTGGCGCCGGGTGAGCCGACAGGGCCGCCCGAAGCCTTCATGATCGACCGAGAGTTCGCCCACCTCCATCCGTCTCCCGACCACAGCCTCCATGCGATGCTGCCGGTAGAGGTGGCGCAAGCCGCCATCGAGGCCGGTTGGGCGGAGCTGCATCCCGTCGCACGGATGGGGATCTTGCCCCCGACCGCCGTCATGTTGTACGCGCCGCGAGACGACGCAGAGCTCGGCGTGGTTGAACAACTCGTCGAAGCCTCGCACCGCTTTGCGCGCCCGTAGCGCGGGCCAGAGGTCGGGCTCTCAGGTGCCGGGGGCGGGACTCGAACCCGCACGCCCCCTATGGGGACACCCGCTTTTAAGGCACCGGGCCGGAATGTCGCCGTGTGCCGTCCCATGCCGCGGTTTGGTTTCCCGAGCGGGCTTGCGGCGCATCAGGCTCGCGGCCGTGGCGTCCCGTGTCGCCCCGTGCTACCCGCTCGGGTTGCGCAACGGGTTGCACGTGCGTCCGGCGACGCGCGAACCGGTACATCTCCTAGAGGGGAGATGACCGTGGGCGAGACGACAGAACCGCGCAGTGGGCGATCGCGCTACTTCTTCCCGAGGTAGGACGCCATTGAATCGTCCATCGCCGTCAGCCACGGCGTGTGATGCACCGGCGACACTTTCCCAGTCATGATCGACCGGTAGGCGTTGTCGCGAAAGCCCATGATGTTCTCGGCCTTGTGGTGCTCCCACTCCATGAAGGTCTTGTTCACGGTCTCGACGTCGAACTTCGGATAGTCGGTGAGCTCGAGCAGTTCCTTCGTGTAGTCGCCCTGGAACCAGATCGCGTGCTCAGCGTTCTCGATCGTTTCCTCACGCGCACGCCATTCGGCGCTGTTCGCGCGCATCTCCGCGAGGCTCGGTAGCTCGATGCGACCCTGGATCACGTCCCGCGAGTACCAGGCCTGCGCATCGAACATGTTGAACGTATAGAACTGATCCTGCATGCCGATGTAGTGCAGTTTCGGGTTGTCCTCCCACACCACGCCGCGATAGAGGTTGAGCGGCCACATGCGGTTCTCGGTCTTCAGTCGGAGCGAATCAGGCAGGAACGGGAAATAGTGCAGATAACCCGTGCACAGGATGATGGCGTCAATCTCTTTCGCGGTGCCATCCTTGAAATACGCGGTCCGATTCTCGACCCGCTGCAGTAGCGGCTTCTCCTCCCAGCTGGTGGGCCAGTTGAAGCCCATCGGCCGCGTCCGGTAGCTCGACGTGATCGACTTGGCGCCGTACTTGTAGCACTGCGATCCGATGTCCTCGGCGGAATAACTGGTGCCGATGACGAGGATGTCCTTGCCCTTGAATTCCATCGCGTCGCGGAAATCGTGCGAATGCAGAATGCGGCCGTTGAAGCCCTCGAACCCGGGAAACTCTGGGATGTTCGGTGTCGAGAAGTGGCCGGTCGCCACCACCACGTGATCGAACTCCTCGATGGTGGAGCCGCCATTGCGCAGATCGTCCGCGGTGACCGTGAAGCGCCCAGTCTCGTCGGAATAGACGGCATTCCTGACGGGCGTTCGGAACCGGACCCACGGACGGACGCCCGCTTTCTGGACGCGGCCCTTGATGTAGTCCCACAGCACCTCGCGCGGTGGGTACGACGCGATCGGCCTACCGAAATGCTCGTCGAACGTGTAGTCGGCGAACTCGAGGCATTCCTTCGGGCCATTCGACCACAGGTACCGATACATGCTTCCGTGGACCGGCTCGCCGTATTCATCGCTCCCGGTGCGCCAGGTGTAGTTCCAGAGCCCGCCCCAGTCCTGCTGCTTCTCGTAGCAGACGACCTCAGGAATCTCCGCGCCCTTGGCTGCCGCGGACTGGAATGCCCGCAACACCGCCGTTCCCGAAGGACCGGCACCGATGACCGCAACGCGCTTGTTCATCACGCCTCCCAATTCGATGTTCGGCGTCGGCTTTTCCAGCCGGCTTCGCCGTGACCAACCGAGGGTGATCGTGCTGCTGCCTGGCGTGCATCGACCACGAGATGCTTAGGACGGCTTGTTGTACGCATCTGGGACGGACGGGCCGCGGTGCCGCTCGACGCCATCGAGGGGAGCGCCACAAGCGCGAGCAGCAGCAGTCGAATCTGAACGGTCACTGTGCGTCCCTCTCGTCGACCGCTGCGAACCATCTCACTGTGCCGCCGCGCCTGCAAGCCGGGACGGTCGTCTTTGTTTGTCGTTGCGTGCTACACGCGCAGGCCCCCAACTCGAAAAACACCACGGAGGGATGTGCAGCAGCCTCGGAGTACACCCCCTCGACGGCGCCCCGTGGACGGCCTCACCTGCACGCGGGGCAGGTGTCTCGCCGCGAGGCCGCTTCGGACGTGGGCTTGCGGGCAGCTGCAACCACGCCGCAACCGGTCGCTCAGCCCTCGCGTGCCAGCGCGGCGAGACTCCCGGACAACCTTCGTGAACGTCTCGAGCGAGGGCGCGGACTCGGTCAGGTACCGCTCGAGCCACCGCATCGCCGCCTTCTCGTACTTCGGAGACCCGCGCTCGGCGTAGAGGTGGACGAGCTGCAGCGCGTCCTCGAGCGGCAGGTTCGGGAGCTCGCGCGCTGCATCTTCGGCCATCCATAGTGTCCGGCGCTCGATCGCGCGACGGAAGCGGACACGCGCCCGCGAGGCATCGACGTAGTCGTGCGGATCAACGGCGGCCAGACACTCAAGCTGTTCCTTGGCACCGACGACTCGGTCGAGACCCCACCACCCGAGGACCTTGCACTTACGTTCGCTCCCCGCGACGCTGGGTCGTCGACGTTGAGAATTCCTCCGTCGACGAGACAATCGCTTGAGCTTCGCGGCCGTGTCGACCGGCGACTTCTTACCAGCGCGGATCCTCTCCGCGGCGGTGATGTGATACCTTCTCGGCTTCGCTCGTTCCGAGTTCGCGATGCACGAGACCGCGGACTGACCATCGGGCGATCCTCCCGCGGCCTTTCCTGAACCTTCTGGCGCTCGGGGCGGCTTTCGGGCCGCCCTCTGCGGGCGGACGTTTCCCGTGGCCGTGGGCGCGCTCGGGGGCGTCCTCCGAGGGTCGCGGGTTGCAAATCGGGTAGCACGCGGGTCTCGGAGGCTCCCTCGCGTTAGCGTCGCCGGCAACGCCTGGAGGCCGCAAACCCGCTTCGGAAAACGCTTCTCAGGTGCCGGGGGCGGGACTCGAACCCGCACGCCCCCTATGGGGACACCCGCTTTTAAGGCGGGCGCGTCTCACCTGTTCCGCCACCCCGGCGCGTGCAGTGTAGGACGCATGCGCGCCGGGCGCCGCCACTTGTGGAAGTCGAGCCGCACTCCCTAGGATCGACTAACCGTGCGGCTGGCGCTACCGCTCCTCGCAGTCCTGGCACTCGTCACGCTGTCAGCGTGCGGTGGAGGGGACGAGGCGGAGCCGATCACTCTCGCGCAGCGGGTCGTCGAGGAAGCCGACGCGCCGGGGTCGAAGACCGACCCTGTCGAGACGCGGCAGACGACCGCCGACTTCGAGGAGTTCATCGGCGTGCTGGGCGAGAAGGCTGTCGATCCGGACACGGAGGAGATCAGGGACGTGTTCACGGAAGCCGGCTTCGAGGCGGCGATCATCGACGCCCGCTTCTTCGGAGAGACGCACAGCCCCGACTCCCTCCACGTTTTCTCCTCGGCCATCCAGCTTCAGTCGGAGCAAGGTGCGGAGAGCGCACTCGAGTGGTTTGCGGCCGACAGCATGAAACCCTGCCCGCATACCTGCGCCGTTCGAATCAGCGAGTTCGACGTCGACGGCATCCCGGATGCACGGGGCGTTCACAGGAGCCAGAGCGCGGAGGACATCGAAGCAGTCGGAACAGCGGAGGACGTGCCGTTCGACTCCTACGAGATTCTCTTCGCGGATGGCCCGTTCTTCTACTCGATCGCCCTCAGCGGCCCGCCCGGGTCTGCGACCGAGGCTCAGGTAGCGGACATCGCCAGCGCTCTGTACGAACGTGTCGAGGGCGCTCCGCCCCCGAGCGATTCGTAGATGTGACGCCGGTTAGTTTCCGCCGGGGAGGAGCTGGCTCTCGGGCACGCGCTCCGGGCCCTTGAACTGAAACGCGTCGAAGAACGCGGAGAACGCGTCCTCGTCGAACGCCGTGCACGTTGCCACGTAGCCCTTCGCCGGCTCACTGTCGGCGACCCACGCGCCAAGCGCGATCTTGTTCGCGAGCTTCGGGTACGGGGCGAGCACGGTGCCTCGCTCGTGCCCGTCGTAGAACGAGCGCAGCTCGCGCGACGACGGGTTGCGATACGCCTTCGCCGTAGAAGATGATGATGCCGCCGTGCTCGAGATTGTGGACGACGCGTGCGAGCTGAACCGGCTCCTCGTATGCACCCCAGATCACCGTGCCCAGCGTTCCGTTCGGGTTGAACCCGTAGTGAGGACCGCTCGTCGGAGGATCGGTGTTCCACTGCTTCGACGTGCCGTCGGGATCGACGATCGTGTGGCTGCCGGCGAGCGCGTCCACGATCTGCAGCTTGCACCCAGCCGCCTCGAGAGCTGCGCGTGCGTCCTCGGGGCTCTTCGATCCTCCGGCTCCGAGCAGAAAGAAGGCGCCGGCGACGGCCGCCAGGAGCAGCGCGCCACCGCCGGCGATCGACGAGAAGACGGCGCCTGTCGGGCGCCGTCTCGGCCTTCGATGGAGCGCGCTTCTTCGGCGCCTTCACGCGTGGTTTCTCGGCCATCGAGCGCGGGCCAGGTTAGCAGCGGCCGGGTTCAGCCCCTGTTGTGGAGCGATGCCGTCCGCTCGGCTCTCTACCGTTCGTCGACCCGATGGTCATCGTCGCCCTTCTCATCGGTCTTGCCGTCGGCGCACTCGGCGTCTACCTCGTCGCGCGACCCGCACTCGCCGAGCGCGGGCGCCGCGTGGACGAGGTGGTGGAGCTGGAGCGGGAGCTCGCAGGTGCGCGGGCAGAGCTCTCCGTCGAGCGAAAGACACTGGACGAACGTCTCGCCGGGACCATCACGGCACTCTCGACGCAGGCCCTGGACGCAAATAGCGCCCGTTTTCTCGAGCTCGCGGACGCGCGTCTCTCGGGGCAGGTGCGGCCGCTGACGGAGTCGCTCGATCGCATGGACAAGCAGCTCCAGAGCGTGGAGCGTGTGAGGCAGGAGGCGTACGGCACGTTGACCGAGGGGGTTCGCCAGCTCCGTTCCGATCAGGAGCGGCTCCGCGCCGAGACCGGAAACCTCGTGACCGCGCTGCGCGCTCCACACGTACGCGGCCGGTGGGGTGAGATCCAGCTCCGCCGCGTGATCGAGATGGCCGGGATGGTCGAGCACTGCGACTTCGCGGAGCAGCACTCCACGACCGACGAGGACGGTCGCGTGCTACGGCCGGACGTCGTCGTGCGCCTGCCGGGCGGCAAGCACATCGTCGTGGACTCGAAGGTGCCGCTCGTCGCGTACCTCGATGCCTTTCAGGAGGGAGCGACCGAGGACGTGCGTCTGGCGAAGCTCGGCGACCACGCGCGCCATGTCCGCGAGCACATCCACAGGCTCGGGCAGAAGGCGTACTGGCGGCAGCTGCCTTCGACACCCGAGTTCGTCGTGATGTTCCTCCCGGACGAGACGTTCCTCCGCGCGGCGCTCGAGCAGGACTCGTCGCTGACCGAGCTCGCCGTGTCGAACAACGTGATTCCCGCCTCTCCCACCAACCTCATCGGCTTGCTGCGCGCCGTGCACTACGGATGGCAGCAGGAGACGGTCGCCGAGAGCGCCCGCGAGGTGAGCGATCTCGGGCGCGAGCTCTACAAGCGGCTTGCGACGATGGGCGCGCACGTGTCGCGCCTCGGCAAGTCGCTCGACGGCGCCGTCAAGGCGTACAACGAGACGGTGGGCTCGCTCGAGCGCCAGGTGCTCGTCCAGGCGCGCCGGTTCGAGAAGCACGGCATCACCGGCATCGCGCCGCCGGAGCTGCAGCCGATCGAGCGCCAAACACGCGCGCTTGCCGCTGCGGAGCTCGTCGACTCCGACGCGCCGGTGGTCAAGGTGCTCGCGTCGGGCAGCGACGCGGCGTAACCGCAGCGTGGGAACAGCGGACCGTCTCGAGACGTTAATCCATATGTACCCTACCGGGGTATCTATAGAGGTGCCTCCGGGGCGGCTAACGTACGAGAAGGAGCACGCTTGAGCGACGTTCGCGAAGTGATCATCATCGGGGGAGGACCGGCCGGCTACACGGCGGCGCTGTACAACGCGCGCGCGAACCTGAATCCACTCGTGATCGAGGGGTTCAACTGGGGCGGGCAGCTGATGATCACGAGCGACGTGGAGAACTATCCGGGGTACGCGGACGGCGTGCTCGGGCCCGCGATGATGGCCGACTTCCGCCGCCAGGCGGAGCGCTTCGGAGCCGACTTCCTCACCGACGACGTCACGCGGGTCGACTTCTCCGAGCGGCCGTTCCGGGTCTACGTGGGAGGCGACGAGTATCGGGCGAACGCGGTCATCGTGGCGACCGGCGCCAGCGCCCGTCAGCTCGGGCTGCCATCGGAGCAGCTCTTGCAGGGCCGCGGCGTTTCGTACTGCGCGACGTGCGACGGTGCGTTCTTTCGCGAGAAGACCGTCGTCGTCGTGGGCGGCGGCGACTCGGCAATGGAGGAGGCGACGTTCCTGACGCGGTTCGCGAGCAAGGTGATCGTCGTCCATCGCCGAGACGAGTTCCGTGCCTCCCCGATCATGGTCGACCGGGCGCGCGAGAACGAGAAGATCGAGTTCGTGCTGAGCTCCGTCGTCGACGAGGTGCTCGGAACCGACGACGGGCGCGTGACCGGCGTGCGCCTGCGTAACGTCGTCACAGACGACACGCGCGAGGTCGCCGCCGATGGAGTCTTCGTCGCAGTCGGGCACGATCCGACTACGGCGCTCTTCCTCGACTGGCTCGACCACGACGACCAGGGCTATCTCGTCGCGGAGCCGGGATCGACGCGCACGAACATCCCCGGCGTCTTCGCGGCGGGCGACGTCCAGGATCACGTCTACCGGCAGGCCGTGACGGCGGCAGGCTCGGGCACGATGGCGGCACTCGACGCGCAGCGCTTCCTCGAGGAGCAGCAGCACGCTCCTCGAGTCGCGGCCACGTCGGCCTAGCGGCTCCGACCGCAGGCACCGCTACGCTCGCGGGCGGTGCCCGCAACGCTCGCCGTTGGCTCGCGTCCGCCAGCGGAAACCTAAGTTCGCGAAGCGGAAACCGTGTCTTCCTACCTGCGATGCCCTTTCTTTGTCGAACCCGTGGGGAACCTCCCGGTTCCCCACGCCCCTCCACCGCGCTCATGGGCCAAACGTCGGCCCATGAGCGCGCGCTGGATCGACCTCCTCGACCCGACCCGCGAGGAGCTCCTCGCCGCACTGCCGACCGGAGTCGATCCCGATGTCGTGGAGACGCTCGCAGCCGCGCCTGGCGGCGAGCACACCCGGCCGCTGCTCGAGAGCCACGGTGCGTACGTGCTCGGGGTCTTGCTCGATGGCCAACCGGCGCCCGAGGAGGATCGGATCGTGTACCGAGAGGTCGATGTCGTCGCGACTCCGGGCCTCGTCGTCACGGTGCGAAAGACGCCCCGAAGGCGGGAAGCCGTGGCATCCGGAACCGCTGGAGACGGCAGCAGCGCGAGGCGCATCCGTCGGAGAGCTTCTGTTTCGCCTCCTCGACGACGTCGCGGCATCCTTCCTCGACGTGGTGGTCGCCGTCGACGCCGAGATCGACGAGCTCGAGGATCACATCGAGGACTGGCCCAGCCCGATCGTGCGCAGACGGCTCGGCGGCCTGCGGCACGATCTCCTGCATGCACGACGAACCGTCGGCGCGATGCGGGGCGCCGTGCGACGGATCGTCGACAAGCGCCTCGACATCGGTGACGAGAGGCTCTTTCCCGAGTCGGTCGAGCGCATGATCGCTGACACGTACGAGACGCTCGTCCGCGCCGGCGAGGAGCTCGAGGTGGCCCGGGATCTGCTCGCGAGTGCTCGCGACTACCACCAGTCGGTCATCACCGAGCGGCAGAACGACATCAGCAAGACGCTGACCGTGATCGCCTCGCTCGTGCTCGTTCCGACGCTGATCGTCGGGTTTTACGGCCAGAACTTCGGCGAGGCGTTCGGCGAGGGCTACTGGACGCTCGGCGTCTCGACAGGCCTCATCGTCGCGTCGACGATCGTGCAGCTCGCGCTCTTCCGCTGGCGTCGCTGGATCTGAGCTCAGGCGTAGCGAGTCGCGACGAGGGGCAGAGGTCTTCGAGCACGCAGACCTCGCACTCGGGGCTACGGGCATGGCAGACCCGGCGGCCATGCCAGATGAGCAGGTGCGGAAAGCGCGCCCAGTCGGCCCGAGGAACGATGCGCTGCAGGTCTCGCTCGATCTTCACCGGGTCGTCCGCACGCGTCAACCCGAGGCGTTGCGAGAGCCGACGCACATGCGTGTCGACGACGATGCCCTGTGCGTGGCCGAGCTCGGCGGCCACCACATTCGCCGTCTTGCGCGCGACCCCGGGCAGCGTGACGAGCTCTTCGAGCGTACGCGGCACGACACCGTCGAATCGCTCCAGCAGGACGTGCATCGTTCCTCGGATCGCCTTCGCCTTCTGCCGGAAGAACCCGGTCGCGTAGATGTCGCGCTCGAGCTCCTCCTGCGGCACCCGGAGATAGTCCTCGGGCCGTCGGTACTTCAGAAAGAGCCGTTCGGTGACACGGTTGACGTTCGTGTCCGTCGTCTGGGCCGACAGCATGACGGAGACGAGAAGCTCGAGCGGGGAGCGGAAGCGAAGCGCAATCTCGGCGTCCGCGTGCTCCGCGGCGAGCCGCTCGACGATCGGCACGATCCGCTCGCGCCGCCGACCCAGGCCGCGCCGCCGCGCCTCGCGGACGTAGCTACGCGCCACTCTGCGCCAGGCGCTGGCTTTCGAAGTAGGCGCTGGTCTCGTCGGGATCCGGCGGGTCGAGCAGCCAGCCGATCAGCTCCTCGGAGCTCGGCGCAGCGGAACGGATTCGCGCGACCGCCTGCTCCACGTCGTACTCCGTGCGTCGGAGCTCCACCGTCGGGCCGAGGAGCGCCCAGAACGCACCACGTCGGCCCTCGTAGGGGCTTCCGACGCTTCCTGCGTTCACCACGCGCAGGCCACCCGGAAGCGTCCGGTCGAACTGCACGTGCGTATGACCGCAGACGACGATGTCCGCATCCACCTCGCCGATCAACTCGGCGACGACGTCGTCCGGCGTGACGCGGGTGAAGATCGGCTCGTCGGCAGTGGGGATCGCGTGACAGAACAGCGTACGACCGAGTCCGTCGATCTCGAGCTCGACGGTGAGCGGCCAGGAGGCGAGCTCGGCAAGGCGCTCGATCCCCGAGACGGTCCCGATCGGCAACCCAATCGCGTCCGTACTCCTCGACGCCGTCGAGCACGAGCCGGTCGGCGTTCCCACGCAGGAACCGAACCTCCGGGAGGCTCGTCAGGCGGTCGAAGACCTCCGAAGGGAACGGTCCCGCAACCACGTCGCCGCCGCAGACGATCGCGTCCACACCTTGCTGACCGATCTCGGCGAGCACCGCCTCGAGCGCGGGCAGGTTTCCGTGGATGTCGTTGAGTACCGCAACCCGCACGCGACGAAAGCTAGCGCTCCGCGTGCACGAGCAGTCGCGGCCCGGCGCAGACGACGTCGAGCGCCGGGCAGCCCGCGCAGACGTACTCGCTCGGAGTCGGACGGAAGTCGCCAGCGCGGATACGGGCAATCGCCTCCGAGAGCTTGGTCTCGAGCGCAGCGACGTCGCCGGCGGAGAATGCTGCGCTGACGACGTCGTCGGGAGCCTCGAGGAACTGGTAGACGACCTCGACCTCGTCGGCGCCGTCGCGGAGGCAGGCGAGCGCGTACACGAGGCGTTGCAGGCCGTAGTCCGCGTCGACGATCGCCGACGGAGTGGCGCCCTCGAGCGCGTTCGACTTGTAGTCGACGACGAGCGCGCTCCCGTTCTCGCGCCAGAGGACGTCGAGCCGGCCGTGGAGAAGGACTCCGTCGTGCTCGAAGGCGAAGGGGCGCTCGGGGCGCGCGCCCGGAAGCCGCGCCAGCCGCGTGGCGAGATCGGACCGGCAGTACGCATCGACGAGAGCGGCGATGCGATCGAGCTCGGTCGAGGTCGCGGCGGGATACCACTCGCGCACGGTGGCATCGAGCTCGGCTCGCGGGGGCGTCACCGGATTCGCCAGCGGGACGAGCTCGAGCAGCCGATGCACCGCGTCGCCGAGCTCCGTGGCGGCGAGCTCTCCCCCGGTCTCGCGGACAGCCGTCGAAGTCGCGACCGGAGCCATCCCGGCCACCCGCTCGGCGAAGTAGCGATACGAGCAGCGCTCGAACAGCGCGAGCGCGCTGTACGAAAGCCGGCGCACGTCGTGGATCGGAGGCGTCGGGAGCGGGTCGAACGGAGCGAGCTCGATACCGACGGCACCGAGTCCGACCGGAAGCTCGCCGAAGAGCGCGAGCTGTCCCTCTTCCTTCGGGAATCTCGACCGCCGGCTCGGAAGCGGCGCGTAGCGGTCGACCCGCAGGAGAAAGCGTGCGTCGCCGCGCTCGACCTCGATCGGATCGTCTTTCGCCGTCCGCGACGCTCTCGCTAGCGCCGAGTCGCTCGAGCACCCAGCCCATCGGCGTCTCCCGATCCGCCGCCCGATCGAGATCGACCGCACCGGAGACGAGCAGCCGGTCTATCGCCCGCGTCATCGCGACGTAGTACAGGCGGAGGCGCTCGGCCCGCCCCTGAACGCGCTCGGCTTCGCGAACCTCGTCGAAGCCGAAGACGGGGCGGCGGTCGCCGCGCGTCGGATGCACCATCCGGAACCCGAAGCGGCCGTCCGAGAGCGCCACGATCTCGTCGCCTCCTCGCGGCCCTCCGACGTCGCGCCCCGCGTCCGCGACGATCACGACCTTGAACTCGAGACCCTTCGCGCCGTGGATCGTGAGTAGGCGCACGGCGTTCGCCCCCTCCTCCTCTGCGACGGCCTCGAGCTGATTCGCCCCCAGAGCTTCCTGGTCGCGCACGAAACGGACGAAGCCGGCGATGTCCCCTCCGCGCACCGCTTCGTACTCTCGCGCGAGCCGCCCGAGCTTTCGCAGGTTGGCGAACCGGCGCGTGCCGTCCCAGCGGGCGAGCACGGCGAGGTCGTAGTCGTGCTCGGAGAGGATCTGCTCGCACAGACGCTCGAGCCCCCACCGCGTCGACGCTCGGACGAGCCGCTCGTAGCGCTGGAGGAACGCGCGCAGCAGCTGCTGCTCGCGCTCGGAGACGCCGTCCGGCAAGCCGCGCTCCAGCGCGGTGAAGAGCGGTCGCCTGGGAGCGGCTCGGCGAAGCAGCACAAGGCAGTCGTTCGACACCCCGACGAACGGCGACGCGAGCACGGTCGCCAGAGCGACGTCGTCGTAGCGGTTGTGGAGGAGGCGCAGGTACGAGAGCAGATCGGTGACCTGCTGCTGGCCGAAGTACCCGCGCCCGGTCGCCCGAAACGTGGGCAGCCCCACCCGGCGCAGCTCCTCCTCGTAACGCTCGGCGTCGGTTCCGGCCGCGAAGAGGACGACGATCTCGCCGGGCAGCGCGTCGCCCGCGTCCACGAGCTCGCGCACCCTCGCCGCGATCGCCCGCGCCTCCCCCTTGCGCCAGTGCTCGCCGGTGTCGCGGTAGCTCGTCTTGTCAGTGACGAGGAGCTCGACCGGGTGGCCGAACACCGGGTCCGGGAACTCGGCGGAAGCCGCGAGCGGCTGGAACTCCTCTCCGAAGGCTCCGGCGAACAGGTGGTTCACCGCCGCGAGCACTTGTGGCCGAGAGCGGTAGTTGCTCCGCGAGGGTGAGCAGGTTCGACGCTTGCTCCCGACGCTCCCGGAACACCTCGACGTCGGCGTGGCGAAAGCCGTAGATCGACTGGAACTCGTCGCCGACGGTGAACACCTCGGTCAGCTCCGGGTGGGCGACGAGATCGATCAGCTCGCATTGCAGAAGGTTCGTGTCCTGGAACTCGTCGACCATCACGAGTCGGAATCGAGCCTGCATCGACTCCCGCACGCGAGTGTCGTCGCGAAGGAGGTCTCTCGCGGCGAGCTGGAGATCTTCGAAGTCGACGACCGACTCGCGACGCTTCGACGCCGCGTACTCCTCCGCGAAGCGCTGGAGCAGCTCCTGGAGAAGGTCGCGATCGGCGGCGGCGAGCTCTTCGAGCGCGGCGAGCTCGAGCGCCTTGCGCGCATGCTCGTACGACGCCGCGCGCGCGCCCCGGCTTTGGAGCGCAGCCAGATCGACGACGCGCTCGGGGGGCGTGCCTTCGCCGGCGAGAGCAGGGCCTCCGTCGCGTTGCCGCGTTGGGTTGCGGTCGCGTCTTCGTCTTGAACGAGACATGAAGCCTCGCGGCGGAGGTCTCCGAGACCAGCCAGACGCAGAGCCTCCGTCGCGTTGCTGCGTTGGGTTGCGGTCGCGTCTTCGTCCTGCGCGAGACATGCGGCCTCGCGGCGGAGATCTCCGAGCGCCTCCTCGAAGCTCGGCCGCGCACCAAGCTCGAGAACGAGCTCGCGACCCGCCGAGCGCAACGTCTCGTAGACACCGATGAGCATCCGCCGGAGACCGACTGCCCGGTACGTGGCGAGCAGGCGGAGGCGCTCGGGCTCGCCGTTCGAGCAGAAGATCTCGAGCGCGCGCTCGAACGCCTCTCCTCGGAGAACGGCCGCCCCCGCGTCGTCGAGCTCGCGGAAGCGGGGATCGAGCCCGACGCTGAACGGATGCGCCTTCAGCAAGCGGTTGCAGAAGCCGTGGATCGTCGAGATCCAGGCGCCGTCGAGCTCGCGGGCGAGATCCGGACGGTCTCGCGCGACGAGCGCAGAGCGGATACGGCTGCGCAGCTCGCCGGCGGCTTTCCGCGTGTAGGTGATGACGAGGATCGACTCGACGTCGAGACCGCGTTCGCAGACCGCGCGGACGTACCGCTCGACGAGAACCGAGGTCTTGCCCGTCCCCGCGCCGGCGGAGACGAAGACATTTCCGGTCGCTTCGGTCGCTTCGAGCTGCTCGTCGTTCAGGCGCGTGCCAGTCTCTGTGACCGTCATCGCTTCTGCCTCTTGTGACGGCACAAACGTTCCGCGGGCGGAGCCGGGCTTCGCCCGGCGTGAGCCCAAGGGCGCTCGGGCGGGTCTGTGCGCAGAAGAAGGGGGCTCGCGGGGGAAACACGGTTTCCTCCGCGCAAAAGAGGGGGGCCCGCGGGGAAACACGGTTTTCCCGGCGAGTCATGATCGCGGCACCCTGCAGATCGTCCAGAGGTCGCACCAGGACGGGCAGCCGTCGCCCTTCGGGTCGTGCTGCACGTCTCCGGCGCGGATTCGCTGCGCATACTCGGTCGCACGCTCTCGCGCCGTCTCCGTGTGGGCCCAGAACTCGTCGTCGTCGAGGTAGTCGTCCTTCGCAAAGCCCGGAAGGTCGTCTCGCGCCGAGTCGCGGAGTATCCCCCGCGTCAAGCGCTTGCCGGCGAGGGCACGGTAGACGCCGCCGAGCGGCTCCAACCCGACGAGGTCGCGAAGAGCGAGCACGTAGAGCGGGATCTGGAGGCGAAGCTCCCGATCGATGTCGCGGGCCGAGTGAGCTCCTTTGCCCGACTTGTAGTCCTGGACGATCCCGCGGGCGCTCCACGGATCGACGTCGATGCGGTCGATCTTTCCCGAGAGCGAGAGGCCGTCTCCCAGCGGCAGCCCACGCTGGAGCTCCGGTGCCGCGCGGTCCGAGCCGAAGGCGACCTCGAGCCGGCGGGGCTCGAAGGCAAGCCCGGAGGCGGCTTCGTCGCGGATGAAGCCCTCCAGGTCGGCAAGCAGCGTCTGCCGTAGCTCCGCCCGCTGCAGATCCGTGAGGTCGAGACGGACACCCGACTCGAGCGCGTCGTCGAGACAGCGTCGCACGAGATCGAGCGCAGCCTCCACGTTCTCCGGCGTCACGCGTTCTGCACCGAGCTCCTTCGGCAGAGTGGAGTAGAAGCGGTTGAGCGTCGTGTGGACGACCTGACCGCGCAGCATCGGGTCCGGCTCCGCGTCGATCGTCTTCGGGTCGATGATCCGCTCGACGAGCCAGGCCGAGGAGCAGTCGGCGAACCGCTCGAGCTCCGTCGCGGAGAAGACAGTCCGCTCGCCGAGCCAGCCGAGCACGCCGGGACTACGGAGCTCCGTCGGCCGGTCGAAGGCGACGCGCGCCCGATCGAGGCGTCGCGTCCATCCATTCGCGGCCGCGAGCGCGGATGCGCTCTCGACGTCGTCGACCGTGAGGCGCGCGACCGCGCGCAGACGGTCGCGCTCGCTCGGCGCCGCCTCGAGCGCCCAGGTGAGGCTCGACAACGGCCGCCGCACGGTGTTGCGGGCGACCTCACCGGGATCGAACAGCGCGCGCACGTCGTCCCAGAACGAGCTCGGTTCGCGCGGCACGCCTTCGTCGGAGGCCGCCTCGCGGACGAGAATCAGCCGGCGCGCGGCCCGCGTGCACGCCGTGTACAGGAGGTAGCGGTCGCGCGCCACCGAGTCAGCGCGCTCGAGGCGGCCGCCGAGCTTCTTTCGCGTCTCGTCGTCGAGGAAGGGCGACGGACGGTCACGCCGCGGGAAGCTTCCCTCCTCGAGCCCGAGGAGAACGACGACGTCGAAGAGTCGCGTCCGCGCGCGCCCGTAGTCGAGAACGGCGACGTACCCTTTCTCTCCGGCGGCAACCGGACGAACGGTGGTCCGCTCGAGCGCGGCAACCACTTCGTCGGGGTTCAGCGGCGTGCCGTCGAGGCTCGCGAAGAGCGCGAGCTCTTCCAGCGTCCGTGCGGCCGCCTGGTAGGCGCGGGCGTCCGCGCGGGCGTCGTCGACTGTCGGCGGCGAGTCGAGCCCCCACGCATTTCGCTCCATCGTGCGGATCAGCTCGCGGGCGGCGGCCACCGGGTCCGGCGTCGTCCGTAGCTGGTTCAGTGCCGGCAGCGGTGCGCCGCGAAGACGTTCGCTCTCCTCTTCCACGCGAGCAGGGTCTGCGATCGCGCGGCCGCGGAGACGGCCTTCGACGAAGTCGACTGACCGCCGCTCGAGCCCCGAGAACGGCGAGCGAAGGAACGTGAACAGCTCGCCCCGGCGGCCGGAGAGCCACGCGAAGCGGAGGAGACCGAGCAGCGCACGTCCGAACGCCGTGTCCACGAGCCGCGCGTCCTGCTCCACGGAGAACGGAATGCCGAGCGGAGGGAGAACCGAGTCGAGCGTCGTCCGCCAGCGCTCGACGGAGTCACAGACGATGCCGATTCGCTCGGCGGGCGTGCCCGCGCGCAGGACGGGAAGGAGCTCCGCGGCCACGAGCTCGACCGTCCCGCGCGCCCCCGCTCCCTCGAGAAACCGAATCGCGCCATCGAGTGACGCCTCGCGGTCGGGGTCGTCGGAGAAGAGCTCGCGCTCGAGATGGGAGAGCGCCGGTGGCACAGGACGCGTCCGCGACGGATGCAGCTCCTCGATCGAGCCGGCGGCGAGCCGAGCGAGATCCTCGACGGTGCGCTCGAGCGATGCGAAGGCCGCGCGCCCCGGCTCGTACGGGATCGAAACGGTGACCTCGGCGCGAGCGGCGAGCCCTTCGAGCAGCGCCCATTCCGCGCCGGTCAGGTCCTCGAAGCCGTACGCGAAGACAGGCTCGTCGTGCCACGCGTCGAGATCGGAGGCGAGCCGCTCGGCCGCATGCCGCCGGAGCGCGTCGCGATCCCAGAGGCCGAGTCGGTCGAGCTCCTCACGGTAGGCGCGCCCGAGACGTCCGAGATCGCCCTCGAGCTGTTCCGGCTCGAGCAATGCCGACTCGACCTCGCCGAGAACCGAGACGAGTGAGTCGGCGAAGCCGCCGGAGCTCGCGGATCGACCCAGGCCGTCGAGGGCGGTGTGCTCGATCGCGCGCCGGACCGCCAGCGCGCGCACGGACTCGGGTGCGACCGCGCGGCCACCCGCGCCGCCGGTGGCGATGTCCCGGAAGAGGTCGTCGAAGGTCCCGATCCTGCCCGCAAGCAGAGCCGGACGCCGCCGAAGCAGGTCACGCTCGACGCGTTCGACATCCCCGCGGGTCGGCACGACGAGCCACGGATCGCGCTCGAGCACTGCGAGATAGCGCTCGAGGAGCAGCGCGACCTTGCCGGCATGGGCCGGCCCCACGACGAGCGAGAGCGCCATTCGTCCATCGTAGTCTTGGGTTCCGACGCGCTTTCGTACGCGCCCCCGTCAGTTGGCGCAAACAGCGAGAAAAGGAGGGTCAGGTCTCGGGCGTTGCATCCTCGGTGCAACAAACGAGACCTGACCCCAGGTTTGGCCCGGTTCTGCGCTACGCGACCGCAGACTTCGGCCGCCGACCTCTCCGGGCCGCGGCCTGACCCGGCATCTTGCCGGCGCAGCTGTCGCAGAGATCTGCCTGCTTGGAACCACGGCGCGCGTCGTTGAAGTTGACGCGCATGACGGCACCTTTTCCTTCTTCGACTTCGTTGCTGCAATTGTCACAGACGAGGATCGTCTTTCGAGCCACTATTGCCTCCTGTCTTTGCTCACTTGCGCGAGCGAAGACTAAGAAATCGAGATGAAAAGTGCAACAGAAAGGATTGCGCGTCTTTCTCGAGCTGGCCCACTCAGTAGGATCAAGGCATGGACACGATGGTGGTGCTCGAGGGCGATCAAACGGGACAGGAGCTCCTCGAAGAGGCGCTGCGAGTGCTAACGCCTGAGATCGTCGGTCGAGAGCTCGAGCTTCTCCGCTTCGACCTCTCGCTCGAGAACCGGCGCGCCACCAAGAACGCCGTCGTCTTCGACGCCGCTGCAGCCGTGCGCGAGCACGGTTTCGGGCTGAAGGCGGCGACGATCACGCCGGAGCAAGCCGGAGATGTGGGTTCGCCGAACCGCATCCTGCGCGAGGAGATCGGTGGCAAGGTCATCGTTCGCACCGGACGGCGCATTCCGGGGATCGTTCCGCTCGGCGGAGTCCACGCCCCCATCTCGGTCGTCCGCATGGCCGTCGGCGACGCGTACGGCGCGAAGGAATGGCGCGAAGGAGAGGGAGACGACGAAGTCGCCCTGCGCACGGAGCGCATCGAGCGTCGCATCTGCCACGCCGTCGCCGAATTCGCCTTTCGGCAGGCAGAACGAATGGACGCGAAGGTTTTCGGGGGCCCGAAATACACGGTGAGCCCGGTCTACGAGGGAATGCTGAAGGAGGAGATGGACGAGGCGGCCGGTACGGCATCCGGACATTCCATACGAGCCGCAGCTCATCGATGCGACGTTCGCGCTGCTCATCTCGTCGAGCGGTGCGCCGATGGTCATCCCCGCCCTGAACCGCGACGGCGACATCCTCTCCGATCTCGTGCTGCCGCTGTTCGGCTCGATCGCAGGCTCCGAGTCGCTTCTCGTCGCATTCGGCGACGACTACGTCCCGAGCGCGTTGATCGCGGAGGCGGCACACGGAACCGCTCCCGCGCTCGAGGGAAAGGATGTCGCGAACCCGATGGCGATGATCCTCGCCGGCGCCGCGCTGCTCTCCCATGCCGAGGACGAGAAGGCTCAGAACGCGGGGCGCGCGATCCGCGAGGCATGCCTCGAGGCGGTGGCGGATGGCGTCCGCACCGCCGATCTCGGCGGCCACGCGGCGACGCGCGAGTTCACGGACGAGGTGATCCGGCGCACGACGTCGAAGCTCGACGTCTGGGCGTCGCTCTGAGCTCTTGCGCAAGCGTGATGCTGGACGCGGCCGCGGCGCTGCTCGGTTTCCGATCACGCCGAGCTGACTTGCGTTCGGGCTACCGAGCCCTCCTCGAGCGCTCCCGAATAGAGTTCGCGTCCGCCATGCGAGTCGCGGTCCCGAAAGAGACGGCTGCGGGCGAGCGTCGCGTGGCGCTCGTCCCCGAAACCGTCTCGAAGCTCACGAGCAGCGGCTTCGAGATCCGAGTCGAGCGTGGAGCTGGAGAGTCCGCCGGATTTCCGGACGCGGAGTACGAGGCCGCAGGCGGAGAGCTGGTTGACGCCGACGGGCTCCTCGTCGGGGCCGACGCCGTCGCGCGCGTCGCGAGACCATCGCCCGAGGAAGCCGCGGAGATGGCGTCCGGCACGGTCCTCATCGGTTTCCTGCAGCCGCTGACCGACGCGGACGGCATTGCGCGCCTCCGCGAGCAGGGAGTCGTCGCCTTCGCCATGGAGTCGATTCCGCGGATCACCCGGGCTCAGTCGATGGATGCGCTTTCGTCGCAGGCCACGGTCGCCGGATACAAAGCGGTGCTGCTCGCCGCCGACCGCGTTCCCAAGCTCTTCCCCATGCTGATGACCGCCGCCGGCACGATCGCGCCCGTCCGGGCGCTCGTGATCGGGGCAGGAGTCGCCGGGCTGCAGGCCATCGCGACCGCCCGTCGGCTCGGCGCCGTCGTGTCGGGCGTTCGACGTCCGGCCCGCCGTCAAGGAGCAGGTGGAGAGTCTCGGCGCGGCGTTCCTCGATCTCGGTGTCAGCACCGAGGAGACCGAGGGCGGCTACGCACGCGAGCTGACGCCCGAGGAGCAGGAGCGCCAGCAGGCCGCGCTCGAGCAGCGCATTCCGGACTTCGACGTCGTCATCACCACCGCAGCTGTACCCGGGCGGCCTGCGCCGAAGCTCATCCCGGCGAGCGCGGTCGAGCGGATGCGGCCCGGCTCGGTGATCGTCGATCTCGCGGCGGAGACGGGCGGAAACTGCGAGCTCACCGTCCCGGCGAGATCGTCGAGCACGGCGGCGTGACGATCGACGGAACGACGAACCTCCCGTCGCTGATGGCATTCCACGCGAGCCAGCTCTACTCGAGAAACGTCGCAGCGCTCCTGCAGCACCTCGCGCCGGACGGTGACCTGAAGCTCGACTGGGACGACGAGATCACTGCGGGCGCCTGTGTCACGCGAGCGGAGACAGGCGCGTGACCGATCTCCCCTCGTTCTCGAGCTGACGATCCTCGTGCTCGCCGCGTTCTCGGGCTTCGAGGTGATCTCGAAGGTCCCGACGATGCTCCACACGCCGCTGATGTCGGGAGCGAACTTCATCCACGGCATCGTCATCGTCGGCGCGATCCTCGTCCTCGGGACGCGGACGACGCGTTCACGAAGGCCGCGGGTTCGCGGCTCTGGTGCTCGCGACCGCGAACGTCGTCGGCGGCTGGTTCGTGACCGACCGCATGCTCGGAATGTTCAAGCGGCGGCCGGAGCCGAAGCGGGAGAAGAGCGAGTGATCTCCGATCCGGACGTCACCGCCCTCCTCTATCTCGTCACGATCGTCTGCTTCATCGTCGCGCTCCGGTTCCTCTCGTCGCCGAAGCACGCCCGCAAAGGGAACTGGGTCGGCGGAGCGGGGATGCTCGTCGCGATCGGCACGACGCTGCTTCTCGACGGCATCGAGAACTGGGTCCTGATCGTCGTCGGCCTCGCGATCGGGACGGTGGTCGGGGTCGTCGGGGCGCGCAACGTGCGGATGACCGCGATGCCGCAGATGGTCGCGATCTTCAACGGCGTCGGCGGCGGAGCGGCGGCGCTCGTCGCGCTCGCCGAGTGCACACGACGCTCGACCGCGGCTCCGGCGACGAGACCGTGTCCATCGTGCTCTCCGCGCTCATCGGCTCGATCTCGTTCGCGGGCTCGGCGGTCGCGTTCGCGAAGCTGCAGGAGCTCGTCAGCGGGCGCCCGATCGTGTTCCCGGCCAGAACGTCGTCAACGCGCTGTCGTCCTCGGCGGCCGCCGGCGCTCGGGATCGCGGCGATCGCCGGCGTCGAGGGCGAGTGGGTCCTGGTCGCCCTGATCGGCCTCGCGCTCGTCTTCGGCGTCATGTTCGTGCTCCCGATCGGCGGCGCGGACATGCCGGTCGTCATCTCACTGCTGAACGCGTTCACCGGGCTGGCGGCGTCGGCGACAGGGTTCGTGCTCGACTCGACCGTCCTGATCGTCGTCCGGGATGCTCGTCGGCGCGGCCGGCACGCTCCTGACGCTGCTGATGGCGAAGGCGATGAACCGTTCGGTCGCGAACGTGCTCTTCGGCGCCTTCGGGCAGGTGCAGGCGGGCGTCGGCCAGGCGCGCGCCGACGACGGCCGCACCGTTCGCGCGACGACCGCCGAGGACGTCGCCGTCCAGCTCTCCTTCGCGCGCAAGGTGATCGTCGTTCCGGGTTACGGGATGGCCGTCGCGCAGGCGCAGCACGACGTGCGCCAGCTCGCCGAGCTGCTCGAGGAGCGCGGCGTGGACGTCGAGTACGCGATCCATCCCGTGGCCGGCCGCATGCCGGGTCACATGAACGTGCTGCTCGCCGAGGCGAACGTTCCGTACACGCAGCTCCACGAGATGGACGAGATCAACCCCGAGTTCCCGCAGACCGACGTCGCGCTCGTCATCGGCGCCAACGACGTGACGAACCCGGCCGCCCGCAGCGATCCCGGCGAGCCCGATCTACGGCATGCCGATCCTCGACGTCGACAAGGCGGCGAGCATCGTCGTGCTCAAGCGCTCGATGCGGCCCGGGTTCGCGGGGATCGACAACGAGCTCTACCTCGATCCGAAGGCGACGATGCTGTTCGGCGACGCGAAGGACTCCGTCGTGAAGCTCATCGCCGCGGTCAAGGCGTCGTAGGCGCGGCTGCGCTGGCGGTCTCGGTCTTCACGCGCGGCCGACGTCGTGCGGGCAGTGTCGCCGAACGAGGCGTACGACGCCGTTCGGGACGCGTTCGTCGCGCACGCGCGCGGCGAATGGTCGATGCCGCCGAAGGTCTACGTGACGAACTATCCGGCCGGCGACTTCCGCGCGATGCCCGCGATCGGCGGCGGTCACGCGCTGCTCAAGTGGGTGACGTCGTTTCCCGGCAACCCGGCTCGCGGGCTTCCGACCGTGACCGGCCTCGTGCTCCTCTCGGACGCCGAGGACGGACGCCTGCTCGCCGTGCTCGACGCGGGCGCGGTGACCGCGCTGCGTACGGCTGCCGCCGCGGTGCTCGCGGCCGACACGCTCTGCCGCGCCGGACGCGTCGTCGTGCGCCGTCGTGGGCTGCGGCGTCAACGGCGCCGAGACGGTGCGGATGCTCGTCGCGCGTGGCGTCGCCCCGCTCGTCTGGGACGTCGACGAGAGCGCGGCGCGAGTCGTCGCCGAGCGAGCTCGGCGCTCGAGCGTCGCGCGAGCGCGGACGGAGGCGCTGGCGTGCGACGTCGTCGTCGACGGTGACGCCCGGGCTCGAGCGTCCTGTATCCGCGCCGGGCTCGCTCGAGCCCGGCCAGCACGTCTCGCTGATGGGCGCCGACGGGCCCGGGCAAGGCCGAGGTCGCGGTCGAGGAGCTCGCGCGAGCGCGCCTCTTCTGCGACGACTGGGAGCAGGCGAGCCACGGAGGCGAGCTCGCGGCCGCGGTCGCGGCGGGCGTCGTAGGCCGCGAGGACGTCACGCGAGCTCGGCGCGGTACTACCGGCGACGGCCGACGGGCCGGCGAAGCGCCGACGACGATCACGCTGTTCGACTCGACCGGCCTCGCGATCCAGGATCTCGCGATCGCGAAGGCTGGCCTACGCGAAGCGCGACGAGCTGCGATCTACAGACGATCGAGCTTTAGTGCAGCCTGTCATCGTGGGCGGATCCTACGGAAGGGTGCCGGGCGGCCCCAGCAGATCGATTCCGTGTTCTGCAGCGAGCGCCTGAAGTCGCTCCTGTCGGGTGGTGAGCTCTGACGGCGGCAGCGTCAGTTCTCGCGCTGGAAGGCCGACGGCTGCGATGAAGCGCTCGAATCCGGCGGGCGAGTTGACGTCCAGCACCCGGGCGGGTGTCGAAGAGGTGACACGCTCGGTCTGCGGAACTCCGGCCGGTTGATGGACGCACTGACCGGGCGCCAAGACGTGCTCGCGGCCAGGTAGGTAGATGGTGACCTCACCCTCGAGCACAAATGTGGTCTGGCTGTCGTGGCGATGGACGTGGAGCGGAGTCATGTCGTCCGGGGGCATCAGGAATTCCACGAGTGAGAAGCGTCCGTCCGTCGGTCACCGGACACGTGGACGATCACGAGATCGGAGAAGAACCAGTACGCCCTAGGCTCGTTCAACTCGTCGAGAATATCGTGCCGCCGCGGCGGGGCGCGAGCAACGTTCATTGGGCTGCGTGCAGGTGACTGCACCGCGACGACTGGGAGCAGGCGAGCCATGGCGGCGAGATAGCCGGAGCGGTCGAAGCCGACGTGGTCTCACGGGCCGACGTCACCGAGCTCGGCGCGATCCTCGCCGGCGAGGCGGAGGGTCGCCGGAGCGCGCGAGATATCACGCTCTTCGACTCGACGGGCCTCGCGATCCAGGATCTCGCGATCGCAAAGGCCGCATACGCGAAGGCGGGCGACCTGGACATGCCGACACTCGACCTCTAGATCGAGATGCTTGGCAGTAGTGCCCTGGCCGATGCTGCGACGGCATCAGGCCCAAGGCAAGGTGTTCCAGTCGTCCGGCCGCTCGACTCGCCACTTCGGGAACGGTGCTAACGCCTCGGCCGGCGAGCTCGTCTGCGTCTCGACACCAACTCCGTGACGGAGGGCGAGCCCGGAACGCGGATGGACGATGCCTTTCTCGGGCCACTCGGGGGTTCGCGCGCCCGCCATGACGATGACGCAGGGCGCTGTCTCCGTTCGCGACGAAGGCGTGCTCGGTGTTCGGCGGGCAGTGGACGAAGTCCCACTGCCGGAGCGGGCGCTCCTCGCCCTCGACGAGTAGCAAGCACTCTCCGGCGAGGACGAGGAAGTTCTCCTGGTTGGACTCAGCGTGGTAGAGCCATTTCGACCGTCCAGGCGAGAGCACGCGCATATTGATCCCCAGCTCGGCAAAGCGCGCGTCTTCGCCCTCGAAGAAGCAGGCGGCTGCCGAAAGCGTCGTTTCTCTCCCACGCCGCATCTCGTACGTTGACGATGAACCAACCCTCGGTCGAGGGCGTGAGGCCTGAGTCCGACTCCTTACTCTGCCGAAGCGAAGCTGAATCCGAGTAGCCCTCAGGCGCCTGATATCCGCGGAAGCTCCGAGACGACTGGGAGCAAGCGAGCAATGGCGGCGAACTCGCCGCTGCGGTCGGAGCCCGCGCCGTCACCCGCGCGGACGTCACCGAGCTCGGTGCGCAGTGATGACCGGAGCCGCACCCGGCGGTCAGACGACGAGATCACGCTCTTCGACTCGACGGGCTGGCGATACAAGACCTCGCGATCGCCAAAGGTCGCGCTCGGGAAAGTGGACGCCCTCGACCTGCAGCACGCTGATCTCTAGAGGCTCGACGAACGCCGGCGCCGTTCTCGAGGTGACTGTTCGTCGAGTGTTTCCTACGGCTGGTACTGCTGATCGAGCGAGAGGACGGGACTTGGGTAGGTGTTGCCAATCCGAATCCAGAAGCCAGCCTTCGGCTGCGTCAGCCTACGGTGCTTCGGGTTCTTACCCCTGACGATCTGTGCAAGCTCGGAGACCATGATCGCCGTTGCGCCCAATCTCGCCGGGTCGCCTCCCCTGGTGAGAACGGTTACTTCAGCGCTTGCCGGAACGACGTATGTCAAGAGCCGCCGTCCCTCCTCGACGATGTAGTAGTCGTTCGGAACCGGCTCCCCCGGCTTGAGGACTCTGTCCTCGACGGCCGCGCGCTCCGCCTGCACGCCCGTAAGCCACCAAGCAGGATCGAACCGCATCTCGAAGCGGCCACCCTTGCGCGTCAGCGACTCGATGTGGCCGTATTGCCTCTCGTTCCCACACGGCGGCTTCGCGACTGCCGCGGAGGACGCTGGTGCGGCCAAAACGCGCGATGAGGCGAAAACAGTCGCTACGAGAATCACAACAGCCGTCAGGTAGACGAGGGATAGCTTCATGGTTCCTCCCTTCGACATGCAGCTCTGGTCGCTCTTCACCATGTCACGTATCTGAGAAAGGCGAGTCATGTCGGACAGGTCGGGGCGCCGATCGAGACGCGCAATGTCGCTCGATGCTCGTCAAAGGAGTCGAGCCGGCTCGAAGAGGTCGAGCAGCGGATCGAGGTCGCCGAGGATCGCGCGCGCGACGAGCCGGCCACAGGCGAAGCCGAGCACGTTGCCGTGGCCCGAGTAGCCGCCGGCGACCCAGAGATCGTCCCGCTCGGGCACGCGCCCGACGACCGGAAGGAAGTCGAGCACGAGGCCGAAGATGCCCGCCCAGCGGTAGTCGACGCGCAGCGGGCGGTCCGAAGAGCGAATGGACGAAGCGCTCGAGAGCTTCCTGCACCGGTGGTGTCGTGACCTCATCCGCAGTGAACTCGTCCTGGAGCGAGACGTCTCTGAAGCCGCCGGCGACGACGCGGCCGTCCGGTGTCTGGTGCCAGTAGTCGAAGCCGTGGCGCCCGTAGTGCGGGACCTCGAACAGCCGCTCGGGCACGGGCTCCGTCGCGATCACCTGCCCCCGCGTGGGGACGATCAGCCCTTCGAGCGGACCGAGAAGCCCGCTGGGATATCCGTCCGTGGCGACGACGACCGTCTCCGCCCCGGTCTCCTCGAGGGAAGAGACGCGCGTGCGCTCGCGGATCTCGACCCCGGCCTCCGCCGCGCGCGCCGCAAGCCTTCGCACGAGCCGCGCGGGTTGAAGAACGCCGTCGGGCGGGTGGAAGATCGCGGCCGGATGGCTGTCCGAGAGCGGCGGCGGCAACGCATCGCGCCACTCGATCTCGAACCCGTCCGCACGCATCGCCTCGTACTCCTCCTCGAGCTCGGCGCGCTCCTCCTCGTCCACCGCCAGCCGAAGGCTGCCGATCGGCCGAAACGCGTCTCCCGCCAAGTCGGCGAGGTCGGCAAGTGCCCGCTCGGTCCAGCGCCACAGCTCGCCCGCACGGTCACGGCCGATCGACTCCGCCAGCACCGGGTACGGCGCCGCGCCGCCGCGTAGCGCGAAGCCTCCGTTGCGTCCGCTCGCACCGCCCGCGATCTCGCGCTCCTCGTACAGCCGCACGCGCAAACCCGCCTCCGCGAGCGTCAGCGCGCACGAGCAGCCGGTGACTCCGCCGCCGACTACCGCAACGTCCACCGGAGGTTCGACCCGAGCAGTAGGTGGCGAATCGTGAGGCTCGGCGAGCCAGTAAGACGCCGTCGACATGCCCGGCGATCCTAGACGGACATTCGATACACCCCGTCCTCGAGCGCGACTCTGCGTGCCAGCTCGAGCTCGACGAGCGCCGCTGCGGCCTGTCCCGGCTCGATCCCGGATGCGCGCACGAGCTCGTCCGCGGTCAGCGCGCCGTCTCGCAACCGCTCGAGAAGCGCCTGCGCGGCTCCTGCGACCGGCTGCGGTTCCGCGGCCGCATCCATCAGGCCGAAGAGCTCGAGAACGTCGCCGGCGCACGTGACGGGTGCGGCTCCGAGCTTCAGGAGCGCGTTGGTGCCTGCCGACAGAGCGAGCTCGTCCTCTGACCCCTTGTTTACCGCGCGCTTTCGGCCCGACACGTGGTTGGTGCCTGAGCGAAGTGTGGTTGGCCCCGATGCTTGGCGTCGGGGCCAACCAGTGCAGACTCGACTACTCCCGTTACGGGTTACGTTGGGTTACTCCCGCCCTGGCACACGTCGCCAGGATCTGAACGACGTGCGGATCGGCGCGTCCCGCTTTCGAGCGTCCTGCCCGTAGCTCTGCACTCGGCCACCTGGCGGTTCCCCATCGTTCTGCCCTGAGAAGGCGCAGATCGAATTGGCGTTCGCCGGGGCGCCGGTCGGATCGCCCTTTCCGTTGACCTCACCGGCGAACGCGGAACCGGCACTCACAGCTGCGAACACAAGTGCGCACAGCACAGCCCGCAAGCCAATGATTTCTTGCTCATTCCTCCCCCTCCCATTTGTCGGTCAGCGCCCCCTGGCGCCAGCCGAGAAATTACTCCGGTGCGGGCACATCGTCAACCGTCCCTGAGGAGCGATCTCTGTTCTCTCGAGATGCCCGCGCGGATACACACCGTCCTCAAGAGACACCCGGCCGGCCAGCTCGAGCTCCATGAGGGCAGCCGCTCCCTGTCCGGGATCGATGGCCGAGATTCGAACGAGCTCGTCAGCAGTGAACGCGCCTTCGCTCAGTCGCGCGTACAGCGTCTCGGCGACGGCCCCGAGCGACACGGCCGCCTGTTTGGCAGGCTCGATTCCGAAGGTTTCGAGGACGTCCGCGGCGCACGTCACGGGGATTGCGCCCAGCCGGAGAAGCGCGTTCGTGCCGGCGGAGAGCGAGCTCGTGATCTCTCCCGGAACCGCCAAGCACGTCGCGGCCCTCCTCGAGCGCGAAGTCCGCGGTGATGAGCGCGCCGCTCCGCTCTCGGGCCTCGACGACGACCGTTGCCCGACAGAGGCCGGCGATGATTCGGTTGCGGGCGGGAAACCGCCAAGGCGCGGGCTCCACGCCCGGCTCGTACTCGGACACGACGAGACCGTCCTCGCAGATGCGCCGCGCGAGATCCGCATGGGCCGCGGGGTAGTCGCGGTCGATCCCGCAGCCGAGAACCGCGATCGGTGATTCCTCCGGCGTCGAGCGCCCCGCGATGCGCCTCACCGTCGATGCCGCGAGCCATCCCGCTGACGACGACCAGGCCAGCCGCCGCGAGCTCCCGCCCGAGCGAGCGCGCCACCGAGCGGCCGTAGGACGAGCACGAACGCGCCCCGACGACCGCGACCGCCGGACGGGACAAGAGCTCGTCCGAGCCGGCCCCGCGAAGGAAGAGCGACGGGCGGGGGATCGTGGATCGCGGCGAGGAGCGAGGGGAAGGCTGGATCGCGGCGGCGTATCCGGGAGATCGAGGTCATGCCGGAAGCTCGGCTGGCATTCGGTACGAGAGAGCCTCGGCGACGTGCGAAGGCTCGACGGCGTCGCATGCGGCGAGCGCGGCGATGGTCCTCGCGACGCGCGCGACGCGCACGCGACCTCGGCCCGAGAGCGGGAGCCGCTCCACCGCGCTCGACAGCAGCTCGGAGGCTGCGTCGGTGCGTCGCGGCACCGCGGCCTGCATGCGCTCCCGCGCGACGACGACGCGCTCGCGCACGGCGGCCGACCCCTCGCCCGGCGGCGCTGCAAGCTCGGCCGCTCGCGGGCGCGGCATCGCGACCGAAAGGTCGAAGCGGTCGAGCAGGGCCCTCGAGAGCTTCTCCCGATACGCGGCGAGGCGCTGTGACGAGCAACCGCACTCGACGGCGGGATCGCCACGGGCGCCGCAGGGGCACATGTTCATCGTTCCGACGAGCTGGAATCGGGCGGGAAAGATCGCGTGCCCACCCGCGCGTACGACCGCGACGACACCGTCCTCGAGCGGCTGACGAAGTGCCTCGAGCACCGAGCGGGGAAACTCGGGCAGCTCGTCGAGCAAAAGGACGCCTCGATGGGCGAGCGATACCTCACCCGGCCGGGGGGCCGAGCCGCCCGCCGACCACCGCGGGCGCCGACGCGCCGTGGTGCGGCGAGCGGAACGGCGGCGCGGTGACCAGCGGCCGCTCCGGCGGCAGGAGGCCGGCGACCGAGTGGATCCGGGTGACCTCGAGCTCTTCCTGCCGTGTGAGCGGCGGCAGGATCCCCGGCAGTCGTCTGGCGAGCATCGTCTTCCCGGTCCCGGGCGGTCCCGCCAGGAGTAGGTTGTGCGCGCCGGCAGCGGCGATCTCGAGGGCGCGGCGCGCCCGCTCTTGTCCCCGGACCTCGGCGAGGTCGGGCCCGAGGTCACCCGCGAGCGCCTCCGGCGGAACAGGCTCGAAGGACGGAACGTCGATCTGGCCACGAAGGTATGCGACCGCCTCCGCGAGATGGCGAACTGGCACCGGGTCGACACCTGCGAGAGCCGCCTCCGGCGCGGACTCGGCGGCGCAGATCACCCAGCGCAGACCCGCACGCCGCGCTCCTTCCGCGACCGCGAGGGTGCCCGCCACCGGCCGCACACGCCCGTCGAGGGCGAGCTCCCCGACCGAAGCATGCTCGGCCAGTCGTTCGGGGGGAAGCTGCCGCGTGGCGGCGAGAACGGCAAGGGAGATCGGAAGGTCGAAGCCCGAGCCCTCCTTGCGGAGAGCAGCGGGTGCGAGATTCACCGTGATGCGCCGGTTCAGCGGCCACTCGAGCGAGGCCGAGACGACACCGCTGCGCACCCGGTGCTTCGCCTCCTGGCACGCGCGGTCGGCGAGCCCCACGATCGCGAAGCCCGGGACTCCGAGCTGCAGGTGAGCTTCTACCTCGACGCGTCGCGGCTCCAGGCCGACCAGTGCATGGGTGACCGCACGTGCGAGCACCGCTCGACGCTACGCGCGAAAGCGAAACGGAGGACACACGCCTCCGTGTCAACAGCGCAAAAAGTGGAGCGCCCCTTCAGGTGGTGACGGGCCGAGCCCGAAGGGGCACCCACCTCTTATGCCCGAGTGCTCGGGGCCTAAACCGCGAGCCCGCTCGGAGTTCCTAGGAGCTCCTAGGGCGTGTAGCAGAGAACGTGGAGCGTGAACGTGCTCGTGTTGCCGCTGTCGTTGGCCCCCACGGCAAGGAACCCGGTCACCTGGTTGTTCGTGATGATCGGCTCGACCTCACCGGTGAAGAGCTCCCGGTTGATCGCGTCGTCGCTCCAGCTCGTTCCCGCCGAGATCGCTCGCTCGGTGCCCTGGCAGAGCCGGGTGACGCGCTCCGTGTTGTATGCCCCGTTCTCCGCGGTACCGCCGTCGATTGCGATCGACGACGTCCTCACGGTGATCGTGCCGATCACTCCGGCCGGCCCCGCCGCTCCCGTAGCTCCTGCGGGCCCAGCCGGGCCCTGGGGACCTGTCGGCCCCGCGGGAAGCTGGCCGGGAGCGAAGTCGGCTCGCAGAAGCGACCGGTTCTGGACCTTCACCGACGTGACGGCGTTGTTCCGAATCTTCGGGTTCGTGACTGCTCCGAACTGCAACTGGGCGGGGCCGACGCTGTTCCGTCCGAGCTGGCTGACGGCTGCGACGCTCGTTCCGCCGAGCGCGACGAGAAGTGCGATGCAGGCGACCACCATCGCGGGCGATGGCCTGCGCCAAAGCTTGCGCATGTCGATTTCTCCCTCTTTCGGTTGTGTTCCCGAGTCACGCTACCCGTGCCACCGGCCGACTCCCGCCGTCCTCGGGCGAAGCCTTACGCTTCCCTTACGCGGCTCGGAGCGGCGCCGCTCTGCCAGGCAAATCCCTACGAGCGGCTGATCAGAGAGACGCGAACGGCGACGAAGACGGACTCGAAGTACTCGCCCGCTCTGCGGCCGGTCCTCCGGTTGACATGGCGCTCGAGCCGCTCCACGACGTCGAGGCCCGCGCGTTCGAATATCTCCGGATAGAGGTCGCGCCGGTCGTTCACGACGACGATCACGGGTGCTCTCGGTGCCAGCGAGGCGACGCACCGATCGAGCACGCCCGAGATGCCGGCGACGTACTCGACGACCGCGGCCCTGCTCGTCCCCCGGGCAGCGGCACCCAGCTCGCGGTCGCGTCGGTCGTCGAGCTCGAGAAGCTCGTAGGCGTAGCGATGCTGCTCGTGATAGTCGATGAGTCCCGGATACGGCGGCGACGTGAGCACCGCGTCGTAGGGGCCTCCGAGCCGAGCCTCCCGGGCGTCCGCGTGCAGGATCTCTGCCGCATGCCCGCGGCGCCGCACCCGCTGGAAGCCCTTGAGCCGTTCCAGCGTGTCGAGTAGGTAGCGCGCGATGAACTTGTCCGCCTCCTCGACCGGCCTGCACTCCCGCCGGTGCTTGTGGCACCAGTACGCCTCGCGTTGTGGCGCCCGGGGGAAGTCGAGATCGAAATGCCGCGTCAGGCGCGCGGATCGGGCGGCACGGGCCAGAACGACTCGCAGCACGTCGGCATGCTCGTACTCGCCGACGAGGTCTCGAAGGTGAAGCAGCTCCGCGGCAGCACGTGGCGCGTACCAATCCGCGACGAAACCGTCGCGCCTCGAGCTCGACGAGCCACGCCGGTCGAGCACGTCACGCAGCTCCTTCTCGAGCCGGAAGAGGTCGTAGCGGGCGGTCTTTACGCGCATCAGCAGGCAGTTGAAGGCGGCGATGTCTACGCCGACCGCGTCGTACCGGACTCGAGCGCCTGGACGAGCGTCGTGCCGGAGCCCAGCGAAGGGGTCGAGGACTCGCCCCCCCGGCCGCACGAAGCGCTCGAGAAGCCGCTCCACGAGCTGCGGAATGAACTTTCCGAGATACGGATGAAGTCCGTGGACGTGCTTCGTCCGTTCGGCTTGGGGTAGCTCCGCCTCGGACCACGAGAGCTCGAGGTCGATCTCCGAGTACAGAGCCTCCTGGCTTCGCCCTCCCATCTGAGGACGAGTGTAGGGAGCGCCTCAGATAGCTCTAGACGAGCGGAACGCGCTCGACGCGACGTCCGCGCACCCCCACCGCTTCGACCCGGACCTCGAGTCGAGCGCATTCGGGATGAGACGCAAGCCACGCCCTGGCGCCCGCGAGAACTCGCCGCGACTTCTCCGGGCTCACCATCTCGAGTGGGTCGCCGTAGCCGTCGCCCGCGTTTCTCTTTCACCTCCACGACCACCACCCGGCGCCCGCGGCGCACGCACGAGATCGAGCTCGTAGCCGCCCGCGCGCGCGTTCGCCTCCAGCAGCCGATAGCCGCGAAGCCGGTAGTGCAGCAGAGCGCGGCGCTCGCCGCTGTTCACGCCGCGTCCCGGGCGAAAGAGCCGTAGCAGGCGGCGTCGAAGGATCGGCGATGAAGCTCACACGGCCCGAACGCGCGCACGGCCGCCGAGTGCGCCGGCGTGATGTAGCCGACGTGTGACATGAACCCGTAGCGAGGGTAGAGGGAGTCCAGCCTGCGCATGACCCGGTCCCGCAGGACCTTGGCCACGATCGACGCAGCCGCGATCGCCGCGCTCCGAGCATCCCCGTCGACGAGCGCTCGATGCGGCGGAGCGGTGGGTCCGAGGCGGAAGCCGTCCACGAGGCAGACGTCCGCGAGCGGCGCGAGGTCTGCGAGCACGGCGCGGAGCCCCGCGAGGTTCGAGCGATGGAGGCCGGCCCGGTCGATCTGCGCGACCGAGATCGTGCGAACGCTGATCCTCGCTGCGCATGCCGTGACGACGTTGAACAACGCCTCTCGGTCGTCGTGCGCGACCTGCTTCGAGTCGTTCAAGCCGGCGAGCGGTCGCACCCGCGCGCCGCGCAGGAGCTCGTAGTCGAGCAGCACGCCTGCGACGACGAGCGGACCTGCGAGCGAGCCGCGTCCGGCCTCGTCGGCCCCTGCGACAAAGCGCGCACCGAGGCGGCGATCGTGGGAGAGAAGCCGCTGGCCGCTCGAGCGAGCCACCGGCCGAGGATAACGACTAGCCCTGCCGGAGCTCGCGGACGCGCGCCTTCTTTCCCACTCTCTTGCGCAAGTAGTAGAGCTTTGCGCGGCGCACGTCGCCGATCGACGCGACCTCGAGCTTCTCGATCTTGGGCGTGTGGAGCGGGAACGTGCGCTCTACGCCTACACCGAACGACTGCTTGCGGACGGTGAACGTCTCCCGAAACCCGGCCCCTTGCCGCTTGATGACGATCCCCTCGAACACCTGGACGCGCTGGCGGTTGCCCTCGATCACCTTGAAGTGAACGCGAACCGTGTCCCCGGCTTTGAACCGGGGATGATCCGTGCGCATGTTGCGCTGCTCGAGGCTCTCGATCGTCGTGTTCATGGAAAAGGGGGCCGGGCGGGTCTGGAATCGTAGCCGAAGCCGATCAGCAGGACCCGCATGAACTGGGCGGAGCGGCCGCAGGAAGCGGCCGATTCTTGCGGTCGGAAACTGCGCGAGCCAGGAACACTGCACTCGCAGGTTCCGCTCTTGCGCATGAAGTCTGGCTAGCGGAACGAGATCCGCTGAGGCGGCCAGTAGGTCATGAACACCTTGCCGATGAGGTTCTCTTCAGGCACGGCGCCCCAAACCCGCGAGTCGCAGGACTGCGAGCGATTGTCTCCCATCACGAAGAAGTGACCTTCGGGAACCTTGTAGGTCTTCTCGGGGCCGATGTCACGGCGGGGCTGCTCGATGTACGGCTCTTCGAGCTTCTGCCCGTTGATGTAGACGAACGCGGCGCCATTGCGAAGCCGGATCTGCAGGCGCTCCCCGGGGAGGCCCACGATGCGCTTCACGAACGTCCCCCCCGCGCCGCATCTGGACTGAGCTTGTGGCGGCGTTTCGAAGACCACGACATCGCCGCGCTCGGGATCGCGGAGGTGGTAGATGAACCGATTCGCGAGAACGCGATCCGAGAATCGCGCCTCGCAGCCGGCAGCCGGCCGCGCGCAGTGGAGCGTCGGCTCCATCGACGACGACGGGATCCGGTACGGGTTGACGACCCAGGCCTTGATCGCGAGCACGATCGCAATCGCGCCGACGATCGTGACCACCCAGTCGACGACGATCCTGATGTTGCGCGGCAGCCGTCCCGTGACCCGATCGAGCGGATGGTGGAACTCGTGCTCGGGAGCTGGCTCCTCAGGTGGCGGTGCCTGGGGAGGCGCTGCCCCTGAAGGCGGTGGCCACGCCGGCGGCTCCCAGTCGAAGATCGCAGGCTCTCCCGGAGGGCGCTCGCCGTCGGCGGACTGGGGCGGCTCGTCGCGCTCCGGTTCGGGAGCGGTGTCGAGCGGAGGACGGGTCCAGTCGTCGCGGTCGCTCACCGCACGCTCCTCACGCGCTCACGCCTCCAGGCGTCGATCCGGCCGTGGTCGCCCGAGAGCAGGATCTCCGGGACGCTCCAGCCGCGAAACTCCGCCGGGCGGGTGTAGTGCGGGTACTCGAGCCCGCCGTTCAGGGCCGGCGAAAAGCTCTCGAGCTCGCCCGAGCCCTCGCTGAGCGCCCCCGGAAGGCGCCGGGCCACGGCATCGACGACCGCCAGGGCCGGAATCTCGCCGCCCGAGAGCACATACGGCCCGATCGAGACGACGTCGCTCGCGAGATGGTCGAGGATGCGCTGGTCGAAGCCTTCGAACCGCGCCGAGAGCAGCGTGAGCGCGGGTTCTCGCGCGAGCTCCTCGACGAGCTCTTGGTCGAGCTGCCTCCCCTGCGGGCTCAAGGCGACGACACGATGCCCGGGCATGCCGCCGTAGACCGCGTCGAGCGCGGCGGCGACGACGTCGACGCGCAGCACCATCCCTCTCCCCCCGCCGTACGGCTCGTCGTCGACCTGGCGCGCGGTCAGCGGCGTCGAGTCCCGATAGTTGAAGACCCGGAGATCGAGCTCCGTCCCGAGGACCGCGGCCACCGGGCGGCGGTCACGAAGCCACGAGAATGCGTCGGGAACCAGGGTGAAGACGTCGAGCCGGAGGGCCACGTGGCGAGGTTACCCGTGGTCCGCGAAACCACGGCCGACGACGATGCTCCCTCCCTCGAGGTCCACGGCGAGCACGCAGTCCTCGACGAGCGGAAGCAGGAGGCCCGTGTCGAGCTCGAGCGCGTCGTTGGCGGGGCCGGGGAGCACGTCACGCACGCTGCCGAGCGTGCGTCCGCCGTCCTCGACCACGCGCAGGCCGACGAGGTCGGCGACGTAGTACGAGTCCGGCGCGGGCGCCGGGAGCTCGGCCCGGGGCACGGTGAGCTCTGCGCCGCGCTCGACCGGGCGGTCGAGCTTGATCGCCCGGCGGCCGCGCCCCACGGGACGCGAGATCACGACGGTGGCGGTGTCATCGCCGACGTGGAGCTTCGCGCCGACCTCGAAACGAGTCGGATCGTCGCTTCCCTCCTCCACGACGAAGGCGCCGTCGACGCCGTGCGGGCGACCGACGCGACCCACCCGCACGAGCTCGTCCGCGGTCTTCGGGCCGGTCTTCGGGTCAGTCGGCAATCTCGAGCAGAAAGCGACGGTCGGCGCGTGCGCCGGCGGCGCGAACGAGGCTCCGCAGCGCCCGGGCGATGCGCCCCTGGCGGCCGATCACCTTGCCGACGTCGTCGGCCGCGACGTGCAGGTGGAAGACGACGGCGTCCTCCCGCTCCTCCGTCTCGACGCGGACGGAGTCAGGCTCGTCGACCAGCCGCCGGGCGATCCATTCGAGGAGCTCAGCCACCCGGTTCAGCCGGCGGCCGGCGACCTTGATGAGTCGCGCGACGGGCTCCGTGGGCTGGGCGCCCTTCGCGAGCCAGTCGTCGATCTTCGCCTGGTCGAGCTCGATCGTCGACGGATCGGTCTGCGGGTTGTAGCGCCCGACGATCTCGATGAAGCGGCCGTCGCGCGGCGAGCGCGAGTCGGCCACGACGACGCGATAGATCGGGTTCTTCTTCGATCCGACTCGCGTCAACCTGATCTTTACAGCCATCTTTCTCCTTTGTGTCTTCGGGACCCGACCACTTTACCGCCGACCTTGCGGCGGCATCCCGGGCAGCGTGGGCATCTTGCCCTTGCCCATCTGCTTCATCATCTTCGCCATCTGCTTGCGGGCGGACATGAGCTTGTTGACCTCTGCGATCGAGGTCCCGCTCCCGGCGGCGATCCGCCGCCTGCGCTGCGGATTGATCACGTGCGGCAGCGCGCGCTCCTTGGGCGTCATCGAGAGCACGATGGCCTCGACGCGGGCGAGCTGACGCTCGTCGACGTCGAGACCCTGAAGCTGCTTGCCGAGGCCCGGCACGAGCTTGAGGACGCCCTGGAGCGGGCCCATCCTGCGCACCATCCGGTAGCTCGCGAGGAAGTCGTCGAACGTGAACTCGCCGGCGCGCATCCTGCGCTCCATGTCTTCTTGCTCGTCTTCGGCGACGGCGGCCTCCGCTTTCTCGATCAGCGTCAGCACGTCCCCCATGCCCAGGATCCGCGACGCCATCCGGTCCGGATGGAAGTACTCGAGCTGGTCGAGCTTCTCGCCGACCGAGGCGAGCTTTACGGGCCGCCCGGTGACCGCCTTCACCGAGAGCGCCGCACCTCCCCGCGCGTCGCCGTCGAGCTTCGTGAGGATGACTCCGTCGAACGCGATCCGCTCCTGGAACGCAACCGCGACGTTCACCGCCTCCTGCCCCGTCATGGCGTCGAGGACGAGCAGGACGTTGGTCGGCTTCGTCGCGTCGCGAACGCGATCCAGCTCGGCCATCAGCTCCTCGTCGACGTGCAGGCGGCCCGCGGTGTCGAGGATGACGACGTCGCGACCGTCCTCCCGCGCCTGGTCGAGTCCTCGGCGCGCGGCCGCCACCGGGTCGCTCGGGTCGGGCGCGAAGACCGGGATCTGGATCTGTTTTCCGAGCTGGTTGAGCTGCTCGACCGCCGCCGGCCGCTGCAGGTCGCACGCGACGAGCGCGGGACGCTTTCCCTCCTTCCGGAGGAGCAGGGCGAGCTTTGCAGCGGCGGTCGTCTTCCCCGAGCCCTGGAGCCCGGCGAGGAGGATCACCGTCGGAGGCCTCCCGAAGGCCAGGCGGGAGTCCCCCGAGCCCATGAGCGACGTGAGCTCCTCGTGGACGATCTTCACTACCTGCTGGCCCGGCGTGAGGCTCTTGGTTACGTCCTGCCCGAGTGCGCGCTCCTTGACCTTGGCCGTGAAGTCCTTGGCTACCTCGAAGTTGACGTCCGCCTCGAGGAGCGCAAGACGGATCTCGCGCATCGCCTTCGACACCGACTCTTCGTCGAGTCGACCCCGCCCCCGGATGTCGCCGAGCGCAGCCTGCAGCTTGTCGGAAAGCGTGTCGAACACGGCCGGACAGTGTACGCAGCACGTTTCGTGCTCTTCGGCACGTGGACGTGTCCCAATCGGACTCCTACACTCGAGCCGTGGCCCGAGCCGCAGTCCGAGAAGAGCCGATCTGCCCGAAGGAACCGTCACCCTGCTCTTCACGGACATCGAGGGCTCGACGCAGCTCCTCCGACAGGCTCGGCACGCGCTACGCGGAGGTGCAGGACACGACATCGGCGGCTCCTGAGGGATGCGTTCGACGCGCTACGGAGGCGACGAGGTGGACACGCAGGGCGATGCGTTCATGGTCGTGTTCAGAAGCACGTCGGCCGACGGAGCCGCCGCTGCCGCCGAGGCACAGCTCATGCTCGGCGCCGGAGAGCGTGGCCGGACCGAGGTCCGCGTCCCGTTCGGATGGGGCTCCACACCGGCGAGCCCGAACGCGGCGCGGAGGGATACGTCGGAATCGACGTCGTCCGCGCGTCACGAATCTGCGCGCGTAGCGCACGGAGGCCAGATTCTCCTCTCGCAGACCACGCGCGACCTGCTCGCGGAGGCCGGCCTCGAGATCGATCGATCTCGGGAAGCCACCGGCTCAAGGACATCACGGAACCGGAACGGCTCTACCAACTCGTCGCAGATGGGTTGGAGGAGTCGTTTCCGCCGCTGCGGACGCTCGGCGGCGCGACGCTTCCTGCCCTTCATCATCGGCTCGTCGGACAGACGGAACGATCTCGCTGAGATCGAAGCGCTTCTGGCCCAACCCGACGTTCGGTTGGTCACGATCACCGGGCCCGGCGGAGCGGGCAAGAGCCGGCTTGCGCTCGAGGCCGCCGCGGCGGCCGCGCTCTCGCGACCCGTGCACCTCGTCGGGCTGGCGCCGGTGTCGGATTCCGTCGTTCGTGCTGGCCGAGATCGCGCGAGCCGTCGGGGCGCGCGAGTCCCCGGCCCGGCCGCTCACCGAGAGCATCGCCGACACCCTCCGCGGCACTCGGACGCTGCTCTTCCTCGACAATCTCGAGCACCTGGCTCCAGCGGCGCTGCGAGATCGCGAAGCTGCTCGACCTCGTGCCGGATCTCGACGTGCTGACGACCAGCCGCGTGCCGCTGCGGCTCTCCGGCGAGCATGTTCTGCCGCTCGCTCCGCTCCCGAAGTCGACGACGCGGCGACGCTGTTCGTGGAGCTCGCCGCGGCTCGGGGGGTCGTCCTTCGCGACGACGCGCTCACGTCGGTACGCGAGATCTGCCGGCGCCTGGACTGCCTCCCGCTCGCGATCGAGCTCGTAGCGGCGCGGCTCGTCGTCCTCCCTCCCGCACGGATCCTGCAGGCGCTGGACGAAGGGCTCGCGCTCGACATGGAGGGGCCGATCGACCTCCCCGAGCGGCAGCGCACGCTGCGCGCGACGATCGCGTGGAGCTACGGGCTGCTGACGAAGGGGCAGCAGGAGCTCCACGACGCGCTCGGGGTCTTCGCGGGCGGATGCACGCTCGACGACGCCCGCGCGATCGCCCGTGCTGGACGCGGGTTCCTCGCCGATCTCGAGTCGCTCGTCGCGTGGAGCCTCGTGCGCAGCGACGTGGCGGACGGGGACGTGCGGCTCTCGATGCTCGAGACGGTTCGCGAGGACGCCATGGCCCGGCTGGCAGCCGAGGGCTCGCTCGACGAGCTCCGCAGGCGGCATGCGGACAGATTTCTCGAGCTGGCATCGTTCGCCGAGACCGAGCTCTCTGGACCGTCGCAGGCGGAGTGGCTGGATCGCCTCGAGAGCGAGCTCGACAACTTTCGATTGGCGTTCGACTGGTGCTTCACGTCCGGCCGCGTCGAGGACGGGCTCCGAGCGCTCTCCTCCTTGAGCCGGTTTTGGCGTGCGCACGGCCACGTGAGCGAGGCGCGCCGCTGGCTGTCGCTGGGGCTGGCGCTCGCTGACGACGTGGCACCGGACGTGCGAGCGGACGCGCTCTGGACAGCGGGGCGTCAGGCGGCTGCTCAGAGCGATCTGAGCGCAGAGGTCCCGCTTCTCGAAGCGGCGCTGGAGCTCTTTCGCGAGCTAGGGCGCGCGCGAGAGACGGCGTTCGCGCTCGCCGAGCTCGGCTGGACCATGCTCGAGCAAGGTGATCCCGAGCGCGCCCAGGAACTCTGCGAGGAAGCCCTCGCGGTGGCACGCGCAGCCGGAGACCCTCGGGCGACCTCCTCGGCGCTGAACCACCTGGCTGACGTCTTCTCGGCCCAGGGCGACAACCGTCGCGCGCTCGAGGTGCAGGAGGAGGCGCTCGCGATCCGGCGAACCCTCGACGACCCTCTGCTCGTCGCGGATTCGACGTACAACCTGGGTATCTGCCGCCTTCGAGAATGGCGAGATCGAGCGCGCACGAGAGGCGTTCGAAGAGTCGTTCGCACTCGCCCAAAAGCTCGGCGACGTCCTCCACACGGCTGCGGCGGGGTTCATGCTGGCAGAGCTCGACCTCCTTGCCGGTGACGTCGAGCACGTGGAGAGGCGGATCATGGGGAGTCTCGCCGTCTACACGGAGGTCGAGAGCAACCGGGACCGGGCCGAGTGCCTCGTTGTCCTTGCCGGTCTCGCCGTCGCGAGAGGATCGTTCGAGGACGCAGCGCGGCTATTCGGCGCAGCGGAGGCTCTGAGGGGAGACTCGCCCGTGAATCGCTTCGAGCGCCCGGTGATCGATCGGTTCGAGCCCGATCTCGAGGCCGCGTTACCCGAGAGGCGAACGTATGAAGCTCCGGGCCGAGGGAGCACGACTCGGTACGCGAGGTCGTACCGCGAGACGTTGTCTTGGCGGGCACCTGGGAGTAAGGTCGCCCTGGGGACCAACGAGAGGAGGATGCGGTGAACGGCGAGGAACGCAGGCAGGCGAGCGGTTGCCTTCCTGGGCGAATCCTTTGCGGATCGAGTCCGTCGAGGGCGGTGAAGGGAAGCCCGCAACCTTGGAGGACGCAATGCACGACGCGGCCGAGCAGGCCGCCGCGCGGGCGGCTACATCGGCCAGAACCTGCGGCGTGCGTATTGATCGAGTTCAAGCCCGGGAACCCGCACATCAAGGAGCTCAAGATCATCGTCACGCCCGGAGGCGCGACCTAGAAAGACCGCCGGCGACGCGGTCGAGACCGCGCCGCCGGCCGCTTCAGACCGTCCAGGACGCTACTGCGCCTGGCAGCGAGACAGCGCCGATGCGATCGATCATGGCGGAGTCCTGCGCGTACAGGTTGTGCAACGGGACGACGCTGATCTCCGGCTTGCCGAGGAGCCCGAGCTCTCCGACGACCGGCATGAGGCGATGCTCGAGGTAGCCGTGGAAGGCCTGCTCGGTCTGCCACACATCACACACCTGCAGACCCTCGTCCGTGAGGACCGCGAGGTGCAAGACACCGCCTGCAGGCGGGTTCGCGTCGAGCTCGAGCCTCGCCATGACGGTGTCGTACTGGTCGGCTGTGAGACCCGGCCAGTGCATGAACATCGCGACAGCCATTCCCAGCTCCTCCTTACCCGGTCGCGTCAGGGTGCTTGGCCACAGCCTACGCACGCACCCGTAGGGTTGCAACGGAGTTACCCCTTTCGAGGGACGTCTCAGTCGGCGACAAGCGCGCGGGCGTAGTCGTGGGCGTCGAATGGTCGTAGGTCGTCGATGCCCTCGCCCACGCCGACGAGCTTCACGGGCAGGCCGAGCTCGACGGCGATCGCGATCGCGACGCCTCCTCGCGCGCTGCCGTCGAGCTTCGTCAGCGCAACTCCGCTCACCCCGACTGCGTCGCCGAAGAGCCGCGCCTGCTGGAGCCCGTTCTGACCGGTGGTCGCGTCGATGACGAGCAGCGTCTCATGCGGCGCGCCGTCGACCCGAGTGGAGATCACCCGTGCGATCTTCTCCAGCTCGGCCATGAGGTTCGCCTGCGTGTGGAGGCGACCGGCTGTGTCGACGATGACGACGTCGCGCCCGCGGGCGCGGGCAGCCTCGACGGCGTCGAACGCGACCGCCGCCGGGTCCGCGCCGCGCGGAGCGCCGACGAAGTCCGCATTCGCGCGCTCCGCCCAGATCTCGAGCTGCTCCTCCGCCGCCGCGCGAAACGTGTCCGCCGCTCCCACGAGAACCGAGCGGCCGTGCTCGTGGAGCTTGAGGGCGAGCTTCCCGATGGTCGTGGTCTTGCCGGTGCCGTTCACGCCGACGACCAGGATCACGCTCGGCTCGCCGGTGAGGTCGAGAGTCGGCGGTCCTCCGAACAGCGACTCGGCCTCCTCGGCGAGCGCGTCCCCGAGTGCGCCGATCGATCCTCGCGCCTCTAGCCGCCGGACGAGCTCCGCGGTCGCCGGAACGCCGACGTCGCTGCGGATGAGCGCCTCCTCGAGTCGCTCCCACGCCTCGTCGTCCGCCGGATCGAACGCGGCCGACGCGAGCTCCGCCGTCAGCGCGCGGCGACTCTTCGCGAGCGACTCGCGCACGCGCGCGAACACGCCGGTCCGCTCAGGCTCGTCGGCTGCGGTGGGCTCGTCTCCGAGCAGCTCCGCCCAGGTCAGGCTCACGGCACGGCAGACTACGCGGCGGCGTGCTCGCGTCGCGGCAGGCGCCGTGACACGACCTGGGAGACGCCCTCGGCGCCCATCGTCACGCCGTAGAGGACGTCCGCGGCCTCCATCGTCCGCTTCTGGTGCGTGACGACGACGAACTGAGCTCGATCCGAGTAGCGGCGCAAGAGCTCGACGAAGCGGGCGATGTTGGCGTCGTCGAGCGCGGCCTCGACCTCGTCGAGCAGGTAGAAGGCGCACGGTCTCGCGAGGAAGAGCGCGAAGAGGAACGAGATCGCGCCGAGCGCCTTCTCTCCCCCGAGAGCAGCGAGAGACGCGTGATGCGCTTACCCGCGGGCCGGAGCTCCACCTCGATCCCCGCTTCCGCCTCGCCGCCCTCGGGGTCGGGCTCGACCAGCCGCAGCCGGCCCTCCCCGCCCGGGAAGAGGGTCGCAGCGACCTCCTCGAAGTGATCCGCGACGGCGCCGAAGGTCTCGGAGAACCGCCTTTCCACCGTTTCCACGAGCTCCGCCCGCAGCCGCTCGAGCTCCTCCAGGCTGCGCTCCAGGTCCTCCCGCTGAGCACGCAGATCGTCGAGCCGCTCCTTCTCCAGCTCGTACTCCTCCTTCGCGAGCGGATTGACCATGCCGAGCGCGGTCCGTCTCGCCTCGAGGCGCTCTGCCCGAGCGGCAAGCTCGTCGCGATCGTCGCCCTCGGCCGAATCGGCACCGCCCGCGGCCTGGAGCCGGCGTCGCGCCTCGTCCGCCTCGGCGTCGAGCCGCGCGAGCTCGACTTCCACGCTCGTCGCGCTCGCACTCGCCTCCTCGAGCTCGCGGCGTATGTCGACCTCGGCCGCTCCGAGCCGGCGAAGCTCCTCGCCGAGCTCGCCTGCTCTCGTCGCCCCGACATCGACTCGCGCACGCAGCGGAGACTCGAACCGAGACGCGGTCGCCTGCGCAGCCGTCAGCGCACGAGAAAGTGCCTCCGTCATCGTCACGAGACGCCCGAGGACATCGCGGTCGATCGGTGGACGCCGCAATCCCGGAGCCACCCGCCCGAAGGCGGCTTCAGTCGCCCGTGCATGGCTTTCGGCCTGCTCAGCGCGGGTGGCGGCCGACTCGGCGCGGATCTCCAAATCGGCAGCCTCGGCCGCGAGCTCACGCCGACGGGCCTCGAGCTCGAGCATGACGGCCTCGGCCGTCTCTCCCGCAAACCAGAGCTCGCCGCGGCCCGGGTCGTATCCGAACCCTTCGGGAGTCACCGACGGAGCGCCGGCGTCGAGCAGCGACTCGAGTGCGACTACCGGAAACTCCGATACGAGCGCTTGCGGATCGCGGCCGGCGAGCACGACCAGACTCCCGAGTCCCGCCGCTCGCGCCCGCTCGAGCAGCCGGAGAGCAGCTCGGGGATCGGCGGCGAGAACGGCGGAGGCGCGAGCCCCAAGCGCAGCCGCGACAGCGCGCTCGGTCCCCGGAGCGACCTCGAGATCGGCGAGGGCTAGACGCTCACCTTGCTCGGCGAGCGCGCGGGCCGCGGGCGGAAGCCCCTCCTGCTCGGCGAGTACGCGCTCGACTGCGCGAGTTCGCTCGCGCGCCAGCCGTGCTCCTTCGGCGAGATCGTCGCGCTCGCGTGCGGCGAGCCGCGCGCTCGCGGCGGCTTCGCTCGCCTCCCGCTCGAGCGCGGCTGCGTCGACATCGCCCTCCGGTGCCGGAGGAAGCATCGCAAGCTCCCCTCGCAAGCGCTCCTCGAGCGCGCCGATCGACTCGCTCCGGAGCGCCAGGCGCTCCGTTCCTCCCCGAAGACGGTAGAGCGCCGAAAGCGCGCCCTCGCGCCGTCCGGCCGCATCCGAGAGCTCGTCCTCGGCACGTGCTCGGTCCGCGAGCAGACCTTCGAGCCTGCCCTGGGCGCCGCGGCGCACGAGCGCGGCTGCATCGCGGCGGGACTCCGCCTGGGCGTGCCGCTCGGCCACGGCATCGAGGTCCAGCTCGGCGATCCGCGCGCGAAGCGCTCCGATCTCGACGGACAGCTTCTCCGCGCGCTCGGCGGCGGTCGCCTGCAGCGCCAACGGCCGAAGCCGCTTGCGAACCTCCTCTTCGACGTCCCGCGCCCGCTCGACCTGAATCGCAACGCGCGCGAGCTTGAGCTCGGCGCGGTGGCGTCGCCGCTTGAACTTGCCGAGGCCCGCGGCCTCCTCGACCAGCGCGCGCCTGTCCTCCGGCTTCGAAGCGAGCACCTGCTCGACCTTTCCCTGGCTCACGACGGAGTGCATCGCGGCACCGAGACCGACGTCCGACAGCAACTCGACGAGATCCGTGCGACGAACCGGAGCGCGGTTGACGAGGTACTGGCCCTCCGCGCCGCGAACGAGCCGCCGCGCGATCGACACCTCGCTGAAGTCGAGCTCCGAGAAGTCTCCCGCTTCGTTGTCGAACACGAGCTCGACCTCGCAGTGGTCGGCTGGCTTCCGGTCGCCTCCTCCCGCGAAGAGGCACGTCGTCCGGCTTCTCCGCTCGTAGCTCGGAGGGCGTGAGCGAGCCGGCCGCCCAGACCACCGCGTCGGCGATGTTGGACTTGCCGGAGCCGTTCGGCCCGACGATCACGGCGACGCCCGGCTCGAGCTTGATCTCGAGCGCGTCCGGGAACGACTTGAAGCCGCGGATGCGGATCGACTGCAGGTGCACCGAGGCGCCATTCTCGCGAAGAAGCCGGACGTGCCCCGCGGGTTCCTCGGGCGCCGCGAGCGTCGTCAGCCGGTCGCGGAGCCCGGCTCTGCCGGGCGGGAGCGACCGGCGGCCAGGGACCCGCGAGGCTAGAACTGCTCGGGGACGACGCCTAGCTCGTCGAGCGCCTGGCGCGCGGCTTCCTGCTCGGCCGCCTTCTTCGTCGAGCCCCGACCGATTCCGAGCTGCGCCCCCGCGACGTGCGCCGCGCAGACGAACCGGCGGTCGTGCGCCGGCCCCTCGACCTCCAGCACCGTGTAGTGCACCTGGCTGCCCGACCGCGCAAGAGCCTCCTGGAGCTCGGTCTTGTAGTCGACGTGGCTCGTCCGTGCGTACTCGATCTTCTCGCTGAACGCCGCGACGATCGCCGGCTCGATGCGTTCGAACCCGTGCTCGAGGTAGAGCGCGGCCATGGCCGCTTCGAGCAGGGCTGCGAGCACGTTTCGGCTGTGCGAAATGCGCTGGAGCTCGTCCGGAGGAACGGCGCCGGCCCGCTCGGCCAACCGCTCTCCGAGCCCGAGCTCTTTGGCCACGGTCGCGCAACTCGCGCGAGAGACGACGTGCGCGCGGATCTTGGCGAGCCTCCCTTCCGATGCGTCAGCGAAGCGATCGAACACGGCCCGCGCGATCGCGAGCTCGAGGACGCTGTCGCCCAGGAACTCGAGCCGCTCGTAGGAGGCGGCGCGGTCCTCCGCCCACGAGGCGTGCTTGAAGACCTGCTCCAGCCGGTCCGGAGGCAGCTCGCCGATCAGCCGGCCGAGCTCGGCCGGCCCGTCTTCCAGGTCCTGATTACTCCTGGTGAGCGATGACGTAGTCGATCGCCTTGCCGACCGTCGTGAGCCCGCGTGCGTCCTCGTCCGGAATCTTCAGCCCGAACTGGTCCTCGAGGTCCATGACGACCTCGACGAGGTCGAGCGAATCGGCACCGAGGTCCTCTTCGAAGGACGCGTCCTCGATGACCTCGCTCTGGTCGATGCCAAGCTTCTCGCTCAACGCACTCTTGAGCTGCTCGAGAATCTCCTCACGCGAGTGTGCCACTTGAAAACCTCACTTATCGGCCGTCGGGGTACGTGGAGCGCGACTCTATCTAACACGGGGGAAACCATGTTTCCCCCGTGTGCCCCCTTCTTCGATCGCGGCGGAAAATGTTTCCCCGCACCTCTTCGCGCCTGGCATAAGCCTGGCCTCCCGGCCGGCAAAGCCGGCCTTCGGCCGCGTGCGTGCCGTTGTCCTTGAACGAACGACTTAGGGAGAGGCCGGATCTACTCTCGGGCCGCGATCCGACGCGGTCCGGCAGGCGCTCTGCGAGGCGCTCGACGACTCGGTGCTCCACGCCACGGGCTGCGAGGCGGATCGCGTTTGCGATCGCGACGCGCGAGCTCGATCCGTGCGCGATCACGACGAGGCCGCGGAGGCCGAGCAGGTAGGCGCCGCCGTAGGTCTCCGGATCGAGCCGGCGCTGAACGCGTCGGGCGCCGGGACGGATGAGGAGCCCGCCGAGCTTGCCCCGGACCGACGACTCGAGCTCGCTGCGAATCGAGTCGAGCAGGCTGCGGATCGTCCCCTCGAGGGCCTTCAGGGCCACGTTGCCCGTGAAGCCGTCCGTGACGACGACGTCCGTGTCGCCTTCGAGCAGCCGCCTGCTCTCCGTGTTCCCTCCGAAACGCAGGCCGCTCGCGCGCAGGAGCGCATGAGCCTCGAGCGTGAGCTGGTTCCCCTTCTCGTCCTCTTCGCCGATCGAGAGCAACCGCACCTCCGGATCCTCGTTGCCGAGGATCTCCTGGGCGAAAACCGCGCCCATATGGCCGAACTGGAGCAGGTGCTCGGGTCGCGCGTCGGCATTTGCACCCGAGTCGATGAGGACGGTCGGGCCGGCGCGAGCGGGGATGACGACCGCTATCGCCGGGCGAAAGACTCCGGGCAACCGGCGGACGTGGAGGAGCGAGGCCGCCAGCACGGCCCCCGTGTTCCCCGCCGAGACCGCGGCATCTGCGTCGCCGTCTGCGACGGCACGGATCGCACGGACGAGCGAAGAGTTGAGCTTCGTGCGAACCGCCTCGACCGGAGACTCGTCCATGTCGATCGACTCCGGCGCCTCGACCAGCCTGCACCCGTGAGCGTCGAGATCTGAAGGCCCGTACGAGGATCGGCTCGATCTCGGGAGACATGGCTCCGGCGGCTCCCGCGACGATCTCCTCGGGACCGCGGTCGCCCCCGAGCGCGTCCACGGCGACCCGGATCATGCGGGGGAGTATCTAGGGAGCCTGGACGCGGAGCGGCTCGACCTCGCGGCCCCGGTACGTCTTGCAGTTCGGGCACACGCGATGCGCCAGCTTCGGCTGCCGGCAGTTCGGGCACAGCTGCACCCGAGGAGCGGTGATTCCATGCTGCGCGCGGCGCTTGTCGCGCCTGGACTTCGACGTTTTCTTCTTCGGGACGGCCACGAGCGGCTGCCGACTATAGCGGAACCCTGACGCCGCAGGCCGCCGGCGGCTCCCGGGCGGCGGAGCCGCCCTCCGCCCCGGCTGACGACGCCCCTGCGACGTCAGGGAAGGCCGATTTCGCGACTCGGCGAGACGCTCTCGAGAAAGCGCCGGTCGTGCGAGACGACGAGGAGGGTCCCGTCGTAGCCAACGAGCGCCGCCTCGAGCTGCTCGATGGCCTCGATGTCGAGGTGGTTCGTGGGCTCGTCGAGGACGAGGAGGTTGACGCGGCGGGATTGGAGCTCCGCGAGATGCGCGCGAGTTCTCTCGCCGGGTGAAAGCGTCGCGCAGGGCCGGCGCACGTGGTCGGCGCCCAGACCGAACTTTGCGAGCAGAGTCCGCGCGGTCGACTCGTCGAGAGCCGTGCGGGAACGGAACGACAGCCAGCAGTAGCTCGCTTCCGGCGTACCCGCTTCGCCGCTGCGCCACCACGCCGATGCTCGTACGACGACCGACGACGCGCTGGCCGCCGCACAGCGGGATCTTGCCGATCAGCATCCCCAGCAGCGTCGTCTTGCCGCTCCCGTTCCTCCCGGTGACGGCGACTCGCTCCCCAGGCGAGAGGTCGAGCGTCACAGGACCGAGCCTGAACGAGCCTCGCACGGCCACTGCGTTCTCGAGCCTCGCGACGACGTCGCCGGGTCGCTCGCCTGCCTCGAGCACGAGCCGCAGCTCCCACGGCTCGAAGGGCTTCTCGGGGAGAAGGCTCCGCTCGAGCGCCCGCTCCGCCTGGCGCACTTTCGTGCGCAGCGCCTGGGTCGCTCGCCGATCCGCGCCGCCGGTCGCCTTGCCGAGAGAGTCGCCGAGACCGCGCGCCTCGGTGCGGCGCCTGGCGAGAAGCTCGGACACGCGGCGCCGGCGGACGACGGCCTGGTCGTACTCAGCGTACGCCGCACGGCGCTCGGCAGCTCGCGCCGCCTCGTATGCGCTCCAGTTTCCGGCCCACTCTCGGATCCGTCTCGACGAGGGCTCGACGGAGACGATCCGGCCCACCGTCCGGTCGAGAAACGCGCGGTCATGGGAGACGACGACGAGCGCCCCGGAGTAGGAGTCGAGAAAAGACTCGAGCCGCTCGAGCCCGTCCAGGTCGAGATCGTTCGTCGGCTCGTCGAGGAGGAGAAGGTCGTAGCGCGAGAGCAGGATCCCGGCAAGCGCAGCCCGAGCGCTCTCGCCGCCGGACAGCTCTCCGGTCGGGCGTTCGAGATCGACTGCCAGCCCGAGCTCCGCGCAAGTCGTGCGCGCGCGGGCCTCGAAGTCGCCGCCGCCGAGCGCGAGGAAGCGCTCGAGCGCGAGCGTGTAGCGAGCGCCGGAGGACTCGTCCGAGGCGAGCGCGCGGGAAGAGGCCACGAGCTCGCGCTCGGCGGCGGCCACCCCGGTCTGCTCCGAAAGCACCTCGAGGATGCCCTCGACTCGCTCGGCCTCTCGTTCCTGGGAGAGGTAGCCCGCGGTGAGCGCCTCCGGCTCGCGGACGACCGTCCCTTCGTCGGGCTGCTCGAGGCCCGCGAGGATCCGGAGCAGCGTCGACTTGCCGACGCCGTTCGGGCCGACGACGCCGATCCGCGCCTGCGGGCCGACGGTGAGCGTGGCCTGATCGAGAACGGTGTGAGCGCCGTAGTGCTTTCCGACGCCCGCGAGCTGAACCCGCATGGACGAACCTCCTGACCGTGGGAACGAACGCGCCGAAGCGCGTCGAGGCGAAGATGTGGCCGGTCAGTCCGTCATAGCGAGCGCCGAAACGCCGCGGCGATCTTACGCGACCGCGGTTGTTATGGCGAATTCGAGGCCCCGTAAGCGTTCGGTAAGCCTTCGACGAGCGGCGTCTGACCGCGAGCCGCAGCGGGTACCCCGCTTCTCGGAAGGGCATTCCAACGGCATTTCCCACGAAACCGAAGGAAGGGGCATTTCCGATGACAGCTAGAGATCTCCGCCGGCTTCGGCTGGCCTCGCTCGGAACCGGGCTCGCCGTAGCGCTTCTCGGCGTCCTTGTTCTCGCAATGCTTCCGGGCTTTCGGGCGCGGCCGTGACGGTCGCACCGCAGAACACCGGTGATCCGCAGATCACGGGCATCCCGCGCGTGGGCGAAGTGCAGCGGGCGTCCCGCGGCCAGTGGACCGGCACGCCGCCGATCGACTACACGTACCGCTGGTTCCGCTGCGACGGACGGGGTGCGGCCGACGCTTCGGACTGCGCCAGGATCGCAAACGCCAACAACGCAACGTACGTTGCGCGTCAGGCGGACGCCGGGTTCCGGCTCCGCGTTCAGGTAACGGGAACCAACGCCGACGGGTCGGACACCGGCGACCTCGAACCCCACTGCGGTCATCACGGCGGCGAGGCCGACGAACACGACCGAGCCGTCGATCGCGGGCACCGCAGAGGTCGGCAATCGCCTGACGGCCAGCCGCGGCACCTGGGTCGGCGAGCAGCCGATCACCTACGCGTTCCGCTGGCTGCGGTGCGCGGCGGACGGCGACAACTGCAGCGAGATTGCGGGAGCGACGGACAACGAGTACGTCGTCGTCCAGGCCGATTCCGGGCGTTCCCTGCGCGTCAGGGTCACCGCCACGAACGACGCGGGCTCGAGGTCGGCTATCTCGAATCCCCGGGTCGTCGGTCAGCAGCAGCCGCCGCCGCCCCCGCCGAGCGGGAGCTCGGTCGCGGCCGTGGACCTGAGGGCGGCAGGCGATCGTCTGGTCGTCTCGCAGGTCCGGTTCTCCCCGAACCCGGTGACGAGCCGTACCGCGCCGATCACCGCACAGGTCCGGGTCACGGACCAGCGCGGCCGTGCAGTCCGAGGCGCGCTCGTGTTCATGCGCGCGACGCCGAGGGTGGTGCGCGGCGACCGTCAGGCGACGGGAGCCGACGGCTGGGTGACCATGCAGCTCATTCCGAACAGCTTCTTCCCGGAGCCTCGGAACAACTTCAACGTGCAGTTCTTCGTCAAGGCGTACCGGGCGAGCGATCCGCCGCTCGGTGGCATCGCCGGCTACCGGCTCGTCCAGGTCCGGCTCGCCGGCTGAACCCGAACCGAGACCTCGTGACGAATGAAGCCGGGCGGCCAACTGGCCGCCCTGCTCCATTCGTCCCTCAAAGCCGCTCCCGCAACTCCTCGAGCGCGGCCCAGCGCGGATCCGCTTCGCGCTCTGCATGCTCGTGAGGCTCGACGTTGAGATCCTTGCCGCAGACCGGGCAGAGTCCCGCGCAGTCCGGGCTGCAGAGGATCTGATCCGGCAACTCGAGTGCGATTCCGTCACGAGCCCACGCGCTGACGTCGAGCCGGTCGCTCGTGACGTAGTCCGAGCGGAGCTCCTCGTCGCTCGCCTCGTCACGATCGTGCACCTCCCTCGCGGAGACGTCGATCGAGACCTCGGCATGGCCGAGGCAGCGCATGCACGGCCCCGTAAGCCGCGTCCGAAATCGAAGGTCGAACACCATGGCGCCGGTCGCCTGTGAGATCTCGAGCTCAGCGGGTACCGTCGCCGGCACGGGCTCGTAGCGCTGGCCACCCAGATGAAATGGCTCGGGCTCGAGCTCGAGCTGCTCGAGTTGAAGCTCGCCGGGACGCAGGCGGAGTCGGCGGAGGTCGAAAGGCGTCACGCGCGGAGCGTAGCTCCGCACCGACCTTGTGGCTCCGCGCCAGCGAGGTCTCGTCGGCCTCGATTAGCCAACCTGAGGCTATTCTTCTTTTCGATCATGGAACCTGATCGCTGGCTGGGACTCGACCTGCGGCATCTCATCGCGCTCAAGGCGATCGCGGACGAGGGTTCCTTCGGTCGCGCCGCCGGACGGCTCGGGTATACGCAGTCCGCGATCTCGCAGCAGATCGCGACGCTCGAGCGCGTCGTCGGCCTGCGTCTGATCGACCGCCCCGGTGGCCCGCGCCCGATCTCGCTGACCGAGGCCGGTCGCATCCTCCTGCGGCACGTCGAGGCGATCGAGGCCAGGCTGTTCGCCGCAAAGGCGGACATGGAGGCGCTCGAGGCCGGCGACGCGGGACGACTTCGCGTGGGCACGTTCCAGAGCGTGGGTGCGCGCGTGCTTCCCACGCTGCTCCGCCGCTTCGGTCAGGAGCATCCTCGCGTCGAGGTCGTGCTCCAGGAGCACGCGGAGGAGGACGAGTTGCTCGAGCTCGTCGAGCGCGGAGCACTGGACCTCACGTTCATGACGCTTCCGGTCGAGCGACGGCCACTCGAGGAGCTGGAGCTGCTCCGCGATCCATACGTTCTCGTCGTACCCGCGGGCTCGCCGCTCGCAGCCCTGAAGCGGCCGCCGACGATGAAGGAGATCGCGCTGCAGCCGCTCGTCGGCTTCAACAAGTGCCGTGCGATGGACGGTGTGGAGACCCAGCTGGCTTCCTCGGGACGCGCGCCCAACGTCGTGTTCCGCTCCGACAACAACGGCACGGTGCAGGGACTCGTGGGCGCAGGCGTCGGCGTCAGCGTGGCTCCGCTTCTGACCGTGGACGAAGACGACGAGAGCACCGTGGTCATCGAGCTCGCGGGCCGCGTTCCGGCGCGAGTCATCGGGCTCGTCTGGCATCGCGACCGCCACCGCAGCCCGGCGACCGAGGCATTCATCGAGACCGCGACGACCGTGTGCCGCGAGCTTGCGAGTACCCGCGTCGCCGCCTGAGCAGCGCCGCTAGCTCGAGAAGCGGTCGAGCTCTTCGGCGTCGAGCAGCTCGGGCCCGATACCCGCGATGACGGTCTCCTGCGACCGCTCCTGCAGTCGCTCGCGCCCGCGCTTGACCGCGTGCAGGAACTTGTCGAGGTTCACCTCGAGGGTCGAGAGGATGCTGTCGGCCCAGTCCTCCATCTCGAGCCTCGTCTCGCGGGCCGTTCGCTTGGCGTCGTCCACGATGTCGTCGGCCTGCTTCTCGGCGAGCCGGACGATCTCGGTCTGCGACGCGTCGCGAATTGCCTGCTCACGGGCCTCCTGGATGATGCGGTCGCACTCGCGCTTGGCCTCGGCGAGCATCTCCTGCCGCTCCTTGACGATCCAGCGAGCCTGCTTGATCTCCTCCGGGATCGTCGCGCGCATCTGATCGAGGATCTCGTAGATTTCCTCGCGATCGAGGCGCACTTGATCCGTGAGCGGCACCGCCTTCGCGTTGTGCACGAGGTCGTCCAGCTTGTCGATGAGCACGAGTACGTCCATAGGGCGGGAAGTCTACTCGTGGGGTGAGACGGGCCTCTGCCCCTGTGCGCGAGAGAGCCCCAGCACTGCGGTTACCAACCCTCCCTACTCCTGGGGTGAGACGGGGGCGCCGGGGCGACCGTCGGGGTAGAGCTCCGCGAAGCGGCGCGCGACCGCCTCCGGCACGAGCTCGTCGACCTTCCCGCCGAACGATGCGATCTCTTTGACCCCGCTCGAGGAGACGAAGCTGTACTGCGGGCTCGCCATCACATACACCGTCTCGATCTCCGGCGCGAGCACCCGGTTCAGGTGGTTCATCTGGAACTCCCACTCGAAGTCCGAGATGACTCGAAGACCCTTCACCATCGTCTTGGCGTCGTGCTTGCGGGCGAACTCCACGACGAGCTCCGAGAAGACGTCGACGACGACATTGGAGACGTCGGCCAGCGCCTGCTCGAGGAAGGCGACCCGTTCCTCGACCGAGAAGAGCGGCGCTTTGTGCTGCGGGTTCTGGACGACCCCGACGACGACCCGGTCGAAGATCGCGGCCGCACGCCGGATCACGTCGACGTGCCCGTTCGTTACGGGGTCGTAGCTACCGGGGCAGAGTGCAGAGATCATCTGGAGAAGACCGAAATCCGTGCGGAACCGTAGCGGCGCGTCGTGACGAGGTCGAGGGGAAGCTCCGGCTCGGTCCGCGAGGCGGTCTCCACGACGACGAGCGCTCCGTCTCCGAGCACGTCGGGGAGGAGCTCCGCGAGGAGCGTCGCATAGTCCGTCCACTCGTCGTAGGGAGCGTCGACGAGCACGAGGTCGAAGCGATGTCCTCTGGCCCGTTCTTCACGGAGCGCGTCGACGACGTCACGGCAGAGCACCACTGCGCCGGTCAACCGGAGCTTCTCGAGGTTCTGCGCGATGACACGGCATGCTCCTCGGTCCTCCTCCACGAAGACGACGCGCGCGGCCCCGCGGGAAAGCGCCTCGAGCCCCATCGCACCCGAGCCGGCGAAGAGATCGAGCACCGCCGCGCCGTCTACCGGCCCGATGAGCTGGAACGCCGATTCGCGCACGCGGTCGCCCGTGGGGCGCGTGACCGTTCCACGCGGCGCCGAGATTCGGTGGCCCTTGCGCGAGCCGGCGACGATTCGCACGTCGCGAACATTCGCAGAGAGGGAGTCGGCGTAGGCTACGCCGCCTGCGGAAGCGCGTCGAGCTCGACCACGAGCTCGTACGCGCCTTCGACGTACGTCGACTCGACTACTCGTCCGGCTCCGCGCAGCAGCGCGAGCGCCGATTCGTTGCCCGGCACGACGGACGCGGAGAAGCGCGCGATGCCGTCGTCCAACGCGAGCGACCGTAGCTCGTCGAGCAGTCTCCGCCCGACACCGCTTCCCTGACAGCGGTCCACGACCTCGAAGGCCACCTCGGCCGATCGCTGGTCGCCCTCGCTCCGCACGAACCGTGCGATGCCCACGATCTCCCCGGATACGAGATCGACTGCCGCGACCGCCCCGCGTCCGCAGCAACCCACCTGAACCAGCTCGTCGAGGTCCTTTTCCAATAGACGCGGTTTCGGCCCGTGAAACCGGAGTCGCCGCGAGCGCTCGGAGAGGCCGTCGAAGACTTCGAGCACGGCCTGGCGGTCGCCGGTCTCGAGCGGGCCGATGCTGACGAGACCGCGTCGGCACCCGAGATGGTTCGAGTCGAGGAGCATGCGCCCAGAGTCGCATCCCGTGACGGACCTGACGATGGTGAAGGCCCTACTCGAACAGTGCGGCTTTCCGAACCTCGCTACGACTCGCCGAGATACTCGGACTCGCCGAGCAGGCGGTCGACTGCGTCCGCGAGCAGCCCTTCGTCCTCGACTGTCGCCGCAGCGTCGCGTGCGCGCTCGAGGAGTGACTGGTCATGCCGCAGGCGGACGAAGCGCAGGTCCGAGAATCCGGATTGCCGGGCGCCGAGAAGCTGGCCTTCGCCACGGATCTCGAGGTCGCGCTCCGCGAGCTCGAAGCCGTCCGTCGTCTCGATCATCGCCTCGAGACGCTCGACCGCGCTCTCGGTCAGCTCCTCGCGCGGCCTCGAGACGAGCAGGCAGTAGGACTGCTCCGCCCCGCGCCCGACACGCCCTCGTAGCTGGTGGAGCTGGGCGAGCCCGAACCGGTCGGCCTCTTGCACGATCATCACCGTCGAGTTCGGGACGTCGACGCCCACCTCGATCACGGTGGTCGCGACGAGGACGTCGAGGTCGCGTGCCTTGAAGCGGGCCATCAGCTCACGCCGCTCCGCCGGCCGGAGCTTCCCGTGGAGACACCCGACTCGGAAGTCACGGAGCTCGCGCTTTCGCAGCCGCTCGGCCTCGTGCTCCGCGGCGCGAGCGCGGGTCGTCTCCGACTGCTCGATCAGGGGACATACCACGTACGCCTGCCGACCGTCGTTCAGGAGCCGTGTCAGTCGCGTGTACGCCTCTGACGCGCGTTCCTCTGGGATCCAGCGCGTGATCACCCGCTTTCGGTTCGCGGGAAGAACGGCGAGCTCGCTGACGTCGAGGTCGCCGTACACGGTCAGGGCGAGCGTGCGCGGGATCGGCGTCGCCGTCATGTGCAGGACGTGCGGGCTGCGGCCCTCGGCGAGCGCGCTGCGCTGCCCCACGCCGAAGCGGTGCTGCTCGTCGACGACGACGACGGCGAGGTCGCGGAACTCGACCTCCTTCTGGATGAGCGCGTGCGTACCGACGACGAGAAGCGAATCGCCGGACGCGATCAGCTGTCGCACCGCCGCGTGCTCGCGCGCGCGGACCGAGCTCGTGAGCAGCGACACCCTGATCCCGAGCTGTCCGCAAAGCTCGTCGATCGTCAGGAAGTGCTGCTCGGCGAGCGTCTCGGTCGGCGCCATCAGCGCCGCTTGCCGCCCGGTCTCCACTGCCCGCAGGAGGGCGTACAGCGCGACGACCGTCTTTCCGGAGCCGACGTCGCCCTGAAGGAGCCGGTGCATCGGGGTCGGAGCGGGCCAGGTCGCCGTCGATCTCCGCGATCGAGCGCTCTTGATCGCGTGTCAATGTGAACGGGAGAGACGACCGGTACGCGGCAAGCAGGTCGCCGGCAGCGTCGAACGCAACGGCGGACGCCTGCTCCCGCTCGGCCGCAGAGCGCGCGAGAGCGAGACGAAGAACGAGCAGCTCGTCGAAAGCGAGTCGTAGGCGGCCGGCCTCGGCCTCGGCGAGCGATCGCGGCCGGTGGACGGAAAGGAGTGCATCACCGTGCAGCGGAAGCCGCTCGCGCGCGCGCAGCTCCGCGGGAAGCGAATCGCCCGCGGCCCGCACGAGGTCGAGGACTTGGCCGCGCAGCTCGCGGAGCTTCTTCTGGGACAGGTCTTCGCTCGCGGGATAGACGGGCGCGAAGTCTGCGGTCTCGACCTCTCCTTCGAGGTCGTAGGAGGAGACGGCGAAGCCGTAGCGGTTCGGACGCCCCCGAAGCCGGATTTCGACTCCGGGCTGCAGTCGCTTCTCGAGCCAGGGCTGGTTGAACCAGGTCGCCTTGATCTCGCCCGTGTCGTCGGCGATCTTCGCGGTGAGAATCTGCAGTCGCCCCCGGCGCCGGCTCGACGCCGAGCGGACAACGCCCTCGATCGCGGCTTCCTGGTCGCCGAAGAGGTCGGAGATCCGCTTCGTCGGAACGGGCTCCTCGTATCGTCGAGGGCGCTCGAAGAGGAGGTCACCTACGCGCTCGATGCCGACCCCGGCAAGCCGCCGAGCAACCGCAGGCCCGACACCCTGGAGCGTCTCGACGGGAACCTCGAGCCGAGACGGGCGAGGCGCGCTCGAGGGAGGTGGCCACTCCTCAGGCTGGTCCAGGCCGGCGAAGCCGGCATGGAGCCGCACTGGAGCTCTCGTCCCCTTCACCGAAGACCACTATAGGTCCCGGTCCGGCGGGGCCGCAGCTCTGACCGTCAGGGCTTCGAAAGCACGTACTCCCACCCGGGTCGCCACTCGAATTGCTCCCCTACGAGCTGCTCGAGCGGCGCTCCCGTCAGGAGATGCTCGATGGCCCAACGCGTGGCGGAGTGCCCGACGACGACGATCCGCCGATGGTCGAGCGTGCGTGGCAGGTCGTCGAGGAACGCCCCGACCCGCTCGACCACCTGTCGATAGCTCTCGCCACCCGGAAAGGGCTCGACGATGTGCTGGAGCTTTGTCTCTCCCACGCGCGACGCCGGACCCCCGTTGAGGTGGCCGTAGTTGCACTCACGCAGGCGCCAATCGCGGTGGATCGGGATGCCGGAGCTGCCGAAAGCGATCTCCGCAGTCTCGACCGCACGAGCGAGATCGGACGTGTACACGGCAGCGACGCCGCTGTCGCATCTCCGTTCACCGAGCTCGAGCGCTTGCCGCTTCCCTACCTCCGAGAGCTGTCCCTCGAGCCACCCGGTCGCGATCCCCGCCTCGTTATGCGTGCTCGTGGCGTGCGACTCGAAGACGATCTCGATTCGCACTGCAGGATCTGGCTGGCTAGTCGTCCTGAAACCAGAAGAAGCCGACGGCGCCGGGGCCGGTGTGCGTGCTGACGACTGCGCCCAGGGTCGCAGTGAACTCGATCTCGGCCTTCGGACGGACGCGCCAGACGAGCTCGCTCAGCGTCCCGACCCATTCGGGCGCGTCCGCGTGCGCTATCGCGACGCGGAGCCCGGCGCGATCCTCCGTCGCCGCGACGAAGCGCCGCTCGAACTCCGAGATGGCCTTCTCCCGCCCGCGCACCCGTGCGACTGCGACCACCTCGCCGTCCTGGACGGCGAGAATCGGCCTGACCTTGAGGAGCGATCCGGCGAGAGCGGCGGCGCGGCCGATGCGCCCGCCGCGCTGGAGGTACTCGAGCGTCTCGAGGGTGAAGACGACCTCGCAGTCGCGATGGAACCGCTCGACGAGGGCGTCGATCTCGTCGTCCGTCGTGCCGCGCGCGAGCCGGCGTTGGATTGCGTGGGCGAGCATCGCGATCGCCAGTGACGCGGTGAGCGAGTCGACGACCCGGACCTTGTCGCCGCCGATCTCCTGGGCGGCGATCGCTGCGCTCTGGAACGTGCCGGACAGCTTCGACGAGACGTGCAGCGAGTAGACGCGCTCGTACGCGCTTAGGTCCTCGTAGGCGGCGATGAAGTCCTCCGGTGTCGGCTGCGACGTCGCGGGCAGGACGGGCGAGGTGCGGAGCTTCCCGTAGAACTCGGCCGGCCCCAGCTCGACGTAGTCGCGGTGGGTCTCGTCGCCGAAGCGCACGTACAGCGGAACGAAGCGCATGTTCGGGAACCGCGCGGGCGCCTCCGGGTAGTCCGACGTCGAGTCGAGGACGATCGCCGTGTTCTCGGTGGTCAGGTTCATGCCGTCCTTCCCACCGCGTCCCCGACGGCCGCGGCGAGCGCCTCGACACCCTCGTCCTTCCTGACGAGAGCGACGCCGGCGAGTCTTGCCGCCTCACGCTCCTCGGGTCCCGCCGACGCGCTCAGGAAGACGACCGCAGCCCCCGGGCAGCGCTCGAAGATCTCTTCGGCTGCGGCGGCGCCATCGATGTCCGGGAGCCTATAGTCGATCACCGCGACGTCCACCTCTAGCTCGGCACACGCGGCAGCGGCCGAGGAACCCATGGAGATCGCCCCGACCACGAGGACGTCGCCTCGGCGCTGCAGCAGGAACTCGAGCGACTCCCGATAGACCTCGTTGTCCTCGACGAGCAGCACGCGGATGGGCTCGTCCACGCTCTCGTCACTCCGCGACCATGAGCAACGGGTAGTGGGGTTGATCCCCGTCGTAGCGCTCGACGTCGACTCCGGGATGCGCGCTACGAATCGTCTCGATCAAGTTGTCCGTGGGCGGCGCATCCGCTCCCACGAGAACGCCCAGCCAAGCGCGACCGTCGTTCAGCAGGCGCGCGACGACCTCGACGGCGACCGTATCGAGGTCCTCGTCCGAAGTGACGGCGGTGCCGTCGACCAGTCCGAGGTACGCGCCCTTGCGAATGGAAACGCCGTCGAGAGTCGTGTCGCGTGAGGCAACGGTCACCTCGCCGGTGACCGCCGAGGCGAGCGCGTCGAGCATGGCCGCCTCGTTCTCGTCGGGGGAGCTCGTGGAGAGGAAGCGAACGATCGCTGCGAAGCCCGGCTTGCACCGAGCGCGAGGGAACCACCCGTGCAGGCCGCGAGGCGAGCGCGATCGCCTGCTCCGCCGTGGAGATGACGTTCGAGTTGTTCGGGAGAACGATGACCTCGGCGGCAGGCGTCGCGTCGATCGCCTCGACGATCTCGGCCGCCGAGGGGTTCATCGTCTGACCTCCTTCGATGACGGTCGTCGCGCCGAGACTCCTTGAAGAGCCGCCGGTTTCCTTCGCCCTGGCAGACCGCGACGACACCGGTCTCGAGCGTGGCCACGGACGCGCCGGGGGCGCCCAGCAAGCGCCCTTCGCGCTCGAAGGTCTGTGCATGCATGTCGGCGATCTCGACCCTCCCGATCACCCCCATGACCGTCCCGACCGACAGGGCGGCGCCCGGATCGTCCGTGTGCACGTGCACCTTGATCGCCGATTCGTCGCCCACCACGAGAAGTGAATCGCCGAGCCGCTCGAGCGAGCTCTCGAGACCCTTGAGGTCGAGCCCGTCACCCTCCACGACGAAGCCGGTGCAGTACCGATACCTGGAGAGCTCCAGGTGGATCGCCTCGAGTCCGAGCGGTGCCGTCTCCGAGCGCACCTCCGGTATCGGCTCACCCGCCGTTGCGAGCGCGAGCCCGCGAACGATCTCGACGAGCCCCGCTCCGCCCGCGTCGACGACGCCCGCTTCGCGCAGCACGTCGAGCATCTCCGGCGTCCGCGCGAGTGCGTCGTCGCCGCGGGGATGACCACCGTTCGGAGGAAGCTCGGCGGGCGAGAGCTCCGCGTGCTCGGGTCGTCTCGCCCTCCTCGGCCATCTCGCGGATCACCGTCAGCATCGTTCCCTCGACGGGATTCTTGACCGCTCGGTACGCGGCGTCGCTGCCCGCCCGGAACGCGCGGGCGAGATCGGCGGCTGTCGGGGCGTCCGTCTCGCCGAGGACGTCGGCGAAGCCCCGCGCGACCTGCGAGAAGATGACTCCGGAGTTGCCTCGCGCGCCGAGCAGGGCTGCGCGCGAGAGCTCCTTCGCGACGGCCGCGCTTCCTTCCGCGGTGGACGCCTCGAGCGCTTCGACGGCGGAGCGCACGGTGAGCGCGAGATTCGTTCCGGTGTCGCCGTCCGGCACCGGATAGACGTTCAGGTCGTCGATGCGCTGCCGGTGCGCCTCGAGGTTCTGGAGCGCCGCGCGAGCGAGCCGTCGTACCGCTTCGAGCTCCATCGCCGCGAGCTTAAAGTCCGTCACGCCCGCCGACGCGAGCCGGACGCGTCAGAGAGCTTTCTCTACCTTGCCGGCTTTGAGGCAGCGCGTGCACACGTACGCACGGGTCGCGCGTCCCCCGAGCATCACCCGAACGCGCTGGAGGTTGGGGTTGAAGCGCCGCCTCGTGGCGACCATCGAGTGGCTTCGGTGGTTGCCGAAACCGGGCTTCTTCCCGCAGATGGCGCAGACCTTCGACATGCGGCCGAGCAGTCTACCGAAAGCACTTCGTGATCCTGGGCCACACGGAGCGTCAGCGCGAGGCAGCGGCGCGGAGGTGCGAGAAGACGTCGGCCATCTCGAGCGCGGTACGGACGGCTTCGGCAGCCTTCTGGATCCGCGGGTCGGCCTGCTCGACCCGGTCGAGCGTGAGGAGGCCGAAGGAGACCGGGACACCGGTCTCGAGCGCCGCGAGCTGGAGACCGCTGGCCGCCTCGCCCGCGACATAGTCGAAGTGCGGCGTGTCGCCGCGAATGACGCAGCCCAGTGCGACGATGCATGCGAATCGGCGCGTCTTCGCGAGCGCGGTCGCCGCAAGCGGGAGCTCGAACGCACCGGGGACGACCATGACCGTGATCGCGTCACGGGGGACACCGGCCTCGTCGAGCTCCGCAAGAGCCCGCTCGAGCAGCCGCGACGTTACTCCTCCGTTGAAGCGGGCGACGACCACGCCGACCGCGCGTCGCGCGCCGTCGGCCTCGCCTTCGAGGACGGCGTATCCGTCCGGGATCTCGAGCTCGCCGATCGCGTGCTCGTGCGACGGCTCGACGGACATAGGCGCCGCGTCGACCTCGTCGGGCTCGTCCGTCAACTCGAGCTCGTCGGCTTCCGAGACTTCCGCGCTGCGCGGCCGAGGCGCCCCAGACGTCTGCCTCCTCCTCCTGGAGACGCTCGTGGTCGGTGCCCGGCTCGACCTCGTCGGCGGCTGCGGGCTCCGGGTCGGCTTCCCCGGCCGCGATTCTCCTCGACCAGTCCGAGAGGACGTTCTCGCTCGACTCGTCGATGTCGCGGTTCACTCGTCTCCTTCCGCGGGCGAGTACGGGTCGAGCGCCTCGGGCTCGAGCCGCACTCCCTGGTGGTGGAGCTTGCCGAGC
>CAVVAZ010000017.1:0-196658 GCA_963746435.1 uncultured Actinomycetes bacterium
TGACGAACCCTCGCCTGTCCTCGGTTCCGTGAGCGCGATTGATCGCGGTCATGAACGTGGTCATCGCGCCGGTGGTCGTCCAGAGCGCGAGCACGAAGCCCACCGCGGTCATCGCGAAACCGGCGGACGGCTGCTGCTCGAGCTGGAGGAGGCTGTCCTCGACGAGGGTCACCGCCTCCGCCGGCACGACTGTGCCGAACTTCTCCATGAGATCGCTGATCAGGCTCGGTTCGGCGACCAGCGAGAAGACGCCGACCACGAGGAGCAACGTGGCGGGTATGGCGAGAAACGCGCTGAACGCGAGCGCGGACGCGAGCATCGGCACCTCGTCGGCGACCGCGCCCTTTCCGGCCCGAACAAGCAGGCGGGGCCAGTGGTTGAGGGACGGCATCGTCGAGCCGCTAGACGTGTAGCTTGCGCCGGGCTCGGCGCTTACCGATCTTCCAGACCAGCCAGCCGAGAAGCGCGTAGCGCCACTTCAACATGCCTCGGTTGTTCCCTGGATGCGATGGGCCGAAACCGTCCCCAAGCTACGGGAGCGTTCCGGGAGGGCCGAGGACGGCGATACCGTTGACCGCAGCGAGCGCAGCGACAGCCGCTGCACTCTCGACGGCGGGGTCCGCTCCAGCCGCTTCGGGGGCGACCGCCCGTAGGAAGTCCTCGTACCGGCTAACCGAGCGCACGAACGTCACCGACAGATAACGGGCGTCCTCGCCGTCGGCCCGATGGGCATGCGGCACGCCCTTCGGGGCGAGATAAGCATCGCCCGCTTCGAGGCGCACACGGGTGTCGCCCGTGTACAGGACGATGCTTCCCTCTAGAACGTGGAACGCCTCATCCTCCTCGTGGACGTGGAGCGGCGACATCTCGTCGGGGCACATCGTCGCTTCGAGCACGGCGAGACTCCCGGGCGAGTCCGCACCTTCGCGCATGGTCACGACCGTCTCGAGAAGCTGGCTCAGGTTCGATTCGGGGGCGGGTGCGGTCATCGGGTATCTCCGTTCTCTCGATCGACGATGGCACTCGAGAGCTTGCCGAGCGAGAACTTCGTCCGGAAGGCGGGCGACAGGCGGGTCGAGGTGCGGTTATCCGTACCGAGCCTACTTCACACCGGCGGGCTGGCCGGCGCCGACGGCGCGCGCCCGTTCGACCCACGGCGTCGCGCGGAGGCGCTCGAGGATCGCGCGAGCTTCTTCGAGGAGCGGCTCGGCCTCCCCCGGGCGCCCCTCGGCGGCCAGCCATTCGGCGTGCTCGAGGCGGACGACGGCGAGGTCGAAGGGCTTCTCGATCTCCTCGAAGATCCGGCGGGCGGCGAGAAACCCGGCGCTCGCAATCTCCGATTCATCGCGAAGCGCCGCGCGGCGCGCGCTGAAGCGGGCGCTGACCGCACGCAGGAACGGGGTCAGCTCGCCTGGTGGCAGCTCATCGATGATCGCCAGGAGCTCGTCGACCTTCGCGTCGTCGCCGACGGCGAACGCCCCATCGAGCGCGGGAACGAGCGCGGTACCCCAAACGAGAACCGAGCTTTCGGCCGCCGCCCGTTCAGCGAGCACCTCCCCTGCCGCGGCCAACGCCTCGCGTGGCCTTCCGTCGGCCAGGAACACCTGCGCCTCGAACACGCGGAGTCCTACACGATTCTGGACCTCGTTGAGGTCGATGACGTCCCTGACGGTCGACATGCGCCGGACAACCTCCTCGCGCTCCCCCCGCTCCAGGTAGAGCCCCGCCAGGAGGAGCTGCCCCCAGACGTCTTCGTCATCGATCTGCGCCTCTGCGGCGAGCGCCTCGTCCCACTCTCCCAGTTCGAGGAGGACTCCGCAGCCCCAGCGACGCATCCCGGACTCGCCTCCGCGATCCCCGACCTTCCGCGCCAACTCCGCCCCGGCCCGGCTCAGGTCGAGGGCCTCGCGGTACCGGTCCCTCCCGTAGACCGTTGCGATGAGATTGTTGTACGCCCTCACCGCCGCTTCGGATAGCTCGTGTGCAAGCGCGGTCTCGAGCGAGTGGCGCATGAGCAGCTCCGCTTCCTCGTGCCGGCCCCGTGCCGACAGGATCAGGCTCTTCGTGTTGAGCCCGTGGGAGATCACCTCGGGCAGCCGCAATGCCTCCCCGATCTCGAGCGCGAGCTCGGTCCGCGCGAGCGCATCGTCCAGCCGTCCACTGAAGAAGAGCGGCCGGGCGAGATGGACCGCGAGCATGGCGAGATCGGCGTCGTGCTCCTCGTCGACGAGCACCGAGAGCGCCCGCTCCATGACGACGATCGCCCCCTCGATGTCTCCCTCCTCCTGCCAGATGAGTAAGCCGAGCTGGGCGGTGACCCGGGCCGCGGGATGGGTGAGACCGATCTCCTCGAACGTGGCGATCGCCCGCTCGAAGTGCGTTCGCGCGTCTGGCGCCCGCCTGCCCAGCCTCGCCATCCGGCCCGCACGCTCGTGCAGCTCAGCCCGTTCCAGCGGGTTGTCGGCAAGCTCGAGCGCCTGTTCGAAGTACCGCTGGGCACTCTCGTTCCCGGCGAGAGCCGCCGCTCGCTCGCCGGCCTTGAGGAGTGTCGTTCGTGCCTTCTTTCCGACCTCGGCCGCGTCGGGCGCGTCCGCATCGAGCTCCAGCGCCGTGCGGTAGTGGAAAGCGACGATCTCGACGGTCTCCTCCTCGCCGCCGACCCACTCCCCCTCGAGCTGAGCCGCCGCCGCGAGATGCCGAGCCTTGCGCTCGCCGCGAGACATCGTCTCGTAGGCGACCTGGCGGAGCAGATCCTGGAGGAACCCGTACTGCCCGCGCTCGGGCGAGCGCGGATCCGCCTGGAGCGACAGGATCTCCTTGCGCACGAGAGCGGTCAGCACGCGGTCGACCTCGGCCTCGCGGGATGCTCGCGACCGCGGCCAGCGTGCCCCGCGCGAACGTCTTGCCCAGCACGGAGGCGTCCTGGAGCAAGTTGCCGCTCGTCTGGCAGCGAGGCCATCGAGGCGGGCGGCGACCAGCGCGTGGAGCGTCTCGGGCACCTCGAGCGCGTCGATCGGCCCCGCCGGCCGGTAGCCGCCGCCATCGCTGCTCGAGCAAGCCGCGGTCGAGCAGCATCCGGACCGTCTCGACCGCGTAGAGCGGGACGCCCTCGGCGCGGTCGAGCATCTGCCGCCGGAGCTCGTCGGGGAGCCCGGGACGACGCCGTCGAGCAGCGCCTCCATCGCGTCGTCCGAGAGCGGCTCGAGCGAGGTTCGTCGAGCTCCGCGTGCCCGCTCGCCCAATCGGGTGCCGCTCGGCCAGCTCCGGGCGCGCCAGCGCGACGACGAAGAGCGGATGGTTGCGCGACCAGTCGAGCAGGTAGTCGACAAACTCCAGCAGAGCGCGCGTCGGCCCACTGCATGTCCTCGAAGACGAGCGACGACCGGGCCCTGTTCGGTGAGCCGCTCGAAGAACAGCCGCCAGCCTGCGAAAAGGTCGCTCGCTCCCGGCTCGTGACTCGTCCAGCGCAAGCAGGTGCGCGAGCCGCGGCTCGATCCACGTCCCGCTCGTCGCCGTCCGCGACGTAACCTCGAGCGTGGCTCGGAGCTTGCGCGGCGCCGACTCCGGCTCCTCGCCTTCCGCGATCCCGGCGCGCATGCGCACCATCTCGGCGAGGGCCCAATACGACACGCCCTCGCCATAGGCGAGGCAGCGACCTCGATGCCAGTACACGTCTCCGCGACGCCGTCCAGATACTTGTAGAGCTCCCAGGCAAGGCGCGACTTCCCGATGCCGGCAATCCCGACGATGGAGACGAGGTGCGCCTTCCGCTCGTCCGCATCGCGTGGAAGAGCTCCTTCAGAGGTGAAGCTCCGGTCCCGGCCGACGAACGGCGGATCGAGCGTGTTCGACTCGAGGCCACCACCCCGCCCGGCCGTGACGCGTAGTGCCTGCCAGAACGGCACCGGCTCCGCCTTTCCCTTCAGCTCGTGCTGTCCCGCATCTACATAGGCGATGGCCGCTTCCGTCGCCCGCCGGGTCGCGGCGCCAACGAGGACCGTGCCGGGCTGCGCGGCCGACTGGACCGGGAGGCAGTGTTGACGAGATCGCCCGCCACCATGCCCTGACCCCGCGCTCCGAGCGTGACCGCGGCCTCGCCGGTGAGGACCGCCGCGCGCGCCGCGAGCGCGGGCAGCGCCGATCTCCGTGCCGAGCGCGGCGACCGCGGCGACGAGCTCGAGCGCCGCGCGGACCGCGCGCTCGGCGTCGTCCTCGCGAGCCGTCGGCGTGCCCCAGACCGCCATGACCGCGTCGCCGATGAACTTCTCGATCTTGCCGCCGTAGCGCTCGACGAGTGTCGGCAGCTCGAAGTAGCGCGACAGGAGCTCGCGCACGTCCTCGGCGTCGCGCTGCTCGGCGAGTGCCGTGAAGCCCGACGAGGTCGGCGAAGAGGACCGAGACGAGGCGGCGCTCGATCCCCACCCCGGCAGCGGGCACCTCGCGCCGCGCCGCCGCGTCGCGCCGAGGGGGCTCCCGCAGTCGCCGCAGAAGCGCTCCCCCGGCTCGTTCGCGGCACCGCAGGCTGCGCACGAGACCGCGAGCGGGCCGCCGCATTCCGCGCAGAACCTCCGCCCGCTGCGGTTGGGATGACCGCACGACGGGCACGTCAAGCCTTCGAGGGCTTGCCCGACCACGGTCAGAGGATAAGCAGCGCGCGCCCGGCCTCCAAGCCGGGCGCGGGTTGACGCTCACAGACGGCACGGTGCTCCAACGCGGAACAGCCGCTACCCGACTACGCTGACGCGGCCCGAGCAGTCAACGAACCGATGAGCCAGCCGACCGCACTCGACCGCCTGCGCGTCCTCGTCGACGCCGGCATCGCGCTGACCTCGGAGCTCTCGCTCGACGCGCTCCTGCAGCGGATCGTCGAGACGGCGGCGCGAGCTGACCGGCGCCCGGTACGCGGCGCTCGGGGTGATCGACAGGTCCGGGCAGGCGCTCGAGCGCTTCCTGACCACCGGGATCGACGCGGAGACGCACGCGGCGATCGGTGACCTTCCGCGCGGGCGCGGCATCCTCGGCGTCCTGATCCGCGAAGCCAGGCCGCTGCGACTGCACGACCTCGCGGACGATCCGCGCTCGGTCGGCTTCCCGCGCCACCACCCGCCGATGACAGACCTTCCTCGGCGTGCCGATCGTCCTGCGCGGCGTCGCGTACGGGAACCTGTACCTGACCGAGAAGGAGGGCGGCGAGGACTTCACCGAGGAGGACGAGGAGCTGACGCAGCTGCTCGCGGCCCAGGCGGCGGTCGCGATCGAGAACGCGCGCCTGTACGAGTCGTCCACGCGCTGGCTGCGGCAGCTCGAGTCGCTGAACGAGATCGGCGACGCGCTCGCGTCGGAGCTCGAGCTCGAGCCGCTCCTCGCTCTCGTCGCGCGCCGGCTGCGGGAGCTCGTCGACGCCCGGCTCGTGCTGATCGCGCTGCCCGACGGGCGACGCGCTCCGTGTCGCCGCCGCCGAGGGCGAGGCGCAGCGTACGGCGTCGTCGGCATGCGAGCTCGAGTTCGCGACGCTCGAAGGCCGGCCGCGTGCTCGAGCGCGGCCGCAGCGAGCGCGTCGACTCGGTGCTCGAGGACCCGGAGATCGACCAGCAGGCGGCGCGGCGGCTCGGAGTCCACTCGGCCCTCTTCGTCCCGCTGGTCGCCCGGGGCGGGCGATCGGCGTCGTCATCGCGCACGACAAGGCCGGGCCGCTGCCCGCGCTTCAGCGACGACGATCTGCGGCTGGCCGAGACGCTGGCGGCCCGCGCGGCGGTCGCCGTCGACCTCTCGCGAGCGGGTCAGCCGCGACGCCGTGCGGCGCGTCGTCGAGGCGCAGGAGCTCGAGCGGAAGCGGCTCGCGCGCGAGCTCCACGACGAGACCGGGCAGGCGCTGACGTCGATCCTGCTCGGGCTGAAGCCGCTCGAGCAGCAGCGCGGCTCCGAGGACGACGTGCCGCCGTCGGCGTCGCTCCGCGAGCTCGTCGTCTCGACGCTCCAGGACGTCCGCCGGCTCGCGGTCGAGCTGCGCCCGTCGGCGCTCGACGACTTCGGGCTCGTCCCGGCGCTCGAGCGGCTCGCGGAGACGTTCCGCGAGCAGACGGGCATCGCAGGTCGACCTCGAGGCGCAGCTCGGCGAGGAGCGGCTGCCGAGCGAGGTCGAGACGGCGCTCTACCGGATCATCCAGGAGGCGCTGACGAACATCGTCAAGCACGCCGGCGCGGGACGGGTCAGCATCCTGCTCACGCCGACAGGACGGACGCGTGGCCGCAGTCGTCGAGGACGACGGCTCGGGCTTCGACCCGGTGCGAGCCGCGGACGACGGGCTCGGGCTCGTCGGGCATGCGGGAGCGGGTCGGGCTCGTCGGCGGGCGGCTGCGGATCGAGTCGGCGGCCGGCGCCGGCACGACGCTCGTCGCCGAGGTGCCGCTCCGGTGACGATCCGCGTGCTCGATCGTCGACGACCACGCCGTCGTCCGCAGCGGCCTGCGGCGCGTGCTCGACGCCGAGCCCGACATCGAGGCGGTCGGCGAGGCGGCGGACGCCGAGCGGGCGGTCTTCGAGGCGATCGAGCACAAGCCCGACGTCGTGCTCATGGACGTCGTGCATGCCCGGGAAGAGCGGGATCGAGGGCATTCCCGCGCTCCTGCAGAGCGCGTCCGAGACGAAGGTGCTGGTGCTGTCGATGCAGGACGATCCGCGCTACCTGCGCGAGGCGTTCGAGGCCGGCGCGAGCGGCTACGTGCTCAAGGAAGCCGCGGACACCGAGGTGGTGGACGCGGTCCGCGCGGTCGCCGCCGGCGAGCGTTACGTCCACCCGGCCCTGGGAGCGAGGCTCGTCCAGGCCGAGGCGGAGGAGCGGCGGCGAGCCGAGGAGGATCCGCTGTCCGACCGCGAGCGCGAGGTGCTGCGCCTGCTCGCGCTCGGCCACACGAACCAGGAGATCGCGAAGATGCTCTACATCTCGGTTCGCACGGCCGAGACGCACCGGGCGCACATCATGCAGAAGCTGCGGCTCTCGAGCCGCGCGGAGCTCGTCCGCTACGCGCTCGCGGAGGGACTGCTCGAGGCTTGAACCGAGGACCGAGGGTGGCTGCATGACCGACTCGCGACCCGACACCTCCGTCGACCTCTACTGGCTCCCGCTCGGCGCGGGCGGCCACTCGGTGCGCCTCAACGGACGGGTCTTCGAGGCGGTGGCAGCGCGGCTCGAGCGGCGGCCGCCGCTGCGACCTCTACCACTCGGCGCTCGAGGTGCGCGTGCCGGAGGGGCGGTTCGTGATCGAGCAGGCGCCCGTCCGCGACCGAAACGGCGGGGAGCGCGGCGTCGTCGCCGAAGGTGCGGTCGGAAGCCGCTGGGCGGGTCGCTTCCGGATCTTCCGGTACGAGGTGCGCCGCTGGCGCGACGGCGTCATCCCGGATGTCGAGCGAGGCGGTCGAGAGCCCGCGGCGACTGACGGACGACCCGAGCTGTGCGCGGCGAGTGCTCGACCTCGTGCCCGATGTGCCGAGGCCCGTCTGGGGTCGCGACGAGCTCCGCGCGGGCGAGATGTGGAACTCGAACTCGATGATCTCGTGGCTGGTCGCCCGCAGCGGCCTCGACACCGAGTCGATCCGCCCGCCCGCGGGCGGGCGCGCTCCAGGCTGGCAGGCCGGGCTCGTCGTCGCGCGCCGCTAGGAGCCGCGCACCAGTCTCAGGCCTCGTCCGACGGCTGTTGCTCGGCCGAAGGCTCCCCGCCGGTTTCCCGGAGGTACACGAACCAGTAAATCGCGCCCACCATCAGGGTTCCTCCCACGATGTTCCCGATGGTGACCGGAACGAGGTTAGTTCCGAAAAACCGCTCCCACGTCAGATTCGAGAGGTCGGGAACACCGTCCCCCTGCGCCGCCACGAATGCTTCGTCGCTCTTCACGAGCAACCCCATCGGGATGAAGAACATGTTGGCCACGCTGTGCTCGAAGCCCGCCGCGACGAATGCGGCGATGGGTGGGACGATCGAGAGGATCTTGTCGGTCGTCGATCGCGCGCTGTAGCAGAGCCATACGGCGAGACAGACCAGACCGTTGCAGAACGCCCCGAGCGCGATTGCCTGGACGAAACCGAGATTCGTCTTCGAGGCGGCGATCGAAAGTGCCTGGACACCGATCGCGCCCTCGCCGAACTCGTACTGCTTCCCGATGTAGAGAATCCCGGCGGTCGTCAAAGCGCCCGCGAAGTTCCCGAGGTAGACGATCGCCCAGTTGCGGACGACCTGGCTCGTTCGCACGCGGCGGCTCGCCCATGCCATCACGATGAGGTTGTTGCCTGTGAAGAGCTCCGCGCCGGCAACGATGACGAGGATCAGGCCGAGTGAGAATGCGAGGCCGCCGAGAAGGCGCAGGACTCCGAACGGGACGTCGCCACCCCCCGCGGTTACCGTCGTGGCGAAGATCGCGCCGAGTGCGATGAAGGCCCCGGCGAGCACGGCGAGCGCAACATGTTCGGCCGTGGACATGCCCGCCTTGACGACGCCCACCTGCTCGGCCCTGCGGGCCATCTCGACCGGGGGTAACGCATCAAGGCCTGCGGATGTGAAGACTCGTTCGGACACAGCGGCCCCTCGGATCACTCGCCTCGCGGCGTTCTGCCGAGTGGTGGCGCGTGCTGCCTGCCGAGGTCGAGAGCGACGACCAAAATCAGCGTCCCCGCCCACCAGTTCACGGGATCGACGGTAAGGGACTCGTTGTCGCCGACGACATTCGAGATCAGCCAGACGATGAACCAGATCACTGTCAACGGATGTGCCTCCTTCTTGTCAGGACGTTTCCTCGGGGCTAGCCCACAGCAGGCGCCGGTTCGTGGACGCGCGTCCGCGCCTGCCTGAAGACGAGTACCGGACGACGCGCCTCGTGGAGCACTCCCTGCGAGACGCTGCCGAGGAGCGCGCTCGCGACCGCTCCGTGCCCGCGCGATCCGACGACGATGAGGTCGGCGTCGATCGAGTCCGCGTAGGCGACGATCTCGTCGACCGGGTTGCCGATCAGTAGCTCGGTCTGCACGCGGACTCCGTGCTCTGCGGCGCGCGTCGCAGCGTCCGTGATCGCGGACTGCTCTGAGGCGCTCAGCTCGTGCGGCTGCGCCGCCGGCATGCCGAATCCGGCCATCGGAACGATGTCCAGGGCCGGAGTAACGTGGACAATGACTGCCTCGGCGTTCTGCTCGGCGGCGAGGTCGAGTCCGAATGCCACTGCCTGGTCGGCCGAAGACGAGCCGTCGGTTGCGATCACAAACCGTTTCATCGCGTTTCTCCTTCCGTCCGGGTCGATACGTTCCGATCGTGCTGCACTCAGCTCGCTGCGGCATCCGGCCGCTCGCCGATTGGCGTGTGGCGAACTACTGACTCGCCGGCGTGGCTACCGATCCGCCAGCAGCGCTCGCACTGCCTGTGCTACGACGACGTCTTCGCGGGCCTGAACGACCTCGATGCGTATCTCACCGAGGAAGCCAGCGCGGTCTGCGATCGCCTGCCGTACATCGGCGCGGTTCTCGCCGACTCCACCTGAGAAGGCCAGTACGTCGACGCCGCCGAGGGCGACGGCCATCGGTACCCCGCGGATCCTCTTGCGGATTGTCCGCATCGGCATTTAGACACCGCCCCGGCCTCCCCGACCTGCCTCGCCCTCGCTCTCCATGCGAGCAAGGCGCGTGTAGTAGTCGGGGAGCTCGCGTAGGTGCGCCAGTGCGATCTTCCCGGTAGAACCGGGTCGTCGCCCGTGACGTCGGTGTCCGAGTCGCGCGTTCCATGCTCGAGCTCGACGTCCATCCCCGCCCGGAACTGCTCCAGGTCGAACGGGCTCGACGACCACTCGATGCCCAGCCGCTCACCGACCGAGCGGGCTTCGTCGTCGCTGAAGTGCGGGCGTTTCATATCTCACCTCCGCTGTCGTCGATTTGGCCTGGATCCTTGTCATGTGGTGGCGGGACGAAGTCCGTCTCGTCGCTGACCCGGCCGGCGGAGCTACCAGGTCTTCGCGCGTGTCGCCCGCTCCCGGCCCCGGACTCGGACGCGGGCGTCGACCACGACACAGCCGTCGCGCAGCGCCAAGACCGGATTGAGATCCATTTCCGCCACAGCAGGCAGCTCTTCGCCGAGACGGGCGAGTCGCAGCATGAGGTCGGCGAGCGCGGCGGCGTCTGCAGCCTCCGCGCCCCGGAACCCGCGGACAAGACGCCCGGCTTTGTCACTGGTAACGAGCTCCTCGGCGTCCACGTCCGTCAGCGGCGCGATCCGGAAGGTGGCGTGGCCGATCAGCTCGGCGAGCACCCCGCCGGGGCCGAATGCAACGAGCGGGCCGAAGACCGGGTCCTGGACGACGCCTGCGAGTAGCTCGGCGCCGCCGCGCACCATGCGCTGGACGATCACCGGCCCGCCCATCCGCTTCGTCGCCTCGCGAACGGCATCCTCGTCGCCGAGGTCGAGCGCGACACCTCCCAGCTCCGTCTTGTGCGCTCCGGCCACGGCGGTCTTGACAACGACGGGGAACCCGAGCGCGCGTGCGGCGACTGCCGCCTCGTCCGGCGTCGCCGCACCCTGCTCTGCGACGAGAGGCAGGCCGTACGCGAGCAAGAGCTCGCGGACCTCGGCCGGATCGAGCCACACGTCGCCCCGCGCGCCCAGAGCCCGGTCGACAACCCGCTCCGCCGCCTCGCGATCGATCCCGTCGAGATCGGGAACCGTGCCGTGCGGGCGGCGCAACCATTCGGCTCGCTCGGCCGCGCGGCCGAGCGCACGAGCCGCCGACTCCGGGTAGAAGAACGCGGCCACCCGCCCGTCTGCGCGGCGCAGCCCAGCCGGGATGCCCGCGGCAGACATGACGACGGCGAGCACCGGCTTCTCCGCGAGAGCATCCGTGGCCGCCTGCTCGAGCGTCTCGGCCACCTGTTCGGCCGTTGCCGTCACGGTCGGGACGAAGAGAGCGACGACGGAGTCGATCTGCGGATCTGCGAGCAGCACGGGAAGCGCCTCGGCGTAGGTCGCGGCCGTGGCTCCGCCGAGCATGTCGACCGGATTCGTCAGGCTGGCCTCGGGCGAGAGAAGCCGCGCGAGCCCGGCGCGCGTATCGCCTGTCAGCTCCGGCAGCTCGAGCCCTGCCGCCTCGCACGCATCGGCGCAGAGGATCCCGAGCCCGCCTGCATTCGTGAGAATCGCGACCCGGCGACCCTTCGGCTCGGGCTGGCACGAGAGCAGCGCGGCGACGTCGATCAGCTCTTCGAGGGAGGAGGCCCGGATCACGCCCGCCTGATGGAAGAGGGCATTGACCGCAGCCTCGGAGCCCGCGAGCGCAGCTGTGTGCGAGCTCGCCGCTCGTTGCCCACTCGCCGTCGTCCCGCTCTTCAAAGCCAGGATGGGCTTGCTCCGAGCGACGCGACGCGCCAGCCGCCCGAACCTGCGCGGGTTCCCGAACGACTCCACGTAGAGGAGGATCAGCTTGGTCGCCTCGTCCTCCTCCCACCACTCGAGCAGGTCGTTGGACGAGACATCGGCCTTGTTCCCGATCGAGACGAAGGCCGAGAGGCCGAGACCGCGAGCCTCGGCAGCCTCCAGGAGGGCGAGGCCGAGGGCGCCGCTTTGCGACGAGAAGCCGATGTTGCCGCTCGGCGCCGATCGGGCTGCGAAGGTGGCATTCAGGCTGGGAGCGGCGGAGGCGATGCCTAGGCAGTTCGGTCCGATCAGGCGTGCACCGTGTGCCCGGACCAGCGCCAGGAGCTCCTCCTGGCGCGCGGCTCCCTCGCTCCCGACCTCCGCGAACCCGGCGGAGATCACGACGAGCGCGCGAACGCCCCTGCGCAGAGCCTGTTCGGCGGCTCCGAGCACGGCTGCCGCAGGGAGCGAGATCACGGCCAGATCGACAGCGTCCGGGATCTCCTCGACCGAGGTGTACGCACGCACGCCTGCCACCGGCTCGCCGTCCCTGTTCACCGGATACGCCGCCCCTACGAAGTCGCCGGAGAGGATGTTCCTGAACAGCTCGCCCCCGATCGAGCCACGCCGCCGGGAGGCCCCGATCACGGCCACGCTCGACGGTGCGAAGAACGGCTGCAACGACGCGGTCACCGCCGTGTGGTCCCGGTCTGCGACGCGCTCGCGGTAGGTCTCGGTGGACGCGATCGGGAATTGCACCTCGATCTCGCCGCCGTCGAGCTCCCTCGCCAGCTCGAATCCTGCTGCCTCGAAGACCCCGAGCATGTTGCGGTTGTCCGCCATCACCTCGGCGACGAACCGCTCGATCCCCACCGCCGCCGCGCGCTCCGCGAGCTGCTCGAGCAGACGCGTGCCGATGCCGCGGCCTTGGTGCTCGTCGGCGACGGTGAACGCCGCCTCGGCGAGATCCGAGTCACGCAGCCGGACATAGTTGGCGACGGCGACCACGCGCTCGGCGCCGTCTTCGGCGAGCGCCCCCATGAGCACACCCCGCTCGTGCCAGTCCGGGTCGAGCAGCGGCGTCACCAGCTCGGGCTTGAGCGACGGGATGCCGTGGAAGCGAAGATAGAGGCTGCGCTCGGAGAGGCCCTCGTAAAAGGCGAGCAGGGACTCGGCGTCGTCCCGACCCGGCGGCCGGAGCCGAAGCGTGCTCCCGTCCCGAAGGATGACGTCGCGGCTCTCGTCTCTCTCCGTCACGGTGCTCATCGTGTCAGTCGCCAGCGGAGGCGGCAGAGATGCCGCCTCCGCTGGCGTCGACGAGAGCCGAGACTACGGCCGGAGGACGACACGCGCTTGAACGTCGCCTCGCTCGACCTCCTCGATCGCCTCGTTGACCTGCTCGAGCGGCCGCTCTTCGAAGATCACTCGGGTCTTCCCGGCGGCATGGAGCTCGAACACCTCGCGCAGGTCGAGCCGCGTCCCGACGATCGAGCCGACGACGGTGATCCCGTTCAGAACGGTCTCGAAGATCGGCAGCTCGACGTGGTTCTCCGCCGGCAGCCCGACGAACACGAGCGTGCCGCCTCGTCGGAGCGAGCGGTATGCCTGCTCGAACGGCTTCGGTGCCGCCGCCAGCGCGATCGCCGCGTCGGCGCCGCCCAGCAGCTGGATCTCGGCGGCCGGATCGGTCGTCGCAGCGTTGACCGTGAACTCCGCGCCGAGCTCCCGTGCGAGCTCGAGCTTGTCCTCGGAGATATCGACTGCGACGACCCTCGCCCCGGCGATTCGCGCGTACTGGAGGGCCAGGTGCCCTAGCCCGCCGATACCGAACACGGCCACCAGGTCGGACGGCTTTGCACCGGACACCTTGACCGCCTTGTAGGTCGTGACCCCGGCGCAGGTGAGCGGAGCTGCCTCCGCAGGGTCGATGCCCTCCGGGACCCTGACGACGTAGCGGGCGTTCGCCAACACGAACTCGGCGAAGCCGCCATCGACCGAGTAGCCCGTGTTCCGTTGCTCGTGGCACAGCGTCTCCCACCCGGAGACGCAGTAGTCGCAGGTGCCGCAGGCGTAACCGAGCCATGGGACGGCGACGCGGTCGCCGACGGCGACCTCGGTCACCCCGGGTCCCGTGCTCTCGACGATCCCGACGCCCTCGTGGCCGGGAATGAAGGGCGGAGCCGGCTTGACCGGCCACTCGCCGTGAGCTGCGTGGATGTCCGTGTGGCAGAGGCCCGAGGCCTCGATGCGGACGACGATCTCTCCCCGTCCGGCAATCGGCTTGGCCACCTGCTCGATGCCGAGCGGTAGGTCGAACGCATGTACGACGGCGGCCTTCATGGTCTCCGTCCCGATAGCGACCGGCGCTTCCTTCACGAGCGTCTCGCTCATCGGATCCTCCTTTCGATGGAATCGATTCATCCTCGCCGCGCGGCTTGCCGAGGCCATCCGTGCCGGCGCTGATTGCGTCGCGCGGAAACTACGGAGCAGCGGAAGCTGCGGCGCGCCGCAGCTTCCGCAATGCGAGAGAGAAACGCTCTTCCGTCAGTGGGTCGTCGCCGCCTTGGGGTTGCCGACCTTCAGCAGACCGACCTGGCCGAGGTCTACGTGTGCGAAGGCATGCGAGACGAAGGGATAGAGGCCCGGCTCGTCGATCTTCACGTCGAACACGGCGCCCCCGCCGGCGGGCACGCCCACGGTTTGGACGCCCTGCTGGTACTGCGTCATGTCCCCGTTGACCCAGGCCCGGTCGAAGATCGTGCCGACGACGTGGAAGTCCGTGGCGAGCGTCGGGCCTGCCGCGACCACGTAGAAGCGAACGGTCTCGCCCGGATCGGCGGTCAGCGGGTGCGTGACGTACTGGTTCGCGTAGCCGTTGAACGTCGTCCAGTCGGGCATGATCGCTCGCGCCTTGGCCAGGTCGAGCGACGCGGGCTCCGTCACGCCGTCACCGTTCAGGTACCACTCGCTGGCCACGAGCACGTACTCCTTGTCGGCCCGCGGGAGAGGCGCCGCCGGGTCGACGACAATCGCGCCGTACATGCCGTTCGCGATGTGCGCGAGCACCGGCTTGGTGCCGCAGTGATACATGTAGACGCCGGGGTCTCCGGCCTTGAACCGGAAGGTGAACGAGTCTCCGGGGGCGACGTCTCGGAAGGCGACGTTCGGGGCGATCCTGGCCGCGTGGAAGTCGATCGAGTGCGGAATCGCACCGCCGTTCGTGAGCGTCATCTCGACCGTCTGTCCCTCGCGGACGTGGACGATCGGGCCTGGCGCGCCGTGACCGTCGAAGGCCCAGGTCTTGTACCTCACCCCGGGCGCCACCTCGACGACCATGTCCTTCAGGGTCATCTGCACCTTGACGAGCTCGCCGGCGGGAACAGGAGGGAGCGTGGCGTTCGTTGCCACATGCGCCTCCGCAAGCGCTTCGGCATTCTCACCCGTCTTACCCGCGAAGCTCTGCAGCGGCAGGCTTACGGCGCTGCTCGAGGCGGAGTGGTCTTGCTGCTGCGCCCCCGCCGGCAGTGTTGCCGTCGCGGCCTTCGCCTCGTCCCGAGCCTCGTCGGCCGCCTGCATCAGCACGACGGCGAGAACGATCAGCACGCTGACCGCGATTCCGAGAAACAGCGCGACGATCTTGAGCAGCGCGCCCGATTCCTTCTCGGGCTTGGTCGACCTGTGCGGGTAGCGCGCGGTATAGCTGGCCATATGGCTCCTCCTCGAGAACGCAGTTCGTTAGTCGCTCGGAGGCTAGAGAACAGGCCCTCGCGGCAGCATCCGGGCACGGCCCCAACCCAGCTGCGGGTTTTCCGCACAGCGTCAGAGCACGACGAGCTGAAACACGATCATCGCCGCGGCGGACGCCACGACCGTCGCGGTGACGGTCACAGGCCGAGCCTCGCGGAACGCCTCCGGCAAAAGCTCCCGGAGTACAAGCCACAGCATCGCGCCGGCCGCGAATCCCAGGCCGACGGGCAGGAACCGGCCAAACGTCTCCACGAAGACGAACGCGGGTACCGCCATCAGCGGCTGCGGCAGGCTCGTGAAGACACTCCAGGCCGCCGCTGTCGGCACGGAGGACCCGCGTGGCACGAGCACGAGGCTGATCGCGAGCCCTTCCGGAATGTTGTGCACCGCGATCGCGATCGCGATGAAGACGCCGAGCGCCTCGTCGCCGCCGAACGCGACGCCGACGCCGACTCCTTCCGAGAACGAATGCACCGTCATCACGCCGACGATCAGCAGCGCCCGGCGCGCATCGGCGCCCTGGAGTGCCCCGAGGTGGAGCTCGCGGTCGCGGCCGAGCGCTCGGCTCGTCAGCGCGATGAAGACCGCCCCGGCGAGCGCGCCCAGGATCATGCGTCCGGACCCGTAGCCCGCGCCCTCGTAGGCGAGCCCCACGCTCGCGCCGATCATGAAGCCCGAGGCGAGCGCGTTTGCAAGCCCGAGCCACTTCCGTTCCGGCCGGCGGACGAGCAGGAACGGCAGCGCTCCAAGCCCCGTCGCAAGAGCGGTGGCGAGTGCAGCAGCAAAGACGATGAGTGCGTCCACGGCGGGCGAAGTCTGGCGAGGCCTAGCGCACGACGCTTAGCGCACGACGAGCACGTCGCATGGCGCGCTGCGAACGACACTCGCGCTGACGGAGCCGAGCACGCTTTCGAGCGCGTTTCTGCTCCCGACGACGACGAGGTCGGCGCTGACCGCCCGGGCGGCGTCGACGATCTCCTCCGCCGGATGGCCGCAACGGCTCCAGGTAGCGAGCCGTGAGGTGGCGGTGGAGAAGATGCTCCCGGGCGAGATCGACGGTTCGATCTGCCGGTGAGCCGGCCCGGCGGACGTGAACGACCGCGAGGCTCGAGCCGTACCCCACGAGATCGGCCGCGGCGTCGAGGGCGCGCTGCGATGCCTCCGAGCCGTCGAAGCCGACGAGTATCTGCCTGGGCTGGCCCGCCATGGCGTAATCGTGCTGCGCGCTCGTCCCGGCAGCGTCCGGGGAGAAACCGATTCGATCTGCGGGCAACTACGGAACAGCCATGCTCAGGCGCTCAATGAGGAGAGGCGGCTCTCGCCGCCTCTCCTCACTGCTCCGGGAGGTCGGAGCTCTGCTCGATTCGGGACCTCCCGTCTTTTCCCGGATCAGCCTGTGGCGATTGCCGTGGGTGCGGTCACCCTGACCGCCTCCGTGGCCCGCTCGCGCCGGCCGAAGACCGCGAACGCGAGGATCACGAGCCCGATGCCAGTGAGCAGAAGTGCCGCTCCGACGACAAGGCCGAAGATCGACAAACGCTCGGCCATGTAGCTCACGTTGAGCGCCGTCGTCAATGCCGTCTCGGTGACCCAGATGTTGCGGGCTCCGTTCGCGACCGGCTGTCCGCTCTCGTCCTTCGCGGCGGCTGCCTCGTCGCTCGTGCCGGCAGGATCGTCGGGCTTGGCCGCCGACTGGAAGCGACCCATCTGCGCATACGTCAGGCCACCCGTGCTCTCGAGCGTGTGCTCCCGCATGACCTTCGCGAAGGCACGTGCCTGGTCACCGGTCGTGACCTGCTCGCCTGCCCACTTGCTGGCGTGCTTCGCCACGGCCGGGTCATCCGCCGTGCCGAAAGTGATGCCTTCGTCCCTGATCGCGTCTCGGGTCGTTGTGAACCCGGTCACGCCGAGGATGATCGCCACGACGCCGAAGACGATCAGTACGCCGCCGGCGATGAATCCGCCGATCTCCCAGAACCTTGTGCCTTTCATCGTTCCAACCTCCCGGATGGATGTATTCATGTCTTGTGAGCAGCCTCGGCGATGGAGACGACCTCGCCATCGGGAGAAGAACACCGACGGCATGCGGAGAACTACCGAACCGGAATGTGAATCTCGGCTCGCCAGGCTAGAAGCCGAGCCCGATTCCACTGAGAAACTCGGAGGAGCGCGAGCGCACGACGTCCCGCATGCCGACCATCCCCACCGGCCGCTCGCCCTCGATCACCGGCAGGTGATGGATGTGGTGCTCCGTCATGAGGATCGCTGCCGCCTCGAGCGTCGTCGTGGCTGAGACAGCGATCGGCTCGGCGGTCATCCACTGGCGAGCGCGGGCCTCGCTCGAGTGCACGCGGCCGGCGACCGCCCGGAGCATGTCGCGCGAGGTGAGGATTCCGATCAGCCGGCCGTACTCTGCAACGAGGACCGATCCGACATCGCTCCCGCTCATTCGCTCGGCGACCTCGCCGAGCGTGTCCTCGGGCGCGACGACCAACGGATCGGTGGACATGACGTCGCCGACCCTCGCCACATCCGAGTCCCGGAGGGCTTCGTCGACAGCGGCCTCGAAAAAACGGTCGCGTTTGCTCTCCGCCGGGTTTACGTCGAGCTCCACCTCTACAGGTACACCCAAGTCCGGAGTTGGCGTCGTCGCCTCTGGGGTGCCTGCAATCTTCGCGAGAAAGGGAGCGAGGTGGCGGCCGACGATCTTCGCGGGCGGCCACCAGAGCGGCTCTGGGCTCGCCTGCGAGGCGTCGTCACTCGCCAGCGAGGTCACCGCGAAGGTAGCGCGGCTCTCCGCCCGTCAGGAGCAGCCCGCGCAAGACGGGCCGGAAGGGGCGCGCGGTCAGATCGACGCCGGCTGCAGCTGCGATCGCCTCGGCCGCGGCTTCGGCCTGTTGCGCCGCGATGCCTCCCTGCTTCACGGGGAAGGTCGTGATGTCCCCCGCCGCATAGACGTCGGTCATGCCGGTGACCCGTCCGTGCAGATCGACTGGAATGAATCCCTCGAACGTCTGCGGGACTCCGCCGATGCGTGGACCCTGGAGGCGCGGGAGAGCGACGACGCGGTCGGCCACGACGATTCCGTCGGCGACGAGGAGCAGCTCGCCTGGACGAGCCTCAGCGGGATACGCGCGCGCATGGAGGGCGATTCCCCGCTCGTCGAGCAATGCACGCACGGCGCCGCTCGCCTCGCGCCCGAAGAGCTGCAGCGGCTCGTCCTCGGGCGTGACCAGGCCGACTTCGACTCCGGTGAGGCCGCGCTCGGCCGCCCAGGCTGCGGTCATCAGCGCGAGCTCGTAGGCAGGAAGGCTCCAGACCGCCCCCGCGGGCACCGCAAAGACGACCCGCCTCACGTCCCCCGCCTCGATCTCCGCGAGCAGATTCTCGATCTTCGCGGTGTCCGCCGGCCCACGGAACGTGATTGCGCCGTCGACCACCGGCTTCGGCACGGCGCCGCACGCAATGAGCAGGGTGGCGTACGAAACGGCTCCACCCGGGGACGTGTACGCGACGCGACGCGACGCGTCGACGGAGTCGAGCTTCCCGAGGGTGAAGCTCGCGCCGGCATCCGCCGCCAGCTTCGAGAGCTCGAAATGCCGCACTTCGCCGAGCGCAAAGGGCTCGGCCACCGCGAGCGGCCGGTACCAGAAGTGCGGATCGGGGGCGAGAAGCTCGACGCTTACGCGATCCTCGGCCAGCGCCCGTAGCGCAAGCGCAGCCTCGAGCGCGGCCACGCCCCCGCCGGCGATGAGCACGTTCATCCGGCTCGCCGCCATTCCAGCTTCCTCGCGTTTTCTCAGTGGACGATGAGTCAAGGAAATGTCTTTACAGCGGCAGTCTTCATGCTGGTCTCCTGGCCGAACTCTCGATTCGCAAGCCGATCGTTGCGCGAGCAGATTGCGGCGACAACGGCGGAAACTGCGCTCTCGGCCGCGGGGTTCTACGGATTCGAGCTCGCTCGACGTTTCGAGCACGGACGCGCAACGCGCACGCCGACGTGACCGGGGACGATCCGTTGCTCCACGCTCTACCGAAGGCGGACGACGAGGCAGGGCTCGCCTCTGCGCGCTGAGCCCAGTGTCCTTCTCTACATGCCCATCGAGTGGTACCCGGAGTCGACGTAGAGCGTCGTCGCGGTGACGTTGCGCGCCTCCTCGGAGAGGAGGTACGCGGCGGCCGCGCCGACGTCGTCGGCGTCGATGTGGCGGTGCAGGGGCGCGCGCTCCTCGACGAGCGCCTCCATCGTCGTGAAGCCCGCGATCGAGCGAGCCGCCAGCGTGCGCACCGGCCCCGCCGAGATCGCGTTCACGCGTGATGTTCTTCTCGCCCAGATCCCAGGCGAGGTAGCGAACGGAGGCGTCGAGCGCGGACTTGGCGACGCCCATGACGTTGTAGTGCGGCACCGCGCGCTCGCCACCGAGGTAGGTCATCGTGAGGATCGACCCACCTCCGCGCGCTTCCATGAGCGGCTCTGCCGCCCGCGCGCAGGCGACGAGCGAGTACGCGCTGACGTCGACGGCGAGCCAGAAGCGGTCTCGCGGCGTGTCGGTGAAGCGCCCTTCGAGGTCCTCCGCCGCGGCGAACGCGACGGAGTGGACGAGGATGTCGAGCCCGCCGCCGAAGGCATCCCCGACCTCGGAGAAGACGCGCGCGACGTCATCGTCCGACCGGACGTCGCACTCGGTCACGAGCGGGCTCGAGACGGTCTCGGCGAGCTCGCGGACGCTCTTCTCGATCCGCTCGCCCTGGTAGGTGAACGCGAGCTGCGCGCCCTCGTCGGCGAGCCGCCTAGCGATCGCCCAGGCGATCGAGCGCTTGTTGGCGACACCCAACACGAGCGCCTGCTTCCCCTCGAATCGGCCGGCCACGCCGCAACCCTAAACGGATAGGGTCACCCGTCGATGGGCAACGGGCGGGTAGCGGTCGTCACCGGGGCGTCGTCCGGCATCGGCGAGGCGACGGCGCGAGAGCTCGCCCGCCGCGGCTGGCGTTGCGTGCTGCTCGCGCGGCGGCAGGACCGGCTCGAGCGGATCGCGCAGGAGATCGGCGGCGAATGGGAGGTCTGCGACGTGAGGGATCGAGCTCAGGTCGACCAGGTCGCCGCGCGGGTTCTCGAGCGTCACCCACACATCGCGCTGCTCGTCAACAACGCCGGGGTGCCGGGGCGCGGGACGTTCGTCTCGACCGAGCCGGAGACGATCGAGCGCGTGCTGGAGACGAACTACCTCGGCGGAGTGTGGTGCTCACGTGCATACCTGCCTGGCCTGAGAGCGGCGGCGGCTGCCGGGGGCGCACACGTGGTCAACGTCGTCTCCGTGGCGGGGACGATCGCCTTCGCACCCGCTGGTCCGTACGCGGCGGCGAAGCACGCGCAGCTCGCGTTTTCGAGATCGCTCGCCGCGACCGTCCGTGGCGACGGCATCCAGGTGCACTCGGTGCTGCCCGGATTCGTCGAGACCGAGGGATTCCGCCCTCGCACGACTCTCGGCAACCCGCTCATGCGGCGGTTCGTCATCGACTCCCCCGACGTGGCGAAAGCGATCGTGCGGGCCGTGGAGAACGGAAAGCGCGAGCTCACGATCCCCTGGTTCCCCTACCGCCTCGTCTCGATCGCCCAGACCCTCGTTCCGGGTGTCGTCGCGCGCCTGTCGGGCCGCTTCGGCTATCGGGCGGGCGTCCAGGACTGACGCGACTGCTACGGGCCGGACTTGCGGGCGACGTACCAGCCGAGCTCGACGTCGTAGGACGCACCCGGCGCGAGCCCGCGCACGTGCACGCGATCCTCCTCCGCGACCCCGGCGAGATCGAGGTAGCGCTCGAGATCGACGCGGTCGCGAACGACCTCGGACACGACGAGAACGAGATCGTTCGCCTCGAGGAAGCCACGGATGTCGGCCTCCGGGAGCAGCCGCTGGTGCCCTGGGTCCCGTAACCGCTCGAAGCGGTCCTGCTCGATGCTTCGCAGCGGGTCGACCGAGCCGAGTTGGTCCATGATCAGGATCCGGCCGCCCGGCCGGGTCACCCGCGCAAGCTCGGAGACGGCGAGCTCGGGACGGCGGACGTGGTGCAGCAAGCGCATGCACCCGGCGATGTCGAACGCGCCGTACTCGAAGGGGAGAGCCGTCGCGTCGGCTTCGACGAAGCTGACGTTCTCCGGGGCGATGCCTCGAGCGGCCTCGAGGAAGTCGGGGTTCGTGTCGGCTCCGATCACCTCCCGCACGAACGGAGCGAGCGCCAGTGCGAATGCCCCGGTTCCACAGCCCGAGTCGAGCGCGCGTTCCGAGCCGGTGAAGGGGCCGAGCAGCCTGCGGACTCGCTCTGCGACCGCCGGCGCCCGTTCCTCTTGCAGCGCGAGTCGCAAGTCCACGCTCATCGGGGCGCCTCGGCGTCCGCGAGTCGACGCGCGAGCGCAAGCGCCTCGTCGCGCGTCGAGATCGTTCCCACTGCTCGTTCCTCGTCGATGGCCGCGAGGATACGTCCGATCTCGGGTCCGGGCGCGAGCCCGAGCTCGTCGCCCCGAACGAGCGGCTCGGTGCGATCGGCGCGCCGGGCCTCCTCCACGATGCCCGCAAGCTGGGAGCTGCCTACGAATGACAGCGCGTCGAGCGCCCAGGGCTCCGTCGCACGGCGAAAGCGGTGAATCACGCGTGGCGACGAGTCCGCGGGCGGCTCTGCATGCAGCAGCACCCTCGCGTAGCGGCGGAGCTCGTTCGAGATCGGCAGAGACCGCAACCGCTCCCCGAAGACGGCGACGAGCCGGAAGTCGGGGTCGTCCACTGCGTCGACGGGGCCGTCGAGCGAACCGCCGAGTGGCTCGAGCAGTCCGAGCTCGTGGAGCCGGCGAAAGCCGGCGGAGGACAGGCGGCGGAGCTCGGCGAGGATTCGCTCTCCCGCCGGGCGGGCGACGAGCGCTGCCGCCGCCCGAGCGAGCTCTTCGGTGCGCTCGTCCATGCGAAACGCGAGCTCGTCCTCGAACCGAACCGCGCGCAGCAGACGCAGAGGATCGGACTCGAAGATCGCCGGCGACACCGCCCGAATGACACCGGCCTCGAGATCCGCACGGCCGCCGTGGGGGTCGCACGGAGTCGCCGCCGCCTACCGGGACCGCGATCGCGTTGAAGGTGAAGTCGCGCGTGGCCAGGTCGTCCTCGATGTCGTCGGGCAGGGGCGTGAAGTCGACGGTCTCTCCCGGTCCCGCTTCGACGACGCGCCAGGCACCGTGTCGCTCCGAGAGCGGGAAGGGCGCACCCCCGAAGCGCTCCGCGTAGCGGCGTGCAACAGCGCGCGGGTCGCGGCAAGCGACGTCGAGGTCGAGCACCGGCCTTCCGAGAAGCGCGTCTCGCACCGCGCCGCCGACGATCCAGGCCTCTTCTCCGTCCAGGATTTCGCGAACCCGCCGGTCATCCATCGCGCACGACCCGGCTCGCCCGGCCCGAACCCGTGTCGAGCCCGGTGGCGATCTCGTACCCGATGGTGTCCGCGACGCGCGCGTGGTCCTCGACGAGGATGCCGTCGCCGATCAGCGTGACCGAAGCGCCGACGGCGAGCTCGCGGCCGATCTCGACTGCGATCGCGTCCATCGAGACGGTGCCTACGACGCGTCGCCTCTCTCCTTCGACGAGCACCTCCGTTCCGGTCAGGTCCCGGCGGAAGCCGTCCGCGTAGCCGATGGGAACGATCCCGATCCAGGTCGGCTCGCGCGCGAGGTAGCGCCGTCCATAACCGGTGCTCTCACCCGGCTGGAGCAGCTTCACGAGCGCGACGTAGGACTCCCAGCGAAGCGCCGGCTCGAGGCCGTCGAGCGCGGGGTCTGCTCCGAAGGGCGAGATGCCGTACAGAGCGACACCGCAGCGCACGGCGTCGAACGCGGCGCCCGGGTAGCGGAGGGTCCCAGCGCTGTTCGCGAGGTGGCGGACGAGCGCATCGTCGAGATCCGCGGTGGCCTTGCGGAAGCGGTCGATCTGCAGCGCGGTGAACTCGGCATCCGACTCCGCGGCGGCGAGGTGGCTCATGACCCCGACGACGTCGCGGCCGGGCGACGGCAGCTCGGAGAGTCCCCAGCGGCCCATTCCGGTGTCGAGCTTCAGGTGAACGGGAACGTCCTCGGGTACGGGCCCGCCGCCGACGACTAGCTGGAGCCTCGCAGACCGCGCGTCGGCCACGTCGTGGTCGTTCACGGGTCCCAGCACGAGGATCGCCGCGTCGTCGAGTGCACGCTCGCCGCGGAGTGCAAGCGCCTCCTGCACGGTGGTCACGCACAGGGCGCGTGCGCCCGCGGCGAGCGCGGCCCGAGAGACGTCCACCGCCCCGTGCCCGTATCCATCCGCTTTCACGACCGCCCAGAGCTCCGCGCCTTCGGCCGCACGCAGGAGCGTCGCCGCATTCCGGCGAATCGCACCGAGGTCGAGGGTGAAGCTGGACCGCTCCACTCGCGCATTCTCTGCAATCGGAGGTGATGTCGTAGAGGGCGGTGCGCCGGACGCTACGGTCCCGGTGCCGGCGCTGCCTCGCAACGCGCGACGCTGCCTCCGCCCCCGCCCGACGTGCACGTGTCGCGCCCCGTGCCGCCGTCGAGGACGTCGCGGCCTCTCCCCCCGTCGAGCCGGTCGCTGCCGGCGCCGCCGTTGAGCGCGTCGTTCCCGTCCCCGCCGAGGAGGCGATCGGTGCCCCGCCCGCCTGCGACGTTGTCGTCGCCTGCCCCGCCATCGACCACATCGTTGCCGTCGTCCCCGAACAGGCTGTCGTTTCCGCCTCGACCGAGCAGGACGTCCTTCCCTGGCCCTCCACGCAGCACGTTCGCGCCCGAACTGCCGCGGATGTCGTCCTCGCCCTTGCCGCCGGTGACGTTCTCGATCCCGAACATGGCATCCACGCCGTCAGCGCCGGTGGCGCGCGGCTTCGTCGCGGCGAGATCGACGTCGAGGCCAGTCGTCGCGGCCGAGTAGTCGGCAGTGTCGAGCCCACTCCACCGTCGAGGATGTCATCGCCGCCCTCCGCGCCCCGGTCGTCGCCCACGCTGACTCCGATTCCGCCGTCGAGCACGTCGTCGCCGTCCTCACCACGGAGGCGGTCGTTGCCCGCATCGCCCTCGAGGACATCGTTGCCGGAGCCGCCGGTCAGGGTGTCGTTCGCATCGCCGCCGGACAGGAGGTCGGCGTCGAGTCCTCCATTCAGCGTGTCGGCACCGTCGCTGCCGACGGCCCGATCCGCGCCGCGACCGCCTTCGAGCAGGTCGTCTCCGGCCTCGCCCTCGAGCCCGTCGTCGCCGTCGCCTCCTCGGCCAGTGTCGTTTCCGCTCCCTGCCTGAACGACATCGTTGCCGGCATCTCCGTCGAGGACGTCATCGCCCGCGCCGCCGTTCAGCACGTCGTCGCCCGCGCCCGCAACGACGACGTCGTTCCCGGTCTCGCCCGAAAGTGTGTCGTTTCCGGCGCCTCCGTCGAGGTTGTCCTCCTCGTCACCTCCGAGCAGCGTGTCCGCACCGTCGTACCCGTTGAGCACGTCGCTGCCGTCGCCGGCGCTGATCGTGTCGTCGCCGGCATCGCCGTGAAGCCGGTCGTTGGTGGCGTTTCCATTGATCCGGTCGGCGCCGTCTCCGCCGCGGATCTCGTCGTTCCCGTCGCCCCCGTTGAGCGTGTCGTCGCCAGACTCGCCCCACAACGTGTCGGTCCCGTCCTCGCCGCCGAGCACGTCGTCCCCGTTGCCTCCTCGCATCGTGTCGTTGCCCGCGTCCCCGCGCAGGAGGTCGACCCCCTCGCCGCCTTCGAAGATGTCGTTGCCGTCTCCACCGCCAAGGGTGTCGTCCCCGTCGCCGCCGGTGATCTCGTCCGCGCCGGTTCCGCCCTGGAGGTCGTCACCGCCTGCGGCGCCCTGCAGGACAACCGGCGTCGCGAACGGGCCGCCGGTACCGCCGCCGCCGAGCGCGGAGACCTGATCGTCACCGCCCCCCGCCTGTACGACGAAAGACTCGACGTTGGCGAGCGTGAGGTCTGGCATCGTCGTCGCCGTTGAGGTTGATCCCGAAGGCGCCGAGGTCGAACCCGTCCGCGCCCGCCGCCCCGACGATGATCACGGCGTCATTCAACGCACCGAGGTCGACTCGCAGCTCGATCTCGGAGGTGCCGGACGTCTCCGGCGGTCAGCCCCGGCGCAAAGGGCCCACCCGTGAGGCTGATCACGAGCGACTCGTTGCCCGTTACCGTCCCCGCTGTCGCGATGACGTTCGTGTTGAGCGTCGTCGCGGCGCCACAGGCGACGCCGTTCATCGTGATCGCCGTACCGGAAACGGCGAGCGTGACGGTGTCATTGGCCGCATACGTGATCGTCATCGTGGAACCTGCGAATGCACACGTCGCCGCAGCTGCCGGGGCCGGGATGAGAAGCGCGAGCACCACGAGCGGCATGAGAACGACAGGGAAGAGCCGCCGAAGGATCATTCGCCACCGACCGTAGATCCGGCTACGGACAGTCATAGACACAGGTCGTCTACCGAGGCCCGCAGTCCACCGGAGACCCTCTTCAGGCGTCGAGCACCCGCGGGAGCGTCTCGAGGAGATCGCTCGCGACGAGCCCGGCGCGGTGTGGCGCGAGCTCCGCGGCCCGGGCATGGGCGACCGCTGCGGCGGCCGCCGCGAGGCGCGGCTCCACACCCTTGGCGAGGAACGAAGCCACGATTCCGGTCAATACGTCCCCCGTCCCCGCGGTCGCGAGCGCAGGCGGCCCGAGATCGCAGACGATCGCGCCTTCCCCGGGCGCGACGACGATCGTGTCAGGCCCCTTGAGGAGCACGACGGCACCGAAGCGCTCGGCGGCGGAGCGCGCCGCCTCGAGCCGGTGAGCCCCCACCCACTCGGAGTCCGCGCCGAGCAGCCGTGCGAGCTCTCCGGCGTGTGGCGTCAGGACGAGAGGGGCGGCACGCTCGACGGGCTCGAGCCCGAAGAGGCCGTCGGCGTCGACGACCACTGGCAGGTCGACGCGCTCGAGCAGGGCGCGCACGAGCGCTCGGCGGCCGTCGCCACGCCCGAGCCCGGGCCCGATCGCGACGGCGCCTGCCCGTTCGGCGGCCTCGCTGATCACGGCCGCCGCGTCGTCCTCACTCCACCCGATCTTGACCGGCTCGAGGGCGACGGATTCGACGACAGGAAGCGACTCGTGCGGCACTGCGAGGGTGACATAGCCTGCGTCTGCGCGTAGAGCGGCGAGTCCGGTGAGGCAGACGGCTCCGGTCATTCCCGGCTGTCCTCCGACGACGAGAACCGAGCCCGCGGTGTACTTCGTATCCCGAGGCGAGCGCCGCGGTACGAGCTCGAGCAGCTCGCGCGTGGCACGCGCATGCTCGGTCGGGGCGTGCTCTAGGCCGATGTCGGCGACGACGACGCGGCCGGCGCGGAAGCGTCCCGGAGCGACCGTGAGCCCGACCTTGAGCGCGTGGAAAGTGACCGTGAGCTCGGCCTCGACCGCGTCTGTCGCAACTTCCCCGGTCGAGGCGTCGACGCCCGACGGGATGTCGACTGAGACCACGGGAGCGGAAGTGGCGTTGATGCGACGTATGAGCTCCGCGCTCTCGGCCCGAGGCTCGCCGTGAAACCCGGTGCCGAAGAGTGCGTCGACGACGACGTCATAGCCCTCGAGGTCGGTCACCTCGTCCGCCTCTTCCGCCTCGTGTCCGGCCTCGCGCAGCACGCGAGCAGCGATGCGCCCGTCGCCCCCGTTCGAGCCGCCGCCGCAGACGCAGGCGAAGCGGCGTGCGTCCGGGAACGACCGCATCGCCTCTTGCGCGACAGCCGCGCCCGCACGCTCCATGAGCTCGGGGATCGTGTCTGGATAGCCGGGGTAGCGCTCCTCCACGGCGCGCATCTCGGCGGCGGTGTACAGGGGATCGAGCACGTGCCGCGCTCGGCTACTCGCGAGCTGCGACGACGCAGATCGCCGCGGCGATCTCCCGCGAGTGCGTCATCGAGAGGTCGATCGCGCCCGCGCTCACCTTCTCGGCGAACGCTGCCGTCCGGCCGGTCAGGCGAACGCCGGGCTTCGGCCGACCGACGATCTCGACGTCTTTCCAGGTGAAGCGGATGCCGCAGCCGAGCGCCTTTCCGACGGCTTCCTTCCCCGCGAAGCGGGCGGCGTAGCTCTGCGCGGGGTCGTGCCGGGAGTCGCAGTACGCGCGCTCGGCGTCGGTGAAGCACCGCTCGCGGAAGCCGTCTCGCGAAAGCGCGCGCCGAATTCGCTCGATCTCGATGATGTCGACTCCGACCTTCAAGCCTGCCAGCCGCCCGTCAAGTCCTCCAGGAGCAGAGCCGGGAACTGTGCGAGCGAGGAGACGACGATGTCCGGCGAGGTCTGTGCCCGCTCGAGCGTTTCGGGGCGGAACTTGCCGGTTCGGACGAGGGCGGTCCGCATCCCGAAGAGGCGCGCGCCCGGGACGTCCTCTTCCACGTCGTCCGTGACGAGCCAGGTGCGCTCGGGTTCGGCGTCCAAAGCGTCGAGCGCGGCCGCGAAGTACGACGGGCTGGGTTTGCCGAGCACGGTCGCGTCGACTCCCGTCGCGTACTCGAGCCCCGCAACGAAGGCGCCCGCGTCGAGGAGCGGGCCACGCTTCGTCTGCCACCACTTGTTCTTGTGGAGACAGAAGAAGGCAGCACCCGCCTGGATCTCGGCGAACGCGCGGGCGAGGTTCATGTAGCTGAACACCTGGTTGGGCTCGAGCGTCTCGTCGCAGCCTCCGATCAGAACCGCCTCCGCGTGATCCCCGACCAACTCGAGCGCGCCGAGATCGGGGACGACCGCCGCCATGACCAGCGCGAGAACGCGCTTTCCCGCGAGCTCGCGCGCCGCCGCGGCAGGCGTGGTCTGGAGCTCCGAGTCCTCGATCGCGAATCCCATCGCTCGAAGCTCTTCCGCGAGCACGGAGCTGGGCAGCGTCGAGTTGTTCGACACGAACCGTAGCCCGTGGCCCGCGCTGCGCAGCTCGGCGACCGCATCCGCGGCGCCGGGGATCGGTTCTCCGGATACGTGGAGCACGCCGTCGATGTCGAGCAGAATGTCGGCCATGGAGCGTGAGTCTATGAGCCGTAGGCTCGACGGAGGCGAATCAAGAGCGGAGGTGCCGGCTTCGCCGGCGCCGGAGCGGGAAATTCGGGTCACGCGCTCTGTCCTCCTCCCGCTTTCGGAAGTCGAGATCAGGGTCTCTCGATCGAGCGGCCCGGGCGGCCAGCATGCTCAGAAGTCGTCGACGCGCGTCGAGGCGGTGTTCGACGTCGAGAGATCCGGCGCGCTCGGCGACGTCCAGAAACGGCGAGTCGTCGCGCGAGCCGGACCGGTGCTGCGAGCGGTCGCGCAGGACGAGCGGAGCCAGCTACGGAACCGCGAGCTCGCAGTCGCACGGCTCGTGGAGAAGCTCCGCGCGGCGCTCGCGGTCCCGCGGCGGCGGGTGCCCACGAAGCCGACGGCCGGAGCGCGCGAGCGGCGCCTCGAAGAGAAGAAGCGCCGCTCCCGCGCGAAGAAGCTCCGGGCCCGGTGACCGACGACGGCTGACGCGCTGACGGCTGACGCAGAGAGCCAAGTTGACAGGCGTCCCGAGCCACCCGTTTCTCCCTGCTAGCTCGGCTGTTCTCGCAGATAGTTACAAGCTGTAACTTGGCTTCGGAGCGCCCGTTTGACGGGAACGCCGCGCTGGCTGCCCGTCCGTAGACTCACACGGATGGATGCGGTGAGGCTCGTCGCGCTCCTTCCGCGGCTTCCGACGGCGCGCACGCGCCTGCTGGACAACCTGGGCCGTGTCCGGCGAGAAGTGGGGCCGATCACTCCCGAGCTTTCGGACGCCCTCGCCGACCACATGAACATCCGGCGCGGAGAGGTGCACGAGGTCGTGTCCTTCTATTCGTTCCTGCAGGTACCGGCGGACGCGCACCGCATCTGCACGGGGCCCGTGTGCGACTGCTTCGGCGCTCGCGATCTGCTCGCGCAACATCCCGACGCGATCGAGGTCGCCTGTCTCGGCCACTGCGACCTCGCGCCCGTACAGACGAGAGGCGACGAGATCGTCCCCGCGGTGACGCATTCGACGAACGACGGCCCGGCGATCGGGCTCGGCCGCCGCGACGAGACCCTCGCCGACTACGCGGCGCGAGGCGGGCTCGAGCTCCTGCGAGACTCGCTTGCGACAGACCGCGATCATCGGAGAGCTCAAGGCTTCGGGCATCACCGGCTTCGGCGGCGCCGGGTTCCCGACGGGCGTCAAGTGGGAGGCGGTCTCGCGCGAGCCCGGACCTCGCTACGTCGTCGTCAACGCGGACGAGGGTGAGCCGGGGACGATCAAGGACCGCTACGTCATGGAGCTTCGGCCGCACCTCTTCGTCGAGGGCGTCTTGATCGCGATGCGCTTCGCCGAGGCCGAAGAGGGATACATCTACCTGCGCGAGGAGTACGCGACAGCGCAGCGTCGGCTGCTGGACGCAATCGAGGAGTTCCGGGTCGCGGGGCTCCTCGACGGGCGCTCGCTCGAGCTCGTGATCGGAGCGGGCGCGTACATCGCGGGCGAGGAAACGGCGATGCTCGAGTCGATGGAGGGCCGCCGGGCGATGCCGCGGCTCCGGCCTCCGTTCCCCGCGCAGGTGGGATATCTCGGGCGGCCGACGCTGATCAACAACGTCGAGACGCTGGCACACATCCCCGCGATCCTCGCCAAAGGGCGGGGACTGGTGGGCCTCGCTCGGTACGAGAGGCACGTCGGGGACGCGGCTGTGGTCCGTGTCCGGAGCCGTCGGCGCGCCCGGGTGCTACGAGGCGCCGAGCGGCATCACGACGCGCGAGCTGGTAGAGGAGCACGCGGGCGGATTCGCGGGCGAGGTGGGCGCGGTCGTGCCGGGCGGCGCGGCGAGCGGGATCCTGCCGCCCGAGGCGTTCGACACGCCGCTCACGCGCGACGCGCTCCGCGAGTACGGGGCGGGGGTCGGCTCGGCCGCGGTCCAGGTGTTCCCCGCCTCCTATTCCCCACTCCGCCTCCTCGCCGAGACGATGCGGTTCTTCGCCGAGGAGTCGTGCCAGAAGTGCACGCCCTGCCGGATCGGGAACCGGGCGCTCCACCATCTCTGCGAGGAGCTCGAGCACGGTGAAGCGGCGATGACGCGCGAGAAGGTCGACGAGTGGCTGCTCGCGATGGAGAAGACGTCGATCTGCGGGCTCGGGCAGGCGTCGCCCATCCCGGTGCGGAACGCCATGCGCTGGTGGCCCGAGCTCTTCGCGCCGCTCGGTGAAGGGGTCGGGGTACAGTGAGCGCCGTGGTGGAGTTCACGCTCGACGGCCGTGCCGTCAGCGCGCCCGAAGGCGAGTTGCTCGTCCACGCCGCCGCGCGCCACGACACGTTCATCCCGACGCTCTGCCACGACTCGAAGCTCGACCCGTACGGCGGTTGCCGCATGTGCGTCGTCGACGTCGAGGGTTCCCCGAGGCCCATGCCCGCCTGCGCCACCCGCGTGGCCGAGGGGATGGTCGTGTCGACGAACGGCCCGATCACGGACTTCCAGAGGACGCTGACCGAGATGCTGCTCTCCGAGCATCTGAACGCTTCGCCCGGCGGCCGACCGAACGAGCTCCTCGACCTCGCGAACGAGCTCGGCGCCGAGGCCCCGCTGATCCTCCCGGACGCCAAGCGCGAGGAGTACGACGACCGCAACCGGCTCATGGGCTACGACCCGGACGCCTGCATCCTCTGCAACCGCTGCGTCCGCTACACGCAGGAGGTCATGCAGTGCTCGGCGCTCTCGCTCGAAGGGCGCGGCGGACACTCGCGGATCGTCCCCACGTGGGGCCTCTCCTGGCTCGACACCGAGTGCGAGCTCTGCGGCGGATGCCTGTCCGTCTGCCCGACCGGCGCGATCTACGAGAAGTTCGAGGAGGGCACCGCCCGCCCGGAGCGCGCCCTCGAGCAGGTGCGGACGACCTGCACCTTCTGCGGCGTCGGCTGCCAGATCGACCTCAACCTCGATCCCGAGACCAAGCACATCGTCAAGGTCACCTCGAAGGACGAGTACCTGCCGAACGAGGGGAACCTCTGCGTCAAAGGACGGTTCGCGTTCAACTTCGTCCATCATCCGGATCGGCTCACCCAGCCGCTCGTTCGCGGTGAGGACGGCGAGCTCCATGCGACCACTTGGGAGCACGCGCTGCAGGTCGCAGCCGACGGGCTCAGAGGCGTCATCGAGCGCCACGGCTCGCAGGCGGTGGGCTTTCTCTCCTCGGCCCGTCTGACGAACGAGGAGAACTACCTCATCCAGAAGCTCGCGCGGGCGGTGGTCGGGACGAACTCCGTCCACTCCTGCGAGTCGACCTGACACGCTCCCACTCTTTACGGCCTGGTCAGGTCGTTCGGCAGAGGAGCAAGCACCAACTCGATCCCGGAGATCGAGAACGACCGCTTCCTCTTCGTCATCGGCTCGAACACGACAGAGGCCCATCCGGTACTGGCGCTGCGAATCAAGAAGGCCGTGCGCAAGGGCGCGACGCTCGTCGTCGCCGACCCGCGCAAGATCTGGCTGACGAAGCTCGCCAAGCGGCACCTCCAGCTCCGGCCGGGGACGGACGTGTGGCTGCTGAACGCGATGATGCACACGATCCTCTCCGAGGGCCTCCAGAACGAGGAGTACATCCGCGGGTTCACGGACGACTTCGACGCCGTGCGCGAGATCGTCATGCGGTACCCGCCCGAGGAGGCGGAGAAGGTCACCGGCGTGCCCGCCGAGGACATCCGCGCCACTGCGCGCGAGTACGCACGCGAGCGCCATGCCGCGATCTTCTACACGCTCGGAATCACCGAGCACGCGTGCGGCGTGGACAACATCTGGTCGCTCTCGAATCTCGTGCTCATGACCGGCCATCTCGGCTACGAGTCGACGGGCCTGAACGCCTTGCGCGGCCAGAACAACGTCCAGGGGCTGAACGACTCGGGCGCGAATCCGTCGTATCTGCCCGGGTACCAGCCGGTCGAGGATCCCGAGATCCAGCGCAAGTTCGCCGACGTGTGGGGCGCCGAGATCCCGGACAAGCCGGGGTATCGCCTCGATCAGATCGTCTCGGGGCTCCACGACGGGCGCATCAAGGCCCTCTATCTCGTCGGTGAGAACCCGGCGCAGACGGAGCCCAATGCCCGCCACGTCGAGGAAGGTCTCGAGGGCCTCGAGTTCCTCATGTCGCAGGACATCTTCCTGAACGACTCGACGCGGAAGTACGCGCACGTCGTTCTCCCCGCGTCCAGCTTCGCGGAGAAGGACGGGACGTTCACGAACACGGAGAGACGCATCAGCCGCGTGCGCGAGGCGGCGCCGCTTCCGGGCGAGGCCAAGGTGGATCGCGAGATCGTCCTCCTCATGGCCAAGGCTCTCGGAGCGCGCTGGCCCGAGTACCCGGACGCCGAGGCGGTCTGGAACGAGCTCGCCGACCTCGCGCCCAACTGGTATGGCATCCGGTACGACCGCCTCGAGGAGAACGGGATGCAGTGGCCGTGCACCGATCGCGACCATCCCGGCACGCCGTACCTGCACGCGCCCCGGCCGGCGCTCCCCAGCGGGCGAGGACGCTTCTTCCCCGTCGAATACCAGCCGCCGATCGAGGATCCGGACTCGGAGTATCCGTTCGTGCTCACGACGGGTCGCACGCTCTACCACTACAACTCCGCGAACATGACCATGCGCGAGCCGGGCGTGGTCGACAAGCAAGAGCGGCCGTTCTTCGAGATCCACGCCGACGACGCGCGAGGACTCGGCATAGACCATGGCCAGCTTGCCCGCCTCGTTTCGCGCCGCGGCGAGCTCGAGGCGGAGGCCCACTACTCGGAGCGCGTGTATCCCGGACTCGTCTGGATGGCGCTCCACTTCGCCGAGCAGAAGGTGAACTGGCTGACACATGACGTCGGCGACCCGCTGATCGGGACTCCCGAGTACAAGGTCAGCGCCGTGCGCGTGGAGCCGATGCGGCAAGCGGTCGGCGATGGCCGCTAGAGAGCTCGGTCAACCGCGCATCGACGTCGACTCCTGCGAGTCGACGCAGGCGCTCGTCGATCCCTCGATGCCGGAAGGCGCGCTCGCCGTCGCCGACTTCCAGACCGCAGGACGCGGCCGGCTCGGCCGTACGTGGGAAGCGCCGCCGGGCACGGCGATCCTTTGCTCACTGCTCCTGAAGCCACCGGCCGAGCGGCCTGCGCCCGAGCTCTCGCTCGTCGCGGGGGTCGCGATCGCCGACACGCTCGAGCGGTCGATCGGGCTCTCCGTCCAGCTGAAGTGGCCGAACGACGTCATGCTCAGGCGGATGAAGGTCGCCGGCTGCCTCGCCGAGGCGCGCGACGGCGCCGTCGTCCTCGGGATCGGCGTGAACGTCAACCAGCGGAGCGAGGACCTTCCCGAGCGGGCCGGCTCGCTGCGTACGACCACCGGCCGCGAGTGGGATCGCGAGCAGCTGCTCACGTCGATCGTCGACGATCTGGGCCATCGCTATTCGGACTGGCTCGACGGCGGCCTCGATGCCGTGTACGAAGGCCTCGGTTCGCGCGACTTCCTGCGCGGCCGGCAGGTCAGCGTGAATGGAACGAGCGGGACGGCGATGAAGATCGATCGTCAGGGAAGACTCGTGATCGCGGTCGGCCACGGCGAGCTGGTGACCGTCGAGAGCGGCGAGGTCGTCTATGAGCGGTGAGCCGGAGAGACCGGATCCGGACCTCCCTCAGGATCCCGGCATCCCGGGAGCGAAGGTTCCCGAAGAGCTGCCTCCACAAGACGAGCCCGAGGTGCGAGCGAGTGCCCGACTCGGAGCAACCCGACGTCGACGACGGCGGGCACATGGCACCGAGCGACGACGAGGGCTAGCGCTCGATGGGAATCGCGACGGCCCGGCTGCGAAGCAGCCGGCTTTAGGGATTTTGCGCCAACGGAATCCGCGCTAGCGGATTCCGTTCTTGCGCCCAACTCTCAGCCGCGGTCGCCGAGCGCGTTGGCGACGATCCAGACGAGGATCCCGATCATCCAGACCGCCGTGACCACCCAGCGCGGGAAGCGCGCCTGGCGCTCCTCGGGCTCGTCAGGCTCCGTCTCGAAGACATCGGGTTCGATGACATCGGGCTCGAAGACTCGGACTCGGAGACATCGGGCTCGAATGTCCTGGATCGAACACCTCGGGATCGAACACCTCTGGATCGGGCGCCGGCCGGCGCCCGAAGGTCGCGGTCTGCGTGTCGAGCCCCGCGTCCTCGACTGCACTGTCCTGGAGGTCGAACAGGCTCGGCCACTTGCCGCACTCGCGACACGCGCGGGCCCCGGGCTCGTTGACCGTCCCGCACTGCGAGCAGCGCCATGCCGTCTTCGCCATGGGCGGAGCTTAAGCGCGTGCCCTACTTTTTCATCCGGAGCGGGATCTCGACGAGGTTGATCCGCGAGCCGTCCTGGGCGGAGCTCTCGAAGACGATCAGCGAGCCGATGCCGTCGAACTTCACCGTGAAGGGGTCCGTGGTGAACTCGAACGTGCCGCGCGTGCCCGTTCCCGATGTCGCCGTGACGAAGTTCTCGTCGACGATCAGTCCGTCGGTGTCGGTCAGCTCGTACTGGAAGTTGGCCTCGAACGTGTTCGCGGTGCCGGTCGCCGTGAACGGGCTCGTCACGTCCTCGAAGGAGAGCGGCGACTCGACGAGGATGGCGGGCGTCAGGTCCTCGAAGTCGGCGCGGGTCAGCCTGCGCTCCTGGATCTCGACCGTCTCGACCGTCGAGAACTGCGTCAGCGTGTAGACGAGCTGAGCGAGCGGCTCCTCCGGCAGCTCCGTGTCCAGCTCCACCGTCGCGACGCCGTCGGCGATCGACACTTCTGCGTTCTCCGCGTCCTCGGGTATTGCGGTCGTGAACTCGAGCTCGGTCTCCTCCTGCTCCGTCGGGCCGGCGAGGAGCTCTTCGACGGCGGCACTCTCGATGTCGCCGCTGTCGTCGACGTCTCGGGCAGCCGGCCAGACCTTCCCGTCGCGGAGCCAGTAGACCCGAACGTCGGCGGTCTCCGCGGGCGCGGTCGTCGTCGTGGTCTCGGTGTCGGTCGCCGTGGAGCCGTCATCGTCTCCGCAGCCACCGACGACCAGTGCGATCGCGAGAACGACGAGCGCGAAGGCACGAATCACGCGGGGAGCGTACCTCTGCGACGGGCCGCGCGAGCCCGGAGCCCGGGGCGGAGACGAGCGCCCACACAACTCTCTTCAGCGTGGATCGGGAACGATCTCGCCGATGCGGCGGCGGAGCTCCGGGTGGTCGAGCTCGAGGGCGAGACCGAGTCGTCGCCGCGGTCTCCTCCTCGATTCCCTGGAAGAGGTCGATCGTCGCCCAGAGCGCCCGCGCGACGTCGCGCAGGTCGTAGTGCGCGTACGCCGACTCGAGCGCGGCCAGCGCGCCCGGATCGGCCCAGCGCTCGAGGAAGCGCCCCGCGTGCCACGTGTCCGACGGTGGGGTCGACCGCCCGGGCGTGCCAGGCGAGCGAGCGTTACGAGCCGCGCCTTCATGTATCCGTCCAGGCAGTCGAGTGCCGTGAACACCTCGCCGCGGCGGAGCTTCTTCGCGCTCCAGAGGGCGTGGTACCAGAAGTCGCTCGCCAGCTCGGTGAGCTCGCGCTGAGTCGGGGGGGCGTCGGACTCCCGCGCGGCCGCGAGCTCGACGAAGCCGCCTCTCGAGGTCGATCCGGTCGCTGAGCACGCGATAGCCACGCCTCACGAGGTCGCCCGCGTTCTCGCTCGACTCAAGCCGATCGAGTGCCGCCACGGGAATGAGCGGGAAGTCGACGTCCTCCCCCGTCTCGTAGAGGACCCGGCGCTCGCGCTGGTCGCCGACCGCAGTGGGCTCGAGGAACGTGAGGATCGGGACGCCGAACTCCTCCACCCAGCTCGCGTCGTCGGCGTACCGCTCCGGATCGTCGACGACCAGGATCACGTCGAGGTCGGAGAACCGGTCGGCCGGCATCTCGGCGCGCACCTGCGAGCCGACGAGAATCGCCGCCCGCACGTCTTCGCGCTCCTCGGCCCAGTCGGCGACCGCGGCTGCGAGGAGCTCCATGCGCGTGTTCGCGTTCGTGAGCAGCCGCTCGTCGAGCTCGATCGTCCGCTCGTTGACGCCTCGGAGCGAGAGCTCGCCGTAGGCGATGCGCTGCTCGAGCTCCGGGAGCATGGCCTTGGTGTATGCGCCGGGAAGCGGTCCGGTCCGCGGAACCGACTGGGCCGCGGCGAGCCCGCGCAGGAGCTCGGGCGTCGCGCGCGGGCAGTCGACGGGCAGCACCACGCAGACGTCGTTTGCGGCCGCGCGCAGTCCGGCGAGCACTCCGAATACCGGAGCGCGTTCCTCCACGCCGTCGTCGATCACCGGGAACGGGACGTCGAGGCCGTCAGCCTCCTTGCCCACCGCGATCACCTCGTCGCACACCTCGCCGAGCACGCGCCAGCCGCGCTCGGCGAGCGTCTCGCCGCGAAAGCGCGCCAGCGCCTTCGGCGAGCCGAATCGAGTAGACGCCCCGCCCAGCAGGAGGACGCCGGTCGCCGCTAGACGATCCGCCACGGCTCGGTGTAGACGGTCATGCGGCCCTGGCGGACGAATCCGCAGAGCGTGACTCCGCGGTCGGCAGCGAGCTCGACCGCCAACGAGGACGGAGCGCCGACCGCGACGAGGACAGGGCAGCCGGCGACCGCGGCCTTCTGCACCAGCTCGAACGAGAGCCGTCCGCTGACGCAGAGAACGCGGTCGGAAAGCGGCACGAGACCCTCGAGGAACGCCCAGCCCACCACCTTGTCCATCGCGTTGTGGCGCCCGACGTCCTCCCGGACGCAGGCGAGCTCGCCGCCGCGCGGAGAAGAGTCCGGTGGCATGCAGCCCGCCGGTCGCGGCGAAGGCACGCTGGGCCTCGAGCAGCTTGTCCGGGAGAGCGGCGGCGACCGCTTCCGCCACCTCGAGCCGGCTCTCGACACGCGGCGCGTCGACGCTGATCGCCTCGATCGCTCCCTTTCCGCAGACGCCGCACGACGACGAGGTGTAGAAGTTGCGGCGCAGCCGCTCGGGGTCGAAATCGCGCGCATCGACCTCGACCGAGTTCGCGGCGAGGTCGTCGGGCACGCGCGCCGACAAGGGCTGCAAGCCCTCCGTCAGGCAGAAGCCGAGCGCGAGCTCCTCGTCGTGACCGGGCGTGCGCATCGTGACCGCGACCGGCTCGCCGCCGATGCGAATCTCGAGCGGCTCCTCGACGGCGACGAGATCGTCCTCTTCCCGGCCCCCGGGGAGGCGACGTGCACGCACGATCGCCGTGCTGTACGGAGGCGCCTGAGCCGCGTCGCCCTTCACGCCGCCAGCGTACTCGCCGGGCCCTGCCTCTCCCGCGGCCTCGTAGGGGGAGCCGGGCTCCCCCTACGAGACCGGCTCGAGCGTCAGGAGGCGGTCGCGCACACCGCGAAGACCGTCAACGACCAACTTCCCGCTGTCCCGACCACCTCGCGGGCGCTGGCCGTGAAGAAGTTGTCGTTGTTCGGGAAGGACGTCTGGATGCGCGACGCCCGTGAACGTGCCGTTCAGGCGCGCACCGCCACCCATCAGCCTCTTTGCGGCCGGGCACTGGATCTGAGCGGTACGCGTGGTGAGCGAGTTGCTCGCGCTCGTAACCTCGATCCGCTCGACACCGCTCAACCCCGGAGCGCCTGCTGGGCCTGCAGGACCTGTCGGCCCGGCGGGACCCCGCGGCCCGGCCGGGAGCTGACCCAGCCTGAAGTCGGCCCTGAGCAGCGAGCGGTTCTGGACCTTGGCGGACGTCACCGCGTTCGCAGCCAGCTTCTTCGCGGTCACCGCCCCGGTCTTCAGCTCGGGAGCGCCCACGCTGTTCCTCGGCACGTTCAACACGGTTGCATAGCTCGTACCGCCGAGCGCGACGCCGAGCGCGACGCACGCGACGACCAGCGCCGGCGACGGGCGGCGGAGCGAGATCCCTCGCATCGTGTACCTCCTCTGGCTGTGGCCTGACGACGAGTGGCCGACCGTAGCAGGCGGCTCGGGCGCTACTCGACGGTGACGGTCTTCGCGAGGTTCCGCGGCTGATCGACGTTGTGGCCGCGCAGGCGCGCGATGCGGTACGCGAGGAGCTGGAGCGGCAGGATCGCGAGCACCACCTGCAGGAAGGCGGGCGTCTTCGGGACGTAGATGACGTCGTCGGCGTGGTGCTGGATGTCCTCGTTGCCGTCGGTCGCGATCGCGATGACGTGCGCCCCGCGAGCTCGCACCTCCTGGATGTTCGAGACGATCTTGTCGTAGACGTGGATGTTCGTCGCGACGACGACGACCGGCGTCTGCTCGTCGAGGAGCGCGATCGGCCCGTGCTTCATCTCCCCGGCGGAGTACGCCTCGGTCGGGATGTACGAGATCTCCTTGAGCTTGAGCGCGCCCTCGAGCGCGACCGGCAGGCCGATGTGGCGTCCCAGGTAGAGGAAGAAATGGGCGTCGTGGTAGCGCTGCGCGATCTCCTCGATCGGGTGGTCGCCGTCGAGGAAGGCCTGGATCTTGCGCGGGAGCTTGTAGACGTAGTCGAGGATGAACTCGATCTCGCCCGGGGGCAGCGTCTCGCGCACCTGCGCGAGCTTCAGCGCGACGAGGTAGAGGAGCGCGACCTGTGCGGTGAACGTCTTCGAGGAGGCCACGGACATCTCGAGGCCGGCGCGCGTGTAGAGCACGGAGTCGACCTCGCGCGTGATCTGCGATCCCATCATGTTCGTGATAGCAACCGTGCGCGCGCCCTTCTCCCGTGCGAGCTTCAGCGCCTCGATCGTGTCGCGCGTCTCACCCGATTGCGAGATCCCGATGACGAGCGTGTGCTCGTCGATAACCGGGTTGCGGTAGACCCATTCCGACGCGATGTCGAACTCGACCGGAATGCGGGCCCACTCCTCGATCACGTACCGCCCGACCACGCAGGCGTGGTACGCCGTTCCGCAGGCGACGAGGACGATGCGCTGGAGCTCCTTGACGTCCTTGCCGGACATGTCGAGGCCTTCGAGGACGAGAGTTCCATGGCGAACCCGATCGCCGATCGTCTCGGCGACGGCGTCGGGCTGCTCGTGGATCTCCTTGAGCATGAACGTCTCGTAGCCCGCCTTCTCGGCGCCCTCGTCGTCCCAGTCGAGCTCCATCACCTCGTGCTCGACCGGGGAGCCGTCCACCTGCAGGAACCGCACCTTGTCAACCGTGACGGCCACGATCTCGCCGTCGCCCGGAAACTGCACGGTTCGCGTCTCGCGGAGGAACGCGGCCGCGTTGGAGGCGAGAAAGTTCTCGTCCCGCCCGAGACCGACGACGAGAGGAACCTGGTGCCGAGCGCCGACGAGCAGGCCGGGGTGCTCGCGATGGATGACCACGAACGCGAAGTGCCCCTCGAGCTCGCCGAAGGCGAGTCGGACCGCCTCGACCAGGTCGCCTTGGTAGTGGCGCTCGACGAGGTGGGTGACGGTCTCCGCGTCTGTCTCGGACGTGAACGTGTGCCCCTCTTCCGCGAGGCTCGCCTTCAGCTCGCGATAGTTCTCGACGATCCCGTTCAGGACGATCGAGACGCTCTCGGGATCGCACCCGGCAAGCGGGTGCGCGTTCGCCTCCGTGACGGCACCGTGTGTGGCCCAGCGCGTGTGCCCGAGGCCGGTCGTCGCCGAGGACGAGTTCGTCCCCGCGAGCGCTTTCAGGTTCCCGAGGGCGCCGACCGCGCGGACGTAGTCGAGGCCGCCGTTCTCGAGCAGCGCCAGGCCGGACGAGTCGTACCCTCGATACTCAAGGCGCTCGAGGCCCTGGACGAGGAGGGGCTTGCACTCACGCGATCCGACGTATCCGATGATCCCGCACACGCTCTGAGTCTCCTTTCCTCTACCCGCTGGAGCAAGACCAGGGTGTACTCAGTTCGGCTAGGCGATTGCTTCGCAACGCTCAGAAAACACGGAAGAGCCCGGCGGCGCCCTTCGTCGGGCTCAGCCGAGCTCTCTTGCCACGAGCGCGGCGATGGTAGCAGAGATGTTCTCTGCCTCCTTCGGCATCTTGCGCCTCGGCGAGCACACGGACGCACAGGCTCGGTGCCGGACGGCCGTACGAGGACGCGGCCCTCGTCGCCGAGCTCCGCCGCTGAGGCGGTCGGCCTCGTCGAGGAGCAGCTGCGGAAGCTCCCGCGCGGTCACGCGGACGTTGTGCTGTGACTGCGGGTAGCGGCGCGATCACCGAGGCGGCCTCGCTGAGCGTCGCCCGCGGATCGCCCTGCACAGAAGGAGCGCTGCCGCGAGGCCGTCACCCGTGACGTGGTCTCGGAGCCAGATGATGTGCCCGGACTGCTCGCCCCCGAGAGCCGCGCCTTCCGCACGTAGCGCCTCGAGCACGTACCGGTCGCCCACCGGCGTCGTGACGACGCGAATGCCGTGCTCGGCCATGAGCCGATGGAGGCCGAGGTTCGACATCACCGTGACGACGACCGTGTCGACGCCGAGCGCGAGCGCCAGGATCGCGAGGATCTGGTCGCCGTCGACGGGCTCGCCCCGCTCGTCCACCGCGAGCATCCGGTCGCCGTCGCCGTCGAACGCGACTCCGAGATCGCAGCGTGCTTCGACGACCTTGTGGCTCAGAGCCGCGAGGTCGGTTGCGCCGCAGCCCACGTTGATGTTCGTCCCGTCGGGGTCGACGCCGATGGCGTGCACCTCGGCGCCGAGCTCCTCGAATGCTCTGCGGCGCGAGGCCGGCGAAGGCGCCGTTTGCGCAGTCGACGGCGATTGAAGGCCCGAGAGATCCTCGCCGAAGTGCTCGACGTACGTGCGCGGAGGTAGCTCTCCCCGGCTCCTTCGAGCCGCTCGACCGAGCCGCCGCCCTGCGCGTCGGCGTCGAAGAGCGCTTCGATCTCCTCGTCCTCCGCATCCGTCAGCTTCCGCCCATCGCGGTCGAAGAGCTTCACGCCGTTGTACTCGGGCGGGTTGTGTGATGCGGAGACGACCGCGCCGAGGTCCTGTGCGAGGAGCGCGACCGCCGGCGTCGGGAGCACCCCCGCGAGCACGGCAGTTCCACCCGCCGAGACGATGCCGCGAGCGAGAGCGCCCTCGAGCTCGGGACCGGAGGCCCGCGTGTCGCGTCCGACGAGAGCCGCTGCCCCCGCCCGCCCACGGCGTCGCCGCTTCCCCGAGCGGCTCGACGATCTCAGGCGGTCAGGTCCTCCCCGACGACGCCGCGAACCCCATCCGTCCCGAAGTAACGCCGCGCCACGGCGCCCGAAACTACCGCTTCGAGAACTGCGGAGCCTTGCGAGCCTTGTGCAGGCCGGCCTTCTTGCGCTCCACGATGCGGGCGTCACGCGTGAGGAAACCCTGCCGCTTGAGCGAGATGCGCAGCTCCGGATCGGCCTCGACGAGAGCGCGGGCGACGCCGTGCCGGACAGCGCCCGGCCTGGCCCGAGATCCCGCCGCCATGCACCCGGATACGAAGGTCGTAGGTGCCTTCCGCACCCGCCACCTCGAGCGGGGCGAGAACCATGCGCCGGTGTCCCGGCCGCGTGAAGTACTCCTCCAGCGAGCGGCCGTTGATCCAGCTCTTGCCGTCTCCGGGCCGCAGGATCACGCGTGCGATCGACGTCTTCCGCTTGCCCGTGCCCCGGTACTGCGCGATCGTGCTCACGGAAGCTCCAGGGGCTTCGGGGCCTGCGCGACGTGCGGATGATCCGGCCCTGCGTAGATCTTGAGCTTGCCGAGCTGCGCCGCGGCGAGCTTGTTCTTGGGCAGCATCCCCTTGACGGCCTTGCGAATGACCTCGGTCGGCCGCCGCTCCAGCTGCTCGCGGAGCGTGCGCTGCCTGATGCCGCCCGGATAGCCCGAATGGCGGTAGTAGATCTTCGTGTCCAGCTTCGAGCCGGTCACGCCGATCTTCTCCGCGTTCACCACGACGACGAAGTCGCCGGTGTCGACGTGAGGCGTGTACACCGCCTTCCCCTTGCCGCGGAGAGTGTCCGCGATCCGCGTCGCGAGCCGTCCGAGCGTCTGCCCTTCGGCGTCGACGACGTACCACTCGCGGGCGATCTCACCGGGCTTTGCCGTATAGGTCTTCATTCGAGAGAGACGGCGGACCGAACGCCCGCCGGCGCGGGATTGTAGCAACTTCTGCCTAGACCAAAGGCCCGCCCGAACCAGACCTCGCGCTCGTTGACTTTGTGCCAAACGCGACTGACCATTCGGGTACTGAGCGGCGTTGGGGCGCCGCCTGCGGCAACAAAGGGGGAAGGGAGAGATGGATTCAACAGGCGGGCGTCGGCGACGCCGCAGGCTGCTCAAGATCTCATTCGTCCTCGTGGCATGCTTCGCGGCGGGCCTCGTCGCGGCGGGAACAGTTGCCGGCGCCGGCCCATTCGGCGCCATTTCTTCGCTCGCGAGCGCGACCGACGACACCGGCACGACCTCGACCGACACGACTACAACCACCAACACGGACCCGACAACGGGCACCACAGCGACGGACCCGACTGGCACGACTCCGACTGACACGACCCCCACCGAAAGCTCTCCGACAGACACCACGCCGACCGAGACCGTCCCGACGGACACCACGCCGACGCCACCGCCTCCCGTTCCGAGCGGGCCACCAACTCTCGTCAGTGACAAGGACGACTACATGCCCGGCGAGACCGTGGTGCTGACCGGTGCCAACTGGAAGCCGGGTGAACCCGTGCGGATCGTCGTAAACGACGACCAGGGGCAGATCTGGAGTCGTACGTCAGACGTGGTCGCAGACCTTGGCGGGAACATCCGTGACGAGTTCGCATTGCCGAACACGTTCGTTGCTCTCTACACCGCGACCGCCACGGGGCCGCTCTCCGGCACTGCCAGCACGACGTGGACCGACGGCACCGTCGCCGCTCGAAACGCGACGACGACACCCGCCGCCGTCACGATCAACTACACGCTCGAACGCTACGGCAACATCACGTGCGCAGCGGGCTCCGGGCAGCCTCAGCAGACGCGGACGTTCTCACGAACGGGTCCCGCGTCCACCGGGGGTGGAACGTCCAGCATCGCCAGCGGCGGTACCGAGTCGGTCAAGGTGTCCGTCACCGGCGTCACGGCGGGTTCGGTCTTCGACAAGTGGCATTTCGTCGACGGCAACACCGCAGGTGACGGAATCTTCTTCTCGAACAGCCAGAGCTTCTGCTTCCCCACCGAGAACAACACCAACCGCACGTTCATCGCCTTCGTCAAAGCGGCGAACACCGCGCCGACCGCGAATGCTGTCACGACCTCCACTCCCGAGGACACACCCAAGGCGATCACCCTCTCAGGGTCGGATGCGCAGCAGTGCGAACTGAGCTTCTCCATCGTCGCCGGTCCGACAAACGGCAGCCTCGGATCGATATCGAACAACGCCTGCACCGCCGGCTCGCCTAACACCGACACGGCGAGCGTCACGTACACGCCGAACCTCGAATTTCAGCGGCTCGGACTCGTTCACCTATCGGGTCAACGACGGGACGCTCGACAGCAATACCGCGACCGTGTCCATCACCGTCACGGCGGTCGACGACTCGCCCGTCGCGGTCAACGACTCGGCCACCGTCAATGAGGACTCGAGCGCGAACGCGATCAACGTGCTCGCGAACGACACGGACGTCGACGGCGGGCCGAAGTCGGTACAGGCGGTCACTCAGCCGGGCAACGGCAGCGCTGCGATCACGGGGGGCGGCACGGGTGTGAGCTACACGCCGAACGCCAACTACTGCAACGGCGGCGCGTCGCCCGACACCTTCACCTACACCCTGAACGGCGGCTCGACCGCGACGGTCTCTGTGTCCGTCACGTGCGTCGACGATCTACCCGTCGCGGTGAACGACTCCGCCCGGTCAATGAGGACTCCGGCGCGAACGCGATCAACGTGCTCGCCAACGACACCGACCGGACGGCGGCCCGAAGACCATCCAGTCCGTGACGCAGCCGGGCAACGGGTCGGTCGTGATCACGGGCAGCGGCAGCGGGCTCACGTATGCGCCGAACGCCAACTACTGCAACGGCGGCTCGCCGACCGACACTTCACCTACACGCTGAACGGCGGCTCGACCGCGAGCGTCGCCGTCACGGTGACCTGCGTCGACGATCCGCCCGTCGCGGTGAACGACTCGGCCACGGTCAACGAGGACTCAGGCGCGAACGCGATCAACGTGCTCGCGAACGACACGGACGCCGACGGCGGGCCGAAGTCGACAGCGGTCACTCAGCCGGCAACGGCAGCGCTGCGATCACGGGGGCGGCACGGTGTGAGCTACACGCCGAACGCCAACTACTGCAACGGCGGCTCGCCGACCGACAACTTCACCTACACGCTGAACGGCGGCTCGACCGGAACGGTGGCCGTAACCGTCACGTGCGTGAACGACCCGCCGGTCATCGCGTTCACGAGCGGAGACACGACGGCAAACGAGGGTCAGACGAAGACGTACGCGTTCAGCATCACCGACCCCGACAGCACCAGCTTCACGTACGCGGCCGGCTATCCGAGCTGCGGCACGGGCTCGGTCGTCGGCGCGCCGACGCTGGGCAGCTCGAGCGGCTCCTTCGTCTGCTCGTTCCCCGACGACGCCGCATCCATCACGGTTGCCGCGAAGATCCGCGACGCGAGCGATCCGTCCAACGAGATAACGAGGAATGTCGCAGTCGCCAACGTCCCGCCCGCGGTCACCTCGCCCGCCGACCAGACCGCGGACGAGGGAACCTCGAAGACGTTCGACCTCGGCAGCTTCACCGATCCCGGTGCGGACAGCCCCTGGCGGGTGACGGTCGACTGGGGTGACGGCTCCGCCGACAGCGTCTTCACCGAGGCGAGCCCCGGTGCCATCGCGGACCAGCCCCACACCTATGCGACGGGCCGAACACGTACACCGTCTCGATCACGGTGGAGGAGGACAACGGCGCCGGCGTCAGCGGGTCGGGCAGCTTCAAGGTGACCGTCGCCAACGTGCCGCCCTCGATCGCGATCAGCGGCTCGGCAACGTGGACGAAGGCTCCTCCTACAGCCTCACGCTGGGCGCGGTCACGGACCCGGGCGACGACAAGGTCACGAGCTACGTCGTGCACTGGGGCGACGGCTCGAGCGACACCTACGCGAGCAACGGCGTCAAGACGCACACTATGCGGACGGGCCGGCAACGCACGCGGTCACGGTCGACCTGACGGACGAAGACGGGACCTTCCTCGACCGCGCGAACGCGCACTCGGTGACCGTCGCCAACGTGCCGCCCTCGATCGCGATCAGCGGCTCGGGAACGTGGACGAGGGCTCCTCCTACAGCCTCACGCTGGGTGCGGTCACGGACCCGGGTGACGACACGGTCACGAGCTACGTCGTGCACTGGGGCGACGGCTCGAGCAACACCTACTCGAGCAACGGCGTCAAGACGCACACTATGCGGACGGGCCGGCAACGCACGCGGTCAAGGTCGACCTGACGGACGAAGACGGGACCTTCCTCGATCGCGCGAACGCGCACTCGGTGACCGTCGCCAACGTGCCGCCCTCGATCGCGATCAGCGGCTCCGGCAACGTGGACGAAGGCTCCTCGTACAGCCTCACGCTGGGCGCGGTCACGGACCCGGGTGACGACACGTCGCGAGCTACGTCGTGCACTGGGGCGACGGCTCGAGCAACACCTACACGAGCAATGGCATCAAGACGCACATCTATGCGGACGGGCCGGCAACGCACGCGGTCACGGTCGACCTGACGGACGAAGACGGGACCTTCCTCGATCGCGCGAACGCGCACTCGGTGACCGTCGCCAACGTGCCGCCCGCGGTCACCTCTCCCGCCGACCAGACGGCGGACGAGGGAACCTCGAAGACGTTCGACCTCGGCAGCTTCACCGATCCCGGCGCGGACAGCCCCTGGCGGGTGACGGTCGACTGGGGTGACGGCTCCGCCGACAGCGTCTTCACCGAGGCGAGCCCCGGTGCCATCGCGGACCAGCCCCACACCTATGCCGACGGGCCGAACACGTACACCGTCTCGATCACGGTGGAGGAGGACAACGGCGCCGGCGTCAGCGGGTCGGGCAGCTTCAAGGTGACCGTCGCCAACGTCCCGCCCGAGGTCACCGCCGCAGCCGACCAGACGGCGGACGAGGGAACGTCCAAATCGTTCTTCCTCGGCAACTTCACCGACCCGGGCGACGACGACCCCTGGCGGGTCACGGTCGCATGGGGCGACGGCACCCCGAACACCATCTTCACGGAGTCCTCGCCCGGCGCGATCGCAGCGCAGACGCACACCTACGCCGACGACGGCTCCTACACGGTGACCGTCACGGTGGCGAGGACAACGGCGCCGGCGTGAGCGACTCGGCCACCTTCAAGGTGATCGTCGCCAACGTCCCGCCCGCGGTCACCTCGCCCGCCGACCAGACGGCGGACGAGGGAACCTCGAAGACGTTCGACCTCGGCAGCTTCACCGATCCCGGTGCGGACAGCCCCTGGCGGGTGACGGTCGACTGGGGTGACGGCTCCGCCGACAGCGTCTTCACCGAGGCGAGCCCCGGTGCCATCGCGGACCAGGCCCACACCTATGCCGACGGGCCGAACACCTACACCGTCTCGATCACGGTGGAGGAGGACAACGGCGCCGGCGTCAGCGGGTCGGGCAGCTTCAAGGTGACCGTCGCCAACGTGCCGCCCGAGGTGACCTTGGTCGGGCCGCCGAGCGCGAACGAGGGCGAGACGAAGTCGTACACATTCTCGTTCATCGATCCCGGCGCAGACAGCTGGTCGGGGGTCGTCAGCTGCGGCGCCAACGGGACTGCTTCGAACTCGACACTTCACGCCTGCGACGAAGAGCGGCTCGTTCGATTGCACGTTCACCGACGGACCGAGCTCGATGGTGTCCGTCACCGTGACGGACGAAGACGGCGGCGCCGGTTCGGCTGCGAAGACCGTCACCGTAAGCAACCTCCCGCCGAGCCTGACCATCACCGATCCGTCGTACGGTCAGATCTACCCGGTCGGCAGCGCAACCGTGGTCTTCAAGGGCTCCTTCACGGATCCCGGCTCCGGCGACTCGCACACGTGCACTGCTAGCTGGGACGACGGCACGAGATTCGCCGGGCATCGTAAGCGAGACGAGGGATCGGTCCGGGACCTGCACGGCGACCCACACGTACACGATGCCCGGCGTCTACACGATCTCGATGACCGTGACGGACGACGAGGGTGCCTCCGACACCGAGAAGTGGCTGGTCGTGGTCTACGACCCGAACGGCGGCTTCGTCACCGGCGGCGGCTGGATCACGTCGCCGGCGGGCGCCTATGTCGCCGATCCGTCGCTTGCGGGCACGTGCGAACTTCGGCTTCGTCTCCAAGTACAAGAAGGGCGCGACCGTGCCGGAGGGGCAGACGGAGTTCCAGTTCCAAGCCGGCAACCTGAACTTCCACAGCAGCTCGTACGAGTGGCTCGTGGTTTCCGGGAAGAAGGCCCAGTACAAGGGCACCGGGACGATCAACGGCAGCGGAAGCTACGGCTTCATGCTCACGGCCTGGGACGAGTCACCCGATAAGTTCCGGATCAAGATCACGGGACCGGGCGGGCTCGTCTACGACAACAAGTTCAACACCGCCTGCACGGACATCGACTGCGCCGACCCGCAGGCGATCGGCGGCGGCAGCATCGTCGTCCACAAGGGCTGAGTCGAGCCTCACTGCTTCAAATGGGGCGCCGCAAGGCGCCCCACTCGTTTCAGCGCGCAGGCTCGAGAGCCTCTGCGGGGGGCCGGCGCGCGAGCACGATCGCGAGCGCTGGAGCGACGACGGCGACAGCCGCGGCGATTGCGACAGCCGCAACTCCCCACTGCGTGTACGCCGCCCCGCCGAGCAAGGCGAAGCCAGCCCCGAGAACTCCTGCCGCGAGGTCCGTGACTGCCCACGAGACGCCCTCGCTCGACCGGTGTCGCGTGGGAGATGAGCTCCGCGGTGGCGGCGACGTAGGACACGTTCCAGCCGAGCCCGAGCAGGAAGAGGGACACAGAGGTCGCGGCAATCGACTCGGCCCAGGCGAGCACGACCGCGGAGACGGCCATGATCGCGAGCCCCGAGACGAGTGCCTGCCGGCGGCCGACCCGGTCGATCAGCTCGCCGATGACGAGCACGAGGGCGTACATGCCCACGATGTGCAGGCTGATGACCGTGAAGACATCCGCCTGGTCATGGCCGTGGCCGACCATGATGTAGCCGGTCAGGTTCATCACTCCGACCATGACCGTGAAGCTCGCGAGCGCGGCGATGACCGCAGACGGCACGCCTGGGCGGCGGAGGATCTCGCTGAGCGGGGCCGCCGGGGCGTGCGGCACGGAGGTCTCATCTGCCAGGTGTAGCTCGAGCGCAATCGTCCTCGGGTCGGGACGAATGCTGAGCGCGAGGACGATCCCGAGGACCGCGATCGCCGCCGCGGCGAACCAGGGGATGACCAGCGTGTCGAGCTCGAGATCCTTGCCCGCGAAGAGCGGGCGGAAGACGAGCGGTCCGAGTGCGGCGCCAAAGAGCGCTCCGAAGAGGACGTAGGAGATCGCCCGCGCTCGGCGCTCGGGCGGGACCATGTCCGCCGCGGCCGTGCGGGCAAGGAGAACGCTCCCGCTCATTGCCCCCACCGCGAGAAAGCCGAAGACGACGAGGAGGGCGTTGTCGAAAGCGCAGCCGAGCGCCGTCAAGCAGCAGCCGATCGAACCGACTGCGAACCCGCCGGCGATGACGGGAACGCGGCCGAGACGGTCCATCAGCCGTCCCGCCGGAAGTGCCGCGAGCGCACCGGCCACCAGGAAGATCGCCGGCCCGAGCCCGAGGATCGACTCGATTCCCGTGACGAGGACGAGCGTGATCGTCGCCACCGCGACGATGAGCTGGAGCACGCCCGAGAGCACGAGCAGACAGAGGCTGAGGAGAATGGTGTTACGCCGGACCGGATACGAAGTCGCCGCGATCGAGCCATTCAACCAGCCCCGCACGGAATGCCGAAGCGCCGCCATGGGAGGGGTGCCGCACGTACGGAGCGCCCAGCCGATCGGCGGCGAGCCGGCCGACCGCGATCGTGCGTCGCCCCCTCGTCAGCTCGTCGAGGAACGGCGCCGCGGCTTCGGTCTCGGTTCGCGTCGGTCGCCGGTTCGTGCTTGCCGTCCCGGGATGGGTCGGCACGACGTTCCAGAGCAGCACGCTCTCCGCGAGCGCGAGCTCCGCGAGCACGCGGTGGACCACGGTCGCCGTCGCCTCCGCGGGGCCTGTGCCCGTGACTTGCCGTTCGGAGGTGAACGGGATTCCGGAGACCCGAGCGCCGCGAAACCCAGCCGCCTCGCCGACGAGCACGAGAGGTGCATCCCAGCGGCTTTCGAGGTACTCGACCAGCCTCGCGCGCAGCGTCGAGGCCCGGGATCCTCCGGCGTACTGATTGAAGGTGTCCCCGATCCGGGACGCAGCGAGCGTCGCGACGAATGCCTCGGGAGTTACCATGGGGCGGCAGCGTAAGGGGAGCTCGGGGCAACCGGGCTGAGAGGGCGGCTGAGCGCGCCGCCGACCCGCAGAACCTGATCTGGGTAATGCCAGCGGAGGAAGACGTGTCGGATGAGGTAGTGGTGGTCGTGGCAGGCGGGAATCCTCCCGATCCCGAGTCCGCGCTCGGCGTGCCGCTCGGCGCACCTGTGATCGCCGCGGACAAGGGGACTCGAGCACGCGCTCGCGCTCGGCCTCGACGTGACAACGGCCGTCGGCGACTTCGACTCGGCGTCCCCTACGGCGGTCGCGGCAGCCGAGTCCTCCGGCGTGCAGATCGATCGGCACCCAACCGAGAAGGACGCGACCGACCTGGAGCTGGCGCTCGACGCCGCCCTCGAGCTCCGCCCCGCGCGGATCGTCGTTCTCGCTGGCGATGGCGGGCGACTCGACCACCTGCTCTCGACGCTCCTGCTCCTCGGCTCCGGAAGGTACGCGCACGTCCAGGTCGACGCCGCGATCGGCCGGGCACGCGTGCACGTCGTCCGAGACGAACGAGAGCTCTCCGGCAAGCCGGGCGAGCAGCTTTCGCTCCTCGCGCTCCACGGCCCGGCCGAGGGCGTCCGCACGGAAGGTCTCGTGTACGCGCTCACGGGTGAGACGCTCGCTCCCGGATCCAGTCGCGGGGTCTCGAACGTGTTCGTCTCAAACCTGGCCCGAGTCACGCTCGAGCGACGGCGTTCTCCTCGCAATCCGCATCCCAGCGACGAATCCGGGCATCGCGTGACCGACATTGCGACGACCAGGTGCAAGGGGCTGTGTGGCGGTCGCGAGCGTGCTTGCGTTGGCTCTAGCCGGTTGTGGGGGTGGGCAATCGCCGAAGGAGGTCGTCCTCGTAACACACGACTCGTTCGTCGTCTCGGACGACGTCACGGCCGCCTTCGAGCGCGAGAGCGGCCTCGAGCTCCGGATCCTCCAGACGGGCGACGCGGGCGAGGCGCTCACGAAGGCGCTCCTCACAGCCGGCAACCCGCAGGGCGACGTCTTCTTCGGCGTCGACGACAACCTGCTGTCGCGAGCGCTCGCGGGCGATCTCTTCGAGCCCTACGAGTCGCCTGCGCTCGAGCACGTCGATGAGCGGTACATCCTCGACTCCGAGCATCGCGTGACACCCGTCGACCACGGCGAGGTGTGTCTGAACTACGACAGAGCATGGTTCGCCGAGCGCGGAATCGCGCCGCCCGGGTCGCTGGCCGATCTGGTTCGCCCCGAGTACAAGGGACTCCTCGTAGTCGAGAACCCGGCAACGTCAACGCCGGGGCTCGCGTACTTGCTGGCGACCGTCGCGCACTTCGGCGAGGGCGGCTGGCCGAAGTACTGGCGCGCCCTCCGCGAGAACGACGTCCTCGTCGTCGACGGCTGGGAGGACGCGTACACCGTGCGCTTCTCCGGCTCGGCGGGTCGGGGCCCGCGGCCGATCGTCGTCTCGTATGCCTCGAGCCCGCCGGCCGAGGTGATCTTCCGAACGCCGCGTCCGCGGGAGGCCCCGACCGCGGTCGTGGAGGACAGCTGCTTCCGGCAGATCGAGCTCGCCGGAGTCCTGCGCGGAGCCCGTAACGAAAGCGGCGCGCGTGAGCTCGTCGACTTCATGCTCTCGACGCGGTTCCAGGAGGACATTCCGCTGTCGATGTTCGTCTTCCCGGTGAATCGTGAAGCCGAGCTCCCGCCAGAGTTCGTCGAGTTCGCCGCCCGCCCCGAGAGCCCGCTCGAGCTCTCGCCGGAGGAGATCGAGGCGAACCGGGAGCGGTGGGTGGACGAGTGGACGCGGATCGTCGTTCGCTGAGCTCACGGGCGTGGCCGGTCTTCACCGTCGGTGTGCCCGTCGCGTTTCTCGGCGTCTTCTTCCTGTTCCCCCTCGCCTCGATCGTCGAGCGCGGTCTTTTCTCCGGCTCGGCGACCTCGACCTGGGACGTCCTTGCCGATCCCCTCACGAGAGACGTTCTGTGGTTCACGATCTGGCAGGCCGCGGCCTCCACCGTGCTGACGATTGCCGTCGCTCTACCCGCCGCCTACGTCCTCGGTCGGTACGAGTTCCGGGGACGAGGAGTCGTGCGCGCGCTGGTCGTCGTGCCCTTCGTGTTGCCGACCGTCGTCGTCGCGCTCGCCTTCCTGGCGATCCTTCCCGAGGGGCTCCAGCGCAGCTGGATCGCGATCGTGATTGCCCACGCCTTCTTCAACGTGGCGGTAGTCGTGCGCGTGGTCGGAACCTACTGGGCAGCGCTCGACGTGCGCGTGTCGGAGGCAGCCGCGACGCTCGGCGCATCACCCTGGCGACGGGCTCGCGAGGTGACGGTTCCGCTCCTCGCACCCGCGCTCTCCGCGGCGGCTGCCATCGTCTTCCTCTTCTCGTTCACGTCCTTCGGAGTCGTCCTCATCCTCGGCGGCCCGCAGTACGCGACGCTCGAGGTCGAGATCTACAACCAGGCGGTCCGCGCGTTCGACCTGCACACGGCGGCTGTCCTGTCGCTCGTGCAGCTCGCCTGCGTCGCACTTGTGATCACGGTGACGATGCGTCTCGAGCGGAGCCTCGTCGTCCAAGGTCAGCTCCGGCCCGAGCGGGACGTCTTGCGACGAGCTCGGACCATCGGAGACAAGATCCTCGTCGCGGGAAGCCTCGGCGGGCTGACGGTCTTTCTCGGCCTTCCGCTGGCGGCGATCGTCGAGCGTTCGCTCGCGACCGGCGAGGGACACGGGTTCGCCGCCTACAGGGCACTCGCGCGCCCGACTTCCGCACTGCTCGCCACGCCCTGGGAAGCGGTGCTGAACTCTCTCGTCTACGCAGGCGCCGCTACCGTCGTCGCGGTGCTCGTCGGTGGCCTGGCCGCGTTCGCGGTCGCCGGCCGAAGCGGACATGCCCTGGGGTCTGGCACCGGGACATGGCGTCGAGGGACACGTCTGCTCGACGGTCTGCTGATGCTCCCGCTCGGAGCGTCGGCCGTGATGCTCGGCTTCGGCTTCGTCATCGCCTTCGACGATGGATGGCTGGACTTCCGCTCGGCGCCGTGGATCGTGCCCGTCGTACAGGCGCTCGTCGCGATCCCCTTCGTCGTGAGGATCGTCGCTCCCACGCTGCGGGCGATCGACGAGCGCCAGCGAGAAGCCGCGGCCGTGCTCGGCGCGGCTCCGGGGAGGGTGCGGCGTGAGATCGACCTGCCCATCGCCGCCCGGGCGCTCGGGGTCGGGGCCGGATTCGCTTTCGCGATCTCGCTGGGCGAGTTCGGAGCGACCGTGTTCCTCGCGCGACCGGACCGACCGACGCTGCCCGTCGCGATCTACCGCTTCCTGGGACGGCCGGGGGAGCTCAACGTCGCCCAGGCCTACGCGCTCGCGGTGATCCTCATGGCGGTCACCGCGCTCTCGATTCCTCTCCTCGAGCGCGCTCGCAGCGACCGTGGGGGGTGGTTCTGACGCTCCGGGTGGAAGACGTCTCGGTTCGGCTCGACGGTAAGCCGGCGCTCGACGGCGCGGCGCTCGACGTCGCGGAAGGCGAGATCGTCGCGCTCCTGGGGCCGAGCGGATCCGGCAAGACCACGCTGCTCCGCGTCGTCGCCGGACTCCAGCGTGCGGATGGCGGGCGCGTCCTGCTCGCGGGCGAAGACCTGCGGAACGTACCTCCTCACCGCCGGGGAATCGGCCTCGTCTTCCAGGATCACGCGCTCTTCCATCACCGAGACGTCGCCGGGAACGTCGCCTTCGGCCTGCGGATGCGAGGCGACCGCCCGGGCGCCGTCGAGCAACGCGTGCGTGAACTGCTCGCCCTCGTAGGCCTGGCGGGCTTCGAGCGGCGCTCGGTCGGCACCCTTTCCGGCGGCGAGCAGCAGCGGGTGGCGCTCGCGCGTGCGCTCGCGCCAGAGCCCCGCGTGCTTCTCCTCGACGAGCCGCTGGGCTCTCTCGACCGCCGACTCCGCGACCGGCTGCTCGAGGACCTCGCCGCGCTCTTCGCAAGGCTCGGGGTGACGGCCGTCTACGTCACGCACGACCAGACGGAGGCATTCGCCCTCGGCGACCGGGTCGCGGTGATGCGCGACGGACACATCGTCCAGACGGGTACGCCCGACGAGCTGTGGGCAGGTCCCGCGGACGAGGACGTCGCTCGCTTCCTCGGTCTCGGCATTCGCAACGGCGTTGCGATTCGGCCCGAGGCCGTCGCGGTACGGCGGGTGCGTGATGAAGAGCGCGGCGACGGAGTCGTCGAGTCGGCTACGCGGCAGGGTCCGACGGTGCGCCTCAAGATCAGGCTCGAGGAGGGCGGTGAGCTCGACGCCGCCGTGACCTCGCTCGACCATCCCGCTGCGGGCGACCGGGTGTCGATCGACATCGACCCCGAGGGACTCGTGGAGCTCCGGTGACGATCCGCCACCGAGTCGTGGTGCACGGGTTCGTGCAGGGCGTCTACTTCCGCGATTCCGTCCGGCGTCGCGCCGCTGCGGCAAACGTCTCAGGCTGGATTCGGAACAACAGGGACGGCAGCGTGGAGGCCGTCTTCGAGGGAGAACCCGGGGCCGTCGAGCAACTCGTGGCGTTCTGCCGCGAGGGTCCGCGAGGAGCGCAGGTCGGCCGCGTGGATGTCACCGTCGAGGACCCGGAGGCGCTTCAGGGCTTCACGATCGGCTAGGCAAGCGGGCTCCGACGAGAAGCGCTCAGCGTTCGGGGGCGCACACGCGATCGCCGGCCATCACGCGATCGAAGATCGAGTTGAAGTCGCCGTCGCGCGAGCGATCGTACGTCCCCAGACCTGCCAGCTCGACCTGCAGGACGGGCGTCACACCCGGGCCGCTGACCGTGACCCGGTGCCGCTCGCCGGGGGCAGGAGGTCGCAGCTCCTGGCTGGGATACCAGGCGAACGGCTTCTGCGGCACGAAGCTGTGGCAGAACGTTCCCGTGCCCTGATGCGTGAGGATCCCGGCCTCCCGCTTCCAGCCGCTCCCGTACGCCGAGTTGAGCGTGTCGATGTGCAGGTTGCGGCCGTAGAAGTCCTTCGGCACGCCGCGGTCGGTCGCGCTGAAGCCGTGCACCGGTATCCCGAGGTAAGCGAGGCGTCCGAAGATCCCCTGCCAGCGTCCGTCGTACGTCCAGTTGGGATAGACCTCGAGCTCGGGCAGCGGCCCCGACCAGTGCGAGACGTGGAGCTCCATGTTCGTGTGGTACGGCAGCCAGGGATCGAAGCCGAGGTTGGGGAGGCGGCGCTGCCACGCCTGCACCGCCCAGAAGGAGCCGTCTGGCGCTTTGCACGCGGCGACGACAAGCGGGAGGGGAGGCCCGTCGTACGGCCGGCAACGGTTCTTGAAGCTCTGCCAATACTTTCCGTTGCGGTACTTCCCCCAGCCGCCGGCGTAGTCGAAGGAGAACTGCACCTGCGCCACGCCCGGGGTCGGATGGCGGGCATTCACCGCTCCCCATACGAGGACGTGTCGCACGCTCCCATTGCTCCGGCGATAGGTGACGAGCGCCTCGCCCTTCGCGTTCGCCCCGAGCGACAGGAGCTTGACGTTCGCATCGTAGAGTGGCCGGCTGGCACTGCCCGGAGCCACCCCGAGAACGGCGACCCCGAGCGCGGCCGCGATCGAGACGAGGGCACGGGGAGAAAGCCACATCACCGACCGTGATCGACACTCGGCCGTCGAGAGCGACCCCCTCGCGAGGGAAGCGAGGCGTTCTCGGCGCAGTGGCGCGCGGTTCACTCCCACTCGATGGTCGACGGCGGCTTCGAAGAGATGTCGTAGACGACGCGGTTGACGCCCGGAATCTCGTTGATGATTCGGCTCGAGACGGCCTCGAGCACCTCGTACGGCAACCGCGCCCAGTCCGCGGTCATCGCATCCTCCGACGTAACCGCGCGGACGACGACGGGATAGGCGTACGTGCGCTCGTCGCCCTGGACGCCGACGGAGCGGATCGCGGGAAGCACGGCGAAGCTCTGCCAGAGCTCGCGGTAGAGATCCGCGCGACGGATCTCCTCGAGCAGGACGGCGTCCGCGCGACGCAGGATCGCGAGCCGCTCCTCCGTCACCTCTCCGATGATCCGGATAGCGAGGCCGGGCCCGGGAAACGGCTGCCGCCAGACCATCCGCTCGGGGAGGCCCAGCTCCTCGCCGACCCGGCGCACCTCGTCCTTGAACAACAGGCGCAGCGGCTCGACGAGCTCCATGCGCATGTCCGCGGGTAGGCCGCCGACGTTGTGGTGCGACTTGATCTTCGCGGCCACACCGTCCTCGGCCCCGCCCGACTCGATCACGTCCGAGTAGAGCGTTCCCTGGACGAGGAAGCGCACGTCGCCCAAGCGACTGGACTCCAGCTTCCCGGCCTCCTCCTCGAACACGCGGATGAACTCCTCGCCGACGATCTTGCGCTTCTCCTCGGGATCCGACACGCCCGCGAGGCGCGACAGGAACCGCTGCTGCGCCTGGACGTGGACGAGCGGGACGCGGAAGTGTCCCGAGAACGTCTCCACGACTTGCTCGGCCTCGTTCTCGCGGAGCAATCCGTGGTCGACGAAGACGCATGTCAGCTGGTCGCCGACGGCCTTGTGGACGAGGAGAGCGGCCACCGCAGAGTCCACGCCGCCAGAGAGCGCGCAGAGGACGCGCTCCGCCCCGACCGTTGCGCGGATCCGCTCGACCTGCTCCTCGATCACGGCCGCGGGGGTCCAGGTGGGAGGCGCGCCGGCGATCTCGTACAGGAAGTTCTTCAGGATCTCCTGGCCGTGCGGCGTGTGCACGACCTCCGGGTGGAACTGGACGCCGTAGAGACGCCGCTCGCGGTCCTCGAAGGCGGCAATCGGCGTGGTCGGCGACGAGGCCGTCACCTGCGCCCCGGCCGGAGGAGCGGTGACCGAGTCGCGGTGGCTCATCCAGACCGTCTGATCCGGCGGGAGGTCGTGGAACAGCTCCGAGTCGGTCGCCTCCAGCTCGGTCTTTCCGAACTCCGACACCCCCGTGCGCTCGACCGCGCCCCCGAGGTCGCGCGCCATGAGCTGCATGCCGTAGCAGATGCCGAGCGTCGGCACGCCGAGCTCGAAGATGCCTTCGTCCACGACCGGGGCTCCCTCCGCGTACACCGACGCGGGGCCGCCGGAGAGCACGAGCGCCAGCGGATTGCGCGCGGCGATCTGCTCTGCGGAGAGCCGGTGCCCCACGAGCTCGGAATAGACCCGCGCCTCCCGCACGCGGCGGGCGATGAGCTGGCTGTACTGGCCGCCGAGGTCGACCACGAGCACCGGGCGCTCCTCCGGCAGCGGTCTCCGGCGTCGGCAGCGGGAAGACTTCACCCATCAGCTCCGGCGGTAGTTCGGCGCGTCCTTCGTGATCGTGACCCCATGCGGGTGGCTCTCCTGCAGACCCGCGGGCGTGATACGCGTGAAGCGCGTTCGCTCCTTCATCTCCGCGATGGTCGGCGCGCCGCAGTAGCCCATCGACTGCCGGAGCCCGCCGACCAACTGGTGCACGATCGGCTCGAGCGGCCCCTTGTACGGCACGCGGCCCTCGATGCCCTCGGGGACGAGCTTGTCCACGTCCTCGACGTCGCCCTGGAAGTAGCGGTCCTTCGAGAACGAGCGCGCTTTCATCGCTCCGAGCGAGCCCATGCCGCGGTACTCCTTGAACCGCTCGCCCTGCGCGACCATCACCTCGCCGGGTGCTTCGTCCGTCCCCGCGAGCATCGACCCGAGCATGACGACGTCGGCGCCCGCCGCGATCGCCTTCGCGATGTCGCCGGAGCTGCGGATTCCGCCGTCCGCGATCACCGGCACGTCGTGGCCGGCGAGTGCCTGGGCGGCGTCGTAGACCGCTGTTACCTGTGGGACGCCCACGCCGGCGACGATTCGGGTCGTACAGATCGATCCAGGGCCCTGCCCTACCTTGACCGCGTCCGCGCCGGCATCGACGAGAGCGAGCGCGCCCTCACCGGTCGAGATGTTCCCCGCGATCAGCTCGACGTCGTGCGCGGCCCTGATGAGCCGCACGACGTCGAGGACGCCGTGAGAGTGGCCGTGCGCGGTGTCCACGACGAGCACGTCCACCTCGGCCTCGACCAGCGCGGCTGCGCGCTCGAGCGCGTCCGTCCCCACACCGACCGCGGCGCCCACGCGAAGCCGGCCCTGCGCGTCCTTGGTCGCGTCCGGATACTTGATCTTCTTCGAGATGTCCTTGACGGTGATGAGCCCCTTGAGCCGCCCATCCGCATCGACGACCGGGAGCTTCTCGATCTTGTTGCGGTGGAGGATCGCCTCGGCCTCCTCGAGCGTCGTGCCGACCGGCGCGGTGACGAGATTGCGGCTCGTCATCAGCGCCGAGACCGGCTGGGCCGTGTCCGTCTCGAAGCGCAGATCGCGGTTCGTGAGGATGCCGACGAGGACGCCGTCCCCGTCGGTGATCGGGACACCTGAGATGCGGTAGCGCTCCATCAGCTCGAGTGCAACTGCGACCGGGTCGTCGGGCCCGAGCGTGACCGGCTCGACGATCATCCCCGACTCGGAGCGCTTCACCTTGTCGACCTCCGCGACCTGATCCTCGACCGAGAGGTTGCGGTGCACGATCCCCAGGCCTCCCACCCGAGCCATCGCGATCGCGAGACGCGCCTCGGTCACGGTGTCCATCGCGGCCGAGACGATCGGGATGCGGAGCGAGATCGTCGGCGTGAGTCTCGTCACGGTCGAGACGTCGTTCGGGAGCACGCTCGACTCGGCGGGAAGCAGGAGCACGTCGTCGAAGGTGAGCCCTTCCTTGCCGAACTTGCGCTCGAACGCGATCAGCCGCTCGAGCTCTCCCTCGCGAATCTCGGTTTCCATCAGACGACGTTAGCAGCGCCCGGCGACGACGATCAGGCGACCTTGATGCCGAGCGTCACGAGTCGCTCTCGCGCCCGAGCAGCGCCTGTCACGTCGCCTTTCGCGTCGTAGTGGGCCAGCCCGATCGGCAGCTTCCTCGGATGCCTCCTGTATCCGGCCGGCGAGCGCGAGCGTCTCGGCGAGCATGAGCCGGGCCCAGGCGCGCCACTCGAAAAAGTCCGTCGTCTCCGCGAGCTCCACGGCTCGACGGGCGTGCGCACCGGCCTCTTCGTGACTATCCGCGCCGCGCGAGCAGGCCGCCCTCGAGCCCGTCGAGCTCGACGAAGTTGACGAGATCGTCGGCCCCCGTGGTCTCCCGTGCCGCCTCACACAGCCGGTCGACCTCGTCGTACCGTTCCTGGTCGTAAAGACACCTTGCGAGGTCCAGCGCGGCAGTCGGGTAGTACGCTCGGTCGCCGATGCGCTCGAGCAGCTCGAGACCCTCGCGAAGGACTGCCTCCTGGGCAGCGGTGTCGCCGGCCCGAAACTCGACGGCAGCCTCGGACATGCTCATTCCGCCGGCGGACATGAACAGCCCCGCGTCGAAGTACGCCTGACGCCCACCGCGGACGAGCTCGCGCGCGCGATCGATCTCCCCCTGCATCGCCAGCAGCCGGCCGAGAGCGGTTCTCGACCACGCCTCGGCGAGCGCGCCGTGCTCGCCGCGTCGGATCACCTCCACTCGCTCGATCGCCTCTCCGACGGGGGTGGGCCCGAACGGGAAGGAGGAGAGCAGCCTGGCCCGGACCGGGATCGCGAGGCGCGTGCCCCCGGCTCTCTCGAGATGAGCGAGCGCCTGCTCGCACGCGACCGCAGTCTCGGCTGCATGCAGCGCGAACCAGGCCTCGAGGGCGACGCCCCACCAGTAGAGGGCGAGCCCCTCGTCATGGCCGGCCGCCTCGAGAACGGCGCGGGCCTCCTCTCTCAGCGCGCGCCGCTCGTCCGCTCCGATGCCGCTCGGGCCGCCCGCCAGAGCAAAGATCGCCTCGTTGAGCGCGACGAGCGCCCTCGTCACCGGGTCGGTGGCTCCGCGAGCCTCGACGAAAACGGCGTTCCGCTCAGAGTGATCGCCGGACTCGCCGAGCGCCACTAACAGATCCGGCGCGAGGGCGAGACGCCGCTCGTCTCCGGGTGGAAGGACGGCAGCCGCTCTGCGCAACAAGCCGCGACCCGCATTGAAGTCGCCGCGATCGAGGGCGCCCCGACCCGCGGCCGCGAGGTGCTCCGCCGCGCGGGCCGAGAGGGCCGGGAGCGCAGGGTCGTTCTCGTCGAGCTCAGCCCGGTAGCGGCGCGCCTGCTCGAGGTGGTAGCCGACGATCTCGTCGCCTTCGACCAGGTCGTGCGCGGCGAGCCAGTCGGCGAAGCGCTCGTGCAGCTGCGCCCGGGTCGCCTTCGGCAGCGACTCGTAGGCGGCGTCGCGAATGAGGAGATGCCGGAAGCGGAAGCCTTCGTCTTCGGGAAACGTCGGCGCGACGGAACGGATCAACTCCTTGCGGACGAGCGTGGCGAGATGGGCCTCGACTCCGAGACGCACGGGATCCGGCGAGAGCTGCGCGACCGCGCCGCGATGGAACACCTCGCCCTCGACTGCGCCACGCTCCATCACCACGCGCACGTCGCCGTCGAGCGAGTCGATGCGCGCCTGCAGGAGCGCCTGAATCGTCGGAGGGACAGCGATCTCGCCGTCGCCTCCTGGTCGCGGACCATTGCGAGCATCTCCTCGACGAAGAGCGGGTTTCCGGCTGAGGCGACGGTGATCCGCTCTCGCAGTTCCGCGGCGAGCGGAGCGTCCGTGACGAGCAGCTCCATCAGCTCCTCGCACTCGTCTGCCCCGAGCGGCTCGAGCAGGACGAGAGCGTCGCATTCATCTTCCCGCCACCCCAGCCAGGCCGGACGTCGAGGAGCTCGGTTCGCGCGACGCAGAGGAGGAAGATCGGCGCGTCGCGCGAGAGGTCGGCGACGTGCTCGACGAGGTCGATGAAGACCGGCTCCGCCCACTGCAGGTCGTCGATGACGACGACCTGAGGCCGATCGGCAGCGCGCGCCTCGAGCAGCCGTCGGAACGCGAGCTGCGTCTCCGGCGGCGAGGTGCCGATCACGGCGTCGGGCTCGACGCCGATCGCGATCAGAGCATCTCGACGAGCGGCCAGTAGGTGATGCCCTCGCCGTAGTGCAGGCAGCGGCCGCGGAGGACGTCGGCCGAGTCGCCGACGCGCTCGAGGAAGTCGGCGACGAGTCGGGACTTGCCGATCCCGGCAGGGCCGAGCAGCGTGAAGAGCCGGCAGGTTCGATCGGCGACCGCGTCCTCGTAGTCGCGCCAGAGGCGCTGCCGCTCGCGCTCGCGCCCGACGAGCGGCGTTTCCGGATGACGCGCGAGCGACTCGGCGCCGGCGAGCACCTCGACGAGCCGGAACGCCTCGACCGGCTCCGACTTCCCCTTGAGCACGAGCGGCTCGACCGCTTCGACCCGAACCGCGTCGCGCACGAGACTTCGAGTCTCGGCGCCGATCAGCGTCTGCCCCGCGCCCGCGGCCTGCTCGAGCCGTGCGGCGACGTTGACCGCGTCGCCGGTGACGAGCGTGTCCCCCTGTCCGCCGACGACGACCTCGCCGGTGTTGACGCCGATGCGCGCCTCGAGGCCATGCGCCGAGATCGCAGCGCGCATCTCGGACGCGGCGCGGACGGCCCGGAGCGCATCGTCCTCGTGCGAGACCGGGATCCCGAAGACCGCCATCACCGCATCGCCGACGAACTTCTCCACCGTGCCGCCGTGGCGCTCGATGATCTGCGCGGAGATCCTCGAAGTAGCGGCGCATGCGAGCCCGCAGCGCCTCGGGGTCGGTGGACTCGCCGAGCGCGGTCGAGCCGACGAGGTCGCAGAAGAGGACGGTGACGACCTTGCGCTGCTCGCGAGCAGGCTCCGGCGCGGCCAAGGGTGCGCCGCAAGCGCTGCAGAATCGGGCGTCGTCAGCGTTCTCGCGGGCGCAGCTCGGGCATGTCACCACGCGCGGGAGTCTACGACCGGGCGGTCTGAAGCTCGGCGAGCTCGATGTCTCCGGCGTACGTGGCCGCAAGCTGGAGGTCGAAGCGTCCCGCGCCGAGCTCGAGCACCGAGGCCGCGCCCGCCGCGACACCGAGCCGGATTGCCTCCTCTGGCGAGCGCTGGTCGACGATCGCGGCGAGGAACTGCGCGACGAGAACGTCTCCGGAGCCCACGGCCGATATGGGCTCGACATGGGGTGCGAACGCGCGCACTCGCCGTGTCTTCCTGCCGAAGCGCAGCAGCGCGAAGCAGCCGTTCTCGAGCGTGATGAGGACGTTCCGCGCACCCATCTCCGCGATCGCCTCGAGGGCCATCAGGAAGTCGTCGTCGTCCTCGAGCTCCTGGCCGACCAGCCCTTCCGCCTCGCGCTGGTTCGGTGAGACGAGGAACGGAGCCGCCTCGACCCCGTAGCGCAGGGGATCGCCCTCGCTGTCGAGCACGACGCGGACGTCCCGACGTGCGAGATCCCGAACCGCGTCGGCGTAGAACGAGGTCGGCACCTTGCGCGGGAGCGAGCCGGCGAGCACGACGAAGTCCGCGCCGCGAGCGAGGTAGTGCAGCTTCTCGCGGAGCATCTCGAGCTCGGCCGCGGTGACCTCCGGGCCCCATTCGTTGATCTCGGTGTACGTCCCTGCGGTCGGGTCGGCGACCGCGGTCGACGTTCGCGACTCGCCGGAGATACGCACGAAGTCGTTGAGGATCGCCTCGGAGGTCAGCTCCTCGACCAGGCGCGTTCCCGTCCGACCTCCGGCAAGCCCGGTAGCTACGACGGGCACGTCGAGCAGCTTGAGCGCACGAGCGACGTTGATGCCCTTCCCGCCGGCCAGCGTCATGACCTCGCTCGACCGATGCCGGTAGCCGATCTGGAAGACGGGCACCGTGAGCGTGCGGTCGAGAGCGGCGTTGACGGTGACGGTGACGATCATGTGACGAGGCCCCACACATTCCGGGCGGTGCGTCGTGCATACCAGGCCGCCTTTCCGAAGATGCCCGGCTCCGAAACCGCTGCGGCCGCGACCAGGTTGGAGGAGGCGATGAGACGATTCCCGTCGTAGACCTCGACGCGCCCGAGCCGCTGCCCTCGGCGCACCGGCAACGCCACGACGCCCGGAGCGACGACACGTTCGAGCAGCGCGCATTCTCTCGTGAACCGTGCGAATGACCGTTCGCCGCGCCACCAGGTCGACCGCCGGCCGGCCGTACGCCGTCGTCGCGGTCGCGTAGACCCGTCCGGCGTCGATCGCCACTATCGGCCGGTAGCGGGCGAGGCCGTAGGCGAGGAGCTCCCGGAGGGCGTCGTTGCGAGCGTCTCGGCTGCGACTGCCGAGCACGGTCCCGTACACCGTGACTCCGCGCGAGCGTGCCGCGGCCGCCTGCGACCAGCCGGCGTCGGCGGTATGCCCGGTCTTGCCGCCGACGAGCGGCGGCCAGCTTTCCAGCAGATCGTCGGTCGTTGGAAACTCGCCACCCCGGGGCAAGACGACCGAGCTCCGGCTAAGCGCATCCCGGATGAACGGAATTCCGAGCGCATAGCGGACGAGCGTCGTCGCATCCTCCGCGGTCGAGAGATGCCCGGCGGCGTCGAGCCCGTGCGGGTTCGCGAACGTCGTGTCGTCGAGGGCGAGCTCGCGCGCTTTCGCGTTCATCAACCCGACGAAGCGGGCGATCGAGCCGCCCCCGACGTGCAGCGCGAGCGCATCCGCCGCATCGTTGGCACTCGCGACGAGCATCGCGCGCAGAAGGCCCGACACGGTTACCCGCTCGCCTGCACGGAGGAAGACGGTCGACTCGCCGCTCCGGGAGGTGCGCGCGCTCACGGTGACGAGCTCGGCGAGCCGCGCTCGCTCGAGCGTCACGATCGCCGTCATGAGCTTCGTGATGCTCGCGATGGCCCTGCGCTGCTGCTCGTTACGCTCCGCGAGCAGCGAGCCGTCTTCGCCGACGAGGTACCAGGCCGACGCGGCCAGCACCGGGGGCGACGCGGTCGCGGCGTCGGCGGTCGAAGCCTGAACCCGCGCAGTCGGCGAAAGCACGACGGCTGCAAGAAGGGCGGCGAGAGGGAGCAGGGCCCTACGCATCACCGGCGCGGAACTCTACTCCACCGTTACCAGCCCGCCGCGGCCCAGACCTGGGTCGCGAGGCGCTCGGCTTCGGAGGCGGCGGCGGCGCGCCAGTCCTCCTCGGTACCGCGGAAGGCGTAGATCACGGAGCGCGACGCAGTCACGAGCGCGCTCGCCGGCCCGCTGGTGAAGGCACGTGCGACATCCGCGGGTGTCGCCCCCTGCGCGCCGACACCGGGCAGCAGGAGGAGCGTTTGCGGCATCAGCTTGCGGGCCTGCGACACGGCGCGCGGATGCGTCGCGCCGACGACCGCGCCCACGCTCGAGAGGCCCCTCTCGCCGACGAGGGGCTGGCCCCATTCGTGGACGAGCTCCGCGAGGTAGTGCCAGAGCGGGCGCCCGTCCGAGAGGATCGCGTCCTGAATCTCTGCCGCGCCGGCATTCGATGTGCGGACGAGAAAGAAGACCCCCGCCCCATGCCTGCGGCAGGCGGCGAGAAAGGGCTCCACGGAGTCCTGACCGAGATACGGACTCGCGGTGGTCGCGTCTGCGAGTGGCGCCGAGCCGTCGCGCGGCTCGAGCAGCGCGGCCGCGTACGCTCGCGCCGTCGACCCGATGTCGCCGCGCTTCGCATCGACGACGACGAGCAGGCCGATCGATCTCGCGTAGTCGCAGACCTCCTCGAGCGCCCGCATGCCGTCCGAGCCGAGCGCCTCGAAGAACGCCGACTGCGGCTTGACGGCGACGACGTACGGCCCGACCGCATCGACGATCCCCTTGCAGAACCGGGCCACCGCCGAAGCCGCTGCCGCGCGGCCGAGCACCGCCTCGCCGCGCAGCTCCATCGGCAGGAGGTCGAGCCGCGGGTCGAGCCCGACGACGAGCTGGCTCCGCTTGCGCTCGACCGCTTCGGCAACGCGGTCGGCGAAGCCGGCATCCTCCGTTACCGGCGCAGGCGCGATATCTCCCACGGCCCACACCGTAGCGCCGTGGCGTCACGCCGCCAGGATCTCCTCGGCGGCGAGCGAGACGATGCGGAGCTCGGGACCCGGGCGGCGGATGAAGCCCGAGACGACGAGGAGCTCGTCCGCGTCCTCGGGCGCGAATGACGGCACGACCGCCTCGCGCGCGGCCTGGGCGAGGCCAGTCTCGACCTCCACCCGTCCAGCGGTTCCGGCCGGGACCGTGCGCACCGCCGCGAGGCGGCCCCCGGCGACGAAGAAGGCGCGCCTGAAGCCCTCTTCGCGGGCGGGGGCGAGGACGCAGATGCGCGCTGAGCGCAGCCGCTCGAGCTCGGCGGTGTGCCTCGCGACGTCCTCGAGCGCCTCGATTCGGTCGCGCAACCTTGCCGCGTCCTCGAAACGGAGATCGCGAGCGAGCGTACGCAGCTTGCGCCGGAGCGCGGGTAGCGCCCCCGCCAGGTCGTCTCCCTCGAACACGTCCAGCGCACGGGCGGCCAGACGTGCGCGCTGCTTGCTCCGCACGGGTCCCAGCGGGCCGGGCTCGGAGACGACCGCCCAGCCCTTCTCCCGCCGCGCGAGATAGACGTAGCGCTCCGGTCGTCCGACGCGAGCGTTCGCGGGCGGGCGCTGCTCGCGGATCGAGCGGAGCTCTTCGAGCGCCGCCTCGAGCTCCGACCCGAGCACCCGCCACTCGACGTGCTCGAGCGCGCCCAGCGCCGCCTCGACCGCCGGGCGCTGGCGGGCTCCCGAGAAGTAGGAACGCAACCGCGCGCGCAGGTCGCGAGCCTTGCCGATGTAGAGCACGGTTCCGTTCCGGTCGTGGAAGGAGTACACGCCGGGCACCGTGGGCGCGCCGGCGACGAGCGACCGCTTCGAGTGGAGACGCCGTGCCCGCGGCGCAGCGAGCTCGACGAGATCGCCGACCGTCCGCGCACCCCGCTCCTGGGCGAGCCCGACGAGCGCGACGAGGATCTCCGCAGTCGCAACCGCGTCGGGAAGCGCCCGGTGGCAAGGCTCCACCGACACGCCGAAGAAGTGGGCGAGCCGGGCGAGCGAGACGCGCTCGCTCCGCCCGGAGAGCAGGCGCCGCGCCAGCCAGACCGTGTCGACCACCGGCGCGGCGCACCGGCGCCCGGTCAGCCGCTCGACCTCGGCATCGAGGAACGCGAGATCGAAGCGGGCGTTGTGCGCGACGAGCGGCGCGTCGCCGGCGAAGGCGAGAAAGCTCCGGAGCGCGTGCTCCGGCCGCGGGGCTCGTCTCAGGTCGGACTCGCGAATCCCGGTGAGCGCCGCCACGAACGCGGGGAGGCCGGTTCCCGGATCGACGAGCGTCTGGAAGGTCTCCGCGACCTCCAGCGCGCGGACCCGAGCGGCGCCGATCTCGCAGATCCGGGAGCTGCGCGCCGAGAGACCGGTCGTCTCGAGGTCGAACACGACGAAGTCGGCGTCTTCGAGTGGCGTATCGGCGTGCGGCTGGTCGGCGAGGCCGACGCGCGTGCCGAGCCAGGAGAGGCGGGCGTCTCCCTCGACCACGTCCGCGAGGAGCGAGCGAGCCAGCGCAACCGGCGCTCGCTCGAGCGCGAAGAGCACCCGAGCGGCCTCCTCGCTCGCGACGGGTCCGTGGCTCGCCTGCACGAGCTCGACGAGCCGGTCGGCCGCATCGAACGAGAGCTGCACCCGTCGAGCGTACACGAACATATGTTCGCTCTACAAGTCGCGAGGAAGAAAGAGGCCGCTCTCGGGCGGCCTCTTTCCGCAGCGTGTCGTCGGTGTGACTACCCGCCCTTGACCGAGCTCTTGAGCGAGCTGCCGGCCGAGAACTTCGGAACGGTTGTTGCCTGGATCATGACCTTCTCGCCCGTGCGCGGATTGACGCCCATGCGCGCGGCGCGATCGGAGGTCGAGAACTTGCCGAAGCCCGTGAAGGTGACGGAGTCGCGCCTCCCGAGCGTGGCGGTGATGGTGTCGAGCACAGCATCGACTGCTTTGGCTGCCTCGCTCTTGCTCATGCCGGCTCGTCCGGCGACTGCGTCCACGAATTCCTGCTTGGTCACTGTCCCTCCTCCTACGTCGGGTTCGGTTCCACGGGACCCGGGGACCCTAACAGGCCCTCGGTTTTGGCTCAACCGTGCTGTTTTGCGGCGGTTTTTCGCAGTTTCAGGAGCTCGCCGGCGCGAAAAAGCGGCCTGAGTCGCACGCCGAGGCGCGCGAGCGCGTCCGATCCACCCTCCTCTCGATCCACGACGCAGAGCGCGTTTCGCACCACGAGGCCCTCGTCGCGGAGAGCAGACACCGCCCCGACGAGGGCTCCGCCCGACGTGACGACGTCTTCCACGACGCACACGAGCTCGCCGGGCTCGAACGGCCCCTCAACCCTATTAGCCGTGCCGTATTCCTTCGTCTCACCGCGGACGATGATGAACGGCAGATCGGACGCCATAGATGCCGAAGCTGCCAACGCCACCGCCCCGAGAGCCGGGCCGGCAATGCGATCGGCGTCGGGCTCATGCGTCCGAACCGCCTCCGCGAGCCTCGTGCCGAGGGCCCGAAGGAGCTCGGGCTCGGTCTCGAAGCGGTACTTGTCCAGGTACCAGGTCGAGCGTCGGCCGGAGCGCAGCACGAAGTCGCCCTCGAGGAGCGACCGCTCGACGATGAGCCTTCCGAGCTCGGAGTCCGTCATCCGCCGAGCGCCGACCGGGCGGTGTCGGCGAGGCGCGCGAAGCCCGGAGAGCCCGGCTCGAGCACGATCGACGAGCCATCCGCGTACGACGCGCCCGCTCGCTCGCGCGGTCCCTGCCGGGCGACGACGAACCGCCAGGCCCACACGGTCAGGCCGATCAGGAAGACGAGCCGGAAGAGCTTCTTCACGCGTCGCCCTCTTTCGCCTTCCGCCGCCGCTTCGGCTTCGTCTCGTCGATCCCGTGCAGGCACGTGCGCAGGTCGTACACGACGAGGCCGGCGGTCGGCTCCGGACCCGTCGTCGCGGCGATGGTGCGGCCGGCCTCTCGCAGGACGAAGACCGCGCCTTCGGCGAGCTCCACCTCGACGCGCGTCACCTCTTCCTTCGCATGCAGCTCACGCTGCGGCAGCGATCAGGTCGCGAGCGGCTCGCGCCAGCGGCTGGGCGCCGTCGGGCTCGCTGAACGTCGAGCCGAGGACCGTCCCGCTCTCGTCGAGGACGACCGCCCGCTGAATTTGAGACGAGAGCTGGCTCAGCTCTGTGAGTGACTGTGCGACATCCACCGGAGAGCGACGCTAGCAGCCTTCAACGGTCCGCGAGTCGCCGTGCGATCGCGCGCGCAGCCTGCGCACGAGCGGAGTGCTCGGCCTTCCACGCGTTCCCGAGCTCGGCGACGGTTTGCAGCTCGCCGACGGGCACGAAGATCGGGTCGTAGCCGAATCCCTCGCTGCCGCGCGGCTCGAGCGCGACGGCGCCGTCGAGCGTGCCTGTCGCGTGCATCTCGGACCCGTCCGGCCCGATCGCGACGAGCTGGCACACGTAACGCGCCCGACGGTCCACGACGCCCTCGAGCTCCGCAAGCAGACGCTCTACCGGATCGGCCGCCCAGCGCGCGGAGTGGATCCCGGGGCCGCCGCCCAGCGCGCTCACCTCGATCCCGGAGTCCTCGCCCGCCACCCAATCTCCCGGATGAGCATGACGCCGGCCGTGCCGAGCCTTGATCCGCGCGTTCTCGAGAAAGGTTTGCCCGTCCTCGACCGGTTCGTCGCGCGCGTCGAGCAACTCGACGTCCCAGCCGGGAAGCGAGTCGCGCAGCTCTCGAAGCTTGTGTTGGTTTCGCGAGGCGAGGACGAGCCTCCTCACGGCTCTGGACGCCTCCGGCTCCCGCGCAGCCGGCGGAGCCTGGCGCAGAGCCGTGAGGCTGTCATGGGCGTGGCAGTGCTGCGGCGTCGATCTGGGCCGCAGTGAGCGACTCGATCCCGCCCGCGGCGAGATCGAGCAGTCGGTCGAGGAGCTCACGCGAGAACGGCTCCCCCTCGGCCGTGGCCTGAACCTCGACGAGCTCACCCCCGGCGGTCATCACGACGTTCATGTCCGTCTCCGCCCCGGAGTCCTCCTCGTAGTCGAGGTCGAGGACGGCCTCGCCGCCCACGATTCCGACGGACACCGCTGCGACCGACCCGGAGAGCGCCTTCGACAGGCCGAAGCGGTCCAGCGCGCGCCTCGCCGCGATCCACGCGCCCGTGATCGAGGCGCAGCGTGTCCCTCCGTCGGCCTGGAGAACGTCGCAGTCGAGCCAGAGAGTGCGCTCGCCGAGAGCTTCGAAGTCGCACACCGACCGCAGCGCGCGGCCGATCAGGCGCTGGATCTCGACCGTGCGCCCGTCCGGCCGCCCCCGAGAGACGCCGCGCTGCGTTCGCTCGCCGGTCGAGGCAGGCAGCATCGAGTACTCCGCGGTCATCCAACCCCGCCCACTCCCTTTCAGCCAGCGCGGGACACCTTCCTCCACGGTCGCCGTGCAGAGCACGATCGTCTTTCCCTGCCCGTAGAGCACGGAGCCGTGCGGCTGCTCGAGGAAGTCGGTCTCGAGGACGAGCGGCCGGAGCTCGTCCGAACGACGCCCGTCGGCTCTCATGCCCGCTCACGCGCCGGCAAAGCCGGCGCGCTCCTGTTCCCGCTCCGGCGTCGGCCAAGCCGCCGCCTGCGCTCTTGTGCCGGCTCCGTCGAGCCTACGCCGGCTGGCGGCTCCGTCGAGCCTACGCCGCTCATGCCCGCTCACGCGGCGGCGACAGCCTCGAGCGCCGCGACCTCCACGTGCTCCGCTTCGGCGATCGGGAGCTGGAGGAACCGCCGTCCCATCTCGCGGAACTGGGCCGTGTCGCCGGTGGTCAGGAAGCGGTACGCGCCCTCGCGAGCCTCGGCGTTCTCGATGCCTTTCCGCGCAAGCGTCTCGGCGACCTCGCGCGCCGTCTCGTCCGCAGAGAAGACGAGCGTGACTCCACGGCCGAAGACGCGCTGGAAGACGGGCCTGATCAGCGGGTAGTGGGTGCAGCCGAGGATCACCGTGTCGACGCCCGCCTCCCTCAGGGGCGCGGCGTACTTCCTCACGGCGGCGGTCGTCTCCTCGCCGAAGGGATCGTCACCCTCGATGAGAGGGACGAGGAGCGGGCAGGCGACGGGCACGACCTCCGCCCCCGCGTCGAGCGAGCGCACGAGCTCCGTGTACCGCCCGCTGGCGACCGTGGCCTCGGTCGCGAGCAGCCCGATGCGCCGATTGCGGGTCGCGAGCACCGCCGCGTGCGCCTCGGGCGCGAGGACTCCGATCACCGGGACGCCGAGCCCGCGCTGGAGATCGGGCAGCGCGGCGGCCGTCGCAGAGTTGCAGGCCGCGACGATCAGCTTCACGCCGAGCCCCTCGAGATAGCCGGCGATCTCGGCGGCGAATCGGCGGATCTCGTCGAGTGGGCGTGGGCCATATGGCAGCCGAGCGCCGTCTCCGAGATAGACGAAGTCCTCGTGCGGCAGGGTCACGAGACACTCGTGCAGGACGGTGAGGCCGCCCATCCCCGAGTCGAACACGCCGATCGGCCGCGAATCCATGAGCCCGATTCTAGGGAGCAGGCCAGGACGACCGTTGTCGTCTACCCTTCGCGACCGTGGTGAAGGCCTGGTTAGCAACAGTCGGGGCCGCACTCGTCCTCCTCGTCGGCGACGCGACCGGCTCGGCTCTGGCGAAGCAGGATCTCCTCATCCGCATGGACGACGGCGTGTCCATCGCGGCCACCCTCTACACGCCGGATGGCGCGCCGCCGGCCGGCGGCTGGCCGGCGATCGTCTTCATGCACGGCCTTGCCGGCAATCGCCTGAGCATGAACGCCTTGGCCGAGGGATACGGCTTTGCGGGCGGGAGCTACGCGATCCTCACCTTCGACGCTCGAGGCCATGGCGAGTCGGGCGGTCTCATCGGAATCGACGGGCCGCGCGAGATCGCCGACGTGAAGGCGGTCTTCGCCTGGCTCGCGGCACGCCCCGACGTCGCGGACGCGAGGATCGGCGCCTGGGCGATCTCCTACGGCGGCGGCGCGGCGCTCAACTCGCTCGTGGCCGGGGTGCCGTGGGCGGCGATCGAGGTCGCCGAGACGTGGACCGATCTCTACACGGCGCTCGTCCCGAACGGGCTCCCGAAGTCGGGAGTGGTCGGGGGCTTCCTCGCCTCCCTGCCGCCGGCGAAACTCGACCCGTCCGTCTTCGCGGTGCGAGACGCGGCCTTCTCGGGAACGAATCCCGGGCTCCTACGCTCGTGGGCGGCCGCTCGCTCGAGCCTTCCACGACTGGGAGGCGTGCGAACGCCCATCTTCTTCATGCAGGGGAGGCGCGACTTCGCCTTCGGGCTCGACCAGGCAACTCGCGCGTACACGCGGCTCGCCGGTCCCAAGCGGCTGTGGATCGGCAATCACGGCCACCCGCCCTCGACCTTCCCGACGGTCGACAGCCAGAAGATGCTCGCCGAGGGAAAGCTCTGGTTCGACCGCTTCCTGCGCGGCGTCCGAAACGGCATCGACGACAAGCCGCCGGTCGTCATCGCGACGGAAGGCAAGGCGACGACGCGGACGTTCGCGCAGCTCCCGCAGGCCCGTCACGCCGAGCCGACCATCGTGACCCGCCGGGTGAAGATCGCCCCGGGCGGAAAGTGGGTCACGACGATACGCGGCGCCGGCGGCGAGATCTTCGGGGCGCCGGCGGTAGGGGTCACCGCCACGGCCACCGGCGGCTGGTCGCGTCTCGTCGCCGTCCTCTCCGCACGCACCCCTGACGGGCGCGAGATCGTGGTCAGTGCCGGCGGCGTGCCGACCAGGGCGGGCAAGCGCACGTACGCGATCGGCATGATCGACCAGGCGACGGTGATTCCCCGAGGATCGCGCCTCGTGCTCACGCTGGCCGACTCGTCTCTCGCCCAGAACCCGGCGAACCTCCTCTATCTGAAGCTGCCCACGCCCGCGGGGGCCCGACTGACCGTCAACCGCGTCGCGCTGACATACGGCTACCTCGGAAAGTGAGACGCCTCGCACCGGCGCTCGCCTTCGTCGCGCTCGTCGTAAGCGCACAGGCAGGCGGAGCCTCGACGGCGGACCCGGGTGTCACCGCAACCACGGTGCTCCTGGGCGGAACGGTGCCGCTCACCGGCGAGGCGGCCGCGTTCGGCTCGGTCGGCCCTGGCGCGAAGGCGTACTTCGACTACGTGAACGCGAAGGGAGGCGTTCACTCCAGGAAGATCGAGTACCGCTTCTACGACGACGCGTACAACCCCGCGCAGACGGTGCAGCTCACCCGCAAGCTCGTCGAGGACGACCGGGTCTTCGCGGTCTTCAACAGCACCGGCACGGCGAACAACCTCGCGGTTCGCGAGTACCTGAACGCACGGAAGGTGCCGCAGCTCTTCGCAGGGGACGGCTCGCAGCAGATCGGCCGGAGCTTCGCGCGCTACCCGTGGACGATGGGCTTCCTCATGAGCTATCGCGGCGAGGGAGACGTGTACGGAAAGAACCTCGCGAAGACCCGACCGCGGGCGAAGGTCGCCGTGCTCTACGAGAACACGGAGCTCGGCCTGGACATGCTCACCGGGCTCACCCGCGCGATCGCCGGAAAGGGCCCGAAGGTCGTCGCCAAGGAGCCATACGAGCTCACGGGCTCCGACGTCACCTCGCAGGTCGCGCGGCTGAAGTCGTCGGGCGCGGACACGCTGATGCTCTTCGCGACGCCGAAGTTCTTCATCCAGGCAGTCGTCGCGACGAAGAAGCTCGGCTGGAAGCCGCAGGTCTACATCGCCTCGATCTCGATCGAGCCGGGGATCATGCGCATCGCTCGCCTGAACGCGCCCGATCTGACCAAGGGCGCGCTCTCGATCGCGTTCCTGAAGAACCCCAACGACCCGATCTGGGCCAGGGACAAGGCGGTCGCCCTCTACCGCACGATCATGCGGAAGCACTATCCGGCCGGGAAGCCGACCGACGTCTACAACTGGTACGGGATGACGGTCGCCTGGACGATGGTGGAGACCCTGCGCAAGGCAGGGCGAAACCTCACGCGGGCGAGCCTTCTCGCCGCCGCCCGGAGCCTCGACTCGCAGGCGAATCCGTTCCTGCTGCCCGGGATCCGGCTCAAGACGTCCAAGACCGACTACCGCCCGCTCGAGCACGTGTACCTCTACCGGTACGACAACAAGGAGTGGGTGAAGGCCAGCGGGCTCCTGCACGCCCGCGGCTAGGCGTTTGCAACACTCGCCGCCTGGCTACGTCTCAAACCGACATCACAGTCCACAGGAGGGCATTCATGACACGACGGATCTGGACAGCAGCGGCCGCGCTCGCCGTAGCGGCGGCGGTGGTCGCCGTTCCAGCCGCGCTCGCCGCCTACACGAGCGCGAAGCTCGAGATTCGACAGGCGGGAACGGTTGCGACCATCAAGGCCACGCTCAGCCCGGACGACGATCCGACGGCGAGCGTACGCATCTTCGTTCCCTCCGGCACCCAGCTCACGACCACCCAGGCGCCCGGGACCGTGCTCGGCCCGGTGCGGGCGATCGTGAAGGCGCTCGACCTCGGCGGCGCAGACCTTCCGCTCGAAGGCCAGCTCGTCGTCGCCGCGCCAGGGCAGATCTCTCCCGCGAGCCAGGCAGCGTGCCTGGGAGCGACGACGCCGCTCGCATCCTGGGTGATGGTGCTGAGTGCCGCTGGGCAGACGCTGCCGGTTCCGGCGTACCTCGTCGCGACGGCTGGAGCGCAGACCGCGCTCGGGCCTGCGTACATCCAGATCTGCTTGCCGCCACCCGACGTTCCGGCGGGCACACCCGGCCGGGCGACCTTCGGCGCAAAGGTCTACAGCGCCGAGCTCACCGTGAACGGCGTCTTCAGCGCGGTGCGCCGCGGGTGCTTGGGTCGCCTTCTGGACGCCGTACAACGCGGGCGTGGGCTCGGTAAACGTGGCCGGAACCGTCGCGTCACCGGCCGGACTGGGCGCGGGGGCAGTGACGATCGCAGCGAAGAGGGCAGCCGCGGGCGCTGTCGTCTCCGGCCGGGTGACCCAGGCCGGTCAGGCGCGGGGCAACGCCACGGTGACCATCCGCGGCGGTGCGAGGGCGAGCTCGCTCAAGCGACTCGGCAGCGTGAAGGTGCGCGCGAACGGCACCTACAGCTTCCGGGCGAAGTCGGGGACGTTCTTCCGGGCGAGCGCGGTCGCCGCACCGGGTGCTGCGGCAACGCTCTGCGCGACGCTCACGCCGCTGCTCGCGCCGATCCCGTGCGTCAACCCGACGACGAACGGCTTCACGGCCCAGAGCAAGACCGTGAGGAAGAAGTAGCGACTACGGGGTCAGGTCTTCCATGCTCCGTGCTGGAGCATGGAAGACCTGACCCCAGCTCATGGCAGCCACCGTCCGGATCGGCGTCTGCAGCTTCGCGGACGAGGGCCTCGTCAAGACCTGGTACCCGCGCGGTGTCTCGACTCCGACCGCGCGCCTGCGCTACTACGCGGAGCGCTTCGACACGGTCGAGGTCGACTCGCCCTTCTACCACCTCCCGGATCCGGCGGTAACGGGCCGCTGGGCGCAGCGCACGCCCCCCGAGTTCGTCTTCCACGTGAAGGCGTCGAAGTCGATGACGCATCACGAGGAGGCGGATCAGGAGCGTGCGTTCGCGGAGTTCCGCGCCTCGCTCGAGCCGCTCGAGCTCTCCGGAAAGCTGCGCGGGATCCTCGTCCAGTACCACCCTCGGTTCGTCAAGTCGGACGAGGCGAAGGCGGAGCTCTCCCGCGTTCGAGCGCTCCTCGACCCGCTCGTCCCGCTCGTCGAGTTCCGCCACCGCTCGTGGTTGACGCACGACGAGCGCGCCGACACGCTCGCGTTCCTCGAGCGGCACGGACTCGCCGTCGTGTCGGTCGACGCGCCGCCGACACGCGCGTCGAACGTCCTCCCGACCTTCGCCGCCGCCACTCATCCGGTCGCGTACGTCCGGTTCCACGGGCGCAACGTGAAGACGTGGAACATCAAGGCCGAGAAGTCATGGCAGCGGTTCGACTGGATGTACTCCGCAGAGGAGCTCGAGGAGTGGGTCGAGCGGATCGACCGACTCACGCACGAGGCAGACGAGGTCTACGCGATGTTCAACAACAACCGCGACGACTTCGCACCGCGCAGCGCAGCGATCCTGCGCGGCCTGCTCGACGAGAGGGGAATCGCCGCTAGCGGGGGGACCGAGCCGCCACCCGTGTATCCGACGCTCTTCTGAGGCCCGCAACCGTAGGACCGACAGCGCTGAGCGTGCGTGGAGCCTGGGTCGTGAGCTCGGCGGCGCCTCGCTCGCGCACGAAGATCCCGGTCCGCTGGTCGTGCTCGATGCAGAGCGGCCCCATCGTGAGCGTCTCGCATCCCGGCGCGGTGCATCGCGTGACCATCGACATGAGCCGTTCGTACCCCCTCTCGGTCTTTCGTAACCACTCGGAAGCATGACATCTACAGTCGCGACATGCGAGTCCTGTCCGTAACCCATGGCCCGACAGTGCTCGGCGGTGCGTTCGACGAGGTGGTCGAAGAAGCCGGACACGAGCTCGAGCTCTGGGCGGTTCCCCTCGGCGGTGCTCCCCAGCCGGCCGGGAGCTACGACGCGGTAATGGTGTTCGGCGGCTCGATGCACCCCGATCAGGACGAGCACTTCCCCTGGCTCGAGCGCGAGGCCCGATTCCTCGGCGACGTGCTCCGGGAGGACGTTCCCGCGATCGGAGTGTGTCTCGGCGCGCAGCTCCTCGCGCGGGCGGGCGGAGCCTGGGTCGCACCCGCACGCGAACCCGAGATCGGCTGGTTCGAGGTCGAGCTGACGCCGCAGGGCAGGGCCGATCCGGTTCTCGGCTCGCTCCCGCCGAAAACCCGAGCATTCCAGTGGCACCACTACACCTTCGGGGTTCCGGATGGAGGCACCGAGCTGGCGCGAAGCGCGGTCTGCACGCAGGCCTTCCGCCTCCGGAACGCATGGGGAATCCAGTTCCATGCCGAAGTCACGCAGGCGATGATCGAGGCCTGGGTCGCCGAGGACGGCGACGAGCTGCCCACGAGCCCCGCTGCGTTCCTCGACGAGACGCGGGCCCGCATCGGCGAATGGAACGAGCACGGCCGCAGCCTCTGCGCGGCTTTTCTCGAAGCCGCGGGAGATTCTTAGGGCTGCTCGAGGGACGCGGAGAGATCGCGAGACCACTCGTGCCAGGAGCCCGGGTAGTTCCGGGCGTCGTAGCCGGCGTCCCGGAGCACCTCCACCGCGAACGCCGAACGGCTCCCCGAGTGGCAGTAGGCGACGATCTCGGACCCCGGCGGCCCTCCCACGAGCGCACGCACTTCCTCTCCCGACCGGCACTCGAGGAGCCGGTCGAGGGGGAGATTCCGCGCGCCGCGGATGTGGCCCTGCGTCGGGTCGCAGGGAGCTCCGCGCCAGCCCCTGGAACTCCTGCGGCGTGCGGACGTCAAGGAGGACGAGGCTCTCCTCGCCAACCCGGCCGCGCAGCTCCGCGAGCGTCACGTCCACGCTGTCGGGTCCCACTGAGAGAGGAACTCGAGCAGAACGGCGTTGAAGCGGTCGGGCTGGTCGGCACTGACGATGTGCCCCGCTCCCGGAAAGATCTCGAGCGATCCCTGCAAAGCGCTCTCGGCGAGACGCGCGCGCCTCGTCGACGGAGACGATCTCGTCCTCGTCGCCGATGCACACGAGCAGCGGGCCGCCGAACGAGGCGACCATGCCCGTCAGAGTCGAGCCGGTCCCGCATCGCCTCCTGTGCCGTCGCGAAGCTCGTCGGGAGGGACCTCCCCGTAGATCAACGGCTGCGAGGCGCGCTCGCGCAGCTCGGAGATTCTCTCCTCGCGCGCTCTCCGCCCCTCGAACGACTCGGCCCCCGCCCTCGACCCCGCGAGCACGAGGCCCAAGATGCGCTCCGGCGCCCGGCGGGCCAGCGCGAGGGCGCAGTAGCCGCCCATCGACGCGCCGACGGCGACGAACGGGCCGTCGAAGTCGCCGCAGGATCTGCGCCGCCCAGCCGTCGATGGACGATCCCCGGCCGTAGAGGCGCGGCGTCTCGACGGCGTACCCGGCGTCACGCAAGCGCGGCCACCTGAGGCTCCCACATCGACTCGTCCAGGGGCCACGCATGGAGAAGCAGCACCTTCACGCGCGCTCGACCACGATCGCGCCCTCGAGCTCGGGTGCGTTTGCCCACCCGTGCAGCGCTCCCTCGATCCCGAGCGCGGTCGCGAGAGCGTCCAGGAGCTCGGGCGCGGGGGGCAGATCGGCCGGCGCGGGAGCCGTGCGGGCGATCTGGCGGATCGCTGCCGGGTCGGCGCCCGTCAGCCTCGTGACCACCGTGGGGTTCGCCGCCAGGCCGACGACGTCTCCCGGCGGCAACGGGCCGTAGAACTCGGGCACGGAGAGGTACTCGTCCAGGATCCTCCCTCGCTCGAAGAGGATCATCCGCACGAGCTCCTCCCGCTCGATGCCGAGGAGGCACGTCACCGCGCCCATGCGATCCGAGAGCTCGCGGGCCAGCCGTCGCAGCATGTCCGGGTTGCGGTCGCAGACGTCGTCGTAGACGGCGATCCAGCCGTTGCGCGGAGGGGCGACGAGCGAGCCGCGGGAGCCTCCCGGGAAGCCGCGGGACGAACTGGCGAACGGCCTGCTCGACGGCGCTCAGGTTGTCCGACTGAAGGTGGATCGACCCGAACGAGGACGCATCCTGCGCTCCGATCTTCGCCTCGAGGTCGGCGACGGAGCCGGTCATGATCATCACCTCGTCCTTGAGGCCCCAACGCGCGTAGAGCGAGCGCGCGACCGCGTTCGACGCCATCACCTCGAGATCGAGCTGCTCGATCCCCAGCGACCGGAACGCAGAGAGGACCTCGCGCATGAGATCGGTGCCGACTCCGCTTCGCCGTGCCTCCCGCGCCACGTAGATGTCGGTCAGGGTTCCGAAGCCGGGCGCCCGATGCTTGGCGAGCGCGAACCCGACCGGCGTGCCCTCGTCGTCTTCCGCCACGAACGCGATCTCCGAGGCGATGATCTCGCGGACCTCGGCGAGCTCCTTCTGCTGGTCGGCCGGCCCCTCGTGGGTCGGCGGCGGGATCTCGTGATCGAATGCCCGCCAAAGCTCGGCGACGGCGTCGAAATCCTCGGGGACGGCGCGGCGGACGATCATCCGGCCATCCTTGCGGCCGTGAGCAGGTACTGCGCGGACAGGTTCTGGAACGGGGCGAAACGGTCGCCCATGGCGCGGACCTCCGGGATCGAGAGCGAGCGGCCGTCAGCGTAGAACGTCGCTACCGCCTTGCGCACGCCGAGGTCGCCGGCGGGCCAGGCGTGCGGGCGGGCGAGGTGGCGGGCGAGGTACCAGTCGGCCGTCCAGCGGCCGAGGCCCGGGAGAGCTGTGAGTGCGGCGATGACGTCCTCGTCCGGCAGTGTCTCGAGGGCGGCGAAGTCGAGGTCGGAACGCGCCAGGGCGATGACATACGCGGCCTTGCTGCGCGAGAAGCCGATGGCCGTGATCTCGTCGGGCGTGAGGCGCGCGACGCGCTCGCGGCTCGGGAACTCCCAGGCGATCTGGTGCCTGACGCCGAAGCGCTGCACGAAGCGGCCTCGGATGGCGGCGGCGGCGCGCAGCGAGATCTGCTGCGTCGTGATCGCGACGACGAGCGCCTCGAAAGGCTGCGGGTTGAGCGTCGGCCGGAAGCCGGCGAGCGGCCCGACGATCGGGCCCGAGCACGGGCTCCTGCTTCGCCCACGCTCGAAACGGCGCGAGATCGAACGGCAGCCCGAGCAGCCGCGCGACCTCCGCTCGGCTTCGGTGCCGCCGGGCTCGATGAGCACTCCGCCGTCGGTCGGCTCGACCCGGATCTCGCGTCCGCCGACGACGCGATGCAACCCGCCTTCATGCCAGACCGTCGCTCCGTCCGAGCCGAAGTCGCGGAAGCGAACGGTGGAGAGATGGAAGTCGTAGGGCTGCGGAACCGGGAGCACCACGGGCCGCGCGAACGCTAGCGGTGACCGGCGGCGAGACTTCGTCGAGATTCTCAGGAGGCGCCCGGAAAACGTGGATTGCCCGGATCGAGTCGGACGCCTCGTCGGTCCGCGCCTCGTCGCCCAGCGCGTCACGCAGAGCCACAGCTCTCGATGAGGTGGTCGAGCGCGTCGTCATTCTTCCCGGCACACGACTCCCAGTTGGCGAGGCGGTAAGGAGCATCGGATGGTCGGGAGGATCTCCAGCACGCGCTTCAGCTCCGCGACGCGCAGCCTCGACTCCCCGGCTGCCGAGCGCTCGTTGCGAGGTAGACGGGCTCCCGACCGGTCCAGGGCGCAGTACGGCGCGCCGCGTCTGCGCCAATCGCCAGCGTCGAGCAGTGGCTCCTCGCCACCGCCGATCGCTCCACCGCCGGCTCTCGGATGAAGACGGACGTGCTCGCGGGCGCGTAGGTCTCCTGCAGTCGAGGGTGAACGTGCGATCTCCCGCTGACGACGAGGTAGGCCGCGGCTCGTGCCGGCGTGCTTGCTCGGTGTGAGCGCTCGACGACGTACCTATGGGATCGGCCGCCACGTAGGCGTTGATGCCGAACGCGGCGATGTCGAAGTGGCGTCGCACCGGCGTCCAGTGGAGCGAGCCGGGCCCTGAAACGGCCTCGATCTCAGACAGATGCGCCTTGTCCCAGCCCTCCATGCCGTCGGTCAGCTCTGGAGGGTGGCGCCGTCGCGGACGAGCGCAAGCTCGGGGCGCGCCGCCAGCACGAGCATCGCGTGGCTCCAGCCGAGTGGCACCACCCACGCCGGCTCCCCGGTGCGAGTGACCTGCTCCGGGAGCAGCCCGAGCGGCGTCTGCCGGGCGAGCGTGTACTCGATCGCCCGGCGGAGACCGGCTTCGTCGCCGGCTTGCCGCTGCGCGAGCCCGAGCCACAGGGTCGTCAAGAGCCACGCGTTGCCGCCCGCGTAGTCGTCGCCCTCGTGTCGCAGCACGCCGCCGTCGGGAAGCTGAAGCTCGCGCTGGACGGCAGCGAGCGTGGCCTGCATGCGAGGCGAGCCGGGCTCGACTGCGCGAAACGGCCAGCTCAGGCCGAGCAGAGAGCTGTCCACGCGCGCGTCCTCGCGGTCGACGCTGCGCACCGCCCTCGTCGGGTAGCGGAGACGGCGCTCGAAGATCGCGGGCAGCTCCTCTCCGAGCTCGTCGGGGCGTCCGACCCACCGCGAACGCAGGTATCGCCCGTGCTCCTCGCTCCACAGGTGCGCTTCGATCCCCGCGCGGACCTGCTCGGCTGCCGCTCGATACTTCGCCTCGAGCGCCGGCTCGTGGCGTTTCGCCATCGCCGCACCGGCGACCAGTCCTCCGTACGTGGCGGCAGCGCTGTACGAGTGCTGGCCGTCCGACTGCTCCCAGAGATCGATGCTCGGCAGCGGCAGGCCCGTGTCCGGGTCGAGGAAGTCGCAGAGGAAGTCTCCGGCAGCCCGCGCCGAGGGCCAGAGCTCGCGGTCGAGCGCCGCGTCGCCGAGAGCGCGCCAGGCGGCCTCGTAGGCGAAGATCACCATCCCCGTCTCGTCGAGCTGGTGGAGCCCCCAGCTCGGGCCGAGCGAGCCGTCGGTCCAGTAGCGCTGAAGCCACAAACCCTCGGGCGCCTGCTCGCGCGCGAGCCAGCGAAGCGCGGGCGCGGCGAGGTCGCCACGGCCGGCGGCAAGGAAGCTGAGGACGAGGTAGCCGAGGTCGCGCGGCCAGACGAACCCGTAGCCGCCGGACTGGGTGAAGTCGGGATCGAACTCGGGTGCGGCGATCGCGGCTCCCGTCTGACGATCGGTGAGCTGCTCGAGGACGAGCAGCGAGCGCCCGTAGAGCTCCGTGAGCCCCGGCACGCTCTCGGCCGCGGGCTCGGCGAGCGCGATCGACTCGCGGTCGTACGCGAGGCGCTCGGCCGAGAGCACGTCGAAGCCGACGGCAGCCGGGCGCGCGAGTCGCGCGATCGCCTCCGCCGGAGTCGTGCCGAATGCGGCCAGGACGAGAGCGCGGGCGTCGTCGTCGAGCGAGCCCGAGATCGAGCCCTCGACCGGCGCCCTGTGCACCACGACGTCGTCGGTCACCGCCCCGCCGTTGCCCTCGCGCAGTGTGGCCGTCGCATCCCCGCCGACGAGCGTGACGGCCAGCGCGACACCGCGCTGATAGAAGACGAGCGCTCCGCTCGCGGGATCGACGTACCCGGCGACGTTGCGCGGATCGCCGTCGAGCGCGGGAACGGCTCGCACGACGAGCCGACAGGCGGGAAGGGATTCCGCGCGCGAAACCAAGGGCGCGCAGCGAACTCCCCGCGCGAGCACGGGCTCGCCGGGAGTGACGAGATCGACGACCTCCACCGCGAGCTCGGCCCCGCGCGCCACGGTCGAGAGCACCGAGGAGCCATTCGCATACGACTGCTCCCAGGTGAACGGCTCCTCGTCGAGCCAGGAGACCGTGCAGTCGCGCTCGAGCCCGAGGCGGAGCTCGCCGAGGTGCTGCCCGTGGTCGACGTTCGGCCAGAAGAGCCGCTCGATCTCCCCGCGAGCGCTGATCGTCGCGAGCAGCGAGCCGTTTCCGAGAACGGCGGCCGGGCGGAACGCGTAGCGACGCCCGCTGGATCGAGAGTCACGGCCACGCTCGACTGAACCGCCGTCACTTGCGCACCTGGAGTGAGAGCACGGGCGATGTCGAGACCGTGCCGTCGCTCGCCCTCACGACCGCGACGACGGAGACGCGCTCGCCTCGCTTGTAGCGGCGCGGGTCGAGGAAGACGCGGTAGGGGGCGCCGTCGTCGACGGCGAGGAGGCTCCACGACTTCGCCTCGGGACGGCGAGCGGCGAAGCTGACGCTCACCGGGTCGCGACTCGCCACGGTCGCGCTGACGACCTTCAGGTTCGTGAACCGGTCGACCGCGGCCCGAAGCGTCGCGCGGACGGCGCCGGGACGCGGTAGCTCGAGCATCCGCGCGGAGAAGCACGGCATCGAGCGGCGGCACGACGAACGAGAGCCGGCCGCTCGCGTCCGTCTCGACCAGCTTGACGTCGCTTCCGAGGAGCTGCGTCCACCGCGAGGACGGCGTGGCCGTCGTCACGGTCACCGGCTGTTGCTCCTCGCTCGCGTTGAACGCGACGAGGTACTCACGCCGGTCCTCGCGGTCGAACCGGCTGACCACGAGCAGCCCCTCGTTCGCAAAGCGTACGACGGAGGAGCCGGTGGCGAGTGCGGGGTGAGCGCCGCGGAGCCTTCCCAGCTCGCGCAGGTGCGATGCGACAGGGTGGGTCGCAAGGTCGATGTCGAAAGACGAGCCCGTCCCGATCGGCGGCCCGCCCACGCGCTCCTCTGCCTGCCACTCGTTGACCTTCGTCGGGAACATGTCCTGGCGCGCCGCCTTGTCGCCGCCGCGCCCGATCATCCCGACCTCGTCGCCGTAGTAGACGACCGGCGCCCCGCGCAGGAGATAGAGCAGGCTGTGCCCGAGCAGCACGCGGCGTTCCAGCTCGACTCCCTGCGAACCGGTCTGCTGCTTGATGAGGAGCGCGGCGCGGCCGGTGTCGTGGTTGCCGAGGAAGGTCGCGGGCGTCGGCGCGACGCCGTTCGGGCCGCGGAAGTAGTCGTCGTCGGCCAACCGCGTGGCGATCCCTTCGCCCCGCCGACCCGCCTGCGTAGCGTACGAGCGAGTCCTGGAGCGGAAAGTCGATGACGTTCGGGAGCGCGCGGTCGCGGGCGTAGGCGGAGAGCTCGATCGCGTCGGTGAGGAAGACCTCCCCGAAGATCTCGAAGTCGGATACCCCGGCCGCAAGCGCCACCGCACGGATCCTCGGTACCCAGGACCGGAAGAACGCGCGGTCGACGTGCTTCGCCGTGTCCACTCGGAAGCCGTCGAGCTCGTAGCGGCGGATCCAGTCGCCGTATGTCTGCGCCAGGCCCGCGACGACGAACGGCTGCTCGGTGAAGAGGTCGTCGAGCCCGAAGAAGTCACCCTGCTCGAAGCACACGGGCGAGCAGCCAGAGAAGTCGATGTCCCCCCGGTTGTGGTAGCGCGTGACGTCGTTCAGCCAGGCCGGGCGCTTGAGCGACCGGTCCCGCGGCTGGAGACTCGGCTGCCTCGGCTGGTACCGGCTCGATACGCATGGGAAACGCTTTCCCCCGGCGTAGCGCTGGGCGACGAAGGGCTTGCCGCGGCAGTCGCGGTATGGCGCCTCGGCGGGGTCTCGAAAGCTCGTTCCGCCCACGAGGGAGATGACGTCAGCCGTGTGGTTGACGACGATGTCGAGGTAGATCTTCAGTCCGAGCCGGTGTGCGCAGTCGACGAACCCCGCGAAATCGTCGTTCGTGCCGAGGTGGGGATCGACGCTCGTGAGGTCGCGCCCCCAGTAGCCGTGATACGCCGCACTGTCTCCCTGCACCGTCTTCTGCACCGCGACGGGCGTGACCCAGACGGCGGTGAAGCCGAGATCGGAGAGCCGAGCGAGGCCGGTGCGCGTGCCGGTGCAGTCGCCGGTGAGCCCTTTCAGGTCACCGCCGTGGTACCAGCCGGAATCCGCGGGGTCGTAGCCGGTCGCGGCGCGGAGGCCCGTCGTGCCGCCGCGGTCGTTCGACGGATCCGCCGTTCGCGTACCGGTCGGGCATCACGAAGTAGACGCGCTGCGACGCGAACGACGTGTACCTCGGGGGCTTCGCGAGTCTCCCGAGCTCCGCCCCCGCCGGAGGCTTCGGCACCGCTCGAACCGTCGAGGTCGTCGCGCCGGCTGCACCGACGCCTAGCGCAATGACCGCGGCGGCGGCTATTGCGCAGCTAGCGAAGGGCCGCACCTGTCTCCTCGTCGAAGAAGTGGAGCCCGCCGGCGTCAACCGCAACTGGCACAGTGTCTCCGAGGCCGAGCTCGACCCGCGGTGGGAAGCTCGCGACCAGATTGGGTCGCGCGATGCCCTCTTCGACGTCCTCCTCGGGGCCGGCGCCATGCGTGCCGGGGGTTCGCACCGGCTCCGCCTCGACGTGGAAGTACGCCATCAGCCCGGAGCCGAGTGCCTCGACGAGCTCGACGGTTGCGTCGAGCGTGGGCAGGTCCGGCCTCGCGGATGCGGGGTACAGGTCCTCCGCGCGCATCCCGACGACGACGCTGCGTCCGTCCATGGACCGAATGGCCGAATAGCGGTTGATGCTGGCGGCGCCCACGGGGAACGATGTCTCCCCGAGTTGCACGACCACCGCGCCCTCGTTAAGGCGGACAAGCGCCACGGAAGAGGTTCATCGGGGGCGTGCCGATGAAGCTCGCGACGAAGACGTTCGCGGGGTCGTCGTAGAGCTGCTGCGGCCGGTCGACCTGGAGGAGCACGCCCATGCTCATCACGGCGACCCGGTCACCCATCGTCATGGCCTCGACCTGGTCGTGCGTCACGTAGATCGTGGTCGTGCCGAGGTCGTGCTGGAGCTTCGCGATCTCCGCGCGCATCTGCACGCGGAGCTTCGCGTCGAGGTTCGAGAGCGGCTCGTCCATGAGAAAGACCTGCGGCTTTCGTACGATCGCGCGGCCCATCGCGACGCGCTGGCGCTGGCCACCGGAGAGCTCCTTCGGCTTGCGCGCGAGGTAGGGGGTCAGGTCGAGGAGCTTGGCCGCCCACGCGACGCGCTCCTTGACTCGCTCTTCGGTGCCTTGCGCAGCCGGAGCCCGAATGCGATGTTCTCCGAGACCGAGAGATGCGGGTAGAGCGCGTAGTTCTGGAAGACCATCGCGATATCGCGGTCCTTCGGAGTCATGTCGTTGACCACACGGCCGCCGATCGAGATCGTCCCGTCGGTGATGGTCTCGAGCCCGGCGACCATGCGTAGGGCCGTCGTCTTGCCGCATCCGGAGGGCCCGACCAGGACGAGAAACTCGCCGTCCGCGACGTCCAGTGAGAGATCCTGGACTGCCTGCACGCCGCCGTCGTAGATCTTGTCGACCTCGTTCAGCTGTACCTCGGCCACTCACCGCTTCCTTCTCTCGGTCACGACTCTCCAGGCATGGAATGCCGGTCCGCCCGCGGGGAGGACTGCCTCGCCGCCCTCGATCGCGCGCGTCCTCTCCGAGCAAGGTCTCGAGCTCTCCCCCCGAGGGCGGCAACGGCACGCGGACCGGCTCGTGCCGCGCCCGCGCGGCCAGGCAGAGAACGGTCTCGCCCGCGGCCTCGCGCAGGTACGCGATCGCATCGGCCGAGACGTGCGCGTAGCGGATACCGCCGCGCGCGAGCGCACGGCTCCCTCGGCGCAGCGAGAGCGAGCCGGCGGTAGCCGTCGTGGAGCTCGGCGTCCCAAGCATCCGGGTGCGACCACGGCATCGTGCGTCGCGCGTCCTCGCCCCACTCGCCCTCGAGACCGATTTCGTCCCCTGCGAACACCATGGGGACGCCCGGGGTCGTCATCTGCAGGCCGACTCCGACCAGGTGCCGATCGCGCGAGCCGGCGATCGTGCTGAACCGCGCCGTGTCGTGGCTCGAGAGGATCGCCCACGAGTGGAGCACGCTCGCCCACGGCAGGCCCGCGCGAAACCGCTTCATCGTCTCGACGGCGAAGTCCCCCGGCAGTCGCGGTATGCCGACGGGCAGCCCGAGAAAGCCGGACTCCTGCTCCGGCGGAAGGTTGTCGCCCCGCAGCCATGCCCAGACAGGCCTCGTGAATCCGGCGTACGCCATCGTGCCGTGCCAGGCCCCGACCCTGAGGTCGGCGCGCGCGTCGTGGGCATGCTCCGCGACGACCAGCGCATCGTCTCGTGCCGCGACCGCGGCGGCGCGGACGCCGCGAGCCACCGCAGCGGATACGTCCAGGTCGCCCCTGCGGCCGGTCATGTTGGCAACGTCGATCCGCCAGCCGTCGAGCGAGAACGGCGGCTCGAGCCAGCGCTCGACGACCGACGAGTCCCCGCCGAAGACCCGGCGTTGCAGCTCGGGCGAGCGGTAGTCGAGCTTCGGGAGAGACGGGACCCCGGCCCAGCTCTCGTACCCGTGCTCGAGCCGCTCGTCGAAGAAGAAGAACTCGCGCTCGGGCGCGCTCCGTTGCGGCGCGCCGCGCACGAACCACTCGTGCCCGTCGCCGACATGGTTGGTCGTCAGGTCGCCGAGCACCCGGATTCCCCGCTCGTGCGCGGCGCGGACGAGCGAGACGAGCGCCTCGTCGCCGCCGAGAAGCGGATCGACCGAGTCGAACGTCGTCGCGTCGTAGCGGTGGGTGCTCCCCGCCGGGAAGAACGGGCGTCAGGTAGAGGACGTTCGCGCCGAGATCCGAGATGTGCTCGAGCCGCTGCTCGAGCCCGCGCAGGTCGCCTCCGAACCACTCGAAAGGCGTCTCCGGGCCGCGCCCGGTGGCGTGCTCATCCCAGCCGCGAGGGACGGCCCACTCGGGCGGGTCGACGTCCAGGCCCGCCGACGCGAACCGGTCGGGGAAGACCTCGTAGACGACGGACTCGAGATGCCAGTCGGGGCCGCCCGGCGCAGGCGCCGCCACGAAGTCGTCCGCGTCGGGGACGTCGAAGGGCTGAACGCCGGCGCCCGTTCAGCCAGGCGTACCCGAAATCGCCGCCCGACAGCAGCCAGCGGTAGGACGTCACCGGGTTCGCGACCGGGAAGGTCGCCCGCCACCAGACATCGGCCTCGGTCTCGCGATCGACCTGCGCGACCGCGATCTGGGGCTCGCCGTCGCGCACGTAGCGGACCGCGACGTCGTCCACGGAGCTCGCGCGCGGAACGCGGAGCAGTACGGTCGTCTCGTCGCCCAGCGCCGCCGCCGGCTCGGGCACATAGAGCTCGGAGCCGTCGTGATGCGGCGCAGTCAGGGACGCACCCATGTCTACCCCTTGACCGCGCCTCGGGTGAGGCCCTGGACGATGAACCGCTGGAGGACCATGAAGAGGAGAACGACCGGGAATGGCCGCGAGCAGCACGCCGGCTGCGAACGGTCCCCACTCCTCCGCGTACTTCTGGTCGACGAAGAACTGCATGCCGACGGGCAATGTCTGCCGTTCGCTCGTCTGGAGGAGCGTTCCGGCGATGAGGAACTCGTTCAGGGTGGCGATGAACGAGATCAGCCCGACGACCGCGAGCACCGGAGTGGCAAGCGGCAGCACCACGCCCCAGAAGATCTGCGCAGGCGTCGCTCCGTCTACCCTGGCCGACTCGTCCAGCTCCGCCGGGATCGTGTCGAAGAATCCCTTCATCAGCCAGGCGTTCACGCCCATCGCTCCGCCGAGGTAGACGAGGATCAGCCCGGTGTGGGTGTTGAGAGCGAGGAAGGGGAAGACGTCGCCTGCGTTGAGCAGGATCAGATAGATCGCGACGATCGCGAGGAACACCGGGAACATCTGGATGAGAAGCAGAGTCATCATCCCCATCCGGCGCCCGTGGAACCTGAAGCGGCTGAACGCATAGGCCGCGAACGCGCCGAGCATCACCGTCAACACGGCCGCCACGCTCGCGACCAGCAGCGAGTTTCCGAACCATCGGAGATACGGAACCTCGAGCTTCTGTCCGCCGGCGCTCGTGGTTTCGCCGGAGAGCAGCTCGCGAAAGTTTTCGAGTGTCACCTTGCGCGGAATGAGGCTCGACGCACTCAGTGACTGGTCGGCGTTGAACGCCGCCGAGGTCACGTAGAGCACGGGGAAGAGCGAGAAGACGATGGCCACGATCGCGACGAGATGACGCCACCACGTCCCACGCAGGGGCCGGCGTGGCGGCCTCTGTGCCGCGTTCGGCCGTTCTCGGCGTCGCCACGGCCAAATCCATCTGTCCCTCGGCCGAGCTCATCTCATCTCCTCGAGGCTCTTGGAACGCCAGAAAGAGAGCGCAGAGATCGTCGCGACGATGAAGAAGATGACGATCGACACCGCGCTTGCAAGGCCATAGTCCTGACCCTTGCCTGACTCGAAGGCGAGCTTCCACGTGTAGCTGATGAGGATGTCGGTGCTTCCCGCGACAATTTGATCGGATGACTGCGGGCCCCCCTCCGTCAGCAGGTAGATGTTGTTGAAGTTGTTGAAGTTGAAGGCGAAGGAGGCGATCAGCAGCGGGGCGACGGCGACGAGGAGTAGCGGGAACGTGACCCGCCGGAAGATCTGCCAGACGCCGCCGCCGTCGACTCGTGCCGCCTCGACGAGCTCGTCCGGTATCGACTGGAGCGCTCCGAGCGAGACCAGGAAGAAGTACGGGAACGTGAGCCAGAGGCTGACGAGGATCACCGATGCCTTTGCCCAGGTCGGGTCGAACAGCCAGGGGACATCGAACGGCAGTAGCCGGTTGACGAGTCCGAACTCGTCGTTCAGGAGCCCGCGCCAGACGAGGATCGAGAGAAATGCAGGTACGGCGTAGGGCAGGATCAGCAGCGACCTGTATGTGCGCAAGAAGCGCATACCCGGCACGTTGAGCGCGATCGCGAGAAACAGCCCGAGCGCGAACGACATGACGACCGTCGCCGTCGCGTACGCGAACGTCCACACGAACACGCGGAAGAACGGTTTCCGAACGAGCGGGTCGTCCAGCAGCCTGGTGAAGTTCGCGAATCCGACGCCGGTCTTCCACCCGGGCTCGAGCTCCTCGCCCCCCGCGGCTGCATACGAGCCGCGCCCGTTGTCGCGGAACACCGTGCCCTCGTCGACGCTCTCGAACGTGTCGGCAGCCGGGTCGTAGCGCAGCGCCGGCCGCAGCTCGACCGCGACCTCGAACCCTTCGGGCCGGATCGCCGCGCCGTTCTCCGTCGGCACGATCAGCGAGCGCAGCTCGGTATCCACCGAGGAGAGCTCTTCGATGCCCAGCAGCTCGTATCCCTGGGCTCGCCTCACCAGCCCAACCTCGTCGACTGTGACCGCGTCGCGCGCCAGGGGCTCGAGGCCTTCCTCCGTCCCGACGAAACGATCGCCGCTGGCCTCGTCGACGAGGATGAGGACGAGATCGCCGTCGCCGTCGCGCGCGGCTGCCATCACGTACGAACGGCCGTCAGGGGGCGGGGCGAGATACGCGCGCTCGATCCCTGCTATCGCCTCCTGCTTCGTCAGGAGGTGGCCTGTCGACCAGTTGCTGAAGGCGACGTTTACGTTGTAGAGGATCGGAACCACCGCGAACGCGATCAGGAAGATCGTTCCCGGCACGAGGAACTTCAGCGGGACAGCTCGTCTCGAGAGATAGACGGCGTCGATCGCGACCGTCGTAAGAGCGAGGATGAGGAGCGCGACCCAGCGCCCGTCCCGCGCCAGCACGGTGGCCGCCCACAGCGCGAGCGCGTTGACGATCGCCAGCAGCCCGAGCTTGATCGCGAGTCCCGTGGTGCCCGAGAACGCTGCGATGAGCCGAGGGAGGACCGCCGGGCCCGACGGGGCCCGCGGCAGCGGGGGTCGCGGAAGCGGTGGCTGAGGGAGACGTCATCGGTTCGAGAGACCGACGGGGGCGCAGGCAGCGCCCCCGTCAGCGACGCTACTCAGCCGATCTTGCTGGCGATGTTCCTGGCGGCGAGAGTGAAGGCCGACCGCGCCTTGGTGGCGCCCGATCCCTTCGTCGACTTGACCCACGCTCCGCCGAGCTCGGCCCAAACGCTTCCCATCTGCGGGATGTTCGGCATCGGGACGCCGCCCGCGCCGGCCTTGCCGAACTGCAGCAACACCGGATCCTTGACCTGCTTTCCGGCCTGGATGTTCGCGGGGAACCTCCCGTTTGCGCCCGCGAGCTCCCTCTGCGCGCTCGGGCTCATGATGTACGAGCCGACGAGATCCTTCGCGAGGCTCTCGACGCCGTGGTCCGTCGAGTACTTCGTGACCATGTAGCCCTGGACGCCGAGGAACGGAACCGCCTTGAACTTGATCGAAGGCAGTTGGACGATCTTGAACGAGAGCCCGCTCTCCTTGAGCGAGCTGGTCTCCCACGGGCCAGTGATCCAGAAAGCCGCCTTGCGCTTCAGGAACGCGTCCTTCCCGGTGCCGTAGTCGACCTTCGAGTTGAGGAGTCCTTTTTTGTTCCACTGATCGATCATCGGCGCGTTCTTGAGGAACGTCGGGTTGGCCAGCCCGATGTCCGAGACGTCGAAGTTGCCGACCCGGTTCTTGCCGAAGACGTAGCCGCCGAGACCCGAGAAGAACGGGTACATGTGGTAAGCATCCCCGCCCGCGCCCTGCGGTATCGCAAGCGCGATGTTGCCTTTCGCCTTCTTCTTGAAGGCAAGCGCCTGCTTCTCGAAGTCGGCGAACGACTTCGGGACGCGAGCGAGCTTCGTGTTGACGATGAGACCGACGTTCTCGAGTGCGAACGGTGCACCGTACTGCCGCTTCACCGCGTTCCCGTACGAGAAGGCGTCGAGCGCGTACGTCGGGAACTGCGTGCGCAAGGCTTGCCGCGGGTTGATGGGGAGCACGAGACCGTTGGCCGCGAGCTCACCGACCCAGTCGTGCGGGCCCACGATGACGTCCGGCGCATTCTCCGACTGGACGGTCTTCAGGTCGTCGCGGATCTTCCCGAAGTCCTTGAGAACGACCTCGACCGATGCCCCCTTCGAAGCCCCCCAGGACTCGGTGATCTTCTCGATCGCCGGCTTCTGGACGTTGTCGACCCAGATCCGAACTGTTGTGGCGTTCGACCCGGCCGTGCCGGACGAGGCAGCCACGAAGGCTACGAACGCAGTCAGGGTCATCCCGACCGCGATACGCAGCCTGAGAGAACTGAACATAGAGGTGCCCTCCTTGAGTGAACGGGATGCGACGCCGGATGAAAGACGTTTCATCGTCATGAAACAGCGTCGGAGAGCCTAACGCGACTTCGCAGACTCGTCAAGCATGAATCGGCCAGAATCGGGAGCTAGCGCTCATCCGTCCCGTTGACTATCTTTCTCGTTCCTGAAATGAGTCCGAGCCCAGTCAGCCATGGCCAGCCTTAGAGACGTCGCCGAGCGCGCAGGGGTCAGCGTTGCCACTGCATCGCGCGTCGCCAGCGGGTCGGCTGTCGTCCGCCCGGTGACGCGCGGCCGAGTCGAGACGGCGATGCGCGATCTCCTCTACGTTCCGCCCAGCCGGGCCGAGCCCTCGGGCGCGGTGGGCCTCTTCGTGCCCGAGTTCGGAAACCCGGTGTTCGCCGCGCTCGCCGAGGCGATGGAGACGCACGCCGCCCGCGCCGGGCTCGCCACGATCCTCTGCAACACCCACGGCTCCGCACAGCGGGAGCTCGACTACGTTCGCATGCTCCTCGAGCGGCGTGTCGAGGGGATGGTCTTCATCTCCGCCGAGATCACCGACGTCCGCGGGGAGCATTCGCACTATGCGCAGCTCCTCGAGCGAGGCGCGCGGCTCGTGTTCGTGAACGGCGGCTCCGAGCAGCTCGAGGTGACCTCCGTGGGCGTGGACGAGCGTGCGGCCGGCCGCATCGCCACCGAGCACTTGATCGGGCTCGGCCACGAGCGCATCGGCTTCGTCGCCGGGCGACCGTACGCCCACCCCACGCGGGAGAAGACGCTCGGCCGCCTCGACGCTCTTCGCGCCGCGGGGCTCACGGACGGCCTCGTCGCGCACGCGGAGTTCAGCGTCCCCGGCGGCCGGGAAGCTCTGCGAGAGCTCCTCTCGAAGCCGGACAGCGAGCGCCCGAGTGGGGTGATCTGCTCGAGCGACCTGATGGCGATCGGCGCGGTGCAAGAGGCTTTTGCGCACGGCTTGCGCGTGCCCGAGGACCTCTCCGTCGTCGGCTTCGACGGCATCGAGGCCGCCGCGTGGACGCAACCGCCGCTCACGACCGTCGAGCAGCCGATCGACGAGATCGCCCGGACCGCCGTGGCGGCGCTCCGGGCGCAGGTCGAGCGCCCCGTGGAGCGGCAGCCGAGCTACGTGTTCCGGCCGCGGCTTCGCGTGGGCGGACACCGCGCCGCCGGCAGGCGCGAGCAACCCTAAGGCTGCTTCGCAGCCCGACGCTGCGAGTTCAGATCAAGCGTCTGGAGCGCTCTCTCGACGTCGTAGAAGTCGGAGAACGGCTCGAAGGGCACGTTCCTCGCGGCGAGGTAGGAGGCGAGGCCGTCGCGCGCGAAGACGCGCGCCGCGGTGAGCGCGACACAGCGGTCGGAGACGCCGTCGCCGACGTAGACGAGCTCGCCGAGCGAGGCGATGTCGGCACGCTTGCAGGGCTCCCCGCAGACTGAGCACGGCTCGTCGCTACGGAACCGGACGCGCCAGCCGTCCGGACGGGGATCGAGCCGGTTCGCCACGACGTCGAGCTCGAGGCCCTCGCGTTCGAGGATCGGCTCGATCAGCTCGTGGAAGCCGCTCGAGACGATCAGCGGCCGTCGTTTCCGCGCGAAGGCGGCAAAACCCGGGCGCACGCGGACGTTCTCCCGTACCCACGCGACGACCTCGGCGAGTGGCGCCCGGACTGTCTCGAACTCCATGGCGATGACACCGTTGAGAGTCAGCTCGCGGCCGAGGTGCTTCTCCGCTTCGTCGTAGATCTGCTCGTCGCCGAACTCGAGGAGCACCAGGTGGAGCCCGTCCACCTCGGTCACGGTTCCGTCCCAGTCGACGACGACTTGCACGCGGTCAGGCTCCCGATCCCACGGTCTGGCGCAACGGGCCGACTTCCGGGTGCTCCAGGACGACGACGTCCCCCTCGCCGAGCCCGTCCACGCTCCCCGCAGACGGGCCCGCGAGAACGTCGCCCGGAAAGAGCGCGGTCCCCTCCGCCGCGAGGTTTCGAGCCGCATCCCAGTCGAAGTCGGGAAAGGCCCGGCAAGGCGCTCCGCTCCGTCGACTCGCACGCTTGCCTCCGCCGGCCGAAGATCGAGCTCGTCGAGCGTGACCACGACAGGGCCGAGCCCGAGTGCGAAGTCCCGGTCCTTCGGGGGCGTCGCTCCCGGGGCGCGCCAGTCCGCGCAGAGCGTGAATCCGGCAAGCGCGCCCTCGGCTCCCACCACCGCCGCCAACCGGGCGAGCAGCGTGAGGCTTTGCAACTGATCGTTACAAGCGCTCGAGCGCCGGACGATCTCGGCTTCTGGTCCCAGGATCGCGGCCGGATTCGCGAACTCGAACGACGTCTGGCTGTCGAACACGCGCACCGCGGGCGGGTGGAGCACCGGTGCGAGCAACCGGACTCCGTCGAGCGGGTACACCGCGTGCTCGCGGGCCGAGCCGCCGCCGCTGAAGAACGACTGGAGCGTCTGGGCCGCAAGATGGATGACGTGCTCGCCCTCCACCCGGCCGACCCACCCGCGCTCCATCGGGTGCTCGAGCGGGTGGAACATGCAGAGCCGCACGCGCCGCCGCCCTGAGCGGGCCTACGCCGCCGGGGGCTGGTACGAGACCGCCTCGGCCTTCCGAAGCGCTTCCAGCGTCTCGTCGACCGTCAGCAGCACCGTCGTCTCGAAGGAGCTCAACGCGCCTCCCCCGCTTATCGCCAACGCAGCTGCGGCCATCGACACGTTGTCAGGAGCCTCCCACAGGTTGTAACCGTCGTGTGCACCGAACCCGTACCAGAACCCGTGGAGCTTCCCGCCCACGGACTCGATGTAGGACTGGGCTGCGTGGCGCCGGTCTTCCGGGTTCCGGATCATGCGAGCCCAGGTCTCCGGCGTGTAGCTGAACTTCGAGAGATACATCGGCATGACAACTCCTCGCGTCGTGGGCCACACCCAGCCCAGGAGTCTGACGTGGTGTGGTTGCGGTGTCGATGCTCACGGCTCGGTGTGGACGACGACGTCGGCGATCCCCGGCACGGCGCTCCGCACACGCTCCTCGACCGCGGTCGCCTGGGCGTGCGCCTCCGCGAGGGACGTCTCGCCGCCGACGGCGAGCGTGAGAAAGGCGACGATCCCCTCGTCCGTTCTGACGAAACGGAGCTCCCGGGGCGGTGCGCCCGTCTCGTCGCGTACCGCGCGCTCGACCGCCGTCTCGTCGACCGCGATCTCTTCGCCCGCCGCCACCTCCTTGAACGGCTCGAGATGCGTCCGCACGTCCCGGACCTCTGGAAGTGCGGCGAGGATCGCTCCTTCGACGTCCTCCGCGACCCCGTGGGCCTGCTCGAGGCTCAGGTCACCGGGGAGCTTGAGATGGAGCGAGACCTCGAAACCGCCACCGACCTCGAGCACGGCGAGATTGTGAATCTCGCGTACCTGGGGAACGCCCAATGCGGCAGCCAGCGTCCGCTCCCGCAGCTCGACCTCGTCCGCCCCCGGCTCGACGTGGACGACGACGTCCGCATCGGGTAGCCGTTCTCGCAGTGCGTCTTCGACGCGATCGGCGGCCGCGTGCCCTTGGCCGACCGCAGCGCCGGGTGCGATGCCGATGACGACATCCGCGAAGTGGGTCCCGCCTGCCTCGCGCACACGCAGGCGTCGAAGCTCGACCGGCGGGTCGAGCCCCGCGATTGCCTCCCGCGCAGCGTCCTCGGCGTCGACCGGCGCCCGGTCCATGAGCACGTTCACGTTGCGCCGCAGGAGGCGCGCGGCCGCGATCACCACGAGCACCGCGACGAACAGCGCCGCGATCGCGTCGCCCTTGGGGAAGTCGAGCGCGGCGGCGGTGAGACCGGCGAGCACGGCCAGCGTGCCGGCGAGGTCGCTCCCGAAGTGGAGCGCATTCGCGAGCAGCGCGTCGCTTCGGTACCGGCGCGCGGCTCGCAGCGAGACGGCCGTGCGCGACGCATCGATCGCGATCACGAGCACGACCGCCGCAAACGTCCACCACGTCGCGTCCACCTCGGAGTCGACCGCTCCGGCCAGCCGCGCGATCGCGACGGCGGCGATGAAGACGCCGAGCCCGATCAGGAACGCCGCCTCGGCGAGCGCCGCCAGATGCTGCGCCTTCCCGTGCCCGTAGGGATGCCCGCTGTCCGCGGGCCGAACGGCAACCGAGAGAGCGAAGAAGGTGAGCAGCGCCGCCGCGAGGTCGGTCCCGGAGTGCGCCGCCTCGGCGAGCAGGCCGAGGCTCCCGCTCGCGAGCCCGGCCACGAGCTTGATGACGATCAGGACGCAGGCGGCCCCGACCGAGACGAGCGCGATGCGCCGTTGCGGTGACATGCGCGGAAGGCTACGGCGCGGCGCTCTCCACGGCGAACAGGCGCCACTCGCCTGGCACGCCCTTGAGCTCGGCGGCACCACGGTCGCGGAACTCGATCCCGGAGCCTGCGACGAGATCCTTTACCGTGCTCGAGACGAGCACCTCGCTCGGGCCAGCCTCCGCGGCGACGCGCGCACCGATGTTCACGGCGATCCCGCCGACCTTGTGGTCGATCCGCTCGCACTCGCCCGTGTGCAGGCCCGCGCGCACCTCGATTCCGAGGTCGCGCACGCCCTCGCTGATCGCGCAGGCGCAGCGGATTGCACGCGCGGGCCCGTCGAAGGAGGCGAAGAAGCCGTCGCCTGCAGTGTCGAGCTCGGTGCCCCTGAACCGGACGAGCTGCCGCCGAATGACCCCGTGGTGCGCGAGGATCAGCTCGCGCCAGCGTGCGTCGCCGAGCTCGGCGGCCCGCGCCGTCGAGCCGACGATATCCGTGAAGAGGACCGTTGCGAGTACCCGGTCGGGCTCTGATTCCTCCCACGCTCGCTCGTTCCAGACCTCCATAAGGAAACGCTCGGTCTCTCTGAGCCCCGGTTCGGCGTCGCCGGCCCACTGTGCGTGCTCCGAGCCGGGAAGCTCGATGTGTCTCGCTCCCGGGATGCTCTCGGCCAGGTACCGCGATCCGCCGACGATGTCCGGCTCCTCGCCTGCGCGGTTCAAGACGAGCGTCGGGACCCGTATGGTCTTCAGCGCTTGGCGGACGTCGATCTCAGAGTTCATACGCAGGAGCGCGGTTACTGCGCCCGGGCTTGCGCTCTGACGGATCATCGTGGCGATGACGTGCATGGTCTCGTCGCTCGCACCGGGGGCCATGGCCGCCGCAACCCGCGCAGCATGCTCGGGCGTACCCCACCCGTCCTGCACACTCTCGACGTAACGCCGGTGTTCATCCTCGGGCAGACCACATGGGTAGTCGGGGGCCCAGAGCTCGCGTGCGTACGAGCCGACAACGACGAGCGCCCAGGCGCGCTCCGGATATGTGGCGGCGAACAGAATGCTCATCGGGCCGCCTTCCGAGACGCCGATGAGTGCGGCGCGCTCTGAGCCAACCGCGTCCATCACCGCCCGCAGGTCGTCCATACGAGCCTCAAGCGTGGGAGCGCCGCTCACTCGATCCGACATGCCGGTACCTCGCTTGTCCAAGCGGATCAACCTCGCGAACGACGCGAGGCGTCGGTGGTACGCAGCAATCTCCGGCACCTGCCAGGCGAGCTCGATATGTGAGACGAACGGCGGCACGTACACGATGTCGAACGGCCCGTCTCCAGTGACCTGGTAGGCGATGTTGACGTCGCCGCTTCTGGCGTAGCGGGTTTCCGGCACTTCCATGGGGGCATTGTCGCGCTTCGAAGGTGACCGGGCCCGCTGTCGTACGCTTCACGCATGCTCACCTGCCCGAGCTGCGGGCGCGAGAACGCAGCCGACGCGCGTTTCTGCTCGGGCTGTGGCACGGCGCTCGAGCCCGCGCCGCCGGCGCGCGAGGAGCGCAAGGTCGTCACGTGCCTCTTCTGCGACCTGGTCGGCTTCACGAGCCGCGCTGAGCGCATGGATCCCGAGGACGTGCGGGGGCTGCTGCAGCCCTATCACGCCCGCCTGCGCTCCGAGCTCGACCGCTTCGGAGGGACGGTCGAGAAGTTCATCGGCGATGCGGTGATGGCCGTCTTCGGCGCGCCGGTCGCGCACGAGGACGATCCCGAGCGGGCGGTCCGCGCCGCTCTCGCGATCCGCGACACCCTTGCCGAGGAGGCGAAGCTCGAGGTACGAATCGGGATCACAACGGGCGAGGCGCTGATCGCGCTCGGAGCGCGGCCGCAGGAGGGCGAGGGAATGGCGGCCGGCGACGTCGTCAACACGGCGGCCCGCCTCCAGGCGGCGGCGCCGGTGAACGGCGTCCTCGTCGACGAGACGACCTACCGGGCGACCGATCGGAAGATCGACTACCGAGAGGCTGGACCGGTCGACGCGAAGGGAAAGTCCGAGCCGATTTCAGTCTGGGAGGCGCTCGACGCGAAGTCCCGGTTCGGCGTCGACGTCCGCCAGCTCGGAGGCACGAGCCTCGTGGGGCGCGACGAGGAGCTGGACGCTCTGCTCGCCGCGCTCAGCCGCGCCCGCCGGGAGCGCGAGCCCCAGCTCGTCACCCTCGTCGGCGTTCCCGGCATCGGCAAGAGCCGGCTCGTGTGGGAGCTGTTCCAGAGGGTCGACCAAGAGCCGGAGCTCACGTTCTGGCGCCAAGGCCGATCGCTTCCTTACGGCGAAGGCGTGAGCCTCTGGGCGCTCGGTGAGATGGTGAAGGCGCAGGCCGGTGTGCTCGAGACGGACGACGCCGGCCGCACCGAGGCGAAGCTGCGCGAGACCGTCCGAGCGTTCGTCTCCGACCCGGCCGACGCCCAATGGCTCGAGAGCCACCTGCGCCCCCTGGTGGGACTCGAGGCGGCTGCCGAGGCCGGCTCCGGCGGACGCGACGAGGCCTTCGCCGCGTGGCGGCGCTTCCTGGAGGCGCTCGCGGAGGAGCGACCGCTCGTCCTCGTCTTCGAGGATCTCCACTGGGCGGACGACTCGCTGCTCGACTTCGTCGACTACCTCGTCGACTGGGCGAGCGGCGTGCCGATCCTCGTCGTCGGGACCGCCCGCCCGGAGCTCCTCTCGCGCCGGCCCGGCTGGGGCGGCGGCAAGCCGAATGCGCTCACGCTCTCACTCTCTCCGCTCTCCGGCGAGGAGACCGCACGGCTCGTTCACTCGCTGCTAGGGCGGTCGGTGCTCGAGGCGGAGATACAGGAGACCTTGCTCGAGCGTGCAGGCGGGAATCCCCTCTACGCGGAGGAATTCGTCCGCATGCTCGCGGAGCGCGGTGACGGAGAGCTTCCGCTGCCGGAGTCCGTTCAGGGCCTGATCGCGGCGCGCCTCGACGGGCTGGCGCCCGAGGAGAAGGCGCTGCTGCAGGCTGGGGCAGTGCTCGGCAAGGTCTTCTGGCTCGGCGCGGCTACCGAACTCGCCGAGGTCGAGCGCCGGTCGGCCGAGGAGCGTTTGCATGCGCTCGAGCGGAAGGAGTTCCTCAGGCGCGAGCGCCGATCGTCCGTGGCCGGAGAGGTCGAGTACGCATTCCGGCATCTCCTCGTCCGAGACGTCGCCTACGGGCAGATCCCACGCGGAGTCCGAGCGGACAAGCACCGTGTTGCGGCCGCATGGATCGAGTCGCTCGGCAGGCCCGAGGACCACGCGGAGATGCTCGCTCACCACTACCTGCGTGCGCTCGAGCTGTCACGGGAGGCGGGTCAGCCGACCGCCGACATCGCCGAGACCGCGCGCAACGTCCTCGAGGAAGCCGGCCACCGCGCATCCTCGTTGAACTCCTTCGCGGCCGCCGTGGGTTTCTACGACGAGGCTCTCGCCCTCGGCGGTTCGGACGAAGTGGACCGGGCACACGTCCAGTTCCGGCGCGCGCGCGCCCTCTATCTGGCCGGGGACGAGAGGCGCGCTGCGGCCCTGGAGAAAGCGCGAGAGGCTCTGCTCGAGACCGGTGATCCCGAGCGCGCGGCGGAGGCGGACGCACTGCTCACCGAGTACTGGTGGCACCGCGGCGACAGGGATCGCTCGCTGGTGCACCTCGACAGGGCACGTAAGCTCGTGGAAAGTCGCCCACCCTCCCCGGGAAAGGCGCACGTGCTCAGCCAGGTCGCGCGCTACCGCATGCTCGCAGACGAGAATGAGGAAGCGATCCGGATTGGTGGAGAAGCCCTCGCCATGGCCGAGACCCTCGGTCTGCAGGAGCTTCAAGCCCACGCGCTCGACAACATCGGTGTCGCGAAGATCAACCTCGACGATTTGACGGGTCTTGACGACCTCGAGCGCAGCATCGAGATTGCGGTCGCGGCAAGGTCTCCGGAAGCCGCGCGCGCCTACAACAATCTCGGTGCCACCGCCTGGATGCTCGGAGACTTTCGCCGTGCGCGCACGCTGACCGACGAAGCCGTGGCTGTTGCTGAGCGACTCGGAAACGCAACTGTCGCGAAGTACGCCCGAATTCTTCAGATTCAGATGCTCTTCCCGAAAGGCGAGTGGGACGAGGGGCTTCGCCGCGCCGACGAGTTCCTGGCGGCCTGCGAAGCCGGCGAGTCGCACTATCTCGAGAGCGGCATACGCGGGGCTCGCGCGTACGCCCGCCTCGCGCGGGACGACGTGGAGGGGGCACTCGACGACGTGCGGAGGATGTTGCCGGCGGCCCGTAGGGCTGGAGATCCGCAGGCGCTCGTTCCCGCACTCACCGGCGCGGCGCAACTCTACGTCGAGGCCGGAAGAGTCGACGAGGCCAGGGAACTTGCCCGCGAGGTTTTCGCGATGGCGCCCCCCATCTGGGCACTCGGCGATCTCGCCTGGGTCGCAGCAGAACTCGACTGCGTCGCGGAGCTCGATAAGCGATTCGAGCGGACGCAGATTGAGACGAAGTGGAGCGACGCGACGCGCGCGCTCCTTCGAGACGACTTTGTCGCCGCCGCAGAGATCTTCTACGAGATCGGCGATCTCGTATTCGAGGCGTTGGCCCGGCTGCGCGCCGCTGCGCAGCTCGTCACCGAGGGCCGCCGCCCCGAGGCCGACGAGCAGCTGCAGAAGTCCCTGCAGTTCTGGCGCTCCGTCGGCGCGACGCGCTACATCCGAGAGGGCGAGGCGCTGCTCGCCTTGACCGCATGATCTGTCGCGCTTGCGGATCAGAGAACGGCGAGGGCAAGAAGTTCTGCTCCGAGTGCGGCAACGCGCTTACGGTTGCGCCTGCGCCGACTCGAGAGGAGCGCAAGGTCGTCACCTGCCTCTTCTGCGACCTCGTCGGCTTCACGGCGCGCGCCGAAAGAATGGACCCGGAGGACGTGCGACGGCTCCTCCAGCCCTACCACGCGCGGCTCCGCTCCGAGCTCGAGCGCTTCGGCGGCACGGTCGAGAAGTTCATCGGCGATGCGGTCATGGCCGTCTTCGGCGCGCCGCTCGCGCACGAGGACGACCCCGAGCGAGCCGTGCGGGCAGCGCTCGCGATCCGCGAAGCGCTCGCCGAGGAGGGCGAGCTCGAGGTCCGAATCGGGATCACGACGGGTGAGGCGTTATCGCACTCGACGCCGATCCCGGGAGCGGCGAGGGGATGGCCTCGGGCGACGTCGTGAACACCGCAGCCCGACTGCAGTCCGCGGCGCCGACCGGCACGATCCTCGTCGACGAGACGACGTACCGGGCGACCGAGCGCGCCGATCGAGTTCGACGACGCCGAACCGATCGAGGCGAAGGGCAAGTCCTCACCGGTGCGAGGTCTGGAAGGCGCGTGCGCGCACGAGCGCGTGTCGGCGTCGAGCGGGTCGGCGGCGCAGAGCTCGTCGGCCGCGAGCGTGAGCTGACTCTTCTCCGCGAGACCTTCGGCCGGGTTGCACGCGAGCGCTCGCCGCAGCTCCTCACGCTGGTCGGAGTCCCTGGTATCGGCAAGAGCCGGCTCATCTTCGAGCTCTTCGGAATGATCCAGACGGGCGAGTTCGGCCTCGTGTACTGGCGCCATGGCCGCTCGCCGCCCTACGGCGAGGGCGTCACGTACTGGGCGCTCGGCGAGATCGTCAAGGCCCAGGCCGGCATTCTCGAGTCGGACGGCGCGGCAGAGGCGGCCGAGAAGCTCGGGCAAGCCGTGCAGTCGGTGATCCCGGACGCGGCGGAGGCGGGTTGGGTCGAGCGGCACGTACGCGCCGCTCGCCGGGCTCGACGCGGAGGCGACGGCCGGGGAAGACAGAGCGTGGTGAGGCGTTCGCCGCGTGGCGCCGCTTCCTCGAAGCGCTCGCGGAGGAACGGCCCTTCGTGATCGTCTTCGAGGACCTGCACTGGGCCGACGACGGCGATGCTCGACTTCGTGGACTACCTCGTGGACTGGGCCAGCGGCGTCCCCTTGCTCGTTCTCTGCACCGCGCGACCGGAGCTACTCGACCCGGCGACCCGGCTGGGGCGGCGGCAAGGTCAACTCCTCGACGATCCTCCTCTCTCCGCTCGCCGAGGAGGAGACGACGGCGCTCGTGCACGCGCTGCTCGGGCGCTCGGTCATCGAGGCCGAGCTGCAGGCGCGACTCCTCGAGCACGCGGGCGGCAACCCTCTGTATGCGGAGGAGTTCACGCGCATGCTGAGCGAGCGGCCCGGGGCGCGCGATCCTGCCCGAGACGGTGCAGGGCGCTCATCGCGGCCCGCCTCGACACGCTTCCCCGCGAGGAGAAGGAGCTGCTGTGCGACGCAGCCGTGATCGGCAGGGGCTTCTGGCTCGGGGCCCTCGGTCACGAGCGCTGGAAGCTCGAGGAGCGTCTGCACCGGCTCGAGCGCGCCGAGTTCGTGCGGCGCGAGCGCAGAAGCTCCGTCGCCGGCGAGATCGAGTACACCTTCCGGCACGCGCTCATGCGCGACGTCGCCTACGAGCAGATCCCGCGAGCGCGACGGGCGGAGAAGCACTGCCGCACTGCCGAGTGGATCGAGTCGCTCGGCCGCTCGGAGGATCACGCCGAGATGCTCGCGCACCACTACGGAGCGGCCCTCGAGTACGCGCGAGCGACGGGCGGCGAAACGCCGACCGTTCGACGACCGAGCCCGCGTCGCCTTCCGCGAGGCCGGCGAGCGCGCCTTCTCCCTCCACGCGTTCGCGAAGGCAGCGCTCTTCTACGAGCGGTCGCTCGAGCTCTGGACGGACGCTCCTCCCGGAGCTCCTCCTGCGATACGGCCGCGTTCTCGCCATCGCGGGCGACGAGCGCGGTGCGGCCGCACTTGGATCGGCGGCGGAAGGCGCTCCTCGCCGCTGGCGATCAGGAGGGCGCCGCCGAGGCGCATGCGTTCCTCGACCGAGGCGCTGCATCTGCAGGGTCGAGGCGAGCGCGGCGTATCGGCCACATGGAGAGCGCGCTGGCGCTCGTGCGCGACGCAGCTCCGTCCGCTCGCGAAGGTGCGCGTGCTGACGGAGTCCTCGCGGCTCCTCGCGCTCGGCGAGCGCGGCGAGGCGCAAGCCGTCGCGCAAGAGGCGTACGACATGGCGACTGCGCTGGGGCTCACGGACCTCGCGTCACGCGCGCTTACCAACCGCGGGCTCGCGAAGACGAACGCGTTCGAGCTGGACGGCGCCGTCGCCGACCTCGAGCAGAGCATCGAGCTCGCTCGCTCGGTCAGCTCACCCGAGGAGGCCCGCGCCCGACACAACCTCGGCTCGGCAACCTGGTTTCGCGGCGAGCTCAAGCTCGCGACCGCCCACTTCGCCGAAGCGATCCGTGTCGGGGAGCGATTCGGATTGCCGCAGATCGCCCTGGCAAGCCGCTCGGTGCTCTGCGGGACGCTGTACCCGACCGGCGCCTGGGACGAGGCGCTCACGCTTGCGGATGAGTTGATCGCGCAACTCGAGCGCGCAGGGGCCACCTACTTCGAGTACCACCCGCGGACCGCCCGCTCGCGCATCGGGCTCGCACGCGGCGGCGACGAGCCCGCCCTCGCGGACGTCAGACGAGCGGTCGAGGTGGGCCACTCGGCGAGAGATCGCCAGGCCCTGCGTCCCCGTGCTCTCACAACTGGCTTTCGTGACTGCCGAGCTCGGGCTGCTCGAGGAGTCCAGGGAGGCCGGGCGCGAGCTCGCCTCGACTCATCGAGAACATCTCTCTTGTGAACATCCATCGGACGATTGACATCGCCTGGGTCGCAGAACGCCTGGGTTTCGTCGGACCGCTGCGCAGACTTGCGCTCGCCGCGCCCCAGGGTTACGTCTGGCGCGAGGCGGTTCTGGCAGTGCTCGACGCGGACTTCGAGCGCGCAGCGAGCGTACTCGCCGGTCTCGGCCACGTCGACGAGGGATACGCCAGGCTGCGGGCAGGAGAGCAGCCACCTCGTCGAAGGCCGGCCGCAGGAGGCGGATGCTCGACTTCGAGAGTGCGATCGCCTTCTTCCGACCGCTCGGCGCGACGCGCTATGTCCGTGAAGCCGAGGCAGCTGCTCGCAGGCGCGGGCCTAGAGGTTCCCGCGTAGCGCCTGCTCGCGCTCGATCGCCTCGAAGAGCGCCTTGAAGTTGCCGATCCCGAAGCCGCGCGAGCCGTGCCGCTCGATGACCTCGAAGAAGAGCGTCGGGCGGTCCTGGACGATCTTCGTGAAGAGCTGGAGGAGATAGCCCTCCTCGTCGCGGTCGGCGAGGATGCCCATCGAGCGGAGGTCGGCCCAGTCCTCCTCGATCTCGCCGACGCGCTCCTCGACGATGTCGTAGTACGTGTCGGGGGTCGTGATGAAGAGGACGCCGTGCTCTCGGAGCGCCGCGACCGTCTTCACGATGTCCTTCGACTGCATCGCGACGTGCTGGACGCCGGGGCCGCCGTGGAACTCGAGGTACTCCTCGATCTGGCTCTTCCGCTTGCCTTCGGCCGGCTCGTTGATCGGGAACTTGATCTTCCCCTCGCCGTCCGTCATCACCTTGGACATGAGCGCCGAGTACTCGGTCGAGATGTCCTCGTCCGAGAAGTGCGTGAGCTGGGTGAAGCCGAGCACGCGCTCGTAGAACCCGACCCACTCGTCCATGCGCCCGAGCTCGACGTTGCCGACGACGTGGTCGATGGAGATGAGCCCGACTCCTCGGCGACGGGTTCCCGTTCGGAGAGACCGAGACGTAATCCCGGGAGATACGGGCCCGCGTACTCCGAACGGTTGACGAACGTGTGGACGTTGTCGCCGTAGGTCGCGATCGTCGCGAGCTCGACGCGGCCCGAGTCGTCCTCCACCCAGTGCGGCTCACTGATGCCGCGCGCGCCGCGCTGGACGGCCTGCCGGTACGCATGGGTCGCGTCGGGCACGGTCAGGGCGACGTCCTTCACGCTGTCGCCCTTGGTCGCGGCCCACCTGCAGATCTCGCTGTCGCCGCGCAGCCCGCTCGTCAGGACGAGGCGGATGTCTCCCTGCTCGAGAACGTACGAGGCGCGGTCGCGGACGCCGGTCTCCGGGCCCGCGTACGCCGTGCGCGTGAACCCGAAGGCGCTCTCGTAGAAGAACGCCGCCTGCTTCGCATTCCCCACCCAGATCTCGAGGTGGTCCCAGCCGTCGATCGGCATGAAGTCGTGGTCGCTCATGTGGCTGATTCTAGGTTGCCTGAGCGACCGGTGCCCGACGCCGGACGACGAGGATCCCGAGCCCGATCAGCACGCCTCCCGCGATCTGGAGCCAGGAAAGGGGCTCCGACAGGAGAACCACGGCGAGCACGGCCGCGACGAACGGCTGCAGGTTCGCCGCCAGCGTCGCGCGGTTGGCCCCGATTCGGTGCACCGATCGGAACCAGAGGATGTTGGTGAGCACGAGTGGGCCGATCGTGGCGAAGACCATGAGCACCCCGATCTCCCAGCCGAGATCCCATTCCTGGTCGGCGGTCTGCGTGAGCCCGCTGAGCGCGATGGCGACCCAGGCTCCGGGAATGACGATCGCGCTCATCCGCGACGGCGAGTACGTCCGCATCAACGGCCCGACCACGACGGAGTACGCCGCCCAGGTAGCGGCCGTCGAGAGGCCGAGGAGGATCCCGCCGATGCTGCTCGCGAGCTCGCCTCCCGAGCCGACCGCCACCAACCCGACTCCCACGGCGGAGACGAGCGCCGCGAGCCAGAAGCGCCCCGTCGGCCGCTCGGTGCCGAGAGCGAGGCCGAAGACCGCGGCGAAGATCGGGATCGCTCCGAGCAAGAGCCCGATCGTCGACGCCGTCGTCACGTCGAGCGCGAAGACGAACGAAAGCTGGTTCAGCCAGAGCGTCCCGGCGGCGAGGGCGAGCACCGGCAGATGGCGCCGCTCGACCCGGAGCGTTCGCTCCAGGTACAGGGTCAGCGCGATGAAGATCGCCCCTGCGAACGCGTAGCGGACCGTCGCGTACGGGAGCGGGAGGAAGCCGTGCGTGAGGATGTACTTCGTGATGCTGAGGTTGAGCGCCCAGAGCAGGATGGTGGTGAGCAACATCAGCTCCACGGTCGACGGCCGGCGCACGCTCGGACGCTATCGGGCCGGCCCGAGTCGGCCGCCGCGTTAGGCTTCGCGCCTCATGGCCGAGCCGACTCGCGACGACATCGACGCCCTCGTCGGCTCGGCGACGCCGCACTTCGCCCCCCAACTGCGCGCCCGTGTGCGGAAGCTGATCGCAGACCTCCCGCCTGACCACCCGGTGCGCCGTTACGGCGAAGAGCAGATGGAGCTCCTGCAGCGACTCGGGCTCGCGTCCTCACGCGCCGAGGACGGGGAGCTCGAGCCCCGCAGCCGGATTGGCTGGGACACCGTTCCTTCGTCGGCGCCGGCCTCGGATCCGCTGCCAGGGCGCGAATGACCTTCGAAGGATCCTCGATCCTCGTGACCGGAGGATCGCGGGGCATCGGCAAGGCGATCGCGCTCCGCTTCGCCTCGCTCGGAGCGAGCAGAGTGGCGATCGGCTACATGCGCGGCGACAGTGCCGCGGAGGAGACGGCTACCGAGATTCGCACGGCCGGGGCGGAGCCGGTGCTCCTGCGCGGCAACGTCTCGTCACAACGAATCGCAGACGAGGTCGTCGAGCTCGGACCGCTCGACGTACTCGTCCACGCCGCCGCGACGGGGGTCATCCGGCCGGCACTCGAGACGGACGACAAGCACTGGGACTGGACGCTGTCGGCGAACGCGCGAGCGCTGCTCTCGCTGACCCGCGCCGCGGCGCCTTCCATGCCCGCCGGCTCCTCGATCGTCGGCATCTCCAGCCTTGGATCCACCCGCGTCCTGGACAACTACACGCTCGTGGGCGTGTCCAAAGCCGCGCTGGAGGCGCTCGTTCGCTACCTCGCCGTCGAGCTCGCGCCGCGCGGGATCCGGGTCAACGCCGTCTCCGCCGGGGTCGTCGAGACGGGTGCGCTCGAGCACTTCCCGAACAAGGAGGCGATGCTCGAGATGGGGAAGCGGAACCCGGTCGGGCGCCTCGTCTCACCCTCAGACGTCGCTGCGTGCGTCACCTTCCTGTGCTCGGCCGACGCCGAGATGATCCGCGGCCAGACGCTCGTCGTCGACGGCGGCTGGTCCCTGCTGACTTCGCTCTAGCCGACTCTTCAGCGGCCCTATTGGTGCATGAAGCCCTGGCGGGCGGCCGAGACCAGCGCGACGGCCTCGGGGAAGAGGATGCGCATCGCGTCGCGCAGCGCGAGTGCCTGCGCATCGGACGAGCCCTCGGCCCGAATCTGTGACAAGGCCGCCGCGGTGAGCTCGACGGCGGTGTTCAGCGTGAGCGTCGCGTACTGCTCGCGCTGCGCGTCCTGAACCGACTCCGCCTGCTTCTCGGCGAACTCCCGCAGCGCTCCGAGAAGCTCCTCGGGATCCCCGCCGCCGAACGGGAAGAATCCGCTGCCGCCGCCTTCCATGGCTCTCAGAGCTCAGTCGAGCGGAACGCGGTAGCCGCCTTCGATCTCTCGCTGGAGCTCGGCGACGGCGCCCTCCGACGAGCGCATCGCGGCGGCGAACGGTGAGCCCGAGCCCGGATCGAGCTCCTGCTCGAGGCGGCGCGCCGCAGCCCCGATCTCGTCGAGTCGGGCCGGAGTGGCGAGCTGAGGCGGCTCGCCGACGACGCCGCGGAGGGCATGCGCGGCTTCCTCCGCGTCCTCGATCCCGGGAGGAGCTTCGGTCTCGCGCAGCTCGCGCAGCCGCGTCGATCAGGTCGTCGAGGTCGCCGCCGCCGGCCGCGTCGGTCGCGATCTCGCAGAGCACGGCCACCGTGACGGCATCGCGGAGCTCCCGCCGGCCGGTCACCGCCCGGCCGTCGCCGTCGAGTGCGAGCCAGCTCCGGTACCCGTCCGCGTCGTCGAACGCACAGAGGAAGACTCGCTTTCCGGGGAAGGGCTCGGTCGGGAATCACCGCAGACACGATGTCTCCCGCTCGGGCGTGGCCGGCCGCGAGAGCCGCGATTCGCTCGAGCTCGTCCGCAAGCGCAGCCACGACGCGAGAATAGAACCCGTGCCAACACCCATGCCTGCTCGGGATCGCCAGGATCACGCACGCGCGCTCTTCGCCCCGCTCGGCCCGTCGTACGACCGAGTCGGCGCGGCTCTCTCCCTCGGGCAGGATCCGCTGTGGCGCCGCTTCCTCGTCTCGAGGCTGCCGCAGGACGGCGGCCACGTCCTCGATGTTGCTACGGGAACCGGGCTGGTCGCGGCCGGACTCCTGAAGCGCGGCTTTCGCGTGACCGGTGTCGACCAGAGCCCGGAGATGATCGCGGTGGCGCGGAGTCGATTCGCGGGTCGCGTGGCGCTCGTCGAGGCCTCAGCCGAGGACCTGCCGTTCGAGCGCGAATCGTTCGACCACGTCACGTTCACGTATCTCCTTCGCTACGTCGACGACCCGCGCGCGACCGTCGCGGAGCTCGCGCGTGTCCTGCGTCCCGGCGGAACCCTCGCGTCGCTCGAGTTCGGCGTCCCGCGAGGCCCGGCTCGGCCACTCTGGGATGTCTACGTCGGAGCCGTGCTTCCCCTCGCAGGGCGGACGCTCGCGAACGGCTGGGGCGAGGTCGGCGCCTTTCTCGGTGGATCGATTCGCACGTTCTGGGGGCGGCATCCGCTCGAGCGGCAGCTCGACTGGTGGCGCGCGGCCGGGCTGCACGGCGTGGAGGCTCGGCGTCTGAGCCTCGGCGGCGCGGTCGTCATCTGGGGGACGAAGACGTGAGCACGGAGAGCCGCCCGGCGTTCTATGCGCTCTCGCCGGGAGGCTGGCGCGACTACGTCACCCTCCTCCATCCGCCGTACACGGCGTGGCATCTCTCGTACGTCGTCATCGGCGGGTGTCTCGCACCAACCGTCGCCTGGGGACGACTCGGAGCCGCGGTCGCGGCGTTCGCCCTTGCCGTGGGCATCGGCGCTCATGCGCTCGACGAGCTGCGCGGCAGACCGCTGCGTACACAGATCCCGGACGGCGTCTTGATCGCGCTCGCGGGCCTGTCGATCGCCGTCGCGTGTGCGATCGGAGTCGTTGGCGCGATCTCGTTCGAGGCGTGGCTTCTCCTGCTCGTCCCCGTCGGACTCTTTCTCGTCCTCGCGTACAACCTCGAGCTGGCAGACGGTCGCTTTCACTCCGATCTCTGGTTCGGACTCGCCTGGGGCGGCTTCCCGGTCGTCTGCGGCTATGCCGCAGTCGCCGGAGAGATCGGCGTCGCCACCGCGCTCGCGGCCGCATTCGCCGTTCTGCTCTCCCTCGCGCAACGCGCGCTCTCGAGCCACGTGCGACATGTGAGGCGGCGCGTCGCCGCCGTGCGCGGCGAGCTCGAGCTGCGCGACGGCACCCGCGAAGCCGCTCGATGCAGCGCGGCTCACCGCAGCCGCCGAGACCGGGCTCCGCCTCCTCTCGGCGGCAACCGTCGTGCTTGCCGCTGCGCTGGTGGCGTTCCGCCTGTAATCCGCGCGAGCCGTTTCCGGGCTCTAGCATGATCGAGTGCCGCTCGTCGCCTGGATTCTCCTCGGAGCGCTCGCGGGCGCGCTCGCGCTGAGCGCTCTCCTCTACGTCGCGCTCCGCCGCGTCGCGAGCACGTGCGGCGCGGACCGACGAGATCGTCGCCACCGCTCGCAGGGCGATCCGCGCCGCGGCCGAGGAGGAGGGCGCCGCGCAGGCGGAGCAGCTTCGCGTCGCCATCTCGCGCGCGCACGCGGACTCGCTCTCGACGTACGCGACCGACCAGCGCCGTCTCTCGGACGAGCGCCGAGGCGAGCTCGCGGTCCGGGAGCGGGAGCTCTCCGACCGCCTGGCCGAGACGCTCGCCTCCGTCGAGCGGAGGGTCGAGGAGCGCCTGCGCTCGTGGGAAGCCGATCTCGAGCGAGCGCAACGCGCGCTCGAGGGCCAGGTATCCGCGCTCGAGCAGCACCAGACGACAGAGGATCGACGAGGTCGAATCCAGGCTCGAGGCGGAAGCGGCCGAGCTCGGCACGACCGCGGATCACCAGCGAGCAGCCGCGATTCGACTGCGCGAGGAGCTCGAGCACACGGCCAAGGACGCGCTTGCGGAGGCTCTCGACGAGCTGCAGTCGCAGGCCGCCGACCGCCGACGCGCGATCGAGGACATCGCCGATCGACTTCGCCAGCGCGAGCAGGCGATGAACGAGCAGATCGACCGAGCCGAGAACGACGCGCGCTCACGGCTGGAGATCGCTTTCGCGGAGCTCGAGCGGCGACAGGTCGAGCAGCTCGACCGCGCGGCGTCACGCGAGGTCGACCGGCTGAGCGAAGCGGGCGCGCTCGAGTTCGAAAATCGAATGCGGGCGATCCGCGAGGAGGCCGCCAGTCGCCTTCAGCAGGAGCTCGACCGGATGTCCGAGTCGTTCGCGAGGCGGGCGAACGTGCTCATCGCCGACCAGTTCCAGCAGGTCGCCGACGATGCGGCGCGACGGCTCGAGCAGCGGATCGACGAGGCGGCCCGGCGCTACGAGGCAGCGCGCGCCTCGAGCGGGGACTGATTCGCCGGCTCACGCAAAGAGCCAACTACCGCGGGCAGGGAACGTCTCAGTGACAGCGAAAACGCACGCGCATGGCCGAGACGACCGAGACACCCCTGTGGAACGAGAACGAGCCGGGAAAGGTGGAGAGCTGGCGTCTCCACATCCTCCTCGAGGCGGGCTACCCGGTTCACCTCGCCGAGCGTCTCGCCGTAAGTGAGGTCGATCTCCACGACGCCTGCGAGATCGTGAAGCGCGGCTGCGACCACACCACCGCCGCCGAGATCCTCCTCTAAGCACGTCGCTTCCGCCCGAACCCCCGCGGTTACGCTGGGGACCGTGAAGATCGAGCCGGTGCTGTACGGGGAGCGGAAGGTCTACACCGTGTCCGCCTTCAACCGCGGCGTCGCGCTCTATCTGGGACGGCTTCCCACGATCTGGGTCGAGGGCGAGGTGCTCGAGCTCAAGCGCAACGCGGCTTGGGCCACCGTCTTCCTCACGCTCAAGGACCCGCGCACCGGCGCGACGCTCAAGGCGACCATCGGCCGCGGAGCCTACGACCGGCTCGATCTCGGCCTGGAGGAAGGCGAGACCGTTCACGTCCAGGGCCGCGCCGAGCTGTACGAGGCGCGGGGCGAGCTCGGACTGCGCGCTACGGCGATCGAGCGGATCGGCCTCGGCGAGCACCTCCTCGCGCTCGAACGGCTGAAGCGCCGGCTCGCGGGCGAGGGCCTCTTCGCTCGCGAGCGGAAGCGTCCGCTGCCTCGTCTGCCGCGCGCGATCGGGGTCCTCACCGGGGCGGACGCTGCCGCCCGCGGAGACTTCCTGACGACGGTCGGGAAGCGCTTTCGAGCCTCGAGGGTCGTGATCTGCGAAACACGCGTCCAGGGGCAGGGAGCTCCCAAGGCGATCGTGGCGGCGCTCGACGGGCTCGCCGCCCATCCGGAGATCGACGTCATCGTCGTCGCCCGCGGCGGAGGGAGCTTCGAGGATCTCCTGCCGTTCAGCCACGAGCATGTCGTGCGCGCCGTCGCCGGGTGTCGCGTGCCGGTCGTGTCCGCTGTCGGCCACGAGCAGGACACGCCACTGTGCGATCTCGCCGCCGACGCGCGGGCGGCCACGCCGACCGCCGCCGCGGCGCTCGTCGTCCCTGACGAAGCGGAGCTTCGGGCTGGGCTGGACGCATCCCGGCGACGCCTCGAGACCGCCGTTCGCACTCGGCTCGAGCGGGATCGGGAGAAGCTCTCGCGCCTCGCCGGTCGCCTGCGCAGCGCGCCGGCGCTGCTCTTCGAGCGGCGGCGCGCCGGTCTCGACCACCTCGGAGCGCGATTGCCGGCGCTCTCTCCACTCGCGACCCTCGCCCGCGGCTACGCGATCGTGCGCGCCGGCGGAGCGGCGCTCCGCGATGCCGCAGCCGTCACGCCCGGCGACCGGCTCGACGTCGAGCTCGCGTCCGGCTCGGTCGGCGCGCGCGTCGAGGACGTGAGTGTGAAACCGTTGGAGAGATCGCGTCGCTCGGGTTCCTCGGGCGTCGCTCCAATGAGGCGGTGCCGGAGGGCACAAGTGAGTAATACGGGCCCGGAAGGCACCGCGCCCGGAGCGGCGCCAGGCAGCGGCGGAGCCGGGCTTCGCCCGGCGGAAGCCGATGCCGGCGAGGGGCGCGAGCGATCTTTCGAGGAGCTGCAGAAGGAGTTGGAGGACGTCGTCGCACGGCTCGAGCGAGGTGACGTCCCCGTCGACGACGCGATCGCCCTGTATCGCCGCGGCGAAGAGCTCTACCGGACGTGTGTCGAGCGGCTCGAGACGGCCGAGCTCCGGATCGAGGAGCTCTCCCGCGAGGATGCCGGAAGAGCGGGCGGCTCTCGATGATGCGCGACGACCGTCTTTGCCGGTGGCGCGCACATCGTGTAAGAATCGCCCCATGGCCAAGCCGACACCCGATCTCCTCCGCAAGGTCAGCCTGTTCTCGGGGCTCGACGACAAGGACCTCAAAAGCCTCGCCGAGGAGTTCAACGAACGACGGTTCCAAGCCGGTCACTCGATCGCGCTCGAGGGTGAGGGCGGCCTCGTCTTCTTCGTCGTCGAGAGCGGCGAGGCCGTTGTCGAGGTCCATGGCCAGGAGGTAGGTCAGCTCGGCCCGGGTGACTCGTTCGGCGAGATCGCGCTGATCGACCGTCGCAAACGGACGGCAACCGTCACCGCCAAGACGGACCTCACCTGCTACAGCCTTCCGGTGTTCGTCTTCAGGCCGTTCGTCGAGTCGCGCCCACAGGTGGCCTGGAACCTGCTCGAGGGCATGGCCGACCGCCTGGCCGCCGCCGAGTCTCGCTAGATCCAGCTGCGCGAACCGCTCGCCTGAAGCCGACCGCTTCGCAGTCGAGCCGCTCCCCTCGCGCATCCGGCTTCGTGGAACTGGCCGCTAGTCGCCGGACCGCGCCAACGTTCGGCCGAGCTCGACGAGGTCGGCCTCGGCGCGCGCGGGATCGCCCGAGAGCGAGACCGTCTCGGCGCCCGGAACCGCCACGCGCACCTGTCCTCCGAACACAACACACCGAACCCCTGCCGCCAGAGCCCGTCTCGCCACCTCGCCGGGCGCCTTGCCTTCGGCGGTCGTGGCGTCGACCGCGCCCTCCCCGGTGACGACGAGGTCGGCCCGCCCCAGGTGCGCGTCGAAGCGCAGCAGATCGAGCACCGTCGGCGCACCCGCGACGAGCTCGGCGCCGAGCGCGGCGAAAGCCGCGCCGAGGCCGCCGGCCGCTCCGGAGCCGGGAAGCTCGGCGAAAGGGACGCAGCTCGTCAATCGCCGCGGAGGCGCTCCTCCAGGAGCTCGACGTCCTTCGGAGACGCACCCTTCTGCGGCCCGAAGAGCCTCGCCGCGTCGGCCAGCCGCGTTCGCACGTCGACCAGCGCAACCGTCGCGAGCGGCAGTTCCGCCAGGACTTCGCGCATCCCGGCGCCACCGTCCACGGTGGCCGAGCCGCCGAGCGCCACGACGAGCGAGGCCGGGCGCTCGTCCAGCGCGGCGAGAACGAGCTCGCCCAGGCCGCGGCTCGACGCCCGGAGCGGGTCGAGCTCCGCCGGCGCAAGCAGAGGCAGTCCGATGGCCGCCGCAGCCTCGACGACCGCTCGCCCGTCGGGCAGAACGAGCCAGCGCGAGGAGATCGCTCGTCCGAGCGGATCTGGAACACGAGCGTGGCGCCACTCTCCGCCGAGCGCGTTCCGGAGCACCTCCGTCGTCCCTTCGCCTCCGTCTGCGACAGGCAGCTCGGTGGCTGCCACTCCCGCGTCGCGGAATCCTCGAGCGAGCGCAGCCGCGGCCGCGTCGGCGTCGAGAACGCCCTTGAGGCTAGCGGGAGAGAGGAGCGGCCTCAGGCGCCGGCTCCGGCTCCGACTTCGACTCCGACTCGATCTCGCCGGACATCTCGCGAACGACCTCAGCGGCGTTCTCGGCCGACTCGCCCTCGTCGTCCATGCGCCGCAGATACGGCGAGCGAGATGCCCTCCCGGGCGAGTGCGAGCAGCCCGAGCGCGACCCCGCAAGCCATCTCGATCGCCTGCAACGCGAGCCCGAAGGCGAAGCCGGTCGCATAGGGCACCCCGTAGTTCCTGAGCGGAACCGCAACGGCGGCCTGCACGAGCCCGACGTTTCCCGGCCAGAGCGGCACGATCGTGGCCACGTTCATGAGCACGAGCACGAGACCGGCGGCGGGGAACGCCGCGTCGATGCCGAAGGCCTGCATCGTCGCCCAGACAGCGAGTAGCTGCATCAGCCATCCGAGGCACTGGAGCAGGATCGCGCCCGCGAGAGGCACCGGGGCGTTCAGCACCGAGAGTCCCTGTCGCGCCATGACGAGCACACGCCGGACCGATCCCATGCTCTCGAGAACCATCGGCCGGTGCCGGCGGCGCGCCCCGAGCCAGGCGACGGTGAAGAGGGCGAACCCGACTCCGACGGCGGCAAGAGTGGCGACGACCGCCCAGTGCGGGACCTCGGCGGCGACGAGCACCCAGGCTACGAGAATCGTGGCCGGCACGAGATCGAAGAGGCGGTGCGCGATGACGGTCCCCACGAGCGCGGCGGTCGTCCCGGGGGGCGCGTCGGGAAGATGCCTGCGCAGCGTCGCCACGCGGGCGAGCTCGCCGAGGCGGCCGGGAAGCGCGGCATTCGCGATGAGGCCGACGCCGAACGAGGAGAGGACGTGGATGAGCGGCGGCTGGTGCCGGGCGGGGAGCGCCTGCGCCGATCGTCAGCCGCCAGGAGAGGGCGCGAAAGAGCGTGGATACGACATTGAGGAAGAACGCCAGGACGATCCAGCTCCAGGCGACCAGCCGAAAGGCGTCCGCCACGCTGCCCCAGTCCGGTCCGCGCCACCAGACGAGGGCGAGCGCGACGCGCGATCAGCGCGACCATGGTCGCCGCCTGCGTCCACCCGCTCCTCAGAACTCGAGCTGTCACGCCGCCTTTGCCTCGGCCGCTGGCGAGGCCGGTCACCTGCTCGTAGACGGCCACGAGGCGCGAGGCGATCCCGGGCCACGAGTAGCGCTCGACCGCGATCCGCCGCGCCTCTTCCCCCAGCTGCTCCCGGCGAGGCTCGTCGTCGACGAGGTCGCAGATGGCATCCGCGAGCGCCGCCGGATCGCCGGGCGGAACCGCGACCGACGCAGACGGCTCGAGCACCTCGCGATAGCCGGGGATGTCGGACGCGACCGCAGGGAGCGCGCAAGCGAACGCTCGCGTGAGCACCATGCCGAAGCTCTCCTGCCCGAGCGACGGAGCGACGAGCGCCTTCGCGCGAAGCAGCGTCTCGGTCAGCGTTTCCTGGCTGAGAAAGCCGACGATGTCGATCCCGGCATCGGGCACGCGCAGGCGGGTCAGGAGCAGCCGGACCGCGAGCGGATCCGCTCCCGCGACCGTCAGTCTGAGCCCCGATCGGCGCTGAATCTCGGGCCAGGCCGCCAGCAGCACCTGAAGACCCTTGCGCGACTCCTGCCGGCCCGCGAAGACGATCCGGTGCTCACGTCCGCGGGCGGGGGCCGACTCCGGAACGAGCACGCCGTTCGGGATGACCTCGTACTCGCCGGGGAGCCAGCGTGCCTGCGACTCCCGGGCGCGCTCCGACACCGCGATCCGGTGGTCCAGTCGGTCGGCGAGGAATCCCCACACAGGGCGGCAGAACCTCATCCAGCCGAGCTCGCCCGAGGCGTGAAACGTCCCGACCATGGGCGTCCGCCCGAGGACCAACGCGGAGACGCAGATGGCCGGTGTCATCGGCTCGTGGAGATGGAGGACGTCGAAGCGCTCGCGCGTGAGAGCTCTCCGAATCCGCGCGAACGTGCGGGGAGAGAGGACGATGTTGGGAAGCGAGCCGTTGGCCGGGACGATCACCGAGCGGCCGACGGGAATGACGTTGGCAGGCGGATCTCCGTGCCTTCCCACCCTCGGGTGCAAGACCCGTGTGAACTGACCCGGCGGGTCGTTGCCCATGATCAGCCGCACCTCGTGGCCGAGGCCTTCGAGAGCCGCCGCCTGCATCTCGGCATGCTCGACGACCGCTCCCCAGAAAGACCACGAGAACGGGACGACGATCCCGATCTTCACAGGCGGAGCCTAGATGATCGACCACGCCGCCTCGCGCGCGCCACCATCGGCGGGACAACTCGTGGCCGTCGCTCAGCGCGGGCGATACGCTCTGCGAGATGCGACTCGACGGTATCCACCACGTGACGTGCATCACGGCGGACGCCCCGCGAAACGTGGACTTCTACACTCGGGTGCTCGGGCTCCGGCTCGTCAAGAAGACGGTGAATCAGGACGATCCGACCGTCTACCACCTCTTCTACGCGGACGAGAAGGGCTCTCCCGGAAGCGACATCACGTTCTTCGAGTACCCCGGCGTGCGCCGCGGACAGGCGGGCGCGGGGATGGTTCACACGGTGGTGTGGCGCGTCGCGTCGGAGGAGTCCCTCGACTTCTGGGCGCGGAGGCTTGCGCCCGAGACATCCGTCCTCGAGCGGAGCGACGACGCTCTCGGGTTCGAGGATCCGGAGGGCCTGCGGCACGAGCTCACGGTTGCGCAGGTTCCCGACGAGCCGCTCACGGCGGAGCATCCCGAGATCCCGGTCGAGCTCGCGCTTCAAGGCTTCCACGAAGTCCGCGCTTTTTCGGCCGATCCCGGTTCGAGCCGGTCCTTCCTGGAGGAGGCTCTCGGCTTCGTCCCGACCGAGAATGACGTCTGGGAGGTTCGGGGCGCGACTCGGGGCGGCAGGTACGCGTACGATCCGGCCCCGCCCGCGCGGGGCAGCGGTGGCGCGGGAACGGTGCACCACGTCGCGTGGGCGTCGACGATGGAGGAGCACGAGGGCTGGCGGGCGCGGGTCGAGGCCGCGGGCCTGCGGCCGACGCCCGTGATCGACCGCTTCTGGTTTCGCTCGATCTACTTCCGCGAGCCGAGCGGCGTTCTCTTCGAGATCGCGACCATTGGCCCTGGCTTTGCCATCGATGAAGACCCCGCTTACCTCGGCGAGTCGCTCGTCCTCCCACCGGCTTTCGAGCACCTGCGCGACCAGATCGAGCCGGCGCTCACGCCGCTCGAGATTCCCGCAGAGACGCACCGCCGCTAACGAGAGCTCGCCGGTCGTCGACCCGGACAGACGCCGGGTGCGGGAGAGCGGCCGCTTCGTCGAGCGCGACGCGAAGGTCCGAGCATGCTTGTTTGCCCTTCGCGCCCGCGGGTATGCCAAGCCCTACTCACAACACGACCGAAAGGACGCGACATGGCTCAGATGACCACCCCCAAGGCGCTCTTCGAGCACGAGCTCAAGGACATGTACTACGCGGAGAAGACCGTCGAGAAGATGCTCCCGAAGCTCGCGAGCGAGGCGACTGACCCCGAGCTCACCAAGGCCTTCAAGCACCACCTCGGAGAGACCAAGCAGCAGATCAGGAATCTCGAGCGCGTGTTCTCTCAGATCGGCAAAAGGGCCGAGGGTGAGAAATGCCCGGGCATCGAAGGACTCAAGACCGAGCACGACGAGTTCATGGAGGAGAACGACCCGTCGACGGACATGCGCGACGTGTTCCTGACCGGAGCCGCAGCGCGCACCGAGCACTATGAGATCGCCGCCTACACCGGCCTCGTCTCGATGGCGCGGACGCTCGGCGAGACGGGCGCGGCCAAGCTCCTGACGGAGAACCTCCGCCAGGAGAAGGAGGCGCTCAAGAAGGTCGAGACGATCTCGAAGAGCCTGCTCAAGGCGCAGAAGACGAACGGGAGGAGCCGCTCGAATGGCTCGCGCCGAACGACGTCTCGGAGCGGCACGAGCACGGCTACACGCCGGGCGACGACTCGCCGGACCTCGAGATAGAACCCTGCCGCAGCCTTCTTCCTCACCGCGAGGGACCCTTGTCGGGACCCTCGCGGTGAGCGCGACTGCCTGACAATCGCCCGTCGCGGGTGGCGGCGCCTGGGGACGAAGCGTTTCCGCTACGCGGACGCACGCGGCAATGCGATCTCGGACGACGAGCCCTCGAGCCGCTCGTCGAGCTCGAGAGCCGCCGCCCCTGGGCGACACGCAGCGCCACAGCGACGGCGTTCCCGATCACCGGCGTGACGATCTCGATCTGCACACCGTGCAGCTCGCGCTTTGACGCACGCGTCGCTAGACATCCGGGCCGCACGAGCGCGAGCGCCGATGGGGGACGAGCTAGAGCAAAGGATCAAGCAGCATGAACTCGTCTTCCGAGCCCGATCGTGACGCTCGACTTGGAATCGTAGAGCCCTCGGACGTCCACGTCGAGGGGCCGAGTCGCGTCCCACCTCCGTCGCGGTCTCCAGCTCGCGCCGGCCGCGTAATTCCGGAGGAGGCAGTCACGTTGTCGTGTGTGCAAGCGCGTGGACCCGGACTCTGTCGAGCCCGGGGTCCACGAAGGTCCGACGACTGGGTGTCCCGCTAGACGGTGTCGTCCCAGTCGCGGTAGCCGGCGCCGCCCCGCCCGTAGTACGAGCCGAGCTGGCCTCGGTAGGCGTCGTCCGCCAGCATCGAGTCGTCGAACTCGGGAGCGCTCTTGATCTGCTCCTTCGTGCGATTGACGAAGATCTTCTCTTCTTCGTTGTCGACGCGACTCACGACGCCGGCCGGCAGCATGACCTTCTTGCCGAAAATCCACGGACCGGTGTCCACGACGAGGTAGCTCGAGCCGGTCTCGTACGTGGCTTCGTCTACCTTGCCGATCGAGCCGTCCACCGCCTCGATCTCGTAGCCCGCGATCTCGGAGCTAGTGATATCCACGCCGAGATTCGATGTCTCGCGATATGTCCAAACCTCGTTGCTCTGCATTGAGGTTCCACCTCCTGGGTGATCGGGGGTTGGGTACCTGACCTACCCGGCTGACCAGTCACGAAACCTCCGTGGGAAGCGACGAGCATCCGATGCGATCTCGATACTCGCGGTACGTGGACTGGGACGAGTTCGATGCCGGGGCGCTCTTCGCCCTCGTCCGCGACCGGGGCCCCGCGGCCGATGCCGAGCACACCGTGTGGGCCTTCGAGCGCGCCCTCGCGATCGCGAGAACCGACTCGGCTCTCGTCGAGCACGTCCTCGTCGCATGCGTCAGCTTGCTTGCTTTCGAACGGGAGGAGACGCCGCGCACCGTGCTCGATGCGATCTTCCGTCGGGCCATCGGAGACCGCGAATGGCGGGAGCGCTATGCCCAGCTGATCGGTTGACGTCAAGCTGATCTGACCGCCGCGGCGTTTCCCGGGGCTAGTGCCTGGGTATCGGTGGGTCGTGAGCGAGACGCGCACGCCCACCGACCCGAAACGGGACGATCCTCGGTCGGAGGAGCAGAAGGTGGCGTCGGGTGAGGCCCCGGAGACACCCGTAGCTGTTCTCACATCGGTCGTCGCGGTGATCGCAGCTCTCGTCGTCCTCGCACTCGTGGTCGTCGGTCTCGCGTACTGGCTCGCCTGAGACCCGGCCCGGTTTCCTGGAGGCTGATTTCGGGAAACGTCCTTCTTCGTGGCCACTGCCCTCCTCTTCGAGCGGGACACGGTCGGCGAGGTCGATGACTGGGAGGGCTTGGTCGACCGGCTTCACAGATCGTCCATCCTGTGGATCGACCTCGGGAAGCCCGACGTCTCCGAGGTGCAGGGACTCTCCGTGTCGCTCGAGTTGGATTCCGCCAGCATCGAGCGGCTCTCGTCCACCGACGACGAGCCGTTCTTCGGAGACTTCGGTTCCTATCTCCACGTAAACGTCTACGCGCCGTGCGCAGACGCTCGCGGTAACGACTTCGTGTCGATTGACTGTGTCGTCGGCGAGCGCTGGCTGGTGACGGTTCACAACAAGGACGTCGACGTCATCGAGAACTTCCGCCGGCGGGCCAGCGACGGCACAGGCGAGACGGGTCGTCTCGACGGGCTCGAGTTCCTTGCCACGCTCCTCGAATGGGTGCTGAATGCGTACCTCGAGGCATTCGACAGGATCGAGGACGACCTCGGCGAGTTCGACGCGCGGGTCCTCGAGGGGCGGCTCGAGGACGCCGAGGCGGAGCTCCGACGACTCGTGGAGCTCAGACGCGAGATCCGTGGCCTGCGCCAGGCCCTCGTCTCCCACCGCGAGATGTTCCTCGCACTCACTCGTCCCGAGCTCGAGGCGATCGCGAGCTCGGGCCACGCCGAGCGCTTCGACTCCCTCCGCTCTCGCCTCGAGGATGCAATCCAGGGCGCGCGTGACAGCCGCGACTCGATCGTCGGCTCGTTCGACGTGCTCATCGCGCGAAACGAGCAGCGGCAGAACGAGGTCATGAAGGTGCTGACACTCGCCTCCGTTCTGTTTCTCCCTGGCGCGTTGCTCGCCGGCGTGCTCGGGATGAACTTCAAGGTCGGCTTCTTCGACCACGCGTCGCTCTTCTGGGTCGTAGTCGTGATAATCGCAGGCATGATCGTCGCCACGCTGGTCGCGGCACGGCTGCGCAAGTGGATCTAGACGAAGGCCGGGTCCTCGCCGAGCGCGAGGACACCGTCGCCGAGCGCAGCGCGCCCGTGCCGGTCACCCTTACACCGAGGGCCATCTTCATATGGATCTCGATCACCGTCGGGGCGCTCCTTGTCCTGGCGCTCGTCTACCTCGCACGCGGCGCGATCACCTGGATCCTCATCGCCGCGCTGTTCGCGATGGCGCTGAACCCCGCGGTCGAGGCTCTGTGCCGTCGCGGGCTCGGACGCGGCCGGGCGGCGGCGATCGTCTTCCTCGTGACGTTCGCAACGCTCGGGGCCATCGGTTTTCTCGTCATTCCACCGCTCATTACCGCGACGACAGACTTCATCGAGGCGCTTCCGGGTCATCTTCGTCAGCTCGACGCCGAGCGCGGGCCGCTCGCGTTTCTCGAGCGCCGCTTCCATCTCGGAGAGGAGCTCGTGGACATCTACGAGCGCGGCGGGATCGCCGCCCTCTTCGGGCTCGAGCGGCCGGGAGCGGGCGCGGCGCGTGCCGTCGCGGGCACGGCGCTCGCGGTCATTGCTGTGCCGTTCCTGACGTTCTTCATGCTTCTCGACGGCGGGCGCTGGGTGCGCGGCTTCCTCGACGTTCTTCCCGCCGACCGCCCGCATGCGCTGGGAGCGCGTGTTCGAGGGCATCTATCGCACGGTCGGCGGATACGTCACGGGGAACCTGCTGATCAGCCTCATCGCAGGAACCGTCGCCGCGGTCACGCTCTTCGCGGTGGGAGCGCCCTACGCCCTCCCGCTCGCGGTCATCGTCGCGATCCTCGATCTCGTCCCTCTCGTCGGCGCGACTCTCGCGCTCGTCGTCTGCGGCCTGGCAGCGCTGACGGTGGGTCCGATCGCTGCGGCGATCGTCGTCGTCGTCCTCCTTGTCTATCAGCAGGTGGAGAACCACGTCCTCTTGCCGATCGTGTACGGGAGAACGGTGGATCTCTCGCCGCTCGCAGTCATCGTCGCCCTCCTCATCGGAGCGGAGCTCGCCGGCGTTCTCGGTGCGCTCGCGGCGATCCCCGTCGGTGGCTCGGTCGCGGTCGTCACCCGCGAGCTCATTCGCTGGCGACGCGACTCGTCGCTCCACCTGCCGCCTTCCGTTACGGACGAGCCACGCATCACCCCGGACTGACCGCGTTCGTGTGCCCACACGCTGGACCAGGGATCATTTGACGTGGTGAAGCCGCAGCGCCGTTCCGAGGAGTCGAGCGCCTACGGGCCGCTCACCCGATCCACCGTGGCTGCGTACGGACTCGCGGTTCTGCTCGCGCTCGCTGCCCTGTTCCTTTCGCGGCTCGTCGACTACGGATCGCAAGAGCCCCTGTACGCCGGCCTGGTGGGCGCCGTCGCCGTCTCGATCTGGTACGGCGGCTCAGGGCCCGGATTCCTGACTGTCGTGATCGCCTGGGCACTCGCGCCGGTGTTCCTCTACCCGAACGGGTCGTTCAGCTTCAGGGATGGCGAGGATCTGGATCGCTGGGGCGTCGGACTCGTCGTCGCGCTCGTCGTCGTCTGGGTGAGCGTCGTCATGCGGCGTGGCCAGGAGCGTGCGGCGACTGCGGCGATCGCCGCGGAGGAGTCGAGTCGCCAGATGGAGACGCTGCAGGAGTTTGCGACGGCGCTCTCGGCGGCGGTCAGTCCAACGGAAGTCGCTCGCGTCCTCACGGAGAGGGCTGGACGCGTCATTGGGGCCGAGGGTGTCGGCCTGGCCCTGATCGAAGGCGACGACCTCGTCTTCGTCGAGCTCGCAGGACCCGCGAGTCCCGCAGGCGCTTCGGGGGTTCACGTCCCTCCGAAGACGACACTCTCCCGAGCTGTCACGGAGAACCGGCTCCAGCGCGCTTCCGACCGCGAGACCCTCGTCGCTCGTTATCCGGACACCGCCGCACTGATGCCGGACGTCGAGGCCACGCTCGCAGTGCCCGTTCAGGTTGCGGGCGACGTCGTCGGCGCGCTCGGGTTCGTCTTCGAGAAGCCCGACCTCGCACACGAGGAGGCGGAGTCCTTGGCGTCGATCATCGCCGACCTCGGCGGCCAAGCGCTCGCTCGCGCGAGGCTGTTCGAGCGCGAGCGCCAGGCTCGGCGCGGGCTCGACCGAATCCTGCGGGCCGTGCCTCGGCTGCACTCGGGGAGCACCGGACGGAATACGGCAGCCGCGCGATCTGCCGGGAGGCACGCGAGGCGCTTGGCGCCGACTTCACGGCGGTCTGGCGCGTGCGAGACGAGCAACTGTGAGCTAGCTCGCGCTCGATCCGAGCGGACGAGGTCATGACCCCCGGGAGCGGCTCAAGGCGGATCAGGCGGAGTTCCCGCGTCTGCTCGAAGCCATCGAGCGCCTCGAGGTGACTTTCGTAGCCGACATCCTGGAAGAGGCGCCCAGTGGGTCGAACCTCGAGCGTTCACGCCGTCTCGGGATTCGCTCGTGGCTCGTGCGCGCGCCGATCTCCGTCGGCGGGCGGGCTCAGCTCGGATGCTCATCGTTTCCTGGCAGAAGATCATCTGCGGAACCGGAGGCGTCGACCATCGTATTGGTGCGGCGACTCGCGGACCAGGCGGGGCTCGCGTTCGAGCAGCTCGAGCGCCGCCAGGCCGAGGAAGCGGCGGAGCGCCGAGCGCTCGAGACACGGCGGCTCCTCGACGTTACGGCCGCGTTGGCGGCCGCCGCGACACCGGCCGAGGTCACGTCAGCGATTCTCCGCGAGGCCGTGCAGGGCCTCGGAGCCCGGGGAGCCGTGGTCGTCGTTCGGCGAGAAGGCGAGGACGGCCTCGAGATCGTCGAGACGCAGGGCTTCGAGCCATCGGAGCTCGACCCGTGGCGGACGTTCGCGCTCGACGCTGCGGTGCCGCTTGCAGAGGCCGTCCGTGAAGGAGTCGTGGTCACCGTGGAGAGCCCGGGCGAGCTCGAGCGCCGGTATCCGGAGCTCGTGGATGCCCGCGCGCGTGGGGTCGCGTGGCTCGTGGCTCCGCTGAGCGCAGCCGGCTCCGTCATCGGCGCGGTCGGCTTCTCCTACGGGAAGGCTCACCGCTTCTCGGAGGCCGATCTCGAGTTTGCCGAAGCGCTCGGGCGCCAGGCGGGACAGGCGCTGGAGCGGGCACGCCTTCTCGTAGAGGAGCACGCCGCGCGCACGCGAGCGGAGGACATGGTCGTGCTGGCAAGCTCCCTCAGCGAGGCCGCGACCGTGTCGGAGATCATCGGCGCAGCCGGCGGGCAGCTCCATGCGCTTCTTGGTCCCGACCTCGTCGGCGTGTACCTGGTCGACGAGAGCGAAGGGACGCTCGAGCTCGTCGAGACGGCGGGCGGGTCTCTCGACGTCAGCGAGAGTCTCCGGCAACTGTCCCTCGCGGAGAGGTCGCCTCCCGCCGAGGCGGTCCGGCGTCGCGAGTCCATCTGGCTCGACGACGACGAGGACTGGGTGGAGGTTCCAGGTGGCGAGTCATGGCGCGAGATGGGAATCCGGAGCCTCTGCGCGGTTCCGCTCGCGGCGGGCGAGAGGGTCGCCGGGGTTCTCGTCGCCGCCTTCGCCGCGGTCACCACCTACGATCTCGAGACGCGCCGGCTCATCGAGTCGGTCGCCCGCCAGGCCGCCCAACCGCTCGAGCGAGCGGCGCTGACGGAGCGGGAGCATGCGGCCCTGGTCGCGGTCGAGGCCGCCTCGAGGCGCACGCGCCGGATCCAGTCCGTGACGCAAGCTCTTGCGGGAGCTTCGACACCGCGCGAGGTCGCAGCGATCGTCGTCCACGCGGCCGTTGCGGCAGTGGCGGGCGACGCAGGAGCGATCCTCGCTCTCGACGAGAGACGCGAAGCCCCCGAGCTCCTCGCCGAGGTCGGGCTCGGCGAAGACGGATTTCCCGAGGAGCTCGTTGCGCCGCTTACGGAGGCCGCTCTCGCGGGCACGGTGCTCACGCTCGGTGCGGAACCACCCGAGGGCCGACACGAGAGGGTGCTGCGGGACGTCCTCACCGAGGCGGGTTACCGGAACGCGATCTGCCTTCCGCTCGGCGTCGGCCCGCGCGTGCAGGGAACGCTGCTCGTCTGCTCGCGCTCGCCCGATCGACTCTCCGAGGAGGACGCGGAGCTCCTCCTGACCGTCGCACGGATAGCGGCCCAGGCGCTCGACCGTAGCCGGCTGTTCGAGCGAGAGCAGATGCTGCGTGTCCGGTCCGAGCGGATTCAGGCTCTGACGGCGGCGCTCTCCGGCTCCGTGACGCAGCAGGACGTGGCTGATGTCGTCGTCGAGGCGGTCGCGACGGAGATGCGCGCGGACGCCAGTGTCTTCGCCATCGTTCTCGACGACCGCGAGGTGCAGAAGAAGCTCGCCTGGTACGGCTACGGCGACGAGCTCCAGGAGCCGTGGCTGGAGGTCCCGCTCTCTGCTCCGACACCGGGTAACCGCGCCCTCGAGACCCGGAAGACCATCTTCTACGAGACGTTCGATGCACTGGGCCGCGAGTTTCCCCAGACGTTCAGGCGCATGTGGGACACGGGGCACGAGTCGTTCCTCTTCGTCCCGCTCGTCACGGGAGGCAAGGCGACCGGGCTCGTGGTCACGTCGTGGACCGAGCGCATCACGCTCTCTGATGACGACCGGGCGTTCGTCGAGGCGCTCGCGAGCGAGGTCGCGCTGGCCCTCGACCGTGCGCGCCGCTACGAAGCCGAGCGCACGATCGCGGAGACCCTGCAGCGAAGCATGCTCCCCACCTCGCTTCCGCAGGTCGGCGGAGTCCAGCTCGCAGCGCGCTACCTGGCCGGTACGAAGGGGGTCGACGTCGGTGGCGACTGGTTCGATGCCATCGAGCTTCCGAACGGACGGTTGGCGTTCGCGGTCGGAGACGTCGTGGGCAAGGGCGTGCAGGCGGCGGCGGCGATGGCACAGCTCCGAAACGCACTTCGTGCGTTCGCCTACGACCAGATGAAGCCGTCCTCGACCGTCGCTCGACTCAACCGGCTGACGGAGGAGCTCGCCGACCCGATGTTCGCAACTGTCGTCTATGCGGTGCTGGATCCCGACACCGGCGAGTGTCGCTTCACGGCGGCAGGGCATCCACCACCGCTCGTCGTCTACCCGAGTGGGGTTGCGGAGTATCTCGAAGGCGGCCGCGGTCTACCGCTGGGCACGGGCGTCGACGGGACCTACGAGCAGCGGACGGTAGACCTGCCGGTGGGCTCGACGCTCATCCTGTACACGGACGGGCTCGTCGAGCGGCGCGGAGAGGCGATCGACGAAGGTCTCGAGCGGCTGCGAGCAGCGGCGGAAGAAAGCTCGGGTGAGCCCGGGAAGCTCGTCGAGCACGTGCTCGGGAAGCTCGTCGGGGACGCAGAGCGCGGTGACGACGTCGCTCTGCTCGTCGTGCGCCTCCTCGCGGTGGCCCCCGCCTCGCTCGAGCTGGTCCTCCCCGCCAACAGACGCTCGCTCGATCTCGCACGTGACACCCTCCGCATGTGGCTCAGCCATGCCCCGGTCTCGCGCTCGGAATCGGACGACATCGTTCTGGCCGCCTGGGAAGCTTGCACGAACGCGATCGAGCACCCGGACCAGCCCAGCGCGGCCACCTTCCAGCTCACGGTCGAGCTCGAAGACTCGACCGTGCGCGTCTCGGTGCAAGACTCCGGACGCTGGCTCCCCAAGAGGGCGCAAGCCGATCGGGGCCTCGGGCTCCGGCTCATTCGCTCCCTCATGTCCTCGGTCGACATCGCCACGACCGACGAGGGCACGCTCGTGCGGCTCGAGAAGGCTCTCACCCGAGCAGACGCTCCACGCAGTTTCTGAGGTAGCACGTCAGGTCAGAAGAGCCAGACGAGCAGCAAAATGATGACGATCAGTGCGAGCAAACCTCCGCCGATGTACATGCGAGCACCTCCTTTCCCGCGTTCCGAATTTCCGTGGACGCTTCATTCCCGCGCGCGTGTCGGCTCAAACACCGGCGGTCGTGTGCCGTCTCGCACGTGCTGTGGTGGGTTTTGGACCTGCCCTCGCGCGGGTACTTCCGGATGCGTGCCGCCCGCCTGCGATCGAGAGCTCCCACACGCGTCTTCGAGAGCACGGTCGTCGGGTCGGTGGACGAGATGCCGCAGGTGGCGTGGGCTTCGATGGAGGGGTCGAGCCGCGCACCGAGAGGTGATCGCGGCTAGGCTGGCCCTAGCCCTGTCCTTCCCGGATCGGTCCGGCTGACCGGCGGCCGTCCGAGTGAGCCGATGAGCTTGGTGATGGAACGTAACGTCGACGCTCTTCTCACTGCGTATCACCGGAGCGGGGACGAAAGCGCCCGCGACCAGGCCCTCGTCGAGCTGATGCCCCTCGTGCGCGCTCTCGCGCTCCGCTATGCCGGGCGCGGCGAGCCCCTCGAAGACCTCGTCCAGGTCGGCTCGATTGGGCTCATCAAGGCGGTCGACCGCTTCGACGTCGACCGCGGAGTGGAGTTCTCCAGCTACGCCGTCCCCACGATCGTCGGCGAGATCAGACGTCACTTCCGGGACAAGGCCTGGGCGATGCACGTCCCGCGCCGTCTGAAGGAGCTGAGCGTGCGGCTCTCGCGCCTGCTCGACGAGCTCACGAACGAGCTCGGGCGGTCGCCGACCGTCCCCGAGCTCGCTCGGGCAGCGGGCGTCGAAGAAGAGGACGTGGTCGACGCTCTCGACTCCGCACAGGCGTACTCGACTCGTTCGCTCCACGCTCCGTTCGACGACGACGGCGACGAGAGCCTCGGGGACCGTCTCGGTGTCGAGGAGCGCGGGTACGAGGAAGTCGAAGACGGATCGCTGGTCAGCGCCGGGCTCGGCATGCTCGACGCGCGGGAACGGCGCATCGTCGAGCTCCGCTTCTTCGAGGAGATGACCCAGTCGCAGATCGCCGCCGAGCTCGGTATTTCCCAGATGCATGTTTCGCGTCTGCTGCGGCGGGCACTCGGACTCATGCGGGGCAGAATCGAGGAGCTACAGGAAGAGACAAATGACTGAGGCACGGGTCAGGCTCACGTTTCCCGGAAAGGCGGACTACCTGCTCTTGGGACGACTTGCGCTCGCAGGGCTCGCGAGGACCTTTCCGCTCGAGCCAGAGGAGCTCGCGGACTTGAAGCTCGCCGTTACGGAGGCGTGCGGAAATGCCGTTCGCCATGCGTACGCCAACGGGGAGGGCGAGGTCACGGTCGAGTTCACGGTGGGTGACGGGCGACTGGAGATCGTCGTGGGAGACCAGGGGGCGGGGCTCGTCAAGTCCACGGCCGGCGACTGGACGATGCCGGACCACCTCGAAGGCGGAATGGGCATGGCGATCATCCGCGAGATTGTCGACGAGCTCGAGGTCGCAGAGGGAACCGACGGCCGTGGAACGCGCGTCCGGATGACCAAGTATCTCGCGGAGGCCCTTCTCTAGACAGACTCGGCTTCGGGAGCGTCCTCGATCGCGACGAGCTCGTTCAAGCGCTTCGGCTCGGGAACCCGCGATGGGCAGGACGCGGTCGAGCGTCGTGATCTCGAAGATGCGCCGCGCGGTCGTCTCGGGAAGCACGACGCGCGCACGACCGCCGCGCTTGGTCACGTCCCGCACGGTCCGGACGAGCAGCCCGAGCGCCGTCGAGTCGAGGAACGTCACGCGGCTGAGATCTGCCAAGAAGCGCCCATGGTTGCCGATCTCTGCATCGGTCAGGGCCTGCTCGAGCGCTGGAGCGCGTGTACGCATCGAGCTCTCCCCCCGCGCTCAATACGACCGTATTCGACTGGTGCTCGATCCGAATGCGATGCACGGACATGGGAGAGGCGAGCATCGGGCCCCATTCCGGGGCCCGATGCGGTAGTTGCCTGCTCAGTATGGACGTTTCGCGCTCAACGGCTCCGCAGCGCGCGGAAGGCGAAGAGAATGAGAACCGCACCCACGATCGACGCGATCCACGTGCTGATGTCGAAGAACTCGTCGATCGGATCCCCGAGGCCGAGAGCCCAAGCGACGAATCCCCCGAGCAGCGCGCCCGCGATGCCGAGGAGCGTTGTCAAGATGAAGCCCCCGCGCTCCTCGCCGGGCATGAGCGCTTTCGCGATCAGGCCGGCGAGGAAGCCGAGGACGATCCAGCCGATGATGCCCAACGTTCGCCTCTACGCGGTGTCGTCTTTGATGATGTTCGTCTGGTTCGCGCCGCCCGCGTCGCGCGCCCCGCCGAACCCGCCCCAGCTCGACCAGAACACGAGCGAGGCGACGAAGCCGAGAATGCCGACGATCAGGAGAATGATGCCCATCACCTGGACGTCGACGCCCGAGACCTCAGCCGATACCGCCCAGGCCAGCACGGCCCCGACGGCGATGAGCAGAATGCTGAAGCTGATACCCATTTGATCCTTCCTTTCCCCTACCTTCGAGGGCCAACCGAATTCAACGGGCCGGTAGTACCCGCACAGGGGCCGAGTGAAACGCTCACGCTGCTTCAGGAGCGCGGCTCGACGACGAGCGCGTCGACCGTCGAGCCGATGCTCGCGACCTCGCCGAGTCCGACGATCGCGAGTGTCCGCGCCACGAGCGCGCCCGGCGCGAGGACAAGACCGAGTCGCGGTCCGTCGAAACGCCGCGCGAGACGAAAGAGCATCTGCAACGCGGCGCTGTCGATGAAGGCGACGCTGTTCAGATCGAGAACGAGTCCCGGACGCCCCGCCGCAAGTCCGATTACCTGGCGCTCGACATCGGAGGCATTCGTCAAGTCGAGCTCGCCGCGAAGCTCCAGCAGCGTAACGTCTTCACGATCCGAATCGACGACCTCGAGCTCGTAGGGCGTCACCGGGGCGAGAATGATACGACGATCCCTGCCCGTCAACGTTTGCGCCCGAGGGGCCGGGGGCATCCTCGACCGAAGGACAAGACGAGAGGCGGTTCATCGTGTCTGATAGTGGCTTCCCCGAGTACTCGCCGGTCGTCGTGGCGCCGGCGGAGTCGTTTCGGATCGAGGAGGAGCGGCCCGCCCTCGCGGGCAGCGTGCTATTCGCGCTTTACGGCGAGGTCGACCTCCACGTCGCGCCGGAGCTCCGCGACCGCATCACCTCGGTGATCGAGGACGGTGCGGACTACGTCGTCCTCGACCTGTCCAACGTCACGTTCATGGACTCCATGGCCCTCGGCGTCCTCCTGGGAGCGCTCAAACGCCTGCGCCCGCGGGGCGGCGAGCTTCGGCTAGTCGTGCCGGACTCGGATCTCCGGCGGATCTTCGAGATCACCCTTCTCGATCAGGTGTTCGCGCTGAGCGCGACACGCGACGAAGCTCTTGCCGCGCCCACGGAGCCGTGAGGAGGACTACGCCGTCTGGCTTCGGGTCGCGTGGATCGGAATCCGTCCGTCCACGCCCGCGATCTCGAGGACCCGGAGGACGCGCGGATCCGACGCGACGAGCGACATGGACCCTCCCGCAGACTCGCAGCGAGCTATTCCCGTCAGAATCACGCGGATTGCCGCCGAGTCGAGGAAGTCGCACTCCGTGAGGTCGATGACGACCTTTCCGTCTGGCCCTCGTTCGCTCCAGGGCAGACTCGAGGTCGGGGGAGGTGGCCATGTCGACTTCACCCGCGACTCGTACGAGGGAGCTGTCCCCAACTTCCTCCACCTCGACTGCGAACTCGTGCGCTCTCGTCACGGACGCGAGTCTAGATGCTGACCGTGGATCGACGCGCCCCGGGTGGCGAGGTCGCCCCCGCATGAGCGAGAGTACGTCGATCGTGGCCGACCGGATCGTCCTTACCCTTCCTCGAGACGAGCGTCTGCACGGCGTCGCCACCCTCGTTCTAGGTGGTATCGGCAGCCGGTTCGAGCTCGCGTACGAGAAGGTCGACGATCTCCAGCTCGCCGTGCTCAGCGTCATGGCTGCGAGCGATCGCGACAGCGTTACGATCGAGGTGGAGGTCGACGACGAGCGAGTGGATGTGAGCGTCGGGCCGCTTCCCGAGCACAGCGCCTCGGACCGGGCTCTCCGAACCGTGGTCGACCGGCTCGTGGACTCGGTCGAGTCGTCCGAGCGCGAGAACGCTACCGGGGAGCCGGAAGAGTGGATCACGCTCCGGCTGGTACGCGACACCCCCGCGACGCACTGACTCGGCGCCGAGCTGGCAGAGGGAGGCGTTTGTCCGCATCGGGACGCGGGTAATTCACGCTCGACGTCAACGCAAGGAGGCGAGATGTCGCTCCCCCCCGAAGAGCAAGCCGACGACGCCCAGACACCGGAGGAGCCGGGACCAGGAATCGCAGCAACCAGAGCTGGGCGAGCCGGAGAACGAGTCCGGCATCGAGATCGCCAACCTGCCCCCTCCCCCTCTCGTCACGGTAGGCCCGCTCTCCGAAGAGCCGGAAGAGGGCACACTCCAACACCCGCCCGCGGGCGAAGATCTCCCGTAGAGGGATCGCGGCGCCGCTACAAGCGGGTGACTGTCACGTGAACAGGTCCCGTGACAGTCACCCGCTTCTGCCGGTCTCGCAGCTCAGTGGCGCGAGATCTCCTCGACCATCTCGCCCGTCGCCGACTCATCGGCGGTCAGCGCGACGTCTGCCTGCGCGAGGATTCCAACGAGCCGGCCGTCCTCGACGACCGGTAGACGACGCACCTGCTCCGCCGCCATCCGCTGGAGCGCTTCCTCCAGGGGCTCGTCCGGGCCGGCGACGACCGGTTGCCGGCTCTTCACCTCGCTGACGGTGATCTCGCCAGGGTTCAGATGCTTCGCCAGCACCTTCACGACGAGATCGCGGTCCGTCACCATCCCGACGAGCTGATCGCCGTCGACAACCGGCAGCGACCCGACGTTCTCGTCCGTCATCGCCTGCGCGGCTTCGACGACACTCGCATCGCTCGAGATCGACTTCGGCGACGCGGTCATCGCATCCCGCACCGTACGGCCTGAGCTCTCCATCCGGACCTCCCGAGTTCGCTTGGCCTGAACCAGGATCGTTTCCCGCCGAAGCGGTGAGCAAACAAAAGACTCGGTTTCGCTCTGCCCAGGATCGGGCATCCGTATCGTCGTGAAGTCGGCACAGGAGCCGGTGCCGTGCACAGGTCGCGAAACCTCGGAGCGGGAAGCCTGCGCTCATCTTCGTGGGCCGGAAGCGCTCGGGCCCGTCCAGGCGCATGGAGAGCCTCGTCGCTTGGGTGAAGGTGACGCAGAAGAAGAGCCTCCGGGTAGTCGACGTCGACGCGGACACGAATCCCGCACTCGTTCAGAAGCTCGGGATCTCGATGGTCCCCGCCCTCGTGCTCGTCAAGAACAGGCAGGTCTTGGGGCGCCTCGAGGGACGGGCGACCGGCCGCCAGATCGACGACCTCATCCGGCCTCATTTGTGAGCCCGTAGACTCCCGCTGCATGCTCGAGGGCGGCTTGGCGGAGCTCCACACGCATCTCGGTGGCTCCGTCGCCTCCGACATCCTCTGGAGCCTCGCGCACGAGCAGGGCATCGCGCTCCCTGTGAAGGACTATTGGGAGTTCGACGCGCTCGTCACCGTCTCGGACCCGCGGGGCGTGGCGGGTCTCGACGGCCTCGACCAGATCTACCACTGGACCGAGCTCATACAGTCCTCCCCGCTCGCGGTCGAGCGCTCGGTGCACGCGGCGATCGGAGGCGCGTTTCGGTCGCAGGGAATCACGACCCTCGAGCTTCGTTTCAACCCCATGAAGCGGAATCGTGGCGGCGAGCGCGACCTCGACCACATCATCCTCGCGGCGATCCGTGGCCTAGACCTCGCAAGCCTCGAGTATCCGCAGGTCCGTGCGGGGCTCATCCTGATGATGGACCGCACCTTCGACCGGCGGCTGAACGAGATCATCGTCGAGAAAGCCGTGCGCTGGGCAGGACGCGGCGTCGTCGGGGTGGACATCGCGGGGCCGAGGCAGAACGGCGCGCGTTACGACTACACCCAGATCGAGCCGATGCTGCGAGACGGCTAGGGAGGCGGGCCTGGGCGTGACCATCCACGTGGGCGAGGAGGGGGGCGACATGGGCCGCGAGGAGCTCGGCGAGGTTCTCGAGCGCCTGCGGCCTGAGCGCATCGGGCACGGCATCCTCGCCGCGGGGGATCCCCAGCTCGAGCGGCTGCTCAGGGAGCTCGGCACCGTGCTCGAGATCTGCCCCACCTCGAACCTCCTGACCAAGGCACTCGCGGACGAGGAAGCCGTTCGCTACACGATCCGCCGCTTCGTGGACGCGGGAGTCGGGTTCACCATCGCCACCGACGGGCCCGAGATGATGCGAACGCATCTCCGAGACGAGTTCGACCTCCTCCTTCGCCTCGGCGCCCTCGACAAGGACGAGCTGCGCGAGGCGAACGCGCGCGGGCATGCCGCGGCGTTCAGGCGCGGCATCGCCGTGCCGGCATGAGACCGGCTTGCGCGAGGGACGCACTGACCGACCCGGATCGAACGAAGGCGCGCGTCGAGGCAGGAGGAGAAGCAGGAGGAGCTCAAGGAACGACTCGAGCGCGAGCACGGCGAGCTGCTCCACGAGCTGCGATCGCTCATCCCCGGCGCGGAGGTGCTCTTCGGCTTCCTGCTCGCGATCCGCTTTTCCGGTCAGTTCGCCGACCTGAACGACCGGCTTCGGTACGTCTACTACTTCACGCTCCTGAGCACCGGAGTTGCTCTGGTTCTCCTGCTCGCCCCGGCGGCGCACCACCGGCTGCGCTTCCGCGAGGGCGACAAGGACTACATGCTGCGCAAGGGCAACCGCGAGGCGATCGCCGGCACGGTCGCGATCGCGCTCGCGTTCACCGGCGTGATCTTCCTCGTCACCGAGCTCGTCTTCGGAGTGCACGAGGCGATCGTCGCCGCGATCGGCTTCTTCGCGCTCGTGGCCTGGCGCTGGTGGAGCTACGCGCTCTACCGTTCGCTTCGAGGGAGAGCTCGGACGACTGAGCGCGGCACTGCCATTCAGGTTCGTGCGATTTGTGTCGAACGGGAAACCCGATTAGGATCGGCGTGTGAACCTGCTGCGTGGGCTACCGGGGCATCCGCTCCATCCACCCCTCACCGACGCGACCATCGGGATCTACACAGCCGCGACGGCGTTCGGCGTCCTGAGCGCGCTCGGCGTGTCGGACCGCAACACGGCGACGGCATGGTGGCTCGCGCTCGTCCTCGGCCTGGTCGTGACGGGCGCGACGGCGATCACGGGCCTCGTCGACTGGCTCGGGATCGCGAGAGGAACGGAGCTCTGGAAGACCGCGACCGCGCACATGGTCGCGATGCTCACCGCGACGGTGTTCTTCCTGCTCGCCGCCATCTTCGGGCACGGCGGCTACGTCGACGGCGAGGTCACGGGCGGTGGGCTGATTCTCACACTCGTCGGCTTTGGCCTGCTGACCCTCGGCGGTTGGCTGGGCGGGACGATCGTGTTCGTCCACGGCATGCGTGTCCTCTCGCTCGTGGACGAGCCCGTCGAGCGCGCCGTCGCTCCGGTCTCCCCTCCGGAGACGGAAGCCGCCGAGGACTAACAGCTCGGCGACTTACCCGCTTTCGTCCGAGAACGCGCCGGCGAGGCTGCGGAGGAGAGCGCGCACCTCGCCCGGACCGACGATCCGGACGTGCTGGCGAACCACGCCGTCCGCAGTGGCGCTCGGCAGAAGCCCGCCCACGTGCCCGGCGATCGATCCCGAAGGGAGCGCCTCGAGGAGATCGTGGTCGGTGCGGTCGTCCCCGAGACCCATGACGAACGACCTCGCGGGTTTCTTGCCCTCGGGGAAGAGACTGCGGACGTACAAACCCTTGTCGACGCCGCGGGCGCGCACCTCGACGACGCGGTGGCCGAGGAGCACCTCGGCAGGCTCTCCGGCGAGCTGCTGCTGGAGGTCGTTCAAGAGCTCGCGCGCCCGCCAGGCGCCGTACTCGGGCTCGGCCTCGCGGTAGTGCCAGGCGATCGCGCAGGACTTGCGCTCGACGAACGCACCCGGCACGTCCGCGGCAACCCGTCGCAGGAGGCGCTCGATCCGGGGCATCCAGTCGAGGTCGAGCTCGAGCAGCGTCCGCCATGGGTCTCCGGGAGCTCGCGCGAGGTAGCCGTGCTCGGCGCAGAGATAGACGGACAGCTGGCCGAACCATTGCTCCAGGTTTCTCCGACGGCGCCCGCTGACGATGTGGACATCGGTCGACGGGAGCGCAGCGAGGTCCCGGAGAACCGAGCGGATCTCGGTAGTGGGGAGCGCGAGATCCGGGTGAGCCTCGATCTCGCGTAGGGTGCCGTCGTAGTCGAGCACGATCGTCCGCGACCGGGCGCGCGCGAATCGTCCCACGAGCTTCTGCTCGAGAGCCTCGTCGACGAAGGGCGGCGGGCGGCGGCGGCGGTCGCGCCGAGAGTACCGCGTGAGTCGCGTGAGAAAACCGTCGGCCCAGCGTCCAACGTCGAGCGCTTCGACGCGCTTGGTCATGGTCTCGAGACGACGGCGCCGTTCGCGCGGCTCGAGCTCGAGCGCGGTGCCGAGCTGATCTACGACACTCTCCACATTCCAGGGATTCACGAGCAGCGCGCCGGGTAGCACCTGCGCAGCACCGGCGAACTCCGACAGGAGCAGCGCGCCCCGCCAGCGCCCCGCGAGATCCGGCTCCGACTGGCAGAGCACGAACTCGTGCGCGACGAGGTTCATCCCGTCGCGCAGCGGCGTGACCATCATCACGTCCGCTCGCCGGTACAGCGCGACGAGGCCGTTCTTGGAGATGTTCCGGTGCAGGTACTCGACCGGAGTGATCCCGGGCTGTCCGAAGCGGCCGTTGATACGAGCGATGAGGAGCTCGATCTCGTCCCGCTGAAGTCGATACTCGGGGCTCTCGAGCCGCGATGGGACGAGAACCTGCAGCATGGTGGTCGTCCGGGCGAGCGACGGGTCGCGCTCGAGGAAGCGCTCGAACGCGAGCAGCTTCTGCGGAATGCCCTTGGTGTAGTCGAGCCGCTCGACACCCAGGACGAGCCGGCGGCCCCGGTACTGCTCCTCGAGCTGGGCGTAGAGCTCCTCGGTCTCGGGGTCGGCGAGAGCCTCACGGAAGCCGCCGACGTCGATGCCGATCGGATCGACGCCGATTCCGACTCGGCGCGAGGCGATGTCGAGCCAGTCCGGCTGCGAGTCGAGGCCGAGGACACGCAGGCAGGTGGAGCGGAAGTGGCGCGCGTAATCCCCGATCTGGAAGCTGACGTAGTCGGCGCCGAGGACTCCCCGCAGGAGGGTCTCGCGCTCGGGTAGCAGGCGGTAGATCTCCGAAGACGGGAACGGTGTGTGCAGGAAGAAGCCCACCGCGAGATCGGGCCGACGCCGCCGCAGGATCGCGGGAACGAGCATCAGGTGGAAGTCGTGCACCCACACGCGCGTTTCTGGACCGCAGTGCTCGAGGATCGCGTCGGCGAAGCGCTCGTTCACGTCGACGTAGCGCTGCCACGCCTCGGGCGTGATCCGGAGCCGGCTCGAGAAGTAGTGGAAGAGCGGCCACAGCGTCTCGTTGCACACGAGACCGTAGAACTGCTCCTCGTCGTCGGCGGAGAGATACACGGGGACGAGCTTGTCCTTCGCCAGTCGCTTCGTGACCTTCGGCTCCAGAGAGTCCGGGATGACGGCGCCCGGCCAGCCGATCCACACCGACTCGCCGCGAATGGCGCGGAGCGCCGAGGCGAGCCCGCCCACGGAAGAGGAGACCTCGAAGTCGCCCTTCCCGACCATGATCCGGACGGGCAAGCGGTTGCTCGCGATGACGAGATCCGGGTATCGCTTGCGTCGGGCCAGTGCGCCTTCTCCCAGCCTCATGAAAGCCTCGCGAAGAGCCGAGGTAGGTAGAACCTACGTTTTCGCGAAAGCATCACGCATGTCATACGGCCTCGGCATCATCGGCAACTGCTCGTACAGCGCGCTCCTCCGCGACGGATCCGTGGAGTGGCTGTGCTGGCCGCGTCCCGACTCGAGCTTCGTCTTCGGGCCGCTTCTCGACCGCGAGCGCGGCGGCTCCTTCGCAATCGAAGGCGTCGACAGCGACGAGGTGCGCCAGGAGTACGTCGAGAACACGAACGTGCTGCGCACCGTGTTCAGCGGGCCGGAGGGCTCGTTCGAGCTCTACGACTTCGCCCCGCGCTTCCAGCTCTACCAGCGTTACTTCAAGCCGTCGATGTTCGTCCGGATCCTGCGCCCGCTCTCGGGCGAGCCGCGCGCGCGCGTGCGCTGCCGCCCGGTGTACGAGTACGGGCTCGTCGAGGCCGGATCGTGGCGGGCGTCGAACCACATCGAGTACACCGGGTTCCCCGCACCGGTCCGGCTGACGACGAACGTCCCTTTGACGTACGTCGAGGACGAGCGCCCATTCCTCCTCGAGGAGGATCGTCACCTCGTGCTCACGTGGGGCGAGCCGCTCGAGGCCGGCCTCGAGGAGACGGCCGAGCGCTTCCTGGAGCGCACGCTCGACTACTGGCGCCGCTGGGTGAAGGGCAGTCGAGTCACCCGCGACTACCAGGGGGAGGTCATCCGCTCGGCCCTCGCGCTCAAGCTCCACCAGTACGAGGACACGGGCGCGCTGCTCGCCGCGACGACGACGAGCCTGCCCGAGTACCCCGGCTCCGGGCGCAACTGGGACTACCGGTTCTGCTGGCTGCGCGACGCCTACTTCACGCTTGAACGCGTTCGAACGGCTCGGCCACCCCGAGGAGATGGAGCTCTTCCTCGAGTACCTGCGCAACCTCTGCGAAGAGAACGACGGTGTCCTCCAGCCCGCATACCGGATCAACGGCGACTCGGACGCGACCGAGCGCGAGCTCGACCACCTCGCGGGCTTCAACGGGGACGGGCCGGTGCGAATCGGCAACCAGGCGTTCGAGCACGTCCAGAACGACGTCTACGGCGAGATGGTGCTCGCGGTCAGCCGCCTCTTCCTCGACACGCGCTTCGTCGGCGAGATCCCGCCGCGGACCGCGGTCGACATGGTCCAGGGGCTCGTCGACCAAATCGACGCCCGTCTCGAAGAGCCCGACGCGGGCCTCTGGGAGTTCCGCGGTAAGTCGCGACTGCACAGCTTCTCCGTGCTCATGCACTGGGCGGGAGCACGGCGCGCGGTCGAGGTGGCGGAGACCCTGCAGGCCGACGAGCTCGCGGCTCAGGCGCGCGGGTTGGAGCAGAGGGCAGCGGAGCTGCTCGAGACCCGGTGCTGGAACGACGAGATCGGCGCGCTGACGCAGGTGGCCGGCGAGCCGCAGCTCGACGCCGCGCTCCTCCTCGCCGTCCATCTCGGCTACTTCGCCCCCGACGACCCGAAGGCCGCTTCCCATGTCGATGCCATACGCAAGGCGCTCTCCGTGGACGGCGGGCTCCTGCGCAGGTACACGGTGCAGGACGACTTCGGGGTCATGCAGGCGGCCTTCACCGTCTGCACGTTCTGGCTCGTCGAGGCGCTCGCGATCATCGGCCGAACGGACGAGGCCAAGGAGTTGTTCGAGCGCCTGCTCTCGCTCGACAACGGGCTCGGGCTGTACAGCGAGGACATCCTTCCGGACACGCTCGAGCAGAGCGGCAACTTCCCGCAGACGTACTCGCACGTCGGGCTGATCAACGCGGCGTTCCGGCTGTCGCGGCGCTGGGACTAGCGCGGCGATCGCGGGATACCGGCGGCGCGGCGGCTAGAGCACCCGCGCCGGCTCTGATCGGCTCGCGACGAACGGGGCGAAAAGCGGCACGTCGAGAGCGGCGAGGAGCGTCGCGGCTTGCTCCTCCGAGCAGTCGAGCACGCGCCGCGTACCCGCGCCTTGTCCGAGATGGAGAACGACCGTGCACAGACCCACACGCTGCTGACCGGGCGAGCGCTCGACTGCGTACGAGACGACCGCGCGCGGGTCGAGCGACGTCCGGCGCCGAGCGAGCGATCCCTCGCGGACGGCAAGCCTACGACCGTCGAAGTGATGACCGAGCTGGTGGTAGCGGTCGAGAGCGAGCGGCACTCCGACGGCCGCGAGCATGAGCACGGCGGCAGCCGGCCACCACCAACCCAAGAACAGCGCGACGACGCCCAGGACGGCCGGCCCTGCAACCGCCCGGAAGAGCCGCCTCGTGCGAGCGGTGGTGGGGTGCCGCTGGAGGACTGCGTCCGGCGCGGCGAGAGGATCGAGCGCGCGCGCCAGCCCACGCGCGTCGTCGCTCGCGATCACCGGAGCCAGCACCGTGCGCCCGGACCGTCCGCCCTCGATGCCGCTCGCAACCACCCCCACGCCGACGAGGTCGAACGCCCGCCGGAGCGGCGAGTCGCGCAGGTCGAGCCCGCGGACGCGTGCTCGGTCGATGGCGACGGAACGCCGGGTGAGCAGGCCGCGTCGCGCGACCAGGCGATCTCCGTCGTCCGTGAGCTCGAAGCTCCAGTCGGTGAGAAGCGAGCCGGCCGCCGCGAGTACGACGGCGAGGAGCAGCGCTCCTACGACGAGCACCGCCACGCCGAGCGCCGCGGTCGGAAGCCGGTCGGACGCCTCGCTGAAGAGCCGGTCTCCGAACGCACCGGGAAGATCGTCGGCGAAATTGGCGATCACGCCGATCGCCGCGAGCGGAGCGACGATGTAGCGACCGCTGGTCAAGCCTCCGGCAACGAGCAGTCGGGGCGTCGCCCGGTACAGGACGCGGGCCGGAGGCGCATCTTCGGACGCGGCCTCGTAACCCGTGTAGGACAGCAGTGCCTGGCGCAGGCGCTCGCCTTCCTGCGCGCTGACAGCGGCCAGCGTCAGCTCGGCGGCGGAGCTGCCGCCCGCGGCTGCCTCCACCTCCACCTGGACGAGGCCGAGCAGCCGGTGCAGCCACGGCGCCTGCAGGTCGACCCCGCGGATTCGGTCGAGTGGCACGACGCGCGTGGTGTGACGAATGACGCCGCGCTCGATCACGAGCCGGCCGTTCTCGATCCGATACGTGAACCGCCGCCACTCCACGACGAGCAGAGCGAGGCCGCCCGCGACGAGGAGGGCGAGCGCCGGCAGCACGAATCCCCCGCGCCAGGTGAGCGCGACGACGAGGATCGGCAGGATGCTCGCTCCGATTCTCTTCCGGGCGAAGACGAGAACGGCCAGGGGATGGAGCCGCCCCTCGAGCGCCGGCGAACGGTCGCTCAGGTTCCCTCCTCGATCCCCGCGCGGCGTGCAAGCTCCTGCACCAGCGCGTCGGCAACCCGGGGGTCGAGGCCCGGGATCTCGGTCCCGCCCTTGGCCGAGGCCGTGGTCACCGCGATCGACACGAGGCCCAACATCCGCTCCAGCGGCCCGCGCTTGGTGTCGACCGTCTGGACGCGCGCGTGAGGGACGACGTGCCACTTGCGCCAGAGCGAGCCGCGGGCGACGTAGAGGCCGAGATCGGTGATCTCGTAGCGAAACCGGCGGTACAGCATGCGCGGCTGGACCACTGCGAGGGCAGCGAAAAGGAGCGTCACGCAACCTCCCACGACGGCCACGAGAACCGCAGCGAGACCTTCCTCCGCGAGCGCGAGCAGCGCTGCGACCACAGTCGTAGCGATTCCGGCTACGAGCGCGACGAGAGCCAGCTCGAGCGCCCACAGCCGCTGCACGCGCGGGTCGAGCTGCACAGCCGGTTCACGGAGGATCATGGCGCCACCCTGCCAGAGAGCAGTCGCCGAGCGCCCGCATTAGCCACGCCGCTCGACACGAGCAGTGGTTGGAATCGTCAGAACGGAGTAGGCCGCGGGGCGCGCTCGTTCTCACAGGAATGGGTCTGCATGCGTTTCCTCGTAGATGACCGCCCCGGTCAGACACGTCTGGGCGGCACTCCTCGTCGTCTACGTCTTGTGGGGCTCGACGTACCTGGGGATCAAGGTCGTCGTCGAGACACTGCCGCCGCTCCTTTCCGCAGGAAGCCGGTTCCTCGCTGCGGCAGTGCTTCTGGCCGCGATTCTCGCCATACGCGGAACGAGCCTTCGCATCACGCCGCGCGAGCTCGCCGGGAGCGCGTTCGTGGGCTTACTCCTCCTCACACTCGGCGTCGGCGTCGTCCATGTGGCGGAGACGCGGATCGACTCGAGCGTCGCCGCGATGATCGCCGGGACCGTGCCGCTGCAGGTAATTCTGATGCGGCTCGCCTCGCGGGACCGCGTGTCGCGCGCGAGCCGGCTCAGCACGCTCGCGGGGCTTGTCGGGCTCGGTCTCGTCGTCGCGCCGGGGCTCGGCGCCGGCTCGACGGCGATCGGTCTCGCGGTGATGATCGGGGCCTCGATCTCGTGGTCGACGGGGTCGTTCTTCTCGAGCCGCTTGGGTCTTCCGAACGATCCGTTCGTCGCCACTGTCTACGAGATGGCAGCGGGCGGGATCTTCCTCACGGGCGGCGCGCTCGCTCTCGGAGAGTGGGGAGAGCTCAGCGGCGCGGCGTTCGCGCTCGACTCCGTGCTGGCTTGGGTCTATCTCGTCTTCGCGGGCTCGCTGATCGGGTTCACTGCCTACGCCTGGCTTCTGCGCGTGGCCCCGATCTCGCTTGTCGTCACGCACCAGTACGTGAACCCACTCGTCGCGATCGCCCTCGGAATGCTCGTCCTCGGCGAGCGGCCGGGCCTGACCACGCTCGCCGGCGCGCTGCTCGTGATCGGAGCGGTCTACGTCGCAGTACGCGCCGAGTTTCCTAGGAGAGCTCGACCTGCGACCGTCGTGCCGCGAGGAACTCCAGCAGATCAGACCGCGTGAGGACGCCCGTCGGCTTGCCGCCGCTGGCGACTACCACCACGGCTCCGTTCGGGCCCGAGAGCCCTTCGTAGACCTCGTTCAGCGAGGCGTCCGCGTCGACCGCGGGCAGCGGCGGCTGCATGGCCACGGCGACGTCCTCGTTCAGCGCGTCCGGGTTCCGGAAGACCCGCTCGAGCAGAGCCAGCTCCTGGAGCGAGCCGACGACGTCTGCCAGCGAGTCGACCGGCTCCGAGCGGACGACCGGGAGCTGCGAGATGCCGTAGCGCTGCATGAACTCGATCGCCGCGCCCACCTTCTCGTGGGAGCCGATGGTGACGAGGGCGGGGACGTCGTGGTCGGCGTGGCGGAACCGCAAGACCTCCTCGACGGACGGGGGAGGCGTCGCGCGGTCGAGCAGGCCGTACTGGATCATCCAGTTGTCGTCGTAGAACTTCGAGAGGTAGGAGCGGCCGCTGTCCGGGAACATCATGAGGACGCGGGCGTCGGGACCGAGCCGCTTCGCAACCTGGATCCCGGCGTGCGCGGTGGAGCCTGTGGAGCCCCCCACGAGCAGCCCCTCCTCGCGCGCGAGCCGGCGCGCGACCCGGAACGAGTCGCGGTCGGAGACGCGCACCCACTCGTCGACGACGTCGGGGTCGAGCGTCGACGGCCAGCGCTCCTTCCCGATCCCCTCGACGAGATACGGCCCCATCGGATGCTCGTCGTCGGCGGTGAAGACCGAGCCTTCGGGGTCGACCGCGACGATCCGCACCTCCGGCCTGCGCTCCTTGAAGTAGCGCCCGACGCCGGTGATCGTGCCTCCGGTGCCGACCGAGATCACGATCGCGTCCACCTGCCCCTCGGCCGTCTGCTCCCAGAGCTCTGGCCCAGTCGTCTCGTAGTGGGCCTCGGGATTGGCGGGATTCGAGTACTGGTCGGGCTTGAAGCCGCCCGGGATCTCCTCGGCGAGGCGGTCGGAGACGGAGTAGTAGCTCTCCGGCGAGTCCGGGGCGACCGCGGTCGGGGTGATCACGACCTCGGCGCCGTACGCGCGAAGCATGGAGATCTTCTCCTGGCTCATCTTGTCGGGCATGACGAAGATGCAGCGGTAGCCGCGGAGCGCCGCCGCGATTGCGAGGCCCACACCGGTGTTGCCCGAGGTCGGCTCGACGATGGTGCCGCCGGGTCTGAGCTTCCCCTCCTGCTCCGCGGCCTCGATCATCGCGAGCCCGATCCGGTCCTTCACCGAGCCACCGGGGTTCAGGTACTCGAGCTTTGCGAGGAGCTCGCCCGGCACCTCGCGGCCCAGGCGGTCGAGCCGGACGATCGGGGTCTGCCCGACGAGCTCGAGAACGGATGGGTACTCGCGGCGCGCCACGCGGCGGAACACTACTTCTGCGGCAGCGACTTGAGCCAGACTGCGCGCGTGGACGACACCGTGCGCCTGTCGATCGTCTCGGACGAGGGCGAGGCAGAGGTGGTGTGCGGCTTGCTCCGCGCCGAAGGCATCCGCTGCTTCCATCGGGTCACCGACCTGAGCGCACCAATGCGAGGTGCCAGTCTCATCGAATGGCGAGAGATCCTCGTGCTCGCGAGTGAGCTTCCCCGCGCACGGGAGCTCATCGACTCGATCGAGCCGATCGTCGAGGAGTGCACACGCTGCGGCCATGCCGTCGGCGAGGAGGGCGGCTGGTACCGGGAGGAATCGGGCGAGCTCAACCCGTACTGCGGCGTCTGCGCCGGACGGCTGTTCGGGTCCTAGCCAAGCGACCAGAACTCGCCGGTGAGGTCGAGCGCCTCGAGAATCCCCTGCGACTCGTCGACCGTCCGCGGACGCCAGCCGGGGTCGAGCCGCGTCCACCACCACACGCGGGCGAGCTCGTTCATCTTCGCCGCCGAGAGCGTCGCGCCGGGCTCCCAGCCGTTCGCGTCGAGCCAGCGCGTGAGGTGCTCCTCCGACCGGAGGAAGACCATCGTGCTTCAGGTGAAGCCGATGTCGTCCCACCAGCGCCGGGCGGGGACGAGGATATGGACGAGCAAGTCGTTGCCCTCGACGAGCGCGCCTTCTCGAACCTCGAGTGCCACCGGCTCGCCGCAGCAGGCGCACTCGGATGCGATCCGCCCGTCGCCGTGCAGAGCGGCCGGGACGCCGAGGGCGTCCCACGCACACGTCGCGGTCCAGTCCCGCCCGCCCGCCTCGACCCGATGGGGCGTCGGCCCGAAGCAGAAGGGATTCGCCATCCAGACGTCGGTCGTGTCCGGAAAGAGCACGAGCGCGTGCGCGTCGTGGAGGCGTCGGTATACGTCGGCGAGCTCGTCTTCGCCTCGCGCGAACGCCAGAGCGGACTCCGCAATCGTCGGCGGGCGCCCGTTCGCGACGATGGAGAAGTAGACGTGCCGGCGCACGTCGAGGTCGAACGCTTCCACCACCCGATCCTCTCACGCTCGCTGGCCTGATAGAAACGCGGCGTGGTCGAGGAAGCTCGTCTCGAGGACTACGGATCGGGTCTCGCGCCGAAGACGGAGGGCTGGTTCGTCGTCAACGTGCGCGACGCGGCGTGGGACCACCACGACGCCTTCGGGGCAAGCTGCATGTTCGAGTCGCGCGACGCCGAGTTCACGGAGCTCGGAATTCGGATCTGCACCCTCCTCCCCGGCCAGCCGAACGGTCTGTACCACGGCGAGGAGACGCAGGAGGACTTCCTCGTACTCTCCGGCGAGTGCCTGCTGCTCGTGGAAGGCGAGGAGCGCCGGCTGCGGGCGTGGGACTTCTTCCACTGCGCCCCGAGCACCGAGCACATCTTGGTGGGGGCGGGCGAGGGTCCCTGCGCGATCCTCATGACGGGGACGCGACGCGCCTGGCCGCCCGATCTGGTACCCGGTCTCGGAGCTCGCGCTTCGGCACAAGGCGGGAGTGAAGACGGCGACGAGCTCGCCGAGCGGAGGCGTACGCCGGCTACGGAGACGAGCGTTTCGAGCGCCCGCCGTACTGGGATCAGCTGCCCTGGACGTAGTGCAAAGCCTGAGTGAACGCACCGGCCCGGCTGCGAAGCAGCCGGCTTTAGGGATTTCGCGCGCCACGGTTCTCGTGCGGCCGGAATCGCGCTCGCGGGTTCCGGCCTTGCACACAAAATGGAATCCGCGCTCGCGGATTCCATTCTGCGCTGGCTAACTCAGTGGCGGAAGTGCCGCGGTGGGTGAAGACCATCGCCGCGTCCGCCGACTGCACCGCCTCGATCACCTCGGCATCGCGCTTCGAGCCGCCGGTCTGGATGATCGCCTTGACGCCCGCGTCGAGGGCGAGCTTCGGGCCATCCGCGAACGGGAAGAACGCGTCTGACGCGAGCATCGCGCCCTCGAGATCGTGCCCGAGCTCGCGCGCCTTCTCGACCGCGATCCGAACGGCGTCCACCCGACTCATCTGGCCGGCGCCGATGCCGATCGTCTGCAGGTTCCTCGCGAGCACGATCGCGTTCGAGGTCACGTGCTTGACGACGCGCCACGCGAAGAGGAGGTCGCCCCACTGCTGCTCCGAGAGCTCGCCGCAGACGACCTCCATCGGCTCGCGGTCGGCGACGTCCCAGTCGCGATCCTGGACGAGCAGACCACCGAGGACGCGGCGGTAGTCGCGCTCGGCCTCGGTGACGGCTCGGCGCTCGGTGTCGTTGAGCACGCGGATCGCGGCCTTGCGCGCGAGCACCTCCATCGCCTGCTCGTCGTAGCCCGGGCGCGAAGAGCACCTCCACGAAGTGCCCGGCGAGCGACACGCCCAGCGTGGCCGAGACCGCGCGGTTGAGGACGACGACGCCGCCGTAGGCCGACACCGGGTCGGCGGCAACCGCCTTCGCGTACGCGTCCTCGATCGTGGCGGCCACGGCGACCCCGCACGGGTTCGCGTGCTTGACGATCACGCACGCCGGGAGCTGGAACTCGCGGATGAGCAGACGCGCCGCGGAGAGGTCGTTCAGGTTGTTGAAGGAGAGCGGCTTTCCGTGGAGCTGCTCGACACGGGAGAGCAGATGCGTCCGCGCGCCGCGCTCCGCGTAGTAGGCGGCACGCTGGTGCGGGTTCTCTCCGTAGGCGAGCTCGAGCGTCTTGTCGAGCGCGACCGAGAGAATGTCCGGGAAGGTCTCGCGGTCCGCAAACCAGCGCGCGATCGCCGTCTCGTACGCGGCGGTCGCCGCGAACGCCCGCGTCGCGAGTGTGCGCCGCGTCTCGGCGGACAGCTCACCCCTCGCCCGCAGCTCGTCGAGCACCTGCCCGTAGTCCTCCGGTCGGCACACCGGCGCGCAGTTGCGCGAAGTTCTTCGCGGCGCCGCGAAGGAGCGCAGGCCCGCCGACGTCGATCATCTCGACCGCATCGGCCTCCGCGACGCCGTGCCCCGCGACCGCCTTCTCGAACGGATACAGGTTCACGCAGACCAGGTCGAAGGGCTCGATCGCGTGCTCCTCGAGCGCGCGCACGTCCTCCTCGACGTCGCGCCGGGCGAGGATTCCCGCGTGCACGCGAGGATGGAGCGTCTTCACCCGCCCGCCCAGCATCTCCGGAAACGCCGTGAGGCTCTCGACGCGCGTCACCTGGACGCCGACGTCCTCGAGAAAGCCCGCGGTGCCGCCGCTCGCGACGATCTCGGCGTCGAGCGCGGCGAGCCCGCGCGCGAAGACCGCGAGGCCGGTCTTGTCGTAGGTGGAGATCAGCGCGCGCACAGCGCTCGCACCACCTCGGGCAGCAGTCGATGCTCGGCCTCGTGCACGCGCTCGCGAAGCGAGTCCACCGTGTCGTCAGGGAGGACGGGAACGGGCTCGCTCGCGATCACCGCGCCCGTGTCCACTCCCTCGTCGAGGTAGTGCACGGTCGCGGCTGCCGCCGGCGCGCCCGCGGCGAGGAGGTCCTCGAGCGGGTGCGCGCCCGGGAAGTCGGGGAGCGGCGCGGGGTGCACGTTGACCACGCGCTCGGGGAAGCGGTCGAGGAACGACCGGTCGAGAAGGTGCATGTACCCGGCGCAGACGACGAGCTCGACACCGTGTCCCTCGAGCCACTCCGCCATCGCCGTGTCTCGGGCGGCGCGATCCCGAAAGCGTCGAGCGGAAACACCTCGGACGGAACTCCGGCTCGGTCGGCACGCGCGAGCGCTTGCGCTCCTTGCTTGTTCGAGGCGACCGCGACGACAGGGAGCTCCGCGTCGAGCAGCGCCTGGAGATTCGTCCCCTCGCCGCTCACGAGAACGCCGATCACGCCCGCTCGATCCGCCCGATCACGAGGTCGTCCCCCGGGTCCGAGACGACGGCGCAGTAGCCGATGCCGAGGTTGAAGACCCGCCGCAGCTCCTCCTCCTCGACGTGTCGCGCGAGCCAGTGGAAGACGGCCGGGCCGCTCCCACGCGTCCCAGTCGATGCTCGCGCGCAAGCCGTCGGGGACGACGCGGGCGAGATTTCCTGCGATGCCGCCGCCGGTCACGTGCGCGAAGGCATGGGCGTGGTCGCGCACGCGCCTCACCTCCTCGAGGTAGCAGCGCGTCGGCGCGAGCAGGTCCTCGCCGTCGTAGTCCTCCTGCTCGAGCACGCGGCGGACGAGCGAGAAGCCGTTCGCGTGGACGCCCGCGGAGGGGAAGCCGATCACGGAGTCCCCCGCCTGCACGCGGGAGCCGTCGACGAGCCGCTCGCGCTCGACGATCCCCACGCAAGTGCCGGCGAAGTCGAGCTCGTCGTCCCGGTAGATCCCGGGAAGCTCGGCCGTCTCGCCGCCGACCAGCGCGACTCCCTCCCGCCGGCAGACCTCGGCCGCACCCTCGACGAGCTCCGCAACCTGCTCGAGATCGATGCGATTGGCGGCGACGTAGTCGAGGAAGATGAGCGGGTCGGCGCCCGTCGTCGCGACGTCGTTGATGCAGTGGGCGGCGAGGTCGGCCCCGCAGGCGCGCAGCCGCCCGCGCGCGCGGGCGAGGATCAGCTTCGTCCCGACCGAGTCGGTGGAAGCGGCGAGAAGCCGCTGGTCGTCGAGAGGATGGAGGCCCGCGAACGCCCCGAAGCCCGTCGCGCCGGTGGACTCTGCGGCTGCGCGGAGCCGCTCGACGATTGCGTCTCCGGTCGCCAGCGAGACGCCCGCCTGCGCGTACGTCTGGCGTCCGCTCCCCACCTCGCGAGTGTATGCACCCGGGCGGCTCTACAGTGACGCCGTGATTGCGGCAACGCTCCTCACGAGCTGGACGCTCGATCCGCTCCAGCTCGTTCCGATCGCGGTCATCGCAATCGCCTACGGAGTACGGGCCCGCACCCTCGCGCACCGCGGCCAGCCGGTTCCAGGGTGGCGGATCGGGCTCTTCGCGCTCGGCGTGGCTCTTCTCCTCGTGGCGGTGGTCTCGCCGCTCGCAGCGGTCGCGGAAGACGAGCTCTTCTCGTTCCACATGACCCAGCACCTGCTGCTCGGCGACCTCGCACCCCTCTGCCTGCTCGCCGGCCTGACCGGGCCGCTGATGCGGCCCGTGCTGGCGCTCCCCTGGGTCTACCGCCTGAAGGTGCTCGCGAACCCACTCGTCGCGCTCCCGATCTGGGCGGCGAACCTGGTGCTATGGCACCTCCCGGCGCTCTACGAGGGCGCCGTCGAGTCGAGCGCCCTGCACGCGCTCGAGCACGTCTGCTTCTTCACGGCCGGGATCGTGCTCTGGCTGCCCGTCCTCGAGACGCTGCCCGCGCCCGAGTGGTTCGGGACCGGCGCCAAGCTCGGCTACATCCTCGGCGTGCGTCTCGTCGGGACGGCGATCGGGAACGTCTTCGTCTGGGGCGGGGCGCCGTTCTACGGCGTGTACGAGGCAGGTGACGAGTACCTCGGCCTCTCCGCCTCGGCCGACCAGAGCCTCGCTGGGGCGCTCATGATGCTCGAGGGCTCGCTCGTGACCATCGTCGCCATCGCCTGGCTCTTCCTGCGCATGGCGCAGGAGGGAGACGTGCGCCAGCGGCTCCTCGAGAGCGGCCACGACCCGCGCACGGTGCGCCGCGCCGTTCGCTATCGCCGCTGGAAGGAGCTCACGGAGTAGGTTCGTCGGCGACCGGAGCAAGCGATTCCGCGACGGCCGCAAACTCAGGCGAGCCCGCTTCCACGATCCTCGACGATCTCCTGGGCGATCACGTCGGGCGGCGGGAGCGTTGTCCATGTCGCTCGAGCGACTCGTCGCGGATGGGCCTGCCGCGAGCAGGTCTGTATTCGTGCGGTCGGCACGTAGGTTCGATCCTGGACCCTGTCGATAGCGCACTCCACGCATGGCGGTGAGAGACTCCGCGAACGTGAGCTCGATCACTGAGCTGCCGATCGGGACCGTCACCTTCCTCTTCACCGACATCGAGGGATCGACGCAGCTTCTCAAGCAGTTGCGAGATCGCTACGGCGAGGCGCTCGAGGACCATCAGCGAATCCTGCGCGAGGCCTTCGCCGAGAACGGCGGGCACGAGATCGACACGCAGGGGGACTCGTTCTTCGTCGCCTTCCGACGGGCCAAGGACGCGGTGGCTGCTGCGATCGCGTGCCAGCTCCGGCTAGCCGAGCACGCCTGGCCCGACGACGCGCAGCTCCGGGTACGCATGGGCATTCACACGGGCGAGCCGGCCGTGGGCGGCGAGCGCTACGTCGGACTCGGCGTGCACCGCGCGGCCCGCATCTGCGCGGCCGGGCACGGCGGCCAGGTGCTCGTCTCGCAGACCACGCGTGAGCTGCTCCGGGACGACCCGATCCCGGACGTCTCGCTGCGAGACCTGGGTGAGCACCAGCTCAAGGACCTGGATGAGCCCGAGCGGCTGTACCAGCTCGTCGCGCCCGGGGCTCCTCGAAGACTTCCCGGCGCTCAAGACAGCCGCACCCGCGCCCTTCGAGGGCCGCGAGGGCGAGCTGGCGGAGGCTGCTGCCGAGGAGATGGCGAGGCGCTGGCGACGGCCGGGCCGTTGGGTCATCATCGGTGCGATCTGTGCCGTGACGGCTTTCGGCGCTCTGGCCGGCGTGCTCTTGACCCGGGGCGACGGGGGGACCGCAGGATCGCCGCCGTCGAGGCGAACGCAGTTGGAGTGATCGACACCGAGAGCGGCAAGGTCGTCTCCGGGATCCTGGTGGGCGGTGCTCCCGAAGATCTCGCCGTCGGGCAGGATGCCATTTGGGTCACGAACGCGACCGTCAACAGCGTCTCGCGGATCGACTCGACGACGAATCAAATCGTGCAGACGGTTCGGGTGGGAGGAGGACCCGCGGGCGTGACCGTTGGCGGGGGAGCCGTTTGGGTAGCGAACGGCCTCGACGGGACCGTCTCGCGGATCGACTCGACGACGAATCAGGTCGTGCAGACGATTACGGTCGGTAACGGCCCCAGCGGCGTTGCCTACGGCGAGGGCGCTGTCTGGGTGACGAACTCAGCGGACGGTACGGTGTCGCAGATCGCTCCCGGCGCCGGCCGGGTGACGAAGACGGTCCCGGCCGTGATCGGTGCCTCAGGCGTCGCCGTCGGCTTCCGCCGCATCTGGGTCTCATCTCCATCTAGTGCGAGCGTGATCACCTTGGATCCGCGCTCGGGTCGAGTGCTGCAGCGCATCGGCGTCGGTGGTGAGCCGAACGCGATAGCTGTCGGCGCCGACGCGGTCTGGGTGGCCAATCGCGCAGACGACACGATCTCCAAGATCGACCCGCAGACAACTACGGTCAAGGACACGATTCAGGTCGGTCGAGGGCCGGAGGGCATCGCGGCGGGCCCCGAGGGCGTCTGGGTCGCAAACGGAGGCGACGGAACCCTCTCTCGCCTCGAACCCTCGACCGGCGAGATCGTGACGGTGGTTCGGATCGACAACCCGGTGCGAGGCGTGGTCCTCGGGCCCGAAGGCGTCTACGTCGCCGTTCGATCGACCGGGGTCGAGCACCGAGGAGGCACGCTGCGCGTTCTGTCGGCTTTCGGCCCGGAGTCGATCGACCCGGCGGTGGCGGGACTCGGCGCCGCGTCGGTTCTGCTCATGACGAACGACGGGCTCGTCAGCTTCCGGAAGGTCGGCGGCGTCGAGGGCATCCAGCTCGTTCCCGATCTCGCCGTCGCGCTTCCGACCCCGGCCGACGGCGGGAAGACATATACGTTCCAGGTGCGGCCGGGCATCCGCTATTCGAACGGGCAGCTCGTCCAGCCTGACGATTTCAAGCGGGCGATCGAGCGTCTCTTCGTGATCGGCGACACCCGAGCGCGACCAGTTACTACAGCAACATCTTGGGCGCCGATCGCTGCGCCGCCGGGAAGACGTGCCGCCTTCGTGGCATCGTCGTTGACCGAGCCGCACGGACGGTCACCTTCCGGATAACCGAGCCGGACGCGGACTTCCTCGCCAAGCTCGCGTTGCCGTTCGCCGTCGCGGTGCCCGCAGGTACTCCGGCACGCGACATGGGAACACGCCCCATCCCCGGCACGGGGCCATACCGGATCGCGGCATTCGAGAAAAGGGAAGACGCTCCGACTCGTCCGCAACCCGGCTTCCGCGAGTGGTCCGCCGACGCGCAACCGACGGGATTTCCCGACTCGATCTCCTTCTCCTGGAGGCTTGGGCTCGACACCGCTGCCGAGCGCGCGCGGTCGAGCGCGGGGCAGCTGACGTTACATTGGGTGACGGGCCACCGTTGTCGAAGCAGAAGCTCGACGCCCTCGCCGTGCGCTTCCCGAGCCAGCTCCACGAGAACACGCTGCTCGCCACTTCGTACTTCTTTCTCAACACACGAGTTTCGCCGTTCGACGACGTCCGGGTTCGCCGGGCGGTCAACAGCGCCTTCGACCGAGAGGCGTTCGCGCGGCTGCTCGGGCGCGAGGTCGCACCCACATGCCAGATCCTGCCGCCGAACCTTCCCGGCTATCGCCGCACGTGCCCGTACCTCTCGGGTGGCGTACGAGGCCTCGAGTCGGCACGGCGGCTGGTGACGAGCTCGGGTGCAGCGGGTACCCAGGTCACCGTCTGGACCATAAGCCCGATAGCCGAGCAGGGGCGCTACCTGGTCTCCGTTCTCAACTCGCTCGGCTTCCGAGCGCGCCTCAAGACGGTGGACGACCCGGATGCCTATTTCACGATGGTCGCCGACTCCCGGGTGCGTGCCCAGGCCGGGTTTGGCGCGTGGCAGGCAGATGTTCCGTCAGCTGCCGGCTTCATCCCGGGGCTGTTCGACTGTGCAGCAGTGGGTGAGACCAACTTGGCACAGTTCTGCGACCGCTCGATCGACGCGCAGATTGCGCGGGCCACCGCCGCCCAGGTGCAGGATCCGGCGGCAGCGACCACCCTGTGGCAGCAGGTGGAGCAGTCGCTGCTCGCGCAGGCCCCCATCGTGCCGGCGTACAACCGGCGCAACGTCGACTTCGTCTCCAAGCGCGTCGGCAACTACCAGTACAACCCGCAATGGGGCGTCTTGCTCGGCCAGCTCTGGGTCAAGTGAGCCGACGCGCTGACGAGGTTCTCGAGCTCAGGCTGAAGCAGTCTCGAAGCGGAGCTTCTCGACCCGCTGCGGCACGCGGGTCGGGTAGTCGCGCGTGAAGCAGGCGCGGCAGACCGCGTCCTCGGGCAGCGTCGTCGCCTCCTGCATCCCCTCGACCGAGAGGTAATGGAGCGAGGTCGCGCCGATCAGCTCGCGCATCTCCTCCACCGAGCGGTGGGCGGCGGGGAGCTCGTCCTCGTCGGGGAAGTCGATCCCGTAGAAGCACGGGGAGACGACCGGAGGGGACGAGATGCGCACGTGCACCTCCGCCGCTCCGGCGTCTAGGAGCATGGCGACGAGCTGGCGCGTCGTGTTCGCACGGACGATCGTGTCGTCGACGACGACGATCCGCTGCCCCTTCACCTCGTCCAGCGGGTTGAACTTCATCCGGATGCCCTGCTCCCGCATCGCCTGGTCGGGCTGGATGAACGTGCGTGCGACGTAGCGGTTCTTGATGAGCGCCTCGTTGAAGGGGATCCCCGAGGCTTTCGAGAACCCGATCGCGGCGGGTGTGCCGGAGTCGGGGATGCCGATGACGAGATCCGCCTCGGCCGGCGCCTCGCGGGCGAGCGTCTCCCCCATGCGCACGCGCGCGCCGTGCACCTCGACCCCGCCGAGCCGCGAGTCCGGGCGCGCGAGGTAGACGTGCTCGAAGATGCAGAGCGCGTTCCGGGCGGCCGGAAGCGCCTGGGTCGCGTGCAGGCCGTCTCCGTCGACCCACACGACCTCGCCGGGACGGACTTCGCGCACGAACTCGGCGGCGATCAGGTCGAGGGCACACGTCTCCGAGGCGACGACCCAGTCCTCGCCGATCTGACCGAGCGCAAGGGGGCGGAAGCCGCGCGGGTCGCGGAAGGCGACCAGCGTGTCCTCCGCGAGAGCGGTGACGGAGTAGGCGCCTTCGAGCCGCGCCATGGTGTTCGCGATCGCCTCCGAGAGCGGCGCCGGGTCGCGGGCGACGAACGCGGCGATGATCTCGGAGTCCGAGCCGGACCGGAGCTGCACTCCGTCCGCGACGAGCTCCGACCGAAGCTCCTCGACGTTGACCAGGTTGCCGTTGTGCCCGAGCGCGATGGTGCGCACGGGACCGTGGTGGATCAGCGGCTGCGCGTTCGCCCAGCGGTTCGCCCCCGTCGTCGAGTAGCGCGTGTGCCCGATCGCGAGCTCGCCCGGGAGCGCCTGGAGCTGTTGCTCGTTGAAGACCTGGGTGACGAGGCCCATGTCGCGGACGACCGTCAAACGCCCACCGTCCGACACCGCGATGCCCGCCGACTCCTGCCCTCGATGCTGCAGCGCGAACAGGCCGAAGTAGGCGAGACGGGAGACGTCCCGCTCGGTCGAGCGAATGCCGAAGACCCCACACATCGCTAGTGGGACCCCTCCCAGGCCACGCGGAGACGGTCGAGCTCCACTCCGAGGAGCGTACCGCCTCCCGCCGCGCCCACGGCGCGGAGGGGCACGCCGATCGCCGCCGCGAGCTCCCGAACGTCGCTCTCCTTCGCAGGCGCGCACGCGAGCACCGCACGGCCGCCGATCTCGCCGAAGAGGTCGACGACTCCCTCGCCGAGTTCGAGGCCCGCACCGCACCCGGAGAAGAGCGCCGCCTCGGCGAGACAGACGGCGAGCCCGCCTTCGGATGCGTCGTGGACGAGGGTGCAAAGAGGAGCTGCGCGCCAGAGGAACGAGATGAGCCTCACCTCGGCCTCGAGGTCGAGCCGGGGCGGACTGCCGCCGGTCTCCCCGAACAGGGCCTGATACTCGGAGCCGGCGAGCGAGATCGAGGACGCCTCCGCGAGGAAGATCGTGTCGCCCGGACGCCACCCTTTGGGAACGCGACGCACGTCCGGCACGAGCCCGACCGCCCCGACGACCGGGGTCGGATGAATCGCGCGGCCGTTCGTCTCGTTGTAGAGCGAGACGTTCCCGGAGACGATCGGAAGCTCGAGCGCGCGGCATGCGGCAGCCATGCCGTCGATCGCCTCGGAGAGCTCCCAGCCGATCTCCGGCTTCTCGGGGTTTCCGAAGTTGAGGCAGTCGGTGAAGCCGAGCGGCTCGCCGCCGGCGCAGGCGACGTTGCGGGCGGCCTCGACGACCGCGAGGGCGCCGCCGAGGTAGGGATCGAGCCGCGCGATACGCCCTTGGCCATCGAGCGTGACCGCGAGGCCGCGCATAGACGGGCGGAGGCGGAGCACGGCGGCGTCGAGGCCGGGCCGGCGGACGGTCCGCGAGCCGACGAGCTGGTCATAGCGCTGGAAGACGAATGCGCGGCTGCGCAGGTTCGGCGAGTCCAGGAGCGCGACGAGCGCATCGGCGATCGCGGGCGGGTCGAGGATCTCGCGGACCGGCGTCGTCGGGCGCGGCTCGCGCAGGAGGTCGTAGCGCGGGCATTCGTCCGTGAGCAAGCGCGCGGGGATCTCACCGACGACGTCGCTTTCCCAGTACGCCCGCAGGTCGCCGGTGCTCGTCACCTCGCCGACGACGGCGTGGTGCAGCTCCCAGCGGTCCAGCACCGCCTCGACCGCCTCGAGCATCGTCGGACGGACGATCGCGACCATTCGCTCCTGGCTCTCGGAGATCATCACCTCCCAGGGCTCCATCCCCTCTTCGCGCAGCGGCACGCGGTCGAGGTGGACGTCGATCCCGTAGTCGGCGGCCATCTCGGCCAGAGACGAGGCGAGCCCCGCCGCGCCGCAGTCCTGCAGCGACTCGACGAGTCCGGACTGGACGAGCTCGACCGACGCCTCGATCAGCTTCTTCCCGGTGAAGGGATCGCCGATCTGGACGGACGGCCGCTTCTCGGCCGAGCCTTCGTCGAGCTCCTGGCTCGCGAGCACGGAGGCGCCGCCGATGCCGTCGCGCCCCGTGGTCGCGCCGTAGAGGACGACGACGTGTCCGGCCGCGGTGGCCTTCGCGCGGGTCAGCCGGTCGGCCGGCAGCAACCCCACGCACATCGCATTCACGAGGCAGTTGTCGCGGTAGGCGTCGTCGAACACGGCCTCGCCGCCGACGGTCGGAACTCCCACCGAGTTCCCGTACGCGCCAATCCCGCCGACCGCGCGTGAGAACGCGTGGCCGGGCTCGGCGAAGCGCAGCCCGTCGAGCAGCGCGATCGGCCGAGCGCCCATCGCGACGATGTCTCGCAGGATCCCGCCTACTCCCGTCGCGGCGCCCTGGAAGGGCTCGACGGCCGAGGGATGGTTGTGGCTCTCGACCTTGAACGCGACCGCGACGCCGTCGCCGAGGTCGAGCACGCCCGCGTTCTCCCCCGGGCCCTGGAGCACGCGCTCGCCGTCGCTCGGAAGCCTCTTCAGGAGGAGCGCCGAGTGCTTGTACCCGCAGTGCTCCGACCAGAGGAGGGAGAAGACCGCGAGCTCGAAGTCGTTCGGCTCGCGCCCGAGGAGCGTCTGGATGCGGCTGTGCTCTCCGTCCGTGAGGCCGAGGGCTCGATGGAGCGGCTGTTCCACAACGCTGCTCAGGAACGCCAGTCTAGATGCACCTCGCGACGGGCCGATTACGCTTGCGACGCTGATGACGGTCTCGATCAGGCGAGCAGTCGAGGATGACGTCGACTTCCTCGTCGAGCTCTTTACGCACGACGACGTCGAGCCGTTTCTCGCGGCGGTGCGTGCCAAGGATCGCGACTCGGTGGGCGCAGAGGTCGAGCGCTCCCAAGCCGAGCCCGACGCATTCGGCGTCTTCGTCGTCGAGGTCGAGGGACGCCGCGCGGGCACGATGCACTTCGAGCGCGCTAACCAGCGCAGCCGAATCGCCAATCTCGGCGGCCTGGCAATCCATCCCGAGTTTCGCGGAGGAAGAGCGGCTGACGAGGCGGCACGGCTCTTCCAGCGCCACCTGATCCACGACCTGGGCTTCCATCGGGTGCAGCTCGAGGTCTACGGCTTCAACGAGCGGGCGCTGCGGCACGCCGAGCGCTCGGGCTTCACGCGCGAAGGAGTGCGACGCAAGGCCTATTGGCGAAACGGCGAATGGGTCGACGGTGTGCTCTACGGCCTCGTCGCCGAGGATCTGGAGGGATCGCAGAGGACTAGCCCTATTGAAGAGGTTCAGGGATCCGCTTTCCGCGCACTCATTCGTTCGGTATATTCCGAACGGTGAGTTCGTCGCGAGCGAACCAAGGGTCAAAGGACTCGCGGATCGCCACCGGCCGTCGTCGTCGACGTCGACTGGGGAACGGCGTACGAGCTCGTGCTCGGGCTCCGGATGCTCGTCGACCGGGAGGAACCGGGCTCCTATGTCGTCGGCGCCGAGTGGTTCGACGAGGTGCGCAGCGCTGCGGGGCCCGGTCTTCTCGAGACGATCGATCGCTACTCGGGCGGGCACGAGATCCTCTTCGGCTACCTGCTCGCGCTCGCCTCGGAGGCACCCGCGCCGAAGGACGCCCGGGCGTTCATCACGACCCTCGCGGGCACGTCGGCGCTCGACCTGCGGCGCCTGCAGCTCGGCTACCGGCTCCGGACCTATCGCGGTGACATTCCGACCGACGTCGTCGCCGACGCGGCGGATGGTGACCGGGCGGCGACCCGCGCGCTCCTCGAGCAATGTGCCGACTGGCAGCGAGCGGCGTACGAGCACGTCCTCTCACTCGACCCGGAGGAGTCGAAGACCCTGCTTCATGCGGCCTGCGAGGGATGGTTCGAGGCCGTCCTCCGTCCGGACGAGCGGGGAACTGCAACGGTGCTTCGACGGAGCGCTCGGGCTGCTCGGGCGCTCGCCGGGCGCCTCGAGCCGAGTGAGCTGATCGACGTCGTCACTCGTGGGATCCGCTACTCGCCCGAGCCGGGGATCCGCAGGATCCTGCTCGTGCCGCACGTCGTGAGCCGGCCGTGGTCGATCTTCACCGAGGCGGGCGACACGAAGATCGTGTGCTACGGCGTCGCGGAGTCGCACATCACCGGCGACGCTCCGCCCGATCCGCTCGTCGCCGCCTACAAGGCTCTGGGGGATGAGACCAGGCTCCGAATCCTGCGCCGTCTGGCGGAGGGGCCTGCGACCCTCCAGGAGCTGACCGAGCTCTCGGGGCTCGCCAAGTCGACCGTGCACGGCCACCTGCTGGTCCTGCGGACGGGCGGGCTCGTCGTCGCGGACGTGCGCAAGAGGACCGGCTACATGCTGCGTCGCGAGACGCTCGCCGAGAGCGCTGCGTTGCTCGAGATGTATCTCGACGAAACGGAGGAGTGATGCGCTACAGGCTGCTCGGCAGGAGCGGACTTCGGGTTTCCGAGGTCGCGCTCGGCACGATGACGTTCGGCGAGACGTGGGGCTGGGGAGCCTCGCGGGACGAAGCCCGCAGGATCTTCGAGACGTACGCCGACGCCGGCGGCAACTTCGTCGACACGGCATGCAACTACACGGACGGCGAGAGCGAGGGCTTCGTCGGCGAGTTCGTCCGCTCCGACCGAGACCACTTCGTTCTTGCGACGAAGTACACGCTGACGTTGCGCCGAGGCGATCCGAACGCGGGCGGCAACCAGCGCAAGAATCTCGTGCGGACGCTCGAGAGCAGCCTGCGGCGGCTCGGCACCGACTACGTCGACGTCCTGTGGCTGCACATGTGGGACGGGATGACGCCGGTCGAGGAGGTCGTCCGCGCCTTCGACGACCTCGTCTCGGCCGGGAAAGTGCTCTACGTGGGATTCTCCGACACGCCTGCCTGGGTCGTCGCACAGGCGGTTGCGCTCGCCGACGCTCCGCGGCTGGGCCCGCCCCGTCGCCGTGCAGTTCCCATACTCCCTCGCCGACCGAGACGCCGAGCGCGAGCTCCTGCCGATGGCGCAGGGCCTCGACCTCGCGGCCACCACGTGGGGGATCCTCGAGGGCGGGGCACTCACGGGTAAGTACCTCGCCGACGGAGACGAGCCGCGACGCTACGACAGCGCGGGCGAGCGGGTGAACGACATCGCACGCGAGGTGATCGCGGTCGCGGAAGAGCTCGACGCGACACCTGCTCAGGTCGCGACGGCGTGGGTCCGGCAACAGCCGTGGCCGATCGTTCCGATCGTCGGTGCGCGCTCCGAGGCACAGATGCGCGAGAACCTGGCCGCCCTCGACCTCGAGTTGACGGACGAGCAAGCGGAGCGACTGAGCGAGGCGAGCGCCTTCCGGCCCGGCTTCCCGAGGGAGTTCCTCGAGTCGGACCACGTTCGCGGGCTGATCTTCGGCGACACGTTCGACCTGATCGACGACCACCGTCGTCCGCGAGCCGTGCGCCCGGAGGCGGCTCTTGGCGCGAGCAACTAGGGAACGAAGACGACTTCGAGCTTGATCCCGTCGGGATCGTGGAAGAACGTGGCGTAGTAGCCGGGGACGTACGGCCACTCCTGCGGCTCGTTCTCGATCTCGAGACCTCTGTCGCGAGCCCAGCGGAAGCGCTCCTCCACCATCTCCCGCGAGGAGGCTTCGAACGCGAGATGGTGTAGCCCGACCGCGTAGCGATCGAGCTCGCCCTCGCTCGACGCCTGCGCCTCGCGGAGCCCGAGCGAGGCCCCTACGCCGTGGCCGTCGAGGTACCAGACGGGTTCCCCGCGCTCGCCGACGACCTTGCCCGCGTCCGTGTACCCGAGTGGTTTGAGCAGCTCGCGGTAGAAGGGCAAGCTGCGGTCGAGCGAGGTGACGACGACGTCGACGTGATGCAGCCCCACCCGGCGCACCGAGCGATCGTACTCACGAGCGAACGGTGCCGCGGGGGTCGCGGACGGCCTCCGAATCGCGCTCGAGGGGGGAATCGAAACCGCCGAGGCGCGGCTCGCGTGGCTGGAGGCGCGACGCGAGTTGACTGGCTGCGGGTGGCGGTCCGGATTTGAAGGTGGCCGGGGCAGCGCGCGGCCGGTAGGCTCGGAGCATGGCCGACTTCCTGCACACGATGGTGCGCATCACCGATCCCGAGCGGAGCCGGGCGTTCTACGAGGCCCTCGGCTTCCGCTTCACGCGCGACATGGACATCGTCCGAGAACGGCGAGCTCGAGGCGACGAACTACTTCTTCTCCATCGGCGACCGGGACAACGTCCTCGAGCTGACCTACAACCACGACGGGCGGACGTACGAGCTCGGCACGGCGTACGGCCATATCGCGATCGGTGTCGACGATCTCGACGGGACGCTCGCACAGCTCGAGTCGGAGCACGGCATCCAGCCCGAGCGACCGCCCTACCAGGTGACGCGAGGGTGGGTCGAGGATTTGCTTCGTCCGCGATCCGGACGACTACCGGATCGAGCTCATCGAGCGATCGAGCTGAAGACGGTCGCGTAGCCGGTCTCGTAGCCGAGTCAGGCGCTCGACGATCAGGTCGGCGGCGCGCTCGGCGATCATCACCGTCGGCCAGTTCGTGTGTCCGGTCGGGAGGCTCGGCATCACCGACGCGTCGACGATTCGCAGCCCCTCGATGCCGCGCACACGAGCTCCGGGTCGACGACGGCGAGCTCATCCGTCCCCATGCGGCACGTCCCGACCGGTGGTAGAGAGTCTGTGACCGGGCGCGCAGGTGCGCCATGAGCTCGTCGTCCGAGGTCGCGTGCTCGCCGGGCAGGAGCTCCTGGTCGACGCGCCAGCGGTTCTCGTGCGCGGAACGGTCGAGTCGCCCCAGTCGAGCTCAGTGCGGTACAGCTTCGAGAAGGCCGCGGGAACGCGAGCCTCGAGCTTCCGGCTGCGCGAGCCGGCCTCGACGAGCAGCACAGAGGTTCGCGATCCTCGCTCAGCCGCGACGCAAGGACACACCCGGCTGTTCCCGCGCCCACGATGACGACATCGTGCACGCGCCGAGAATACGGCTGTCACACAGTTGGCACGAAGTCGTTTCCCACCCGTGACTGTCCTCGACCTACGCTCGCCGAGTGACCACCCTGGATTCGAGCCGGCGGGTACGCAAGGAGCCGAAGGCGCCGGCCGCCGCAACGCCGTGGGGGCCAGGTTCGATCCTCGACGAGATCAAGGTGCCACAACGAGTGGGGGACAAGCGGTTCGCGGTGGTCGTTCAGCTCCTGGAGACCAAGGAAGGCGAGCGCCTGGTCCGCTTCGCCTACACGACTTCGGGCTCCGCGCGGCGCGGGCCCGTCACGATGCGGGTGCGCGATCTCGAGCGGCTGCGGGCGGCGCTCGAGCGCGCGCCCGTCCTCGGGGAGGTCCTGCACATGTGATCGGTGGCCGAGATGATTCCTCGAGGACGCGATCACCGCGAATGGAAGGCGGTGTCCGGCGCGCGCCGAGCCTGGCTCTGGGTGATGCGACTACGCCGCGTGACGACGTTGTGTGACGACGTTGTGTGACTACGCGGTGTGACTACGCGGTGTGACTACGCGGTGTGACGACGCAGTGTGACTACGCCGGGATGAGCGCGTGCTCAGCCGCGGCGTCGACCAGTGCGGCAAGGAGGAGTCCGCCGTCGGCCGAGCCGAGCAGGGGGTCGACCGCGTGCTCGGGATGCGGCATGAGGCCCATCACGTTCCCCCGCTCGCTCACGATCCCGGCGACGTTGCCGAGGGAGCCGTTCACGTCGTCGCTGTAGCGAAGCACGATCTGCCCGCGCGCCGCGAGGCCCATGAACGTCCCCTCGTCGGCGTACCAAGCACCCTCACCGTGCTTCACGGGGAGCACGAGCTCTTCCCCCAGCTGACAACGGCGCGTGAACAGCGTGTCAGCGCTCTCGACGCGAACAGTCGCATCTCGGCAGACGAACTCGAGCTGGCGATTCGGCCGGAGCACACCGGGCAGGAGCCGGGCTTCGCAGAGGATCTGAAAGCCGTTGCAGATCCCGAGCACTGGACCACCTGCGGCAGCGAACCGTCGCACCGCATCCATCGCCGGCGCGACGCTCGCGATTGCGCCACAACGAAGGTAGTCGCCATACGAGAAGCCCCCGGGAAGCACGACCGCACCCGTTTCGGGCGGGAGCGTGCGCTCGTCGTGCCAGACGAGCACGGGCTCGGCGCCCACCGACCCGAGAGCCCACGCTGCGTCCCGGTCGTCATTGGAGCCCGGGAACTGGAGAACGGCGACCACAGGGCGCTCCATCAGCTTCCGTCCAATCTCACTTCGACGCTCTCGATGAGCGGGTTCGCGAGCAGCTCGGTGCACATCCGCTCGATCTGCCCTCTGGCGTCGTCGTTGTTGTCCGCGGACAGCTCGATGTCGACGACGCGACCGACCCGAACCCGGCTCACGTCGAACCCCAGCTTGCGCAGCGACCCCTCGACTGCCTCGCCCTGCGGATCGAGGATTCCCTCCTTCGGCCGGACGACGACAGTCGCCTTCACAGCACGATCCCGGGATCGCCGACGTACCGCTCGAAGGGGATGCCCGTCAGACGCTCGAACGCCTCGACGTAGCGAGCCCGCGTGCCCGCGACCACGTCGTCGGGAAGCTCTGGCCCGGGCGCTGTCTTGTCCCATCCCGTCGTCTCGCACCAGTCCCGAACGAACTGCTTGTCGAAGGACGGCTGCGGCCGTGCCCGGCTCGTACTCATCGGCCGGCCAGAACCGCGACGAGTCGGGCGTCAGCGCCTCGTCGCCGAGGACGAGCTCGCCGTCGGGCGCGAGTCCGAGCTCGAACTTCGTGTCCGCGAGGATGATCCCGCGCGCCTCGGCATGGGCCGAGGCGAAGCGATAGAGCTCGAGCGCGGCATCCTTCGCGCGGCGGTAGAGGTCGGCACCGACGAGTGCGGCTGCTCGCTGCTCGTCGATGTTCTCGTCGTGGCCCTCTGTCGCCTTCGTGGCCGGCGTGAAGAGGGGCTCGGGCAGCCGGTCCGACTCCTGCATGCCGGACGGAAGACGGTGCCCGCAAACGGCTCCGGTCTCGCCGTAGTCACGCCAGCCGGAACCTGCGAGGTATCCGCGAACGACACACTCGATCGGCAGCATGCGGAGCTTTCTGCAGACCATCGTGCGGCCGTCGGCCGGGAGCTCGAGCAGATGGTTGGGGACGATCTGGCGCGTACGCGCGAACCAGTAAGCGGAGAGACCGGTGAGCACGCGACCCTTGTCCGGAATCGGTGTTCCCAGCACGACGTCGAAGGTGGAGATGCGGTCGCTCGCGACGAGGAGCAGGCGCTCCTCGTCGAGCGCGTAGATGTCGCGCACCTTGCCGCTCGCGAGGTGCACCGCCTCAGGCACGAACGCCCTCCCGCTCGGACACGAGCTCGCGGAGCCGGCTGAAGACGACATCGGAGTTGCGGGTGAATGCGTCGTGATCGAACACCTCGTCGAGGTCGACCCGTGACGCGATCTCCGCATCCCCGCGCGCGAGTCCGGGGAAGTCCAGCCCTTCGTCCCACGCTCTCATCGCGTGACGCTGGACAAGGCGATAGGCGTGATCTCGCGCAAGCCCCGATTCCACGAGCGAGAGGAGGAGCCGCTGGCTGAAGAAGAGCCCGCCCGTCGCTTCGAGGTTCGCACGCATTCGCTCGGGGCGAATCACGAGCCCTTCGGCGAGCCAGGAGAACCGATCGAGCATGTAGTCGACGGCCAGGAAGGCGTCCGGCAAGACGACACGTTCCGCAGAAGAGTGCGAGATGTCGCGCTCGTGCCAGAGAGCGACGTTTTCGAGACCCACGAGCGCATACCCCCGCACCACGCGCGCGAGGCCGCATATCCGCTCCGCGACGATCGGGTTTCGCTTGTGCGGCATCGCCGACGATCCCTTCTGGCCGCGCGCGAACGGCTCCTCGACCTCCCGCACCTCCGTCCGCGCAAGATGACGGATCTCCAAGGCGAAGCGCTCGAGAGAAGCCGCGAGGAGCGCGAGCGCGGACAGGAGCTCCGCGTGCCGATCCCTCTGCAGGATCTGCGTCGAGCTCGGAGCAGGCTCCAAACCGAGCGCTTCGCAGGTCAGCCGTTCCACCTCGGGCGGCGCGGAGGCGTACGTGCCGACCGCTCCCGAGAGCTTTCCCACCCGCATCCCTTCCAGGGCGCGCTCCAGACGCACTCGGTCGCGCTCGAGCTGGAACGCCCAGCCTGCGAGCTTCAGTCCGAGCGTCGTGGGTTCGGCGTGAATCCCGTGCGTGCGCCCGATGGTGGGCGTCGCGCGGTGCTCCTCGGCTCGCGCGACAACGGCGGTGAACGCGCGATCGACTCCGTCGAGGACAAGGGTTCCCGCATCCCGAACGGCCAGGGACAGCGCGGTGTCGAGCACGTCGGACGAGGTGAGGCCGAAGTGGAGCCAGCGCCCTTCCTCGCCGAGTTGCTCCGCTAGAGCGTCCACGAACGCAGCGACGTCGTGATTCGTCGTCCGCTCGAGCTCGGCAACACGCTCCGGGCTCGGCGCGCTCACGTGCGCGCGGATCGCCTCGACAGCCTGCCTCGGGACGGTGCCGAGCTCAGCCCAGGCATCGAGCGCGGCGAGCTCCACTGCAAGCCAGCGCTCGAGCTTCGTCTCCTCCGCCCACACGCGCGACATCGCCGGTCGGGAGTAGCGGGGAATCACTTGCTCGATTGTAGAGACGCCCCCCGGCGCCCTCGCCGCGTGACCTCTTGGCACGAACACGTTCCCCATCTGTTCGCAGTTCCGCACTAGGCTCGAAAGTGGGAGGAGGCGCGGGGTGGCCCCGAGAGCCGAGCCCTCGAGCACTCATCATGGGAGCGTCAACGCGAGGCTTCGGCCGCAGCAAGCGCGACGTCCCGCCGGCACCAAGCTCCCTCGAAGGCGATCTGCTCCGCGCGCCGCGTACGCGGCTTCCCTTGCGTCGAGAATGGTCTCGCCGAGGCCCGTTACGCCGAGGACCCGACCGCCGTTCGTGACCAGCCGGCCTCCGTGCTGCGCCGTCCCTGAGTGAAAGACGAGAGCACCGTTCGCCCTGGCAGCGTCGACGCCGGAGATCGCAGATCCCTGGTCGCCGCTATCCGGGTACCCGGCAGAGGCGATCACCACCGTCACGGCGGCGGCATCCCGCCAACCGATGTGCGCGCCCGAGAGCTCTCCCACGGACGCGGCGCCGAGCGCCTCGACGAGGTCGCCGGCGAGCAGCGGGAGCACGGACTGGGTTTCCGGGTCTCCGAAGCGGCAGTTGAACTCGAGCACCCGCGGGCCATCCGCGGTGAGCATCAGGCCCGCGTAGAGGAGGCCGACGAACGGCGCGCCGCGCCGCTGCAGCTCCGCCAGAACCGGGCGATGAACCGTCCCGAGAATGCTCCTCGATCTCCGCCTCCTCGAGCCCGGGCACCGGCGCGTACGAGCCCATGCCGCCGGTGTTCGGCCCCGCATCGTCGTCGTACGCGCGCTTGAAGTCCTGCGCGGGAACGAGAGCCAACGCCTCCGATCCGTCGCAGAGCGCGAACACGGATACCTCCGGTCCCTCGAGCAGCTCCTCGACGACCATGCCTCCTCCCAGGGCGTTCACACGACGGAGCGCGTCGTCGAGCTCCGGCTGGGAGCGGCAGACGAAGACGCCCTTGCCGCCCGCCAGGCCGTCGGCTTTCACGACACAGGGAGGCCTGGCGACGGCGAGAGAGGTCGCGGCGGGGACTTCGGCGGCCGCCATCACTTCCTTCGCGAACGACTTCGAGCCTTCGAGTCGAGCCGCCGCCGCGCTCGGCCCGAAGACCGAGATTCCCGCAGTGCCGTAGGACGTCGGCGACGCCCGCGACGAGCGGCGCCTCGGGACCGATCACGACGAGATCCACGTTCAGCGAGCCGGCCAGCCCCAACAGCGCCTCCCCGTCTTCCGCGCGAATCGGATGACATTCGCAGAGCTCGGCGATGCCGGGGCTTCCGGGCGCCGCGTGCAGATCCGAGAGAGAAGGCGACTGCGCGAGCTTCCAGGCAAGCGCGTGCTCGCGCCCGCCGGACCCGACCAGGAGAACGCGCACGCGCCGAGTCTAGAGAACAGTTCGGAGAATCCGGTGCTGGTCGTCGAGCGAACCGAGCAGCGGCGTGCCGTCGGCTTGCGCTCGCCGCACCGACGACACGTAAGGTTGAGCTCGTGGACACCGCAGCGTTTCAGCGTTGGCTCGACGACTACGTCGAGGCATGGAGAACGTACGACGAAGAGGCGATCGGGGCTCTCTTCAGCGCAGACGCCAGCTACCGCTACCACCCATGGGACGAGGGAGACGATGTCGTCGAGGGGCGAGCGGCGATTGTCGCCCACTGGCTCGAGGAGAAAGACGAGCCTGGCTCCTGGAATGCCGAGTATCGGCCGTGGGCGATCGACGAGGACAGAGCCGTGGCCGTCGGCGTGTCTCGCTATCTCGCGGCGGACGGAGCGTCGGTCGAGCGCGAGTACCACAACGTCTTCCTCTGTCGCTTCGACGCCGACGGTCTCTGCCGGGAGTTCACCGAGATCTTTCTGCGCCGCAGCGACTGAGAGCTTCAGCGAAGCGCGAGCACGCGATCCCGCGCCGCTCCCGTCCCGACGAGCGTCACCGGAACGCCCAGCGCGCTTTCGACGAAGGCGACGTACTCCGACGCCGCGCGAGGAAGCCCGTCGTCGCCGATCTCGGCCTGCCAGCCCGGGAGGGTCTCGAAGACGGGCCGGCAATGATGGAAGTCGCTCTGATGGGCGGGAAAGTGCTCCGTCTCGGTGCCGTCTGGGAGGCGGTAGCGAACGCACACGGGGAGCTCGCCGAACTCGGAGAGAACGTCGAGCTTCGTGAGCGCGAGCGAGGTGATCCCGTTCACGCGCACCGCGAAGCGGAGCGCCACCAGATCGAGCCACCCGCAGCGTCGCTCGCGCCCGGTGACCGTGCCGAACTCCTGCCCGAGCTCGCGGACGCGATCGTTCTCGGCCCCTGAGATCTCGCTCGGAAACGGGCCCTCGCCGACGCGGGTCACGTACGCCTTCGCGACGCCGAGGATCTCGTCGATCCGGTTCGGGCCGATTCCGAAGCTGACGGCCGCCCCGGCCGCGATCGGACTCGACGAGGTGACGAATGGATAGGTGCCATGGTCGAGGTCGAGGAGCGTGCCCTGCGCCCCTTCGAAGAGGACGTGCTCCCCCGCCGAGAGTGCCCGGTCGACGAGCAGCGACGTGTCGGCAACGTAGGGGCGAAGCCGCTCCGCAAGAGCGAGGTGCGTGGAGACCACCTGCTCGACGGCGAACGGCTCGAGCTCGTACACGCGCTCGAGCCAGACGTTCTTCTCCTCGACCGCGAGCTCGAGCTTCTGGCGGAGGATCTTCGGATCGAGCAGGTCCTGCACGCGGATTCCGATTCGCGTGGCCTTGTCGGCGTAGGCCGGGCCGATGCCCCGCCGGGTCGTCCCGATCTGGAGCCGCCCGAGCCGCCGCTCGCGGGCCCCGTCGAGCGCGACGTGCCACGGCATGATCAGATGCGCGTTCCCGGAGAGGACGAGCAGGCCTTCCGTCCGGTGACCGCGGGCCTCGAGCTCGTCGAGCTCCGAGACGAGGACCGCGGGGTCCACCACGCAGCCCGCCCCGATCGCGCTCCGCTTGCCGCCGACGATCCCGCTCGGAATCTGCCGGATCTTGTACGTCTCTCCGGCGACGACGATCGTGTGGCCGGCGTTAGGCCCGCCCTGGTAGCGGCACACGAGGTCGGACTGCTGCGCCAGCAGGTCGACGATCTTCCCCTTGCCCTCGTCGCCCCACTGTGCGCCGACGATGACGGTCGCGGGCACGCGCGGCAGTGTTGCACGCGTCCGAGTCGGCTACACCGCGACCCGTGTGACGGGTGGCTCGACCTGCTCGACCGATCTTCCCTCGACCGTGGCAACCGTGGGCAGGCCGTGGGGGCAGCTGCTCTCGACACCGGCGCGCGCGCCGACGATCCGGTCGGCCGGCCCGCCGATGCCGCGGATCCTGGCGAAGAGCGGGATCGCTCCGGCGGTCGCGAGCCCGCCGACCACGAACGCCGAGGCGACCGAGCGCGCTTCGCCGAGGGCGCCCAACCCGAGCTGGTAGCCGGTTCCGCCGGCGCCCGAGACCATGGAGTCGAAGGAGACGACGGTCGCACGGCGCTCGCTCGGCACGAGCTGGTGGAGATAGGCCTGCGCGGACGGGGCTCGTGACTCCGATCGCCCCCATCAGAACGAGGAGCGCGGGCAGTGCGACCCAGAACGAGCTCGCGAGTCCGATCGCGACCGCTGCAACCGTCTGGACGCCGCCGGCTGCGAGCAGGAGGCTCGAGCGCCGGCCACAGTAGCGCGATGCGACGCTGACGATTTGATTGCCGACGATCGTCGCCAGCGCGATGCCCGCCGTCACGACGCCGGCGACCCAGACGGCGTCGCTCACGAGCAGGTCGAGGAGGTACGGCTGCGAGGCGTAGAACGCCCAGCTGAGAAAGCCCATCTCGAGAAGCCCGGCGAGCATCAGGAGTCGCAGCGCGGGCTGACGCCACCCGAAGAGGACGCCGGCTCGGGCGTTGTCCGCGATTTCGGCCGGCAGCCGCCGAACCGGAACACGACGTGGCGTGAAGCCGATGTCGTGCATCACGAAGAACGCGATCGCGAAGACGGCCGCGAGCAGGACCGAACGCACGAGGTACGGGACGCCCAGGTCGATCTGCCCGAGCAGCCCTCCACCGACGGTCCCGGCCAGCATCGCGGCTCCCGTCACCTGCGAGCCGCGCGCGAAGACGCGGTCGAGCACACCTCGATACCCCGTCGCGCTCAGGGCGTCGACGAGCCAGGCCTCCATCGCGCCCGAGTAGAACGTGAAGCCGAGCGCCATCAGGACCGACGCGAGCGCAAACGCGACGACACCGGCGTCGACCTCGGCCAGGCCGACATAGAGGAGCGTCGACACGGCGAGCACCGACACGCTCGCGAGGAACGAGACACGCCGGCCGAGAGTGTCTGCGACCACGCCCGTCGGGATCTCGAAGAGGACCGTCCCCAGGGAGTAAGCCGCATTGGCGACGAACACCTCGAAGAAGCTGAGACCCGCGTCGAGCAGGAAGAGCGTGTTGACGCCCCAGATGGCGGCCGCCGACAGCGTGTACAGCCCGGCCAGCGTGTAGTAGCCGAGGATCGTGCGGCGACTACTGGCTCCCGATGCCCCTACGGCGACGTCCACAGCCCCGCAAGCCTATGTACCGCGCTCCGCGATCTACCGCTTTGACATCGAGCCGACATGGTCCGGGTACAAGAAACAACTGCGAGGCGAGCTTTCCGCGGGATGAGCGCTGTCGGGGTCGGCGCCGCGGCGGACGAGGCTGAGCTCAGCCCCCGAGCCGCACGCCGCGCTACGCAGCCGCTAGATCGGCGAACTTCGCGTACCGCCGCAGGAACGACAGCTTGACGGTGTCGGTCGGCCCGTTGCGGTGCTTCGCAAGGATGATCTCCGCGATCCCTTGTTGCTCCGACTCCTCGCCGAGGTAGTACTCGTCGCGGTAGACGAAGAAGACGAGGTCTGCGTCCTGCTCGAGGCTTCCCGACTCGCGGAGATCGGAGAGCACCGGGCGTCGGTCGGTCTTGGGACGCTGCTCGACGGCCCGCGAGAGCTGCGACATCGCGATGATCGGGACATCCAGGTCGCGGGCCAGGACTTTGAGCGCCCGTGAGATCTGCGAAACCTCCTGCACGCGGTTCTCGTACGTCGTTCCGGCGGTCATCAGCTGGAGGTAGTCGACGATGATCAGGCCGAGCGAGGGCTCTCGGGACTTGAGGCGCCGCGCCTTCGAGCGCACTTCCATGATCGTCGTCGAGCCGCTGTCGTCGACGAAGATCGGCGCCTTCATGAGCCGGTCACAGGCGGCGGTGAGGCGCGGCCAGTCGTCGGGGCTGAGCTTGCCCGTCCGCAATCGCTGCAGGTCGACCTTCGCCTCGCTGCACATCATCCGCTGCGTCACCTCAGATTTGGACATCTCGAGCGTGAAGAGCGCGACAGGCGTCTCGTGCCGGACGGCGAGGTTCGTAGCGATCCCGAAGCCGAGCGCGGACTTCCCCATGGACGGCCGGGCGGCGAGGATCACGAGGTTCCCGGGCTGGAAGCCCGCGGTCAACAGGTCGAGCTCGCGGAAACCGCTTCGCACACCCGTGACCTCGACGCCCGCTTCGTAGAGCTGAGTAATGCGCTCGAAGCTCTCCTTGAGCAGCACGTCGATGGAAGTGAAGTCGCTCGTGACGCGTTGCTGAGCCAGCTCGAAGACGATCTGCTCGGCCCGATCGACGAGGTCGATCACCTCGCCCGGCCGGTCGTGTCCCAGCCTCGTGATCTCGTGCCCGGCGCGGACGAGCCCGCGCAGCGTGGCCATCTCCTTGACGATGCGCGCGTAGTGCTCGACGTTCGAGGTGCTCGGGACGAGCGCTGCGAGCTCCGCCACACGGGCGGAGCCGCCGACGTCCTCGAGCTGCCCGCCCTCGTCGAGCTGGTCGGAGAGCGTGATCGCGTCGACGGGCTCGCCCTTCTTCCAGAGCTCGAGCGCTGCGAGAAACACCTTCGCGTGGCTCTCGCGATAGAAGTCCGACGCGTCGAGGATCTCGGACACGGTTCCGACGGCGGTCGGGGAGAGCAGCATCGCCCCGAGCACTGACTCCTCTGCCTCGAGGTTCTGCGGCGGGACGAACGGGACGGCCGAGCTGGCCGTGCGGGCCGACGAACTCGACTGGGCGACTGCGGCCATGGGAGGGGCAGTCAACCCGGCGGGCGCGGGTTCGTCCAATGCCAGGGGATAGGCAGGCCTCCCGCCCGGTTGCAGCGAGAACGGAACATACGTTCCGATCTTATCCCCGGCGCCGGACGGCCTGTCTACACCGCGACCGTGGTTGTCAAGCCGGAAACACGCGCTCGGAGCGGGAAAAGCGAGTGATGGTCAACACCCCTGTGGAAAGTTTCTGTGGGAAAGCCACCGCACGGCGGACGGCCGCGAGAGGGTCAGGGGAGCTGCTCGCGCGATGTCTCTTCGGACTCACTCGGAGCAGCCGGGGCGGCTTCGTCGTCGGCCCCTGCCTCGGCTCCGGCTCCAGCTCTCTTGCTCGGACACTTCGTCGACCTCGACCTCGGCGATGGTCTCCGCGATCGCGGTCTCGGCCTCGACGTGCGCGGCCTCCGAATCCGCCTCGGCTCGAGCTTCGGCCTCGGCTTCGGCCGCCTCGAGCGCCTCGAGCTCCTCCTCGGGCGGAAGCTCGCCTCCCTCCGGGACCACGAGCGTCTTGACCTCGACCTGCACGTCCTGAAACACCTCGATCGAAATCGCATAGCGCCCGATGCGCTTGATGGGGTCGATCGCGACCTTCCTCCGGTCGACCCGCACCTTTCGGGTGCGCCAGAGCTCGTCCACGATGTCGGAGGGCGTCACCGAGCCGAAGAGCGCCCCGGTCGGGCCGGCCTTGACTTCGAAGCGAAGGACCGTCTTGGCCAGGAGCTCCGCGATCTCCTCGGCCTGCTCCGAGCTCCGCGCCTCGTGCTTCGCACGACCGGCCTCCACCCGGCGCAGCTCGGCGACACGGGAAGAGGTCGCGACCTCGGCGAGCCGGCGCGGTAAGAGGTAGTTCCGCGCATAGCCGCGTGCGACATCCACGACGTCGCCGCGCAGGCCGAGCTTCTCCACGTCTTTCAGCAGGATCAACTCCATGGCGCTACTGCGACACGTAGGGAAGGAGGGCCATCTCTCGCGCGCGCTTCACGGCCGACGCGACCTGCAGCTGATGCCTGCGGCACGCGCCGCTGATGCGGCGCGAGCGGATCTTGCCCTTCTCCGAGATGTAGCGGCGAAGCTGGGCGATGTTCTTGTAGTCGATCTGGTCGACCTTGTCGCGGCACAGGTGGCAGCTCTTGCGCTTGCCCGGAGCGCTCGCCGGCCCCGTGCGCCTGCGGGAGGGAGTCGCTGTCTTCTTGCTCGCCATTTAGTTCTCCTAGGAGGGGTTGATGTGAGAAAGCACGCCCAGCGGCCGCAAAGCGGCCGCCACTTTAGGGATCTTCGCGACCGGGATCTGCGCGAGCAGATTCCGGTCTTGCGTGGTTGGCAGGGATTTCTTGCGCGATCGAAATCCGCGCAAGTGGATTTCGATCCGGCGCACTAGAAAGGGATGTCGTCGTCGGTCGGGGAGGACGGGAAGTCGTCGCCGCCGCCCGCGGCTGCACCGGCGGGCACGTAGGCAGGCGTTTCGCCTTCCATCCGGCCGCCGAGGAACTGCACGCTGTCGGCCACGACCTCGACCGCCTGGCGCTTCGCACCGTCCTGCGCCTCCCACTCCCGCCACTCGAGCCTGCCGTCGATCGCGACCGGGCGGCCCTTGGCGAGGTACTGGGCGCAGTTCTCGCCCTGCTGGCCCCAGACGGTGATGTCGAAGTAGTTCGGCTTGTCGGTCCATTGTCCCGACTCGTCCTTTCGCCGCGTGTTCACGGCGAGGCTGAGCGAGCAGACCGCGGTCCCGGACGGCGTGTGCCGAAGCTCGGGGTCGCGGGTCAGGTTCCCGACGAGAACGACGCGATTGATGCTGGCAGCCATCTTCTATTCCTCCTCTTCGACCTCGGATGCAGTGACTGCATCCTCGCGTGCGGGCGCCGCCACCGCTACCGGCCGAGCTGGACTCCCCTCGATCCGCCGTGTCGCCATGTGGCGCATGACTCCATCGTCGATGCGCAGCACGCGCGAGACCTCGTCGAGCGCGGCGGCCTCGGAGGTGAAGTGCAGCAGGTGGTAGTTGCCTTCCCCCTTGTGCCCGATCTCGTAGGCGAGCCGGCGCCGGCCCCAGGTGTCGTGCAGGTCCCAGGACCCTCCGCTTCGTTCGATCTGCTCGCGGACGCGACCGACGATCTCGGCCTGACGGCCCTCGTCGAGGTCCGGGTCGAGCAGCAGCAAGATTTCGTACTTCGTCACGTTCCCTCGTTTCTCCCTTCGGTCTCGAGTCGGCCCCGCCGGGACGGCGCCGCCGGGAACGGACGGGCCGGGTGCGAGGCAGGAAGCCGCGCGATTCTACCAGCGGGCCCTACCGACCGGCGCGATACCATCGGCGAATGCGCAAGCTCCTCACCTGGGCCGTGGTCTCGTTCGGCATCGCCGCGCTCTTGCGCAAGCTCCGGGCGCGCGGCCACGCGGACGAGTACCCCGTCACCGCCGCGGAGGACGATCCCGCCGAGGAGCTCCGGCAGAAGCTCGCGGAGACACGAGAGGACGAGATGCCCGTACCGGGCAATCCGCCTCTCCCTGAGCCGACTCTCGACGAGCGCCGCGCGGACGTGCACGAGGAGGGACGAGCCGCAATCGACGAGATGCAGAAGCCGGACGCCGACTGAGGGTCGACCGTGGCCGACGCCTCCGAGACGACTCAGATCTCACCCGTACCGAGCTCGGACGAACGGACGGACGGCATCGACACCGCAGAGCTCGTCGGCGCGATTCGCGAGCTCTCCGCGCGGGTGGGCAACCTCCAGGCCGAGGTGCACACGCTGCGCGCCGGTAACCAGACGCTTCCGTCCGCTGTCGAGCCTGCGGGCTGGGACGACTCGCGCGGCCGGGCGCCCGACACGTTTACGTGGGTTCGCGCGCTCGATGCGCCGTCGGCCCTCGGCCCGACGGTTCCTCGGCTCCTCCTCGAGATCGTGTTCCTCGTCGCGGTCGCGATCGCGGCCGCGATCGCCGAGCTCGAGGTGGTGGAGATCGCCGTCGTGATGGCCGGCGCGTGGGCTCTCGTCGCGCTCGCCGAGTGGGTGGGCGCGCGAGCGACGAAGCGCAGAGCCGACGCCGTGTACGCGCCTCTTCCAAGTCTCACTCCCGGCTATCCGACCGATCCTTCGTGGCTCGCGCCCCCTGTCGCGCGCCCTGCGCTCGACGTCGTCGACTCGGACGAAGACACGCAGACCAAGCTGCCGCCCCCGAGCGACGACTGATCTCGATCGGTGAATGGCGGGTTGTCACGGGCCCGCGTGAATCTCCGATCGAGCATCTAGGCTCTCGTGGGTGCGGCTTGCTGCCGTCCTTCTCGTCGTGCTCCTGGGCCTCGCGGGCGGATCCTCCCCCACTCCCTCGCGGGCAGCGGCCGCTGCGAGCGGCGCTCCGAGAAGCATCCTCGACCTTGGAGACTCGCTGAGCCTCGGCACCGCCCCGTACCTCCGCGCTCGGCTTTCCGGGTACCGGATCGCCCGGCGCTACGACGTCGGGCTCCACGCCGACGACGCAGCCGAGGTCGTCGCCGCGGCGGGAGCAGCACTCCCCGCGGTCCTCGTCGTGAGCGCAGGCACCAACGACGATCCGCGAATCGTCTCGACGTTCATTCGTGCAGTTGCGCGGGTCCTACGGGTCGCCGGCTCGGCGCGGTGCGTCGTCTGGCCCACGATCGTCCGCCCACCCGCCGTCGGCGCAAGCTACGAGGGTCTCAACCGCGCGCTCGCGCGTGCCGCCTCGCGACACCGCAATCTCGTGCTCGTCGACTGGGTCGGAATGGTTCGCCGGAACCCGTCGTGGCTTTCCGCGGACGGCGTGCACGTCGGCGTAGCCGGGCTATCGCGCGCGAGCCACGGCCATTGCCCAGACCGTCGCACGAAGTTGCCCGCGCGCGACCAGGGCTCCGACATGAAACCCGCGCGCGCGGCCGCGAAGCGGCGCGCGATCAGTGATTTGTGCGCGAGCGGATTCCGAGTCACGTAGCGCAAGACGGAGAACGCAAGCGCCGCGGCCGTAAGGCCGCGCTTCAGGGGTTTTCGCGCGCCAGGCTCTTTGCGCGATCGAAATCCGCGCGAGCGGATTCCGATCCTGCGCAGAGGACGAATCCGCGCGAGCGGATTCCGATCTTGCGCAGCTAACGGTGCTATTCCCGACAGCCACCTTCGCGATCTTCTTCATGATCGTGCTCCCGCTCTCGTGGCTGCTGATGCCGCGGGGCGAGCGCTGGCGTCCCTTCATCGTCGCCGCGAGCTTCGTCTTCTACAGCGCCTGGGACTGGCGCTTCGTGTTCCTCCTCGCGGTGTCGATCGTCTGGAACCACGTGTTCGCGCACGCGATCCACCGCAACGCCACGGCGCGCTCCAAGGCCTTGCTCGTAGCCGCCCTGGCCGGGAACGTCGCGCTCCTCGGCTACTTCAAGTACTACGACTTCTTCGTCTCTTCGACGCACAACCTCTTCGCGCTCGCTGGAGTCGACGTGCCGCTCGAGGTGCGGGGGATCGTCCTTCCGGTCGGGATCTCGTTCTTCACGTTCATGGGAATCGCGTACGTCGTGGACGTCTATCGCGGTGACTTCGAACCCGTCTCCTTGTCGAAGTTCGCTGCCTACCTCTCCTTCTTCCCACACCTCGTCGCGGGGCCGATCGTGCGGCCGGGCGAGCTCATTCCCCAGCTCGAGACGCCGCGCGACCCCCGCTACGTAGACACGGCGCGTGCGTTCTTCCTCATCGGGACCGGTCTCTTCATGAAGGTCGTGATCTCGAACCACCTGGCCTCGAGCATCGTCGACGACGTCTTCGGCGCCCCCAACCAGCACTCGTCGCTCGAGGTGCTCGTCGGGGTCTATGCCTACGCGGTGCAGATCTATGCCGACTTCTTCGGCTACACGAGCATGGCGATCGGGCTCGCGCTGCTGCTCGGGTTTCGCTTCCCTCAGAACTTCGACTCGCCGTACGCGGCCGTGTCGATTCAGGACTTCTGGCGGCGCTGGCACATGACGCTGTCGCGCTGGCTTCGCGACTACGTCTACATCCCCCTCGGCGGGAACCGCGGGGGACGCCTGCTCACCTACCGGAACCTCATGCTGACGATGCTCATCGGCGGCCTCTGGCACGGCGCCGGGTGGACGTTCGTCGCCTGGGGCGCGATCCACGGCGCCGCTCTCGTGTCCGAGCGCTGGTGGCACGAGCGGCCGGGCTTCGTCGAGCGCCCCTCGACGCCGCTCCGTCGCGCGTGGCAGCGCTTCGCGACGTTCCACGTCGTGTGCTTCGCGTGGATCTTCTTCCGCTCCGACTCGTTCGCCGACGCCTGGGAGGTCATCGTCCGGCTCTTCACCGCGTGGGGAGAGCCGTCGCCGCTCGTCACGGGCAGCGTGCTCGCTGCGATCGCGGTCGGGATCGGCTCGCAGTACCTGCCGACACGGTTCCCGCTCGGCCTGATGGCGTGGTTCTCGCGCCTGCCGGTGCCCGCCCAGGCGGTCGTCCTCTCCGTCGCCCTCCTCGTCACGCACACGCTCGGCCCTGAAGGCGTGGCCCCGTTCATCTACTTCCAGTTCTGAGATGACGAGCGAGCCACACCCCCGGCGACGACGCCCCCGCGAACAGCGGGGCGAGGGCGGGCGGCGGCTTCACTCGGCCGGCTCCGCGATCGTCGTCTCGCTTCTGGCATTGCTCGTCGGCGTCCTCCTGAACGCACCTGGCATCCGAAAGTCGGCGCACATCCAGCCGGAGGGATGGAAGCGGGACCTCGCGCTCGCCCTGACCGGGCCGCTCGAGGACGTGAGTCACGCGCTCCTCCTCGACCGCCCGCGCGAGGGCCTGAAGGCCGCTCTCGGCCGCTCGGACGACGACGAGATCGACACGGCGGTCGCGCTGCCGGAGCAGCCGCCCGCCGCAACTCCGAACCAGCCCGCTGCTCCCCCGCCCAGGACGAAGTTCACGCGCGAGCGTCCGCTCCGTCTCTGGATCGCGGGAGACTCGCTGGTCGTCGTCCCCGGCGAGTCGATCCTTCGTGCCGTCGCGTCCAACCGGTCCGTCGAGGCGGTCGGTGAGATCGACGGCCGGATCGCGAGCGGCCTCGAGCGCCCCGACATCTTCAACTGGTTCACGCATATCCGGAAGGTCATGCGGAAGGAGAAGCCCCGCGCCGTCGTCCTCATGTTCGGCGGAAACGACGACCACGGGTTCATGACGGGCCTTCCGGAAGGCGTCGAGATCGGCTCGTTCGGGAGCTCGAGCTGGACGGCCGAGTACCGGCGGCGGGTCGCGGGGATCATGGACACGGTGAGCCGCAGCGCATTCCTCGTGTGGATCGGGCTACCCATCACGCGAGACGGAGAGCAGACGCGACGCTACGACACGATCAACGCCATCGTCGCAGCGGCAGCAGCTCGTCGCCCGGGCCGTGTCGCGTACCTCGACACCTACTTCTTCTTTGCGGGGGCGAACGGCGGCTATGCCCAGTACATCTCGGACGACTCCGGGAAGCTCGTGAAGATGAGAGCCGAGGACGGCGTCCACTTCGAGCGTCCCGCCGGGGACTTGATCGCGGACAAGGTGCTCGATCTCTTCGGGAAGCGCTTCGACCTCACGAGCTCGCGGACTCGTTAGTCGGACGCCCCGGAGCCGGCGCGGCGCGTCCTCAGTCGTCCATGACGGGCGCGACGACGACCCCGTAGCCCTGCGCCTCCAGGAGTTCGGCCGCGCGAGACGCCTCTCGCTCGCCCGTGACGAGGATCGTCAGCGCGCCGCCTCGTTCGGGCGAGAGGTGCTCCAGCTCGAAGTCCGCGACGTTGATCCGCTCGGCGCCCAGCGCCTGGAAGATTCCCGCGAGGACCCCCGGGCGGTCGGGAACGTGCACGCGGACGCGATGCAGGGCGCCGGCGTCCTCATACGCCGTCTCGAGCATGCGGCGCCGGTTGCCGGTCGCCTCGCCGATCCAGCGGGCGAGAAATCCGGCATCGCCCCCGGCGAGAGCGGCCTCGAGCTGCTCGACGCGACGGCGGTGATCGGCCAGAGCGGCGGTCAGCGCGCCGCGATTCTCGAGGAAGATGTCGACCCAGATGCGCGGATTCGCCCCGGCGATCCGGGTCATGTCGCGGAGCGACCCACCGGCGGCCGCCAACGGATCGTGACCGTCCACGCGGGACGCTCCTGCCTGGTTCACGAGGACGTTCGCCAGTGCGTGTGGAAGGTGGCTCGTGACGGCGACGAGACGGTCGTGCTCGGCCGGGACCGATGGCCACCGGCCGCGCGCCGAGCGCCGTCACGAGCCCGTGGACGGTTCGGTAGCACCCGGGCTCGGTCGCCGCGAGCGGTGTGAGGAACCACGTGGCGCCGTCGAAGAGCTCCACGCTCGCGCGGCCAGGCCCTCGCGTCTCCGCGCCGCAGATCGGATGACCGCCGATGAACCGCGGGTCAGCCCCGGCCGCGCTCGCAGACGGACGCTCTTCGTCGAGCCCGCGTCTGTCACCGCACACCCGGCGGGAGCTGACGCGAGGACCTCACGCACGGCGCCGGGGAGCGAGGCAACGGGTACGGCGACGACAGCCACATCCGCCTCGTGCAGCGCCGCGGAGAGCGACAGAGCGGGCTCGACCGCGCCGCGGTCGGCCGCGACCGTGAGCGTCTCGGGATCCTCGTCCCAGCCGGCAACCTCGGAGAACCCCGCCCGTCGGGCCGCGAGACCCACCGAGGCGCCGATCAACCCGGTTCCGACGACCGCTAGCCGCATGCTCGCACTCCGCGCTAGACGGCCCGCATCAGCTCGGCGACGCGGAATGCGAGATCGAGCGACTGCCGCCCGTTCAGGCGCGGATCGCAGAGCGTCTCGTAGCGGCGGTCGAGCTGCTCCTCGAGCACCGCCTCGGAGCCGCCGAGACACTCGGTCACGTCCTCGCCCGTGAACTCGATGTGGACGCCGCCGGGCCAGGTCCCGACCTCCCGGTGCGCCGCGAAGAACCCGTGTAGCTCGGCCATGATCGCGTCGAAATGCCTGGTCTTGGTGCCCGACGGAGCGCGGACCAGGTTGGCGTGCATCGGATCGCAGACCCAGACGACCGGCATCTCGGTCTCGCCGCACGGCCTCGAGAAGCGGCGGGAGCGCGTCGCGTACCCGCTCGGCGCCCATCCGCGCGATCAACGTCAGCCGGCCCGGCACGCGGCCCGGGTTGAGCCGTTCGGCGAGCGTCGCGACGTCCTCTGGCGTCGCGCTCGGACCGAGCTTGACTCCGAGCGGGTTGTGGACGCCGGAGAAGAACTCGACGTGCGCGCCGGCCGGATCGCGCGTCCGCTCGCCGATCCAGAGCATGTGCGCCGAGCAGTCGTACCACTGCCCGGTGAGCGAGTCCTGGCGCGTGAGCGCTTCCTCGTAGTCGAGCAGAAGCCCCTCGTGGCTCGTCCACACGTTCACCTCGTGGAGCGAGCGCTCGTGCTCGAGGTCGATCCCGATCGCCTGCATGAAGCGGAGCGCGCGCCCGATCTCGTCGGCAAGCGCCTCGTAGCGCTGGCCGGCGGGAGAGCTGGCGACGAACTCGCGGTTCCAGGTGTGGACGAGCGTGAGATCGGCAAAGCCGCCCTTCGTGAAGGCGCGGAGCAGGTTGAGGGTCGACGCGGCGTGGTAATAGCCCTGCACGAGCCGCTCCGGGTCGGGGATGCGCGCGTGCGGCGTCGGCTCATCCGAGTGAACGACGTGACCGCGGAACGACGGGAGCTCGACGCCCTGGACGACCTCGGTCGGCTCGCTGCGGCGGCTTCGCGAACTGGCCCGCGATGCGGCCGACCTTGACGACCGGCAGCGTGGCGCCGTAGGTCAGCACGGCAGACATCTGCAGCAGCACCTTCAGCTTCTCGCGAATTGCGGCTGCGGTCACGTCCCGAAACGACTCGACGCAGTCCCCCGCTTGCAGGAGGAAGGCGCGGCCCTCGCAGACTTCGCCGAGCGCGGCGAGGAGCCCTCGCGCCTCTCCCGCGAAGACGAGAGGCGGCAGCGCGCGCAGCCGCTCGCGCACCGCGGCGAGCGCTTCGGCGTCCGGCCACTCGGGCTGCTGGCCCGCCGGAAGGCTGCGCCAGGATGAGGGCGCCCAGGTCGGCTCGGTCATCGCCAACAGACGAATCAGTGTAAAGACGACCGTGCTCGATGCTCGGCGCGCGCGCTGGGGATCGAGAGCGGAGCTGACCGCTTCGAGGCGTACACTCCGACCGTCTCGACCGCGCCCTATATGCACCCAGGAGGCGAGGAGAGTTGACCGATCCCGCCTCGGATCCCACGGTCCAGCGGCTGCGGAAGGAGATCTCGGAGATCGATCGCGCGATCGTGGACGCAGTCAACGCCCGGCTCGAGCTCGTCGGCCGCCTGAAGCGCTACAAGGAAGCGCAGGGCATCCCGTTTCTCGACCCCGACCGGGAACGACAGCTGCTCGACGACGTTGCGCGAGCGAATCGCGGCCCGCTCTCGGGGGAGGGGTTGCACGAGCTCTACGCCGGGCTCCTCGACCTGACGAAGCGCGAGGTCACGGGCGAAGAGAGCGCATAGCGCCCGCGGAACGAGCGCGCCAAGGCCGCTGAAGCGGCCGCTTCGCGGCCTTGGCGCGCGCATTCGCATCGGGCGTGGCCTACGTCAGCGCAGGAAGTTCTCCGCCATCTTGGCGCCGTCGGGCGTGAGCACCGACTCGGGATGGAACTGGACGCCCTCGATGCGATGGACGCGGTGCCTCACACCCATGACCTCGCCGTCCTCGGTTCGCGCGGTGACGACGAGCTCGTCGGGGACGCGCACCGCCGCGAGCGAGTGGTAGCGGCCCGCTTCGATCTCCTCCGGAAGCCCGGCGAAGACTCCCTCGCCGTCGTGCCGGAAGCGGCTCGCCTTGCCGTGGAGGAGCGACCGTGCCTGCCCGACCTCTCCTCCGAATGCCTCGACGATCGCCTGGTGGCCGAGGCACACGCCGAGCGTCGGGACCGTCGGGCCGAGCCTGCGGATCAGCTCCACGGAGATGCCGGCATCCGACGGGCGCCCGGGGCCCGGGGAGATGACGAGCCGATCCGGCTCGAGCGCCTCGGCCTCGTCGACGGTGATCGCATCGTTCCGATAGACGGCGACGTCGACGCCGCGCTCCTCGAACAGGTGCACGAGGTTCCACGTGAACGAGTCGTAGTTGTCGATCATGAGCAGCTTCATGCGTACTCCCGTTCCGCCAGGTCGATCGCGGCCTCGAGCGCGGCCAGCTTGGCGAGACACTCGCGGTGCTCGGCCGCCGGCTCCGAGTCTGCCACGACTCCGGCTCCCGCCTGGATCCGCGCAACGCCGTCCGCCATGACGATCGTGCGCAGCGCGATGCAGGTGTCCATTCTCCCGTCGGGCAGGACGTAGCCGACAGCACCGGCGTAGGGCCCTCGGCGGTAGCCCTCGAGCTCGGAGATGATCTGCATCGCGCGGACCTTCGGCGCCCCGGTGACCGTGCCCGCCGGAAAGCAGGCGCGGAGCACGTCGAACGGCGTCACGCCGTCGCGCAGCTCGCCGACGACCTCGGAGACGAGGTGGGAGACGTGCGAGAAGCGCTCCACCTCGAGCGACCGGGTCAGGCGCACCGTGCCGGCTCGGCAGACGCGGGAGAGATCGTTGCGGCCGAGGTCGACGAGCATCACGTGCTCTGCCCGATCCTTCTCCGACGAGAGCAGGCGCTCGGCGTCACCCTCGTCCGGAGAGGTCGTGCCCGCGATCGGGCAGACGCTTGCCCGCCCGTCCTCGCACGCGACGAGCCGCTCCGGAGACGAGCCGACGAGCGCGAGCTCTCCGAGCTCGAGCAGGAAGAGGTACGGCGAGGGGTTGACCCGACGCAGCGCCCGGTACACGGCGAGCGGCGGAGCCGGCGTCGCCCGCTCGGCTCGCTGCGAGGGGACGATCTGGTACGCATCGCCCGCTCGGATGTGCTCCTGGCAGCGGCGCACCATGTCCTCGTAGCGCTCCTGCGACGGGAAGCGCCGTATCGGCCCTCGCTCTCCCGCGGACTCGTCGCGCTCCGTCGCGAGCGGCCGCGCGAGGGCTTCGGCTATCTCCTCGCCGTCACCAGCGAGGACTTCGATCACACCCGCGCCGTGGTCGAAGCGGACGAGCGTCTCGACGACGACAAACCGGCTCTCGGGAAACGACGGCCCTGCCGAGGGAAGCGGCACCGTCGGCTCGAGCTTCGCCGCATGGTCGTACCCCAGGTACCCGACGACGGGCGCGCCGAGCTGCTCCGCCTCCTCGAAGCCGACGAACCGCGTCCCCCGCCCCACGAACGAGTTGCGGCCCAGGCGACCTTGCTCCACCGACTCGAGGAGGAAGCTTCCTCCGGCGGTCCCGCGCAGGCGGAGATATACGCCGAGCGGAGTGAGAAGATCGGCCGGAATCGTCTGCACAGGGGGCACCGGAGCTCCTAACGTACTGGTCGCTCGTCGCTGGACGGCGAGCTGCCCGTGCGAACGGCACGTGCGACGTTTCGCCGATCTCAGCCAGGGTACCCAGGCCCGGATGATCCCTCTTACGACCTGTCTCGACCTCTCCTTCCAGGCGACCCCTTCGAGTGTTCGAAAGGCCCGTGCTGCCGTGGGCGAGGTCGTCTCCGGGCTCGTGAGAGACAAACGACTCGTCGACGACGTGCGGCTCTGTGTCAGCGAAGCCGTGTCGAATGTCGTGCGCCACGCGTATGGGACGAGGCGGGGCGGCGCTGTCGACGTCCGCGTCGAGCGCGAGGACGACGAGCTCGCCGTCGTGGTTCGTGACGAAGGGATGGGACTCAGGGCCTCGGGTGGACGCGCGAAAGCGGGAGGCTTCGGCCTGAAGATCATCGAGCGGGTCGCGAGCCGGCACACGATCGAGACCAAGCCGAAAGCCGGAACCGAGATTCGCATGGTGTTCGCGCTCGGCCCGGCCGCCTCCGATTCGTCGGACGGCTGAGCAGGTTCCTGCGGCGCCAGGGCCGCTCCGAGCGACGCACGTCGTCTAGCCTGATCGTCGGAGCGGCATGGGCCCGGTGGCCCAGCTCCACGTGGGGGAAACCATGTTTCCCCCACGAACCCCCTTCTTCGCTTGCGGCACAGATCAGCCGCACTTGGCCTCCCGGGCGAGTGAATCGCCCTCCGGCCACGCGAGGCTTGCGCACGGCCAACCGATTCTGCTCTAGCCTGACCGTCGGAGCGGCATGGGCCCGGTGGCCCAGCTGGTCTTCAAAACCAGTGCGGTCGTGCAACCCACGGCTCGGTCGGTTCGACTCCGGCGCCGCTCCGTCGTCATGAGCATCGATGCCCTGCCCGAAGAGGCCGAGAAGCTTCTTGCCGTCCCGCCGGACGAGTTCGTGTCGCGGCGGGCGGGGCTCGTCCGTGAGCTGCGCGATGCGGGGCGCGCGGAGGACGCGGCTACGGTCGCCGGCCTGCGAAAGCCGACTGTCGTCGTCTTCGCCGTCAACCGTGCAGCCCGAGCCCGGCCGAAGGCTGCCCGCTCAGCCGCGGACGCCGCGCTTCGTGTCAAGGAGACACAGCTCGGCAACGAACCGGACGCGTTCAAGAGAGCACTCGGCGAGCTGGACGACGCGCTGGATCTATTGGCTCAGGTCGCCATCGCGCACGTCGCACCGAGCGAAAAGTCGCGCGAGCGATGCAATGCGGCGCCGCGTTCGAGATCTTCTGCGAAGCGCCGTGGCAGATGACGACGCGCGGGAGGCGCTCGTTCGCGGGGCACTCACAGAGGAGCTGGAAGCGGTCGGCTTCTCGCCGTTCGCAGGGATGGTCGCCGCGCCCGTCAAGGCCGCCCGGCGAAAGTCCGGACCAAGCCGGGCGGTGCAGCAGGAAGCGAAGCGGCGCGAGCGGGCACGTGCGCTCCGCGACGAGCTCGCCGAAGCCGAGCGCCGGCTGGAAGAGGCCGTCCAGGAGGAGCGCCAGGCCGAGCGCAAGCGTGCGTCAGCCGAGCGCGCTGTGTCCGCGCTGCGGGCCAAGCTCGAGCGAATCGACTGAGTCCAGCTGTGGGCTGCCTTCGCTCGGACCCCCAAACACGAGCGTCTCAAGCGAATTCCACCCACTCCTTGCGTCGGGCCAGAGCCAAGCAGTCGGGACTGCCCATGCGGTATGACCGCGGCGCGTGCAGCTTCGTGTACGTGAACGCGCGGTTCCGCGCTCGCAGAGACTTGGCCTCGCTGCCCCCGAACCAGCGCGTTCCCCAGCGGACGGCCTCGTTGGCGAAGCAGGTCGTAAGCCGCTCGTTGTGGATTCCCTGCCGATGGAGCGCCTCGTGCAGGAGGATCGCGTACGCACCGGCGGTGCGCACGGTGTTCCGCCCCCTGAAGAAGAGGTGGACATTGGCGCAGGTCGTGCCTCTGAGGTGTACGTCCCTCCCGCCCGCGTAGTAGGCGATCACGCGCCTCGCCGGGAGCCCGGAAAGACCCTCGAAGGTCTCCTCGAAAGCGTCCTTGTCGCGGTAGCAGCGCACTCCGACGCTCAGGACCTTGCCGCGCTTGATGCCCGTTCCCTCACTCGCCGCCTGCCAGAGCGTCTCGCGTGCGATTCGACTCAACCGCTCGTCGTAGCGGTACAGGGACGTCGCAGCACCCGAGGTGCCCCCGAGGAGCGAGGCGGCGACGACCACCAGGACGAGAAGATGCTTCAGCGTGACCCCCGTCGCCTCAGGCTACCCCGAACGCACGCCGCGTCCGGCGACAAGAACATAGGGTCCGCGGAGATGGTGACCTCGATAGCGATCGCGCCCGCCGAGCACCGTGCTCGCTGTGACGCGCTCCTCGAGCGGCTCGTCGCGGACGACGTGAGCGGCGTCGTTTTCTTCGACCCCTACTACGTCCTGTACTACGCGGGCTTCGCATTCGCACCGACCGAGCGACCGATCGCGTTCGTGCTGAACGCCGACGGGCGAGCGCGGCCTCGTCGTTCCGCGGCTCGAGGTCGAGCACGCCCAGGCGAAGGCGACGCTCGACCGGGTCGACCACTACCTCGAGTACCCGGGCGATCCGCGGCCCGAGACGGTGCTCGCCTCCACCCTCGAGGCGATGGGCGTGACCGGGAAGATCGGAGCGGACCAGGACGGCTATCCATGGATCCTCGGGTACCGCGGCCCGACGCTGAGCGAGCTTTCCGGTGCGACCGTCGTCCGCATCGTCGAGCAGATCGAAGAGCAGATGGCGATCAAGTCAGAGGCCGAGATCGGGCTGATCCGCGAGAGCGTCCGCTGGGGGAACCTGGCCCACACGCTGCTCCAGCGGTATACGCGGCCCGGCGTCACCGAGACCGAGGTCTCGATGCGCGCGAGCGACGAGGCAACCTTCGCCATGCTCGACGCGATCGGACCGCTCTACCGGGCCGCAGAGCTTCTTCTCGAATGGCGCGAGCGCGGGGTACCGAGGACAGATCGGCCGCAACGCGGCGATTCCGCACGCGCTGGCCGGGAACATCGTCTTCCAGGCCGGTGACATCCTCGTCACCGGCGCGAGCGCGCCCGTCTGGGGCTATCTCTCCGAGCTCGAGCGGACGATGGTGATCGGCGAGCCGTCAGCCGAGCAGGAGCGCATGTTCGGACATATGAAGGCGGTACAGGAAGTCGCATTCGAGGCGATCGAGCCGGGCGCGCGCTGCGCGGACGTCGACATGGCCGTGCGCGGCTACTTCGCGCAGCACGACCTCTTCCCGTACTGGCGCCATCACACGGGGCACGCGATCGGCCTTCGTTACCACGAGGGTCCGTTCCTCGACTCGGGCGACTCGACCGTGATCCGCCCCGGCATGGTCTTCACGGTCGAGCCGGGGCTGTACGCGCCCGAGCTCGGCGGCTTCCGTCACTCCGACACCGTTCTCGTGACGGACGACGGAATCGAGATCCTCACCTACTACCCGCGCGATCTCGCGAGCCTGACAATTCCCACCTGAGGAGAGCGTGCAAGGAACCGCGAGACGCGGCACACTCGTGGGAACCGATTAGAGGAGGTTCTCATGCCGAAGACTGTTCAGGGCAAGCCGGCGCGGGCGGGCGACGAGGTTCTGGTCACCGGTCACTCCGTTGGCGACAGCCCGAAGGCGGGCGTCATCGAGGAGGTTCTGGGTGATCCAGGCCACGAGCGGTTCCGCGTTCTCTGGGAGGACGGTCACGAATCGATCTTCTTCCCGGGCGAGGACGCGGTCGTCCGGCGGCCGGCGAGAAAGGGCGCAAAGAGCACGGCTTAGCGAACACCGCCAGCGCTAGGCTTGGACAACACGGAGCGGAAAGCGCCAGGGAGGTGCGTGCGATGAACGCCGCGGTGACGACAGAGCTGAAGCTGATCGACCACTGGATCGGCGGGAAGTCCGTACGCGGGAAGTCGGATCGCAGCGGCCCCGTCTACAACCCGGCGACCGGCGAGCAGACGGGTGAGGTCTCGTTCGCCAGCGTCGAGGAGGTGGATCGCGCCGTCGCGACCGCAAAGGCAGCGTTCCCGGAGTGGCGCACCTGGTCGCTCTCGAAGCGTGCCGAGCTCTTCTTCCGGATCTACGACCTCTTCGACCGGCACCGCGAGGACCTCGCGCGCCTGCTCACCGCCGAGCACGGGAAGGTGCTCTCCGACGCCCTCGGCGAGGTGCAGCGCGGCATCGAGGTCATCGAGTACGTCTGCGGCATCCCGACACTGCTCAAGGGCGGCTACTCGGAGCAGGCGGCGACGGGGATCGACGTGTACTCGATTCGCCAGCCGCTCGGCGTCGCCGCCGGCATCACGCCGTTCAACTTCCCGGCGATGGTGCCCATGTGGATGTGGGCGCCGGCGATCGCGTGCGGGAACACCTTCGTCCTGAAGCCCTCGGAGAAGGACCCCTCCGCCTCGCTCCTCGCCGCCGAGCTGCTGAAGGAAGCCGGCCTTCCCGACGGCGTCTTCAACGTGATCCAGGGCGACAAGATCGCCGTCGACGCGCTGCTCGGGCATCCGGACGTCGCCGCGATCAGCTTCGTCGGCTCGACGCCGATCGCGCGCTACGTCTACGAGAACGGGACGAAGGCGGGCAAACGCGTTCAGGCGCTGGGTGGCGCCAAGAACCACATGGTCGTCCTGCCGGACGCCGATATCGACATGGCTGCCGACGCGGCCGTGAGCGCGGGCTACGGATCGGCGGGTGAGCGCTGCATGGCCGTCTCCGTCCTCGTCGCCGTGGGCGGCGCGGGAGATGCACTCGTGGACGCGATCAAGGTACGGCTGCCGAAGGTCAAGGTCGGGGACGGCATGGATCCCGAGAACGAGATGGGGCCTCTCGTCACGCGGGAGCACCGCGACAAGGTGGCGTCCTACCTCGACTGCGGGGCCCGAGCAGGGAGCGACGATCGTGGCAGACGGCCGCGAGAGCGCCCCGAACGGCAACGGCTTCTTCCTCGGCGTCTCGCTCCTCGACAACGTCACCCCGGAGATGGACGCCTACCGGGACGAGATCTTCGGCCCGGTGCTCTCCGTCGTGAGGGTGGACACGTACGACGAGGCGCTCCGGCTCGTCAACGAGAACCCGTACGGGAACGGCGTCGCGCTCTTCACGCGGGACGGTGGCGTCGCGCGGCGGTTCCAGTTCGACGTCAACGTGGGCATGGTCGGGATCAACGTGCCGATCCCGGTGCCCGTCGCGTACTACTCGTTCGGCGGCTGGAAGAGCTCGCTCTTCGGCGACCGCCACATCTACGGCCCCGAGGGGATCGACTTCTACACCCGGACGAAGGCGGTCACGAGCCGCTGGCCGGACCCGAAGACGAGCAAGGTCGACCTCGGCTTCCCGCAGACGCGGTAGTGCGCGCCCCACATCCGGCTGATCGATCGTCCCTCAAGTGAGGGACGCGGGCGGCCGATAGCTGCGTTGTGGAACGGCGCGAAGAGGGCTTCACGCTCGTCGAGCTGCTCGTTGTGTTGATCGTTATCGCGATCCTCCTGCTCATCGCGGTCGGGTTCAATCAGCTCGCACGAGAGCGGGCGAGCGATGCGGTCGCGCAGTCGAACATCCGCGTTGCGGTTCCCGCTATCGAGGTCTACCGCGCGGATACCGGAACGTACGCCGGTATGACGCTCGCGGGCCTGCAGACCGTCTACAGCCCCGGCATCACGGGAATCGAGATCCTCGACGCCGATCTGAACGGCTACTGCGTGCGGAGCGTCGTCGGAGACCGCTCGTGGCACAAGCTCGGCCCGAACGGGCCGATCACGACGACGCCCTGCGCATAGGCGCTGCGGCCCCGGCCCGGCGGAGGACGCGGCGGTCGCCGACGCGGCGCGTGACGCCGTCGGCGTCGAAGCGCTCGAGCAGGAGCTGCGCGTCCCGGCGGCCGATTCCGAGCAGGTCGCGGAACCGCGCAAGCGCGATCTCGCCCGCGGTCTCGCACTCTCCGACCAGGGCCTCCCTCGCAGCCTGGTAGCCCTCGGACCCCACCGCGTGGCCTCCGCCAAGGCGAACGAGGCTCCCGGCCGACTCGAGGAAGCGCGCGAGCTCGTCGTCTGCGACCTTGGTGGCCTGGGCTCCGGCCGTCGCCAGCTCGCGAAGCAGCGCATCCGCCTGGGCCTGCTTCGCGCCGAGTGACGGAACCGAGCCGGGCAGGTAGATCCTGGCTCCTCGTCGTTCCAAGGAGAGGAGCGGAAGAACGTCGCCCGCCCACGGCTCGGACGGCGCCGGTACTCCGGGATCGATCGGGTCGGCGGCCCCTATGCGGTCGCGGAGGTCGCGGTCTAGCTCCTCGAGCCAGGTGGCGGAGAACACCCAGGGCCCGGCGCGCTCGAGCCCTTCGGGCTCTCCGTCGAGGACATGTCGGAGCGAGTCGGCGAGCACGGGCGAGTGGACCGTCGCGGCCACCTCGCCGCGCTCGATGCGCGCCATCCGCTCTTCGTCGCGATGCCGTGGCGGCGCGGGATCGAGGACGATGCCGCCTCCCACCGTGGTCTCGCCCCGCAGTACGACGCGATCGCCGCGCGCTGCGACGACCGGCGAGGAGAGGCGCAGCTGCGCCCACCGCTCGCCGATGCGGACAACCCTGCGCGAGGACGTGCGCGGTTCCGAGGTGCACCTGGAGCCGGTCGCCGTCGCCGATCGGCTCGAGCTCGTCGAGCGCGACATCCAACCGGTACGACACGGGATACGCACCGTGCTCGACGAGAACGTCGCCCCGGCGGACCTGGCGCCTCTCGACTCCGGGCAGGCTCACCGCCACGCGCTGGCCCGCCTCCGCCCGCTCGACGTCGCTGTCGTGGACCTGCACGCTCCGCGCGCGAACCGTCCGGCCCGCCGGCTCGAGACGGAGCACGTCGCCGTCGCCGATCGAGCCCGACCAGAGCGTCCCGGTGACGACGGTGCCGATTCCCCGCAGCGTGAACGACCGGTCGACCCAGAGCCGGGTCGGTCGGTCCGAGTGCGTGCGCTCGGCCGCATCGGCTGCCCGCCCGAGCGCCGCGCGCAGCTCGTCGAGCCCGGCTCCGGTCTTTGCGCTGACAGCGATCGGCTCGGCCTCGGGCACGAGCTCGCGAGCCTCCTCGAGTGCGAGCTCGAGCGTCTCCGAGTCCACCGCGTCGGCCTTCGTGACCGCGACGACCCCGTTTCCGATTCCAAGCAGCCGCAGGATCGCGAGGTGCTCACGCGTCTGCGGGCGCGCCCCCTCGCCCCCGTCGATCACGAGCAGGAAGAGGTCGATGCCCGTCGCGCCGGCCACCATCGCCCGCACGAACCGCTCGTGTCCCGGAACGTCGACGACCGAGACGCGACGCCCATCCGAGAGCTCGAGCGGCGCATAGCCGAGGTCGATCGAGATCCCGCGCCTGCGCTCCTCGGGCAGCCGGTCCGTGTCCTTCCCGGTCAGCGCCCGAACGAGCCACGTCTTGCCGTGGTCGATGTGACCAGCCGTGCCGACCGTCAGCGGCATCAGAGGCGCTTGACGAGCAACAGGCACGGATTGTGCTCCCAGAGGCCGTGGATCTCCTCGAGCGGCACGAAGCCTCGCGCCAGGTAGAAGCTCCGGGTGTTCGCATAGCCGGCATCGGGATCGGACGGCCCGAGCGTCTTCACCTGCAGGTACTCGACGCCGCGGGCTCTCAGGTACGCCTCACCGGCGCGAAGCAGTGCGCTGCCGAGGCCACGCCCGTGCTTCGCTCTCCGCACTCCCATGACGTACACCTCGGCGGCCAGAGGCGTGTGCAGCTTGAGTGAGAGAAAGGCGTCGTCGCCGATCCGAAAGGTGGGGAGCTCGGCGACGTCTCTGATGTACGCAGCTGTCGCCTCCTCGATGCCGAACCACTCCGGAAGATCACGGAGGACCTGCTCGCAGAGCCGGGATCGCTCCGCCGGGAGCTCGACCTCGACGACGGTCATCGCGCCGCGTGCACCGCCGCGGCGACCTCGTCGATCTCCTCGTCGGTGAGCGTGCGACAGTCGAGGAGCGTGCGTCCGTCGCGCACGAGACAGATCACCGGAGGCTCGCCGAGGCGCAGCGGCTCAGCCAGCTCCTCCTCGACCGCGCAGGCGGCGCTCGGGAGCTCCGTCAGGGGCAGCGCGCCACCACCTACCCTCGCGACGGTCTCCTCGACCTCTCCCCCCACGAGAGAGGCGAGCCGCTCGGCGCGCTCGCGGACGCGCTCGAGGGGCTGGTGGAGCATCCGCAGCACGGGGATCTCAGCTGCAGTGGCGTCGAAAGCGATCGAGAGCGTGCCCTCGAGCGCGGCGAGCGTGAGCTTGTCCGCGCGGAGCGCGCGCTGAAGCGGGTGCCGGCGGAGACGCTCGACCAGGTCTCCGCGACCAACGACCACTCCGGCCTGCGGTCCCCCGAGGAGCTTGTCGCCCGAGAAGGTCACGAGATCCGCGCCGGCACGCAGGCTTTCGGCCGGCGTCGGCTCGTCCCCGACAGAGGCGAGCGCGCCCGAGCCGAGATCGTCCACGAGCGGAAGCTCGTGCCGGCGTGCGACCTCGGCAAGCTCGGCCAGACCGGGCCGCTCCGAGAACCCCACCACCCGGAAGTTCGACTGGTGCACGCGGAGAAGCAGAGCGGTCTCGGGTGAGAGTGCGCGCTCGTAGTCGGCGGCGCGCGTGCGGTTCGTCGTTCCGACCTCGACGAGGCGCGCACCCGAGCGCGCGAGGACGTCGGGGATACGAAAGCCGTCCCCGATCTCGATCAGCTCGCCCCGCGAGACGACGACCTCGCGACCCTCCGCCAGCGCGGCGAGCGCGAGCAGCACGGCGGCGGCGTTGTTGTTGACCACGAGCGCGGCCTCCGCCCCGGTGAGCCGGCAGAGGAGCGGCGCGAGATGGTCCTGCCGCGATCCGCGCGCGCCTCGGTCGAGGTCGTATTCGAGGTTCGAGTAGCCGGATCCCACCTCCACCACGCGGGCGAGCGCAGCCTCCGAGAGCGGCGCGCGGCCGAGGTTCGTGTGGATGAGAACGCCGGTGGCGTTCAGCACGCGTCGCAGGCGCGGGCGGCGCTGCGCCTCGAGCTCGGCGAGCACCGCGTCCACGAGAGACCCGGGCTCGCGACCCGCCTGGATCTCCTCGCGGGCGCGCTCGAGGACGCGGCGCGCAGCCTCGACCGCCGGCCGGTGGGGCTCTTCGGCGAGCCGCTCGTCGCGGAGCAGCTCGTCGATCGAGGGCAGATCGCGCAGCGACTTCACGCGGTGAGTGTAGGCCGGGCTAGGCCGAGCCCTCGGCAAGGCGGAGGTCGTAGTGGGAGACGATGAGCCTCACCGCTTCTTGCGGATCGTCCGTGAGCATGAGGAGGTCGACGTCCTCCGGCGAGATGAGGCCGTCCTCGAGCATCTCCTTGCGCATCCAGTCGAGCAGCTCGCCCCAGTAGTCCGAGTCGAAGAGGACCACGGGGAAGTGCCCGATCTTGCGAGTCTGGATGAGCGTGAGCGCCTCCCAGAGCTCGTCCTGCGTGCCGAAACCGCCGGGGAAGATGACGAATCCCTCGGCGGCCTTCACGAACATCGCCTTGCGCGCGTAGAAGTGGTCGAAGGTCTGCGCCAGGTCGCACCAGGGATTCACGCCTTGCTCGTGGGGCAGCACGATGTTGAAGCCCACGGACAGGCCGCCTCCCTCCTTGCAGCCGCGATTCGCGGCCTCCATGACGCCCGGACCTCCCCCCGTGACGACCGCGAAGCCGGCCTCCGCAAACCCCCTCCCGGTCGCTCGCGCGCTCTCGTACGTCGGCGGTGCCCTCGAGGACGCGAGCGGAGCCGAAGATCGAGACCGCGGGCCGGTCGATCTCGGTGATGAGCTGGAAGCCCGAGAGGAACTCCGACGCGATCAGCGAGACGTCACTCGCGAGGTTCTCGTCGATTCGCCGGAGAACTCGGCGATCGAGCTCCTGCCCGTCCGCCATCAGAAGGTGCGTTCGACGTGCGTGGCCGAGACGGCCAGCGCCAGGACGCCGAGGAGCCCAATGTAGACCACCGCCACCGTGACTCGCTGCCACACGGGCAGGCGGTAGTACTCGGCCTTCTCGTTGCGCTCGCGCCAGCGCCGCCAGAGCTCGAGCGCACCGATGAGCACGATGATGATGAGGATCGGATTCGGGCTCACGACGAGCAGCCCGACCATCATCACGAGGCCGAGCAGCCAGATCGCGGGGTGGAGCGCTCCGACCGCACGGCCGCCGTCGAGCGGCACGATCGGAATCAGGTTGAAGAGGTTGAGGAAGAAGCCGACGAACGCGAGCGCCATCAGGAGCTCCGAGCCGTTCACCTCGGCGGCGACCCAGAACGCCGCAGCGCCCACCGAGCCCAGGATCGGCCCGGCCAGCGCGACACGCGCCTCCTTCCACGCATCGTCGGGAAGCTGCTTCATCCCGATGACCGCCCCGAGGAAGGGGATGAAGAGCGGCGCGCTCGCAGGTACGCCCTGGCGGCGGAGCTCGATCACGTGCCCGATCTCGTGGATGAAGATCAAGACGACGAACCCGATCGCGAACGGGAGGCCCCAGATCCACGCGTAGGCCGCGATCGAGACGAGCATCGTGGCGGCCGTCGTGAACACCTTGAGCTTGAGGAGGATCGCGCCGTACTTCACGATCAGGAACACCGCGGCGATGAAAGGCGCTACGAGCTTGCGTGCGAGATCGCGGAGTCCCGAACGCGGATGGATCGGCTCGTAGCCGCGGTCGCCTGAATAACTCGGCGTCGGGTCGGGCAGCGTTGCCGGCTCGGGCGCGTGCGTTGGCTCGTAGCGCCGATCCGGCTCCTCGTCTGGCGTCAGGATCCGCGGCCGATCCACTCTTCACCTCCTTCCAGCATGGGGGAACCCATGGTTCCCCCATGAGCCCCCTCCTCGGCGGCAAGCAACCTCGGACGCACACGTGCGCTTCGCCGGAATGAATCCGGCTTCGCGCCTGAGCCGAACCGATCCATTGGCGTCAGGATCCGCGGCCGATCCACTCTTCACCGCCTTCGTAGACCTCTTTCTTCCAGAGCGGAACCGAGACCTTCAGCTCGTCGATTGCCTCGTGACACGCGGTCTAGCGCAGCCGCCCGGTGCGGCGCGGAGACGGCGATGACGACGCTCGTCTCCCCGATCTCCACTCGTCCCACCCGGTGGTGGATCGCAACCTCGCACAGGCTGTGGCGCGCTTTGAGATCGGCTGCGAGCGACTCCATGACCTGTTCGGCCATGCCCTCGTAGGCCTCGTAGTCGAGGTAGAGGACGTTCCGGTCCCGCGAGTGCCTGCGGGTCGTGCCGACGAAGGTCGCGATCGCCCCGGCGGCGTCGCTGCGAACGAGGTCGACAGCGTCGTTCACCGAGAGCGGTCGCTCCGAGAGCCGAAAGAGCTCCTGTGGCTCCGAGCCACGACCGTCGCCTCCCGAGACGGGGGGAACCAGAGCGACCTCGTCGCCCTCCGCAAGCGTCCGGTCTCGATCCGTGTACGCGCGGTTCACCGCGAACAGGATCCCCGGTGGCTCGTCGCCGAGCGTCAGCGCCGGCCAGACGTCGCCCAGCACCGAGCCGTCGGGCAACTCGAGCTCGACCGTCCCGACACCGGCACGCTCGCGCAATCCGGCGAAGAGTCTCACGCGCACCCGCACGAAAGGAGCGTATCCGTGGTTGCCTCGCCGCCCGTGACATGTTAGAGAGACGGCCCATGGTGGCCACGGCCGTGCCGGGCGCTCATCTGAACGAGCGGGTGTACGAGGAGCTACGGTCGCGCGTCCTCCGACGAAAGCACGCGCCCGGCGCGAAGCTCAGCCTGCACGCGCTCGCGTCGGAGCTCGGCGTCTCGCGGAGCCCGGTTCACCATGCGCTGACGAGGCTCGTCTCCGAGGGACTCCTCACCGTGAAGGCGAGGCGTGGGTATTTCGTGACTCCGGTGACCGCCGAAGCGCTCGCCGAGGGCTACGACGTGCGTCTCGCGCTCGAGCTCCATGCCGCCGAGCGGACCGTCGGGCGGCTGGGTGCGCCAGACCTCGCGATGCTTCGCACACGTCTCGACGCGACTGCCAAGGCGATCTCGCACCGCCAGTGGGACGCCGCCAACGCCGCTTTCCACGAGTACCAGATCGACCTCGCCGGCAACGCTCTTCTCTCGCGCTTCTACCGCGAGCTATCGGTGAACCTGATGATGCAGGTGATCCGCGGGGGCCGAGTCGAGGGCCACGAGCAGCTCGTGACCGAGCACCGCCGGATCGTGGAGGCGTTCGAGTCCGGCGCCGCCGAGACAGCAAGGCGCGCGATCGGCGAGCACATCGAGACCGGCCGGCGAATCGCGATCGAGGCGCTCGAGCGCGCCGGCGGCGTGCTCTAGGCGTCTGAACAGTGCCTGGCCTCCTACGACAACGGCTCCGCGCAGTCGCTCCACAGTCCGAGCTCGCGGGCACGTCCGACGATGCCGCAGGCGCACCGCCGAGCGGGCCCGCGCCTGATAGCGGCGATCCGCTCACGATCCCACTGGCCGAGGATCGCCGGCTGAACGACTCCGGGATCGAGGTCAAGGCCGTCTACACGGCTGACGACCTGCCGCCGGGCGAGCTCGAGCCACCGGGCGAGTATCCGTTCACGCGCGGCCCGTACTCCACGATGTACCGCGGCCGGCCGTGGACGATCCGCCAGTACGCGGGCTACGGCTCGGCCGAGGAGACGAACGCGCGCTTCCGCTACCTCCTCGCCCGAGGCCAGACGGGCCTCTCCGTCGCCTTCGACCTCCCGACCCAGCTCGGCTACGACTCGGACGACCCGGTTGCCGAGGGCGAGGTCGGTCGCACGGGCGTCGCGATCGACTCGATCGCGGACATGGAGGTGCTGCTCGACGGGATCCCGCTCGGCGACGTCTCGACCTCGATGACGATCAACGCCCCGGCGGCGCTCCTGCTCCTCCTGTACGAGCTCGTCGCCGAGAGTCAGGGCGTTCCGGGAGAGAAGCTGCGCGGCACGGTCCAGAACGACGTGCTCAAGGAGTACGTCGCGCGCGGGAACTACATCTTCCCCCCGCGCCCTTCGATGCGGCTCGCCACCGACCTCTTCGCCTACTGCGCCGAGAGGCTGCCGAGCTGGAACACGATCTCGATCTCCGGCTACCACATCCGGGAAGCCGGCTCGAGCGCCGCGCAGGAGCTCGCATTCACCATCGCGAACGGCATCGCCTATTGCGAGGCTGCGATCGCCGCCGGACTCTCGCCGGACGACTTCGGGGAGCGGCTCTCCTTCTTCTTCAACGCGCACAACGACTTCTTCCAGGAGGTCGCGAAGTTCCGGGCCGCGCGCCGGCTCTGGGCGGAGATCATGAGAGAGCGCTTCGGCGCCACGAACCCGCGCGCGACGGCGCTCCGCTTCCACGCCCAGACGGGGGGCTCGACGCTCACCGCGCAGCAGCCGGAGACGAACGTCGTGCGGGTCGCGATCCAGGCCCTGTCCGCGCTGGCGGGTGGAGCACAGTCCCTCCACACGAACTCCTTCGACGAGGCGCTCGCCCTTCCGACCGAGCACGCCGCCCGCATCGCGCTCCGCACGCAGCAGATCCTCGCGCACGAGGTCGGGACGACCGATACCGCCGACCCGCTCGGCGGCTCGTACTACATCGAAGCGCTCACCGCGGAGCTCGAAAAGCAAGCGAAGGAGCTGATCGGCCGCGTGGACGAGCTCGGCGGCGCCGTCGCAGCGATCGAGCAGGGTTTCGTGCAGGCCGAGATCGAGGCTTCGGCGTTTCGGTACCAAACCGAGATCGAAGCCGGCGAACGCGTCGTCGTCGGCGTCAACCGGTTCGTGGAGGAGGAGACGGAGAGGGTGGAGCTGCTCCAGGTCGACCCGGAAACCGAGCGGCGTCAGCAAGAGCGCACTGCGCGCGTCCGTGCGCAGCGGAATCCGGATACGACAAACGCCGCGCTGGCCGAGGTCCGCAGGACAGCGGAGACCGAGGCGAATCTGCTCCCCGCGATCCGCGAGGCGCTCCGCGCTCGCTCCACCGTTGGGGAGATCTGCAGCGTCCTGCGCGAGATTTGGGGTACATATGACGCCCAGCGTGCATAGGCCGAGCAGACGAGAAGCAGCGCGAGCGGGCGCTGGCCATGGGGGCGGCGCTCGGTCTCGCGCTCCCACTCGTCGCTTTCGCGGCTTCGCGCGACGCGGACATCGCCGTCGGCGGCGCCGAGCTTCACCCGCGACGTCGCTCCGATCATCCAGCAGAAGTGCGCCGGCTGCCACCGCATCGGCGGCGTCGCGCCGTTTCCGCTCGAGAGCGCGCGCGCCATCTCGTCCCGCGCCGGGCTGATCGCGTGCGGCAGTCCAGTCGCGTCTCATGCCTCCATGGCCGCCGGGGCCACGCTCGCCCGCCTTCGACGGAGAGGCGGAGCGGACGCTGACCGCGCGCGAGCGAGCGACGATCCTCGCCTGGGCGAAAGCCGGTGGCCGCGTGGACGGCCCGGCGCGGAAGCCGCGACCCGCAGGAGCCTGTGGAGGTCAGGGAGGGCGAGTCGGTGCTCGAGCTGGCAATGCCTTCCGCCTATCGCCCTCGGGCCGCCAAGGGCGTGACGGACGACTACCGCTGCTTCGTCCTGGATCCGAAGCTCTCAGGCGATGTCTCGGTCACGTCGGCCCGGATCCGGCCGGGCGCCTCGAAGGTCGTGCACCACGTCATCCTCTTCCGCATTTCCGCAGCTCAGGTCGCCGAAGCCGCCCGGCTCGATGCCACCTCTTCCGGGCCCGGGTGGACCTGTTTCGGCGGAACGGGGATCGGCGTCGGCGGCACTGGGGGCTCGGTGCAGGCAGCGCTCAACGACTCCAACTGGATCGCAGCATGGGCGCCCGGATCGAGTGGGGGCCGGCTGCCTGACGGCAACGGAGTTCCCCTGCCTGCGGGAAGCCGCATCGTGATGCAGGTGCACTACAACCTGCTGAACGGCAAGGCCCCCGATCGCTCGCGCGCAGTCCTCACCGTCGCTCCGGCGAGCGCCGGCCTCGCGCGCGTGCAAACCGTGCTCCTGCCGGCTCCCGTGGAGCTCGCGTGCGCGAAGGCGAGCAGGGGCGGCTCTGCAATCGGACCGAGGCGCTCTTCGACCTCTCGCGCAAGTACGGATCGACCGCGGCGTTCGTCCCGGCGGGTCTGCTGCTCCTCTGCGGGAGAAGCGCGTCGACCGTGTCGCCGAGCCCGGTCAGCCGCTGCGATCGCAGGATCGAGACGCCGACGAGGATTCTCGGCGTCGCAGGGCACATGCACCTGCTGGGAGCCTCGATCCGGCTCGAGCTGAACCCCGGCACACCGCGGTCGCGCGTGCTTGCTCGACATCCCGCGCTGGGACTTTCACTGGCAGAGCTCCTACACGCTCGTGGACGCGGTTCAGACGAAGCCGGGGGATGTCGTCCGCGTCACCTGCCGCCATGACGTGAGCCGGCGCGCGCACGGCATGCACGGCGTGCCGAAGAAGCCGCGCTACATCCTGTGGGGCGAGGGTACGACGGACGAGATGTGCCTCGGGCTCCTGCAAGTCACGCGCGGCTGAGCCCGGTAGCGATCCATCCGCGATGAAGATCCTGCTCGTCTCGCAGATGTATCCGGGTCCGACGGATCCGGATCTCGGCGTCTTCGTCGCAAGCCTCGAGCGAGAGCTGCTCGCGCGTGGTCACGAGATCGAGCGTGCCGTCATCGACCGCCGCGCCGGAGGGAGAGGCAAGCACATCCGGCTCTTCCTCGAGGCCCGGCGTGCAGCGCGGCGGTTCAACCCTGACGTCGTCTACGCGCACTTTCTCGTCCCTGCGGGCCTCGCCGCCGCGCTCGCCTCTCGGGCGCCTCTCGTGGTGACCGCCCACGGGCAGGACGTCGCCAACGTCGGCTCCATCCCCGGCGTCCGTGTGGCGACGCGCTACGTCGTCGAACGCGCCGCCTCGGTGATCGCGGTGTCGGAGTGGCTTCGCGCCCGCCTCGAGGACGCGGTTCCGAGCGCGCACGGGAAGACCGAGGTCGTCGACTGCGGGGTCGACCTGGCCCGCTTCGCGCCATACGACCAGCACGCAGCGCGCGCGGAGCTGAGCTGGGACGGGGAGGGGACGGCCTTCCTCTGTCTCGGAAGTCTGAGCGAGCGCAAGAACGTCCTCCGCCTCGCGCGCGCCTTCGAGCGCCGCGGCGAGGGAACGCTCACGTTCGTCGGCGACGGGCCGTTGCGAGAGGCGCTCGAGGGGAGACCCGGGATCCGCCTCGTCGGTCGGGTGCCCCACGACCAGGTCGCCGCGCTGGCTCGCCGCGTCCGACGTCCTCTGCCAGCCGAGCCTCGTCGAGCCGTTCGGCCTCGCCACGCTCGAGGCGATGGCAGCGGCGCGCTCGGTCGTCGCCACCCGCGTCGGCGGACCGCCCGAGTTCGTGTCGCCGGCGGCCGGAGCTCTGATCGACCCCGAAGACGAGGACGCACTGGTGGACGCGCTCGGTGCGGCGGCGTCGCTACCGAGGCCGAACCTTGCCGCCCGCGAGGCCGCCGCCGCGCACGACGTCAAGCTGCAGGCGGCTCGGGTGGAGGAGATCCTCTTCCGAGCCGCTCGAGATCCGCGAGCCTGATCTCCACGAGCGGACGAACGGCGTCCTCGAGCCCCGCCTCGCGCGCGACCGCGAGCGCTTCCTCGTAGTTCTCGCGCACCTTCTCGGGGTCCACGCCCTGCTTCAGGCGGTTGTCTCCGGTGACCAGGAGCTTCTGGATTCGCGTTCGTGCGCCCTCGATCACGCGAGGAGGCTACAGGTATCCTCGCGCCACGATGATCGGCGTTCTCGCGTTCTGGCTCCAGATCTCGGCGGTGCTCCAGGTGCTCCTGGCCGCAGTGTCCGTCACGCTCGTTCTGATGCACTCGGGGCGCGAGGCTGGCATGGGCGGCCTCGGGTTCACGCCGCACTCGCAGGGCGGAACTCACATCGTCGAGAAGAACCTGACGCGATTGACGGTCGCCGTCGCGGTCGGCGTTCGCCCTCAACACGGTCATCCTCTTCCGCCTTCTCGCCTAGAGACCCCGCGGCTAGACTCTACTACACGCGCTGGTGGCGGAATTGGTAGACGCGCCAGGTTGAGGGCCTGGTGGCCATTGCGGTCGTGGAGGTTCAAGTCCTCTCCAGCGCATGCGTCAACGGGGGGAGCCGCGAGGCTCTCCCACGCCCTCGAGCCGATGCGCATGTACTCCGACCTCGCGCCCTGGTTCCACCTCCTGACGCACCCGTCGGACTACGCGGAGGAGGCGGACTTCGTCGTGCGCGTCGTCGACGACGTGGCCGACGGTCCGGCGTCGACCTTCTCGAGCTCGGCTCGGGCGGCGGCAACAACGCCAGTCACCTGAAGCAGCGGTTCCGCTGCACGCTCACCGATCTCTCGCCCGAGATGCTCGCGCTGAGCCGGTCGCTCAATCCCGAGTGCGAGCACGTTCAAGGCGACATGCGAACGCTCCGGCTCGGGCGCACATTCGACGCGGTGCTTCGTCCACGACGCCGTGCTCGTACCTGACGACCGAGAGCGACCTGCGGGCGGCGATCGAGACCGCCGCCGTGCACCTTCGCCCCGGCGGCGTGCTCTTCTGGTCCCGGACGCGACCGCGAGAGGTTCGCTCCGGGCACGGACTCACGGCGGCCACGACGAT
>CAVVAZ010000018.1:0-242312 GCA_963746435.1 uncultured Actinomycetes bacterium
GATCCAGAGGATGGTGTCGAGCTCCGCGCCAATGCTCATCTCCGAGGACACGCCGCGTGATGCGTCCTCGTTCATCAGGACGACCCGCCAGTCGCCGTCTTCGGGCTCCCAGTCGAGCGTCTGCTCTCCCTGGCCCGCGACCGACTCAGCCCAGAACGTCTCGCTGCCCGGGGGCTCGGAGGGTGCGCTTCCTGCACGACGCGAGTACTCCGGGTCTCCGGTCGAGTCGAGATCGTCCACGACGTCGTGCTCGACACCCTCGAGATAGCGGTCGACCTCGGCGGCGGGAGCGATCCCGACGAACACCGCGCGATCGCTTTCGCTGCGGATGCGGACGGTGCCGAGGAAGGTGTCGAGCGCCCACTCGGCGCCATCGGTGTCGATGTCCGCGTCCTCGGAGACGACGGCGTAGGTCGGCGTCGCGAGCTCCTGGCTCGGCGACATGAGGAAGCCGTCGTCGTCGCGCTGCGTCCGGTCGACAGCAACGAGTGCACAACCACCCGCGAGCAGGCCGAGCGCGATGACTCCCGCGACGACGCCGACCACGATGAGTACGACTCGGCCCGCTGTTCCTCCACCCGCGGTGGCTGTCGGAGGCTCGGCGACGCGGCTCGGCGACGACGTCGTGTGCGGGCAAGGCCTCCTCGGGCCTGCCGCCCTGATCGATGCGGAACGGCGGGTACTCGTCCCGCATGAGGAGCACGTACGCCGCGACACGTGCCACCCAGCGGTCCAGCCCGAGCACGAAATCGAAGATCCCGCGTGGATACCGCGTGGTGAACAGCAGCGCGATGCCGGCAAAGAAGACAAGCAGGCCGATCAGGCCGGTCTCGAACCCGATGCCCCATACCCACTCGTCGACTCTGGGACGCGGCGTAGCTCCCACCGCCGAGGAAGATCCCCACGACGATGTAGTGCGGGATCGCGAGCAGCCACGACTTGACGAGCACGAGCCCGCGCGACAGCTGCTCCGGATATGGGACGTCGAGCCGCGCCGGATAGTCGGGCACGTCGTCGAGCGTGAACGGTGGGTACCGGTCGGTGCCAAGCGCGGCGTACGAGTAGAAGGCGACCCGCCAGGTCCAGCGGAAGACGCCGAGGTTGAAGTCGAAGATGCCGCGCGGGTACCGCCCGGTGAAGAGGATCGCGAAGAACGCGACGATCGTCAGGACGAGGACCGTCAGCCACAGGAACGCGAGCACGATGTAGTGGGGGATCGCCAGCAGCCACTTGACGAGCCACAGCCAGCGGCTCAGCTCGCGGGTCGAGCCGTCCCTCGATCCGGACTGGGTACGTCGGGCGGGCTTCCAGCGTCATCTCCTCGATCTGTGAGCTGGCACTCTTGCACGTGGAGCCAACCCACTACCAGCCGACGTCCGAAGCGTCGATCGGCTCCCGAGCAGCGCGATGCTCGGCCGAAAGCAAGGCGAAAGAGGCTTCCGCACAGCCTGCACGTGCTCGAGCGTCAGCTCGCGGCGAGTCCGTGAAAGATCGGCTGTTCCGGCGTAAGCACCGCTGCGCCGACGGTCCGGCTCTCCCGCATAGCGGTCGAGCAGCTCGCGAAGATCGTCGACCGCACGGGGAACGTCCTCGGCCGCCGCATCGTGGTGTCCCTCCACCGTGACGAGGATCTCGGTCGTATCGGCGCGCGCCGCGCTCTCGGCACTCTGGCGCCAGCACCAGCGGCGCGCGCTGACGCGGCTTGCGTCGTCGACGAAGATCACCTCTCCCGGCTCCGGCCGGCTGGCAGAGCCGTCGCCGCCGAGATCTGTGAACGACTCGTCCCCCTCCGCGAAGCGCACCGCGGTCGAGCCGGTCACGCTGCGCTGATCGAACACGGCGACCGGGAGGCCGTAACGGATGCTGACGAGGTTGCCGAGATCGACGAGCGCGTTGAGGCTCGGAATCTCGCCTTGCTTCGTCAACCGGCGCAGGAGAGCCTCGGCGGCGCTGCGGTAGCGCGTCGGCTCGACCCCGAAGGTGCTGAACGCACGTCGCCAGGCGGCGATGCTGGGGAGCTCCGCGAGTGGCCTGTCGCCGATCCGCCCGAGCGTGCGCTGCTGCTCGTCGCGGAAGAGCTGCCGGAGCTCCCCCTGCGGGCTGCCGTGGACGACGCCACGGGCGTGCAAGACGCCGCCCACGATGGTCGGGAAGCGGTCGAGTACCGGCTCGGAGTACGCGAACACGGACGGTTCGGACTAGGTCGCGCTTGACGGTGTCCGGCGAGAACGCCGGAAGACAGACCGCGATGTACTCGGCGCCCTCGCCCGGCGTCGAGTAGCGGATCCGCTCTCCTGCGTGCGTGACGACAGCCTCGCCGGCCCGCACGTCGATCGCGCCGCCATCGTGCTCGACGCGCACGAGACCGCGCAGCACGACCGTGTACTCGTCGAACTCCGGGGTCTGTGCAGGCTCCTCCCAACCGGGCGGACTGACCATCCGGGCGATGCTCACGGCGTCGGTGCGCGAGTTGACCCGGCCGACGAACTCGTCGATCTGCTTCGGTGGGTCGCCCGCTGCCTCGACCCGCGTGGGAGCAGTGATATGCGTGGGCATCGATCGATTGTACGGCCGTGCAGAGCTGGCTTCTCGCTCTACGGTGCGTACGGCGCGCTGGCGCCAGAGCGCGGATCGACGCGCAACACGGCACCCGGCTCGACCGTCGTGATCACGAGGTCGCCGTCCGGCAAGACCGCCACGTCGCTGACGCGCAGACCGCTGATCAGCGTCGAGAGAGCACCCGCCGTCGAGAGCCGCCGCAAGCTACCGCCGGTCAAGGTCGCGCCGGCAAGGTAGAGCGTTCCGTCCCGGGCGACCGCGACCTTGTTCGTGTCCACGTCGCCGACGATGAGTGTCGCCCGCCCGGTGGCGGGGTCGACGCGGCGCACGCGTCGTGAGTCCTCCGCGATCAACAAGCTTCCGTCGCGGTCGAGAGCGATGCCGTGCGGGCGATCGAGACCGCCGCGAACGGCAATGGCGGTCACGTCGCCGCGACTGGAGATCCTCGCGAGGACGCCCCCAAGGGACACCGCGTACACGTCGTCGCCCGCTGCCGCGATCGAGGTCACCTCTGGCAGCCTCGCCAAAGCCGAGACCGTGCCTGACCGAGCGACTCGTCGGACCACTCCCGCCGTGAAGTCGGCCGCGTAGAGGCCGCCGCTGCGGTCGGGAGCGAGGCCGGTCGGCTCGACCAACCCCGCCGCGTACACGACGGCCCCACGCGAGCCGATGCGGACGATGCGGCCGTTTGCCCCGTCGGCGACGAAGACGGCGCCGGATGCCACCGTCACCGCAAACGGGTGCACGATCGGTGGCGAGACCGCCCGAATCGTGCGCACAGCACGATCGCGGCCGGCGACGCGGGCCGCGAGCGTCCACAATCCGGGCGCCGGGAACTTCACAGTCGCGCGATAGACGCCGCGGGTGCCGCGGGCGCGCACGAGGACTCGCTGAGCGCCAGCTGTCGCGCGCACCGATACAGCGCCACGCGGAGGCGGTGCCGCACGGACGGTCACCGTCAAGGGAATACCCGCGATGACCTTTGCCGGCGCTGCAAGCGTGACAGGCGAAGGCGCGCCACTGGCTCCCAGAGCCAGCGCGCCGGCCACCGACAGCAGGGCGAGTCGGGTCGACACTCGAGATTCGTACACCGGGCTCGTGGAGTCGGTTCCCGGCGCCAGCGACGGCTCGACCTGCAACCTCGAAGATTCGCTCGGCTGATGGCTTGAGTAGGAACCGTGATCGCGTAACGCGGGCCGAAATCCGTAGCGTTCGGGAATGAGCAGGCGAGGGTGGGTGCTGTTCGCCGCGATGTGCGTGCTCTGGGGGATCCCGTATCTCCTGATCAAGGTCGCAGTGGCCGATCTCAGCCCCGCCATGCTCGTGCTCGCTCGCACGGCGATAGCGGCCCTCCTCCTGCTGCCGATCGCGATCGCGCGGAACGAGCTGCGCCCGATCGTGCGGCACTGGGTCCCGGTGCTCGCCTTCACGGCCGTCGAGATCGCGATCCCGTGGCTCTTGCTCGGGATAGCCGAGCAGCGCATCTCGAGCTCACTCACGGGATTGCTGATCGCAGCCGTACCACTCGTCGTTGCCGTGATCGCGAGAACAAGCGGCGCTCGCGAGCGACTTGGTGTTCAGAGCGGGCTAGGGCTCCTGCTCGGCCTGATCGGCGTCGCCGCGATCGTGGGCGTGAATCTGGAGGGAGCGAGCGTACTGTCGCTCGCCGCAATGGGTCTCGTGGCGATCTGCTACGCGACCGGCCCCGTGATCCTGCAACGCTACCTCGCCGGCGTGCCCGCGCTCGGCGTGATCGCCGCGGCACTAGGCATCACGGCCCTCGTCTATCTCCCGATCGCGGCGTTCAGCATCCCCGAGGAGATGCCGTCGGCGACGGTGATCGGGTCGGTCGTCGGGTTGGCCGTCGTCTGCACCGCGATCGCATTCCTCGTCTTCTTCGCGCTGATCGCCGAAGTCGGACCCGTGAAAGCCATGGTGTTCACCTATGTGAACCCGGCGGTCGCGGCGGTGCTCGGCGTCGCGATCCTCGACGAGCGCTTCACGCTCGGCATGGGCGTGGGGTTCGCGCTCGTGCTCGTCGGATCGGTGCTCGCCACGCGACCGCCCGGAAACGCGGGGTCGTCGCGCCGCCCCGCTCTCGAGCCCGCCCCCGATGTCATGCGCTAGTCGATCAGCTTGCGGGTCATCGCATTGATTGCGATGCGCCAGACGACGAGCCCGAACACGACGAGCCCGCCCACCCGGAGCAGATCCTCCCAGCCGTCGAATCCGAACACGGCGTTGCGAACCAGCACGACGCAGTGGTGGAGCGGATTGAGGGCGGCGAGCACCCGGGCCCAGCGCGGGAACTCGTCGAGCGGGAAGAACGAGCCGGCCAGGAGGAAGAGCGGGGTGAGCACCGCGCTGACCACGTAGTTGAAGTTCTCGAACGACTTCGAGTAGCCGGCGACCGAGATCCCGAAGCACGCCCAGCCGAAGCCGGCGATCCAGGCGATGAAGGGCACGGCGAGCATGCCCCACGACGGATCGAGCCCGAACACCATCGCCACGAGCATCGGAACGCAGCCGTAAACGCCGGCCCGCGTCGCGATCCAGAGCGCCTCGGCGGTCACGAGCTCCTCGGTGTCGACGGGCGCCGCGAGGATCGCGTCGTAGGTGCGCTGGAACTGGTACTTGACGAACGTCCCGAACATCGCCGGGAAAGCGCTCGAGAACAGCACCGCCGTCGCCACCGTCCCGGTTCCGACGAAGTCGACGTAGTCGTAGCCGCCGATCGTGCTCACGAGCGAGCCGAAGCCGAAGCCGAACGCCAGCAGGTAGATCGTGGGCTCGACCGTCGACGAGAAGGTGCTCGACTTCCAGTACGACGAGTAGTTCACGATCTCCCGCACGAGGACGCCCGTGAGCGCGGATCGCTCGAGCCGACCCAACCTCGCGCGCGCGCCTCGACCGTGTCAGACTGGTTGGGGCCGCCATCAGCGATCTCCTCGCCCGTGAGCAGGACGAAGACGTCCTCGAGGTTGGCCGGGCGCCGCTCGCCGTCGAGCTCGAATCCGTTCGCCGCTTCGACGCCGAGAACCGAGACGCTCGTCCCGGTCCGGCGGGTGCGCATGCCGGCGGCCCGCGCCTCGGCCTCGACCTCGGCGAGGCGCGCGGGAGGGCCGTAGACCTCGAGCACCTCGTCACCGGCGTGCTCCCTGACGAGCTCGGAGGGCGCGCCCGCTGCCACCGCGCTGCCGTGCGACATGATCAGCACCGTGTCCGCGAGGCGCTCCGCTTCCTCGATGTAGTGGGTCGACATGAGGATGGTCGTGCCTTCCGTGCGCAATGCGTCGATGAGCGCCCAGAGCTCCTGCCGCACCTGCGGGTCGAGCCCGACCGTGGGCTCGTCGAGGAGGACGAGCCGCGGCCGATGGACGAGCGCGCGAGTGATCAGCAGGCGCCGACGCATCCCTCCCGAGAGCTTGTCCACGCGCGTGTCGCGCCGGTCGCGGAGCTTTGCCATCTCGAGGCCCCGCTCGATCGCGGCGCGTCGCTCGGAGCGGGGGATGCGATAGAGGTGCGTGAACACGAGCAGGTTCTGCTCCACGGTCAACGTCGTGTCGAGGTTGTCGAGCTGCGGTACGACGCCGAGCAGCGCGCGGGCCTGCTTCGACTCCTCCGGGAGCTTGAAGCCGAGCAGCTCGAGCTCCCCTTCGTCCGCGATCGACTGAGCCGTCAGCAATCGCATCGTCGTCGACTTGCCGGCACCGTTCGGACCGAGCAGACCGACGCAGGTGCCTTCCGGTACGTCGAGATCGAGGTGATCCACGGCGGTGATCGAGCCGTAGCGCTTCACGACACCGCGAAGACGGATCGCCATTCCTGACATGCGGTTCAGCTTACGCGCGGGCGAGTCGCGCAACACCTGGTGTCAGACCTCCAGCTCCAGGAAGGCGTCGGCGGCCGACGCGCGGCGGTGATAGCCCTTCGACCCGACCGCTCGTGCCAGCGGACTGCGGGGATCCTCGCCGGCCGCGAGGCACTCGAGGACATGGGCGAAGTCGTGGCGCGGACGCCAGCCGAGCTCGGTCTGTGCTCTGGCGTTGACGTACACGCGCTCGATGCTCGGAAACATCCGCCATCCCCGGCGCGCGTACTCCGCTTGGAAGCCGGGAAAGAGGCGCGCGACGACCCCTGGGGCATCAGCCGTCAGCTCGGCGAGATGCTCGCGCGTGAAAGGTGTCGTGGCGCTGATGATGTACCTGCCGAATCCGATCGCCGCCGCCCGCTCGAGAGCGGCGAGGTGGGCCGTCACGGCATCCTCGAGGTCCACCCGGCGATAGAGAAGCTCGTTGGCCTTGGCGTTCCCGTCGTCATAACCCGCCCGCACCTCCTCGCGATCGTCCGGCTCCGGAAAGAAGCGGGAGGTGCGCAGGACGAGGCAGGGGAGGCCGTGGTCTCGATGGAAGAGCTCGCAAAGATCCTCCGCCGCGACCTTCGTCACTCCGTAGATGTTCCTGGGGACCGGAGCGACGTCCTCGGTGATCCAGGCGGCCGGTGCCCCGGACGGCGGCGTCAGCGCGCGACCAAATGCGCTGGTGGTGCTGGTGAACACGAAGCGTCGCACGCCGCTCGCCACCGCCTCCTCCAGCAGGTTGAGCGTCCCCGTGACGTTCGTGTCGACGAACTGCTGCCGGGTGTGGGTGGCGACATGAGGTTTGTGCAGAGTCGCCGTGTGGAGGATCGCATCGACACCCTTCAGGCACCGTCGCACCAGGACTCGGTCGGTAATCGACCCCACGACGGTCGTGAACGGCGAGTCCAGCTCGTCGAGACCCACGACGTCGACGTCCTGGTCGCGGAGCGTGCGAACGAGCGCTTCGCCCAGGTGCCCCGAGCTACCGGAGACGAGGACTCTCGCGTCGGCTTCGACCACGACCCGGAGGGTAGTGCACGCGTGAGCCCGCTCCGTCGCAGGCGGAGACGTGCGCAAAGCACGCCACGGACTGATCGTCGGTGGAGCGGCTACCCGCGCGATTCGGACGGGTTCGAGGGGGTCCCCCGATCGCCAGAGGTGTAAGCGGCAACGCAAACGGGTACCGGGCGAGCGTGAACGAGCGCTCACGACGTGCTTGGCATGCGGCTCGACCAATCCTCCCGACGCCAGCTTCTGCGCCGCCTGCGGGAGAAAACTTTCCGAAGACGACGTGACCGTCGCGTACTCCGTCGCGCCGCCACGGCTCTTCGGTGTGCTCTCGCCCGTTGCCGCTTTCGTGCTCGGCTGCGTCCTGCTCCTCGGGGCAGTGGTGGCACTCGTCGCGGCGAGCACGATCATCGGGATTGTGCTGCTCGCGGCTGCCATCGCCGCCTTCGTCCTCTTCTACGGCGCGGCGGAGCGCGATCCGGCGAGCTCGGTGGCGCGCGGCGCGGTGACGGCGAGCGCTCGCGTGCGCGGCTGGACGAGCCTCACCGCCGGCTCCACGAAGGCGTGGACGAGGACGGGTCGCGACCTTATCCGCCTGCGAGGGGAGCTGCGGGCGCTACGGCATGATCGCGAGCGGACGCAGGCAGCGCTGGGCGACGCCGCGTACCGCGAAGACGAGGCCGCGGTCAGCTCGCTCCGCGAGCGCATGCACGAGCTCGACGCCGAGATCGCCGCGCGCGAGCAGGCGCGCACCGCCTCGCTCGCCCGAGCACGGAACCGAGTGGCGGACGAGCGTCTCGCCGCCCGCCGCACACAGGTGCTGTCGCCGGTGGAGACCGAGCACACACGCGGCACCACGGACTCGTGAGATCCGATCCGATCGGAGATCCAGCTCGAAGAACTGAACGGGTTCCTCTGCACACGCGGGGCCCAAGCGCCCCGTCCCAACGAGAAGGGAGTTCGAGCATGCGCAAACTCACGAAAGTCATCGCTCCGTTCGCCGTCGCGCTCGGCGCTGGTGGCTGTCGCCGGTTGCGGCGGCGACGACGACGATGCCGGCAGCGACGACGTGACGGTGGAGCTCGCCGAGGTCGACGGCTCAGGCCAGGAAGGTACGGCGACGCTCACGGCAAGTGGTGACCAGACGACCGTCACGATCGAGATCACGGATCCGGTGTCCGACTCGCAACCCGCCCACATCCACGAGGGCAACTGCGGCGACGACCTCAATCCCACACCCGCGTTCGGCCTTCCGAACGTCGCGAGTGGCACTTCCACGACGACGGTCGACGTGTCGCTCCAGGATCTGCAGGACTCGGACTACGCGATCAACCTGCACATGTCGGACGACGACCTCGAGACGTACACGTCCTGCGGGAACATCGACTGACGAACGCAGCCGAGACTCAGGCGCGCCGAGCGCGCCTGAGTCTCGCGTGAGCTACGCCGCTCCGGCTTCGAAAGCCGGCTCGCCGATGACCGCCTCCTGCGACTGCAGGTCGCGACCGCGGACGAGGAAGATCGAGACGAGAACGCCGACGAAGGCGATGGCCGCGCCGGCCCAGAACGCATTGACGAAGCCGTCGGTCAGCGCGACCGGCACCGCATGCGCCGCTCGCGACGGCGTCGTCCGTCGTGGAGACCGCGATCGTCGAGAGGAGGGCGATGCCCACGGCGCCGCCGATCTGCTGCGTCGTGTTGATCAACCCCGACGCGAGACCCGCCTCCTGAGGCTTCGTGCCCGCAAGGGCCGCGATCGTGATCGGGACGAACGCGAACGGGATCCCGACCCCGAGGAGGAGGAAGCCCGGGAAGAGGTCGGCCCAGTAGGAGCCGCCGACGGACACCTGGGTGAAGTAGAGGAGCCCGACGGTGAGCATGCTCATTCCGAAGATCAGCGCCGGCTTGACGCCCACCCGGTTCACCGCGACCGCAGCCACGTTCGCCCAGATCACCGCAGTGCCGGCGACGGCCAGGTACCCGAAGCCCGTCTTCAAAGCCGAGAAGCCAAGCACCTGCTGCATGTAGAGCGTCAGGATCAGGAACATCGAGAAGAGCACCGTGCCCATGACGAATCCGGCCACGTTCGCCGCAGCGAGCGTCTGGAGCCGGAAGATCGACAAGGGCATGAGCGGGTCCCGCTGTCGCTGCTCCCAGAGCAGGAAGGCGACCAGCAGCACCGCGGAGGAGATGAAGACACCGATCGTCTCAACCGAGCCCCATCCCCATTGCTGGCCCTGGGTGATCCCGAGCACGAGCAAGCTGAGGCCGGCCGTGACGAGCACCGCGCCCGGCACGTCATGGCTCTGACCGTGAGCGTCCCGGCTCTCTGCGAGCAGGATCGGCGCGAGCACGAGTCCCGCGACCCCGACGGGGATGTTGACGAAGAAGATCCACTCCCACGAGAGGAGATCGGTGAGGATGCCGCCCAGCAGCACGCCCGCAGCGGCCCCGAAACCTCCAACCGCGCCCCAGGCTCCGAGAGCGATGTTGCGCTCTCGCCCTTCGGTGAAGGTCGTGGTCAGGATCGCGAGCGCGGACGGCGTGATCGTCGCCGCGCCGAGACCCTGGAGCGCACGAGCGGCGATGAGCGATTCGTCGCTCCACGCGAGACCGCAAAGGAGTGAGCCGATCGAGAAGACAATGAGACCCGCCATGAAGACGCGCTTGCGCCCGATGATGTCGGCGAGTCGGCCTCCGAGCAGCAGGAACCCGCCGAAGACGAGCGCGTAGGCGCTGATCACCCACTGCAGGTTCTCCTGCGAGAAGCCGAGGTCGAGCTGAATCGACGGTAGTGCGACGTTCACGATGGCGACGTCGAGCACCACCATGAACTGGACGGCGCAGAGAAGCGCCAGAGCGAGCCATTTCGTGCGTTCCGAAGCAACCATGCTTGATCCCCTTACGAGCTGAGTGTCGAGAAGAAGGTTGCGATACTACAGCTCCTACTTGCAAAATGCAAGTGAACTCTTCCAATCAGCAAGTACATGCTCTACAATCGTCGGCATGGCGAAGAGCTACGACCAGTACTGCCCCGTCGCACACGCCCTCGACCTCGTCGGCGAGCGGTGGTCGCTGCTCGTGGTCCGCGAGCTCCTCGAGCACGGGCCGCTCCGATACTCCGATCTCCACTGCCGGCTCGACGGTTGCGGAACGAACATTCTCGCCTCCAGGCTTCGCGACCTCGAGCGGGGCGGTGTCGTGAGGCGGCGCCAGCTTCCACCGCCCGCCGCGTCGACGGTGTACGAGCTCACCGAGTACGGCAACGAGCTCAGGCCCGTGCTGCATCAGCTCGCGCACTGGGGCGCTCGCTCACTCGGGCCGCCGTCCGCCGAGGACGAGCTCCAGCCGGGGTGGCTCGCCGGCGCGCTGCGAATGGCGTTTCCGGCGCAGGCGACCGAGGCGTGCATCGAGTTTCGGATCGGCGAGGAGACAGCGACACTCGACGCGGGCGACGTACGAGAGGAAGGTGCCGAGCAGCCCGATGCGGTCGTCGAAGGCGACGCTGCAGCATTCTTCCGCCTCGTGGTCGACCGCGATTTCGACGCCGTCTCGATCCGGGGCTCCGAGCCGGCGGTCCGTGCGCTTCTGGACACGCTGCCGCCCTGGACAGCCGCCCCGCTGCCGCCAGTGCCCGAGCCTGCCGCGGCGTCCTAGCTCTCGAGGAGCGGGCCGAGCAGACGCTCGAGCTCGGCGCGGTAGACGAGCCCGTCGTACCGCCGCAGCGGATGCGGCGGGAGAGCGACCTCGCGGAGCTGGCCCTTCCGCCGTAGGTAGACCACCGGCCTGATCGTCTCTTCCTCGTCGAACTCGAGCGTCGCGGCGACTCCCTCGCGCTCGCCGTCGACGAACACCTCGAGCGGCTGGATTCCCTCGTCCGCGAATCCCTCGTCGCCGAGGGTGAGCACGCGTGCGAGGTAGCCCTTCTGGAACGCGAGCTCGGGCGCATGGTTCCACTCGCGGATCAGGTACGGCCCGACCTGCGCGGGCGCGAGCTGTGGGCGCTCTGGCGAGAGGCCGAAGACCGCCTCCGCAAGGTGCCTGGCGAGAACGCGGGCGTTGTAGCGGTACCCGCAGACCATGCTCGAGAGGCTCGCGACCCCGTGCTTGCGAAGCCCGGACGCGGCGTTGCTGACGTTGCCGGCGAAGAACAGGCCCGGCACGGTGACGCTCTCCCAGAAGGGCGTGAGCGCGGGCAAGCGCCCATCGAGAAGCGTTGCGACGCCGAGCTCCCGCAGGTCCTGGAGCGGCGCCTCGAAGCCAGTTGCCGCGATGACGTCGTCGGCCTCGAGCAGAAGGGGCTCCGAGCGTGTCGGATCGTGGGCGTGGACGACGTACCCGTCCTCGCGGCGCTCGACGCGCTCGACCGAGGCGTTCAGCACGAAGCGCCCCGGCGCGCCACGAACGTGCTCGTCGTACGGGGTCAGGTACCAGGGACGGAGCGGCGAGCGCGCGAGTCGGGCAAGGTCGGGCGGACGAGGCGACACGAGCGTGAGCTCACGCAGTCCCTGCCGAACGATCGCTTCGCCGACCTCGAAGGCCGAGTTCCGCTTGCCGACGATGACGACGCGCCGGTCCCGGTAGCGCTCGGGGGTGCTCTCGACATTGACGTAGTGATGCTCGGGCTCGAGGCCGGGGATCGGCGGCACCCACGGTTCGGTCATTCCCACGGCGAACACCGCGGCCTTGCAGCGGTACTCGCCGTCGCTCGTGCCGAGGACCACCGCGCCGTCCTCCCGGCGCGTGGACTCCCAGCGACACCCGTAGCGCACGGGCAGCGCGGCCTGCTCGGCGAAGGAGCGCAGCGCAGCCTCCATCTCGTCGCGAGACGGGCGGCGGCTCCCTTCCGCGATTCGCGCGGCGACCTGCGCGCCGAGCTCGGGCTCGTCCGCGACCAGGCTGTTCTGGTCGTGGGCCTCGTACTCGCGGGTCCCGAGAGCCGCATCCGCGCTCGCGTGCGTCCAGCTGATCAGCCTCTCGAAGAGCGGGAAGCGCCGGAACATCCCGCCGGGGCCGTCGTCCGCAGACACGACCGCGTGGTCGATGCCGAGGCGCTTCAGGCAGTAGCTCGTCTGCAGTCCGCCCGGCCCACTACCGACGACGACGACGCCGTACTCGCCCGGAGGGCTCGGACGCTCGCTCTCCGTCACTGCCAACGGCTGGAGTCGCGCAGCCGGCGAGACTCGGCCTGGAGCATCCGCAGCATGACCGCCGGGTGGTCGAGCAGGAACGCCTCGAGCTGCGGGACCCGGGAAGCGCGAGGCAGCGGAGGAGCGTCTCCGCGCGAACGTCGGCGACCGGCACCCCGCCCGTCAGCGCCGAGATCTCGCCGAAGAACTCTCCCCGGCCGAGACGCGCGCGCTCCTGCCCGTCGATGACGACCGCCGCCTCCCCCTCGAGAACGACGTAGAAGGCACCGCCGGAGATGCCCTGACGCAGCACCCTCTGGCCCTCGCCGAACACCTCTTCCTCGAAGGTGTGGGCGACGGCTTCGAGCTCCGGCCAGCGGAGGTCGGCGAAGAGCGCGAGCTGGGCGAGACGCTCGACCGCGGCGGATCCGGCCATGCCGCGGAGCCTACTCGGCGAGCGGTTGGCGATTCGTGCTCGGCGCAGCTACGGCCGCTGGTACGTGATCCGCAGCAGGTCGCCGCTCGAGAAGAACGAGCCCGCGTTGGTGCGACAGCGAACGCGGACGCGCAACTCTCCGTTACCAGTGGTGCCGCTCACATAGTCGGCCTGCGCTCCGCCCGGAGCGAGATTCGCAATCGCCACCTCGGTCGTACCGACCGTGCGCGAGTCGAGCTGCACCCACGAGCTGGTCGTCCAGCGCCAGATCATGACGGTCTGCGTGCACGAGCGCGAGTTCTTGCCCGTGTAGCTCACCCTCAGGCCCGAGAGCGAGTTCGTGACGCCGGTGAAGCTCCCGTACCAGGCCGTCGTTCGCTGGCCGCTCGAGGTCGAGTTCACCTCGTAGTAGGCGTTGTCGTCCGCTGCGAGGCCGGAAGCCGTGCCGGAGCGCAACGTGCCGGTGAGGATCGTCGTCCCGTTCGGCGCCGCCGTCACCTGTGTCGGGCCGGCCGGGGCGACGGCGATCGAGAGCGCCTGCGTGTCCGTCCGCACCGGGTTGCCCGCGTCGGTGACCTGCAGCGTGAAGGCGTAGCTTCCGGCGGTCGTCGGGGTGCCGGAGATCGCACCCGTGCCCGAGTTCAGCCCGAGCCCCGGCGGCAGGGCGCCCGAGGCGACCGACCACGTGTACGGCGTCGCACCTCCGGTCGCGGCGACCGTCTGCGAGTACGCCTGGCCGACCGTGCCCCCGGACAGGCTTGTGGTGGTGATCGCCAGAGGATCGGCGACTGCGATCGACAGTGCCTGCGTGTCCGACTGGGACAGGTTGTCGGTGACCTGCGCCGTGAAGGGATAGCTCCCGGTCGCGGTCGGCGTACCGCTCAAGGCGCCCGTCGAGGGGTCGAGCGACAGACCCGGCGGAAGACTGCCGGCGGCGACGGACCAGGTGTACGCGCCGCTTCCACCCGTCGCGGCGAGCGTCTGGCTGTACGCCTGCGTCGTCGTCCCGTCCGCGAGGCTCGCCGTCGTGATCGAGGGCGGATCGCCCACGACCGAGATGGAAAGCGCCTGCGTGTCCGTCCGCACCGGGTTGCCGGCGTCGGTGGCCTGCAACGTGAAGGCGTAGCTTCCGGCGGTCGTCGGGGTGCCGGAGATCGCACCCGTGCCCGAGTTCAGCCCGAGCCCCGGCGGCAGGGCGCCCGAGGCGACCGACCACGTGTACGGCGTCGCACCTCCGGTCGCGGCGACCGTCTGCGAGTACGCCTGGCCGACCGTGCCCCCGGACAGGCTTGTGGTGGTGATCGCCAGAGGATCGGCGACTGCGATCGAGAGTGCCTGCGTGTCCGACTGCGACTGGCTGTCGAGCACGCGCGCAGTGAACGAGTAGCTTCCGGCGGCGCTCGGAGTCCCGGTGAGCGCGCCGCTGGCCGGATCGAGCGAGAGGCCGGGCGGCAGGCTTCCTGCGCTGACCGACCACGTGTACGGCGGGGTGCCCCCGGTAGCGACGAGCGTCTCGTTGTACGCCTGCGTCCGGGTCGCGTCGTCCAGTGCGGTCGTCGTGATAGTCGGCGCAGGCGGCGGAGGAGGAACGCCGAGCTGGCAGCTGATCGCCTTGCCGTTCGTCAGCGTGGGCCGGTTGAAGGAAACCTCCTTGCCGAACGAGCCGTCCACCTTCTCCATCCCGGCGGTGGCCGAAGCACCTGCGTTCCAGCTCGAATTCCCGAGGTCGGTGTCGAGGTAGCGGTAGCGGACCTCTCCACTCGCCTCGTAGAGCGACATCTCGAACGTCGCGAGACCGCTCGAGCCGAAGAGCGTGAAGTGCGGCACGTTGAACCACTCGACGTGCAGCACTCGCGACCCCACGGCTCCGGTCAGCCCGGCGTAGACGTCGCCGGCCGACGCAGGATTGAGGTCGTCCCAGAAAGCGGCGACGACACCGTTGGGAGCGGCCGGATTCGGAATCGAAGCGTTCCCGGGGGTGTCCGCGCCGGCGCTCGAGCCCAGCGTAAGGAACCCGTTCGAGGACACGTAGGCGGTCGTGTACGTCTGGCCGTAGAAGCTGAACGGGAAGGTGATGTTGAGAGTGGAGAAGGCGTCGTCCGAGTTGCTGGCGGTCGTGAGCCTCGTTCCGGGGGTGACGTCCACCCAGGTATCGGTGATCTCGCTGCAGGCGTAGTTGAGCGCTGCGGTCCCGTTGACGGTCTGCGTCGCGGTCTCGGTTCCGACCCGAACCTGGGCGGTGACGGTCACCGGCCCTTCGACCGTCGGCGTGTAGATGCCGCTGTAGAGACCTGTGTCGGGGTTTGCGGCGGACATGGCGACGGTCGCTCCGTTCACCGTCACGGTCACGTTGCCGAGACCGGCAGGAGCGGCGCAGTTCGCGCCGATCACGGATATCTCGAACGGCTCGCCGAGCGAGGCCTTGAAGCCACCGACCGGAGCCTCGAGCACGACCTCGGGCTCGCCGAGGCACGACACGGCACTCGCCGCGTTCAACCGGCCGTTCGTCCGTGTCTTGCCGGTCAGCGAGGCGTTTGGGTCGACCGAGCCGAGCAGGAGGGCCTTGAGCGCGTACGGAGAAGCGCCCGGGAAGCAGCGACTTGCCGAGCGCGGCGACTCCCGACACGTGCGGGGTCGCCATGGAGGTGCCGCTGAAGGACTGGTACGTGTTCCCTGGCGTAGTCGAGAGGATGTTCACGCCGGGAGCGCCGAGGTCGACGGTCTTCGCCCCGTAGTTGGAGAAGAACGCGATCAAGTCGTTGTGGTCGGTGGCGGCGACCGAGACGATCGCCTCCGAGGCGTAGTTCGCCGGGTACGTGGCTGTCGAGTCGTTGTTCGCCCCGTCGTTGCCCGCGGCAGCGACGAAGAGCATTCCCCGAGAGGCGCCGTAGTCGATCGCGTCGAGCAGCGACTGGTCGAAGGGGCCTCCTCCCCACGAGTTGCTCGACACGGCAGCGCCGTGGTCGGCGGCATACAGCGTGGCCGCGATCGCATCGGCGGTGTTCCCGTTGCCGGTCGCGTCGAGGAACTTGAGCGCCATGATCTTCACGTCCCAGTTCACGCCGGCGACACCGACACCGTTGTCCCCCGCCGCGCCGATCGTGCCCGAGACATGCGTGCCGTGGTCGTTGTCGTCGAAGGGATTCGAGTCGTCCGAGACGAAGTCCCAGCCAGTCGCGTCGTCGACCAAGCCATTGCCGTCGTCGTCGACGCCGTTCACCGGATCGAGCGGGTTCGTCCACTGCCGACCCGCGAGATCGGGGTGGCTGAAGTCGACGCCCGTGTCGCTGACCGCTACGACGGTGCCCGAGCTGCCCGTCTCGGTGTCCCAGGCCTCAGGCGCGTCGATGTCCGCGTCGGCGGTGCCGCCGGTCTGCCCGGTGTTGTTGAGGCCCCAGAGCTGGCCGAACGAGGGATCGTCTGGAACCGCAAGCAGCGAGACGACGTGGTTGGGCTCCACATACCGGACCCGCGGGTCGCTCGCGAGCGCCTTGGCCACCAGTGCTGCCTCCGCCTCCGGAACCTCGACGACGCTCGCCCCGATTTGCTGGAAGCCCTTCTGCTTCTTCGCTCCGGCCTGGGCGATGGCCGCGTTCTGCTGACCCTGCGAGACGCCCTCGTTGAAACCGACGATCAGCTCCCCGGGGACGGCCGACGGCTTCTTCGCGGCGGTCGCCGAAACACCGTTCGCCGCGCCTCCTGCAAGTGCGACGGCAACGCCGAGCCCGACGAGGGCAAGCAGGCTGCGTCGGGACGCGTCCGAGCCTGAGCGACCCCTCGCTAGCGGCCTTGTCAGTGTTGCCTCCTTGAGGCGGAGCTCCAGCCTCGTACCGGAGCGGACGAATAATGCGCCAGTTTTCGCCCGCGGTCTATACCCCGCGCCGGGCGAGGCGGGTACTGGCTAAAGCAGGCCTTTCCGGTAGCGCCACGGACCCGGCTCGAACCTGATCCCGCGCTTGCGGCAGAACTCGCGCACCGAGTCGAGCACCGGTCCTCCGCTCCCATGTACCTGGCGGCCGAGGAGGTCGAGCACGGCAGTGCGCTCGGGGACCTCCGCGTCGCGCAGCTCGAGCGTCAGGACGACCGTTTCGCTCGCGCCTGCCGGGAGATCGGCGGCACCCGAGAACGTGGGAGCGAAGAGAACGTGCACACCCCCGCCTTCGGTCGTCACCTCGAAGCCGCGCACGTCTCCCTCGCTGACCGCCGAGACGTCGTGGCCGCGGAGCGCGAGCAGCTCGTGGAGGTCGTCGATCATCCTGCGCGCGAGCTCGACCTGGCGCGAGCGAGAAAGCTGGTGTTGGGCGCTGCCCGTGACCTTCGCCGGAACGCCGATCGCAAACGCTCCCGCCGGGACGTCGGCGACCACGTAGGAGCTCGACGCGACGATCGCCTCGGCACCGATCCGGCAGCCGGCGTAGAGAACCGCGCCGAGCCCGACCTGCGCGCGATCCTCGAGCACGACCGGCGCGAAGCGGTTCTCGAAACCCTCGAGCACCGAGTGGCCGATGTTGTGGGTGACGATCAGCGAGCGCATGGTCAGGAACGCCTCGCGACCGATGAGGACGGGACGGCAGACGTTCACGAAGGCCTCGTCCCCGATGAACGCGAGGTCCCCGACGGCGAGGACCGCCCACGGGTCGCGATGGCCGCCGCCGCCGATGCGAATCGAGCGCCCGGCCCACACACCCGCGCCGATGTACGCCCGACGGCAGCGGAGGTCGAGGTTCGCGCCGAACTGCGTGAGAGCGCCGATGGCGACGAGCTCCTCGCACCAGACCGTTCCCCCGGGGCCGATCTCGACGCCGTCCTCGAGCACGATCCGCGGAGCGACCACGATCGTCCCCTCGGCCAGGAGGACATCGGCGCCGATCTTCGCTCCGTGGGCTCGGTACCGGTCGAGCTTCTCCTCGGACGAGAGCGCGCGGAACGCGTCCGGTTCGGACCTGAGCGACGCGAGGAACTCCTCGTCGAGGGTGCCTTCATTCTCGTCGAGGTCGAACGACGCGGGGAGCGAGACGCCCGAGGTCGAGACCCCGGCGAGGATGGGCCGCGCGGCCGGAGCCGCGTCGGCGGTCCGACGCGCGATCGCCTCCTCGACGTCCTTCTCGGTGATGAAGCCGCGCTTCTCGATCGTGCCGAGATCGATTCCGTGACGCTCCGCGAGCTCGATCGCCTTCTTCGTCGCCTTGCTGTCGCCCGGCTTCGCTTCGGAGACGCCCGCTTTCGGCTCGCGCCGCGCCAGCGCGGCTTCGAGCTCGTCGGCGCTCTCGGCCACGAGCGCGATCGTCTTCCCGAGCTCGACCTCGACGCCGTCGTCGTAGAGCTGGACGAGCGTTCCCTCCCCCGGGGCCTCGATCTCGACCGTCGCCTTGGTCGTCTCGACGACGCAGACCGGCTGGCCGGCCGCGACCTCCTGCCGGTCCTCGACGAGCCACTCGGCGAGAAGCGCGAACTCGCGTGTTCGCGTCCTCGCGCGTCAGGACGATCTCGTGCACGTGGGCGCTAGCTTCTCACGGCTTCGAGCGCGACGATCGCCTCCACGATGTCGTGCGCGCCGGGGAGCATCGCGTCCTCGAGCGGGCGGGCGGACGGGATGATCCCGTCGCGAGAGGCCACGCGCCGCACCGGGCCGCGCAGATCGCTCCACGCGAGCTCCTGGACGCGAGCGGCGATCTCGGCGCCGAAGCCGCCGGTGAGCGTCCCCTCCTCGGCCGTGACGAGGATGCCGGTGCGGGCGACCGACTCGAGCACGGGGTCGAGCTCCATCGGCAAGAGCTGCGAGAGCGCGACGACCTCGCAGAAGATCTCGTGCTCGAGGATCAGCTCCGTCGCCGCCTCCAGCACGACCGGAACCATGCCGCCGTAGGTGACTACCGTCGCCGTGTCCTCGGAGAAGTCGGTCCCGGAGAACGAAAGCGCGGGATAACGAGCGCCGGTCTCGCGCACGGCGAGCTCGCCGACATGCCCTTCCTCGGGTCTGCGGTTGGCCCGGCCGTACATCAGCTTGTTCTCGATCAGGAACACCGGGCGCTCATCCTCGACGGCGTTCACCACGAGGCCGCGGAGGTCGTGGCACTCGCTCGCCGCGACGACGCAGATGTTGGGGACGCCGAGGAGGAGCTTCTCGAGGGACTGGCTGTGCGTCGGGCCGTAGCCGCGGCGGCCGCCCATCGGCGTGCGTACGACGAGCGGGACCGTGACCTGGTCGTCGTACATCTCTCGGAACTTCGAGATGCCGTTGACGACCTGGTCCATGCCCAGCGCGATGAAGTCGCCGAACATGATCTCGAGGATCGGGCGGAGGCCGCGGAGCGACATGCCGGCGGCGACGCCGAACATCCCGCCTTCGCTGATCGGGGTCGTGAGCACACGATCCGGGTACGCGTCGCTCAGGCCCTGCGTCACCTTGAAGGCGCCGCCGTAGGGGTCGAGGATGTCCTCGCCGAGGAGGAAGACGTCCTCTCGCGCGGCGAAGACCTCGTGCAGCGCCTCGTTCAGCACCTGAACGCAGCGCCGCTGCGCGAGCGAGTCATGCTCATGCCGCCTCCGGCGCTGCTGCGGGTGCCGCTTCGGCTGCTGCGACCGTCTCGGCTAGCCGCCGCTCGCACGCGGCCTCGATCCGGCCGCGCTCGGCTGTCGTCGAGCCGCTCGCCTGCGATCTTCAGCGGATCGCGCTGCCGGCGCTCCTCGATCTCCGCCAGGTCGCGATTGTCGTCGCCCTTCGAGTGCGGGCTGAAGCGATACGTGTGCAGCACGAGGAAATAGGGCTCGCCGGTCTCGCGAATCCGACCGATTGCGCGGCCGGCAGCCTCGTGTACCTCCGAGACGTCGGTCGTGTCGAGCTCCGCGACCTCTATCCCGAAGGCCGCACCGCGCGCTGCAATCGATCCGGCGAGCTCGAGCTCGACGGGCGTCGACTGCGCGTAGTGGTTGTTCTCGACCACGAAGAGCACGGGAAGCCTCCAGAGCGACGCCATGTTGAGCGACTCGTACGTGACGCCCTCGCCGAGGGTGCCGTCGCCGAGGAAGACGGTGGAAACGGCGCCCGTTCCCTTCTTCTTCTCGGCGAGCCCGATTCCGGTCGCGACCGGGACGATGCTCCCCGAGTACGCCGTTCGAGTAGAAGTTGCCCTTGCACAGGTGCTGGCTCCCGCCCTTGCCGCCGCACGTTCCGGTCGCCTTCCCCATCACCTCGGAGAGCAGCCCGAACGCGTCGTCTGTGAAGGCGAGGTAGTGCCCGTGACAGCGGTGGTTGGAGAAGACGACGTCGCGCTCCGGAGCGAGGTGATCGACGATCCCGACCGCGTTCGCCTCCTGGCCGATGTACGTGTGCGTCGTCCCCACCAGCTTCCCCTGGGCGAAGAGGTCGAGCAGCGTCTCCTCGAAGCGGCGGATGAAGAACATCCGCTCGTAGAGCGTGGCCAGGCTGGTCATCGCTAGAGGTAGCCGAGGTCCGCGAGCCGCTGCGTGACGGTCGCCTCCTCCTCCTCCGTGAGCTCGCGGCGCTCGGCGGACTCGAGCTCGCGGAAGACGAGCTCGCGAAGCGCCGCCGGCGCGTCAGCCGGCCGGCTGTCGCGCTCCCTCGGATCGAGGTCGAGCCGGTACGCCTCTTCCTCGCCGCTTTCGACGTCGAGGATGAGCTTCCACGGCGGCACGCGCACGGCGAGCTTCGTGAGCGCTCCCATGTCGGTCCCTGCGATGATCGCCGGCCGATCGCCTTCCTCGTCGAAGAGCGAGATGCCGTCGAGCTCGCCGCTCGGGACGTCGGTCAGCTCGAGCAGCGTGGGCATGAGGTCGACGGAACGCACCTGCTCCGTGACGACGCCCGGGTCGAGCTGACCCGGCGCGGAGAGGATCAGCGGCACCTGGACAACCTCGTCGTAGAGCGTCGCGCCGTGCATGTGGTAGACGCCCTTCACGTCCTCCTTCGAGGTAAAGCGCTCACCCCAGGACTCCCCGTGGTCGGAAAGGAAGACGAACACCGTGCTCTCCCGCAGCGCGAGGCTCTCGAGCTCTTCGAGCATCCCCGCAACGAGCGTCTCCGACTGACGCTCGACCGCGACGCGGTAGCCCTCCCGCATCGCCTCGAGCGCCCGGCGCGGAGTCGGACTGGATCCCGGCGATCACCTCCTGCTTCGCCGCGAGCCAGTCCTTGCGCTCGGAATGGAGGATGTCGTAGGGCATGTGCGTCGCCCAGTTGTGGAAGAAGAGGAGAAACGGGCTCGACCGGTTCTCGCGCAGCCAGGCAATGGCGCCGTCGAGCGTCTCGCTCGTCCCGAGCACGTTCGCCTCGGGCATGTCCTTGAAGAGGTAGCTCGTGTCGAACACGAAGGTGCCGACCTCGTAGCCGTGGGCGGAGACCGCTCGGAAGAGCGTCTCGATCGTGGGGTCGAGCTTGGCATCCCAGTGCAGGTAGCCGTGGTGGTGCGCATAGAGCCCGGTCACCATCGACGTCATCGAAGGGGCAGTCCACGGAGCCGCGCTGATCGCCTGGTCGAAGCGAACGCCTCCCGCGGCGAGCTCGTCGATCGTCCTCGTGTTGAGGAAGCGGGCGCCGTAGCAGCCGAGGTGGTCCGCGCGCAGCGCGTCGGAGACGTAGACGACGACGTTCACAGCGCGGCGGATTGTAGTGACGGCTTAACGTGCGAACGCGATGAGACGGCGGCCGCTCTACGCGCTGTACGTCGCCGACTCGATCTCGCTCGTCGGCAACTCCGTAGCGCAGCTCGCGATCCCGTGGTACGTGCTGATAACGACGGGAAGCCCGGCGCTCACGGGCCTCGCGGTCTTCTTCAACTTCCTCCCCGCGGTGCTCGCGGCGTTCTTCGGCGGTGTCATCGTGGACCGGCTCGGCTTTCGGACGACGAGCGTGATCGCCGACCTCGCGAGCGCCGCCGCGGTCGCAGCGATACCTCTCCTCCACTCGACCGTCGGGATCGAGCTCTGGCAGCTCATGGCGCTCGTGTTCCTGGGCGCCCTCCTGGACGCGCCAGGCGCGACCGCGAGGCAGGCGCTCTTCCCGGACCTCGTCGAGCTTGCCGGCGTGAGGATGGAGCGGGCGAGCGGCATACGGGGCGCGATCCAGAACGGATCGGTGCTCGTCGGCGGGCCTCTCGGAGGCATCCTCGTGGCGAGCCTTGGCGCAACCAACGCACTGTGGTTGAACGCCGTGAGCTTCGTCGTCTCAGCGGCGATCGTGGCCGGGGCCGTGCCGCGTGTGCAGCGCGACCCTGACGCAGAGCCGCCTGGGCGCTTCCTGGCGGATCTCGTGGAGGGAATGCGGTTCATCTGGAGTCACCGTCTGATCCGCGCAATCGTCTTCACGGTGCTGCTGACCAACTTCCTGGACGCACCCTTTCCGGTCGTGATGCCCGTGCTTGCCCGGGAGGCGTATGGGGACGCGACCGACCTGGGCCTCATGTACGGAGTCCTCGGAGGCGCAGGACTCGTCGGCGCACTCGCCTACAGCGCAGTCGGCCACAGGCTGCCGAGACGACTCACGTTCGTCGGCTGCTTCTCGGTTCTGCCGGTGATGTACCTCGCGCTCGCGACGCTGCCGCCTTTCCCCGCGGCGCTTCTAGCTCTTTCTCTCGTCGGTTTGGCCGCAGGCCCACTCAACCCGCTGATCTTCACCGTCGCGGCCGAGATCGTCCCATCACGGCTGCGCGGACGCGTGTTCGGGGCGACTCGGGCGGGCGCTTGGGCCTCGATCCCCGCAGGGATTCTTCTCGGAGGCGTCGTCGTCGAGACGTTCGGCGTCGTCGCGACACTCCTCGTCATCGGACTCTCCTACCTCGCTGTCACGAGCTACGGGTTCTTCAACCCGGCCTTCCGCGAGCTGGATCGCCGGGCCGAGAGCGAACGTGTGGACGCCGAGCGCTAACGAGCCGCGAGTCGGTCAGGCGCGGTCGGTCCGATTGCCGCGTAGTGACGCATCTCCTGGATGTCGTCGAAGAACAGCTTGACGGCGGCGAAGAACTCGCCGAACTCAGGGCTCTTCCGAAAGCCATGTTCATGACCTTCGACCGAGTCCCATTCGATGCGGACGATGTACGACTCGGGATCTTCGACTCCACGTCCCACCTCGTAGGCCAGGCAATGCGACGACGTTTCCAATGAGCGACTGCCTTCGGCGTACGCGCGTTCGAAATCATCGCGTCGGGAGGCGTCGATGCGATAGCGGATGTACTCGATGACCATCTGAGAGATGTCCCTTCGATCGCAGGCTCAGCGAGCGGCGAGGAGCGGAAGCATGCTCTGGCCGCGCATCTCCCTCCGGCTCCTCGATGCCAAGAAGACCGAGGACTGTCGGCGCGATGTCGAGGAGGTGCGCGTCTGCACGGCCGCGCGCCTCGATTCCGGGGCCCGCCACGATGTAGAGCCCGTCCTGCGCGTGGTTCGCGTCGTCCGGTCCCGTGTCGTTCTCGAGCGTCTGGATGCCCTCGTCGCCGCCGATCGTCCCGACCGAGCGCCAGAGGAGGTCGCCGAAGATGACGATGAGGTCCGGCGCGACGCCCTGCGGGTCGCCGTACAGCTCCTCGGGCTTGTAGACCGCGGTCGGGATTCGGTTCCCCGCATCGTCCGGGATCTCGGCCAGTCGCCGGGCGAGATCGTCGCGGACGGCCTCGTAGTCCTCCGGCGGGATCACGCCGTCGGGCTCGCGACCCTTGACGTTGAGAAACACCCTGGCGTAGTAGCCGCCCTCGCCCCAGGCGGTCGTCTTCGACCAGTCGACCCCGACGTCTCTCAGCGACGACACGCCGTCCGGCTCGGCGAGTGTCGCCAGCAGACCCTCCTGGCGCAGCCACTCGTTGACCCGAATCCCGCCGTCGAGCCGCTTCGCGCCGTGATCGGAGACGACGAAGACGACGGTGTCGTCGTCCGCGTAGCTCGAGCAACCCGGCGATCAGACCGTCCACATGGCGGTGGTAGTCGAGGATCGCGTTCTCGTACGGGTTCCCCGACTCATGCTTGCGGTGCTCGGAGTCCATGTACTTCCAGAAGCCGTGATGCATCCGGTCCGGGCCCATCTCGACCATCGCAAAGAACGTCCACGGCTTCGTCTCGGCGAGGTGCTCGGCCAGCCGGAAGCGCCGGTCGGTCATCTCGTAGACCTGGCGCAGGAGGTAGTCCTTGTCGTCGGTGCGGAAGTCCTTCGTGTCGAAGATGTACTCGCCGACGACTCCTTCGATCTCGTCGCGGAGTGCGGCCGGGTACGTGTACTTGCTCTCGATCGACGGCGTGAGGAAGCAACTGACCATGACGCCCGCGAGCGGCTTCGGAGGGTAGGTGCCGGGGACGCTGAGCACGACGGAGGAGCCACCCGCGCGCGTGACGAGGTCCCAGAGCCGCGGCTCGCGGATCGCGTCGCTCATGGCGATGAAACCGCCGTCGTAGGTGTGATCCGAGCGGTTTCGGAAGCCGTACACGCCGAGGTCGCCCGGCGTTCGGCTGGACATCATGCAGGACCACGCGGGCACCGTGATCGGGGGAACGACAGACGTCAGCCGCCCGTACGTTCCACGTTCCATGAGCCCCGAGAGGGTCGGCAGCTCGTCGCGCCAGCGCTCGAGCACGAGCGAGGGCTCGGCGCAGTCGAGCCCGATCAGCATCACCTTCGCCGGCACCGCGGGAGCGTAGCCAGCACCCGTCGCCTCGGCGTCGAGTAGCGCCGGGCACGTTCGGCAAACCGGGCACCCTCAACATCCAGCTGCTGCGCTAGCCACAATCGCGGGGTGAGCGCAGCGTCGGAACATGCGGTCGAGACCGTCGTCATGCATTTCGGCAGCTCGTCGGTCGCCGGGCCTGAGCAGATCACGGCAGGTCGCGCGACGACTCGTCGCCGCCCGTGAGAGCGGGCTCAAGGTCGTCGCGACGATCTCTGCCATGGGACGAACGACCGACTCGCTGCTCGAGCTGGCGAAACAGGTTTCAGGCGACCCGGACCCGCGCGAGCTCGACATGCTGCTCTCGACCGCGGAGCGAAGCGCTTGCGCGCTGGTCGCGATGGCGGTGCACGACCTCGGGCACGACGCCGTGTCCTTCACCGGCTCCCAGGCCGGGATCCTGACCGACGCGAACCATACGAAGGCGAAGATCCGCGAGATCACGCCCGTCCGCGTCCTCCAGGCTCTCGGTGCCGGAAAGATCGTTCTCGTCGCAGGGTTTCAGGGGTTCTCCAGGGACACGATGGACGTGACGACGCTCGGCCGGGGCGGGACGGACGCAACGGCCGTCGCGCTTGCGGCGGCGCTCGGGGCGTCCTGCGAGATCCACTCCGACGTCTCCGGCGTCTTCACCGCCGATCCCCGGGTCGTCCCAGGGGCAAGAAGGCTCTCGGTCGTCTCCTACGAGGAGCTGCTCGAGATTGCTGCCTCCGGGGCCGAGACGATCGGGCTGCGCGCCGCCGAGCTGGCACGAAGTCACAGAGTTCCGATGCACGTCCGGTCGACTGAGTCGAACGAGAAAGGCACCGTGGTTCGAGAGCTCGACGGGATGGAGCAGCCGATCGTCACCGCTGTGACGCACTCGCATGACGAGATCGTGTTTGCTCTGAACGACCTTCCCGACCGGGCAGGTTCGGTCGCCTCGATCTTCGAGGCCATCGCCGCCCAGCGTGTCAGCGTCGACATGATCCTGCAGAACGTCTCCGGAGGTACGGCGGCGCTCTCGTTCTCGGTTCCGGGCGACGATGTCCCGGCCGCGCGGCGTGCGCTTGCGAGCACGCAGCAGGCGATCGGGCACTTCGAGGTGAGCGAGATCGCGGACCTCGGGAGCGTCTCGCTCGTCGGGGCCGGGATGCGGTCGCATCCCGGCGTCGCCGCGCTCGTGTTCCGCACACTCGCGGACGAGGGAATCACCGTGCGGCTCATATCGACCTCGCCGATCAAGATCACCTGCCTGATCGACCGCACCGCGCTCGAGGCCGCCGTCCGGGCGTTGCACGCAGCCTTTGCGCTGGACGAGGATCCCGGGCCGTGACGGCACCGGCCGAGCCTCAGCTCGCGTCGACTCCGCGGAGCTCACGCGTGCGCAGCGCCGGCGCGTACCTCATGCTCGTCCTTGCCGGGCGCGCTTCTGCTGCTCTCGTCGTTCGCCGTCTGGATCGACCGCGTTGCGCTCGATACCGACGTCTTCGTCGAGACGAGCACCGATCTCATCGAGGACGACGAGATTCGGCGGGCGGTCGCGCAACGCGCGGTCGACGAGCTCTACGCCTCGGTCGACGTCGAGGCGGCAATCGAAGACCGCTTGCCGAACGACGTCGACTCGCTCGCGGGCCTCTCGGCGGCGGGGCTGAGGCAGGTGGCCCCTGAGATCCTGAATCGCGCGCTCGGGCAGCCGGCGCTCCAGCGACTCTGGCGGGCGACTCTCGAGCAGACGCACGAGGAGCTCGTCGCTGTGCTCCAAGGAGGCGGATCGACGGTTTCGACCGAAGGGCGGCGTCGTGACGCTCGATCTCAGGGCGTTGATGCTCGAGACTGCGGATCGAATCGGCATCCGCTCACAGGTCGAGAACCAGGTTTCGCAGGACGCGGGCCGGATCGAGCTGCTCCGCTCGGACGAGCTCGATACCGCCCAGGACGGCGTCCAGCTTCTCGAGACGCTGGCCTGGCTGCTACCGCTGCTCACGCTCGCGGCCTTCGGTCTAGCCCTCTGGCTCGCGATCGATCGACGCGTGGCTGTGCGCGGCATCGGGATCACGATGCTCGTCGTCGGCATCCTCGGGCTCGTCGCTACGAGCCTGGCGGGGAGCTACCTCGTCGGCGAGCTCGTGAACGAGAGCGACGTCCGTCCGGCGGCGGACAACGCCTGGGGCACCTTCACCGACCTCCTTCGCGCCGCCTTCGGCTGGATGATCGCCTTTGGCGTCCTCTTCGTGGCCGCGTCCTGGCTCGCGGGATCCGGGCGGCGCGCGCTTGCGCTACGCCGCGTGCTCGCGCCGGCAGTGGCCGTCCGTCCCTGGGCCTACGCCGGGCTTGCCGTGGTCTTGCTGATCGTGCTCGTCGTGGTTCCCGGTCGACAACTTCCGGCTGCTCATCGTCGTCTGCCTGGCGGCTCTCGGCGCAACCTGGATCGAGGTGACGCGAGCGCAGACCGGGCGGGAGTTCCCCGGCACGAGCGGCTCGGCGATTCTCGACGACGCGCGAGCTCGCATCTCGAGCTCGTGGGAGGCACTGAGGTCGCTTCCCGAATTACGAACGCCGCGATCGACTTCCGCCGACGACCTGACCGCGAGACTGGCCACCCTCGCCGACCTGCATGCGCGCGGGGAGCTCACCGACGACGAGTACGCGGCCGCGAAGACCCGCGTTCTCGCAGGCGAGTAAGCGAGACCGGCAGGCTCCGCGCGCCGGGCGCCGAACTTCGCGGCATGGACTCGTCCAGCCGAGCGGTGCAAGCAATCGTGCTCGCCGGCGTATGGCTCGTCGTCGTCCTCGGGCTGCGTTTCGCGCTGCGGCATGCGTTCGCGCGCTACGAGCGTCGACTCGCGGAGCGCGACTCGCTGGTCGCAGCGCGCAGGCGTACGACGTTCAGCTTCCTGCTCCGTATCGTGATCGCGCTCGTCGTCCTCATCGGCGTCTGGAGCGTGCTCTCCGTGTTCCCGGTGACCCAGGAGGTGGCGAGCGCCTTCCTCGCCTCCGGCGCCGTGCTCGCTCTCGTCGCCGGGGTCTCGCTGTCGACACCGCTCGGGAACCTGGGGTCGGGAGTCCTCCTGGCGTTCACGCAGCCAGCCCGTCTCGGCGACCGGATCACCGTCGGAGAGCACACGGGCGTCGTCGCCGCGATCACCTTGAGCTACACGGAGCTCGTCACCGACGAGGGAACGCACGTCTTCGTTCCCAACACGAGCATGGTCTCGACCGCGCTCGTGAACCGCTCCGTCGGCGCACCCCGCGGGTGACGGTTACCCGCTCTAGACGCAGTCTTTGAGCGCCTGCGCCTCGGGCAGGCCCTCGAGCTTCTTCAACGTGTTGTTCTCGATCTGACGGATCCGCTCGCGCGTGACGCCGAACGCTCGGCCGACCTCCTCGAGCGTGCACGGCTGCGAGCCGTCGAGCCCGTACCGGAGCTCGATGACCCGTCGCTCACGGTCCGGCAAGGAAGCGAGGGCGAGCTCGACGTCTCCGCGACGGAGGGAAAGGGATGTGGTGTCGAACGGGGACTCGGCCATCTCGTCCGGGACGAAGTCGCCGAGCGAGGAGTCCTCGTCCTCGCCGATGGGCTTCTCGAGCGATATCGGCATCTGAGACATTCGGAGGATCTCGCGCACCTCGTCCGTGTGGATCTCGAGCTCCTCGGCGATCTCCTCGGGAAGGGGCTCGCGCCCGAGCCGCTGGACGAGCTGGCGCTCGATGTGCACGACCTTGTTGAGCTTCTCGACCATGTGCACGGGAATGCGGATCGTGCGGGCCTTGTCCGCGATCGCGCGGGTCACCGCCTGCCGGATCCACCACGTGGCGTACGTGGAGAACTTGAAACCCTTGCGGTAGTCGAACTTCTCCACGGCGCGGATGAGGCCGAGCGACCCCTCCTGGATGAGATCGAGGAACGACAGGCCGCGGCCGAGATACCCCTTCGCGATCGAGACGACGAGGCGCAGGTTGGCTTCGGTCATGTGCTGCTTCGCGTCCATGTCTCCGCGCTCGATGCGCTTCGCGAGGGAGATCTCCTGGTCGGCGGTGAGGAGCGGCACCTTCCCGATCTCGCGCAGGTAGAGCCTGAGCGAGTCGAGCGACGGCTCGACGGACAGGTCGAGCTTCGCGGTCGCCTTCTCCTCCTCCGAGGGGGCCGGAGGCTCTTCGTGCGGAAGCGCCTTGTGCTCGATCCCTTCGACGAGCTCGATCGAGTGGTCGATCAGGTACGTGTAGAAGTCCTCGACCTGCTCCTTGGTGAGCTCGACGTCTTCGAGCCCCGCGACGATCTCGTCGTAGCTGAGAAACCCCTTCTCGAGCCCTTGCTCGATGAGGCGGTGAAGCTCGTCCACCTCGGGGAGTGCGACATCGACGGACAGCATGGTCACCGGGCTTTCTCCTCCTCGCTCGAACGGATACTGACCACCGACACACGCGAAGAGCCGGTACCCACCGCAGCCCGACCCTTCGCCCTCCGGGCCGGGATCCTAATGGGCCACGGCCATTTGGGGAAGGGCTAGTTTGGTGGGGGAAACCATGTTTCCCCCACCGACCCCCTTCTTTCTCGCCCTGCACGGGTCAGCGCAGGTTGGCCTCCCGGGCGAATGAATCGCCCTTCGGCCCTCGGCCGGCGCTCGCGCAGGCGCGGGACAGGCATGCTCGTTCGCCTTCTTTACTTCCTGTGGTGTGTTGCCTCAGGCGGAACGAATCTCGCCGACCGTCTCGCCGCGCGAGTTGACGAGCGGCGCGTCTCCGAGCGCGCCCACCCGGACGCCAAGCCGGTCGAGGAAGGCGGCGAGACTCGGGCGCACCGCACGTCCGTTTCCGTCCTCCACCTTCAGGGCGATGCCGACTCCGTGCGAGGACGCTGCGCACAGCACGCCCTCGGCCCCGCCCTTGGCGATCCACCCCGGAAGCGTCTGCATGAGCAGCGTGTCCGGCGCGCCCGGGCCGCGGATCAGTTCGGGATGGGCGCGCATCGCCCGAGCGACGACCGCGCCGCCTTCGAGGCCTGCCAGGCGCGAGAACGCATGCGCCATGCGCTCGAGCGTCAGGCCGAAGGTGACGACGCCGCACCCGTCGATCGCGGTCGGGAGCGACGCGGCGTCCACCTCGGCCGCGGCGGCCACCTCTTCGAGCATCAGCTCCTGGCAGGGATGGCCCGCGAGCCGGTAGCCCTCGCTCTCCCACCCTCTCGCCCGGCAGAGCGCGAGCATGCCCGCGTGCTTGCCGGAGCAGTTGTGCTCGAGCCGCGTCGCGCCCGGCGTCCGACCCGAACGTGCCGCACTCGAGCTCGTCCTCTTCGGCGGGCGCCTTGGCGAGCAGGCTCCGCACGGCGGCGAGCTGCTCGGGCCGTGCGAGGTGCGATGCACACGCGATCGCCAGCTCGGCAGGCGTCGAGATCCGGTCGCGCGCGCGCCAGCGGTAGCGCCTGGATCGGCTTGGCCGCGCTTCGGAAGAGAGTCAGAAACCCTGGATCGCCGGCTGCCTCGAGCACCGCGCCGCCCTGAACCGCCACCGCGTGCACGAGGTGGCGCGCTTCGACGACCTCACCTCGAACCACCTCGACGACAATCGGTTCCACCGATTCCGAGCCTAGTGCCTGCCGGGTCGGACCAGTCGGACATGCCCCGAGGTCTGACCCTTCGTCGCTCTTTGCGAACTTGCGAACGGGCGGGATTTTTCGTATGTTCCGCAACCATCGACCGTTCTGAGCTCACCGACTACGCGGCAGACGACGTCCTCGTCGTCCGAGACCCCGACCAGCTCCGCGCGCTCGCGGGTGACATGCGCGCACGGATCGTGATGCTCTTGCGCGAGAGAGCGGCGAGCACGACGGAGCTCGCCGAGGCGCTCGGAATGGCGAAGGGAACCGTGGGGCACCACCTGAAGGTGCTCGAGCGCGCGGGGCTCATTCGTGTCGTCGCCACCCGGCGGGTCCGCGCAGTGACGGAGAAGTACTACGGCCGGGTCGCGCGCCTGTTCGTCCTCAAGACCGACGAGACGGCCGAGGACGTCGTCGGTGGGGGCGCGCTCGCGGCGGTGATGCTGCGGCAGGCGGCCGAGGAGATCCTTCCGGCGAGCGCCGAGCCGACGCGCATCACCGCGGGACTCTCGCACGCCCGCCTCCTGCCGGCTGACGCGCGCCGGCTCGGCTTGCGCGTCAACCGGCTGTTCGCGGCGATCCAGGCCGCCGACGACCCGGATGGAGACCCGTACGGTCTCGCCGCCTCGCTCTACCCGGCGCCATCCGCGTTGCCTCGACGGTCGAGCGATGCGTAGCTTCTGGCCGACGGGCGGGCTCTGGCGGCACGCCGACTTCCTGAAGCTCTGGTCGGCCGAGACCATCAGCCAGGTCGGGTCGCAGGTGTCCCAGCTCGCCTTGCCGCTCGTCGCGATTCTCGTGCTCGACGCGAGTGCGTTCGAGGTCGCAGCGCTGGGGACGGTCGAGTTCCTCCCCTTCATCCTGTTCACGCTTCCCGCCGGCGTCTGGGTCGACCGGTTGCCGCGGCGCCCGATCCTGATCGCAGGCGACTTCGGCAGGGCCGGCCTGCTCGCCACGATCCCCATCGCCTACGTCGCCGACGTGCTGACGCTCACGCAGCTCTTCGTGGTCGGCTTCCTCGTCGGGATCTGCACGGTGTTCTTCGACGTCGCCTACCAGTCGTACTTGCCCTCGCTCGTCGAGCGGGACCTCATCATCGACGGGAACTCGAAGCTCGAGATCAGCCGCTCGGCCGCACAGGTCGGCGGCCCGGGCTTCGGGGGCGCGCTCGTCGAGATCTTCACCGCTCCCTACGCGGTGCTCGTCGACGCCATCAGCTTCCTCGGGTCCGGTCTCTTCGTCCTCAGGATCCGCGCGCACGAGGAGAAGCCCGAAGTGACGACGTCGGACGGGTTGCGGCCGAGCCTGTGGACAGACTTGAAAGAGGGACTTCGGTTCGTCCTCGGCAACCCGAACCTCCGGGCACAGGCGGGCTGCACCGCGACCTCCAACCTGTTCTCGAGCGTCGCCTTTTCGATCTTCCTCGTCTTCGCCGTCCGGACGCTCGAGCTTTCGCCGGGGGTCATCGGAATCGTGTTCTCGATCGGCGCTGCCGGGTCTCTCGTCGCCGCGCTCACTGCGACGCGACTCTCGAACCGTTTCGGGATCGGGCGGACGACCATCGCCGTCGGGCTGCTGTGGGGGCCGGCGACCCTGCTCGTCGCGCTGGCTCCGGTCGGCAACGGGGCCATCCCCGTCATCCTCGCCGCGAACCTCGTGCTCGCGTTCTCGATCGTCGTCTACAACATCGTGCAGGTGAGCTACCGGCAGGCGATCTGCCCGCCGCGGCTCCAGGGACGCATGAACTCGGTCATGCGTTTCATCGTCTGGGGGACGATCCCGATCGGCACGCTCGCGGGCGGGGCGCTCGGCTCCTGGATCGGCCTCCGCGAGACGATCGTGATCGGAGGGCTCGGCGGCAGCCTCGCCGTCCTCTGGATCGTGTTCTCCCCGCAGCGGCAGCTCCGCGACATGCCCGAGCCGATCGAGGAGGAACCCCGCGCGACGGAGCTCGGCGCCGCGCTCCCCGGCGTCGCCGATCCGCTCTCCCCCACCGACGGCTCCTGACATGCGAGCGTGGCCGCGCGGCGGCCTCTGGCGCCACCCGGACTTCCTCAGGCTCTGGTCGGCGCAGACGATCAGCCAGCTGGGCTCGCAGGTCACGCTGCTCGCGCTGCCGCTTGCGGCGATCTTCGTGCTCGATGCGAGCACGTTCGAGGTCGCCCTCGTCGGCTTCTTCCATCTCCTGCCGTTCCTGCTGTTCGCGCTTCCGACGGGAGTGTGGGTAGACCGCCTGCCACGGCGGCCCGTGCTGATCGTCGCCGACCTCGGGAGAGCGCTCGCGCTGGTGTCGCTGCCGGTCGCCTACTGGCTCGATGCGCTGACCCTGCCGCATCTGTACGCCGCCGGGTTCGCCGCCGGCGTGCTGACGGTCTTCTTCGACGTCGCCTACCTGGCGTACCTTCCGAGCCTCGTCGAGCGTGACCGCCTTCTCGAGGGAAATGCGAAGCTCGAGACGACTCGATCCGGCGCCTCGGTCGCCGGTCCGGGGCTCGGCGGTGCGCTCGTCGGAGCGCTCACTGCGCCGGTGGCGATTCTCGCGGACGCGCTGAGCTACGTCGTCTCGGCGCTCTTGCTCGCTCGCATCCGCCACCCCGACCGCTCCGTCGCCGGCCGCGAGACAGCGCCGAGGGCCAGCATGTGGCGCGAGCTACGCGAAGGTCTCTCGTTCGTGTTCCGCCAGCCGCTCTTGCGAATCCTCGTGCTCGTGACGGGCGCGGTGAACTTCTTCTGGAACATCGGCCTGGGCGTCCTCATCGTCTACCTGGTCCGAGAGCTCGGTCTGTCGCCGGCGATGCTCGGTCTCGTCATAGCCGTCGGAGAAGTGGGCGCGATCGGCGGGGCCGTCGTCTCGGGCCGAGTCGCGCGCCGCTTCGGTGTAGGTCGCACGATCGTGTGGACGGCGCTGCTGACGAACATCGGGATCCTGGCCGTGCCGCTCGCGCCCACGAGCCGGCCGGAGCCGGTGCTCATGGTCGGTTTTCTCCTCGGCGCCCTGTTCGGGAACATCTTCAACGTCAACCAGCTCAGCCTGCGGCAGGCGATCACGCCCGAACGGCTACAGGGCCGGATGAACTCGGTCGTCCGCTTCATGTACTGGGGACCGCAGCCGGTGGGAATGGTGATCGGGGGTGCCCTCGGCTCCGTCGTCGGCCTGAGAGAGACGCTCTTCTTCGCGGCAGGCGGCGCGGCTCTTGCGATGGTGCCGCTCGTGCTCAACCCGATCCGACGGCTCGACGCAGTGCCGGAGCCGCCCGACGACCCGGTTCCGAGCCCTTCGGTACCCGGCTCCGCCATCGACCCCGCCTGATGCGCCTTTGGCCGACAGGTGGGCTCTGGCGGCACCCCGACTTCCTGCGGCTCTGGTCGGCGCAGACGATTAGCCAGTTCGGGAGTCAGATCTCCGGCCTTGCCCTTCCGCTCGTCGCGATCCTGCTGCTCGACGCGAGCGCCTTCGAGGTCGCGGCGCTCGGCGTCGTCGAGTTCCTGCCGTTCGCCCTCTTCACCCTTCCAGCAGGCGCCTGGGTCGACAGGCTGCGAAGGCGGCCGATCCTCGTCGTCTCGGACTGGGGCCGGGCTGTCGCGCTGGCGACGGTGCCGCTCGCATACCTGTTCGACGCCCTGACGCTGACACAGCTGTACGTGGTCGGCTTCGTCGTCGGGGTCTTCACCGTCTTCTTCGACGTCTCGTACCAGTCCTACCTACCCTCGCTCGTCCGGCGCGAGCAGCTCACGGACGCGAACGGAAAGCTCGAGGTGAGCCGATCCGCCGCCCAAACCGCAGGTCCGGGTGTCGCCGGGGGTCTCGTGAGTCTCCTCACTGCGCCCTACGCGGTCCTCGCCGACTCGCTGAGCTTCGTCGCCTCCGCCCTCTTCGTGACCCGAATCAAGCGCGAGGAGGTTCTCTCCGAGGGAGACACCAAGCGCGCCCGCCTGAGAACGGAGATCGCGGACGGACTTCGCTTCGTCCTTCGGCATCCGATTCTGCGCTGGAACCTTGTCTACGTTGGGCTCGCCAATTTCTTCGGGAACATCATGTTCTCGATCTACCTCGTCTACGCCGTCCGTGATCTGGGGCTCTCTGCCGGCGACAATCGGGCTCATCGGCTCGCTCGGAAATGTCGGCCTCCTCGGAGGAGCAATCGTCGCCCCACGTCTCTCGTCTCGTTTCGGAGCCGGCCCGGTTCTCGTCGCGACCGCAGCGGCGAGCGGTTGGTCGCTGCTGTTCATCCCATTGGCCAGCGGCGACCTCGTGATCCCCCTGCTGGTCGCCTCCGGTCTTGGCTTCGGTTTCTGCGTCGTCGTCTACAACGTCACCGGAATCAGCCTCATGCAGGCCATCACGCCCGATCGCATGCTCGGCAGGATGAACGCCTCGCGCAGGTTCATCGTGTGGGGAGTGATCCCGCTGGGAATGCTGCTAGGAGGGGTGCTCGGATCGAATCTCGGGCTACGCGAGACGCTATGGATCGGCGCGATCGGCAACTCTCTTGCGTTCATCCCCTTGCTGGCCTCACCCATGTGGTCGATCAAGACGATTGCCGACGGCGAACGTGTCGTCGGCGAGACTGTGGCCGATGCCTGAGCTGCCCGAGGTCGAGGCGTGGGTGCGCGAGCTCGATCCGCTCGTCGCGGCCCACCCGATCGAGCGCGCCGGGCCCGCGCACGTCGCGACGCTGAAGACGATCGACCCGCCGCTCTCGGCGCTCGAAGGACGACGGCTTGCCGGAGCGCAGAACGACGGGCGAAGAACCTCCTCTTCCGGAGTCCTGCTGCCGGCGAGGACGGGGAGCTCGTCCTGCGCGTGCACCTGATGAGCGCCGGGCGGATCCGCTACCTGACGAGTGCCGCGAAGAAGCCCAAGACGCCGATGTTCCGACTTCGCTTCACGGATGGCGGCGAGCTGATCCTCACCGAAGGTGGGAGAAAGAAACGAGCGGGCGTCTGGCTGACGACGCCCGAGCAGCTCGACTCCGATCTCGCCCATCTCGGCCCGGACGCGCTCGAGCTGGACGCGGCCGCGCTCGGCGAGATCCTGAATCGCGAGCGCCGGCAGCTCCACCCGCTCCTCCGCGACCAGCGCGCGCTGGCCGGGATCGGACGGGCACACGCGAACGAGATCCTGCTCCGCGCGCGGATGTCGCCGTTCAAGGCGTCGACGGAGCTGACTCCCGAGGAGACCGAGCGGCTGGCGGCGGCGATGCACGAGGACCTCGACCGCGCGCTCGAGCTGCGCCTGCGCGGGAAAGGCGACTCGGACGTCTACCTCGTCCACAACCGCCTCGGCGAGCCTTGCCCCCAGTGCGGTACGCCGATCGCGCGCGTCGACTTCGAGGAGCACACGATCTACTACTGCCCCCGGTGCCAGACCGGAGGGCGGCTCCTCAAAGACCGCCGCTTGTCTCGCCTCCTCCGCTAGCAGGGGTGTTGGTACGGTGGCCCGCGTGACGGACGTCTCACTCGACGACGACCTCCAGGCCTCGACTCCGGAGATCGGCCTCGCGCTCTCACACGCCGGGGTGCGCGGCGTCCAGAAAGCGGTGCGCATCCGCCGGGGCGACGCGGAGACCGTCATGGCCGCGGTGATCGACTGCACGGTCGACCTCGCGGCGGATCAGAAGGGCGTCCACATGTCCCGCTTCCCAGAGCTCTTCGAGGAGGCGATCGACATCGTCGTCGGGCGGGAGGCGCTGCTCGTGGAGAAGCTCGCCGAGCACATCGCGAGCCGCGTCGTCGAGCGCCAGGGAGCGCTTCAAGCCGAGGTGTGGATCAGAGCGCAGTGGCCGATCCGGCGCCGGACGCCCGTGACGGGACTCGCCACCCAGGAGATGGTCACGCTGTGCGGGATCGCAGCCGCATCGGGGTCTGGCACGCGGCGCGTCGTCGGGGTCGAGGCGCACGGGATCAACGCTTGCCCGTGCGCGCAGGGACTCGTACGGAACCATGCGAGCGAGAGGCTCCTCGAAGCGGGCTTCGAGTCCGGCGACATCGAGCGCATCCTCGAGCTCGTGCCGATCGCGACCCACAACCAGCGGGGGCTCGCGTCGCTCTACGTCGGCGCCGACAGCGACCTCGACGCCGAGCTGCTCGTCGGGATCGCGGAACGCTCGATGAGCGCGCCGATCTACGACCTCCTGAAGCGGCCTGACGAGCTCTTCGTCGTCGAGCACGCACATCTACAACCGCGCTTCGTCGAGGACTCCGTCCGGCACTCGCTCCGAGACGCGCTCGAGACGCTGCCCGAGCTGGAGGACGGCGACTTCCTCCTCGCCCGGCAGGTCAACTTCGAGACGATCCACCGCCACGACGTCGTCGCCGAGCGACATGGAACCGTCGAAGAGCTCCGAACCGAGCTCGCGAGCGGCGAACCCAGCCCGCGCCAGACCAGGCTCGCGGACTGGCTTTCCGACTGAGTCGTGACTCCTGTCGAGACGCGGCGCTACGCGGTCGAGGCCCGCTCGACCGATGTCTTCGGGCGGGTGCTCTGGAGCTGCCGCGACCAGCACTTCGTCGCGGACGGGCCCGTTCACAACGGCTGTCCCGGCGAGGCGGTCACGCCGGCCGAGCTGTTCCTCGCGGGAGTCGCAACCTGCGGCGTCGAGCTCCTGCAGGTGCTCGCGCGGAGTGACGACATCCCGCTCGGGTCGGCGCGAGCCGAGATCTCCGGCGAGCTCGACCCCGCCAACCCGGTGCGCGAGGACCTCAGCGTCTTCAACTCCGTCCGGCTTCGGTTCCAGCTCGAGGGCGTAACCGAGGACGAGGCGGCCCGGCTCGTCGAGCGCTTCAAGCGCAGGTGACCGCTCTACGGCAGCGTCGCAGTTGCGACGCCCGACGTGCGAGTGGAGGTCTCGGTCTCGCGGTAGAGCTCTACGCGCGCGGCGCGCGCCGGAGCTCGAAGCGGTGCTCGGTTCCGGCGAGGAGCCGGCGGAGGTTCTGGCGGTGCGAGAAGACGATCGCGGCAGCGCCCGCGACGGCGAAGGCGACGACCGGCCACGGGTAGCCGAGCAAGAGGACGAAGCCGACCAGCGAGAGCGCCGTCGCGAGCGAGGCGACCGACGCGTAGCGAACGAGCATGAAGACGAGGAGCCACACACCCACGCACGCGAGCGCAGCGAGCGGTGCCAGCGCGAAGAACGCGCCACCTGCCGTCGCCACCATCTTCCCGCCCGTCCGAAAGCGGAGGAAGATCGGCTTCGCATGACCGAGCATCGCGGCCGCGCCCGCGAGCACCCCGACGAGCGCTCCACCGAGCGCTACCCCGAGCAGCGCCGCCGCGAAGCCCTTTGCCATGTCCAGTAGAGCGACGGCGATGCCCAGTCGCCGCCCGTAATGACGGAACACGTTCGTCGCACCGACGTTGCCGCTCCCCACCTTGCGGATGTCCTCGCCCGCGAAGACACGGACGAGCCAGTAGCCGAAGGGCAGCGAGCCCAGGAGGTACCCGCCCACGATGGCGGCCACCTCGATCATGGTCTACTCGGCCGGGATGCTGTACGACCCGACCCACCCGTTGACGACGCTCCAGTCGAGATTCCGGAGGAACGCGTCGATGTACGCGGCGCGGTCGGTCTGATAGTCGAGAAAGTACGCGTGCTCGTAGACGTCGAGCGCGACGAGCGGCGTCGCGTTCCAGACCGGGAACGTGTTCTGGGCGTCGCCGACGTAGTTGAAGAGCCGCGCCTCGTCCCAGTCGTACGCCGTCCACGCCCACCCGCGCGCGGCCATGCCGGTGGCCGCGAGATCGGTGCGCCACGCGTCCGCCGAGCCGAAGTCGCGCTCGATCAGCCTGCCGACCGCTCCATCGGGGTCGCCGCCCTCGCCGCCCAGATGGTCGAAGTAGATCTCGTGGTTCTTGATCCCGCCCACGGCAAAGGTCAGGTCGATCTTGAGCGCGCGGAGATCCGAGTACACCTGGTTCGCCGAGGCGAGATCCACCTCTGGCAGACGGCCGAGAATCTCGTTCCGTTTCGCCACGTAGCCCTGATACAGCCTGTGATGAGCCTCGACCGTGGTCCGCGAGATGCCGTCGAGCTCGAGGAGCGAAGGCTTCAGCTCGCGCGGTCTGATCTCGACGAAGTTGGACACTCGGGGTTCGTGGGTATTCGGGTTGAACGCGGCCGGAGCATATCGTTACCCCTGCACCGGTCCACGAAGAGAGGAGCAAGGAGCATGGCGTTCAGCGTTCCCCCACTGCCGTACGGCTTCGACGCGCTCGAGCCGCACATCGACGCGAAGACGATGGAGATCCACCACGACAAGCACCACCAGGCCTACGTGACGAATCTCAACGCGGCCCTCGAGGGCACGGAGTGGACGGACCGGCCGATCGAGGCCGTGCTCGCTAGTCTCGAGATCATCCCGGAAGACAAGCGCACGGCCGTCCGCAACAACGGCGGCGGCCACGCGAACCACACGCTGTTCTGGGAGATCATGAGCCCGGACGGCGGCGGCGAGCCCTCGGGCGAGCTGGCGGAGGCGATCGACTCCACGTTCGACAGCTTCGACGAGCTCAAGAAGCTGGTGAACGACGCCGGGGTGAAGCGGTTCGGGTCCGGGATGGACCTGGCTCATCTGGGACGGCACCGGCCTCGCCGTCAAGTCGACACCCAACCAGGACACTCCGCTCATGGATTCGGACGTGCCGCTGCTCGGGATCGACGTCTGGGAGCACGCGTACTACCTCAACTACCAGAACAAGCGCCCGGACTACCTCGAGGCATGGTGGAACGTCGTGAACTGGGACGCCGTCGCTGCGCGCTTCGAGGACGCGAGCTCATAGTCGTCACGCAAACCGGCGAAGGCGCTGCGTGCGTAGCACGGAGCGATGGCTTCGTCGCTCGCGCTCCCGACTGTCTCCCTGACGGGGGTTTCTTTCCCGAGCCGAAGGGCAAGAATGGCGTACGTGCATGAGCCGGGCCTGACCGACGGCCAGCTGATCGCACGGGTCGCTCAGGGCGACCGCACGGCGTTCGACGAGCTCTACCGCCGCTACGCACGCGCCGTCCTCGGGTTGGCACTGCGTCGCCTCGGGGATCGCGGGCGCGCCGAGGACGCGGCGCAGGAAGCCTTCGTGGCGATCTGGCGGTCGGCTCGAACCTATGACCCGCGGCGGGGCAGGGGCGCTCCATGGCTCTACGCAGTCGCACGGAACGCGATCACGGACGGCTTGCGCCGCACACCCGAGCCCGCCGCCGAGCTCGACGACGGGCCTGGAAGCGATCCCGATCCGGGAGATCGCGCAGAGGCGTCGTGGACGGCGTGGCGCGTCCATCGGGCGCTCGAGGTGCTGCCGGACCACGAGCGCCCCGTGATCGAGCTCGCCTACTGGCGCGGGACTCACGCAGAGCGAGATCGCCGACGCGCTTGGTATTCCGTTGGGAACGGTGAAGACAAGGACGCGCTCCGCGCTCGCACGGCTGGCCGACACGTTGGAGGACGAGCTCCGGTGAACGACCGCGATCCCGACTTCGACGAGCTCGTCGGCTCGGACCTCGAGCCCGCCGAGCGCGAACGGCTCCTGCGCATCCATGACCTCTTGGTAGCGGCGGGACCGCCACCCGAGCTCTCGTCGGGTGCCCGCGAGCGTGCGGGAGTCCAAGCGCGTGCCGTCCGCAGGAGGGGACGCGCGACGACTGCTGGCGCTGGCCGCGGCGCTCGGCGTCATCGTCTTCGCCGTCGGCTTTCTCGTCGGCGACCGACTGCGGCGGGCCCGGCACGGACTTCACTGTCGTGATGAGCGGAACCGGCGCCGGTGCTGGGTCGAATGCCGTGCTCGAGATCTTCGACGTCGACCAGGCGGGCAACTGGCCGATGGAGCTTCGCGTGACAGGGCTCGAGCCGGCGGCGAGCGGCCGGACATACGAGCTGTGGCTCACCCGCGGTCGGTCTCTGGAGGCTTTGTGCGGAAGCTTTTTGGCGGAGCCCGACGGAACGACGGTCGTTCCGATGAACGCGCCCTTCCGCCTGAAGGACTTCGACGGCTGGGTCGTCGTGGAGCAAGGCTCGAAGGCACCGCTTCTCACCACGTGAGCCCCGTTCCCGAGATCCGCGTGGACACCCTCGTCCGCGCGCCGCGCGAGCGTGTGTACGACGGCCTGACGCGGGCCGAGGAGCTCGACGCCTGGTTCACGACCGGCGCAGAGGTCGACGCGCGGCCGGGTGGAACAATGCGCTGGCGCTGGGAGGACTGGGGCCCGGAATCGGTTCACGGGCGAGGACTGGGGCCCGGTGCTCGAGGCGCGTCGCCCGGAGCGCTATGTCTTCCAGTGGCAGGCGGAGCTCGGCGGGACGACCGTCGAGGTCGACTTCGAGGAGCACTCCGAGGGCACGGTCGTACGTCTACGCGAGCACGGCTACCCGGACACGCCCGAGGGCTGGGCCGGGTTTCGCGAGCTGCTCGACCGGCTGGGGCGAAGCGCTGACGCTGCTCAAGTTCTACGTCGAGCACGGCGTTCGCTACTAGCCGACGCGCTGAGCTTCGTCTGCCTAGCCGCACTACTCGGTCGCTTCGCGGCACGTCGTAGATGAACCAGAGCCGATCGCCGGTCTGCGAGCCTGTGCGAGCCTGGGCCGTGATTTTCCCGAGGTCCGGGTATTCGGCTACCTCCGGTGCGCCTTGGGTGGACGCCATCACGTAGCGCACAGTGCTGTCCGTCTCGTTCGTCAGCGCGTGCGCGCCGTCAGGACCGACCGGGAAGAGAACGACCTCCCCCTCGTCGAGCATCCGCTCGCCCTCGGGGGTGCGCAATGTCGGGTTGCCTCGGAGAACGACGAGGAGCTCTTCCCACCGATGGTGGAAGTGATAGACGACGAAGTTTCCGGGATCGAGCTCGTAGACGCTCGCCCCCAAGTCGTCGCCTCGGGCCAGACGTTTGCCACGGCCGCCGCCTCCGGACCAGTCTTCGTCCTGCTCCCCCCACTCTTCGGACCAGATGTTCTTGTCGCCCATGCTCTGAATCTAGCTCGACCCGCGAGCGCTCGCAGCTGTGCCTCCGGGCGAGCGGCTATCGTCGTCTCGACGTGTCCGAACGCCCTGTCCGCACCCAGTACGAGGACTTCATGCGCCACGTCTTCACCGCCGGGGCGCCGAAAGGAGACCGAACCGGGACGGGCACGGTCAGCGTGTTCGGCTACCAGATGCGCTTCGACCTCGCCGAGGGCTTCCCGCTCGTCACGACGAAAAAGGTGCACTTTCCCGCGGTCGCCAACGAGCTCCTCTGGTTCCTGCGCGGCGAGGGGAACGTCCGCTGGCTGCAGGAGCAGGGCGTCACGATCTGGGACGAGTGGGCCGACGAGAACGGTGACCTCGGCCCGGTCTACGGGGTGCAGTGGCGGAGCTGGCCGACGCCCGACGGACGCCACATCGACCAGATCGCCGAGGTCGTCCGCCTGCTGAAAGAGGAGCCCGACTCACGCCGCATCGTCGTGAGCGCGTGGAACGTCGCCGACCTCCCGAAGATGGCGCTCCAGCCATGTCACGCCTTCTTTCAGTTCTACGTCTCGGCCGGCAAGCTCAGCTGCCAGCTCTACCAGCGAAGCGCGGACGTGTTCCTGGGCGTGCCGTTCAACATCGCAAGCTATGCGCTCCTGACGCACATGCTGGCCCAGCAGTGCGACCTCGACGTCGGCGACCTGATCTGGACCGGTGGCGACTGCCACATCTACGACAACCATCGCGAGCAGGTGCGAGGCGCAGCTGCGACGCGCGCCGTATCCCGTATCCGTCGCTCCACCTGCGCCGCCGGCCCGCCTCGATCTTCGAGTACGCCTTCGAGGACTTCGAGGTGGTCGACTACGTCCATCACCCGGCCATCCGCGCGCCGATCGCCGTGTGAGGAACGCTCGCCTTCGGCTCGCGTCGCGGGGGAAACCGTTCCCCGCGAGCCCCCTTCTTCTTGACAGCGTGGGGAACCTCCCGGTTCCCACCTCCACCCTCATAGCCGACCCGTCGGCCAATGAGGGTCTCGCTGGTGCGGCCGTCGCGCGGGGCGGCTATCGGCCGAGGCGCTTCCTGGCGTATCCGGAAGACATGAGCGCTTCGGCGACATCGGCCACCCGGTCGTCATGGGAAGACGAACGTGGGACTCGCTCCCCGACCGCTTCCGCCCGCTGCCGGGGCGGCGCAACGTCGTCGTCACGCGCAACCCGGACTGGAGCGCCGAGGCGCCGAGCGCGCGGGCTCGCTGGCGGATGCGCTCGACCTGCTCGGCGGCGAGCGGCAGGTGTTCGTGATCGGCGGAGGCCAGCTCTACGCAGAGGCGCTCCCGCTCGCCGACGAGTTGCTGCTGACCGAGATCGACCTGCGAGGTCGAGGGCGACACGTTCTTCCCGCGGCTGTCACCGCGCGGAGTTCGACGGAGAGCGTCGCGCGAGGCGCACGTGTCGGACGACGGCACGGCGTTCGCGTTCGTCACGTACGAGCGGACACGTCCCGACTAGGCACTACAACTCTGGTACACTTGGCACTACAATGGAACGCGTGGAAGTCGGTATCCGGGAGCTCCGGCTCAACCTGAGTCGCTATGTCGCGCGCGTACGGGCCGGGACGGAGGTCATCGTCACCGACCACGGCCGGCCAGTCGCCCGGCTCGGCCCAGTCAGCGACGAGGAGGCGCACCACGCTCGCCTGATTCGCGAAGGCATCGTCAAGCCCGCACGGAGACCGAAGAGCACGACGCCTCCCACCGCCGATCCCCCTGGAAGGGGAGGGCCCGCTGGTCAGTGAGATGGTGCTCGAGGATCGCGGCTGATCGCGTACTTCGACTCGTCCGCGTTCGTCAAGCTCGTGCTCGACGAGCCGGGCACGGATCACGCTCGCGACCTCTTCACCTCGGCATCGTGGATCCAGTCTTCGACACTCCTCATACCCGAAGCAAATGCAGCGGTCGCCCGCGCGCGTCGAGATCGCCGCCTGAGCCCTGGAGGAGCTACGAGGGCGTTCGACGTCCTGCATCGCCTCATCGCCGAGGTCGAACCGCTCGAGCTGACGCGAGTCCGTCGCCGAGCAGGCCGGAGGACTTGCGCGCAACGCTTGGGCTTCGCGGCTACGACGCCGTGCACCTGGCCTCCTATGAGCGTGTCGAATCGGACGACTCCGTGCTCGTCACGGCTGACGGCGCATTGGCAAGCGCGGCCGCTGCTCGCTCGGGCACGCCGTAGCAGTCCCGAGCTGAGCGCCGCTACCCGCGCCGGATGGCGAGCACGCGCGCCTTCCAGGCGCCTCGCGGCGCCTGGACGTCGACGACGTCACCGACCGCCGCCCCGATGAGGGCCGACCCGAGCGGCGAGTCGGGCGCGACGCCGCCCACGGCCGAGATCTCGACCTCGATCACCTCGCCCTCCTCGTCCGCCACCTCCACGATCGATCCCACGCCGACGTGCTCGTCCGTCTCGTGCTCGACGGTGACCGCGCGATGGAGGCGGTCGCTCAGGAGTGAGATGCGCCGCTCGAGCAGCCCCTGCTCGTTCTTCGCCGCGTGGTACTCGAAGTTCTCGGAGAGATCGCCGAACTCGCGGGCACGCTTGATCGCCTCGACGACGGCCTTGCGCTGCGGCCCCTCGAGGTCGGCCAGCTCCGCTTCGAGCGCCTCTCGCTGCGCCGACGTCAGGTACTCGGGCTTGGGATCGTTCATCGGCGGAAGGCTAACCGTGCACGATCGCCGCCTGCTGATTACGCTCTCGCACGACCGATCCGGACAAGCGGCGAACGAGAGGAGGAAACGAGTGGCGACCGACCTGGAGAGCTTCGTCGAGGCGGAGGGAAGAGCCGACTCCGTCAAGGAGGTCCGGCGGCGGATCGACGCCGAAGGCGTGACGTACGTCTACTACCAGTTCGCCTCGGTCACCGGGCGGATCATGGGCAAAGGCGTCCCTGCGCCTCACTGGGAGACCATCGCCCAGAAGGGCTTCCAGCTCGTCTACGGGTCGACCGCGAATCTGTTCACGGACCGCCACGGCAACTACATCGGCTACGGCCCCGAGGCCTGGGAGCTCGTCGGGATCCCGGAGCCGGAGACGTTCGAGGTGCTGCCGTGGGACACCCGCGTCGCCCGTGTCTGGTGCACGTGCTTCCGGAATCGCGAAGATCGGGACGGCCCCGGCGCGGTCCTCACTTCCGACTGCCGCGGGAACCTCCGCCGGATCCAGGAGGAGTTCGAAGGGCGGACGGGGATGCACCTGCGCGCCGGGATGGAGCCCGAGATGATGTGGCTCAAGCTGGGCGCCGACGGCACGCCGTCGATCGAGGGCATGACGAAGCCCTACTGCTACCACATCGACCAGTTCTCCGAGCTCCAGCCGATCATCCACAAGGTCATCGAGTACGGGCAGAAGCTCGGGCTCGACATGATCCAGGGCGACCACGAGGACGCGCCCGGCCAGATCGAGCTCAACTTCCTCTTCGACCGGGCGGAGAAGACGGCCGACAACCTCTCGACGTTTCGGCAGATCTGCAAGCAGGTCGGCCGCGAGCTCGGCGCCTTCCCGTGCTTCATGCCGAAGCCGTTCATGGGCGTCTCGGCGAACGGCTGCCACACGAACATCTCGCTCTGGAAGGGCGACGAGAACGTGTTCCTGCCCGACTCGGACGACGTGCACATGCCGAGTCAGATCGGCCTCCACGCGGTCGGCGGGATTCTCGAGCACCTGCGCGCGCTCACCTGCATCACGGCATCCACGGTGAACTCCTACCGCCGCTTCTGGGAGACAGGCTTCTGGGCGCCCGTCTTCGCGGACTGGGGCTATCAGAACCGCACGACCGCGCTGAGGATCTCGTCCCCCGACCGCTTCGAGTACCGCTCGGTGGATGCCGCGGTGAACCCGTACCTCGCGCTCGCCGGACTGATCAAGGTGATGGACGACGGCATCGAGCGCAAGCTCGATCCCGGGCCGCCCGAGGAGGGCAACATCTACGAGGCGATCGCCGCGGGCAAGGAGGTGAAGCGCGTTCCGATGACCCTCGGGGAGGCGCTCGACGCGCTCGAGGAGGACGACGTGGTCAAGAGCGCGCTGCCGGACGAGATGTACCGTGTCTTCATGCACTACAAGCGGGACGAGTGGGAGCGCTATTGCTCGACCGTCTCCGACTGGGACATGGCCGAATACCTCGACGTGCTGCCCGTAACCGCGCTCCTGCGGATGCACTAGCGCATGTGCGGAATCGCACGGGATCATCTACCGGGACGGGTCGCAGCACCCGATCGGCGAACGAGATGACGCGGATGCTCCAGTCGATGAAGCATCGCGGCCCCGACTCGACCGGCTACGCGCTCTACGGAACGCCCGAGAACGGCAATCTCGTGATGCGCTACAAGCTCGCGGACGCGAACACTCCGCGCGACTTCGAGTTCGAGGACCGGCTGCGCCTGCACCGCTCCGTCGTCGAGTCGCGGCTCGAGACGCTCGGCGCCCGTAACCAGGAGGTGGAGGAGGAGACGCCGTACGCCTTCCGCGTCTCGTTCGAGTACGACGGCGACCTCAAGCTGCTCGCCGACTTCGTGGAGGACATCCCCGAGGCGGAGGTGCTCTCGCTCGGTCGCGCGCTCGAGATCGTCAAGGACCTCGGAGACGCCGAGACCGTCCACGAGCAGTACGGCCTCTCCGACTTCACCGGGACGCACGCCATCGGGCACGTCCGCATGGCGACCGAGTCGGAGGTGGACATCGCCGGCGCGCACCCCTACTGGGCCTACCCGTACTCCGACGTCGCGGTCGTCCACAACGGACAGCTCACGAACTACTTCATGTGGCGCCGCCGCCTCGAGCGGGCCGGGCGCCGCTTCATGTCCGAGTGCGACTCGGAGATCATCGCGGTCTACCTCGCCGAGGAGATGACGAACGGAGCCACGCTCGAGGAGGCGATGCACAAGTCCCTCGACGAGCTCGACGGCGTCTTCACCTACATCGCCGTGACGAAGGACGAGCTCGGGGTGGCGAAGGACGAGCTCGCGGCAAAGCCGCTCGTCCTCTACGAGTCGGACGACCTCGTCGCGCTCGCCTCCGAGGAGATCGCGATCCGCGCGATCGTCGACCACGAGATCGACACCTACGACCCCTACGAGCGCGAAGTGCTCGTCTGGCAGCGATGACGCAGATCACGTACGACGCACGCGGCCTCGCCGAGCCCTTCGCGGAGATTCCGAAGATCTCCGAGATCGACGGCGAGCGCGCGCGCTTCGACGCGAAGGACCTGACGACCCGCCGGGTCAACCTCGAGCTCCGCTGGCTCCTCTACGAGCAGGGGGTCAAGGAGGTCGAGATCGACAATCCGGGATCGAAGCACTCGCTGGGGGTCGGGATCCTCACCCGCTGCAAGATCACGTTCAACGGCAGCCTCGGCTACTTCGGCTGCGGCCTCATCGACGGCCCCGAGATCCGCATCACCGGCCGCGTGGGCTGGTCGGCGTGCGAGAACATGATGTCCGGCGTCGTCGTGGTCGACGGCAACGCGGGCTCGCTGACGGGCGCCGCGCTCCGCGGAGGGGACCTCGTCGTGAGGGGACGAGTCGGCGCTCGCTCGGGCATCGACCAGAAGGGCGGCACGATCATCGTCGGCGAATCGGCCGGCTCGATGACCGGATTCATGATGCAGCGCGGGCGGATCATCATCTGCGGCGACGTGGGACACGGCCTCGGGGACTCGATGTACGACGGGACGATCTACGTCGCAGGCAAGGTCGCGTCGCTCGGGATCGACTGCGTTCCCGGCGAGTGGACGGACGCCGACACGGAGCTCATCGAGCGCAAGTTCCGGATCTACGGGCTCGGCTCGCCGCCCGAGTTCCAGAAGTTCGTGTGCGGGAAGGTGCTCTACAACTACGACAACCTCGAGCCCTCTGAGCGAAAGCTGGTTCTGTAATGGCCGACGAGACCGCCCCCACTTCCAAGAACGTCCTCGGCCGCAGCCGGATCTTCACGCCGGAGGTCATCAACGACATCCACGTGAAGGCGGAGCTCGGCCGCTACCGGATGCGCGGCTTCTCGATCTTCAAGCCCATGCCGCATTGGGACGAGCTCGTCTTCCTCCCCGGCACGCTCACCCGCTTCGTCATCGAGGGCTACCGCGAGAAATGCGTGACGAAGACCGTGCTCGGCGCGCGGTTCGCGAAGAAGCCGCTCGAGCTCGACATCCCGATCTACATCACCGGGATGTCGCTTCGGCGCGCTGAGCCTGGAGGCGAAGATGGCGCTCGCGAAAGGCGCCTCGATGGCGGGCACCGCGACGTGCTCCGGCGAGGGCGGGATGATCCCGCCCGAGCGCGACTACTCGACCAAGTGGTACTACCAGGTGATCCAGAGCCGGTACGGGTTCAACCCGCACCACCTGATGCTCGCGGACGGCATCGAGTTCTTCATCGGCCAGGGCTGCAAGGTCGGCCTCGGCGGACACCTGATGGGCCAGAAGGTGACCGAGCAGGTCGCGGAGATGCGTTCGCTCCCGGCCGGGATCGACCAGCGCTCGCCCGCTCGACATCCGGACTGGCTCGGTCCCGACGATCTCTCGCTGAAGGTGCAGGAGATCCGCGAGGCGACCGACTACCAGGTGCCGATCCAGCTCAAGCTCGGTGCCGCTCGTGTCTACGACGACGTGCGCATGGCGGCCAAGTGCGGCCCCGACATCATCTACCTGGACGGGGCCGAGGGAGGCACGGGTGCCGGCCCGCACATCGCCACCGAGGAGACGGGCATCCCGCTGATGGCGGCGATCCCCGAGGCGCGACGCGCGCTCGAGGACGTGGGGCTCGCGGACGAGATCGATCTCGTGGTCGCCGGGGGCATTCGAAACGGAGCCGACGTCGCGAAGTGCCTCGCGCTCGGCGCGAAGGCGGTCGCCCTCGGGCACTCGGCGCTAATGGCGCTCAACTGCAACAAGGAGATCCCCGGCGTCACGGACTACGAGGGCACGGTCGGCGTCCCCGCGGGTCAGTGCTACCACTGCCACACGGGTCGCTGTCCTGTCGGAATCACGACTCAGGATCCGGAGCTGCGCAAGCGCCTCGTCGTCGAGGAGGCATCCGAGCGCGTCTACAACTTCCTGACGACGCTCACGATGGAGCTGCAGATGCTCGCCCGCGCGTGCGGGAAGACGAACGTCCACTCGCTCGAGCCGGAGGATCTCGCGGCGCTCACGATCGAGGCCTCGGCGATGGCGCGCGTCCCGCTCGCGGGCACGACGTACACGGTCGGGCAGACCGAGCACGAGATCCTCGCCGAGGTCAAGCGGCTGCTCGCGATCAAGGCCGAGGAGGAGCTCGTCGCGAGCCAGCCCGCCGACGTCGCCGACCTGCGAGCGGTGGAGACAATGAACCGAATTCTAGCTCACCGAGAACGCCGTCAAGGGCACGAGCTCGCCTACGCCGAGCCGGAGAAGATCAAGTCGCTGGACGCCGAGTTCCTCTCGGGTCACCGCTTCCCGTACCAGGACGACATCTCCCTCGTCGAAGACGTCGACCTCGACGCCGCGACTCCCGGCGAGGATCTGAACTGGCTGGAGGACATCGAGCTGCTCGAGGAGGACGGGACGCCTGCGGTCTTCGATCGCTACTCGAACTCGTTCCTCAAGATCTACTTCGCGATCCCCGAAGGCCGGGAGAACGAGATCGCGCGCAAGGTGCTCGTCACGCACCTTCAATCGGGGAGCTCATACGGCATCCAGCTGAAGGAGCAGCACACCAAGTTCGCCCAGCCCGAGCTCGGCCCCTGGGTCGAGGGCTCGAAGACGGTCGGCGCCGACTGGCAAGCGCCGGTCCTCGAAGGCTGGGAGCGCCCGGCGGGGCACTGACGCCACCGGCCGAACGCCGCCTCCACGAGAGCGAGCACGAGGCCGCCGGCATACATCGGGCTGGCCGGTGGTAACGGTCCGGAATGACCGGGCAGACGCCCTTCCATCTTCGCAGCGATGGGCGTAGCGTGGACGGCATCGCCGACCAGGGAGGTCTCGCCATGGAAGCCGCCGCCGCCGATCGAACTTCACTGATGCTGATCCACGGAGCCTGGCTCACGTCCAGAAGCTGGGAGAACTTCTCGGAGTACTTCCGGGACCGTGGGTTCGCCGTTTCCGCTCCCGAGTGGCCGCGCAAGCACGGAGACGTCGAGGAGCTGCGCGAAGCAACCGATGAGATCGAGGGACTCGGTTTGACCGAGATCGTCGATCACTACGAGAGGCAGATCCAGGCGCTCGACGATCCGCCCGTGCTGATCGGTCACTCGTTCGGCGGCCTGATCGTGGAGCTGCTGCTCGATCGCGGCCTTGGCCGGGCGGGCGTCGCTCTCAGCCCGGCCCCGCCGAAGGGCATCCTCGTCCTACCGTTCTCGTCGCTCAAAGCTGCGGCTCCGGCGCTCGCGCATCCGTCGAGGTGGCACGGCATCGTCCCACTGACGCTCGACGAGTTCACGTACGGGTTCGTGAACACGTTCTCCTCCGAGGAGGCGGCTGCGGCATACGAGAAGTACGCCGTACCCGAGACGGGGCAGATCTTCTACGAGGCGGGCTTCGCGAACTTCCACCTACACCCGCCGACCGAGGTCGACTTCACGAACGACGATCGTGCGCCGCTGCTCATCGTGGGCGCTGAGAAGGACAACACCGTCCCGGCCTCACTCGCGAAGAAGCAGTACGACAAGTACGAGAAGTCCGAGGCGACCACGGAGTACGTCGAGTTCCCGGGCCGCCCGCATCTCATGATGGTCGGCGAGGGTTGGGAGGAGATCGCGGCCGGGATCGAGAGCTGGCTTGCGGAAGTGCTCGAGGCCGCCGCCGCCCCGCGTCAGGAGATATCGGCCTCGTCCGAAGCCGAGCGCCACTAGACGCCGGCCTTCGGCCAAGCCCTCCTAGATGTCGAGCCGCTGATCCTCGAGATCGAGGTCGCGGGCGACCCGAATCCAGACGTCGTTGCTGATCGCGCCGGTGCGACGGAGATCGAGAACGGCTTCCCGCTCGGCTTCGAGCAGAGCGCGGCGCAGGCGCTGGTAGTCCTGTGAGCGGGATTCGATCTCGCCTTCGCCGCCGTCCTCGAAGCGTGCTCTGAAGCGTTCCGTACGGAACCCGTACAGGCCGCGCAGTCGGCCCGCGGTGTCGTCGCGCACCCACTCCTCCTGCTCGAGCTCGTCAAGCCTCGCGATCGCTGCCTCGGCCGCGCGGATGCGGGCCTTCGCCTCCTCGCGATCGTCGATTCCGTCATCCTCGAGACCGAGAATGCGAATGACGAAGGGAAGGGTCAGTCCCTGCCCGACAAGGGTCACGAGGATGACCGAGAAGGTGAGGAAGAGGATCAGGTCGCGGCCCGGGAACGGCTGGCCGGCATCGGTTTCGAGAGGAAGGGCGAGCGCGGCTGCGAGCGACAGCACGCCCCGCATACCGGCCCAAGAGAGGAAGACGGCCCCGCGCCAGCTCGACACCCTCCCTGCGATCTTCTTCGGCGCATGCAACACGGCGAACACCCAGAGGAAGCGCGCGACGATCACGGTGAGGCTCACCAGCGCGGCGTAGCGTAGGAGCGTTGCGACGGAGAAGTCCCCGAGCGCATCCACGACGACGGGTAGCTGCAGGCCGACGACCACGAAGAGGAGCGCGTTCAGGAGGTACTGGACGATCTCCCACACCGCGACTCCTTGCAGGCGCACCTGCGGGGTCGTCAGCTCCGGCGTGTGCCAACCGAGGTAGATCCCGGCGCTTACGGCAGCGAGCACGGCGGAGACGCCCAGCAGCTCGGCAGGGATGAACGCGAAGTAGCCCGTGAGCAGCGAAACCGTGATCTCCGCCGGCGGGTTGTCGAGGCGCCGCCGTAGACTGACGCACGACCCATCCGACGACGAGCCCCACCGTGACGCCGCCGAGAACGCTGACGACGAAGACTCCACCCGTGTCGAGCACCGAGAAAGATCCCGTCAAGACCGCGGCAACCGCGACCCGGTACAGGACCAGGCCGGTGCCGTCGTTGACGAGGCTCTCGCCCTCGACGATGGTCACGAGCTTGCGCGGCACGCCGAGCCGGCGAGCGATAGCGGTCGCCGCGATCGGATCCGTGGGCGAGACGATCGCGCCCAGCACGAAGGCGCTCGGCCACGTCAACCCGTCGATGAAGGCATGGGCGACGACCGCGACGCCGACGGTTGTCATGACGACGAGGCCGACGGCGAGCAGCCCGATCGGCCGTACGTTGGCTCTCAGATCGCGTAGCGAGGTGAAGAAGGCCGCGCTGTAGAGGAGAGGCGGCAGCACGCCGAAGAAGACGAGCTCCGGCTGGAGCTCGACGTTCGGCATCCCCGGGATGACACCGATCGCGAGGCCGCCGAGCACGAGCAGGATCGGGTACGGGATACGTAGTGCAGGGGCGATCGCAAGCAGCGCCGCGACGGCAGCGAGCAGCCCGAGCGCGACGACACCGTGCTCAGATCGAGGTGCACGAGTTCATCGTGCCGAACCTGCGCGCGGTTGGACCGTGGGCTAGGCTCGCGGAAGACGCGCACGCTCGTTCTCCAGCACATCGCCTCCGAGCCGGCGGCGTGTTCGAAGACGTGCTGCACGAGCGCGGCGCGGAGCTCCGCAAGCTCGCTTTGGGGACCGAATGAGCTCGTTGCGTTGGGCTCAGTTGCGGAGCAGACGCTTCGGCGCCCAGATCTCCCAGGCCTCGGCGAGGAGGTCCGCGAGCACCTGAGGATCGACGCGACGGAGATCCACGCGCACCGCAGCAAGTCGCTTGCCCCACCACACCTCGGCACAGATCTCTGGCTCGGCGTGGACAGCGGTGAGGATGCCGCCCTCCTCGAGCATCACGTTCATGTGATCCCCGTCCCAGAGCGTGGCAAAGATCTTGCCGACGACGCGGAATGAAGGCCGCCCGTGATGGTCCTGCTCGATCGCCTCCGGCAGAGCAAGCGCGGATCGTCGCGCCTGTTGGGTGGAGACCGTCAGTGCTGTCTCGGGCTGGTCATGTCACTTCCGGACGGTAGCTTCCGAAGCTCCAGAGATGCCCTTGAAGGTCGAGCGCCGTGTACTCGCGGTGACTCGTACGGCGTGTCTTCGCGCTCTCGCACGAACTCGGCACCGCGGCATTCGCGCGCGCGTAGTGAGCGTCGACATAGTCGACGGCGACGTAGACACCCTGCTCCGACGGATCGCCCTCGCCGAACATGAAGATGCCGGGACCGAGGTGCATCTCGGCGTGGTGGACCTTGCCCTGGTCGCCGCGATAGACGACCAGCTCACTGAATGCGAAAGCCTCGCGAAAGCCATTCAATCGGACCGCTCACGTCGGCATAGCGCGTGAACGGATAGAAGTTCGGCGTCTGGGTCTGTGTAGGCATCTCGTCCTCCTGGTAGAGCTCTCTGATCCTCGTCAAGTGCTTCGTATCACGTGCACGTACCCGGCACCGAGTGGGAGCGGTCGGGCACGGCGGGTTCGTACACTCCGGGCGTGTCCGAGAGCGGCTCCACCCTGCGCACGCTCGTTCTCCAGCACATCGCCTGCGAGCCGCCCGGAGTGTTCGAAGACGTGCTGCACGAGCGCGGCGCGGAGCTCCATCGCGTCGAGCTCGACCAGGGCGAGCCGCTTCCCGACTGGCGCGAGTTCGACGCGATCGTCGCCATGGGAGGGCCGATGTCGGCGACCGACGACGCCGAGCTGCCGTGGCTGACCGGCGAGAAGCGGCTGATCCGGCGACGCGGTGCATGAGCGGTACTCCGTTCTGGGGCGTGTGTCTCGGCGTCCAGCTTCTCGCCGCCTCGCTCGGCGCCCGCGTCTATCCCGGGGCCGGAGCCGGAGGTCGGTCTACTGCCGGTGACGCTGACCGACGAAGCTCGAGACGACCCGGTATTCGCGGACGCCCCGACCGAGCTCGTGACACTCCAGTGGCACGGCGACACGTTCGACCTGCCGCAAGGAGCCGTGCGACTCGCGAGCTCACCGGCGTACGCGAACCAGGCGTTCCGCTTCGGCCGCGCATACGGCGTGCAGTTCCACCTCGAGGTGTCGCCGGAGATGGCGCGCGACTGGGCCGACGTACCGGAGTACGTCTCCTCCCTCGAGCGAACACTGGGTAGCGAAGGCGGGCCTGCGTTTCTCGCCGCGATCGAGGAGCAGGCGGACGAGATGCGCGCCACCGGCCGGGATCTCTTCGAACGCTGGCTCGACCGCGTGGCGGCGCCGGCCAGATCACACTCCTAGAGCTTCGCGGCGTACTCCTGGTTCTCGCGGCGCACCTTCTCGTCCGTGCCGAAGAACGCATGCTTCGACATGTCGGGCGAGTAGCGGCTCGCCGGAGGCGTTCGGCCGAGACCTTCGGCGACCGCACGGATGTGATGCGGGCCTGCACCGCAGCAGACCCCGAGGTAGTCGACGCCGAGCGCGTGCGCGCGGCGCGCGAAGTCCTCGAGCTCGTACCGGTTGCAGACGAAGGGATCGAGAGCCGCCGGAAACGGCCGGTCGCCGGGGATGAGATCGCAGTCGGGATCACGCAGTGACTGGAAGGTCGGCTCGGCCTCGGTGGTGCGGTAGGGAACCGGGAGCCCTGCGACGTGGACGTCGACGGCCTCCCTGATCCTCTCGAGCAACGGGAGCATCGTCGTCGGCCCACGTGAGCAGTTGAGGCCCACGACGTCCGCGCCCGCGTCGGCGAGGCGCTTGCTGACCTCCTCCGGCGTCCAGCCCTCGGGAGTGTGCAGCTCCTGGTGGAACGTCATCGTGACGACGGCGGGCAGTCCGGTTGCCTTGATCGCCTCGAGCCCGATGAGCGCCTCCTCGCCCCAGCTGAACGTCTCGGCCACGATGAAGTCGGCCCCGGCATCGACTGCCCAGCCGATCTGCTCTTCGAACATCGCGCGGACACCGGAGGAGTCCTCGTCCGGGGCGAACGCGTTCGTGTTGCAGATGTCGCCGGCGAGCAACGTGTCCGTCTCGTTCGCGACCTTCCCTGCGATCTCGAGCGCCTGCCGGTTCATCTCCTCGAGCAGGTGCTCCTTGTCGATCATCTTGAGCTTCTCGCGGTGCGCGTAGTAGGTGAACGCCTCGACGACGTCCGACCCCGCGTGGACGAACTCGCGATGGAGCTGCTCGACGAGCTCAGGGTGCTCGAGCACGACCTCCGGGACGAACGCGCCCGCCTGCAGATAGCCCCTACGCTCGAGCTCGAAGAGGTAGCCCTCGGCGCAGATGACGGGTCCCTGCTCGAGCCGCTCGAGCAGTCCGAGCTTCGTTTGATCGACGTCTCCCATCGGAGCCTCCTCAACTGTTGCTTATGCGACAACCGAAGTTGCCATTATTGTCAGATAGACATGGAAACCGCAACGAGCCTGAAACGCGGACTCGCGATCCTGCTCGCCCTCGACGAGGGCGGGGAGCTCGGCGTGACGCGCATCTCCGAGCTCGTCGGCCGGGAGAAGAGCCAGGTCTCGCGCACGTTGAAGGTGCTCGCCGACCACGGTCTCGTGGAGCGCGATCCGGAGACTCTCGCCTACCGCCTCGGCTGGCGCATCTTCACGCTGGCGGCCGTCGCCGGTGAGCAGAGGCTCGCGTCCGCCGCACCACGTTGTCTGGGCGAGCTCGTCCGGACCTTCGAAGAGAGCGCGCATCTCTCCGTGCTCCAGGGCGCCGGTGTCCTCACTGTCGTGTCGGAGTCGCCGCCGCAGGCGGTGCAAGCCGTCAGCTGGGTCGGACGCGTCGTCCCGGCGGCGTGCACCTCGGCGGGCTACGCCCTGCTCGATCGATCACGACCGAAACGAGCTCAAGGGGCTGCTTCCGGACCTGGCGTTCCGACGACGACATCCCCGGGCGCCGCAGAGCGCCGACGAGCTCTGGGAGCGCCTTGTCGCAGCCAGACAGCGGGGGTATGCGCTCGCCGACGAAGACCTCGAGCCGGGGCTCGTCGCCGTGGCTGCGCCAGTGCGGGACTTCCGTGGACGAGTCGTCGCCGCGGTCAACGTCTCGGCGCCGAAGTTCCGCTTCGCTGCGCGAGTCGATGAGGCCGGCGAGCGGGTTCGGATCGTCGCCGAGGAGCTTTCGCGCGTGCTCGGATGGGAGTCTCAGCGCGCATCTATCCTCGCGCGGTGACCGTCGAGCTCGTCTTCACCGAGCGCCGCGCCGAGCTGACCGAGCCTCGGGCGGCGAACTACGAGCGCTTGCGCACGCGGCTCGCCGCAGCTTCGGGCGAGGACATCGAGGTATCCCACTACGAGGAGATCGACCCGCGCCGGTTGGCAGACGCCAGCAGCATCGTCCTGAGCGGCTCGTCGGCGCCCTGGTCGGCTCGCGATCCGGCGGAGCTCGACCGGCTCGGAGACGCCGTTCTCGCGGCCGGCCGACCGGTGCTCGGAATCTGCGCCGGGATGCAGCTGCTGGCCCGCTTCCGAGGGGGCGCGATCGGACCGTACGGAAGCTCCGAGCACGGCTTTCTCCCGATCCAGATCCACGACGACGGCGACCTCCTGCGCGGCCTTCCGGCCGAGGTGGTCGTCTTCCAGGACCACGATCACGAGATCACCGAGCTGCCGGAGGGCTTCCGGGTGCTCGCCACGAGCCCCGAGTGCGCGATCCAGGCAATCGCAGATCCCGAACGGCGCTTGTGGGGGACACAGTTCCATCCCGAGGAGGCGAGCCCCGAGCATCCGGCGGGCGAGCGCGTGTTGCACACGTTCTTCGCGCTCGCGACAAGATGAGAGCCGTCGTGCTCGTCGGACACGGCGGGCCGGAGAAGCTCGAGTACCGCGAGGACGTCCCCGACCCGGAGCCGGCAGCAGGTGAAGTGTTGATCCGGGTCGGAGCGGCGGCGCTGAACAACACGGACATCTGGACGCGTGAAGGTGCCTACGGCGCGGAGCGCGACCAGGGAGTCCCTCGGGGCTGGCGCGAGCCGTTGAGCTTTCCGCGGATCCAGGGCGCGGACATCGCAGGGCGCATCGAGGCGGTCGGACCCGGCATCTCGCAGGAGCGGGTCGGCGAGCGGGTGCTCGTGGACAACGCGTTGTACTCGGGGGACGGCGAGGGCCTGCTCGATGCAGGCATCGTCGGAAGCGAGCGCGACGGCGGCTTCGCGGAGCTCGTCGCCGTTCCCGCCGAGAACGCGCACATGATCGTGTCCGATCTGAGCGACGCGGAGCTGGCGAGCTTCCCGACCGCATACGTGACGGCCGAGCGGATGCTGAACAGGGCGCGCCTGGGAGCGGGCGAGACCGTGCTGGTGACGGGCGCCTCGGGAGGCGTCGGCACGGGGCTCGTGCAGCTGGCGAAGATCCGCGGCGCCACGGTGGTTGCAGTCGTGGGTCGCGGGAAGGAGGGGCTCGTCTCGGAGATCGGCGCCGACGCCGTCATCTTGCGCGACGGAGACATCGCCCCCGCCGTCGAGACGGCGTTGGCCGGTGCGCCTCTGGACGTGGTCGCCGACGTCGTCGGAGGCGAGCAGGTCCGAACGCTGCTCGAGCTTCTACGCCCCGGCGGCCGCTACGTGGTTGCCGGCGCGATCGCCGGGCCGCTGGTGACGGTCGACCTGCGCACGATTTACCTCAAGCAGCTGGAGGTGCTCGGGTCGACGATGGGCAATCGCGACGAGTTCGCCGCCCTCGTCCGGCACATCGAGTCGGGCCGCCTGAAACCGCTCGTCTCGGCCACGTATCCGCTCGCCGAGCTGGGCCGTGCTCAAGCCGACTTCGAGCAGAAGCGCTTCTTCGGGAAGCTCGTCAGTCATCCCCTAGCGAGCAGTCGAGCGCTCAGGAAACATCGGCTGCTGTTGCACGTCGTCGCCGGGCGGGACGCGGCGGATGCCGAGCATGCGGTCGACGACCATGTTCTGGAAGCGGTGCACCGGCTCCTCGAAGCGGTAGCACATGCGCCCGCCCGTGTAGGCCGGATCGGCGAGGCCTGCCTGCACGCGCTCGACGATCGCGATGTCCTCCCGGTTGACCTCGTCCCAGAACGCGAGCAGCCCCTCGACCTCGCGCTCGAGGGAGTCTCCTGCCCGCTCGATGGACTCGGGGTGCGAGAGCAGGTACGTGACCTCCTTCGTCCGCCCGGGCTCCGTCGGCCTCGTGAGCATCAGGAAGGTGTGGTTGGGAAGAGCGTTCACCGCGACGCTGGGGAAGAGCCAGGCGAAGCGTGCGCTGATCGCGTCCTCGTCGTCGAGGCTCGAGAGCGCCGGGAGCCCCTGCCAGCCGCCGTCCTCTGCGTTCGACGCGATCGGCGACGTGCAGAAGCCGACGTACATGCCCGTTCCCTGCCAGCGGAAGTGGGACTTCATGGGCGACACCTTGACGAGCCCGGGATGCACCCAGGGCAGGTGGTAGTACTCCATGAAGTTCTCGCCGACGAGCTTCCAGTTCGCCTCGATCTCGTACTCGACGCGGCGGAGCAGACGGTGCTCTGCGAGCCGGTACCCGCCGAGGCGCTCGGGCAGGTCGCCGAGCTCCTCTGCGAGCGAGGGCGACTCGGAGTCGAGGCACACGAACACGAGGCAGCCCCACGAGTCGACGCGCGCTGGATGGAGGCCGTAGTCGGACTTGTCGAACGAGCTGACGTCCGACATGTCGAAGACCCCCTCCTGGTCGGGCGGGATCCCCGACTCGGGCGTGAAGAGCGGCGTCCCCAGGCAGGCGCCGTCGAGGTCGTAGGCCCAGGCGTGGTACGGGCACTGAAAGAAGCGCTCGACCCGCCCGCTCTCGTCGTCCACGAGTCGCGTCCCTCGATGGCGGCAGACGTTGTGATGTGCGCGCAGCTCGCCCGCGCGGTTCCTGCACACGATCAACGAGCGACCCGCCACCTCGGCGACCACGAAGCTCCCCGGCTCAGCCAGCTCGTCCGTGACGCAGACGGGAACCCACGACCGCCCGAAGATCCGGTCACGCTCGAGGGCGTGGAACTCGGGAGACGTGTACGCGTCCGGAATGAGGGTGGACGCCTCGTCGACAGGAAGCCGCGTCGCGCCGTACGTCTCCTCGTGGAGGAACGCCGCGGGCGGGATCGGACGGGAAGGGTTACCCTGGGGGCGGTCGGACACGGCTTTACAGTTCTCAGTCTTGCATTGCGGCTGAGGACCGGGAAAGCTAACCGCCTACAGATCTTCGACCGGGAGAGGAGCTATGCGTTATCCCAAGGAAGAGATCGAGAACTACCGTAGGAACGCCGGCGAGCTCGAGAACGACCTGATCGACGAGTACCGCGCCGGCAACCTGACACGCCGCGAGCTCATCCAGCGCGGCTCCGTGCTCGGCATCTCGCTTCCGTTCCTCGGCTTGCTCGCCGGCCCGGCGCAGGGGGCGACTATCAGGCCGACGGCAGCGACCGAGCCCGCGCAACGGCGCGGCGGGACGATCCGAATCGGTACCGCGTCCATCGATGCTTCGCTGGAGCCTCCGCTGCTCCAGACGCTCGCCGCCATCAGCGTCACCCAGATGTCGGGCGAGCAGCTCACGTACTCCGACACGAAGAACGTCCTCCGGCCGCGCCTGGCGACCAAGTGGGCGCCGAGCCGCGGAGGACGCTCGTGGACGTTCCAGATCCGCCAGGGGGTCCGCTTCCACGACGGCCAGCGGATGACGGTCGACGACGTCGTCGCGACCTTCAAGCGGCTGCTCAGCCCGGACTCGCAGGCCCAGTCCTCGTACAAGGGAATCCTGCGCTCCGTCAAGAAGGTGGGCCAGAACTCCGTCCGCTTCGATCTGTCAGGGCCGTACGGGCTCTTCCCGTACCTCACGGCGCAGATGACGTACCAGTCGATCATCCTCCCGAAGAGCTACAAGGTGCCGACGGATCTCTCGAAGCCCGGCGAGTTCACGAGCAAGATGAACGGCACCGGCCCGTTCCGCCTGAAGGAGAACCGCGGCCCCGGAGGCATCACCTGGGAGGCCAACCCCACGTACTGGGGCGGGCGGCCGGCGATCGACGGGATCGTAGATGCAGGTTCTCGACGATCAGGCCCGCGTGACGGCGCTTCAGAGCGGGCAAATCGATCTCGCCGTGCAGGTGAGCTACGAAGGCGCTCAGCAGCTGCAGCGGGCGAACAAGAAGGTCCTGCCGATCCGAACCGCGAACCACCGCTATCTGAACATGAACACGAAGGTGGAGCCGTTCAACGACGTGCGCGTGCGGCAGGCGATCGCGCTCGCGCTCGACCGCCCGGGTCTCGCGAAGGGCCTGTGGGGCAAGTACGGGGAGGTCGGGAACGACAGCCCCATGTTCCCCGGTTACCCGTACACGGCGAAGGTCGCCCAGCGAAAGAGGAACATCGCCAAGGCGAGAGCTCTCCTGCGGGCGGCGGGGAAGGAGAACCTCAAGGTCACGCTCACGTGCTACCGCGCGTTCGAGATGCCCGACTACGCCCAGCGTGTCTCGCAAGCACTGAGGCAGATCGGAATCGACTGCGAAGTGAAGGTGTTCACGAGCGTGCAGTACTTCGACGGGGTCAACTTCGGCGCCAGTGGGAAGCTCGCACCCTGGCTCGAGACCGACTTCGGCATCGTCGACTACGGGGGCCGTCCCGTCCCGATCACGTACCTCAACTCGGGACTGAAGTCGGGAGGCGTCTGGAACTCCGCCCGCTACGCGAACAGGGCGTTCGACCGGATCCTGTCGAACTTCTACGGTGCGTCGGACATCGCGGGGCAGCGGAAGTACGCTCGGCAGCTCCAGCTGAAGCTGCTCGCCGACACGCCGGTGATCTACGCCTACTTCTACAACTTCATCGCGGCGACCGGCCAGAACGTGCGGGGCTACGTTCCCGGCGGGATGGCGGACATCGACCTCCGTCGTGTGACGGTCAGGTAGACGATCGACTCAGGGGACGCCGGCCGGCCGCCGGCGTCCCCGTTACCTCCAGGCGCCCGAGCCTCCGATGCTTCGTTACGTCCTGAACCGCGTCGCCCTCGGGCTCGTCTCGCTCCTGCTGCTGAGCATGATGATCTTCCTGGCTGCGCAGGTGCTGCCCGGAAACCCCGGGCGCATCGTGCTCGGACGCGAGGCGACACCCGAGCGCTGTCGAGCAGTTCAACCACGCGCTCGGCGTCGACCGGCCTCTGCCGGTTCGCTACGCGGACTGGCTGTCCGACGCGGTCCGGGGCGACTTCGGCGCCAACTACACGGACGGGCGACCGGTCACCGACGACCTCGTCCCAGCGTTGCAGCGGTCGCTGTTCCTCGCGGTCTACGCCTTCATCCTCTGCATTCCGATCAGCATCTTCGCGGGGGTGATCGCCGCCCTCCGCCGCGGCAGACCGACCGACCGTGCGATCACGATCACTGGTCTCTCGCTCGCCGTGATTCCGGAGTTCGTGCTCGGCGCGATCCTCGTGACGCTCCTCGGACCGGCGTTGGCTCAACTGGTTCCCGGGGATCGCGGGAGCGCTCATCGACGCCTCGTTCCTGACGAAGCTCGACTCCCTCTTCCTCCCCGCCGCCGCTCTCGCGCTCGTGCTGTTCGGCTACATCGCGCGGATGGCCCGCGCGGGGACGATGGAGGCACTCGACGCCGACTTCACCCGTACCGCGACGCTCAAGGGCCTCAGGCAGCGCCAGGTGATGCTGAGGCATGTGCTCCGAAACGGCCTGCTGCCGACCATCGCCGTCATCTCCACGCAGGTCGGCTATCTGTTCGGCGGCATCGTGGCGATCGAGAAGCTGTTCGGCTACCCGGGGATCGGCTTCCTCACCGTGCAGGCGGCGCAGATCAAGAACTTCCCGATGCTGCTCGCCTGCGTGCTCGTGATCGGCGTCATCTACTTCGTGGCGACGCTCACCGGCGACCTGCTGACGGCTGCGCTGAACCCGCGCGTCCGGCTGGCAAGGTCGTCATGAGGAGACGCGTATGAGCGCGCCGCAACTCCCCGTTGTCGTCGAGGGAGCGCCGCCGCTGTCGCCGAAGCCGCTCGACACGCCTCAGCGCGTCCGCCGCGAGACGCTGCGGCTGATCTTCCGCTCGCCGACGTTCATCATCGGTGCGATCGTCACGTTGTTCTGGGTGGTGTGCGCATTCCTCGGCTATCAGATCGCGCCCTACCACCCGATCGACGATTCCTTTGGATTCAGCTACGAGTCTCCGTCGTGGAACCATCCGTTCGGGCTCGATCGCCTCGGAAGAGACGTGTTCTCGCGCGTCATCGTCGGCGCTCGCAGCGTGATCGAGGTCGCCCCGGCGGCGAGCCTGCTCGGCGTCACGCTCGGCTCGATCCTCGGCCTGATCATGGGCTACTTCAGCGGCTGGACGGACAACATCATCGGACGCGTGCTCGACGCGATTCTCGCTGTCCCGTTCATCGTCTTCGGCATCCTCCTGCTGACTGCGCTCTCCGCATCCGAGGAGGGCATCAGCGTCTCCTCGCTGAAGCTGATCGTCGTGATCGGCCTCGCGTTCATGCCGATCGTCGCACGCACGGTCCGCTCCGCGGTGCTCGCCGAACGGGATCTCGACTACGTGCAGGCGGCGAAGCTCCGCGGTGAGCGGCCTCCGTACATCATGTTCGTCGAGATCCTCCCGAACGTCATGGGGCCGATCGTCGTCGAGGCCACGGTCCGGCTCGGCTACGCGGTCTTCGCCGTCGCGACGCTCGCGTTCCTCGGCTATGGCCCCCAGCCGCCTTCGCCCGACTGGGGCCTCCAGATCGCCGAGCAGTACGCAGACATCTCGCTCGCCTGGTGGGCGGTCGTCTTTCCGGCGCTGGCGATCGCGTCGCTCGTCGTCGCCATCAACCTGATCGCGGATACGGTCCAGCAGGTGCTCGACCAATGACGGTGGCTCCAGCCCTCGAGCCTGCTGCGGCCGCGCTCGCGCTTCGCGACGTCGAGATCGTGTACCGGGTGCGGGGCCGGGACCGCGAGGTCGTGCGCGGCATCACCCTCACGATCGAGAAGCAAGGAAGCTACGGGCTCGTGGGCGAGTCGGGCTGCGGCAAGTCGACGGCCGCGCTCTCGATCGTCCGCTACCTGCCTCGCAACGGGCGAGTGACGAAGGGATCGATCACCGTGGCCGGCCGGGACGTGCTCAAGCTGCGCGGGGAGGCGCTCCGTCGCTACCGGCGCGACGCGGTGTCGATGGTCTACCAGAACCCCGGAAGCGCGCTCAACCCCGCGCTCCGCGTGGGCCGTCAGGTCGCAGAGGTCTTCGCTCTTCGCGGCGCGAGTCGCGGAGAAGCTCGCGAGCGCTCGCTCGCCGCCCTCCGCGAGGTGAACATCGCCGACCCCGATTTCCGTCCTGCGCCGCTACCCGCACCAGCTCTCGGGCGGCATGCAGCAGCGCGTCGTCATCGCGATGGCGCTCGCCACGAACCCGGAGCTGCTGATCCTCGACGAGCCGACGACCGGCCTCGACGCGACGGTCGAGGCCGAGGTGCTCGAGCTGATCGGCGAGCTGCAAGAGCGCCACTCGACGGCCGTGCTCTTCATCAGCCACAACCTCGGCGTCATCCGGAAGACGTGCGAGCGCGTCGGAGTCCTGTACGCAGGCGAGCTCGTCGAGGAGGGCCCGACCGAGGAGATCCTCCAGAATCCGCGCCATCCGTACACGGTGGGCCTGCTGCGCTGCCTCCCGCGCGGCGGCCTTGCGCAAGGACCGCGGCAAGCTCGACACGATCCCGGGCTTCCTGCCGCCGATCGGCGTCGATCTGCCCGCGTGCGTCTACGTCCACCGCTGCGCGCTCGCGCAGGACATCTGCCAGCAGGAGAAGCCGCCCGACCATCGGGTCGGCGCGACGCATACGAGCCGCTGCCATTTTCACGAGATCGCCCAGCAGCTTCCCCGCGCGACCGATCCGACTCCCGTGGACACGACGGCCATCGACCGCCTCGCGATCCCGCTCTTGCGTGTCGACGACTTGACGAAGACGTTCAAGCAGGACGGCCACGAGATCAAGGCCCTCGTCGGCGTCTCGGCCATGCTCTGGGCCGGCGAGACGCTCGGGCTCGTCGGGGAGTCGGGCAGCGGCAAGACGACGTTCGCGCGAACCCTGCTCGGGATCGTCGAGCCGACTTCGGGCACCGTCGAGGTCGACGGGCACACGATGGCGCCGCAGCTCGGGCGGCCGCTCGGCGAGGGACGTCGCGGCGCTTCAGATCGTCTTCCAGAACCCCGACTCGGCGCTCAACCGCCGCCACACCGTGCGGCGCATGCTCAAGCGCACGCTCGGAAAGCTCGCGAACGTCGGGGGCGGAGCGGCCGAGCAGCGCGCCGTGGATCTCGTCGAGTCGGTGCGTCTTCCGGAGCGCGCACTCTCGTCGCGTCCCACCGGCCTGTCCGGCGGCCAGAAGCAGCGAGTTGCGATCGCGCGTGCGTTCGCGGGAGATCCACGGCTTGTCGTGTGCGACGAGCCGACGTCGGCGCTCGACGTGTCGGTTCAGGCCGCGATCCTGAATCTCCTCGTCGACCTGCAGGAGACGAACCGCACGAGCTACGTGTTCATCAGCCACGACCTCGGGGTGGTGCGCTACCTCTCGGACCGGATTGCGGTTCTCTACCTCGGTCGGCTGATGGAGCTCGGCCCCGCCGAGACCGTGTTCTCGCCCCCACACCACCCCTACACGGAGGCGCTGCTCTCGGCCGTTCCGACGATCGAGGGCGAGCAGCGCGTGCGGATCGACCTCGAAGGCGACATTCCCTCCGCCGCCGATCCGCCCACGGGCTGCGTGTTCCACACACGCTGCCCGCGCTTTCTCGGCGCCGATCTGCGTCGAGGAGGAGCCTCCGCTGGCCGAGGTCGAGCCCGAGCACTTCATGCGCTGCCACATCCCGATCGAGGAGCTGAGGCAGCTCCAAGCCACCGCTCCTCCCGCCGTCACCCGGCCGACCGTCGAGGTGTGAACGCAGGCGAGTCTCCGCGGGACGCGGTCGTCGTCGGCGCGGGCATCGGCGGTCTCGCGGCGGCCTGGAACCTGCGCGATCGCGACGTGCTCGTGCTGGAGGCGGAGGACCGCCTCGGCGGACGCGTACGTTCGGAGCCACGCGGCCCGTACTGGCTGAACCTCGGCGCGCACGTCTTCAGCGGTCCCGGATCGGCCACCTGGCGCCTCGCGGAGGAGGTCGGGGTCGAGCTCGAGCGCGTCCCCGGCGAGCTCGTCGCGGTGGAGCTCAACGACCGCATCGTCGCCGGCGGCCGGCCCGAGCTCTATCCGTTCCGGCTACCGCTGGCGTTCCGCGACCGGCTCGCGCTCGTCCGAGCGGGACTGCGGCTGAAACGGGCCGTCGCCGCGTACGAGCGCGTGGCCCGCCCACGGGAGGGCGAGACGCGCGCGGACACGCGTCTCCGGGTGCTCTCCTACGGCGACGACCGGACGTTCGCCGACTGGCTCGGCCCCTTGTCCGGCGACGCCGCGGCGCTCTTCCGCGCGACCGTCACGCGCTCGACGGCCGAGCTGGACGAGATCGCGTTCGGACACGGAGCGGGGTACTTCTCGCTCGTCTGGAACGCCGGCAAGGGTCTCTCGCACAACGTGCTCGGGAGGGCCGAGCCGGCTGATCGAGGGCATGGCCTCCGGGCTTCCGACTCCCGTGGTCACGGGCGCGGAGGTGTACGAGATTGCCACCGAAGGCGAGCTCGTCCGCGTCCGCTACCGCGAGGACGGGTCGGACCGAAGCGCTCTCGCACGACACGTGGTGGTGGCGACGAAGGCGTTCGACGCCGCCCGGATCGCCCGCGACCTGCCGCCCGAGACCCGGCGTGCGCTCGAGGCGATCCCGTACGGCCCCACGGTCGTGATGGCGATCCTGACCGGTGAGTCCGGGCCGATGCCGTGGGATCACATCTACGCGCTCGCGACGCCGAAGCGCGCGTTCAGCATGTTGTTCAACGTCGTCAACGTCCTCCGGCCGGCGCGCGCAGATTCGAAAGCCGGGCGCGAGCCGGGCGGAAGCCTCATGGTCTACCGTAGCGGCCATGCGGCGCTGGAGCTCTTCGAGCGATCCGACGCCGACATCGAGCGGGCGTTCCTCGACGATCTCGCAGCGATCTTCCCGGAAGCACGCGGTCTCGTGAGGGAGACGGTGCTCTCGAGGATGCCGCGGATGCTGCCGTACGCGGCTCCGGGCCGCGCTGCGCTGCAACCCGCGCTCGAGCGGCCGCTCGGCCGCATTCACCTTGCGGGTGACTACCTCGGGGGCGTGTACACGGAGACCGCGATCTCGAGCGGCCAGGACGCCGCGACTGCGATCCGCGCGGCCCTCGCTCGCGAGCTCGACCCCGCGCGGTGAGCCGGCCGTCCGTGGTCGTCGTCGGCGGCGGCGTCATCGGGCTCGCCTGTGCGTGGGAGCTGACTCGTGCCGGTGCCGCGGTGACCGTGCTCGAGCGGGGCGAGGTCGGCGGCGGCGTCTCGCGCGGCAACACGGGCTGGGTCGTTCCGAGCATGACGTCTCCCCTCCCCGCACCGGGGATGGTGCGCGAAGGCGTGCGCCAGCTCGTGACGCGCGGCGACGCGTTCGTTCTCCGCCCCTCGCTCGATCCGGCGTTCGTGCGCTGGCTGTGGCGGTTCTGGCGCAGCTCCTCGTCCGCGCGCTTCGATGCGGGGGTCCGCGCGCTGCTCGCTCTGAACCGGCGCACGCTCGAGCTGTTCGACGCCTATCGCGACGCGGGGATCCGGTTCGAGATGCACTCGACGGGGCTTCTCATCGTCGCCCGCACGCTCGCCGGACTGCACCACTACGCGGAGGTCTTCCGCCGCCTCCGCGAGCTCGGCTACGAGGGCGGAGCAGCCCGACCGGCTCGACCGCGACGCCGTCGCCGAGCTCGAGCCCGCACTCGATCGCCGGAACGTCGAAGCCGGCCTGCACGCGCGCGTCGACCGCTACGTTCGGCCGGAGGAGCTGACCGCCGGACTCGCCGCCAGGCTCCGCGAAGAGGGCGCGCAGATCGTCGAGAGGCTGCGAGGCGACCGATCTGCGAAGCGACCGCGGCGGCTGGACGGTCGCGACTCATGCCGGAGACACGCACGCCGAGAAGGTCGTCGTCGCAGCAGGGCTCCCGTCCGCCAAGCTCCTGGGACGCTTCGGCGCCCGCGTCGCGATCCAGCCCGCGCGAGGCTACAGCGTCACGATTCGCGGAAGAGGAACGCCTCCGCGCCATGCGCTCTACCTCGCCGAGGCGAAGCTCGGCCTGAGCCCGTACGCGAGCGGCGTGCGGGTCGCCGGAGTGTTCGAGCTCGGCGCGTCTCGGGCGGAGGCGCCCGCCGGCGCCGGCGAGCGACTCCTCGCGGCAGCGCGTCCCTACCTCGAGGGCTGGCAGCCGGATGCGGACGGGCCGCTCGAGACGTGGGCCGGCCTGCGCCCCGCGACCGCGGACGGCCTCCCTCTCATCGGCGAGCTGCCCGGCCACGACGGCCTCTTCGTCGCGTCCGGGCACGGGATGCTCGGCGTCACGCTCGCGCCCGCGACCGCGGCGCTGCTCGCCCCGCTCGTGCTCGAGGGTCGCACGGCACCCGAGCTCGAGCCCTTCGCCCCGGGAAGGCGCTGATGCGGATCCCGGCCTTGGACGACCTGGACGGCCGCGTCGGCGAGGGCTGGGGAGGCGAGAGCCCGAACGGCGCGCACGTCAACGTCGTCCTCGCGCGGCGCGGGAGTCCCACGGCCGCCGCCGCCCTGAGCATGTTCGCGCACCCCGCTCCCGGACACGCGCCGGTGCTCGTCTGCGTCGGGCCGACGCAGCAGGAGTACGAGCCCGTCTGGCCGCCGACGCTGATGATGAACAAGGCAACCGCGCTCGACGAGCGCCACCAGACGATCACCTGGGGAGCCGCGCAGCTCGGGATCGGCCAGGGCGTGCTCGACGCGGTCGCAGACGGGCTGATCGAGGCGAGCGGCGACCTGCTGGTCCTCGTCGCCGTCTGGATCGATCCGACCGCCGGGGACGAGACGGCCGTGCGGCTGGCGAGCCGCGCGGCGACGCAGAAAGGCGCTCGGCGTGTGCATCGAGGGACGCGACCCGGATGCGGCGGCCGCGCTCGTCGAGCGCCGCGACTCCCTGCAGAACCCGTTCTACGGCGGCGAGTGATGCGCATCGCCGCGATCGAGACGCGGCAGTACCGCTACCCGCTCGACCCGCCGTTCGCCGCCGCCTGGGATCCCGTGCCGCGCGAGCACCAGGACGCGACACTCGTCATCGTCCGCTCGGACGACGGTGCCGAAGGCTACGCGAGCGGGGATGCCCTCCCGGACCGCGAGCTCCTGGAACGCCTTCTCGTCGGAGTCGATCCGACGCGCACCGACATCGTCCACGGGATCTGCGAGACGGTCGACTTCCACCACGGTCGAAACTGGACGCTCGAGGTCGCGGTCTGGGATCTCGTCGGCCGCACGCAGGACCAACCCTTGTGGCGGCTGCTCGGAGGCAGCGGCGGAAGCCTCCTCGCGTACGCGTCGAGCGGGGAGCTCGTCTCCGCCGAGGAGCGGGCACGTCGCTGCGTCGCCTTGCGCGATGCCGGCGTCCGCGCCGTCAAGCTTCGTCTTCACTCGAGCGACTGGCGCGTCGACCTGCCCGTGATCGAGGCGGTGCGGGAGGCCGTGGGCGGCGACCTCGAGATCATGGTGGACGCGAACCAGGGCTGGCGCATGCCGGGCGACCTGACGCCGCGCTGGGATCTGCCCACCGCCGCGGCCTTCGCCCGCGAGCTCGAGCGGCTCGACGCCTACTGGCTCGAGGAGCCGCTGGCGACGGAGGACGCCGACGCGTATGCCGAGCTGCGCCGGGGAACGAGCGTGCGCATCGCCGCCGGCGAGATGGTGCGGTCGAGGGCGGAAGCGCGTGACCTCGTCGTCCGCGGGAATGTGGACGTCATCCAGACGGACGTCGTCCTCGCGGGTGGCATCGAGGGTTGCCGCCGCGTCGCCGCGCTGGCCGCGGAACACGGGCTCTTCGTGGAGCCCGCACACCTGGTCGAACGGGTACGGGCTGCTCGCGAACCTCCATGCCGCGCTCGCGCTTTCCTCGTGCCCGTACATCGAGGTGCCGTTCGACCCTCCGGCCTGGTCGGCGGAGCGCCGCGACTGGCTCCTTCCCGTCACGATGGAGATCGCCGCGGACGGCACCATCGCGCCCCCCGACGGTCCCGGGCTCGGCGTCGTCCCCGACTGGGACGCGCTCGAGCAATATCGAGTCGGCTGACACCTCGATGTGCAGCGACCTCCCCTCCGGCATGGTCACCTTCCTTTTCACCGACGTCGAGATTCGACAAAGCTCGCACTGACCGGACGAGGCGGTCGCGCTGGCCTTGGACTCCCAGGACTGATCGCTCCCGCGGAAGCCGAGGCTCACCAGTCGTACGCGCGCTTCTCCTTCTCCTGCACGTTCTCGCCGATGACGGGATGCAGCGAGATGTCGGGCGAGTAGCGGCTCGCCGGCACTTCGCGCCCGAGGGCCTCGGCCATCGAGCGAACATGGTGCGGCGCGCCTCCGCAGCAGATGCCGATGAAGTTGACGCCCAGGTCGCGCGCCGCGAGCGCGAAGTCCGCCATCTCGAACCGTGTGTGTGTGAACGGGTCGAGGGCGGTCGGGAAGGCGCGCTGGCCGCGCTCGTCACGCAGGTGCACGAAGGAGACGTCCTCGGGCGTCGTTCGATACGGGACAGGCTGCGCGGCGACGTGGCAGTCGACCGCGGCGCGGATCTTCTCGAGCAGCGGCAGCATCGTGGCCGGCCCGCGCGAGCAGTTGAGGCCGACGACGTCGGCGCCCGCGTCCTCGAGGCGACGACAGGTCTCGTCGTACTCGTAGCCGTCGATGGTCTGTCGGCATGGTCGAGGCGAGAGTCACGACCGCCGGCAGCCCCGCCGCCTTCACCACCTCGGTCGCGATCAGCGCCTCGCCGAGGTAGTCGAGCGTCTCGGCGATGATGAGGTCGACGCCCTCTTCCACCGCCCAGCCGACCTGCTCCTCGTACATGGAACGCACGATGTCGCCCGTCCGCTCGGCGTCGTTCGGGTCGTAGACCCACGTATTGCAGATGTTCCCGGCGACGAGCGCGTCACCCTCACCGGCCACCTCACGGGCGAGACGGAGCGCATTGCGGTTGAGAGGCTCGAGGTCGTCCTCCCGCCCGATCAGGCGCATCTTCTCCCGGTGGCCGTAGTACGTGAACGCGACCATCACCTCCGCGCCCGCCCTGAGGAACTCGCGGTGCAGCTCGCGCACGGCGTCCGGGAAGTCGAGCACGACCTCGGGCACGTACGGGCCGCTCTTCAGGTAGCCGCGCCGCTCGAGCTCGAAGAGGTAGCCCTCGGCGCCCAGCACGACGCCGTTCTCGAGGCGCTCGAGCAGGCCGGCACTTGATCTCAGTATCGGGGGAGCGGGCCACCGGTGTAGAACGTATACGACCCCTCGCGAGCATGCCTCTCGATACCGCGGGCGAGCGCCTTCTCGTCGAGCTCGACGCCGAGACCGTGACCTGTGGGAACGTCCACAAGGCCTCGCTCGGGCGAGAACGGCCCGCCCGCGATGACGTCGTCGGTCGTCCAGCGCAGGAGCGACTGGCTCGGGCGGTCGAGGTACGGCGTCGCAGCGGCGACGTGGAGGTAGGCCGCGGTCGCGATGCCGAGGTCGCCGCTGTAGAACCAGAAGCCGATCCCGGCCTCCTCGCACTTCGCGATGAACCGCCGCGTCCCGGCGATGCCCCCGTGGAAGCCGAGTCCGACCACGACCGTGTCGGGGACACCGAGCTCGGCGGCGAGCGCGACGTCCGGGGTGTGCGCGGAAAACGGGATCGGGCTCGACCGCCGAAGCTCCGCCATCTCGGCGAAGTACCGGACCGGCTCCTCGACGTTCGCGATCTGGAATGGCTCGAGCAGCGCGAGCGCGCGGCGCGCGCTCTCCAGGCTCCAGCCCATGTTCGCGTCGAGCCGCAGCTCGCGGTCGGGCCCGATCGCCGCCCGCACCTCGCGCACGAGCGCGACGTCCTCCTCGACGGGGTGCACGGCGACCTTGCCCTCGAAGACCGGCGAGTCGTGCTCCTCGACCATCCGCGCGCAGAAGCGCGGCGACTGCCGTCGGAGACTCCTCGCGCCCGCTGCCGATACGCGAAGTACTCGGTGAACTCCACCTGCATCCGGCAGGTACCACCGAGAAGCTCGTGCAGCGGCACGCCGGCCTCGCGCGCCGCGATGTCCCAGAGCGCGATCTCGACGCCCGCGGCGGGATTGTCGATGCGTATCTGGCCGTCCCCTCGGTGCTCCGGCGGAGGGGGCGTGAACCGGCCCAGCTCGGCGAGAGCCTCGCCCGCGTCGCGACCGACGAACGACAGACCGAGCTCGCCGTTCAGCGTCGCGGCATCGCCGGGCGAGGTTGCCTCGCCGAGCGCCGACGATGCCGTCCTCCGTCGTCACCCGGACGACCGTGCGACTGATGCCCGGAACCTGCCCCGTTGCCATCAGGTACGTCGCCTCGAGCGGCACGTTGACGGGCCAGGCCTCGACGCGGGCGATCCGGCTCATTCGGGCGATCCTGCACGATCGGGAGTCGTGTGGTCGAATGCCCCATGCCCGATGCCCGCTTCGACAGGCTTGCCGCACGCGATCGCGATCTCTCCCCGGACGAGTGTGCCGATCTCGCCGGCAAGGCCGCGGAGCTCGTCGACCTCGGCTCGCTCGAGCGAGCCGGAGAGGGGTCGTTCGAGCTCCTCTGGCGCAATCCCCACTCCGAAGCCTGGCTCAACCTCTGGTGGGAGCCTCGCGATACGGGCTTCCACGACCACGGCGGCTCTTGTGTCGGCGTCCATGTGCTCGAAGGCCGCGCGCGCAACGAGGCGCTCGTCGTCGGAGGGCAGCGCCGCATCCGCGAGTACACCGCCGGCGATTCGTTCTCGTTCCCCGGCACGGGCATCCATCGCATGGAGCACGACCGCGGTGCCGTCACCATCCATGTGTACTCACCGCCGATCAGCGCGATCGGGCACTACGAGATCGTCGACGGCGAGCTACGCAGGCACTGCCGGCCCGCCGGACGAGGGCTCTCCGCCCAGCCCGCGGCTTTCAGCCGCGCTGAGTTAGCGCAAGCCCCGAATCCGCTAGCGCGGATTCGGGGCGCGCGAAAATCCCTAAAGCGCGGCCGCTTCGCGGCGGCGGCGCCACTTATCTCACGACTCTGCTCCGGTCAGCGACTTAGACCGCCGACGCCAGCTCGTCGGCGTAGGTGATCGCGACCCGGCCGAGCGCGCCCGTCGTCGTGCCGAGCTCGTAGTGCCCCATGCGCCAGAGCGCGGGCGAGTAGGCGTGCAGCGAGGTCGCGGGCGGCCCTCCCGCATGGCGGACGCCGTGGATGTACGACGAGTCGAAGTCGAAGCCCGAACCGGCCGGATGCTCGCGGGTCACCTCCCGGATCCAGCCGTCGGCGCTCCGCTCGAAGTGGTCCTCGTGGAGCGTTCCGTCACAGACGTAGACGGCTCCCGAGGAGACGTCATGGTCGTGGTAGCCCGTGTCCTGCGCGTCGAGCCAGCAGATCAGCCACAGGTCGAGATGCGGGTCGCGATAGAGCTGGATGAAGTGGCGCGTGCTCGGATCGTGCCGGATGAAGGGCACCCAGAAGCGCGGCTCCTCGGACAGGTCCGTCGTGAGGCGAACGAGCGCGGGCCGGTCGAGGTCGGAGTCCTCGCGGAACCCGCTCGTGGACCCAGCGCGCCAGCTCGGTCAGGACGAGCAGACGTGTCGGGTTCTGGCTGCACAGCGCGTCCGCCACAGCATCGCCGAAGCCCCGGACAGCCGTCAACGTCTGCTCGGGATCGATGACCGGCGTATCGCTCCCGAAGAGCACCTGGCCGACGCCGAAGGTGGCGAGGCAGAGCTCGAGCGCGCGACGTCCATACGACGCCGTCTCGAAGAAGACGTTGTCGTGAAGACGTCTCTCGCCCGGATACACCCCTCGACTGCAGGCGCTCGAGCTGGAAAGGGCGCGCCTCCCGCGAGGATCGCGAACACGACCCGGAGGCTTGGCCAGCGCTCGGCGCCGTCCGCGAGCCAGATCGCATACGCGGCCTGCATCTGCGCCGTGTACTCGACGACCGCCGGCCACCATGCGGGCGCGCCCGCAGGCGCGGCCTGCCGGGCCCGGATGGACGAAGAGAAACGACATTGCGCCGCGTGAGCTCGTCGAGCCTCGGGCCGAGCCGGTCGAGGTCTGCGAGCTCCGGCGCGCCGATGCACGCGCCGACGAATCCGGCGAGATCCGCGCCCGCTGCAAGCGGAACGAGCCTTCCCTGCGAAGCGGCTGCGAGCTCGAGAATCCCGCCCTCGTAGGCTGCGACGAGCTCGGCGGCCTCGTCCTCGGGCAGCGCAGCGAGCCCCAGAGTCGGCTGCAGCGACACCACGGCGACATCGAGCTCCCAGCGATCGAGTAACGCGAGCCGAGCGTCGAGGTCGTGCGCTCGCAGGTCGATCTCGCTCTCGCCGTTCGCCCGCGAGCTCGAGCACGGAGCCGCGGAGCCGCGGCGGCCGGTCTCGGCGTGCGAGCAGCTCGACGAACGGCTCGGGCCAGAGATGCTGATGGAAGTCGACTGTCTTCATGGGTCAGGTCCTGGGCCGTGAATCCTGCACCTTAGGTGCAAGATTCGAGACCTGACCCCGCTCTGTCGCACCTGACCCCTCGCTCGGCCTCCGCGCGAACGCAGGCCAGTTCACGCTGCTGGTCGCCGTCAACGCGTTCGTCGGTGCGATGGTCGGCCTCGAGCGAAGCGTCCTGCCGCTCGTCGGCGAGGAGGACTTCGGCCTCGAGTCGAAGAGCGCCGTGCTCTCGTTCGTCGCCGCGTTCGGCCTCGCCAAGGCATTCGCCAATCTCGCGGCCGGCGGGCTGGCGGAGCACGTCGGGCGGAAACGCCTGCTCGTCGCCGGCTGGCTCCTCGCGCTTCCGGTCGCGCCGCTGATCGCGCTCGCGCCGAGCTGGGGTTTCGTGGTCGCGGCCAACCTCTTCCTCGGGGCCAATCAAGGACTCGCCTGGTCGATGACCGTGAACATGAAGATCGATCTCGTGGGGCCGAGACGGCGGGGCCTGGCGCTCGGACTCAACGAGTCCGCGGGATACCTGGGGGTCGCGGCGGCGGCTTTCGTCACAGGGGCGCTGGCCGCGACCTATGTCCCACGCACGGTCGTCTGGGTTGGCGCGGCGGCGATCGCGGCTGTGGGTCTTCTCGTCTCGGTCTTCCTCGTGCGCGACACGGGATCGCACGTGACGCTCGAGCAGCGCAGTCACGGCGAGCGGCCAGCCGGGAGCTTCCGCTCGATGCTGACCCGTGCGACGTTTCGCGACCCGGTTCTTCGTGCCTGCTCTCAGGCGGGGCTCGTGAACAACCTGAACGACGGCCTCGCCTGGGGTCTGACGCCGCTCTACCTCGCAGCCCACGACGCGAGCACGCGCGAGATCGCCGTCGTCGCGGCGGTCTACCCGGCCGTGTGGGGCGCCGGCCAGCTTCTCACCGGCTGGCTCTCGGACCACGTGGGCCGAAAACCGCTCATCGTGGTGGGGATGCTGGTCCAGGGCGGGGCGCTCGCGCTGCTCGTTGCGGGCGGCGGATCGTTCGTCCCCGCACTCGTGTCTTCCATCCTGCTCGGCATGGGCACGGCGATGGTCTATCCCACGCTGATCGCGGCTGTCTCCGACGCCGTGGTGCCTCGCGAGCGCGCGCAGGCGGTCGGCGTCTATCGGTTCTGGCGCGACGTGGGCATCCTCGTCGGCGCTCTCCTCGCGGGAGTCGTCGCCGACGCGCTCGGGTTCGCGCCCGCCATCTCGATCGTCGCCGCCCTCACCGCGGCGAGCGGTCTCTGGGTCGCCGCGACCGCGTGGAGCGGGTTCGTAGACTCCTCCCGGGATGTTGGTCACGCCGAGCTGGCTCGCGAGCCGCCTCTCTGATCCCGACGTCGTGGTCGTCGACCAGCGCTGGGACGGCGACGGGCGCGGGCGGGAGCGCTACGAGACAGGTCATCTGCCGGGTGCGGTCTTTCTCGACTGGACGAGCGATCTCGTCGACCGCGAGCACCGCTACGCCTTCATGCTCGCCTCCGGGGAGCGACTCGCGGAGACGTTCGGGCAGTGCGGCATCGGCGACGAGACGACCGTGGTCGCATACGCCGACGCGCGGCACTCCGGGCCCTTCCGCCTGTGGTGGGCGTGCTCGGTCTACGGCCACGCGGATCAAGTCCGGATCCTCGACGGCGGCATCGAGCGCTGGCTCGCCGAGGGCCGGGAGCTGACGACCGAGCCGCCGAACAGACCCGCTGCGACTTGGACTCCACGGGCCGGTCGGCTCGAGCTTGTCGCGACGTCGGGGGACGTGCTCGCCGCCCGGGAGGACGCCGACACGGTCGTCCTCGACTCCCGGCCGCCCGAGCAGTTCCGCGGGGAGTCGGTCTGGTTCGAGACGGGCTCGGTCGTCGCGGACGCACACGGAGTCGCCCACACCCCGCGTGGCGACCTGCGCGCGGGGAGGGTTCCGTGGGCCGAGAGCATCCCCTCCGACACGCTCTACGACTCCGATCTCACGATGAAGCGACCGGAGGAGCTCCGCACCCTCTTCGCAGAGCACGGGGTCGTTCCCGGAAAACGGGCGATCTGCTACTGCGGGGTCGGACTCTCGGCGTCGGCTCTCGTGTACGCGCTGCACCGGGCGGGGATCGAGGACACCGCGCTCTACGACGCGTCCTGGGACGAGTGGGGGCGCGATCCCGAGCTTCCCGTCGCGCGCGACTGAGCTCGCATGGCTCGCGGTCAGGTCAGGCCGGAGCGAACGAGCTCGACGACCGGCTCCAGATCGGGGGCAACGGTCTCGCCTGCGTCCGTGAACGGAACCCGTTCGCGGACGGCCTCGTAGGCACGGCCGGTCCCGCGTCCGAGCGCCGGGCGTCCGCGCAGGTCGACGGCCTGCGCGGCGATCGTCAGCTCGATCGCCACAACGCGCGCGCCGAGCTCGACCATCTCGGCTAACCGCCGGGCGCCGAGTGGTGCCATCGTCATTCGGTCCTCGATCCCCTCGTGCTGCGTCGTGCTGACGAGCTCGTACGACACCGGTTGGGCGAGAAGCCGCGCCTCTGCGGCAATTGCCTGAACGGCGTGCCCGAGCTCGCTGAGCGCCGGCTCGGCGAGATGTGGACGAGCGGCGAGCCCCTCCGGCAGCCCGGTGAGGGGCGCCTGCAGGAGCTTGAGCGCGCGCTCGGCGGCACTCGTGAGAGCCGGCGCGAGCGCGATTCGCAGGAAGTCGAGCGCGGCCGCCAGCGGGACGATGTCGAAGTTGCCCACCGACACCACCCTCCCGTCAGCCGCCGAGACCGCAGGATTTCCCTGATGCGCGTTCAGCTCGATCGCGAGAACGCCCTTCGCGTACTCGAGCGCATCGCGGGCCGCACCGTTCACCTGCGGCAGGGTGCGAAATGTGAGGGGATCCTGCAGGTTCCGCGGCGGCTCGCTCCAGAGGTAGCTCCCGGCGAGGAGCTCGCGTAGGCGAGAGACGGTCGACCGCAGACCCGGGTGCGGCCGCGCCTCGGGAATCATCTCGTCGACGATGCTCGTGTTCGCCGCAAACGCCTCGAGATCCAGCGCGCCGCAGACGTCGAGACCATCGAGCAGGATCTCGTAGTCGGCAATCGCGAGCGCGGAAAGCCGGTCGAGAGCGCGTTGTTGTCGACGAGGACGAGCGCCTCGCCGGCGGCGAGCTCGAAGTCGCCGAGGATGTCCTCGACGAGATCGGCGTTCGGGCCGAGATCTGCCTGCCCGACCGAGCCGAGCATCCGCACGCGAGGGCTCGCGCCGTCGTTGAGCCGCTCGACCAGGAGCTGCGCCAGCTCGGGACGGACACCGGAATATCCCTGCGCGAGCATGTTGGCGAGCTTCACCATCGTCGCCCGTACGACTTCAACCGGCGCCGTCGGCCCCTGGGCCACGAGGTGGCCCCGGATCAGCTGTCGGTTGAAGCGCGCCTGCTCTTCCTCGATCGCGAAGAGCTTGCGCATCCCCACCCCGGTGGTGAAGCCGTAGACCTCTTGGCCCCCTTCGAGCGCCTCCTCGACGACGGTACGCGACGCGCGCATCTTCTCGAGCGCGGCGGCCGCAAGCTCGACCTGCTCGCCGCCTCGCGCGACCCGCACGACCTCCTGGAGCGTGAGGTCGCTTCCCGTAAGGACGATCGTCAACCCCAGACCACCGAAGCGGTTCTGGCGATGGTCTCGAGCTTGGCCCGCTCGTCCTCGAATGTCAGGTCGTTGCCGAGGATCGAAGTGGCGAAGCCGCACTGCGGGGACAGCGCGAGCTGCTCGAGAGGACAGTAGGAGCTCGCCTCCTCGATGCGCCCGGCGAGCTCGTCGACCGTCTCGCGGCGCCCGTTCTTCGTCGTGACGAGCCCGAGCACCGCGATCTTCCCCTCGGGGACGGCCCGTAGCGGCTCGAACGACCCCGAGCGCTCGTCGTCGTACTCGAGCAGGAGACGCTCCGCGCGCACGCGCGGGAAGAGCTGCTCGGCGAGCCAGTCGTAGCCTCCTTCTACGAGCCACCTGCTGGCCTGGTTCCCGCGGCAGAGGTGCATGGAGAAGGTGACGCCCGGATGGTCGCCGTAGACGTGGTTGTCGAGCTCGATGCCGAGCTCGAGCCAGCGCTGGGCCGGCCAGCCGCGGCTCGCGTAGAAGTCGCGATACGTGGGGTCGAGGAGCAGCGGGTAGTGCGGCGCATCGAGCTGGATGTACGTCGCTCCGAGGCGAACGAGCTCGTCGACCTCCTCGCGGAGGATCTCGGCGACGTCGCCGAGGAACTCCTCGAGACTGGAGTAGGCACTGTTCGAGCGGTCCGGATCCCAGAAGTTCGCGAACAGGCTCGGGCTCGGCAGCGTCACCTTGAGGACGCGCTCCGTCCGCGGGCGTGGCGTAGGCGAACTCGTCGGCCGAGAGAAAACGCTTGCGGCGAAGCTTCCCCTGGACGGCGATCGGCGGGCGCTCCACCTTCATCTCGCCGAGCTCGCCGCTCTGCCACTCGCCCCAGAGAAACGCGTCGAGGTCCCAGTCGCCGAACCCGTCCACGGCCTCGGTCATCTGGCTCTGGAACGAGAGGCGCCGCATCTCGCCGTCGGTGACGACCTCGAGCCCGGCGGCCTCCTGGAGCCGCAAGGCGTCGTCGACCGCAGCGTCCTCCACGCGCTCGAGCTCGGCTGCGGACAGCTCCCCACGCTCGAACCGCTCGCGCGCTTGCAGCAGCTCCGGAGGCCGGAGCAGGCTGCCCACGACATCGGAGCGGGCCTCGAGCACGCGGTCAACTCTATGCGGCTGCGCAGGTCCGGAGTCCGGACGCGGTTCAGGCGCGCGCGCACTCCTGAGGTCCCCGGGAGGCTCCCGTACCTCCGTGCCCGGAGCATGCAAGCCAGGACGGTAACCGGCTCCTCTGCAGGGCGAACCGCTACGAGTCGCACACGCAACAGTCGGCGAACACACCGGGGCGCGCAGGCGTGCCACTACCCTTGCAACTGATCGTTACAAGCGGTGGCGCGAGGTGCGGGAGCAACGGGCGGTGCAGAGGAGCCGGGCGGGGCAGTCTTCCCCTTGTAACTGATCGTTACAAGGGATCACTTGAAATTCACGAGCGGCGTACGGTCCGGGCGCCTCGCTGGAGAGCCGCGGCATCGACGAGACGCTCGACATCCCACGCACTCACACGACCTTGGAGGAAATCCGAGACCACCGGATCGAGCATGGTCCGGATCTCCTCGCGTCGACGGCGGTGCTCGCGGACGATGATGCGGATGGTGTCGTAACCCGGCCTGGGAAGATCGAGCTCGACGGCGACGAGGCCGACCTGCCGCCAGGTCTCTGCAATCGGCTTGCCGGGGTCGTCCAGAGCGACCGCCGCCGTCGCGAGGCGCGGGTCCAGACGAGGAGAGGTTGCCGTCATCCTTGGATTGTCGGCGCTTGGTACGCGCTTTCCCGGTCGATGCGTGTCGAAAGTGCAACTTCGAACTGGTCGCCTTGTAACGATCAGTTACAAGCGGCTCCCGCCACCCGACCCAGCATCGAGTCCCTGCAGTCAGAGCAGCAGTCGACGGCGGCCGACCGAATCCCCGGGAAACGCCCACAACGTTTGTAATTGATCGTTGCAAGCGTTGTCAGGTGCTTTCGGATACGGCTACGAGTCGGTCAGGGAAGCGAGATCACGACGGTCTTCGGCTCTGTGAAGACGTCGAAGGGATAGCGGCCGCCCACGCGGCCGACGCCGGATCGAGACCCGGAGCGGCCGCCGAACGGGAGATGGCTCTCCCAGTAGTTCGTCGACTCGTTGACGTTCACCCAGCCCGCCCGGACGGCCTCGGCGAACCGGAGCCCACGCGCGAGGTCGCTCGTCCAGACCGCGGTGAGCAGCCCGTACGGCGAGGCGTTGGCGATCGCGATCGCCTCCTCGTCCGAGCGTATCCGCGTGATCGGCACGACCGGCCCGAAGGTCTCCTCCTGTGCGACGGCCATCTCGCCGGTGACGCCCTCGAGCACCGTGGCCTCGTAGTAGAGGCGTGTCGGGAAGCCGTCGGCACGCGAGCCGCCGAGCACCAGCTCCGCCCCGCGCTCGACGGCATCCGCAACATGGCGATCGGTCTTCGCCGCTGTCGACTCGTTGTTCAGCGGCCCCATCGTGGTCGCATCGTCGAACGGGTCGCCGAGACGGATCTCGCGCGCGATCTCGCCGCTCAGCGCCGCGAGGAAGTCGTCGTGGACGCGCTCGTGCACGAGGAAGCGCTCGCCGGCAGTGCAGCTCTGCCCGGCGCAGAGAAACGCTGCGGGCAGGCTGGCAGCGGCGGCCTTCTCCACGTCGGCGTCGTCGAGGACGACGAACGGCCCATTGCCGCCCATCTCGAGGAGCAACGCCTTGCCCGCCGCGCGCTCCGCCACACGATGTCCGGTCTCGATCGAGCCGATGAAGGCGACGGCGTGGGTGCCCGGGCTCGCCGCGATCTCGTCGCCGACGACCGGCCCGGGGCCCGTAACGAGGTTCAGCACCCCGTCGGGCACGCCCGCATCGGCCACGCACTTGGCGAGCGCGACAGCGCAGACCGAGGTCGTGGGCGCCGGCGCCCAGACGACGGCATTCCCTGCGGCAAGCGCGGGGGCGATCACTTCGGCCGGCATCGTGTACGGCCAGTTCCAGGGCGTGATCACGCCGACGACACCTCGAGGGACGCGGTACACGAGCACGCGCTTGGATGCATCCACGGACGGCGGCAGCGTGCCCTCGAGCCGCGTCGCGTCCGCCGCGGCGTTCCGCCAGTACGCCGCCAGCTCGTCGACCTCGTCGTAGGCCTCGGCGACGAGCGGCTTGCCCTGGTCGAGCGTCAGCGTGCGCGCGAGCTCCTCGCGGCGCTCCTCGACCAGACCGGCGACGCGTTCGAGCGCCGCGGCCCGCTCGAAGGCGGAGAGCGCCGCCCAGCGCGCCGCCGCGTCGTTCGCGGCGGCGATCGCGCGCCGCGCGTCTTCCCTCGTGCCTTCCGGAACCGTCCCGATCGTGTCACCGGTCGCGGGGCTCTCGGCCGCCGTCCGCTCCCCCGACTCGCTTTCGACCCATCTACCGCCGATCAGCATCGAGTAGTCGGTCACCGCGGCCCGGAATATACTCGTCGTATATCAGCGCCGCGGCTCCACGAAGGCTTGATTGAAACTCACACCGCCGCGGGCGCGGAGCGCCCGCCTTCAGGGGTGTTCGCGCGATCGGGATCCGCGCGTCAGCGGATTCCGATCTTGCGCCTACGACTACGGCCCCGCGTGACCAGGTGACGACGGAAACCGTCGCGCCGTCGAGTCACCCCCGTGACAACGGTCCGACCGCTGCGCCCGTCATCCGTGCTCGCGGCGTCTGGAAGATCTTCGGCCCGCGCGCCGACCGCATCATCGGCTCTCCCGAAGCGGAGCTCTCCCGCCGCGAGCTCCTGGAGAAGACCGGCTGCGTCGCGGCTGTTCGTGACGTCTCGATCGAAGTCTGGCCCGGTGAGGTGTTCGTCGTCATGGGGCTGTCCGGCTCCGGGAAAGTCGACGCTCGTCCGCACGCTCATCCGCCTCATCGAGCCGACGGCGGGCGAGATCGAGATCGCCGGGCGGGACGTCATGAAGGCAAGCCGCTCCGAGCTCCGAGCGCTCCGCCGTCATTCGGTCTCGATGATCTTCCAGCACTTCGGCCTGCTCGCCCATCGGCGCGTGATCGACAACGTGGCGTTCGGGCTCGAGGTGCAGGGCGTCGGGAAGGCCGACAGGCAGGCTCGCGCGCGTGACGTCCTGAAGCTCGTGGGGCTCGAAGAGGTCGCGGACCGGTTCCCCGACCAGCTCTCGGGCGGGATGCAGCAGCGCGTCGGCGTCGCGCGCGCATTCGCCGCCGACCCCGAGGTGATGCTCTACGACGAGCCCTTCAGCGCCCTCGACCCGCTGATCCGGCGCGACATGCAGGACGAGGTCATGCGGCTCCAGCAGGAGATCGGGAAGACCACCGTCTTCATCACGCACGACCTTCCCGAGGCCCTGCGGCTCGGCGACCGCATCGCGATCATGCGCGACGGCGCGATCGTCCAGCTCGGCACGCCCGAGGAGCTCGTCGGCTCTCCCGCAGACGAGTACGTGGAGAACTTCACCCGCGACATCCCGCGCAGCCACGTGCTGACCCTGCGCTGGATCATGCGGGAGCCCGAACCCGAGCGACGACATGGACGGCCCCAGGCTGGACGTGGCGACGACGGTGCGGCGAGCCGTCCCCGTGCTCGCCGGCGAGCGAGAAGCCGGTGTGCGCGTCGAGAACGGGCGCGTCGTCGGCATCGTCGACCGCGAGGCCGTCCTGCTCTCGATCGCGGGCGAGCGGGACGACTGACGTGGCGTCCGTCGTCGCCGAGCCGCTCACCGTCGCGCCCGTCGTCTCCCACATCCCCTGGTGGCGCGGAAAGCTGGTCCAGGTCGCGGGGATCGTCGCGCTGATGTACCTCGCCTATCGGGCTTGGGCGCTCGAGTACCCCTGGCCGAAGGGGCTCGTCTGGAACTCGCTCTCGTTCCACCTCGACGACTTCCAGGTGTGGCTGCTCACCGAGCGAGGCAAGGAGGATCAGAGCGTCGTCTTCACCCTCTTCGAGGGTTTCTCCACCTCCGTCGACCACCTGGTGGACTGGTTCACCCGTCTGCTGCAACTGGATGACCTGGGTCGGGACCACTGCCGCCGGTACGTTGCTCGTCCTGCGCTTCGGCGGCCTGCGCGTCGCGCTCATCACGCTCTTCGCATTCGCGTCGTTCGCAGCGACCGGGCTCTGGGAGGAGAGCATGCAGACCCTGGCGTTGATGCTCGTCGCCGTCGGGCTCTCGCTCCTCGTCGGCATTCCGCTCGGAATCGCGGCCGGGCCGATCTGCCCGCGTCAACCGAGCCGTCACGCCGGTGCTGGACGCGATGCAGATCGTGCCCGCATTCGCCTACCTCATGCCCGTCGTGATCTTCTTCTCGATCGGGCCGGCCGCCGCAGTCGTGTCGACGATGATCTACGCGATCCCGCCGGCGATCCGCATCACGGCGCTCGGCATTCGCGGCGTTCCCGTCAACACCGTCGAAGCCGCGATCTCGATGGGCGCGACCCGAACACAGCTTCTCCGCAAGGTGCAGCTCCCGCTCGCACGGCGGCTCATCCTGCTCGGCGTCAACCAGACGATCCTCTTCGCGCTTTCGATGGTCGTGATCGCGGGCCTGATCGGCGGCGGCGGACTCGGAGCGGTCGTCACCACCGGCATCTACTCGAACCCGGCGCTCGCGCTCGTCGCCGGACTCGTGATCGTCGTCATGGCAATGGCGCTCGACCGCTCGACCGAGGCGATCGCCGACCGGACGGATCCGGCACGCCAGCACCTGGACGAGTCGAAGCGCCGCCTCTATCGCATCCAGACCGCGGCGGTGGCTGCCGGGATCGCGATCGCGATCGTGGTCTCGAAGGCGCTCGGCGCCGCAAGCGTGTACCCGGACACGTTCGGCGGAGAGGACGGACGGACGGGCCACGATCGAAGAATGGCTGCTCGCGAAGATTCAGGTCGTTCTCGACTACGTGCAGGACCCGACCACCTGGGTGTTCGCGATCACGGAGCGCGTCGGCATCTTCATCCTCCAGAAGCTCCTGCTCCCACTGCAGGAGTTCCTCGTGGAGGCTCCCTGGTTCGTCACGGTCGCCGGCCTGACCGCGATCGCCTTCGTGGTGAGCGGGCTCCGGCCCGCGCTCACGACGCTGGCAATGCTCGCGCTCATCGGCGTCACCGGCGTGTGGGCGCTCGCGATGGACACGCTCTCACAGGTGCTCGTGGCGACCGCGCTGGCAGTCGTCGATCGGTGTCGCACTCGGTGTGCTCGCGGCGGAGAGCGACCGTTTCTCGAAGGCGATGCGGCCCGTCAGCGACCTCCTGCAGACGCTGCCGCAGCTCGTCTACATCATCCCGTTCATCTATCTGATGCCGGTCTCGATCGTGCCCGGGATCGTCGCGGGCGTGCTGTACGCCTTCCCGGTGACGCTGAGGCTGGTCGAACGAGGCGTACGAGACGTCGCGCCGACATCGGTCGAGGCCGCGAGCGCGTTCGGCGCGTCACGGTTGCAGACGCTGGTGAAGGTCAAGCTCCCGCTGGCGGGCGATGCCGTCATGCTCGGCGTCAACCAGGCGATCGTGATGGTGCTCGCGGTCGTGGTGATCGGCGGGCTCGTCGGATCGGGTGCCCTCGGTTACGAGGTCGCGCAAGGTCTCGTCCGCGGCCGGTTCGGGCAGGGCGTGATCGCGTCGCTCGCGATCCTCGCCTTGGGAATCGCCCTCGACCGCGTAACGCAGGGGACACGTCGCTCGAGGAAGGAAGGAATCGCATGAACACAACTCGTGCACACAACGAAAGGGAGGGTCGAATGTCGGTTCGTGTCGGGTGGCGCAGTGGTGTCGCCCTGGTCGGCCTCGCGCTCGTCGCGGTGGCCGCGCTCGCCGTATCGGGGAGCGCATTCGGCGGAGGCGCACAGGGGTGCGGCACCGTCGTCGTGAACGAACAGTCGTGGGCAGGGTCCACGGCCAATACCTACGTCGCGAAGTACGTGCTCGAGAAGCGGCTCGGCTGCAAGGTGAAGATCACGAGCATCACCGAAGGCACGCCCTACTTCCAGGCGATGCGGGACGGCAAGATCGACGTCGCGCTCGAAGACTGGGACAACACGTTGCTCGCTTCGGCCAAGCCGTACATCAAGGACGGCTCGGTTCGCGTCGTCGGCTCGAACGGCATCAGCGGCGTGATCGGCTGGTACATCCCGCGCTACCTGCTCAAGCAGTACCCGCAGTTCAAGACGTGGAGGGGCCTGAAGGGCAAGGAGACCGTGTTCAAGTCTCCGGAGTCGGGCTCGCAGGGGATGTTCCTCGGCGGCGACCCGTCCTATGTCCAGAAGGACCGGAAGCTGATCGAGGGACTCGGGCTCAACCTGAAGCACGTCGTGGCCGGTGCCGAGCCGGCGCAGGTGGCACGGTGGACGGGGCTGTACAAGCAGAAGAAGCCCGTCCTCTTCTACTGGTACGACCCGCAGTACCTGAACGGCGCCTACGACGTCTATCGAGTGCAGCTCCCGAAGCGCTTCAAGGGCTGCCTGGACGACGAGAGCAAGGGCGGGGATGCGAAGAAGTACGCGTGCGAGTACCCGCGGCTACCCGAGCCTCGACAAGCTCATCAGCGGGAAGTTCGCGAAGAGCGGCTCGCCCGCGCTCAAGTTCGTCCGCAAGTTCAAGTGGACGGCGAAGGATCAGAACTTCGTCGCCTTCCAGATCGCCGGCAAGAAGATCAAGGCGGAGAAGGCGGCGGAGCAGTGGGTCAAGGCCAACCCCGCCAAGGTCAACGCCTGGCTGAAGTGAGCTGAGACCGGAGTCAGGTCTCGCATGTGCTCCGATCGCGGAGATCGAAGACCTGACCCCAGCCTCGCCCATGACTTCGTCGCTCCCATACGTCCAGCCCGAGGCCGCCGAGGCGCGGTCGCTCTCCGACCGCGCCTACTACGCCATCCGTGAGCTGATCGTCACGCTCGAGCTCGCGCCGGGCTCCATCGTGAGCGAGCGCGAGCTGATGGACCGGCTGCGGCGTCGGGCGCACGCCGGTCCGCGAGGCCCTGCAGCGGCTCGAGGGAGAGCGACTCGTCGAGGTGTATCCGAGACGGGGCATCTTCGTCTCGAACGTCAACGTGCTCGATCTCGCGGTGCTGTCGGAAGTCCGGAGCGTGCTCGAGGGCTTCGCCGCGCGTCTCGCCGCCGAACGATCGACGGCGGCCGACCGCGAGCGAGACGGTCGCGCTGATCGCCGAGCTCGAGCAGGTCACGGGCTCGGCCGACGAACGGCTGCTGATCGAGCTCGACCAGCGGATCCACCGTCACGTCTACGACATGCGCACACAACCCATTCCTCGAGGCGACGCTCGACGGCTACTACGTGCTGACGCTCCGCATCTGGTTTCTCGCGCTCGAGCGGGTCACCCGACTGGACGACGCGGTGCGGGAGCATCTCGAGCTGCTCGAGGCGATCCGCGACGGCGATCCGGCGCGCGCGGAGGACGGCGATGAAGCGGCACGTCGCCGGCTTCGAGCGGGCGATCCGCGAGGTGCTTTGACGAGGGTCGTGATGCAATGTATATCCACTTGTCGCAAACTGATATATGAGTACCGTGAGCAGCCACTCGACTAGCGCCCGCGCGGTCGTGATCGGCGCCGGGATCGTCGGCTCGAGCGTCGCCTACCACCTCGCCCGCCTCGGCTGGCGAGACCTCGTGCTCCTCGAGAAAGGGCCGCTCCCGAACCCGGGCGGCTCGACCGGGACATGCCTCCAACTTCATCTACCCGGTCGACCACTCGAAGGAGATGACCGCGCTCACGCTCGACAGCATCCGCCAGTACAAGGAGCTCGACGTCTTCACCGAGTGCGGCGGCGTCGAGGTCGCGCGAACCGAGGAGCGGATGCAGGAGCTGACCCGCCGCGTGGCCTCCGCCAAGGCCTGGGGCGTCGAGCCGGTCTCGCTCGTCACGCCGGCGGAGGTGAAGGAGCTCGTCCCGTTCATCGACGAGACGATCATCCTCGGCGGCTTCTACTCGCCGGGCGTCGGGGTCGTCGACTCGCTGCGCGCCGGAACGCTGATGCGCGAGCAGGCGGTCGAGATGGGCGCGCTCACCGTGCGCGCGACGACCGAGGTCGTCGGCATCGACACCGAGCAGGGACGTGTCGTCCGCGTCCGGACGACCGAGGGCGACATCGAGACGGCGATCGTCGTGATCGCCTGCGGCGTCTGGAGCCCCAAGCTCGCGCGCATGGCCGGCGCGTGCATTCCGCTCACACCCGCCGTCCATCAGATGATCGACATCGGCCCCGTGCCCCGTTTCGCGGACACGACGAAGAGCATCGAGTTCCCGATCGTCCGCGACATGGACACGAACATGTACGAGCGCCAGGACGGGACGGGGCTCGAGATCGGCTCGTACGCGCACCGTGCGATCCTGTACGAGCCCGAAGACCTGCCCTCCGTCGAGGAGGCGCCGCTCTCCCCCACCGAGTTCCCGTTCACGCAGGAGGACTTCGCGCCGCAGCTCGAGCATGCTCTCGAGCTGATGCCCGAGATCGTCGGCGACGAGACCGTGGGCATCAAGTACGCGGTCAACGGGATCCTGTCGCTCACGCCCGACGGGATGCCGATTCTCGGCGAGACGCCCGAGGTGAAGGGGCTCTGGTCGGCCGCCGCTGTGTGGGTCAAGGAAGGTCCCGGCGTCGGCAAGGCGCTCGCGGAGTGGATGGTGCACGGCGAGTCCGAGATCGACCTCCACTCCTCGGACGTCGCTCGCTTCCACGAGCATCAGAAGACCACGGCGCATGTGAAGGCACGCACCGCCGAGGGCTTCAACAAGACGTACGGCATCGTGCACCCACTCGAGCAGTGGGCCTCGGATCGCGACGTTCGCCTCTCGCCGTTCAACACCCGCGAGCGCGAGCTCGGCGCCGTGTTCTTCGAAGCTGTCGGCTGGGAGCGCCCACAGTGGTACGAGTCGAACGCACCGCTGCTCGAGGAATACGGAGATCGCGTGGGTCGCCGCGAGGCCGAATGGGATACGCGCTGGTGGTCGCCGCTGATCAATGCCGAGCACCTCGCAATGCGTGACCGCGCCGGGATCTTCGACCTCTCCGCGTTCGCGATCTTCGACGTCACCGGACCCGGCGCGCTCGACGGGCTCCAGCGCGTCTCGATGCGCCAGGTGGATGCCGCGGTCGGTCGCGTCGTCTACACGCCGTGGCTCTCGCAGGGAGGCGGCTTCAAGTCCGACCTCACGATCATGCGGCTCGGCGACGAGCATTTCCGCGTCGTCACGGGCGGCGCCCACGGCATGGCCGACCGAAAGTGGCTGCGCGACCACCTCCCCGAGGACGGCTCGGCTCGAGCTCGACGACCTGACGTCCGCCTGGTGCACGCTCGGGCATCTGGGGCCCGCGTGCGCGCGACATCCTCGCGAGCATCACGAGCGACGACGTCTCGCACGAGGGCTTCCCCTTCGCCACGTGCAGGACGATCGAGCATCGGGCCGCTGCAGGTGCTCGCCTCGCGCATCTCCTACGTCGGCGATCTCGGCTGGGAGCTGTACGTCCCGATCGAGCAGGGAGCGCGGCTCTGGGACTCGTGTGGGAGGCCGGGTGAGCCGCACGGCGCGGTTCCGGCCGGGATCGGCGTCTACGGCACGACCGGCCGGCTCGAGAAGTGCTACCGCGCGTACGGCGCAGAGCTCGAGAGCGAATACACGGTCGTCGAGGCCGGCATGACGACCCCGCGGGTGAAGGAGCAGGACTTCGTCGGCAAGGAGGCCTACCTGCGACAGCGCGACGAGGAGCCGGCGGCGATCCTCTGCACGCTGAGCGTCGACGACCACGCGTCGTCGTCCGGGGTGAAGCGCTTTCCACTGGGCCGGGAGCCGGTCCTCACGAACGGCGGCTCGCCGCTCGTCGATGCGAAGGGCCGCCGCTCGTATGTCACGAGCGCGGGCGCAGCGCCCTCGGTCGGCAAGCACATGCTCATGGCGTACCTGCCGCCGGAGCATGCGGAGGTCGGCGAAGCGTTGGCGGTCGAGTACATGGGCGAGCAGTACCCGGTGACGGTCGAGGTCGCCGGTGCGACGCCGATCTTCGACCCGGAGAACACGAGGATCCGCTCGTGAACGTTCTGGTCTGCGTCAAGCGGGTCCCGCTGACGGGCGGCAAGATCGTGCTGACCGAGGACGCACAGGCGATCGCGACCCAGCACCTCGGCTTCACGATCAGCCCGCACGAGGAGTGCGGGGTCGAGGAGGCGGTCCGGCTCGATCGAGCAGCACGGCGGCGAGTCGGTCGTGCTCACACTCGGGCCGCCGGAGGCCGAGGAGCAGCTCCGCGACGCGATGGCGCTCGGCATCGACCGCGCGATCCACCTCGTCACCGACGGCGAGGAGTGGGATCCCCAGGCGACAGCGAGCGCGATCGTGGAGGCGATCGCAGGCCGAACGCGCAGCCGGCGTCGAGCACGACCTGATCTTCTTCGGGAACGAGTCGGCGGACTCGGGCGGCTATCAGGTGGGCATCCGCGTGGCCCACGCACTCGAGAGACCGTGCGCGACCGGCCTCAAGGGCGTCACCGTCGCGGACGGACGAGTCCGCTGCGAGCAAGAGGTACCCGGCGGTCGCGACATCTTCGATCTTCCGCTGCCTGCGGTGGTCACGGTGAAGGAAGGGCTCGAACTTCCCCCGGTATCCGTCGGTTCCAGGCCGCATGCGGGCGCAGCGGAAGCCGGTGGCCGCGAGCACTCCAGCCGCACGCCCGTCGCGCCTCGCCAAGGTTCGGCTGGTCTCGCCGCCCGGAGAGAAGAGGGAAGCCGAGATCCTCGGGCGCGGGCCCGAAGCCGCGCCGCGCGTGGTCGAGGTGCTGCAGCGCATCGGGGTCGTGTGATGACGGTGCTCGTCGTGGTCGAGCGGCAGCCGGATGGCGTCGACGAGCTCTCGCTACAGGCTCTCGCCTTCGCGCGCGACCTCGCCGAGGGAGCCGCTGTCCACGCGCTGGCCGTAACTCCCGCTGGTGACGAATCGTCACAAGGGCTCGAAGCGACGCTCGGCGAGCACGGCGTCTCGACGCTGCACGTCGCCGAGCACGACGTCTTCGGCTCCTACGCGCCGGTCGCCGTCGCCCAGGCCGCGGTCGAGCTCGTCGAGCGGCTGTCGCCCGCCGCGGTGATCGCAGCGGGAAGCGAGCGCGGCAACGAGGTCCTCGCTCACGTCGCCGCGCAGACCGATCTCCCGCTCGCGGCCAACTGCGTCGAGGCGAACGCAGGCGACCCCGCGCGCGTGACGCGCGTCCGCTGGGGCGGCAGCCTGCTCGAGGAGGCGGACGTGCACGGCGCCCCCGCGCTGCTGACCGTCGCGCCGCACGCGGTCGCCGCGGAACCGTCGCCCGCGACGAGCCACCGTCGAGAGCTTCACGCCGACGCTCTCCGACGCGGACCTGCTCGTGCGCGTCTCCGAGCGCGCGCAAGCCGCGACCGGCGGCGTCTCGCTCGCCGAGGCGAAGGTCGTCGTCTCCTGCGGCCGCGGGGCCGGCTCGCCGGAGGGATTCGGGATCATCGAGGAGCTCGCCGGCCTCCTCGGCGGCGCCGTCGGCTGCTCTCGCGCGGTGACGATGGCCGGCTGGCGGCCGCACACCGACCAGGTCGGGCAGACCGGGACGAAGATCGCGCCCGACATCTACATCGCGTGCGGCATCTCGCGGCGCCACTCAGCACATGGCGGGATGCAAGGGAGCGAAGGCGATCCTCGCGATCAACACCGACCCCGACGCACCGATCCTCGCGAGCGCGGACTACGCGGTCATCGGCGACCTGCACGAGGTCGTTCCCGCGCTCTCCGCCGAGATCAGGAAAGCGAGAGGCGCATAGCCGTCGCGCTGTCCGCGCTCGCCCTGGCGGCGGTCGCGGCCGTGGCGCTTGCGCTCGCTCGCCCGGCGGGCGCTGCTCCTGACGCGGCTCGTGCGCATGGGCGCGCCGCTGCAGCGCTTCGACGACCTCCCGCGAGCGGTCGAGAACGAGACGACGATCGTCCTCGGCCAGAGGAAGCTCCTGCAGCGCGCTCGTCCCGGGCCTCATGCACGCGTTCATCTTCTGGGGCTTCGTCGTCCTCTTCCCGACGATCGTCATCGCCGTGATCTACGTCGTCGACCGGGAGCCGGGCCTCCCGTCCGGCTCGCCGCTCGCCTGGCTCGAGCGGCAGGGCTGGTTCGCGCTGCTCGTCGACCTCTTCTGCGTGCTCGTCCTCGTCGGCGTGGCGACCGCCTTCTGGATCCGCAAGGTGCAGCGGCCGAGGCGCTTCGACGGCAGCCACCTCCGCGAGGCCGACCTCATCCTCGCGCTGATCGCCGGGATCGTGACCACGCTGCTCCTCTGGCACGGGAGCCAGATCGCGCTCGGGCTGCAACGAGTGGCCGGACGGCTGGTCGCCGGTCTCGAACGCGCTCTCCGGCCTGTTCTCGGACTCGACGACCACCGAGGTGCTCGAGCGCGCCTTCGTCTGGACGCACGTGCTGATCATCCTCTCCTTCCTCGTCTACCTGCCCTACTCGAAGCACCTGCACATCGCCACCGCCGGCCCGAACGTCTTCTTCGGGCGGACGCCGCGCGCGCGGCCGACTGGAGCCGCTCGACTTCGAGGGCGCGGACGACGAGCTCCGCTTCGGCGCCGGCACGGTGCGCGACCTGACGTGGAAGGGAATCCTCGACACGATGTCCTGCACCGAGTGCGGCCGCTGCCAGGACGTCTGCCCGGCCTACGCGACCGGCAAGGAGCTCTCGCCGAAGCTCCTGATCATGGATCTCCGCGACCACGTCTTCGCCGAAGGGCCCGAAGGTGCTGCGCCGACCGGCGTTCGAGCCGACGCGCGCTCGTGCCGAACGCCGTGACGGACGAGGTCGTCTGGGACTGCGTGACCTGCGGCGCCTGCGTCCACGAGTGCCCGGTCTCGATCGAGCACGTCGATCACATCGTCGACCTGCGCCGGCATCTGGTCATGGTCGACTCGCGCTTTCCCGCCGAGGCCGAGCCGATGCTGCGCGACGTCGAGCGCAGCGCGAACCCCTGGGGCAAGCCGCAGGACCGAGCGCGCCGCTTGGGCCGAACGGCCTCGGCGTCCGCGTGCTCGCGCCGGAAGCGACCCTGCCCCGAGGTTCTGTACTGGGTCGGCTGCGCGGCCTCGTTCGACGAGCGTGCGCGGCGCTCCGCCGAGTCGACGGTGAAGCTGCTGCTCGCCGCGGGAGTCGACGTCGCGATCCTCGGTCCTCGCGAGTCCTGCACCGGCGACCCCGCCCGCCGGATGGGCAACGAGTACGTGTTCCAGTCGTTCGCGGAGCAGAACGTCGCGACGCTGAACGAGGCCGGCGTGACGAAGATCGTCGCGAGCTGCCCGCACTGCTTCAACACGATCGCGAACGAGTACCCGGACTTCGGCGGCCGCTACGAGGTCGTCCACCACACCGAGCTCCTCGCCGAGCTCGTGCGCGACGGCCGGCTCGCGCCGGCTGCGAGCGGACGACGCGATCACGTACCACGACTCCTGCTACCTCGCCCGTCACAACGACGTGCTCTCGTCGCCGCGCGAGCTCGTCGCCGCGGTCGGGCAGCCGGTCGAGATGGCGCGGAGCGGCAAGCGCACGTTCTGCTGCGGCGCGGGCGGCGCGCACATGTGGATGGAGGAGCGCGGCTCGGCGATCAACGAGGAGCGCGTCCGCGAGGCGGCGGAAACGGGCGCCGGCACGCTCGCTGTCGCGTGCCCGTTCTGCACGATCATGCTCGACGACGGCGTGCGCCAGACCGGACGCGAGCTGCGCGTCGCGGACGTCTCGACGCTTCTCGTCGAGGCGCTGGAACGCGAGTGAGCGAGACTTTGCAACTGATCGTTGCAAAGTCCCCGAGAGCCCCGATGGTGAGAAGCCCTACGACTACGTGATCGTCGGCGGAGGGTCGGCGGGCTGCGTGCTCGCGAATCGGCTGACGCGCGGACCCCTCGACGCGCGTTCTCGTGCTCGAAGCCGGCCGGCCCGACTCGCTGTGGGACGTCTACATCCACATGCCCGCCGCGCTCTCCTTCCCGATCGGGTCTGCGCTCTACGACTGGCGCTACGAGTCGGAGCCGGAGCCGTTCATGGGCGGGCGCCGCGTCTCGCACGCGCGGGGGAAGGTGCTCGGCGGCTCGAGCTCGATCAACGGGATGATCTTCCAGCGCGGGAATCCGCTCGACTTCGAGAAGTGGGGCGCCGAGCCCGGCCTCGAGCAGTGGGACTACGCGCACTGCCTCCCCTACTTCAAGCGCATGGAGCGCTGCCTCGAGGGCGCGAACGAGTATCGCGGCGACGGCGGCCCGCTCGTACTCGAGCGCGGCCCCGCGACGAACCCGCTCTTCACGGCGTTCTTCGAGGCGGTGCAGCAGGCCGGCTTTCCGCTGACCGACGACGTCAACGGGTTCAAGCAGGAGGGCTTCGCGCGCTTCGACCGCAATCTCCACCGCGCCCGCAGGGTGAGCGCGGCGCGCGCCTACCTCCATCCGGTGCGCAAGCGCCCGAACCTCGACGTCGTCTGCCGAGCACACGTGACCCGCGTGCTGTTCGAGGGAAAGCGGGCGATCGGCGTCAAGTACCTGAAGGCGGGCGGGTTCGAGCACGCCTACGGAGGCGAGGTGATCCTCTGCGGCGGCGCGATCAACTCGCCGCAGATCCTTCAGCTGTCGGGCATCGGCGAGCCGGAGCACCTGCAGTCGGTCGGCGTCGAGGTCGTCCACGAGCTCCCGGGCGTCGGCGAGAACCTGCAGGATCATCTCGAGGTCTACGTCCAGCACGCGTGCACGAAGCCGATCTCGGTCGCGCCCGCGCTCAAGTGGCGGAACCGGCCCTGGGTCGGGTTCCAGTGGCTCTTTCTCCGCCGCGGCCCCGGTGCGACGAACCACTTCGAGGCCGGCGGCTTCGTCCGCTCCAACGAGGACGTCGCCTACCCGAACCTCATGTTCCACTTCCTGCCGCTCGCGATCCGCTACGACGGCACCCAGCCCGCCGGCGGGCACGGGTATCAGGTGCACGTCGGTCCGATGAGCTCGGATGCGCGTGGTTCGGTGAAGATCACCTCCGCGTCGACCCACGTCCATCCGGCCCTCCGCTTCAACTACCTCTCTACGGAGCAAGACCGGCGCGAGTGGGTGGAGGCGATCCGCTGCGCGCGCCACATTCTCGGCCAGCCCGCGTTCGCGGAGTACGACGCCGGCGAGATCTCACCCGGCCCGCACGTCGAGACCGACGAGGAGATTCTCGAATGGGTCGCGAGAGACGCGGAAACCGCGCTGCATCCCTCTTGCTCCTGCCGGATGGGCGTGGACGAGATGTCGGTCGTCGACCCTCGGACGATGCGCGTGCACGGGCTCGACGGACTGCGCGTGGTCGACGCCTCCGTGATGCCGCACGTCACGAACGGGAACATCTACGCGCCGGTGATGATGGTCGCCGAGAAGGCCGCCGACCTCATCCGCGGCGCGACGCCGATGCTTCCCAGACACGTTTCGTTCCATCGCCACGAGTCGGTCCTGAACTCTTGAGGCTCGCGGCTTACTCGGTGATGCGCGACAGCACAGTGTGCGCGAAGGCTGCGTCGAGCGCGCCCACGCCGAGGTTCGCGCAGACGACCCGCCGGCCGCCGAGCCCTTGCTCGAGCGCTTCGCCCATGCTCGCCCGCGCGTTCGGCCACCCCCGGAAGTAGCCGTGCTCTCGATACGCCCCGTACTGGGCGACGTCGTCGGTGAGGAAGAGGTCGCACGCGGCGACCGCGGCGGCTGAGACGTAGAAGTCGAAGTCGATCGGTAGAAGCAGGACCTCGTCCTCGACCCACGACTCGTCGAGGGGCGACGGCGGATCGCGGAGAATCGGACCTGCGGTGACGACCACGTCGGCACCGGCCACGGCCGCGCGCGGATCCTCGAAGACGACGGCGCCCTCGCACACCTCGCGGGCGCGCGCGACAACGGGGTCGTGGGCGCGGATCTCGCACTCGGGGTTCAACGCACGCAGCACGCCGCAGTGGTAGCGGCCCTGTTCGCCGCACCCGAGCACCGCGGCGGTGCGCCAGCCCTCCGGGGCGAACGCCTGCACGCACGCGCCCGAGGCGGCCGCCGTGCGGGCCGCGGTGATCTCGGCGGCGTCGAGGACGGCGAGCGGCACTCCCGTCGAGGCCTCGTTCACGACGATCACGCCGTTGATCGCGGCCAGACCGTGCGCCGGGTTGTCCGGGTAGCCGGCAACCCACTTCATCGCGACGACGTCGAGCTCGCGCAGGAACGCCGGCATCGCGTGCACGAAGGCGTCGGGTCGCGGATGGACACCGACCTTCGGCGGCATCTCGACCTCGCCGCGCGCCATTGCTCGATACACCTCTCCCGCGAGCTCGACTTGCTCGAGGAGCTGGCGGGAGCAGCGAGGCGACCGTCTGGCGGTCGACGAAGCGAAGCCGTTCCTTCACGGAGCGGGGCTACGCTCCTCGCGCGCGAGCTGGCGGCCCACCGACCGCGCAGCCTCGACGACCCGCTCAGCGATCCGCTCTTTCTCGCCAGGCGCCGGAAACCGGTACGCCGGCCCGTGGAGATGGATCGCCGCGATGGCGTTTCCACGCCCGTCGCGGATCGGAGCCGCGACGGAGTTGATCCCCTCCGAGAACTCCTCGAGCCCCCACGCATAGCCGCGCTCGCGCACCTCGACGAGTCGGTCGCGAAGCTGCTTGGCATCACCGATCGTCCGCGGGGTCAGCTGCGCGAGACCGCGAGCGACATAGCCCTCGATCGCGCTCTCCGGCCACTCGGCCAGCAGGACGAGGCCCGATGGAGCCGCGTGCATCGGCGCGCGCGTCCCCGTCCAGTCACGCACCTGGACAGGGTGGTCGCACTCGACCTGATCGACGTAGAGCATGTCGTACCCGTCGGGCAGCGCAAGGCCGGCGTCCTCACCGACCGAGCCGACGAGCTCCGCGAGCTCGGGACGAGCAAGAGCAGCAAGGCTGCGAGCCGGCGACACGGCGTCCGTGAGCGCGGTCACGCCCGGCCCGACCTGCCAGCGGCGGCCGGCGACCCGCTCGACGGCCCCGAGCGTCTCGAGGGAGCCGAGAAGCCGCGCGACGGTGCTCTTCGGCAGATCGAGGCGATCGGCCAGCGCCGTTATCCCCGCCGGCCGCTCGGCGACGGCTTCGAGGATCGTGAATGCGCGCTCGACCGACTGGACCATTGCAGGACCTCCAGCGATTTCGTACAATGTCTCAGGATACAGCACAGTTCCACGATGCGGAACGCACACCGAACATCATGAGCGAAGCCGAAGTCGACCTCGGGTCACTGCCCGACGACGATCTCGTCGCGCAGATGCACGACGACCTGTACGACGGGCTCGCCGACGAGATCGCCGAGGGGACGAACATCCTGCTCGAGCGCGGCTGGAGTCCCGACAGGGTCCTGAACGACTCGCTCGTCGAGGGCATGCGGATCGTGGGCATCGATTTCCGTGACGGCATCCTCTTCGTGCCCGAGGTGCTGCTCGCGGCCAACGCGATGAAGGCGGGTATGGGAATCCTTCGTCCCCTGCTCGCCGAGACCGGAGCCGAGCGGGTGGGGAAGGTCGTGATCGGCACCGTCAAGGGCGACATCCACGACATCGGCAAGAACCTGGTCGGGATGATGCTCGAGGGCGCGGGCTTCGAGGTGATCGACCTCGGGATCAACAACCCGGTCGAGGCCTACCTGGAAGCGCTCGAGGAGCACAAGCCCGACATCCTCGGCATGTCCGCCCTGCTCACGACCACGATGCCGTACATGAAGGTCGTCATCAACACCCTCGCGGAGAAGGGGATCCGGGACGACTACATCGTCCTCGTCGGCGGCGCCCCGCTCAACGAGGAGTTCGGCAAGGCGGTCGGCGCGGACGCGTACTGCCGCGACGCCGCCGTCGCCTCGGAGACCGCACAGGCCCTGGTGCTCGCACGCCGTGCAGCCGCTGCCGCAGCTTCTTGACGAGGAGGCGAGCTTCGAGGCCGACAGGCCCGAGGTGCTCATCCTCGCCTGCGGCGCGATCGCGCGTGAGGTGCTGGCCGTCGTCGAGCTCAACGGCTGGACGCACGTGACCGTCCGCTGCCTCCCCGGCAAGCTCCACTCCACCCCGAGCAAGATCGCGCCGGCGGTCGATGCGAAGCTCCACGAGTTGAAGGGGAACTACGAGCGAGTCTTCGTCGCCTACGCGGACTGCGGGACCGCCGGTGCGCTCGACCGCGTGCTCGAGGCTCACGGCGTCGAGCGCCTGCCCGGCGCTCACTGCTACGGCTTCTTCGCGGGGAACGCCGAGTGGGAGGCCATGCACGACAAGGAGCCCGCGACCTTCTACCTCACGGACTTCCTCGCGCGGCACTTCGAGGCGCTGGTCGTCAAAGGGCTCAAGCTCGACCGCCATCCGGAGCTGCTCCCGCTCATGTTCGGGAACTACCGCCGCGTGCTCTACCTCGCACAGACGGACGACGCGGGTCTGCTCGAGCGCGCGCGCGCCGCAGCCGCCTACCTGGGACTCGAGTTCGAGCACCGCCGGACGGGCTACGGCGAGCTCCTCCCCTCGCTGCAGCGGTTCGTGCATGCCTGAGCTCACCGTCATCTGGTGGAGAGACATTCCCGCCCAGGTGACGGCAAAGGAGGGCCGCTCGACGGCGCGAGCCCAGCTCGACGCACGCTTCCAGGAAGCGATCGACGCAGCCGCGATGAGCGCGGGTCTCTTCGACTCCGACGGCTACCTCGAGGAGTGGCGACGCGAGTCGCGCGCGTGCGGCGACGACCTCGACGCGGAGGTCGCGGACGAGGTGGCTCGCCTGGAGGACGCGTACGACGACGGCGAGCTTGCCCGTCTGGCGCGACAGGGTGGGCTCTCCGCCGGAGAGGACGACGGCATGACGCAAACCGTTCTGAGCTCGGCCACGCGCGAGGTCGCGATCGGCTTCGACCAGCCGTTCGTGATCATCGGCGAGCGCATCAATCCGACCGGGCGCGCCAAGCTCGCGGAGGAGATGCGTGCGGGCAACTACGACACCGTCGTCGCCGACGCGATCGCACAGGTCGAGGCGGGAGCGCACATGCTCGACGTGAACGCCGGCATCCCGCTCGCCGACGAGCCGGCGATCCTGGCCGAGGCCATCCGGCTCGTGCAGTCGGTCACCGACGTCCCGCTCTGCATCGACTCCTCGATCGTCGAGGCGCTCGAGTCCGGGCTTGGCCGCGTACGAGGGGAAGGCGCTCGTCAACTCCGTCACCGGCGAGGAGGAGCGGCTCGAGAGCGTGCTTCCGCTCGTCGCGCGGCACGGCGCGGCGGTCGTCGCGATCACGAACGACGAGACCGGGATCTCCGAGGACCCGGACGAGCGCTTCGAGATCGCACGCAAGATCGTGGAGCGGGCGGCGGACCACGGGATTCCGAAGGAGGACATCGTCATCGACCCGCTCGTGATGCCGATCGGCGCGATCGGGAGCGCCGGCCGGCAGGTCTTCTCGATCGTGCGCCGGCTGCGCGAAGAGCTCGGCGTGAACACGACGTGCGGCGCCTCGAACATCAGCTTCGGGCTTCCCCACCGTCACGGTCTGAACGCCGCCTTCCTGCCGATGGCGATCGCGTCGGGCCTCACCTCCGCGATCACGAGCCCGCTGCACGCCGAGGTACGCGACGCGATCAAGGCGGCCGACGTGCTGATGGGGCACGACGCGCACTGCGCGACCTGGATCGCCAGCCACGGCGGCGAGCGCCCACCGCGGTTCAGCGCGGGCGGCGCGGGGCGCGAGGGCGACGGAACGGCATCGGCGTGAGACCTCCGCGAGCGAGTTCTCGCGTTCCTCGGGCGCCGCTGGGGTCGCGGCCGGAGGGCACAGTATGGGTAATACGGGCCCGGAAGGCCGCGTGCCCGAGCGGCGCCGGCGTCGGCGGAGCCGGGCTTCGCCCGGCGGGAGCGGACGCCGGCGAGGGCGCGAGGCACTGGTTGTCTTCACGCCGTCCGGTCGCCGGGGACGGTTCGAGCACGGGCTCACGGTTCTCGACGCCGCCCGCCGGCTCGGCGTCGATCTCGACTCCGTCTGCGGAGGCCGAGGAATCTGCGGACGCTGCCAGGTCGAGGTCGACGAGGGCGAGCACGCGAAGCACGGCATCACGTCGTCGTCGTCGCACCTCTCGGACGTGAACGAGGTCGAGCGCACGTACGCGGCCGAGCGCGGGCTTGCCGCGACGCGCCGCCTGGGCTGCGTCGCGCACATCGCGGGCGACCTCGTCATCGACGTCCCGGCCGAGAGCCAGCTCTATCGCCAGGTCGTGCGCAAGGAGGCCGACGCGCACCCGATCGAGGTGGACCCGGTCGTGCGGCTCTACTACGTCGAGGTCGAGGAGCCGCGGCTCGAGAGTCCCACGTCGGATGCCACTCGGCTGCGCGAGGCTCTCGCACGCGAATGGGCGCTCGAAGAGCTCGAGCTCGACCCGCACGTGCTCGACGATCTCCAACCGACGCTTCGCGCGGGCGGCTGGCGCGTCACGGTCGCGGTTCACGACGGACGCTCGATCACGGCAGTCTGGCCCGGGCTCCACGAGGACGCGTACGGCATCGCCTTCGACGTCGGCTCGACGACGGTGGCGGGTCACCTGTGCGACCTCTGGAGCGGAGACGTGCTCGCGTCCGCCGGTGAGATGAACCCGCAGATCCGCTTCGGCGAGGACCTGATGAGCCGCGTCTCCTACGTCATGCTCAACCCCGGCTCCCGAAAGGAGCTGACGCGCATCGTCCGCGGCTGCCTCGCGAAGCTGACCGCCGAGCTCGCGAAGACCGCAGGAGTGGAGCGCGACGCCGTCCTCGAGGTGACGATCGTCGGCAACCCGATCATGCACCACCTCCTGCTCGGCCTCGATCCGACCGAGCTCGGCGGCGCGCCGTTCGCGCTCGCCGTGGACGAGTCGCTCCGGCTTCGAGCCACCGATCTCGGGCTGCCCGTCCACCCGCGGCGCCCGCGTCTACGTCCTCCCCTGCATCGCCGGCCACGTCGGCGCGGACACCGCCGGGATGATCCTGTCCGAAGCCCCGTATCTCGGCGACGAGGTGAACCTGCTCGTGGACGTGGGCACGAATGCGGAGATCGTGCTCGGCAACCGCGAGCGGCTGCTCGCCGCCTCGAGCCCGACGGGTCCCGCCTTCGAGGGGGCGCAGATCACCTTCGGCCAGCGCGCCGCGCCGGGCGCGATCGAGCGGGTTCGGATCGACCCGGAGACGCTCGAGCCGAGGATTCGCGTAATCGGCTGCGACGCCTGGTCGGACGAGCCGGGCTTCGCGGACGTGCGGGTCACGGGCATCTGCGGCTCCGGGATCATCGAGGCGCTCGCCGAGCTCCACCTCGCCGGGGTCCTGACGACCGACGGGACGATCGACGGCGCGCTCGCGACGCGCAGCGCGCGCATCGTCCCCGACGGCCGCACGTTCTCGTATCTGCTCCACGACGGCGAGCCGCGGATCTCGGTCACGCAGGACGACGTGCGCCAGATCCAGCTCGCGAAGGGCGCTCTCTACGCCGGTTGCCGGCTGCTCATGGATCACTACGGACTCGAGCGCGTCGACCGGATCCGGCTTGCGGGTGCGTTCGGCAGCCAGATCGACCCGAAGCACGCACTCGTTCTCGGGCTGATCCCCGACTGCGACCCGGAACGCGTCACCGCAGCGGGGAACGCCGCCGGAACCGGAGCCCGCATCGCGCTGCTGAACGGGGCCGCACGACGCGAGATCGAGGAGGTCGTGCGCACGGTCGAGAAGATCGAGACGGCCGTCGAGCCCCGCTTCCAGGAGCACTTCGTCCAGGCGATGGCGATCCCGCACGACACCGACCCCTACGAGCGGCTCGGCGCCGTCGTACCCCTTCCCCGCCGGCGGAAGTCGTCGCCGGCAGCCAAGGAAGGCCGGACGAGACGGCGGGCGGCATCCGCAGCAACCCGTGGAAGGAGAAGCGAATGAGCACCGGCACCGGCCGGCGCGGAGGAGGACGCGCCGCGCGGCAGGCGGCGCGCCAGCACGCCGTCGTCGAGAAGGTCCCCTTCATCACCCGCACGATGACGCCGTTCGAGGTTCTCTCGGACGAGGGCCTCGAGCTGATCGAGTCGAACGCGGAGACGATCCTCGAGCAGGTCGGAATCGACTTCCGCGACGCGCCCGACGCGTGCGATCTGCTCCGCGAGGCAGGGGCCGAGGTCGAAGACGAGCGCGTGCGCTTCCCGCGTGGCCTGGCGCGGCAGCTCGTCCAGGCGACTGCGCCGCAGACGTTCACCCAGGTTGCGCGCAACCCTGCGAACTCGGTCGAGATCGGCGGCATGAACACCGTGTTCGCCCCCGCGTACGGGTCGCCGTTCGTGCGCGATCTCGAGGGCGGCCGCCGCTACGGGACGATCGAGGACTTCCGCAACTTCGTGAAGCTCGCGTACGCGTCTCCCTATCTCCATCACTCCGGGGGAACCGTCTGCGAGCCCGTCGACCTTCCGGTCAACAAGCGGCATCTGGACATGGTGTACGCGCACCTGCGCTACTCGGACAAGCCGTTCATGGGGTCGGTCACGCACCCGCAGCGAGCGCAGGACACCGTCGACATGGCGCGCATCGTCTTCGGCGCGGACTTCCTCGAGGAGAACACGGTGATCCTGAGCCTCTGCAACGCGAACTCACCGCTCGTCTGGGACGCGACGATGCTCGGCGCGGCGAAGGCGTACGCCGAGGCGAAGCAAGCGGTGCTGATGACCCCGTTCATCCTCGCGGGCGCGATGAGCCCCGTGACGGTGGCGGGCGCCGCCACGCAGACGCTCGCCGAGGCGCTCGCAGGAATGGCCTACGTCCAGCTCGTGCGGCCGGGGACGCCCGTCGTGCTCGGCTCGTTCGCGTCGTCGCTCTCGATGCAGTCGGGAGCACCGACGTTCGGGACCCCGGAGCCCGCACTCGTTCTCTATGTCATGGCCGCGCTTGCCAGGCGGCTCGGCGTGCCCTTCCGCTCCGGCGGCGCCTTCACGGCGTCGAAGATCCCGGACGCGCAGGCCGCGTACGAGTCGGCGAACACGATGCAGCCGACGTTCCTCGGAGGTGTCAACTTCGTCCTCCACGCGGCGGGCTGGCTCGAGGGCGGCCTCACGATGGGCTACGAGAAGTTCGTCCTCGACAACGACCAGTGCGGGATGTGGCACGAGTTCGCGAAGGGCGTCGACGTGAGCGAGAACGGCCAGGCGCTCGACGCCCTGCTGACGAACGGTCCGGGGCAGCACTACCTCGGCCACGCGCACACGCTCGCGAACTTCGAGACGGCCTTCTACCGCTCCCCGGTCTCGGACAACTCGAGCTTCGAGCAGTGGGAGGCCGAGGGCGCGACCGAGGCGGCACAGCGTGCGACGCCGATCTGGAAGCGCACGCTGGCCGAGTACGAGCCACCGCCGTTCGACGAAGCGATCGACGAGGAGCTGCGCGAGTGGATCGAGCGGAAGAAGGCGTCCTTCCCGGACTCGGACTACTGATGGAGGCGCGCGCGCGAGGACACTGCCTGTGCGGGGCGGTCGGCTACGAGGTGCGCGGACCGCTCCGTGACATCCTGCTGTGCCACTGCGAGGAGTGCCGCCGCTGGGGAGGGTACGTTGGCGCGTTCACCGCGACCCGGCTGGAGCACTTCACGCTCGTCGAGGAACGTGGGCTGCGCTGGGCGGACAGCCCGCGGAGCGACCGGCATGCGAAGCGGGGGTTCTGCGGCGAGTGCGGCTCGAGCCTCTTCTGGCAGCCGGCCGACAGCGAGCGCATCCACATCGCGGCCGGGACACTCGACCCACCGACGGGCCTCGAGGTCGCGGGACACTGGTACACGCACCAGGCCGGCGACTACGACGAGCTTCTCGACGACGAGCGGCCGAAGGACTCCGAGCTCGCTGCAACGGAGCTGCGCTGGACGTGAGGAACTTCGAGCACGTCCTCGCCGAGCTCCTCGCCCGCCCGCGCTACGAGGTCATCCCGCTCGACGGCATCGAGGAGCGAGTCCTCGAGCACGTGCCGCGCGACGTGAAGTTGACCGTGACCGCTTCGCCCACGAAGGGTCTCGACCCCACGCTCGATCTCGTCGAGCACTTCGCCGCGGAGGGCTACGAGGTCGTCCCACACCTTCTGCCCGGCTCATCCTGGACGAGGGCCACCTGCGCTGGATCCTCGCGCGGCTCCACGAGGCGGGCATCGGCGAGGTCTTCGTCGTCGCCGGCGATGCATCGCAGCCGGCGGGGCAGTTCGAAGGGGCGGCCGCGCTCCTGCGCGCGATGGCGGAGCACCGGCACGAGATCGCCGAGGTCGGCATCACCGGCTACCCCGAGAGCCACCCCCTGATCGACGACGAGACGACGATCCAGGCGATGTTCGAGAAAGCCGAGTTCGCGACCCACATCGTCAGCCAGATCTGCTTCGACCCCCAGGTGACGGTGCGGTGGATCGAGAACGTGTGGACGCGGGGCACTCGGCTTCCGATCTACGTCGGGCATCCCGGGGCCGATCAGCACGACGAGGCTTCTGCGCGCGTCGTCCAAGATCGGAATCGGCGACTCGGCGCGCTTCCTGCGCAAGCACGGGAGCCTCGTCGGCCGCCTGCTGCTGCCGGGCGCCTACTCGCCGGACAAGCTCATCCGCGGGCTCGAGCCTGCGCTCGTGGACCCGGCCCGAAGGGTCGCGGGCTTCCACGTCTTCACGTTCAACGAGGTGGAGGCGACCGAGCGGTGGCGCCGAAGCCGGCTGGAAGAGCTCGGCGCACCGGCGACGGCAGCTTCCGGTCACGTCCAGCACGGATAGCGCGCTTCGAGGTCGCGTAGCCGTGTTCGACGCTCTACGATGAGCCCGCCAGCGACGCCGTACCGGAGGTGGGAATGTCCGAGAAGATGTGGGGTTCCGAGCCCTTCTGGGGACTCGGCTACGAGTGGGATCCCGACTGGTTCCTGACCGATCGCCAGAAGGAGCTCCGGGCGCTCCTGATCGAGCTCTGCGAGAAGGAGATGCGAGCGAACGCGAAGCGCTCCGACGACGAGCTCCTCTTCCCGCGGCGCAACCTCGAGCTCATCGGCGAGCACGGATTTCTCGCGCTCACAGTGCCCGAGGAGTACGGCGGACTCGGAGAGAACCACGTCGCGTACTCGATGGTCTGCGAGACGATCGCGCGCTACGGGTGCGCGTCGACTGCGATGTGCTACGTGATGCACATCGGGGCCGTCAACACGATCATGCTCCGCCCCACCCCGGAGCTGATCGACAAGTACATCCGGCCGCTCGGAAGCGGGAAGATCGGAACGCTCTCCTACTCCGACCCTGAAACCGGCTCACACTTCTGGTACCCGATCTCGTCCGGCGCCGAGCGCTCGAACGGCGGCTTCAAGGTCCGGAAGAAAGCGTCGTGGACGACGTCCGCCGGGTTCGCCGACTTCTACGTCGTGCAGACCACGAGCCCCGACTTCTCGGGCTACGACGACCTCTCCGTGTTCGTCATCGACGGCGACGATGTCGAGTCGCAGCCCTCCCTCTGGGACGCGCTCGGCCTGCGGGGCAACCAATCCGGCCCGCTCGAGGTCCCGAACGTGGACATCCCGGACGAGCAGATCGTCGGGCCGGTCGGGGACGGCGCGGCGTCGAACGACGAGTCCGTCGACCCCTGGTTCCTGATCGGGTCCTCGTCGGTCTGGAACGGCATCGCCCTCGGCACGATCGACATCGCGAAACGTCATACGACGCGGAAGCGCCACGTCGATGTCGGCATGAGGGTGGCCGACTACCCGACGATCCAGGACTACATCGGCGAGGCGGTCATGGACACCAACGCCTCGCGCTGCTTTGTGCTCTCCGTGGCCGAGGCGATGGATCGTGCGACCGACAACAACACGAAGGTGCTCGCCCCGGGCGAGTTCGCGCGCGCCGACTACCTGCACTGGGCTTGGCAGATCAAGTTCATCGCCGCGAAGAACGTCGCGCACGTCGTCGACAAGATGCTCCACGCCTGCGGCGGATCGGGCTACAAGCGCGACATGGAGCTCGAGCGCTACCTTCGCGACGCGAAGGCCGGCTGGGTCATGGGCCCGACGAACGAGGTCCTGCGCCAGTTCGTGGGGAAGGCGGTGCTTCTCGGCTTCGACTCACTCGACTACTGGAACCAGACGTACAACCGCCGAGCCGTCGAGAACGAGGTGAAGAAGCTCGACCCGAACGCCAAGCGCGAGCTCGCGGAGCAGCTCGTGGCACAGGCCGAGGAGGAAGAGGCGAAGACACCCGCCCAGAAGGCGTAAGTGATGCCGTCGCCCACCTTCGGGAGCCTCCTCCCCGAGGACCCGTTCCTCGAGACGTACCTCGTCCGCCCGGGCGGGGCGACCGTCGTCTCGCTCGAGCCGGACGAGCGGCTGACCGTCGTCGATGCGTACGGCGGCCAGGTCGCGGAGCTCACGGTTCTCTCGCCGGAAGGCGCGGACGACGCGTCCGCGCTGGGTGCGCAGGCGGATGCGCCGGCAACGGTTCTTCGGAGCCTCGTCCGGGACGGGAACGGCTTCCTGCGGAAGCTGGCGGCGCCGCGGCTCGATCCAGAGGACGCGCGCGCCGTCCGCCTCTTCGAGAACGCGTCGCCAGCGGGGACGTCCCAGTCGTTCCGCGCCGAGCGGGCGGTGAAGGTCGTCGTTGCGGCGCCCGCCGGACGGATCGTCGACGGCGCGCCGCCACCTTCCGACCTGTTGGTCGAGGTGCGGCGCACGACTCCGCGCGCGTACGGGCAGGTCGAGCTCCCGCCGCCGCTCGCCGAGCCGAGGCTCGACTTCAGGATCGACAAGGCGAGCGCGCAGAGCTACGAGGTGAAGGAGGGCGAGTTCATCCAGGTCATCGACGTCGAGGGGCGGCAGTGCTCGGACTTCCTCGCCTTCCACCGCGGCCGGCTCGAGGACGGAGTCGAGCGCGGCCTCGACGCCACGGTCACCCGCTCGATCACGGGGAACGCCTATCCCACGCCCGGCCTCTTCGGGAAGTTCTACGACGCGGACATGAACCCGCTCGTCGACGTCGTCCGCGACACCGTCGGGCGCCACGACACGTTCCAGCTCGCCTGTACGGCGAAGTACTACGAGGACATGGGCTATCCCGGGCACGTCAACTGCACGGAGAACTTCAACGCCGAGCTCGACCGCTACGCCATCGAGCGGCGAAAGGGCTGGCCGGCACTCAACTTCTTCTTCAACACGTCATACGCCGACCGTCTGCTCGCAATCGACGAGCCCTGGTCACGCCCCGGCGACTACGTCCTTCTCCGCGCGATGACCGATCTCGTCTGCGCCTCGTCCGCTTGCCCCGACGACATCGACCCGGCGAACGGCTGGCAGGTCACCGACATCCATGTTCGCGTGTATCCGGCAGAGAACACGTTCTCGACGGCGATCGCGCGGCGAGTGACCCCCGATGCCGAGCCGGTGCTCACGCGCGAGACGACCTTCCACCCGCGCACGAGCGAGCTGACGAAGAGCTTCGTCGAGTACCGGGGCTACTGGCTCCCGCATTGCTTCTCGAACGAGGGCGCGGTCGCGGAGTACTGGGCCTGCCGCGAGCAGGCGGCCGTGATGGACCTCTCCCCACTCCGCAAGTGGGAGATCCTCGGCCCTGACGCGGAGGCCCTCGTGCAGCGGGCGATCACTCGCGACGCGCGTCGGCTCTCCGTCGGCCAGGTGACCTACACGGCCCTCTGCAACGAGACCGGCGGAATGATCGACGACGCGACCGTATACCGCCTCGGTCAGGACAACTTCCGCTTCGTCGGCGGCGACGAGTACGACGGAATCTGGCTCAAGGAGCTCGCCGACCGGCACGAGCTGAAGGTGTCCGTGAAGCCGTCGACCGACCAGCTCCACAACGTCGCCGTCCAGGGGCCCGAGAGCCGCGAGCTGCTGAAGAAGATCGTGTGGACGCCGCCGACCCAGACCTCGCTCGAGGAGCTTCGCTGGTTCCGGTTCACGGTCGGCCGCATCGGGACGTTCGACGGAATCCCGATCGTCGTCTCGCGCACCGGCTACACGGGCGAGCTCGGCTACGAGGTCTGGTGCCACCCGGACGACGGGCCGGCCGTGTGGGACGCGATCTGGGAGGCGGGACAAGCCCACGGGCTCACCCCGCTCGGGCTCGAGGCGCTCGACATCCTCCGCATCGAGTCGGGTCTCATCTTCGCCGGGTACGAGTTCGACGACCAGGTCGACCCCTTCGAGGCCGGGATCGGCTTCGCCGTCGACCTGGACACGGACGACGACTTCGTCGGCCGCGAGGCCCTCGAAGAGCGGAAGGCGCACCCGCAGCGCACGCTCGTCGGGCTCGAGCTCGAGGGATCGGAGACCGCCGGTCACGGCGATCCCGTGTACGTCGGTCGCCGCAAGGTCGGCGTCGTCACGAGCGGGACGCGCAGCCCGATCCTGAAGAAGAACATCGCGCTCGCGCGGGTGGCCGTCCAGTACTCGGAGCTCGGGGGCGCGGTCGAGGTCGGCAAGCTCGACGGGCTCCAGAAGCGCATCCCGGCGACCGTCGTCCGCTTCCCGTTCTACGACCCCGAGAAGACGCGGCCACGCTCCTGACCGACTCGTTCACCCGCGAGCAGGTCGAGGCGTTCGAGCGGGACGGCTTTCTGATCGTCGAAGAGGGGCTGGTGGCCCCGCAGGCGCTCGGCGCTCCTGCGCGAGCGCTACCTCCCGCTCTTCGAAGGCGAGTACGAGACCGGGATCAGACCGGACGAGGTGAACTGGGTTCCCGGCCGCGACCCCGAGGACCGCACCCGCCAGCTCTGCAACGCCTGGAAGTCGGACACCGTGATCGCGGCGCAAGTGCTCTCCGAGAGAACCGGTCGCCTGGCCGCGCAGCTCGCGGGCTACTCCGGCGTGAGGATCCTTCAGGACAACGTGCTCTGGAAGCCGCCGGGCACGAAGGCGATCGGCTTCCACCAGGACTCCTCCTATGCCGACTACCTCGTCCCGCCGGAGATGATCACCTGCTGGATCTCGCTTCATGACACCGAAGCCGATGCCGGTCCGCTCGCGCTCGTCCGCGGCTCACACGTCTGGCCGAAGTCGCCACCCGAGCGCACCCAGTTCCACGCCCCCGACGACTGGCTCGCCGGCGCCTCGTGCGGCGGCACCCGCGGGCGCCGAGCTCGAGACGGTCCCGGTCGTCGTGCAAGGCGGGGGGCGGCTCGTTCCACCACGGCCTCACGTGGCACGGATCCGCGCCGAACCAAAGCGCAACCGTCGCCAGGATGGCGCTCGTCTCGCACCTGATCCCGGTGGAGGTGCGCTTCCACGAGACGAACGTCGACGTCACGTACTCGCGTTACCGGCGGCGCGGCGACCTCTCGCTCGACGAGTCGTTCTTCCCGGTCCTCTGGGGCGAGTCGGGCTACCGCACGCCCTGGCTCGCCGAGCTGCCCGCGCTCGACTGAACGCCGTACGTCGTTTCTCTACGGGAGCAGCCCGCCCAGGCCGTCGAGCGCCTCGAGCAGGAGCCACGGTGGCACCGACTCGGCCGCGCTGCGCACAGTCGACGCGACGAAGCCTGGGAGCGCATCCGCTGCCTCCGCGTCGTCGATCGCCCGCTCGAGACCAGTCTCGACCGCGCGTTCGGCGTCCGCCCGCGAGATTCCGTGCTCGTCGGCGAACGCGTCGAGGGATGCCTCGTCTTTCGCCGCGAGCACGAGCTCCTCGCGCGACACGCCGAGCTCGCAGGCCGCGCCGTCGAGGGCGGAAAGGACGATCTGCTCGAACACCGCCTCGAGGTCACCCGGATCTCGCCAGTCTCGCGTCATGCACGGATTCGCGACCGGAGTCGGCTCGAACGATGCACCGCCGAGCGCGAGGTAGGGGACGAGCAGCGCGGCTGCAACGCCTGCTGCCACCAGCACGGCTGACGCCGTCTTCCGCGACGCCTTCCACCGTCCGAGCGAGAGCGGTACGAGCGCCGCGAGCGCGAGGAGAGCGGCGAGCAGGAATGGTTTCGAGAACGCGTCGGTAACCGCGCGGTCGAGCTGATCCTCGAGAGCGCCGATCAGGTCGGCGTACTCGTCGCTCGCGGGCCGTTCCTCGAACGCGGCCGACACGTCCGGAAGCTCGCCGTCGCGCTTTGCCTCGTCGACCTGCTCGAGGACGTCCTGGGCGACCCCGAGCTTGTCGAGCGCCGGAATGCGGCTGTCGAGGACGACGGCCGTGCCCGCGCGCACGGCTTCGTCCTGGTTCCGCTCCAGTGCCTCCGAGAGCACGGGCGCGAGCAGGAGCAGGCCGACGACGAACCCGGCGTGGCGCGCGGCCAGCGTCCACCCTCCGTGGACGACCTGGTCACCCCGGCCGGCGACCGCGCGCTCGGTGAGCGCGGCGAGCGTGAGGCCGATTCCCGCGCCGATCAGAAGCTGCGGGGCCAGCGTCCACGCCCAGCCGGCGCGCGGCAGGAAGGCGAGCCCCGAAAGCCCTCCGGCGACGAGCACGACTCCCGTCGCGATCCGCAGGCCGCTGTCAAGCGATCGCGGTGCGAGCCGCGCAGCCACGATCGCGGCGAGCGGCATCACGGTGACGACGAGACCTGCGGCCGCAGGGTCCATCCCCCATCCGCTGACCAGCAGCAGCACGATGAGGAAGAGCGCAGCGACGAGGCCGCCGGACACGAGCAGCAACCCTGCATTCGCGCGCACCCGCGGACGGCCGGCCCGCGCGGCCACGGGTTCTGCCGCCAAGCCCCGAAGCGCGGCCAGCGGCACGAGCGCAAGCGGCACCTGCATCAGGAAGATCGACTCCCAGCCGAGCACGTCCGTCAGCAGTCCTCCGGCGGCCGGTCCGAGCGCGGCGCCGAACACGCCCGCCGCCACCCAGAAGTGCAGCGCACGACTTTCGCTTTTCACGGTCGCGGAGAGGAGACCGAGCGCAGCGGTCACGACGAGCGCCGCACCGGCCGCTTGGAAGCAGCGCGCGGCGACGAGCACCTCGAAGGTCGGCGCGAGCCCGCACGCGAGCCCCGCGGCGGCGAACACGATCGCGCCGCCGGCGAAGGCGAGGCGCGGGCTGACGCGAGCGACGTACGCCGCAGGCACGGCGAGCAGCGCGAGAACGAGGTTGAACGACGTCAGCACCCATGCCACCGTCGTGATGCCGACGTCGAGGTCGCCGAGGATCTCGGGCAGCGCGAGCGTGACGATCGACGAGTCGGCGAGCGCGAGGCCGACGGCGAGCCCGAGCAGCGCCGAGCGCACGGTCAAGCGGTTTCGCGAAAGCGCGCCGCGAGCACCTCGATCAGCGCGATCGCGGCGCGGGGATCTGCCCTGAGCGCGGCGAGGAGGTTCTCGCGCGAGACCGCGATGCAGCGCACCGGCCCTTCTGCGTGGATGTCCGCGATGCGCCCGCCGGCCGGGTCGAGCACCTCGATCTCCCCGATCAGCTCGCCTGCGCCGAGGGTCAGGCTGCGGCCGGGGCGCTCGACACGAACGACGCCTTCGACGACGAGCAGGAGCTCTGCCCCGGACTCGCCGATCTGCATGATCGCGTCACCGTCGGCGTACACGCGCTCCTCGCCGAGGGCGAGGATCGGCTCGAGGAGCTCGCGCGGCAGCGTGGAGAAGACGTGGGGATCGCGGACGATCCGCTCGTACCGGCCGCCGTGGAAGAGCAGCGGCTCGCCCTCGCCGTAACGCGCGTACTCGACCTGACCCAGGAAGAGCGAGTGGTCGCCGCCCCAGTACGAGCGGACGACTCGGCAAACGAGATGTGCCAGCGCGCCCTCGACGAGCGGCGTGTCATGGACGAGCTCGAAGCGCGGCTCGAGCGTCGGGTCCACCTCGCGTCCCGCGAAGCGATCCGAGAGCGCCGCCTGCCCCGCCTCGAGCACGTTCACTGCGAACCGCGTTCCCTCGTGGAGCAGATTCGACATCCGCGCGCGGCGGTCGACCGAGACGAGCACGAGCGGCGGACGCAGCGAGACCGACATGAACGCGTTCGCCGTCATGCCGTGCACGGTCTCGCCCGCGCGAGCGGTCAACACCGTCACGCCGGTGGCAAACATCCCGAGAGTCCGGCGGAAGGCAAGCGCCGGGTCGCCCTCGAGCCCGCTTCCCAGCTCGAGCTCCTCCGCCGAGGGGGCGGCGTCGAACGACGCTCCGAACGCCTCCGGCGCGGAGATCGCGGTCTCGATCCCGACCTCGAACTCCTCCGGCTCAGGTTGTCTCGCCACAGGTCGATTCTGCCTTGCGAAATACGAGAAGGGGCCGCCGCAGCGGCCCCTTCGACACGAGTGCGATGAAACTCAGGCCGTGGAGCGCATCTCCGCGTCCAGCAGCGCCTGCATACGCGCGTCCGGAACGGTGGGAGTTTCCTCTCGCCAGTGCGGCCGCTGGCCGTCCTGGACGATGCGCCGGAAGAGGAAAAGGACGACAGCGATGATCAGCACCGAGAAGCCGACGATCTTCTCCGTCGTGCCTCCGTAACCGCCCGCTGCGGTCTGGAACCAGCCGACGCCGAAGACCATGAAGAACGAACGTGATCACCGCGAGCACTCCCGCGATCGGCACCCAGATCGGAGACAGCTTGATCGGACGCGGCCAATCGGGCCGATCGCGACGCAAGAGGATGAACGCCGTGATCGCGAAGAAGTGCGCAAGCACGTAGCCGATGTTGCTCGCGGCGAGGATGCCGAAGATGTTGCCGATGAAGAGCACGAACGCGATGTTCACGGCCATGTCGAGCGTCATCGCTCTGCCGGGCACATGCCAGCGATTCAAGTGGAAGAGCTGCTTGATCGTCATGTCGTCGCGCGCGATGCCGTAGAGCGCTCGGCTCCCGTCGGCTGTCGCCGTGTTCATCGAGATGACGAAGCTGCGACGATGACGACGACGAAGAAATCCGTGAGCGCCGTCGATCCCGTGAGCGCCTCGAGCGCGCCGACGTAGTCGAACAGGGCCACCGTCTCCTCCCCGACACCGCCGACGAGGCCAAGCGGTAGGAGCGTGTAGACGACCAGCGTGAAGATGCACGCCGAACGGAGCGCGAGCTTCGTGTCGTTCGCCGTGTCCCGATACTCCGGGGCGAAGGTCGCGCACGTGTCCACGCCCCAGGACGACCAGGCCATCAGCCACAGCCAGACGAGCGAGAGCCTCACGATCTCCCAGGTCGAGACCGAGACCGCTTCGTCACCCGCCCCAGCCGTCCCGTCGAGCGCGCCCCACGTGAGGTTGGCGCTGTCGAAGTCACCGTTCAGGAACGGGAGCACCATGAAGACGAAGAGCGGGATCATCAGGAGAGCGCCGGCGAGGTAGCCGAACGTCACGCCGATGCGGATGCCGCGAATGTTGAAGAGCCAGACCGCCACGATGAGGCCCATCGCGATCAGGTGGGGCAGTCCGATCGCCGCGTTGCCGGTCGAGAAGTACCCCTCGCCCTCGGAGCTTCCGAAGAACGCGCTTCCGAACGGCTCGCCCGGGAACCACGCGGCGGTGATGATCTGCCCGCGAAGACACCGAGGAACGCGAGCACGACCGACCAGGCAAGCCAGTAGCCGAAGGTGACGACGGGGCCGATCAGCGTGAAGTACCTCCGCCAGCCCTCGTGCGCGTACAGCGGAAAGCCGCCCGGCTTGTCCGGGAACATCGCAGCCATCTCGGAGTAGAGCGTCATGATGAAGAACGCGAGCCCGGCCGAGATCCCCCACAGCAGCACCGAGCCCCACCCGCCGATATCGCCCACCGAGTAGCCGAGCGATCCGAGCAGGAAGCCCGGTGTTGCAAGTGAGATGACGAATCCGTCCCACCAGCGGAGCTTCTTGAGGAGCTGACGTTCCTCGATGACTGCTTCTGCCACTGCCGACCTCCCGTCAAATGTCCCAGCGACGACGTGCGCGGGGGAACCTATAACACCCCTCGCGGCCGAATACAATCCACCCTCCGCACTCTGTTTGGCGCAAGACCGAAATCCGCTCGCGCGGATTTCGATCGCGCAAATTCCCTGAAGGCGGCCGCTCCGCGGCCCGGCGCTGCGTTTCAGACCAGCGATTTCGAGCGGTCGTCCTACAATCGAGCGATGCGCGCCGCTCCGCCCATCGCCGTCAAGTGCGAGTGCGGCGTTTCCGGATCGGTTGCGCACGGAGAGACGTGGACGTGCCCGGAGTGCGGCCGGCGCTGGAACACTGCGCAGATTCCCGCAGACGCCTACGAGCGCCGACGTCGCCAGATGCGCCGCTTTCAGCTCGAGATCTTGGCGTTCGCGGTCGTCTTGCTCGTCGTGTTCACGCCGCTCGTACTCTTCGTGGAGAGCAGCTACCTGTTCCTCGGGATCATCGTCGGGCTCGCGTGGATGTTCCTGTACATGCCGTTCTGGCGGCGCCGGTTGAGACGCGCCGCCGCGGATGCGCCGCGCTGGGAGCTCCATCCAGAGTGACCCGGAGAGTGACGGCATGCTGACGAGTCCGCCCGCGCAATCCCGTGAGCCCGGTGTCCGCGGCGGTCGCGCGTTCCGAGACTCGCCCGGTTCTGCTCGCCACTCTCGACGCGCCGCTCGTCGACGAGGCCGCGCAGGTCGGCGTGGACACGGCGGTCGAGTCGGGCCAGCCGCTTCTCGTCGTGAACGCGGTCGAGACGACGCTCTCCCCGTGCTCCACGGGGCTCGGGTACGACTACATCACGCCACCCGAGGTGGAGGAGTCGCTGCGCGCGCCGGCGGCGCTGGCCCACAGCCTCGGCGTTCCGGTCGAGCGCTTTTGCCTGCGTTCCACCCGGCCGGTCGACGCGCTGCTCGCCTTCGCCGTCGAGCGGAGCACGGGGCTGCTGGTGCTAGGCCCCGACCGCTCGCACATGTCCGGCCGACGGTATCGGCGGGCTGTGCGAAAGATTCGCGAGCGGTCCTCGTGCCTCGTCTGGCTGGGATCGGACTAGACGACCCCGAGGCTGCGGAGGCGAGCCGCGAGGCGCACCGTATGATCAGCGGCCGAGGCGAGGCGGCCTCCGTCCGCGGCGATGCGAAGCGCACGAAGCCGCGCGTCGAGCTCCTGGGCCTCCGACGGCTCGAGCGTCGCCGCGAACCTGTCGCGGATCCACTCCAGGGTGGCGACGTCGCCGCTGACGCTGCCGCCGTCGCGGGCGGTCGCGTCGACGAGGGTCTGGTAGCTCCAGAGCTCGAAGCGCCCGCGGTCGATCTCGATCGCCGGCCGGTACTGGAGTTCGAGGTCGAGAGCCGACTGGCCCGCCGCGATTGCAGACGTGCCGGCGCGGGACACGTCTCGAACGCGCACGGCACGGGTCAGTACTGCGACCGCGTCGTCGAGCCGCTCGAGGACGAGGCTCGGCTGGCCCTCCCTCGGGAGCGACGACGTGACGGAGTCGATCCGCCTGGCGATCGGAGCTGCGGCCTCCCAGTCGCCACCCTGGACGGCCCCGACGAGCCCGAGCACCGCAGTCGAGATCGCCCGGAGCTGCTCCGGTTCGGTCGTCGTGTGCACATCGGCGGGCACGGCGACCGCGAGCACCTCCGTGTCTCCGCCCGAGCCGGTCGAGAACTCACCACGCCCCGGCGCGAAGACCTTGTCCGAGTGTGAGCCGTCCAGATGTAACTCGTCGGCGACGATCGCTCCCGTTATCGGTCCGCGAGGGCCCTGGACGGTCTTCCCGATCTCCTCGACCTGGACCTCCTCGAAGACGACCCCGAGAATGTTCTCGGGCCGGAACACGTCGCCGACCTTCGGGTCGCCAGGCATGATCATCGCCGCAGGACCCTCGATCCCCGCCAGCCAGGTCCCGGCGGTGGTGAAGATCGTTCCGTCCCGGTAGTCGACGACGTCCTCGCCGAGGTACCAGACCGCGCCGTCGTCCGACTGCGCGTAGCGGTCGACCGCGACCTCCTCGATCCGCCCGTTGCGGTACGCGGTGTACTGGGAGACGAGCGTCTCGATGCGCCGGCCGTCCCAGACCACGGTCGTCGTGCCGGGAAGTAGCGTCGTCTCGGCGCGAAACGGCTCGCCGTCGACCTCCCCGAGCAGGACCGCAGAGCTGAGCTCCGAGATAGGAAAGAGCGAGTTCGTGACCTCTGTCGGTTTCGAGAACGACGGCCGCTTCAGGTCGACTCTCCGGCTCGAGGGCGCGCAGGCTGTGCCGCTGTAGGTGCCGCATCCGGTGGAGGTGAAGTCGTTGCTGCTCGCGCTGCCCGTGCCGCCCGTGGTGGCCAGGCCGATGCCACCGGCGATCGCCACCGCCGCCGCTGCGAGGCCGATGGCGGCGAACAGGCGCCGGGGGCCGCGTCCGTGGCTCGTGTCGTCGGTCCGTGTCGCGGTCATTGTCTCCTCCTCACGCCACTTCGAATCTGGGATCTCGGTTCAGATCCGTTCTAGGCATCGTGGATGAGACCCCGATGAAACACACTTGCGCGCCGGTTGACGGTGGGGAACTCGGGGCGCTACCCTCGTTCCGTCAACTGATACGCCATTGCCGAGGAGGCAATCGCATGCAGGTTCCAAAGCGGGCTGCCTACGTCGTCGTGGGTGCCGGAATTCACGGCCTTTCCACCGCGTACCACCTCGCGCTCGAGCTCCGAAAGCGTGGCTCCGGTACGGGCGCAGACGTTGCTCGTCCTGGACAAGGCCGCACCCGGGCGCCGGCGCGTCCGGGATCGCGTGCGGGGTCGTTCGCAACAACTACTTCCAGCCGGCGATGAGCGAGCTCATGCAGGCATGCGTCGAGGTGTGGGAGTCCGACCCGGAGGCCTACGCCTACAACCCGGTCGGCTACATCGCGCTCGGCGCGGCCCGTCAGGAGGCGGACCTCACGGCGACGTACGAGCGCCAGGAGCGCATCGGCTACGACTCCGAGCTCATCGTGGGCGCGGACGCCGCCGACGCGCACATGAAGGAGCTCTTCCCCGACTGGCGCGCACAAGGCGTGACCGTGTGCCTGCACGAGCACCAAGGCGGATTCGCCTTCAACATGGACTCGGTTCGCGGTCTGTACGAGAAGTGCCGCTCGGAGGACGTCAACGTCCTCACGGGCGTCGAGGTCACCGGATTCTCCGATGCCGCCGACGGCTCGATCGAGCGGGTCGAGACGACGCAAGGGACGATCGAGGTCGGCGAGCAGGTCGTCATCGCGCCAGGGCCCTGGGCGAAGCGGTTCTGGAAGATGCTCGGGATGCCGGACACGATCGACGTCCGGACGCCTTCGGGCGAGGTCGTTCCAGATCGCCCGATGTGGACCTACTGGAACCTGCAGGAGGGCGAGGTGTCGATCGACCCGCTGCTCTTCGCGAAGGCGGACGGCTCGGCGCCCCCGGTGATCCACCTGGACACGGACGCCCCCCTCTTCACGGACGACGGGCGCCTCGTCACGGACGAGCTCTGGGGGATCTACTTCAAGCGCGACCGCCACGGCGTCCAGGGCGGTGCGTCGCCGCTCGTCGTCGAGGACGACGTCGAGCTCGACCCCTACCCCGCGACGACGGACATCGACCCGGCGTTCCCGGACATGTGGTGCGCCGCGCTCTCGCACTCGATGTCACGGTTCGAAGGCTGCCGGCCGCTCTACAAGAACGCGCGCTCGGGCGGAGTCGGCGCGTTCACCGTGGACAACTTCCCGGTCTTCGACTACCTGCGGCCGAACCTGTACGCCGTGCTCGACTCGAACCATGGGTACAAGATGATCGGCGTCGGGAAAGAGGTCGCCGCGGTGCTCCTCGGTGAGCACTCGCGCCTCCTCTACCCCTTCCGCTTCGAGCGCTTCGAGACGGGCGACCTCCACCCCGTCTCGAGCTCGCCCGTATCCCTGGTCGTGAGCTCCTAGCTCACCGGGGCTCCAGGTCTTCCCGGCGTCGTCGCTGCGATAGAGAGTGCGGGTCTCGGGTGTGATCGCGAACACGACGTCGGGCTCACTCGCGGACCAGGCGACCGGCTCGAACGCCGAACCCGGCTCGAACCCCGCCGTCCATGTCTCGCCACCGTTCTCCGAGCGCCAGATCCGCTCTCCCGCCGCAAGCACGACGTTCCCATTGGCGCCCAGCCTGATGACCGGAGCGCTGAGCGCGACGCGCCAGGTCTTCCCTTCGTCGTCGCTCAGCAGGACGCCGCGGCCGGGGTCGGCGGCGAGCAGCCGCCCGCCTTCCAGCGCCGACGAGGCCGTAGACCGAGCCGCCGACCTCGTCCGAGATCTCGCTGAACGTCTCGCCGCGGTCGTCGACATGTAGAGCCCCTCGCCGGCGGCCGCGGCGAAGAGACGTCCCCGTTGGTCGGACGCGAATCCGTGCAGATCGAGGTTGGGGAGCCCGTCCGGGCCGGACGTCGCTCCAGGTGACGCCGTTGTCCTCGCTCCGCGAGAGCACGTTGTGCCCGGCGACCCACAGCCGCCCGTCCGGTGTCGCGGACGATGTTCATCGCGTCCTCACCGCCGAGCGGGCCGGTCCTCCAGGTCACCCCGCCGTCACGCGACTCGTACATCCCGACGTGCGTGCCGAGCAGCAGATGCCGCGCGTTCGTCGGGTCCACGTACAGCGCGTGGTAGTCGGGCGTAGCCGGGAGCCCGCGCGCAGGCGGGGCGACCTGCTCGTTCGGGCCCTCGGCCTGCCGCTTCCCGAGCAGGAACGCACCGCCCGCAGCGACCACGACGAGCGCAACGAGCGCGAGTGAGCTCCGGCCCTGGTGCGGCGCTGACTCGTCATGGCGCCGAGAGATCCGCCGCGTCGGCGAGCGAGGGCGACGGCTCGTCGAGACCGAGCCTCCGCCCGAGCCAGGACTTCGTGGTCGTCTGGACGGCCAGCGTGACGACGATCGCGAGCGCGACAGTCGTCACGATCAGCTCCGCGTCCGGGACGTCGAGCGCGACCATGAGCCCCGCGAGGGCCGCCGCGACTACCCCCGTCTCGCGCGTCCAGGAGAGGAAGACGATCTCCTCCCAAGACCAACCACCCCGGCGGTCGGGGAGAAGGCACGCAAGGACCGTCAGTGGCCGCGCCAACACGATGAGGGCGGCGATGACGACGAGACCGGGCCCGAGGTTGCTCCAGATGTCGCCCCAGGGCAGGTTCGCCCCGAGGGTGACGAAGACGAGAATCACGACCACCTCCGAGAGGGTGTCCACGAGGACGCGCATCTCCCGCTCGTGGTCCGAGTGCATTCCGAGGCGGAGCCGATCCATGTTGCCGACGATGAGCCCGGCGAGAAACGCGCCGAGGTATCCGCTCCCGCCTGCCCAGTCGATCGAGAAGTATCCGACTGCGACGACTGCGACGACTGCGATCGCGGCCGACTCGCTCCAGACGCCGCACGCGGCGGTTCGACACGACTATCGAGAGGAGGATCCCGAAGCCGACGCCGAGCACGGTCGAGATTCCGAGGTCCTCGAGAAAGTGGATCGCAGGGTCGGTAACCGAGGCATCTCCGCTCAGGACGACGCCGGCGAAGACCAGTGCGAGCACCGCTCCCGTCGAGTCGTTGAGCGCCGACTCTGCGATTGCGGTCTGCTCGATCTTCTGCCGCAAGCGCATGCGGTCGAACAGCGGGATGAGGATCGCCGGATCGGAGGGCGCAAGGACGGCTCCGATCAGCAGGCCCGTCGAGAACGGGACGTCGAAGGCGAGCGGCGGCCACGGAGCCGGCGACGAGGGCGGTGATCACGACGCCCGGGACCGCAAGCAACCCAAGCCCGACCGCGACGCGACTGAGAATGCGCGTGGAGAGCTGAAGCCCGCCGTGGAAGAGGATGAACGAGACGCCGAGCGTCAGCAGGAGCTGAGCGCCCATCGAGTCGAGCGGAACGTCGATCCAATCGGTGACCGACGGGCCGATCAGCACGCCTCCGCCGAGAAGAACGAGCATGCGGGGCGCCCGGATCGTGTCTGCGAGGAGCTGGCACACGAGCCCAACACCGAGCATGACGCCGAGCGTGAAGATGACGTCCTTGACGGTCACGGAGCCGATTCTGCACAGTCCGGCGACGGGGACGGGAAGTTAAAGGTGCGTCACTTGCGTCGGCACCCGGCCTCGTAGACGATCCTCGCGTGCTCCTGATCCTCGTCATCGGCGGTCGCGCCGCTGCTCATCTGGCTCACGCTCGCAATCGCGCTCTACCTGACGGTGGTCGAGCTTCGCGAGCTGCAACCGCACTACGGCTGGTGGATCTGGTGGCTCCTGCTCGTGTTCATGACGCACTTCATCGGCTACCTGGTCCTGAGGGCGTACGCTGCCTACCGAAGCAGGGGCGGCCGGCGCAGCGGGTAACGGCCGGCCGCCAGCCGAGCCCGAGGAGATCCGCCCGCTTCGGGACCGCCCGGCGGTCCGGATCGCTCTGCTCGCCCTCGTGCTCCTCGCTTCCTTCCTTGTTGCCCGGACGTGCGGGTCGTACAACAAGGAGATCTCGCAGGAGGAGGCCGTCGAGATCGCCACGGAGAACGCCGGCTTCGAGCCGTGCGTCGAGGTGGGCTGCGTCGTCATCCGGGCCGTTCCCCGCGGCATCCCGTCCCGCCTCTTCTGGCTCGTCGGGCTCGCCGAGGATCTGGACGAGTCCGGGAGGCCGACGCGCTTCAAGAACGTCCTGATCGACGTGCAGACGGGCGACGTCTCACAGCCGTAGCTGTGTAGAGGTCGCACATACTCACGGCCGCAACGCCGGTACGCGCGGACATGGAAACCGGCCTGCCCGGTTCATACGGTCTCTCCACACGTCGAACGTGGTATCCGCCCGAGGAGGGGGGAATGATCGTTTCGTTCTTGCAGACCTGGCTCGCCCAGGCACCGACCGCAGAGGAAGTCCAGGAGCAGCTCGGTCTCGACTCGCTGATTCTGACCGAGACCTTCTACTTCTGGACCGTCGTGATCATGTGGCTGATCCACGTCGGCTTCATGGCGTACGAGGCAGGCGCCGCCAGGCGCAAGAACATCATGTCGACGGCGATGAAGAACATCCTCACCATCGCCGTCGTCACGCCGACGTTCTACTACTTCGGCTGGTACATCTACGGCTGCTTCCAGGAGGGCTGGCCCAAGGACGGGCACGACAGCCCGACGGTGGAGGGCCTCGACGTCCTGATCGGCTTTTGCGGCAACACCGCGCCCTGGGCTGCGCAGATGGGGCCGAACCTCGCAGGATCACGTCAGCGCCGTCTTCTTCCTCGCCTTCCTCCTCTTCTCGTGGACGACCGGCTCGATCATGTCGGGAGCGCTCATCGAGCGGGTCCGGCTGTCGGCCTACCTGATCCTGACGGCTCTGCTCGGCTCCGTGGTCTGGATCATGGATGCGTCGTGGGGTTGGAGCTCGGGCGGCTGGCTCGTCACCCGATTCGGCTTCCACGACGCGATCGCGTCGCTCGTCGTCCACGGTGTCGCCGGTGCGTTCGCGTTCGGAGTCCTGCTGAACCTCGGGCCGCGCATTGGCAAGTACACGACGGACGGCCTGGCGCGCAGCTTCCGCGGGCACAACACGCACCTGACGCTCATGGGCCTGATGCTGATCTTTACGGGGTTCTACGGCTTCTACGCCGCGTGCCTCGTGATCCAGTCGACGATTTTCCCAGGCTGGCTCAATATCTACGGCTCACCGACGACTCTCGGTGCGATCGCCTTCGTGATCACGATCGGCTTCGCGGGCGGCTTTACGGGCGGTTGGTTTGCCAGCAGAGGTGATCCCTTCTGGACGTTGTCCGGCGGCCTCGCCGGGGTGATCGCGGTGTCCGCCGGTGCAGACGTCTACCACCCCTCGCTCGCGTACCTCCTCTCGATCTCGGGCGGCATGCTCGCCGTCTACGCGGGCGGCTATATCGAGAAGCAAGCTCCGCGTCGACGACGCCGTCGGCGCGGTCGCAGTGCACGGCGTCTGCGGCTTCTACGGAGTGCTACTCGTCGGAATCTTCGCCGGCGGTTACCCGACCGGCATCAACAACGTCGAGTCGTCGTTCGGCGGCCAGCTCATGGGCATGCTGGCGTTCCTGCCTTTGGCGTTCCTCCCCGGGTACGGCGTCAGCTGGATCCTCAAGAAGATGAACCTCCTGCGCGTTCCCCCGGAGGTCGAGCTCGAGGGCCTCGACCTTGCCGAGTTCGGACAGGACTTCTTCCCCGAGTTCGAGCGCGTCCCGGAGATCATCGTGGAGCCGGACGGCAGAGAGGTCGAGGCGGCGCCCGTGCTTCTCGATGCGTACTGGCGCACGAACGGACGAGCCGCGACGCCCGTCGGCACGTCAGAAAGGAGCTAGGCGATGTTCGACGCCTTTCCGTATGACGAGTGGAGCGAGGAGATCGCCGAGTTCTGGACGTTCGGCGGCGAAGGCTCGACCGGGACCTGGATCCTCACGATCCTCGGCTTCTCGGTGATGCTGATCGCGTTCTGGGGCTTCGTCGATCCTCGAGAACCAGAAGCTGACGCGACAGGCTGACCGTCTCCGCGCATCGGGCGCGCTCGACCGACCCAGCGGCGCAGTCGTCGTCGAGACGACGACCACGATCATCACGACCGACCTGGGAACGTAGAGGAGACTCCGATGGCTGACAAGCAGATCGACTTCCCGCCGCTGCAGAAGGAGGATCCACGGGTCGCGCCGTTCATGCTCGGCCTCTCGCTCCTCTGCATCATCGTCGTGGTCGTCATCCTGCTCACCGACCTGGACGGGCCTTTCATCGGCCCCTGGGGGTAGGTACCGTTCGCCACGTGTCACGGCTCTACCTCCACTGCGTCATCTGCAGCAGGCGGCAGGCAGACGGACTGATCTCGGGCGCCGCGTGGGGACGGCTCGAGCTGCCCCAGGGAGCACAGGTCGAGCATCCCGCGCTTCACGGATCGACGTTCCGCGCCTGTCCCGGCTGCATCAGCGAGAACGCGAACTGGCAAGAACGGGTGCTGAGCAGCTTCGGGCTCGCTCCGGGCTTCGGAGTGCGCCGCAGGACGGCGGCTCCCCCGCCTCGGCGTAGCCGCGCAGGCCGTCAGCTCAGAACAGGCCGACCGTCTCGCCCGACTCGTCGATGTCGATCGAGAACGCCGCGGGCGTCTTTCCGAGCCCGGGCATGGTCATCATGTCCCCGCAGAGAGCGACGATCCAGCCGGCGCCCGTGTAGGGGCGCAGGTCGCGGATCGGCACCGTGAATCCCTTCGGCGCGTTCTTGAGCGTCGGGTCGTGCGAGAGGGAGAGGTGCGTCTTCGCCATGCAGATCGGCAGCTTGCCGAGCCCCGCCTCCTCGAACGCCGCCGCCTTCTGCTTCGCAGCCGGAAGCAGCACGACGCCGTCGGCTCCGTAGACCCTCGTCGCGATGAGCGTGAGCTTCTCCTCGATGGGGGCGTCGAGCGGGTAGGAGAAGTCGAAGCTCGACGGCTGCTCCGCGGCATCGACGACGGCCTCGGCGAGCGCGGTCGCGCCCTCGCCGCCGCGCTCGAAGGCCTCGTTGATCTCCGCCGCATACGCGCCGTGCTCGAGCGCGAGCTTCCGCACGAGCTCGAGCTCGTCGTCCGTGTCGGTCGGGAAGCGGTTCACGGCAACGACCGCCTGCAGCCCGAAGCCGTTCACGATCCCGATGTGGCGCGCGAGATTCTGCGCGCCGAGCTCGATCTCCTTCGCGCCCCCGTCCATGTTCCCGGCGTGGTGCTTGAGGGCCCGCACCGTCGCCACCAGCACGACGGCATCCGGGCGCAGGTCGCCGATGCGGCACGTGATGTCGAAGAACTTCTCCATTCCCATGTCCGACGCGAAGCCCGACTCGGTCACGACGTATTCGCCGAGCTTGAGCGCGACCCGGTCGGCGACGAGCGAGTTGTTGCCGTGCGCGATGTTCGCGAACGGTCCGCAGTGGACGAAGGCCGGCTGGCCCTCGAGCGTCTGCACGAGATTCGGCTTGACGGCTTCTTTCAGGAGGACCGCGAGAGAGCCTGCGGCCTTGAGCTGCTCGGCCGTCACCGGCTCGCCGCCGTAGGTCTGGCCGATGGTGATCGCCCCGAGGCGCCGGCGCAGGTCCGCGAGGTCCCGGGCGACCGCGACGAGCGCCATGATCTCGCTCGCGGCGGTGATGTCGAACCCCGTCTGCCGCGGGTAGCCGTTCGCGCGTCCTCCGAGCGCGGTGACGACGTCGCGGAGCGAGCGGTCGTTCATGTCCAGGCAGCGCCGCCAGGAGATCGAGAGCGGGTCGATGCCGAGCGCGTTGCCGTGGAGGACATGCGCGTCGATCAACGCGGCGAGCAGGTTGTTCGCGGCTGTGATCGCGTGCAGGTCGCCGGTGAAGTGCAGGTTCAGGTCCTCCATGGGCACGACCTGGGCGTAGCCTCCGCCGGCCGCTCCACCCTTCACGCCGAACACGGGCCCGAGCGACGCCTCCCGGAGACAGAGAACGGGTTTTTTGCCCAGTACGCCGAGGCCCTGGGTCAGCGAGACCGAAGTCGTCGTCTTGCCTTCCCCGGCCGGGGTCGGCGTGATGGCGGTCACGTTGATCAGCTTCCCGTCCGGCTTGTCCGCGAGCCGGTCGATCACCGAGAGGTCGACCTTCGCCTTGTAGCGGCCGTAGGGCTCGACCTCCTCCGGGAGCAAGCCCGCGGCGGCGGCGACGTCGAGGATCGGGTCGAGCGTCGCCGCCTGTGCGATCTCGAGGCTGGAGGGCATCTGCGTCTTCATCGAACTCCCGTTTCTAGTGACTCACGGCTGCCGCCGCAAGCTCGGAGACGAGCGTATCGGTGTAGAACCGCTCGAGCGCGAAGGGCGCGATCAGATCAGGTGTCTTCCCCGTCGCGATGAGCTCGGCGAGCGTCACTCCCACGATGGGCGCCGCCTTGAACCCGTACGTGCCCCATCCCGCCGACACGTGGAAGTTGTCGACCTCGGTGCGCCCGAGGATCGGGCTGTAGTCCGGGGAGAGGTCGCAGAGGCCCGTCCACGTGCGGAGCACCTTCGTCCGCTCGAGCTGGGGGAAGAGCTCGAGCGTGTGCCGCGACGTCGTCTCGAGGAAGGAGAGGGTTCCCGTTCCCTTGTAGGTCGTATAGGGCTCGATCTCGGAGCCGATGAGGAACTCGCCGCGATCGGTCTGCGACACGTACACGTGGAGCTGGGAGGAGACGATGATCACGTCGAGGAACGGCTTCAAGGGCTCGGTCACGAACGCCTGCAGGATGTGGGTCGTGATCGGGAGCCGCACGCCCGCCAGGTCGGCGACGAGCGTCGACCAGCCGGCCGTGGCGCTCACGACGTGCCCACACTCGATGCGCCCGCGGTTCGTCTCGACCGCCGCGACACCGTCCGTTCGCGCGCTCGAGGCCGGTCACCTCCGTGTACGGGTGGATCTCCACCCCGAGCCGGTCCGCCGCGCGCGCGAACCCCCACACGACCGCGTCGTGACGGATGATCCCGCCCGGCGGGTGGTAGAGCGCGCCCATGATCGGCCAGGTCGGACGATCGGAGAGATCGAGCTCCGGGCAGAGCTCGCGGATCCGATCGAGGCCGACGACCTTCGAGTCGATTCCGAGAATCTGATTGACCTCGGCGCGCTCCTGCATGACGACCATCGCGCGGTCCGAGTGCGCGAGCGTCAGGTGCCCGCGCTGAGAGAACATGAGGTTGAAGTCGAGCTTCGCCGAGAGCCCCTCGTACAGGCGGACGCTCTCGCCGTAGAAGTCCGCCCCCTCGGGTGTGCGGTAGTTCGCGCGGATGATCGTCGTGTTCCGGCCCGACGCGCCCGAGCCGATGTACGACTTCTCGAGCACGGCGACGTCGCGGATCCCGTGGTGCTTCGCGAGGTAGTACGCCGTCGCAAGCCCGTGCGACCCGCCGCCCACGACCACGACCTCGTAGCGCCGCTTGAGCTCGCTCCGCGGCCGCCACATCGCTTCGGAAAGAAGATCTCCTTCACGCGTGTCCTCCAGGCCAGCCAAGGTGTCGAGGACGACCTCGGCGACGTAGTGGCCGAGCTCCTGCGGGAAGTAGACGCGGAAGTGCTCGCCCTCGTCGCGCACGAGGATCGCGCCGATGCGCGCGAAGCCGCCCGCGGCGGGAAGCGCGTCGAGATCGAGGTCCGTGAGCCGTCGGAGCAGTTGCTCGCCCTCGATCGCGAGCCCTGCCAACCCTCCGCTGAGGTCATAGGCACGAAGCCCCAGAGCGCGAAGCCGCTCGACGGCCTCGACCGGATCGCCATCGACGAGCAGCAGGCCACGCCGCGGCGTCAGCCGGACGAGCTGCTCCCCGTCGCGGGGCTCGACGAGATCCAGCTCGCCGCGAATCTCCACCTTCCCGTCCGCTGAGAGATCCCGGATCGACATCGGAGCCCACCCCGGCCAAGAGCGCGGGCGAGCGGCGATGCGAGCGTCTCGGGCAGACAGCGCGACGGCGAGAGGAAGTCGAGCGAGCTCACGAGCGCATCCGTTCCCCGGCCGGGTCGAAGAACGCGCCGTGTGCGACCCGCGCGCCGCGCAACCGGCGGTCGATGCGAATCTCGAAGCGCGTACCCACCTCCGTGCGTTCGGGAGGAAGCCAGGCGAGACCGATGACCGCGCCCACCTGCTCGCTGCGGCGAGCGCTCGTCACGCGGCCGACGGGCATGCCCTCGATCACGACCTGGGCTCCCTCGGCCGGTACGACGTTCTCCTCCATCCTGAACCCGACCAGCCGCTCGCGCTCCTCCCGGCCCTGGACGTGCTCGAGCGCCCACTTGCCGACGAAGTCGTCCTTGTCGAGCTTCGGCAGCCACGGCATGCCGGCAGAGAGCAGGTTCGACTCGGAGTCCGTGTCCTGCCCGACGATGATGTGACCCTTCTCGAGCCGGAGCACGCGCTGCGGCTCCAGGCCGAACGGCCGCGCGCCTTCCTCGAGCAGCCGATCCCAAAGGTATTCGCCGGCGGGGCTCGGGAAGTGGAGCTCGTAGCCGAGCTCCCCGACGAACCCGATGCGCAGAGCGAGACACGGGACACCCGCGACGACGATCTGCTTGGCGTCGAGGTAGCGAAGCTCCTCGGCGCGAGACGTCCGCCTCGGTCAGCCGCTGGAGCGTCTCGCGCGCGAGCGGCCCGGCCAGGTTCAGCGCCGCCAGGCCGCCCGTCACGTTGACGATCTCGGCGTCATAGCCCCAGACGGCGTTCCACCACTCGAACCATGCCGTCACCGAGTCCGAGCCACTCGAGGTGGTGGTGACGTAGTAGAGGTCGTCGGCGAGGCGAGCAACGGTGCCGTCGTCCATGATCCGGCCCCCGTCGCTCGTAAGGACGCCGTACCGGATCCGCCCGGGCTTCATGTCGGCGAAGCGATTCGGATACAGGCGCTCGAGGAGAGCCGCGGCTTCGGGCCCCTCGACGAGGAGCTTCCCGAGTGTCGAAACGTCGATGACGCCGAGCGACTCATGCACGGCGCGCACCTCGTCCTCGGGCTTGTCGCCGTACGAATGCGGTCGCTGCCACGGGCCGGCCCACATCGTTCGGCCGCCCAGCTCCTCGTGCCGGAAGTGGATGGAGGTGCGTCGTGTCGGCTCGAGATGCCTCCCGGCAAGGAGGCCGAGCTCGACTGGAGCCCACGGTGGGCGCGCGGTCGTCGTACCGATCACGGACTCGTACGCACGTCGCTCCTCCGCATACAGACGGATGCTCGGGAGCTGGCAGAGCTTCCCCTGACAAGGGCCCATCGTGACGGTCGTGTACCGCTTCGCGAGCTCGATGGAGTCGAAGCCCTCGGCGATCGCCCGCTTGACGTCCTTCGTCGTCACGTCCTCGCAGATGCACACGAAGCACTTGCCACGGCCGCCATAGGCGGGCGCGGTGGCGACTCTCTCGAGGCCCTCGCCCGTCACGCTCCCGACCGCCTCCACGCCCGCGGGGAGCTCGGTCGGAATGAAGACGCCGAGATTCGCGTCGTACTCGACGCGCGCGCCCGCTTCTGCGAGCAGCGCGTACGCCGGTTGGCGGCCGCCCGACGCGACGAGCAGGTCGCAGTCGACGCCCTCGCCATCCAGGACAACCTTTCGGATCTGACCCTTGCGTCCCTGCGCCTCGAGCTCGCGGACGCTCGACTCGCGGAGATCGACGACCCGCGGGACGGCAACCCCGGCCTCGCGCAGGGTGTCCGCCGCCTCGAGGCCCGAGTCGTCCGCGGCGAGCACGACGGCGCGATTTCCGGGCTTCAGCGAGAAGTCCCGCACGAGACGGCGGACGCCTTCGGGCAGCATGACGCCGACGAGGTCGTTTCCGGGAAAGACGAGCGGCTGCTCGGTCGCGCCGCTCGCGACGACGATGCGTTCGGCGCGGTAGCGGTAGAGGACGGTCTCGCAATCGACCGGGACGAGGTTCCCTTCCCAGATCCCGAGCGCGCGAGCAGGCGCAAGTACCTCCACCCCTGGCAGGTCGGCGCCGAGCAGGCGCGTCCCCTCGTCGACGAGGACGACGCCCGGCCCCGCGGTGGCCGCCGCGAGCGCCGCGGCACGACCGGCTTGTCCGCCCCCCACGACGAGCACCCGCGCTCGCCGATGCTCGACGTCATAGCGGCGCGAGTGGCCCGCGTGCTCGTCGAGCCGCCCGAGCCCGGCGACGCTCCGCAGGAACTTCTCGTACGTCGGCCACATGAACCGTGGCCGGATCATCGTCCGGTAGTAGAAGCCGACGGGCGTGAACGGGCCGCCGACCTTGTCGACGATGCTCAGGAGGTCGCTGTCGAGGCGGCCGAGGACGTTCTGCGCCGTGACGACCGCGCCCTCTCGGAGGGGCTCGACGCACACGCGTACATTCGGCACGCCGTCGACCGTCATCATGCAGTTCGGGCAATGGCCCGAGCAGCACAGAAGGCCGCGCGGGCGGTGGTACTTGAAGGAGCGCGAGAAGATGCGGCGGCCCGAGGCGAAGAGAGCGGATCCGATGGTGTCGCCGCCGTACCCCTCGAGGTCCCAAGGGCCGAGACGGAACGGGATCGCCCGGTCGCGATCGATCAGCTCGCCGCGCTGGGCCGCGAGCCTCATGCGTCTTCCTTCGCCGTCTCGGGCAGAGAAACGGCGAGCACTTCGTTCGTGCGGGTATCCCGCTCGGCGAGGAACCACTCGCCACACCCCTGTCGATGCTGCCACCACTCGCGCTGAGGACCCGCGACGTTGTCGCGGAAGTAGACGTACTCCGTGAGCTCGCGAAGCGTCGGCGAAGCACCTGGTCTGTGGGTCACCTCGCCGAAGTACGCGAACTCGTCGACCGGGCGGGGTCCGCAGTGAGGGCAGGGAAGCAGGAACGACATCGTGTCAGAATTGCACTCTCAGCAACGGCGTGCCAGAATCCGCAACGACCGTACACCGATGTCCCGTACTCGTCAACCATCGACCCGCCGCATCGGCGCCTCGGAACGGGCGATAGCCGTCCTCGACACGCTCGCCGAAGGCGGTGAGCTCGGAACGAACGAGATTGCCAGGCGGACGGCTATGACCCCGAGCACCGTCTCGCGCCAGCTCGGCACGCTCGCCGCCGCCGGTCTCGTCGAGCGCGTGCAGGCGACCGGCAGATATCGCCTGGGCCTCCGCATCGTCCACCTCGCGAACGCGCTCCTCGCACGCCTCGACGTACGCGAGGTCGCGCGTCCGCATCTGCAGGAGCTCGTTCGGCGAACGGGCGAGACGGCGACGCTGTCGGTTCCCGGAGAGGAGGACGCGATCACGATCGACTTCGTCTCGGGAGCGCATCAGATCCAGCCGATCTCTCGGCTCGGCCGGCCGTCGATTGCCCACGCAACCTCGGCGGGAAAGGCGATGCTCGCCTTCTCGGGCCGCTCGCTGCCGGCGGGACCGCTCCGCGCCTACACGCCGCGCACGATCACCGACCCCGAGAAGCTCGCGGTCGAGGTCGCGCGCGTCCGGGAACAAGGCTGGGCGCAGGCGATCGAGGAACGGGAGCCGGGCCTCACCGCAATCGCGGCGCCCATCCGCTCGAGCCGCGGCGATCTGGAGGCGATCGCCGCTCTCCAGGGCCCGACGAGTCGCTTCGACGCTGCCGCTGTCGCAGCAGCGGTGCCGATCCTCGTCGAGGAGGCTGCCGCGATCTCGCGCGAGCTCGGCTGGCGCTCCTAGTGTGGGGGAAACGATGTTTCCCCCCGCGAGCCCCTTCCTCTTCGCTGCTCACAGCTTCATGCGACTTGGCCTACCGGGCGGGTGAATCGCCCTTCGGCCGCGGACGAAAGCCGCACAGCTGAGATGAACGACGATTCGTTGATCGCCGCTCGGGGCGATCGATGCGGCTGATTCGCGTGCGGCGTTATGCTCGCCCGGCGATGGCAACTGTCGCCGACATCATGACGCGCGGGCTTCTGAGCGTCGCCTCCGACGCGACACTTCCCGCGGCCGCCGCGGAGATGACCGCCCGTCGTGTGGGCGCGGTGGTGGTGCTCGACGGCGACGCGATTCTCGGGATCCTCACCGAGCGCGACGTCCTGCGTGCAGTCGCCGAGAGCCGCGTGGACCGATCGACGGTCGCCGACTGGATGACGCGTCATCCGGAGACGATCGAGCCGTCCGAGTCGACCGGCACCGCCGCGACGCTGATGATCCACGGCGGCTTCCGCCACCTACCGGTGGTCGACGAGGGCAAGGTGGTCGGGATCGTCTCGATCCGAGACCTCATGCGGGTCGTGCTCGACGACGCGGCACCGCGCGGCGTCTAGCTACCGGGCGAGGACACCGCCCGCTCCAGCCGCTCGAGACCGTCCGACCACCCGCCGTGGTGGAGCTCGTACCGTCCCTCGGTGGCGAAAGGGCCCTGGTCGAGCGTCAGCTCCGTCGACTCTCCGAGCTCCCGAAACGAGAGCGTGACCACCGTCTCTCGATCGTCGGGATCGGGATCCTCCCAGCGGAACGTGTACGCGAGTGCGGCTGGGAGGATCGACCTCACGGAACTCTCCGGTCAGGTAGAAGAGCTCGCCCTCGGGTGGCTGCATCGCGAAGCGATATCTGCCTCCGACGCGTGCGTCGATCTCGATGCTCGGCGCCGTGAACCCCCGCGGGCCCCACCACTTCGCCAACTCAGCCGGTTCGGTGCAGGCTGGGAACACGAGCGGGCGAGGCGCAGGCAGAACGCGCTCCAGATGCAGCGTCAGGCCCGCGGTCATCGGCTTACGAAGATTCGTGTCGGCCCGGGATCCAGTCGGTCCCCGCGAGCGGAACGCGCGCCATCGCCGCGGCCTCGATCGTCAGCGCGACGAGATCCTCGGGCTCGAGGTTGTGGACGTGCGACTTCCCGCATGCGCGCGCAAGCGTCTGCGTCTCGAGCGTGAGCACCCGCAGGTAGTTCGCGATCTTGCGGCCTCCGACAACCGGGTCGAAGCGGGCGGCGAGCTCGTCGTCCTGGGTCGAGATCCCGGCCGGGTCGCGCCCGGCCTGGTAGTCGTCGTAGAAGCCCGCGGAGCTCCCGATCTTCCGGTACTCGTCTTCGAGCTCCGGGCTGTTGTCGCCCATCGCCACGAGCGCGGCCGTCCCGATCGAGACGGCGTCCGCGCCGAGCGCGAGCGCCTTCGCGACGTCCGCGCCGGTCCTGATCCCGCCCGACACGATGAGCTGTACCTGCCGGTGCATTCCGAGCTCCTGGAGCGCATCGACGGCGATCCGCGTCGCGGGTAGCGTCGGAATACCGACGTGCTCGATGAAGACGTCCTGCGTCGCGGCCGTGCCGCCCTGCATCCCGTCGACGACGATCGCGTCCGCACCCGCCTTCACGGCGAGCTGCACGTCGTAGTAGGTCCGGCTCGCGCCGACCTTGACGAAGATCGGCTTCTCCCAGTCGGTGATCTCGCGGAGCTCGCCGATCTTGATCTCGAGGTCGTCCGGCCCCGTCCAGTCGGGGTGACGGGAGGCGCTCCGCTGGTCGATGCCCTTCGGCAAGTCGCGCATCTCGGCCACGCGGTCGGAGATCTTGTGGCCGAGGAGCATCCCGCCGCCGCCCGGCTTCGCGCCCTGGCCGACGACCACCTCGATCGCGTCCGCGCGCCGCAGGTCGTCGGGATTCATCCCGTAGCGCGAGGGCAGCACCTGGTACACGAGCGTCTTCGAGTGCTCGCGCTCCTCGGGCGTCATCCCGCCGTCGCCCGTCGTCGTAGAGGTGCCGACCTCGCTCGCGCCGCGGCCGAGCGCCTCCTTCGCGGGCGCCGAGAGGGCGCCGAAGCTCATCCCCGCGATCGTCACGGGAATCTTCAGCTCGAGCGGCTTCTTCGCGAAGCGCGTTCCGAGCGTGACGTCCGTCGCGCAGCGCTCGCGGTAGCCCTCGAGCGGATAGCGCGAGACGCTGGCTCCGAGGAACAGAAGGTCGTCGAAGTGAGGCACGTGGCGCTTGGCGCCGAAGCCGCGGATGTCGTAGATCCCCTCCCGCGCAGCGCGGTGGATCTCGGCGATGACGTTGCGGTCGAAGAGGTAGGACTCGCGAAGCCCCCACGGGCGCTCGGTCTCCTGCGCCATCAGTACGCGCCCGCGTTGTCGATCTTGAAGTTGTAGAGCGACCGTGCCGAGCCGTAGCGCCGGAACTCGGTTGGGTTGGCATCGATCCCGGCGACGTCGAGCAGGCCGGCGAGCTGAGCAGCGTGCTCCTCGCGCGAGCTCCTTCTCGACGCAGTCCGCGCCGAGGCCCGCAACGTCGCCGCGCACGTAGAGCCGCGCCTCGTAGATCGAGTCGCCGAGCGCATCGCCGGCGTCGCCGCAGACGACCAGGCAGCCGGTCTGCGCCATGAACGCGCTCAGGTGGCCGACCGATCCGCCGACGACGATGTCGATCCCCTTCATCGAGATGCCGCAGCGCGCCGACGCGTCACCGTGTACGACGAGCAGGCCTCCGCGACCGGTCGCGCCCGCGGACTGGCTCGCGTTCCCGTCCACGACCACCCGGCCCGACATCATGTTCTCGGCGAGGCCGGGACCGGCGTTCCCGTGCACGCGAACCGTCGCGCGCTTGTTCATCCCCGCGCAGTAGTAGCCGACGTGGCCCTCGATCTCGACCTCGATGTCGGCATCGATGCCGCATGCGAGCGCGTGCGCGCCGTTCGGGTTCAGCACCCGCCACGCCCGCGGGCCGGGAGCCGAGGAGACGTCGTGCAGGCGTTGGTTCAGGTCGCGGAGCTGCGTCTCGCCGAGATCGACGACCTCGACCGCGAGCTCCTCGGCCGGCACCGCGGCCATCAGACTTTTGTCTTCTCCCAGACGTAGACCACGCCAGGCTCCGGCTCCCACATCTCGGCCTCCGCCGCGCCGGGCAGCACCGCGATCGCGCGCCACTCCGAGCCCATCGCGACCCAGTCGTCCGTCTCGGCGAGCACGGCCGGCTTGCACGCGATCGGGTCGCGCAGGACCGCGAACCCGTCCGCGGTTCCGACGGCGAAGGTGTAGAAGCCGTCCAGATCGTCGAGGCAGCCTTCGAGCGCCTCCTCGAGCGAGGCGCCCTCGCGCATCCGCCAGGCGAGGTAGCCGGCGGCGACCTCCGTGTCGTTCTCGGTCTGGAACTCGATGCCCTCGCGGCGGAGGTTCTCGCGCAGCCGGTTGTGGTTCGAGAGCGAGCCGTTGTGGACGAGGCAGAGGTCGAACCCGGTCGAGAACGGATGCGAGCCCGCGGTGGTCACACGGCTCTCCGTCGCCATGCGGGTGTGGCCGAGCGCGTGGGTCCCCTCGAAGTCGGCGATGCCGAACTGCGCGACGAACTCGTGCGGGAGGCCGGTCTCCTTGTAGATCTCGATGACGCTCCCGGCGCTCATCACGCGCAGGTCCGGCCGGTTGCTCCGAACCCAGCTCTCGGCATCGAGCGCATCCGTCTCGACGACGACAACCGCGTGACTCGCGCGAACGGCGGGCTCGGGCGAGCCGCCGAGCGCGTCTCCGAGCGCACGCGCGACTGCCACCCAGTCCTCGCTCGGATCGGCGGAGTAGAGCGTCAGCTTGCTCGAGCCGGAGGGGGCGGGATCGCGGTAGACGGCAACACCCGCGCTGTCGGGCCCGCGATCCGACATCTGCGCGAGCATCGCGGCAAGGTGCTCACCGAGCCGGTCCTCGACCTCGGCTGACTTCGCAAAGAGCCCGACGATTCCGCACATATGTTCAGAAGGTACACATAGGCGACCGAGCAGAAACCTCAGCTAATCCCGCATCTTTGGCCGGTGTCGCGTATGGAGAAAAGCTCTACATACCTTGTAACTGATCGTCACAAGCGCCCGTCCCCGCGCATCTAGAACCTCGTGAGGTACTCGCGGATCTCCCAGGGCGTGACCTGCTCGTGATAGCGGTTCCACTCCTCGCGCTTCACGCGGATCACGTAGTCGACGTAGTCCTCGTCCCGCCCCCGCCCGAGCGCCTGGCGCAGCACGTCGTCGTGCTCGAGCTCGTAGGTCGCCTGTAGCAGGGTTGCCGGCAGCGTCTCGAGACCGCGACTCTTGAGCTCGTCGTAGGGGATCGCGTACAGGTTCTCCGCGTTCGGGTCGCCGGCGTCGAGCTTCCGGTCGATCCCGTCGAGGCCGGCCGCGAGCACAGCGGCCGCCGCCAGGTACGGGTTGCAGGAGCCGTCGATCGTCCTGTCCTCGATCCGCCCCGGCCCGGGGATGCGGAGCATCTGCGTGCGGTTGTTGTAGCCGTACGAGATCCACACCGGCGACCACGTCGCGCCGCTCGCCGTGGTCCCGACCTTGAGGCGCTTGTAGGAGTTGACCGTCGGCGCGGTCAGCGCGCTCGTGGCCCGGGCGTGCTCCTTCAGGCCGCCGATGAAGTGGTACGCGAGCTCGGAGAGGCCCAGACCGCGCGGATCGGACTCGTCCAGGAAGAGATTGGTGTCGCCGTCCCACAGCGACATGTGGAAGTGGCAGCCGTTCCCCGTCAGGTTCGAGAACGGCTTGGGCATGAAGGTCGCGATCATCCCGTTCTGCTCCGCGAGGGTGTGCACCATGTAGCGGAAGAAGATCGCCCGGTCGCAGCTCGTCAGCGCGTCGTCGTAGGTGAAGTTCTGCTCGAACTGCCCGTTCGCGTCCTCGTGGTCGTTCGCGTAGTTGCCCCAGCCGAGGTTGTTGCAGTACCGGGAGACCGTGGTCAGGAAGTCGTACCGGCGCGTGAGGCCGGACATGTCGTAGCAGGGCTTGTCGAGCGTGTCGTACGGATCGGCGATCTCGATCGACCCGTCCTCGCGCTGCTTGACGAGGAAGTACTCGAGCTCGAGCCCCATCTTGAACTCGTAGCCCTCCGCGCGTGCCCGGGCGAGCATGCGCCGGAGGATCGTGCGCGGGCAGTACGGCCACTCCTCGCCCTCGACGGTGACGTCGCAGGCGAAGCGCGCGAGGTTCTGCTGCCAGGGTACGGGGGTGTAGCTCGCGAGATCCGGGATCGCGGCGATGTCAGGGTCGCTCGGCACCTGACCGATCTCGCCCGCAGCGAACCCGGCAAAGCCGGCCCCCTCCTCGAGAAGCCCGTCGAAGGCCTCGCGCGAGCCGACGGGAACGAGCTTCGCGCTCGGCCGTGCGTACATGTCGACGAACTGCGCGAAGACGAACTCGACCCCGCGCTCCTGCATCTGATTCCACACCGCATCGACCGCGGTTCCACCCATAAGAGCGCCTCCCTGGACGTGGGGGCATACAGCTACCACGCCCCTTCGCCGAGATGAAGGTGCGCGTCCTCCACACCTTCGCCGCGTTTATGTGTGCGGTTTCGCGGTCCCGAGCGCCTGCTGCAGCTTCACCATCTTCACGGCGATCTCGATGGCGAGCCAGTCGTCGCGGCGCAGGTCGAGCCCGGAGAGCTCGGCCACCCGGCGCAGTCGCTGGCGCAGCGTGTTCGGGTGGACGTACAGCGCCTCGGAGGTCGCGCTGATCGAGCCGTGGCGCCGCAGGAACTCCTCGAGCGTCGTGACGAGCTGCGCGCCGCGCTGGGCGTCGTACGCCGCGATCTTGCGAGACCGCGTCGACGGTCGCGTCGCGGATGCCGCCGTCCACCGCGATCCGCAGCAGGTACTTGTAGGCGCCCAGGTCCTCGTACGAGAGCACAGCCGGCTCGCCGTGCAGGACGACCGTTCCCAAGAGCGCCTGTTGAGCCTCCGCGAAGCCGTCCGCGAACGTCTCGCCCTGGCAGACGCTCGAGATGCCGACCGAGAGCGGTCGCGGAAGCTCGGCCTGGATTCGGCGCAGCCTCGCGAGAAGGGGCTCGGCGCTTGCGGTGGGGAGCTTCACGAGTGCACGCAGAGAGTCCTCGCGGCGGTCGAAGAGCGAGCCGGGAGCGGCCGACCGGAGCGCGCGCTCGAAACCGTCGTCGGCCGGCTCTGCGACCAGGACGACGTGCGCCTGGTCGAGATCGCAGCCGAGGCGCGCCGCCCTCCCTTCGAGCTCGCTCCGCGGTCGCCCGCCGGCCAGCTCCTCGAAGAAGTCCTTGATGAGGTTCTTCTCGGTGAGCTGCTCGATGACCTGGACCTTCTTGATCCCGACCGCGACCTGGCTCGCCACCGCCCGGCCGAGGTCGACCCGAGGGCTCCCCTCGGCCACGAGCAGGCCGATGAGCTCGCCGTTCGCGACGAGCGGGATGGCGAGCCGCGTGCTCCGCCCGCCGCGAGCGAGCTCGCGGCCGCAGCTCCGCCAGGCCGAGCCTCGGTCTCGCATTTCCGGCCTCCGGGTCGCTCGCCCGCCGCTCGAGCTCCTCGCTCCCCGAATCGAGCAGGTACACATGACACGCGCGCGCGCCGAGCAGCGAGCGGGCACCGGCGGTGACCGTCTCGAGCAGCGGCTCGAGCGCATCGGCGCGGGCGATCGCCTCCGCGAGCTCCGTGAGCTGCTCGAGCTCCGACACGCGGGCCTGCGCCTCCTCGTACAGGCGCGCGTTCTCGATCGCGCCCGCGACGAGCGAGGCCGAGGTCACGAGGAAGTCCACCTCGTCGTCGGAGAACTCGCGCGGCGCCTCGGTGTGGGCGGTGATGACGCCGATCGCCTCACCAGAGCGCCCGATGACCGGAAGCGCGAGCAGCGACTGGAACTTCTCCTCCTCGAGCTCCGCGAAGTACTTCGTGCGCGGATCGGCGAGAGCGTCGTCGCGGATGAACGCCGGCTCGCCGCGCTCTGCCGCCCACCACGCCAGGCCCTCCCCGCGCTCCATCACGACCTTGCCCGCCTGTCGCGCGTACGGCGGCGACGCCGCGCGCAGCACGAGTCGCTCGCCGTCTTCGGAGACGACGTACGCGAAGCACGCGTGGACGCCGCTTGCCTCCGACATGAGGCGAACGACGGCCTTCAGCACCTCTGTCAGCTCGAGCGACGAAGCGACCGTCGAGACGATCTGCTGCAGCGTCTTCTCGCCTGTTTGCAGGGCCATTCCAGCGGATCGTATGGCGCGAGGGGCGGCGGAGTCCAGCTAGTGCAGCGCCACGGCACCGAGATGGCGCGCATGCGCACCCGTCTCGAGGATGTCGCCGATCTGCTCGACGGCGAATCTCAGCTCGTCGTCGGTCGAGAAGAAGTGCGGACCCAGGCGAATGCCCGCGTCCGGGCGGAAGTCGCAGAGGATGCCGCGCGCCTCGAGCTCCGCGTGCACGGCCGGAAACTCGGGGACGCGGATCGTCACCGTGCCGCCGCGACGGGCAGGGTCTCGCGGGCTCACGATCTCGAAGCCCGCGGCGTCCGCAAGGTCGATCAGGAGCTGCGTCTGACGGAGCGAGCTCTCGCGGATCCGCTCGACCCCGATCTCCTCGATGAGGTCGTACCCCGCCGTCCCCGCGTAGTGCGCGGGGACGTTCGGGGTCCCCGTGAGAAAGCGTGCGGCGCCGCTCGCGTACTCCATCTCCTCCTCGAAGGCGAAGGGGCGCGCGTGCGCCTGCCACCCTGTGTAGGTCGGGGTCAGCGTCTCGGCGAGATCGGGTCGGACGTATAACCAACCGTTCCCGGGCCCGCCGCAGAGCCACTTGACGGAGCCGCCGACCGCGAAGTCGACCCCGAGGGCGGTCACGTCGAGCGGGACGATCCCCGCCGACTGGTAGCAGTCGAGGACGACATGGGCTCCGACCTCGTGGGCGCGACGGACGATCGGCTCGACGTCCTGGATCTCGCCGGCCTTGTACAGGACATGGCTGATCGGGACGAGGAGCGTGCGCTCGTCGATCCGCGCCGCGATCTCGCCCGGCTCCTCGCAGACGACGACCTCGAGCTCCGGCTGCGCCTGGTAGAGATATCGAACCGAGGGAAAGTTCTCCCGCTCGTAGACGACGCGGTTTCGCCCGGGATCGAACGGGCGGAAACAGGAGAGCACGACCGCCTCCGCGATGGCCACGTTCTGGTGCATCACGGTCGAGCCGGGTGGTGCGCCGACGATCCGGCCGATCTGGTCGCCGACGCGCCAGGGCGTCTCCCACCAACCCTCCGCCCACGAGCGGATTCCGCGCTCGGCCCACATGCGCGAGAACTCGGCCAGGCGCTCCGCCGCCTTGCGCGGCATCGCCCCGAGCGAGTGGTTCACGAGGTACGTCGTCTCCGCGAGAATCGGGAACTCGGAGCGGTAGTCGGCAAGCTCGCGCACGGGCCGAGGGTAATCGACTAGGGTCGCGCCCGTGGCGACGCAAGTCCGCTTCGATCGCTTCTACACCTACGCCGACCTGCAGGAGACGCTCGTGGCGTGGGTGACCGAGTTTCCCGGCCTCTGCGAGGTCGAGAGCATCGGGAAGTCGTACGAGGGCCGCGAGATTCCGCTCGTCACCGTCACGAACCTCGCGACCGGCGCGGCCAAGGAGAAGCCGGCGGTGTTCGTGCACGCCCAGATCCACGCGATGGAGTTCACCGGGACGACCGCGGCGCTGAGCCTCCTGGATCGCCTTCTGCACGGATACGGAGACGAGGAGCGCGTCACCCATGCGCTCGACACTCGTGCCTTCTACGTCGTTCCTCGCGTGAATCCGGACGGGGCCGAGGCCGGGCTCTCGGACGGTCGCTTCCGGCGCTCGAGTGTTCGTCCGTACCCGCGCGAGGAGCCCGAGGACGGGCTCCATCGGGAGGACGTCGACGGAGACGGGCGCGTCCTCCAGATGCGGGTGCGCGATCCGAACGGCCCCTGGAAGGCCCACCCCGACGACGCCAAGCTCCTCGTCGCACGCCGCCCGGACGACGTCGAGGGCGAGTTCTTCCGCGTCTTTCCCGAGGGGACGATCCGGAACTGGGACGGCGTGACGGTCAAGGTCGCGCCTCCGTTCGAAGGCCTCGACCTGAACCGGAACTGGCCCGCCGAGTGGGCGCCCGAGGACGAGCAGCTCGGCGCCGGCCCCTATCCGGGATCCGAGCCCGAGACGCGCGCGCTCATCCAGGCGATCGTCGACCGGCCCAACATCACGAACTACATCGGCTACCACACGTTTTCCGGTGTCCACCTCAGGCCGTACTCGGGTCGCCCGGACGACGACTTTCCGACCCCGGATCTCCGCGCGTTCACGCTCATGGGCGAGGAGGCAACCCGGCTCACCGGCTACCCGGCGATCTCGATCTTCCACGACTTCAAGTACGAGCCGAAGCAGGTGATCAAGGGCGGCGACGTCGACTGGGTCTACGACTTTCTCGGGGTCTACGCCTGGGTGACCGAGTTCTGGAGCCCGCAGAAAGCCGCCGGGATCGAGGACTACCACTTCATCGACTGGATACGCGACCACGACCCGGAGGACGACCTCAAGCTGCTCGCGGCTCGCGGACGAGCTCGGCGGGGGATACGTGGATTGGTACCCCTTCGAGCATCCGCAGCTCGGGCGGGTCGAGCTCGGCGGCTGGGACCTCGTCTACTTCTGGTTCAACGCGCCCTTCTCGAGGCTCGAGCAGGAAGTCGCGCCGCACGCGGACTTTGCGCTCTTCCTCGCGCTCGCCTCTCCCCGGCTCGAGGTTCGCTCGTTCGAGTCGACCGCCGTCGGCACGGAGTACACCGACTGAGCCTCGTGCTCGAGAACTCGGGCTGGCTTCCGACACACGTCACGCAGAAGGCGCTCGACCGGAAAGCCGTCCGCCCGATCGAGGTCGAGCTCGAGCTTCCGGAAGGCACGCGAATCGTGACGGGCAAGGAGCGCGAGGAAGCCGGTCAGCTCGCAGGTCGCGTCGAGCACCGCTCCGTCCTGTGGTGGAACGTCGACCACTCGACGAACGACCTCGTCAAGATCGAATGGGTCGTCGAGGCAGCCGCGGGGTCGCGAGTTGGAGTGACAGCCCGCCACTCACGCGCGGGAACCGCGCGAGCCGAGGTCGTTCTCTCCTCGAGCTCTAGCTGAAGCGCCCTAGCTCGACTCGCGCGCCGTGATCGCCGACGTGGTCGACCTGGAGCGTCGTGTGCTCGATCCCGAACTCCTCGCCGAGCAGCCGCTCGAGCTCCCACCGCCTACCGTGGCAGTCCTCTCCGCGCCCGACGAGCACGTGCGCCGAGAGCGCGGGGAAGCCTGACGTGATCGTCCAGATGTGGAGGTCGTGCACCTCGACGACGCCAGGCGCTCGGGCGAGCCTCTCACCCACGGCGGTGGTGTCGATGCCCTTGGGCGCAGCCTCGAGCAAGATCGTCGTCGAGTCGCGAAGGATCGACCACGAGCTGACGAGCACGAGCACGCCTATGAGGACGCTCGCGAGCGGGTCGGCGCCGAGCCAGCCGGTGAGCAAGATGATCACGGCGGCCGCGGCTACCCCGAGCGAGCCGAGCAGGTCGGCGAACACGTGGCGGAAGGCAGCCTCGACGTTCAGGCTGCCGCGGCGGGCTCGGAAGAGGATCGTCCCCGCCGCCACGTTGACGACGACACCCGCGAGCGCGATCCCGAGCATCCAGCCGCCGAGAACCTCGGGCGGGTCGTCGAAGCGCCGGAATGCCTCGTAGAAGATCCAGATCGAGAGCGCGACCAGCATGACGCCGTTCGCCAGCGCGGCAAGTACCTCGGCCCGCTTGAACCCGTAGGTGCGCGCGGGCGTTGCCGCCCTCGTCGCCAGCCAGGCAGCGATCAGCGCAAGAGCGATGCGACACGTTGTCGGAGAGCATGTGCACCGCATCCGCAAGGAGCGCGAGGCTTCCGGTGAGGAGTCCGCCGACGACCTCGACGGATGTGTACGACGCCGTTATCCCGAGCGCGAGAGCGAGCGCACGGCGGTTCCCGCCGCGATCGTCGTGGTCGTGGTGCCGACCCACGACACGGTTTTACCCGCCCGCGTGAATCGCCGACGGCGGAACGCGCTCGACCGGCGGCGGTGAGCCGTTCGTGAGCAACGCCGCGGCCAGAAGCACGACCAGGGCGACGGCGCTCTCGCCGATGAGGCTCCCGCGTACCCGCGGCTGCCCGCCGGCCTCGAGCCGAGGCCGAACGAACGTGTGGTGGAATCCGCCCCAGCCGAGCGCGAGCGCCACGATCGCGATCTTCACCATGAGCAGCTGGCCGTATCCCGTCTCCCAGAGATCGGACAGCTCGGGCAGTCGCACGAGCGCGAGGTAGACCCCACCGAGCACCATCGCCGCCACCAGACCGACTGCGAGCCGCGAGAAGCCGAGAAAGGCGCGCCGCCGGAGCTCGGGCGCAAGCGGCCAGACGACGAGCGCGAGCGTCGCGACCCCTCCGACCCAGACCGAAGCCGCAACCAGGTGCACCCAGTCGGCGAGCTCCGAGAGAGCCGTCGCGTTCGGCTCCGTGCCCTGGTGCCCCGAGAGCGAGAGCCCGGTGACGAGGACCAGTGAGAGCGCAAGCGCCGGCCAGCGGAGCTCGAGCCGGTCGAAGACCCATGCGAGCATCAGCAGGGCGGCGACGACCGCGAAGCCCACCGTCATCACGAGGAAGGCGATCCCGAAGCGCGTCTTCTCGGCGAACGGCTGGAGGTCTCCGTAGAGAAGGTCCGACCCCGGGAGCTGCAGGGCATTCGACGCCCGCGCGACGAATGCCGCGATCCCCACGTCGATCACCGCGAACGCGGCGATCGTCGTCACGAGGTGGAAGCGCCGCTCGAGAGCCCCCGGCAGCGGCCCCGGCAGGATGAGGAGACGCACGGCCAGCGGGCCGATCACGAACGCGATTCCGGCGAACAAGAGCCAGCGCGAGACGTTGTCCTTCCACGTCGCGCCGCCCGCGCCCACGGCCTCCGTCGGCGGCGGCGCCTTCACACCCACCCCGAAGGTGAAGACTCCCGCAGGCGAGTGACCGTCCGATCCGGTCACGCGCCAGCGCACGGTGTAGGCCGATCCTCGCGTGAGCCGCGAGACCGGCGCGGTCACAACTCGGCCGTCTCGGGACACTCGAGAGGTGCCGGAGAGCACCGTGCCGTCGGGCGCGAGCACCTGGATCGCCCCCGAGGTCGCCGTCACCGCGGTGTTGAAGCGAAGCCGCACCTCGGTCGGCGGAACGCCGACGCTCGACTGCGTCTCAGGCGACGCGCCGCTGAGCGACGCGTGCGCGACCGCCGTCGCCGGGAGGGCGAGGGCTGCGGCGATCGCCGCCGCAACGGCGAGACCGCGCTTCATCGCCCTCCGGCGACATCGGAGAGATGGCCGAAGATCGGCGCGACATCGCGGTCGGCATAGAGGAGCGCCGCTATCGCGAGGAACGTGAGCGCGAAGCCCGCCTGCCAGAGCACCCGCTGCGGCCGCAGCGCCTGGCCGAGCGGAACGAGGGCTGCGACCACGCAGCGTCCAGCCCAGCGCGTGATGGAGAAACGCCGAGCGGGAGTAGAGCCACGGATTCTGCTCGTGGACGACGAACGCGAGTCCCGAGAGCAGCAGTCCGCCCGCGAACACGAGCGACCAGTGAGGACTCGTGAGCTTGCCGCGCACCACGGCGAACTGGACCGCGCCGGCGATCATCGCGACCTGGGCCCAGACCGCATGCGCGAGCAGATGCATCGTCGAGAAGGTCGAGAAGACGACGATGACCCAGAGAAAGATGCCTCCGCAGAGGGCGAGCGACGGCCACAGGTACGCGCGCCAGAGGCGTCGCCGGAACACCTCCGTCCCGACGATCGCCTCGGAGAGCAGGACGAGTCCGAAGAAGAGCAAGACCGACGCCGCGAGCCAGTGCGCGATCTCAGGTCGCGGGACCATCGCCCTCGGCCTCTCCCTCGAGATCCTCGACCAGGCCCGGCGCGATCAGCGACCATGAACAGGATCCCGACGAGCGCTACGAGCAGCGGCGGCTGGACGAGGTAGTCGTAGGCTCCCTTGCCCTCGGGGTGGAGAAACACGATCCGGTACGGCTGGACGATCGCCCAGGCAAGTCCGCCCAGCGCCGTCAGGGGGCCGAGCAGCAGAATCGCGGCGACGCGGCGCCGTACGGCGCGAGAGGAGCGGCGCTCGACACGCTCCCGCAAAGTGGTCGCGATCTCAGAGCTCACCCGTCACCCACCCTCCACTCCTCGTGGGAGAAGCAATCTTGCGCTCGGGTGCAGCGCTTTTCAAGGCCGGCGCGGCTTGCCGGATTCACGGAGATCGAGGAACCCTTCATGGCCTCGGCTTCTCAAACGAGGCCTCGGCACGTCATCATTCCCGACGTGCGCGGGAGAGTCATCGCGATCGTCCTCGTCGTCGCGTTCGCCGCGGCCGCCGCTGTCGTTGCCACCGCCGAGACGACGGCGAACGGCCTCCCCTCGTACACGAACGGGTACCAGAAGTGGCCGAAGATCAACAGGAAGCCGATCACGACCGACCGGCTGGGAGCGCACAGCGGCGTCAAGAACGTCTACGCGAGCAAGCCGAAGGCCGGTGCGAAGTACCCGAACGGGACGGTCGTCGTGAAGACGATCGTCAAGCCGGGCACGAAGTACGTCGGCCAGTTCGCCGTCATGCGCAAGCTGAACGGGCGTTGGCGGTTCATCGAGTACACCCGGTCGAGCGCCGCGTCGCGGTACTCCGTGCTCGCGCAGGGACAACTCTGCGTCTCGTGCCACGTGATGGCGAAGGCGAACGACTACGTCTTCACGAAGCGCTGAATCAGCCGCCACACTAGGGTCGTCGTGAGCCTCACCGCCGGCACCGGTCGCTTCGGCCAGCGGTTTGTCGAGAGAGCGCCGACGCCGTGGTCGGGAACCGCCTGGATCGACGCCTCGCGCGCTACGCCTCCCGCACGCGCCTGAACGCCTCGATCGCGCGCTCGAGATGCTCGGGCTCGAGCGCGGCGGACATCTGGACCCGGATGCGCGCGGCTCCCTCCGGTACGACCGGGTAGCCGAAGCCCGTCACGAACACGCCCTCGTCGAGCAGCCGCCCGGAAAGAGCGATGGCGTCTGCCGTCTCCCCGACGATGACCGGGATGATCGCCGCCTCGCCGTCGAGCGGGCTGTATCCGGCCTCGCTGAGCATGGCCCGGAAGGTCGTCGTGTTCTCGCGGAGGCGACGGAGCAACTCGGGTTGCTCGAGCATCACCTCGATCGCGCGCAGCGAGCTGCACGCCACGGTGGGCGGCAGGGCGTTCGAGAAGAGCTGCGGCCGCGAGCGTTGCGCGAGAAGGTCGCAGACCTCCTCCGACGCGGCGACGTACCCGCCCGCCGCTCCGCCGAGCGACTTTCCGAGCGTCCCGGTGAGAACGTCCACCTCCCCGAGCAGGCCGAAGTGCTCGACCACTCCGCGTCCGGTATCCCCGAGCACGCCCACGCCGTGCGAGTCGTCCACGACGACGACCGCGTCGTGCTCGCGCGCAAGCTCGACGATCTCCGGGAGCCTCGCGAGATCGCCCTCCATCGAGAACACGCCGTCCGTGAGGATGAGCTTGCGCGCGCCGCTCGGCGCAGCCGCGAGCGCGTCCCGGAGTGCGCTCATGTCCGAGTGCGGGTAGATGACCTTCTGCGCCGGCCGCGAGAGCCGAACCGCGTCGATGATGCTGGCGTGGTTGAGCTCGTCGGTGAGGATCACCGTCGTCTCGTCGGTGAGCGTCGGGATGACCGCCTCGTTCGCATTCCAGCAGGAGACGTAGGTGAGCGCGGCCTCCGTGCCGGAGAGATCGGCGAGCTTCCGCTCGAGCTCGAGGTGGGGATCGAAGGTGCCGCAGATGAAGCGCACCGAGGCCGTTCCGGCGCCGTAGCGCTCGAGCCCCTCGATCCCGGCCCGGACGACCTCCGGATGTGCCGCAAGCCCCAGGTAGTTGTTCGAGGAGAGCACGACGACCTCGCCGCGGCCGGCCATCTCCACGACCGGGCCTTGCGGGGACTCGAGGACGTTGAAGCGCTTGTACGTGCGCGCCTCCCGCAGCGCGTCGAGCTCCGCGCCAACCTGCTCCGTCAAGGCTGAGTTCACGGTGTGGCTCCGTTCGGTCGCAGGACGATCTTGCAGGCCTCTCCCGTCTCGAGCAGCGCGAATGCCTCCTCGAAGCGCTCGAGCGGGAGCTCGGCCGTGATCAGCGGCCGCAGGTCCACGACACCATGCTCGAGGAGCCAGCGAGTCGTGTACCACGTCTCCCAGATCTGACGTCCGTTGACGGCGCTCACCGTCAGGTTCTTGAAGATCAGCGACTCCGCGATGTCGATCGTCGCCGGCTGCGAGGGGATGCCGAAGAGCACGACGTTACCGCCGTGGCGCACGATCCCGAACGCGTCGTGGATCGCCTTCAGCGCTCCGGACATCTCGAACACGACGCCCATCCCGACGCCCTCGTTCTCCTCGAGGAACCAGGCCGGGACGTCTTCCTCTTGCTTGACGTTCACGACCGCCTCCGCCCCGAGCGTCTGCGCGAGCTCCATGCGGAAAGGCACGTGGTCCGATGCGAGCAGCCGCCCCGGCGCCGAAGGCACGTGCGATCGCGATCGTGAACAGCCCCACGGGCCCGCACCCGAGCACGGCGACGGCCCGGCCGGCGAGATCCTGCGTGCTCGTCGCGAACACCGCGTTCCCGAACGGCTCCTGCAGGCACGCGATCTCCGGAGGGAGCTTCGCGCGGTCGTTGCGCCACACGACGGACGCGGGGATCGCGACGTAGTCGGCAAAGCCTCCGTCGCGGTCGACTCCGAGGATGCGCGTCCGCTCGCACATGTGCGCCCGGCCGGTGCGGCAATGGAAGCACGTTCCGCAGGTGACGTGGCTCTCCGCCGAGACGTACGCGCCCTCCTCGACGTCCCGCACCTGGCTCCCGGTCGCGACGACCGTTCCGCAGAGCTCGTGGCCGAGCGTCAGCGGGGGGTGGACGCGCTCGGACGACCACTGGTCCCAGCGCTCGATGTGGAGATCGGTGCCGCAGATGCTCGCCGCCTCGATACGGACGAGCACCTCGTCCGGGCCCGGTGTGGGAACCGGGACCTCGTCCAGCACCAGTCCCGGCTCGGACTCGCGCTTGCGGATCGCACGCATGGTCTCCACGGCGTGACGATCTTGCCACGTGGGTGCCGCTCAGCAGCCGCCCACCCCCTCGCTTCCGCCACGCTCGGGAGCCGGAAGGTCGCCGCCCGCGCGCCGGCTGCTTCACGGACCGCAACGCCTCGGCGAGACGCAGCGCGTCCTCTCGCGATCTGGCGAAGACGACGATCGTCAGCCCGCGGGCGTACAGCTCGAGCCGGGTGCCGTCCTCGAGGAAAGCGCCCGGAACACCGCGGATCTTCGCCCGCTCCGGCGGCGGGCGCACCGGGCGCCGCCTCGTCGTAGAGGCCCGCGTGGCGGCTACAGCTCGGCCAGACCTGAACCTCGGCGGGAGGAGCACAGCCCTGGTCGGAGGCCATGGGCGTGCAGTCTCCGTAGACGAACGAGACGTAGTTCGCAGTGTCGCTCCGCCGCAGGATCGCGACCAGCGGGAGACCGTCGACGCGCTCGCCCGCGAAGTAGAGCGGGAACTCGTCGAACGCCCGCGCGTCCTCGAGCGTGAGGTCGCCGCGCGAGTGGTGCCGCCTCCCGCACCGAGCCGCACCCGGAGAGCGCGAGCAGCACACCCAGCCACCCGAGACAGACGAGCGCGCGGCGCATCAATGGTTCGCCTGATGGAGCTCGATGAACGTCGTCCAGCCGTCGGATCCCGCGTAGTCGCCGTCGCACTGCCGGAAGCTCTGCGTGTTCCCCCACCACACCCGGTACCAGCCGTGACCCGCCGCGGCGAAGCGGTCGCGGAGCTCGTCTCGCCCCTGGTCGAATCCGCTGCCGCCGGAGCCGTTCGAGTCCACCGCGTGGCCGCAGGGCACGGGAAGGACGACGAGATCCTCGTGGTGCGCGTCGCCCGTCGCGGTCCAGCCGAGAGCGACGTCCGGGTGCTGGCCGCGAACGCGGACGTGGAAGCGCGAGCCCGGTTCCGCTCGCGCGCTGCGCGTGCAGCGCGTAGCAGGAGCCGTGATCGGCGAAGGCCTGGCTCGAGCCGGTGGTCGCCGTCCAACCCGCGTGCGCCTCGATCTGGCTGGCCGCGCGGCCCCACGTTCCCCAACCGTGGAAGACGACGTTGACCGGGTCGACACGGTTGGCGGCCGTCGCCGGGCACGCGCGATGCGTGTACCGGTCCGTCGCGTCGAAGTGGGCAGACGCGGGAGCGGAGAGCGCGAGCACGCAGGCCGCCAGCGCGGCGAAGAGAGCTCCGTAGCGGCGTATGAGACCTCCTCTCGGGTCGGAAACGGGCCTGCCCCGACGGTTACGGGTCTTCCACTGGCGCCTGTGTGCCGGATGTGCGACAAAAGCGCACGAACGCTCGAGCTCCGCGGAAGGCCGAGCGCGCAGCGACCGCGTTACGATCGGCCGACGGCGCCATGCACGATACGTCCGCCAATCCCCCGCTCGAGACGGCTACGGCCGAAGACCTCGACGAGCTCTACGACAACCCGCTCGAGCGGCTGCAGCTCCTCGCGGGCGACGACACCGCGATCGCGGCGTTCCTCGACGAGATCGACGTGCACAGCCCGCGCGAGCGCGAGATGCTCGCCGAGATCGCACGCTCGACGCCGCTCGCCCGGCCCGACCGCTTCGAGAGCCGACCACCGACGGGTGGTCGTGGCTCTCGAGAGCCTGCGCCGCCACGGTCACCACGGATCACGTGCCGGCGCGGGTCTCGGACCGGGTCACAACGTCATTCGCTTCCTCGTCGAGCTCGTCGCACGCTACGTCGTCGTGACGCACGTCAAGAAGGTCGCGATGAACCTGCGCAACCTCTACTGGCTACGAGAGATGGAGGCGACCGACGACTCGCCCGAGCAGCGGCTGCTGCAGCAGGCCCGCCTCGACGGTCAGGCGCTCGTCGAGATCACGCGGAGCCGCGAGCTCGGCGTCCCCACATTCGTGCTCGGCGGCCTGCTCATCCCGGCCGGTCTCTCCCTTTGGCGGCTGGCCAGCGGCTTCACCTTCGAGCACTGGTGGACCGCCGTGCTCGCGGGAGCCGCCGCCGTGCTCGTGGGGCTGGGCATCTCGTGGATCGTCCTGCACGGCGCCGCGCTCGCAGGCCGGCGGATCCGGCTCTCGGTCGGCGAGCCGCTCCGAGAGCTGTGGCTCACGGTCGGAGCATGCGGATTTCCCCCGAAGGACCAGTCCCGCAGGTTCGCCGTCGTCGCGATCTCGCTGACCGTCGGGGTTTGGATCGTGCTTCCCCTCCTCGTCACGCTCTCGCTCGCGACGTAGCGAGCTGCTTAGCCCGAGATCGACGCCGTCGCGCGGCACACGCTCGCCTGAACAGACCATGCGCCCACTGGTACGGTCGCGCGATGGATTCCTTCGGCGTCGCCGAGACCGCAGCCCGGCTGTCCGAAAGGGGCGGTGGGTACGAGGTCGTCCACACCTCGCCCGGGCTCGAGATCGGCGTCTATGTCCTCATCGCGCCAGAGCCCGACCAGCAGGCGCCGCACTCGTTCGACGAGGTGTACGTCGTGCTCGACGGCGAAGGCGAGGTCGAGGTCGACGGGCAACGGCGGCCGGTCACGCGCGGCGAGGGAATCTTCGTTGCCGCGGGGGTCGACCATCGCTTCCACGCCTACGAGGAGCTCTCGCTCCTCGTCGTGTTCAACGGGCCGGACTCGTTGGGTCGCGAGTCGAGCGCTTGAAGATCGAGGCGATCCTCCTCCACTCCGATCGGTTTGCCGAGCTCGCGGACTTCTATCGGCGCGCGCTCGATCTCCCCGAGCCGACACCGCTCGGCGACTCCCACGTCGGGTGGGCGGAGACCACGCCGTACCTCGGCTTCGACGACGATCCCTACAGCGCGATCTCGATCTGGTTCAAGGTGGACGACGTTCAGGCGGCGATCGAACGGCTCGTGGAGCTCGGCGCGACCGAGCTCACCCCGCCGGACGCAGCGGAAAGCCCCGGGGAGATCATCGCGCGCGTACGCGACCCGGCCGGCAACGTCGTCGGCCTCCTCGCCGACGCCTAGCGCGTCTAGAACACGTGGACGGGCGTGCCGACGTCCACGAACCGCCACACCCGCTCGGCCTCGCCCTCGGGTAGGCGCACGCAGCCGTGCGAGGCCGGGTAGGAGGGGACGTCCGGATACTGGTGCGTCGCGATGCCGCCGACGAAGTACGCGGCATATGGCATCCAGACGCTGAACGGCACGGACCAGGAGAGACGCTCCTTGCGGTACACCCGATACGTGCCGGACGGCGTCCTGTCCGTACGCTCCGGTCGAGGTGTGCACCGCGCGCCGCACCTCGTTGTCCTCGATCATCAGCAGGACACCGAGGTCGCGGTGTATCTCGATTCTGCGCCCGGTGCGCCGCGTCGACGGCCTCGGAGCCGAGGCCCGGAAGAGCGCGACCTGCGTCTCCCCGGTCACCGTGCCCGTGCGCCCGAGCCGCTCCCAGCCCTGGAACGCCGTAAGCGCCTGCGAGGTCTCGTAGTCGAGCGAGCCCGTCACCGCCGCGCGATCGAGGAATCCGAGCGTCCAGAGCCGCATCTGAACTCCGCGAACGCTGTACGAGTAGCCCTTCTCGCCGCGAACGGCGCGCCAGGGGCTCGGCCGGACACCGAGGCGGAGGGTCGTGACGAGGCGGCCCTCGGCCGAGATCGCCGCGAAGCGCTGCGGGCCGAGACGCGCGAGCGTCGCCGAGATCTGGGCGAAGCGCCGATCCATGGTTCGCGCCGTCGCGGGGCCGAGCAGCGAACGGGAGAACCGGACGCGCCAGAGATCGTCCACACGGCGAAGCGAGCTGCACGCGGACACCCGGCCGGAAAGCGGATCGCAGACCCTTCGCCCGCTCTGCCTTCGTGGGCCCCTGGAGGAGCTCGCGGAGCGCGTGCAGCTCGGGCCGCGCTCCGCTTGGGAACGACGCGCTCGACCCGCACGAAGCGGCCCTCGCGCACGAACGTCACCTCGACGGTGGCCGGCTTCGCAGCGGCGAGCGCGGAGCGCGACTGTCCGGCAAGCCCGGCGGCGAGAGCGAGGACAGCAGAAGGAGGAGGAAGCGCACGAGCATCATCGGGCGAATCCCTGTTCAGCATCGGTCACAAAACGCCTGCACACAAGGCCTCAGCCGCGCAGCCACGCAGCGATGTGACGTACCCTCCGTGGTCTGGATCCCCCCGGATGGCTTGCCGCCTCGGAGCTCCGCATCGGTCTCGGCTGCATGCGCATGTCGACGGACGAGAGCCGCGACGAGGAGCTTGCTCTCGAGACGATTTCGGCCGCCGCCGAGTCGGGTATCACGGTCTTCGACACCGCGCACGCGTACGGCCTCGGCGTAGCCGACCTCGGCCATAACGAGAGGCTGCTGGCGCGCGGTCTGCGCCGCTCGCGCGCGGACCTGAGCGCGCGGATCGTCACGAAAGGGGGAATGACCCGGGCCGGCGGCGGATGGATCCCGGACGGTCGGGCGAAGGCGATTCGCGCCGACTGCGAGGCGAGTCTCGCTGCCCTGGACGGCCTGGCCATCGACCTCTACCTCATCCATGCACCGGATCCGCGGACGCCCTGGCGAACCTCCGTGCGGGCGTTGGCCCGACTCCTCGACGAAGGGCTCGTACGACACGTGGGGCTCGCAAACGTCAACCGCAGCCGGCTGGACGAGGCGCTCGAGCTCGCCCCGATCACGGCCGTTCAGATCGCGCTCAGTGCCTTCGACGACCGCGCCATCCGAGGCGGAGTCGTCGACCGCTGTGTCGAAGCGGGAATCGCCGTGATCGCTCACTCGCCGCTCGGAGGGCAGCGTCGGGCAGCCGGCCTCGCTCGTCACCGAGCGCTTGCCGATGTCGCGGACGCGCGCGGTGCGACACCGGCCGAGGTCGCGCTTGCATGGCTCCTGGAGCTCTCCCCCGCGGTGATTGCGATCCCCGGCGCTCGGCGCCCGGACACCGCGCGCTCCGCCGCCCGCGCCGCCAAGCTCGCCCTGACCGCCGACGACCGAGCAGTCCTCGCCCAGGCGTTCGGCGAGCCTCGTCCGGCTCGCCTCGAGCGGCCGCTGCCGGCCGGAGACGCAGACGTCGTCCTCGTCATGGGCATCCCCGGAGCCGGGAAGAGCAGTGTTGCGGAGGAGTACGTTGCCCGTGGCTACCTTCGCCTCAACCGCGACGAGCGCGGAGGGACGCTGCGTGAGCTCGCCGACGCACTCGACGAGGCGCTGTCGTCGGGCGCTCGGCGGGTCGTCCTCGACAACACGTACCTCACTCGCGCGGCCAGGAGCTACGTGATCGAGGCGGCGAGCCGACATCGCGCCGCGACGCGGTGCATCTGGCTCGACACGCCGCTCGCTCAAGCGCAGGTCAACCTCGTCGAGCGGCTGCTCGAGCGTTTCGGCTCTCTCCCGACTCCCGAGGAGCTGCGAGAGCTTGCACGGCGCGAGCCGGGCGTGCTCGCGCCGACCTCCCAGATGCGCGCGCTCCGCGAGCTCGAGCCACCGTCGACCGACGAGGGATTTGCCGCCGTGGAGCAGGTTGCCTTCGCGCGCAAGCCGCCTTCCCGGCGAGCGACCGCGGGTGTCTTCGTCGCGGCCGCGGCGTTGAGGCTTCCCGGCTGGGAGCGCGCGCTCGAGGAGGGCGATCCGCGCGCGCCTCATCTGGTTTTCGACTGGAGTCCGTACGGATCGCTGGACGAGCTCGCAGCCGTCGCCGCCCGCCTCTCGGCCGAGGTCTCCGGGCTGGTCGAGAGCGCGCTGTGCCCCCACGCCGCCGGCCCGCCGACCTGCTGGTGCCGGCCACCGCTTCCGGGGCTGCCGCTCGCGTTCGCGCGCGACGCACGGCATCGACCCGTCGCGCTCGACGCTGGTCGGAACCGGGCCTGCACATCGAACGCTCGCGACAACACTCGGCGCGCGGTACCTCGAGGTTTCGGATCGGTCGAGCCCCTAGACTCGACACCGGCAACGATGGGACTCGAGCTCTACATGGTCGGCGTGATCGTCGAGGACATGCCCCGCGCGGTGGAGTTCTACCGGCGGCTCGGCGTCGACATTCCGGAGAGCGCGGAGAGCGAGGAGCACGTCGAGATCGCGATGAGCGGGCTGACGTTCTTTCTCAGCACGACTCGAGCGAACGCCAGATGGGATCCGGCCAGGACAGACGCGTCGGGTGGCTACCGGATCGTGCTCGAGTTCTACCTGGAGACCCACGCCGCGCTCGACGCCAAGTACGAGGAGCTGACCGGCTTCGGCTACGTCGGGCATTGCGCGCCGTACGACGTCACTCCGGAGCTTCGCTTCGCGATGGTCGACGACCCCGACGGCAACACCATTCTCCTCTCGACGTTCACCGCCGACGACTGATAACAGCCGGCCGTGGGCGACTGGCAGCCTGCGACTCCCGACGACGGACGTGAATCCCACAGTTCACCGCGACTACCACGAAGAGGTCGTGCAAGCGCTGATCGCGATCGGCAATCCCGAGCTCGGCGAGGCCATTCGAAAGGACCGCGGCTCACAGCTCGAGCATCTCGGAATCCGCTTTCCCGAGTTGCGGAAGCGGGTCAAGCAAGGATTCTCGTTTTACGACCTGCCGGAGGAGCAGGTGCTCGAGATCTGGGACGCGCTCTGGAGGTCCTCGCCGTATGGCGATGTGCTCTTCGCCGCCCTGGAGTACTACGCTCCGATCGTCCGGAAGCGCATAAGTCCAAGTCTCTGGCCGGTGGTCAAAGGCTGGAGCGGTCGGGTGGACAACTGGTGCCACAGCGACCTCCTGAGCGGGCTCTATTCCAGGGTTCTCGAACGCTATCCGGACGAGGTGTATCCGCAGATCCAGGCATGGAACGCCGCAGAGGAAGAGTGGCTGCGGCGCATCTCGATCGTGAGCCTCGTGCACTACAGCGGGAAGAACGCCGTCTTTCTCCCACCGCACAAGGTCCTACCTCTCGTTACGAACTGCCTTGGCGACGCTCGGCACTACGTGCAGACGGCGATCGGGTGGGTGCTGCGAGAGATGGGGCAGGTTTACCCGGACGAGGTCGCCGAGTACCTCGAAAAACACGGATCGGCGATGAGCGCACCTGCGTTCTCCCGTGCTATCGAGCGGCGGAGCGCGGACGAGCCGCGCACGGCTACGGGAGGTGCGGAAAGCCAGCCTCGCGTGAATTCCGCCGGGGCAAGCGCAGATCGGCAGCGGGAAAACGAGAGAAGGCCCGGCAAGCCGGGCCTTCTCTGTCGAACGACGTGCGGTCGAGCTACGCGGCGACCAAGACGCGGTCGCTGTGAACGACGACGCGGCCGCTCGTGATCTTGGGCTCGTTCGGGATGAGCGTGTCGAGCTTCTCGTCGCGGATCCACGTTGCGACGATCTTCGTCGACTCCATGCCCTGCTCAGGCGTCTCGAAGAGACTGAGCGAGCTGAAAACGCCGTTGCCGGCCTCGATGAGGAAGTAGCCCGCGAAACCCGGGAGCTCGTTCAGCTTCGGGACGAGGGTCTCGTTGACCTTGCTGGTCAACTCGGCCGTGCGATTCGGGTCCACACCGTCGTAACGGCGAATGGTGGCATGCATGTGATGCTCCTTCGTGTTCCGATCAGGGCAGGAAAGTCCAGAACGAACTCCTGCTGCGCTCAGGCCTGGTGTGACAGTCGAAGAGGAAGTGCTGCAGCCTCGGCGGCTTCAAACGACTAAGCCAACGCGCTGGATCCAGTGTACCCGCGATTTCCGGGGCGTCAAACGCGTCCTCACGCGTAGGCCGCGTAACGAAATGACCCTGAACCTCCAGGGAAGCTCCTGTTGTGGCGCCGCGGATCTCGCGTACGTCGCCGCTGGCCCGAACGCGGGGTCCCGAGTTACGCTGACCGCATGGAAGAGGAGAGCAAGCCGGACGCCGATGACGATCGCCCGCCGATCTGCCCGGCCTGCGGCGTCACGATGGGGATCATCGTCGACGAAGACGGAGCGACGCGCTATGTCTGCCTCGAGTGCGGATTCTCCGACGAGATGACCCTCCTCTTGGCGACTGACGGCTGACAGCGCGCCGATCGTGCCATCCGGATCGCGGGACGTGTAACGGCCACCGACGCGACGAGAGAGAGCCTAGCGCCCTCGCCGCCTGTAGCCGAAGCCGCCGAGGAGAAACACGATCAGGATAATGATGAGAACCCAGGCCCAGACTGGCATCGACTCTTCCTCCGTCCCTTCGGTTTGTGGGTTGCGACGCGCCTGCCGCGCCGCCTGACGCGAATACGTCCCTCGTACACTAAACACGTACTGGGAAACCTGCACGGAAACGGAAGGGGCGATGCGATCGTGACCACCGGAAGTCACCGGAAGACTCGTACGGGAACTCCCACGGGCGAACGCGTAGACGGTCGGCGCCTCCGCGAGGGGAATGCGCACGCAGCCGTGCGAGGCGGGTTGCGGCGGTACTCCGCGTACCCGTGGAAGGCGACTCCGCCCGTGAAATAGCTGGCCCAGGGGAGCCATACGGAATACGGAAATGACCACGAGTTGCGTTCCTTTCGCAAGACGCGGAAATTGCCCGTCGGCGTCGGGGTGGCGGAAGCGCCGGTGGAGACGTGAATCGTGCGCTCGACGGCCTTCCCGCGGACGAGCAGGGCGACCTGCCGGTCGAGGTGGACCTCGATGCGCGGGCCAGAGCCGGGAGACGGTAGGGGGCGAGCGGCAGCGGCCAAGCGGGCGAACGTGGCCTGTCCTGCGACGCCGTTCCGCTCCAGACCTTCCCACCCCTGGAAGGCGACGATCGCCTGTCGCGTCCGCTCGTTCAGGGACCCGTGTACGGCTGCCGCGGGGAGGTACCCGAGCGCGGCGAGGCGCGCCTGGATCATCGCGACGTTGGCCAGTGGACCTGCGTGCCGCAGGCGCGACCGCGGCGTCATGGGGCACCAGCCCTGCGCCCAGAATGACCACGGCGAGAGCGAGTATCCGACGAGGCGCGAAACGTCTCATGCAAGCAAACGATCGCGAGCGCAGGTCGCGTTGTCATCGAGGGCAGCCGCGATCTGCGTGCCCGGGTAGCGGAACTCCCGCGATGCCTGTTAGCTCCAATGCGCGGACGCCAGCCGCGTCTCCCGTCGAACACGCCGGCCGCGACGCCGGTGCGAATGAAGCCGAGCGCGGACTCGAAGCGGGAGCCCCTTCATTACGAATCGCGTAGAAGCCGGACGCCGCGAGGCGACCCGAAACGCAAGCCGCATGAATGCTCAATTGCCGGGCTGACGCTTTGGGTGGGCTTCGGTGGGTCGAGTTGCCCCGTGTTGCCTCCGCGGGGAGGGCGGTTGATACCGTCGCGGCGTGGACATCACACCGAAGCTGCTCGACCTTGAGAAGACGTTCTGGCAGGCGGCTGGCAATCGTGCGATGTCATGAGGCCAACCTCGCCGCTGACGCCGTGCACGTCTTTCCCGGCTGGGGGATAACGGATCGAGAACCAGTCCTCGAATCTGTCGAAAACGTCGAGCCGTGGGAGACGTTCACCATCGATGACCTGCGAGTGGTGCCTCTCGGAAGTGACGCGACCGCGCTCGTCTCACGACTCGCGCGCAGCGTGCAGGAGAGCCGCCCTACATCGCCGCGATGACGAGCGTCTATCGCCGGACTGACAGCGGCTGGGAACTCGCGGTGCACCAACAAACGCCGCTGCCTTCCGGCGAATACACCCAGCTACCCCACCGCTGCCGGCCGAGCGGATTCTCCACCCCGGTCCGGCTCCAGCGCACCGGCGAGGTCGTCCAGTAGTTGGGGATTGGCGGCAGCCCGATGCGTCAGATGGACGCCCTCAAGCGTAATAAAGGGCCTGGGCCGTGTACCTGAACCCGCTCGCGCGCGCCTCCTTCACCCGCCGAACGACAGCCGAACGTCGCCTGGAGTGCGATCCGGCTCCCCGGCGTTGCCGTCTTCTTCGGCATGCCCGCAAGCCACCACATACAGCGAATTTCTCGATCTTCCACATGGCGGTTCTCAAGGACTCCGCCATTCGGGCGACGCTTGGCGCGGACGAAAGACTCGACCGCATGCGCATCGGAAGGTAGTAGCTGCTCGGACGTTGCCCGCGTCTGCTGCTCCGCCACTCTTGCGCCCTTTCCATGACGTCAAACAAGTCCGAAGCCTCGACCGGTTCCCCGATTGGGTCTTAGAACCGAAGCCGACGCGCGGACTCGAACCGCGGACCCCTTCATTACGAGTGAAGTGCTCTACCAGCTGAGCTACGTCGGCGGGAAGTCACAGGGTACAAGAGGCTCGAGCCGCAAACTGGCTCGCTTTCGCTTCGTCTGAGTGAGTATCGCGTGCAGGCTGCTCGTCGCCGCCGTCCTCGGGCGCGCGGCGAGCGCCGCGCGCGGCGGTGCACCGGCCGCAGACGGTGCACCGTGCCGGCGCCGCCCGGCTGCGACCGTTCCAGCGGTACGGAAGGCGAGCCTTCCGGGAACGGTCGCGCGCGCATCGCTGTCGCCCTAGGACGGTTGCACCGTCGACCTTGCTGCTCGCCACCCGACCGATCCGGAATACTCTCGACGGTGCTACTCGACGGCGTCGTTTTCCAGCGGCTGGAGCCACATGCCGACTCGCGCGGTGTCTTCACCGAGCTCTTTCGCGAGTCTTGGGGCCTCGATATCGCGCCTGTGCAGTGGAACGTGGTTCGCTCTGAGACCAATGTGCTCCGCGGCGTACATGCTCACTGGCGTCATGCCGATTATCTGACCGTGGTAGCCGGGCGCGCAACGATCGGGCTGTACGACGTGCGAGAGGGATCTCCGACGGAAGGGCTCGGCCTGACCGTCGAGCTCGCCGAGCACCAGCCGCACGCTCTTACGATCCCGACCGGAGTCGCCCATGGCTTCTACTTCCACGAGCCGTCGATTCACGTCTACGCGGTGAGCGACGAATGGGATCCCGCCGACGAGCTGGGCTGCCGCTGGGACGATCCCGAGCTTGCCCTCGCCTGGCCGTGCGCCGCCCCGGACATCTCCGAGCGCGACGAGACGCTCGGGTCGCTCAGTGAGCTCCGCGCCGCCTGGCGAGCAGCATTCGCAGCAGCCGGGACGTAGCGACCCGGGTTCGCAGGCGCCACCAGCGCGTGGCCTGAACTCGGCGAATCGTGCCCTTGAGCTCGTGGATCCTCGCCTCGCGGACGATTGCCGCCTGCCTGACGGTCTCTGCAACCTCGGCGGCGAGCTCGTCCTGGAACCCGGGGCGTCGCATGCGGTTCCACCAGCGCTGGAGCTCGGCAACGCGCTCGGCTTCCGAGAACGCCGAGCGCTGCGCGTCCGCGAGATGGAGATGCGTGAGCCGGGCACCCGTCCGCCCGCGAAAGCCGGGGAGCCGCACGAGCTGCTGCCACATGTAGAGATCGGTCCAGACATCCGGTGGCGCGGGGCGCCATCCGTGTGGGAGGCGCCGATATGCGTCGAGCGTGTGCGCGGCGCCGGTGAGCACGATCTTGTTCCAGCCACCGCCGAGCAACAGCGTGTGGAACTCCGGCTGGGAGACGTCGATCGGCCCGTAGCTGAGGGTGCCGTCCGGCATGACGACGAGCGGTGCGCTGTGCGCGAAGTCGGCGTCTACGAGGAGCCGGGACATCTCGGCTACGTGGTCAGGCATGAGCAGATCGTCGTCGGACAGGTAGCAGACGATCTCTCCCCTCGCCCCGAGCAGCGCTTCGTGGCGGTACGCCTCACCGTGGCGCGCTCCCTTCGGGAAGTCGAGGAAGCGCACACGCGGGTCGGTCAAGAATGGCTGGAGAGCCTCGCGGGTGTCGTCCTCGACCCCGTCGCCGACGACGATGAGCTCCACGTCGACACCCTCCTGGGCGAGTGCGCTGCGGAGCGCATACGGGAGCAAAGCCGGATGCCTGAAGGTAGGGACGAGAATCGTCGCGTCGATCACGACTCACCTGCGAGGCGCCGAAGCTCGACGATCGCTGCGACGATCGCTGCGGCCTCAGCCGCGCTCGACCTCGGGGCACGCCCACCTCCGAGGTGCTCGACGAATGCGCGGAGCTCGGCCTTGAGCGGCAGCTCGCCTCTCGTCGCGACACGCTCCTCCCGCAGCTCACCATTCGCGGACGAGAAGATCGAGACATGCTCGTCCCAGCCGCCGCCGAGTACCGCGACGCCGTCCATGCAGTAGAGCTCGACTCGACGCCGGCGCTCGGGCGAGCGGCCCGAGACCTCGACGACGTGCCACCACCCGTCGCCTTGGAGGACGCCCGAGAGATGCATGGCGTCACCGTGGACCCAGTGCGCTTTCGCCGCCACCGGACGCGGCACCGCGCCCATGACCTCTAGCCCGATCGCAAGGTCGTGCGGCGCGAGTACCCAGACGGGATCGACGTCGTCGTGCGGTGTGTCCCAACCGACGCGTACGGTCCGAAGGCCCGAGACCGCTCCGAGCCGGCGCTCACGCACGATCGCGGCGATCTCCAGGACTCCGGGGTGATAGCGCCATTTGTCCATGACGAAGAGCCGGTCGCCCGCGTCCCTGGCCAGCCGGGCCGACGCCTCCGGGTCGTTGCTCAGTGGCTTCTCCACGAAGACCGGGACGCCGAGAGCGAGCGCAACCTCGAGGACGGAGGCGTGGGTGCTTGTCGTGGTCGCGACGACGACGCCGTCGAGCGACGGAAGCGACGCGATATCGGGGACGATCGCCGACGCCCCACCCTCCGAAGCTCGCGCTCTGCTTTCGGCCGAGCGCGCGACGACCGGGACGTCGCAGCCGAGCTCACGGAGATCGCGGAGAATGTGCCGTCCCCAGCGCCCGCAGCCGACGAGCCCGACAACCATTCTCAGACGCGCGCCGCAGGCCGAAGCTCGCGCACCACGCGGACGAAGAGCGACTCGAGCGCGAGGGAGGGGTTGAGGTTGAACTCCTCGAGCTCACGCCAGAGCTCTCGCACGATCTCTGCTGCGCGCTCCGGCCCGTCTCCGAGATCCCCGGCCGCGTCCTCGCCCAGCTCGTCGAGCCGGTCGGCGTGGACTGCCGCGACCTCGGCCCCCGCTGCGACGACCATGAGGTCGCGATACCACGCCTCGAGCCCCTCGAGCCCGGCCAGCAGCTCGTCGCGCTCCGCGCCGCGTCCCGCCCGGCGGACTCGCTGCTCGGCCTCGCGTTCGGGGAGCCCGAGACCGTCGATCGCCGCCCGCTCCTTCTCCTTCGCCTCCTCGGCGCGCTCGTCGGCAGCCGAGAGCAGCGTCGCTGCCGCGTCCCCGGGCTCGAAGCCGGGATCGAGGTAGGCCGCGCGCGCGACGTCGATCAGCGCCTCGCGCCGGCTCGCGGCGGCGGGGTCGAGGAGCCGCCGCGCGCGATCGAGCCGCCCGGCAGCCGCGCGAGCGAGCACCCTCGCCTCCTCCCCGCTCTTCTCCGGCGCGCGCGAGGCGATCCACTCCCGGACCGCACGCTCCGAGAGCCGGCGAAACGGGACGAGCTGGCAGCGCGAGAGGATGGTCGGAGGCAACGGGCCGAGCTCGCTCGCGACGAGCACGATCACCGCGTAGGGCGGCGGCTCCTCGAGGTCCTTGAGCAGCGCGTCGGCGGCGTCCTCGTTCATCCGATCCGCGTCGAGAATGAGGTAGACGCGCCGGTCGGCCTCGAAGGGGCGCATGTGCAGGTCATGGCGCAGCCCGCGGACGTCGTCGATCCGGATCATCTCGCCGAGCGGCTCGAGCACGTACAGATCCGGATGCAAGCGGGCTATGACCCTGCGCTCGTCCCCGAGGAGCGCCGCGGCGAACGCGAACGCCGCGGTCCTCTTGCCCACTCCGGCAGGCCCGTGCAGGAGATAGGCGTGTGCCGGTCCTTCGGCGAGCGCCGCCTCGAGCAGACGCTTCGCCTCCGGCTGCTCGGGGACGTCAGCGAAGTGCTCCATACACCTCCTCGGCAAGTTCCTCCGCCGGACGTGTCCCCTCGAGGACGACGATGCGGTCGGAGAAGCGCGAGGCGAGCTCCCGATATCCGTCGGCAGCCCGCGAGTGGAAGTCGTCGCTCTCGCTCTCGAGGCGGTCGTGGTCTCCCGGCAGCCTCTGCGACACCTGCGACGGCTCGATGAGCAGGAGAAACGTGCGGTCGGGCAGGAGTCCGCCCACCGCCGTGAGGTTCAGGTCGAGCACCCGCTCGAGCCCGAGGCCGCGCCCGACTCCCTGGTATGCGACCGAGGAGTCCACGTAGCGGTCGCAGATGACCGACGCCCCGCGCGCGAGAGCGGGCCGTATCACCTCTTCGACGTGCTGGGCGCGCGACGCCGCGTACAGCAGCGCCTCCGCCCAGGGGACGACATGGCCGCCGTGGAGAACGAGCTTGCGAATCTGCTCGCCGAGCTCGGTGCCGCCCGGCTCCCGCGTCGACACGACCTCCCTCCCCTCCGCCTCGAGCCGGGCGCGGAGGAGCTCGGCCTGCGTGCTCTTGCCCGAGCCGTCGAGGCCCTCGAAGGAGACGAACATCGGTCGCCAATCCTACGGCCGCGGCCGACCGTAGGATGCGGCCCGTGCGCGCACTCGTCACAGGAGGCGCGGGCTTCATCGGCTCGCACGTGGTGGACGCTCTCCTCGCGCGCGGCGACGAGGTCGTCGTCGTCGACTCGCTGGCCACGGGCAAGCGCGAGAACGTCCCGACGGCCGCCGATCTTCGCGTCCAGGACATCCGCGAGCCGCTCGATGCGCTGTTCGAGGAGGTGCGACCCGAGGCGATCTTCCACCTCGCCGCGCAGGCGGACGTCCGCGTCTCGGTCGAGCAGCCGGTCGAGGACGCGGAGGTGAACGTGCTCGGGACCGTGCGGGTGCTCGACGCCGCGCAACGCCACGGCGCCGGACAGGTCATCTTCAGCTCGACGGGCGGCGCCATCTACGGCGAGTGCAACGGGCCGGCCGCCGAGACTGCGCCGCTCGAGCCGGTCTCGCCCTACGGGACCGGAAAGCTCGCGGGCGAGGAGTACGTGCGCGCGTACAACCGCTTGCACGGGTCGATCCACGTCGTCCTGCGCTTCGGGAACGTCTACGGGCCACGTCAGGATCCGCACGGGGAAGCGGGCGTCGTCGCGATCTTCCTCGGCGCGCTCGCGCGGGGCGAGGAGGCGAGGATCTTCGGCGACGGCGAGCAGACGCGCGACTACGTCTACGTCGGCGACGTCGCGCGCGCCTCGCTCGCCGCGCTCGGCCAGGAGGGAGGAGTGTTCAACATCGGCACCGGGCGCGAGACTTCCGTGAACGAGCTCTACGAGCTCGTGCCGCACGGTCGCGGGCTCGGACGTCGGAGGCGGCGCACGTTCCCGCGCGCCCCGGCGAGCTGCAACGGAGCGTGCTCGATCCCTCGCGCGCCGCGGCCGACCTCGGGTTCATGGCCTTCGTCGGGCTCGAGGACGGGTTGCAGGCGACGTGGGAGTGGCTTCGCGCCGACACAGGAGGAGTAGGCGCGCGCCGGGCGAAACTGATCGCCCGGATGGATCACCCGCTCGCTGCCCCCGATGCCCTCATCCGTCCCTGGCGCAATGCCGCGTACGCTGCGGGCGCAGTCGCGGTGGTCGAGCTCCTCCTGCTCCTCGTGATCGGCGGCGGCGCGCTCGTCGGAGCCGTCTCCGACCGGGTCGAGCGTGCGGCGAACGATCGCGTCCTCTCGACTCCGTCCTCTGCGAAGCGCATCACCCGCCAGCCGGCGAGCGTGGCCGCGAAGGTGCCGAGGCAGAAGCTCCGCGTGCTCGTCCTCAACGGCAACGGCCGCCAGGGCGCCGCCGCGGTGGCGGCGTCACGGGTACAGCGGCGGGGCTATCGGATCGGCGAGGTGGGGAACGCGCCGCGCAGCGACTTCGCCCGCAGCATCGTCATGTACCGGCCGGGCTTCGTCGGCGAGGGCCAGCGGCTGGGACGCGAGCTCGGCGTGAGGACGATCACGCCGCTGGACGGGATGCGCGTGCGCCAGCTCAAAGGCGCCCACCTCGTCTTCATCCTCGGCGCGTAGCTACTCAACTCCCCGGCGCGCAAGCGCCGTCGTCCACGGCATCCCGCGCGATGTCGAGCTCCCCGCCCTTCCTCCACTGGCTCCCGGCGGGGTCGAGGGTGTACGCGTTGTTCAGGAACCGGTAGGCCGCGCACATGTTCTCGAGCACCTGGAACTCGTAGAGCCCGAGCGCGTACCAGGTCTCGGGGTTCTCCGGTTGGAGCTCGACGGCCTCGATGTAGCGGCGCTCGGCCTCCGTCCGGAACCCACGCCGCTCGGAGATCCGCGCCAGCGCGAACAGCGGGTCGATCGACAACGGGTTGAAGAACCGGGCCCAGAGCGCCTCGTCGCGAGCGCGGTCGTAGTCCCTCTCGTCGAGCGCCCGGGTCGACGCGCGCACGTTTCTCTCCGCCAGCCGGGGCGACGCGAACGACACGAGGAGAACGACGGCAACGCCGACCGACGCGACCGCCAGCAGCGGCCTGGTGCGCGCCTCGACGGGCGCGCGCCCCGCTGCGGCGAGGACGCCGACGACGACCATGACCGGCGCGGTGGCCGCGACGAAGTCCCACGTGTAGTCGACGAGGGCATGCGCGAGGTACGCGGCAGGCGCAGCGACGAGCGCGATCGCCGCGGCGCGCTCTCCTCCCTCGAGGCGGCGGATCGCGCACACGCACGCGAGACCGGCCGCCAGCACCAGCGCCGAGAACAGCGCCAGCGCCGTGATGCCTCCGTCGGCGAGCTGCTGGAGCGGCACGCTGTGCGGCTGCAGCACGTTCCGAACGTCCGGCCGGAAGCGCTTGCGCGCGACCTCGAACGTGCCCGCCCCCGCTCCCTCGGGCGAGTGCTCGGAGAAGACGTCCCAGGCCTCGTTCCACCAGCACCAGCGGTTGTTCAGGTTCAGAGACCCGAGCCGGCTCGGGTCGTTCACGACCTCGGAGCAGGACGAGCCGGTGACCTCTTCGTCGACCCACGTGACCGGATTCCCGATCGCGACAGCCACCGCGACGACCCCGGCCACCACGATGACCGCAGCGGCCGCGAGCAAGCCGCGGCCGGCCAGCCGTCGCTGCCTCCCGTCGAAACCTCGCCGCGCGCCCAGAGCGACGAGCGCCGCGACCAGGAACGCGCCAACGAGGGTCAAGACTCCGAAGACCGCCCCGTCGGCGACGCGGTCCGCCCGTTCGGCGCCGTCCTCGACGAGCGCGGGACGCGTGAAGGCCCAGCCGGCGACGGCCGCGGCCGGCAGCGCCGAGACGGCGAGCAGGAGGCCGCCCTCGACCTTCTCGCTCGACAGGAGGAGCCAGAGAGCGACGACACCGATCGCTACGACTACGCCGGCGCGCGAGATCGTGAGGAGCAGCGCCAGCGTGGCGACGTAGGCCAACAGGCCGCCGAGAGCTCGCATCGGCACGCGTCTTCCGCGGGTCGCACCGAGCCAGAGCGCGAGCGGGAGGGCGATGTCCGCGAGCAGAGCGAGCGCGTTCCAGTATCCGACCGGCTCACGGAGACGGGCGACCCGCTCGCCGCCGGGGTCGAGCGCGGGAATCGCCTTGGACAGAACCGCCCAGACGAGGACGATCCCGGTCACGACGACGAGGAGCGCTGCGCCGAGGCGCGCGGCAAGGCGACCCCCAACGCCGCCGAGCACGACGCCGAGCCCGAGGAATGCCGCGAACGCGGCGGTCCTGTTGAACGTCTCCCAGCTCCGATCGGGAACGATCGACCAGGCCATCGTCGCGCCGGTCCAGAGGACGACGAGCAGCGCCGCGGCGACCAGGGCGCGCCCGGAGAGCCCGAGGCGCGCGAGAGAGACTCCGCCGAACGCGAAGACGACGAGGAACGCGGCGAGCAGCCCCACCGCGAAGCCGCCGACAGGGAGGACGCCGTCGAACCCCGATCCGTCGCCGGCGAACGCCGCTCCGAGCACCGCCGCCCCGACGAGGGCCGTACACGCGAGAGCCGCGATGCCGGGCCGGGCGGCCGACGGCTCCGGCGTCTCCATGCCGCCGCACGCTACCAGTGGTCGCGGCGTTTTCGGGCCTGGCGAGCAGGGTAAACGACCGTACCGTCTAACAGATCGTTTACTCTCCCCAAACGCCCGGATCACCTGGAGCCGGGAGACTCGCCGAGATGGGCTCCCGGTCACGCCCGTGACACCGCACTCGAGGCATACACACCCAACCCGCCCTGCCGTACCGGCGCTGCTCGTCTTGCTGTTGGGCATCCTCGTCGCGTTGTCGCTCGCGGGGCCAACCGCGGCCGCGGTGCCCTGCGGGAAGAAGGTGCTCGACGACTGGTACGACAACGGCCGCGTCGACCGGCTCTACGACTTGCACTGCTACGACGAGGCGATCGAGCTGATCCCGCGCGACATCCGGGACTACTCGGACGCGCAGGAGGTCATCTCGCGCGCGCTCCAGGCGGCGGTCGGCGGGAATCTCGCACCCGGAGGCGTCGACCCGACCCCCGGTTCCGACGGCCCGGACGATCCGACGAACCCGGGCGGCGGCGGCCCGAGCGGATGGCCCGACGGACCCGGGCAACCCCGGATCAGGCGATCTCCTCAAGCGGCGCCGGAGATCGACACCTCGGACACCTCCTCGGTCCCGATCCCGCTGCTCGTTCTCGGAGGAATGTCTCTCGCGCTCCTCTCCGCGGGCGCACTCGGCTACATCTCGCGCCGGCGCGCCGCGGCTGCCGACCACCACGGTCCGGACGATCCGACCCTCGGCTGAGCCTCGGCTCCAGCTCGTTGCGCGGCGTTTCGCCGTGCTCGCAAACGGGAACCCCGAGGGGACGCCATGAACCGCCTCGCGCGCGCCCGGTGGGCGTGCATTGCCGTCATTGCGGGGGCGTTGACCCTCGGCCTCCTCGCCGGCCCGGCCGGTGGTGCCGCACCGTGCTCGGCGCGCGTGCTGGACGACTGGTCCGACAACGGCCGCATCGATCGCCTCTATCCCCTCCGGTGCTACGAGGAGGCGATCGACGCGATCCCCTCTGACGTGCGCGACTACACGAACGCCGTTTCGGTGATCGAGCGCGCGCTCACGGCCGCGATCCGGTCGACCCCGCCTGACAACGAGCGGCCGGGTGGGCAGGCAGCAGCCGGGCTGGAGAGCACCGGCTCGTCCTTCCCGCTCGCGCTCGTCGCGCTCGGCGGAGTGGCGCTCGCAGTCCTCGCCGCAGGCACGCTGGCGTGGGCCTCGCGCCGGCGAAGCGGCGCCTGACCCGCGCGATCGGCAGGAATCACCCGCGAGGTAGAATGTCAGGGTCGTGCCGCGCCCAGTAAATACCTGCAAATTGCGGAAAAACTTCACCATCCGATCGTCGTCCTACCATCGACAGTCCGCTCGCATGCCACTCCTTGTTCCACCGGGCGGAAGGACCTAATGTCGGACACGGCTCGGGAGGACACGATGGCAACCGCGAAGGAGCAGGCGCCCCAGACGACCGCAACACCAGTCGCTGCGATCGAGGACGAGATCGTCAACACCGTCGTCGAGGAGGCGGCGAGCGTCGCCCCGCGCCGCTACTTCACGATCCCCGGCCGCGATCCCTTCGAGGAGGTCGAGTGGGAGCTCCGCCACGCCCACATCCCCGGAAAGGACGGGCCGGCGTTCGAGCAGAAGGACGTCGAGTTCCCCAAGTTCTGGTCGCAGACCGCGACGAACATCGTGGCGCAGAAGTACTTCCGCGGGCGCATGGCTTCTCCCGAGCGCGAGCGCTCCGTCAAGCAGATGGTCGGCCGCGTCGTCGACACGATCGGCGGCTGGGGCCGCGAGGGCGGCTACTTCGCGACCGACGACGAGGCCGAGACCTTCGAGGCCGAGCTCAAGGCCATCCTCGTCAACCAGTACGCGTCCTTCAACTCCCCGGTCTGGTTCAACGTCGGGTTCGAGGCGCGTCCTCAATGCTCAGCCTGCCAGCCGTGCGCATGCGCTCGTGTCCACGCCTGAGGGATTGGTCCCCATCGGGCAGCTCGTCGAAGAAGAGCAGATCGGGCGCGAGGTCTATGACGCCAACGGCATCACGAGCGTTGTCGCCGTCAAGGCGAATGGCCTGAAGGAAGTCTTCCGCGTCACGCTTCGAAACGGCAGCTTTGTCGAGGCGACGGGCGACCACGTCGTCAAAGCAGTGAGCGAACGGCGGACTCGACCAGCGTGGTTGCGCGTTGACAAGCTTCGCCTGGGAATGCGAATGCATCTCCATCCGCACCGGGCGAAGGTCGCCGATCGCGCCTTCTCTACCGTCGGTGGCAGGCTCCTCGCTGATCGAGCGACGGCAGCGAAGTCGAGTCGATCGCCGTTGCGGAAGCCGCGCTCGCCGGCTGGCTGCAGGCGGATGGCTTCGTCGGCCAGTACGAGCAGGGAACGAACCAGTTCGCTGACGATCGAGTTTCAGGTCGCGACAGACGACGAGTACGAGTGGGTCATCGACAACCTCGACGTGGTCTTCCCTGACGTCCACCGAAACGTCCGCGAGGTTCCGACGCAAGACCAGTCGCTCCATTGCCGCCGGATACGACTCTACGGTGAGGATCTCCGCGAGTTCGTGGATGCGCTGGGAGCTTCTCGCTCCGCGGAACCGCGATCCGGGTTCCCGAGCAGCTCTGGACGGCGTCACGCGAAGAGATCAGTCGCGTACCTCCAAAGCGTCTTCCAAGCTGACGGCTACGTAACCGTTCGCCGCGAAAACGGCAACGAGAGCGGTCGCGTCGCTTTCGCCGTGATCGGCGAGCGCTGGGCCGAGGATGTCCAGCTTTTGCTCAACGTGCTTGGGATCTATTCGCGCCGTCTCCGCAAGACCGAAAGCCGCAGCGATCGACACGATCTCCATGAGGTTCAGATCTCTATCGGTTCCGAGCGCGCGCGCTTCGCCGAGCTCATCGGCTTCGTCGGTCGTGATAAGCAGCGGAAGCTGCTCGAGTCGCTTTCGCTGCGTGGTCTGAAGCGCTTGCCCCGATCTCCGCGAAGAGGAGATCGTCTCAATCGAGCGTGTCGGCGTCCAAGACGTCTACGACATCCAGACCGAGTCGGGCGAATACCTCTCGAACAACATCGCCGTCCACAATTGCTTCATCCTCTCGATCGAGGACTCGATGGAGTCGATCCTCGACTGGATCCGGCGGGAAGGCGTCATTTTCCGCGGCGGCTCGGGCTCCGGAGTGAACCTGAGCAGACTCCGCTCCTCGAAGGAGCAGCTCTCGAAGGGCGGCTACGCCTCCGGCCCGGTGAGCTTCATGCGCGGCGCCGACGCGTCCGCCGGCACGATCAAGTCGGGCGGCAAGACGCGGCGCGCGGCAAAGATGGTCGTCCTCGACGTCGACCACCCGGACGTCGACGAGTTCATCTGGTGCAAGGCCAAGGAGGAGCGGAAGGCGCGCGTCCTCGAGGCGGCGGGCTACGACATGTCGCTCGACTCGCCCGACTGGGCGTCGATCCAGTACCAGAACGCGAACAACTCCGTGCGCGTCACAGACGCCTTCATGGAGTCGGTGATCGAGGGCAAGGAGTGGAACCTCACCGCGCGCACGGACGGCTCGGTCGTCGAGACGATGGATGCGCGCGATCTGCTCCGGCAGATGGCCGAGGCAGCCTGGGAGTGCGCCGATCCCGGCGTCCAGTACGACACGACGATCAACAGCTGGCACACGCTGCCGAACACGGGGCGGATCAACGCCTCTAACCCGTGCTCGTGAGTACATGTCCATCGACGACAGCGCGTGCAACCTCGCGTCGCTGAACCTGATGAAGTTCCGCCGCGAGGACGGCGAGCTCGACGTCGAGGCATTCGAGCACGCGGTCGACGTCGTCTTCCTCGCGCAGGAGATCGCCGTCGGCTACTCGTCGTACCCGACGCCCGAGATCGAGCGCAACGCGAAGGCGTTCCGCCAGCTCGGGCTCGGCTACGCGAACCTCGGCGCGCTGCTCATGGCGCGCGGGCTCCCGTACGACTCCGACGACGGTCGCGCCTACGCCGCCGCGATCACCGCGCTCATGACCGGTCGCGGGTACCGCAAGTCGGCCGAGGTCGCGAAGCGCATGGGCCCGTTCGCGGGCTACCAGCCGAACGCCGCCGCGATGATCGGCGTCATCGCGAAGCATCGCGCGGCGGTCGGCAACATCGAGCACACGACCTCGGTTCCGGACGACTTGCTGAGCGCGGCCCGTCGCGCCTGGGACGAGGCACTCGAGCTCGGCGAGGTCTCCGGTTTCCGCAACGCGCAGGCGACCGTCCTCGCCCCGACCGGAACGATCAGCTTCATGATGGATTGCGACACCACCGGGGTCGAGCCGGACTTCTCCCTCGTGAAGTCGAAGAAGCTCGTCGGCGGCGGCGAGATCACGATCGTCAACAAGACCGTGCCGATGGCGCTCGAGAAGCTCGGCCACGCGCCGAACGAGGTCAGCGAGATCGTCGCCTACATCGACGAGCGGAACACCGTCGTCGGCGCGCCGTACGTCAAGACCGAGCACTACCCGGTCTTCGACTGCGCGATCGGCGACCGCGCGATCCACTACATGGGCCACGTGAAGATGATGGGCGCCGTCCAGCCGTTCATCTCGGGAGCACTGTCCAAGACGGTCAACCTCCCCGAGAAGACCACGGTCGACGAGATCTCGCAGCTCTTCGTCGAGTCGTGGCAGCTCGGCGTCAAGGCGATCGCGATCTACCGCGACAACTGCAAGGTCGCGCAGCCGCTCTCGGGGAAGGCCGATGCGGGCGCGACGACGCTCGCTCCGGTCTCGGCGACCGTCGGTCCGTTGCCGCAACGCCGCCGGCTCCCCGACGACCGCGTCGAGGTCGGCCGCAAGTTCAAGGTCGGCGAGTACGAGGGCTACATCCACGTCGGCCTCTTCGACGACGGGACGCCCGGCGACATCTTCGTGGACATCGCGAAGGAGGGCACGACCCTCGCCGGCCTCATGAACTCGTTCATGATCTCGGTCTCGCTCGGGCTCCAGTACGGCGTGCCGCTCGAGGTCTACGTCTCGAAGTTCAGCCACATGCGCTTCGAGCCCTCGGGCATGACGAACGACGCCGACATCCGCGTCGCGAAGTCGATCGTCGACTACATCTTCCGCTGGATGGGGAAGAAGTTCCTCTCCACCGACCAGCAGGAGGAGGCCGGCATCCTCACGCCCGAGGTGAAGGCGCGGCTCGCGGCCGCGTACGCGGACGCCGGCGAGCAAGCGATCGCTGCCGCCGCGGCGCTCGACGCGCCCCCGCCCGGCCAGACGGCCCTCTTCAACCAGTGGGAGGACGCCGTCGAGTGCGCCAAGTGCGGCGGCCGGATGGTCGGACGGGCAGCTGCTACACGTGCCGCGACTGCGGCACGAATACCGGCTGCTCCTAGCGTCGGGCCAACAAGATCACTCAAAGAGAGCCGCGGCATCGCGGCTCTCTTTTTCTCGAACTGATGCAACGAAACTCGTAACTCGAGTGAGGGCACGCTCGGCTGCGCCAGTGTTCAGACTCGTCCCTTGACAAGCCTCCCGGTGAACCCATCTCGCCCTCACAGCCGGAAGGCTCCGTTGTATGTTCGGTGGCGTGCAGATCGCTGAGCTGTGGCGCTATCCCGTCAAGTCGCTACAAGGCGAGCGGCTTGATGCAGTGGCAGTGACTGCGGATGGTCTCGAAGGTGATCGTCAGTTCGCGATCTACGACGCAGAGTCCGGATTGGGTTTGACCGGTCGGCGTGTTCCTGAGCTGCTGTTCGCGTCGGCACGGATGCGCGCTGACGGTACTGCGGAGATCACGTTGCCGGATGGTTCACTGGCAGGAGATGACAACACGTTGTCGGACTGGCTCGGCCGATCCGTGGCGCTGCGTTCGGCTGCGACGGAGGCGGCTCGCCGCTACGAGAACGTGGTCGACTTCGAGCATGAGTCGACGAGTGATTGGGAGCTTTTCGACGGAGCTGCGAGGGCATTTCACGACAACCCCGGTGCGCGGGTGTCGCTTGTGTCGACCGCGACGATGGGATCGTGGGATCCGCGTCGTTTCAGGGCGAACGTACTGCTCGACGGCGAAGGCGAGGACTCCCTTGTCGGATCGAGAGTCACCCTCGGCGAAGCGACGCTCAACGTCGACATGCGGATCAAACGGTGCGTGATGACGACGCGCGCACAAGCCGGAGGCATCGAGCGTGATCTCGATGTGCTGCGAACGATCGCTCGTGAGCGTGATGCGTGCCTCGCCGTGGGCGCCCTCGTGATCGATGAGGGAACCATTCGCGTCGGCGACACGCTGGGAGCAAATTAGTAGAGACCGGACTACGCGGGCGCTGGGGACAGAACCCAACCGTGCGCGAGTGTGCGGGAATGTCGCTTGAGCCGCGTGGGCGGGAACCTTCAGTCGTCCGATGCCAGCTCGAAGCGGGCGATAATTCCTTCATCGCCGCCCTCGGGTACCGGGCGTTCAGGATGGCGTGTCGCCACCCAGGCAACTCCCCGCTCCGGGTAGGCGACGACATCTGGGAACCGCTTGGTGGAGATGCCAAGCATCCTCACCGGCTCATCCGTGGGGTTCGAGAAGGTGTGCAGCCCGTCCCGGCCTTCCGGGAAGTAGACGACGTCGCCGGGTGATAACTCCTCCTCTCCCTCTGGCGTGCGGACGGTCAGCGTCCCACTGAGGACGAAGAACATCTCCTCGACGCCGTAGTGCATGTGCATCGGACCTCCTGGTGCCTGCGGCAGGTACTCGATCAGCGACGCTCCGAGGTGGTCGGTCCCGAACGGGTGCCCGAACCACCGGACGCGCATGTCGTCCTCCACTTCATCCCAGGGCTCGTCTTCCAAGAAGTTCAGGCGGCGCATGCGCTCCTCCGTTCCGTCGGGTCTTGCAAGGAGATCATGCTCGCCCGCGCGAGTGTGCGGGAATGTTCCCTGAGCGTTTGGTCAGCGACGATGCGAATGACGCCCGCTACATACGACAGACCGATCTTCGTTAGCTGCGGGTTCCGCGCAGCACTTTGACCATGGCGGCGATGTGTTCGGCTCCATGGCCGGCGACCTCGGCCCGATCGAGGATGCCGGCAACGAAGTCCGGAACCTCGGAGTTGATCGTCGCAGCCCGTGCGTGGTCCTTGATCCGTTGGAGCGCCGCGTTCCAGACGCTCAAGGTTGCGGTGGGATCTCCAAAGTCGTCCTCCTTCACGGTCTCGATGATCCAACGGGCTGCATCATTCACACCAACGGTCGCATAGAGGCCAAGGTCGACGCCTTCGGATTCGCAGAGCACTACACCGTGGACCGCGCCCGCGTAGGCGCCGTAGAGCGAGGAGAGCCAGGCCAGGTCGAGCGCGGCTGCCGAGCCGACCCTCTCGCCAACGAAGCGAATGTCCTCGCCAAGTGATGTGAGCAGAGCCTCACAGTGGTCGAATACCGACCGACGCCCCGAGTACACGATGGTGGCGTTGGGGGTCCCGATGTCCTCGGGGTAGCAGAGAAGCGCCCCGTCGAGATAGTCGGCCCCCTGTGAGGTGAACCATGCCTCGAACTCGCGAGCCTCTTGCGGGGTTCCGGTGCTCAGTTGCACGACCACACGGCCCGACAGCTTCTCGACGACGTCCGCGGCCTCGAACAGGGCTCGGGTCGACGGGTAGTCGTCGATGTTGACGAGAACGACAGGGCTGGCCTCAACCGCCGCCGCGGCGGTGACAGCGGGCGCTGCTCCCATATCGACGAGCGGTTGCATCCTGGCGGGCGAGCGGTTCCAGACGGTGACGTCGTGCCCACCGTTGACGAGCGATCGGGCTAGCGCAGACCCCATCAGACCAAGCCCCAGAGTCGAGATGTCGCTCATCAGTAACTCCTACGTCCGTTGCAGCAGGAAGCGAGCGAGGACACTCAGCATTCCAGAAGGCAACGAACTCGACCTGCCCTTGTGTCGCTGAACGTGACGTAGCTCGCTGGGGACGCTGATGATCGAAGGATCGCAAGCGTCTGTCAACAGGCGGGGCAGCCCGGACCGCCTCACCGGACTTCGCGGCGCACCGACTGCTCTCTGCGGGTACGGATCGTGACGACAGCCTCGAAGGACAGGGAAGGGAATAGCCCACTTGCGCATACAGGCGATCGTCCTGCCCCGATAAGTGCCGTCTGCCTGGCGCGCGGAGGCCCGTCAAGTGCAACAGGGGTCAGGTCTCCGATGTTGCGCTCCGGCAGACGCGACCTGTACAAGAAACAAGACCCGCTCCCTGGCGAATCGGCCATTGCAGACTTGCTCGCTGCGTTCGAAAATCGCGCTGTGCGCGACGACGATGTCAGGAGCGCGTGCTTCGCTGCCCTCGACGTGCTCCAGGCGAAGTCGGGTGCCGGACATTCCGTACGCCTCGCTCGCCGAAGGATTCAACTTCCGCGGCAAGCGCGTGCCCTTCCTCAACAGCGGCTTACGGCATCTATCGGGCCGCCGACGCGCAGCGCGGGCCGGCAGCGCTCTCGGTCAACAGCTCGCCCAAGCAGATCCGGTACCAGGACGAGCAGACGCCCGACGGCGTCCTCTACCGCTACCAGGGCGACGATCCGGACAACCACTTCAACCGCTGGCTCCGGAGTGCGCACCTGCTCGACGTGCCGCTCGTCTACTTCGTCGGCACGCGGCCCAACTGGTATCGGCCGATCTACCCCACCTACGTCGAGCGAGACGAGCCAGGCGAGCTCCGCGTTCTCCTGACCTTCGGGAAAATGCGCGGGCCGTACGACGAGCGCGAGCCCGCTCACATCCCCGATGCCATCGAACGACGCTACGTGGTGCGCGAGGTCAAGCAGCGCATCCACCAAGCGCAGTTCCGCGGCGCCGTGCTGCCCGCCTACCGCGACCGCTGCACGATCTGCCGGCTCCGCGAAGTCCGGCTCCTCGATGCGGCGCACATCGTCGCCGACGCCGAAAAACAAGGCGAGCCGGTCGTCTCAAACGGCCTCAGCTTCTGTTCGATCCACCACCGCGCCTTCGACCAAGACCTCGTCGGCATTGACCCGAGCCTTCGCGTCCACGTCTCACGGCGCCTGCTCGACGATGACGACGGACCAATGCTCGACGTGCTCAAGGCCTTCCACGGAAGCGCGATCGACGCACCCACACGAAGGTTGTGGCAGCCGGATCCGGATCGCCTCGCAGCCCCGTTCGAGCGCTTCAGCGCCGTCGCGTGAGTCGCTCGGATCCGCACATGGCCAACTCCGTATCCACCAAACGAGCCGTACGACGCCGGAATGCTCGACGTGGGCGACGGCAACCTCGTCTACTGGGAGACCCGCGGGCAATCCCGACGGCAAGCCTGCGCTCGTCGTCCACGGCGGGCCCGGGTCGAGCTGCGAAGGGAGCACCGGCCGATCCTTCGACCAGGACCGCTACCGGGTCGTTCTCTTCGACCAGCGCGGCTGCGGGCGGAGCACACCGCACGCGAGCCATCCGAGCACCGACATGAGCGTGAACACCACCGAGCACCTGCTCGCAGACATGGAGCGGCTGCGCGAGCACCTCGGGATCGAGCGGTGGCTGCTGTACGGAGGGTCGTGGGGATCGACACTGATCCTCGCCTACGCCGAGCGGCATCCGGAGCGCGTCTCGGAGATCGTCATACCCAGCGTGACCACGAGCCGGCGGTCCGAGATCGACTGGCTCTACCGAGGCGTCGGCCGCTTCTTCCCCGAGCAGTGGGAGCGATTCCGAGACGGCGTGCCCGAGGGCGAGCGCGACGGCGATCTCCTCGCCGCGTATGCGCGACTCATGGACAACCCGGACGCCGAGGTCCGCGGCAAGGCTGCGGCCGACTGGCTGGCGTGGGAGGACGCCGTCATCTCGCAGGAACCACAAGGGACACCGAACGCATACAGCTCCCGGCCGCCTGCGGCGCAGCTCGCGTTCGTCCGCATCTGCGCCCACTACTTCTCCCACGGGGTCTGGCTCGAGGACGGCGCGCTGCTCCGGGACGCGCACCGGCTCGCCGGCATCCCTGGCGTGCTGATCCACGGCCGGCTCGACATGGGGTCGCCTGCTCGAGACGGCCTGGGAGCTGGCCCGCGCGTGGCCGGACGCACGGCTGATCGTGATCGCCGACTCCGGGCACACCGGAAGCGACACCATGCGGCAAGAGATACGCGTCGCGCTCGCACGGTTCGCAGACAGCTAGCCGGCTCGGAGCAGCGTGGCTGACATTCCCTCCCGACCTGGACGAGCTGGTGGAGATCATTCGAGGACGCCCGCTAGTTCAGGACTCTCTTTCAGGGATCGCAACGTAGGCTCACGACCTTGAACCGACTGGCAGGGAAAGGAGCGTCGTGACGGAGTCGACCACAGCCCGCGTGCTCGGGCCGAAGGACGGAAAGGCCGGAAGGCTCGGCTCGATCGGCGTGCGGTTCATGATCGACGGGGGCGAGACGGGCGGCGGGTTCTCGCTCGTCGAACACCCCATGCCGCCGCAGGCGCTGGCCGCGCCGCTTCATCGCCACAGCCGCGAGGATGAGTACAGCTTCGTGCTCGAAGGGCGCGTCGGAGCGCTACTCGGCGACGACGTGGTCTACGGAGAGCCGGGCGACCTGATCTTCAAGCCACGGGGCCAATGGCACACGTTCTGGAACGCGGGCACCGAACCGGCCCGGATCCTCGAGATGATCTCGCCCGCGGGCTTCGAGGGCTACTTCGAGGAGATGGTCGACCTCCTGCAGCAGGGCGGTCCTCCCGACCCGGGCGCGCTGGCAGGCGTCGCTGCGCGTTACGGACTGGAGGTCGATCTGGCGAGCATTCCCCGCCTGACGGAGGAGTACGGCCTGCGCTTCGGGCCGGCAGCCGAAGCTACTTGATGGCGATGACCATCGAGTCGGGGCCGACCAGGTGCTCGGCGCGCGTGGTCGTGAAGCCGGCCTCGCTCATCCAGCCCATGCAGTCCGCGGCCGTGTAGTCGAAGCCGCCTTCGGTCTCGATCAGCATGTTGAGGCTCATCAGGAGCCCGAACGCGTTCTTCGAGCGATCGTCGTCGATGATCGCGTCGTAGACGATGAGCGCCCCACCCTCGGGGAGCGCGTCGTACGCCTTCCCGATGAGCGCCCGCTTCTCGTCCAGGTCCCAGTCGTGGAGGATGTGGCCCATAGTGAGGACGTCGACGTTCGGCAGATCGTCCGCGAAGAAGTCGCCGGCGACGAAGCGCAGCCGCTCTTGCAGACCGTTGTGCTCGACGTACTCCTCGAACGAGGGCGCCACCTCGGGAAGGTCGAAGCCGACACCCGTGAGGTGAGGGTTCGCGAGCGCGATCTGCACCGCGAGATCTCCTTGCGCGGTCCCGATGTCTCCGAAGGTCCCGTGTTCCGCCCACGGGAACCGCGTTGCGATTGCGAGGTTGGCCCCGTGGCTGAGCCCGGTCATCGCCGCGAGGAACTGCTTCAGCCGGGCCGGATCCGCGTACAGCGCTTCGAAGAACGGCGTGTCCCCGGACCTTGCCTCGTTCTGGAGCTTCCCCGTTCGGAGGCCTTCCGTGAGGTGATCCCAGAAGCCGTACAGGCGGTGATTTGCCATCTCCAGGATGCCGCCGAGGTAGGAGGGTTTCCGCTTGTCGAGGAACAGATCCGTTGCCGGAGTGTTGGAGTACGTCGCCTCGTGACGCTCGAGGAACCCCAGTGCGACAAGAGCGTCGAGGAAGTCACGAGCCGAGCGCGGGTGAAGACCCAGTCGCTCACGTAGCGAGTCGGCGTCCCTGGGGTGCTGTGCGAGCTCCGTGAAGAGCTCCATCTCGACCGCGCTCAAGAGTGTTTTCGACGCCCAGAAGCCAAGACCGACCTGCATGATGTGGTCCGGTGTGGGTTGTTCGCTCACGCGCAGCTCCCCTCTCTTTGATGGCCGGCTCCGACTTCCAGAGCGGTATGCGAGCGCGATCATACGAGGACTGGCCACACGTGATGCGAGCCGAACCGCCCGCCCCACGCTGAGCTCGAGCTGAGCCCGAGTTCAGGAGACCAGGGTCAGGCGGCTGGGCGCACGACCGAGTACTTGGCGCAGGCGAAGTCGCCGTTCCGTCCGAGCTCGTCCAGTCGCAGCTCGATCCGGTGAGGCAGGAGAGGTGCGCCTCCACCGAGCGTCACCGGCGCGATGTACACGATGACCTCGTCGAGCAGATCCGCATGCGCGAACTGACCGGCCAGGTCCCCTCCGCCCACGATCCAGACGTTCCGATCACCGGCGGCGCCGACCATCTCCTCGTGCACGGTTGCGACGTCCGCGCTGGTGAACTCGATTTCCGCATCGGGGACGACCGGCAGCTGCCGGTGCGTGAAGACCCAGCACGGGATGTCGTACGGCCACTTCCACTCCGCAGGATCCTTGTCCGCGAACTCGTGGTCGAGGATCCATTCGTACGTCGTCGACCCCATCGCCATCGCACCGACCCCGGCGATGAACTCGCCGTAGTTCAACGGCCCGTCTTCCTCCTGCTGGCGCGTGAACAGCCAGTCCAGCGAGTTGTCGGAGTCGGCTATGAAGCCGTCGAGGCTGGTCGCCGTGTAGTACTGCGTGAGGCTCACGATGCACGGCCTTCCTTCGTTGACTGTGGGGCCGCAACGCCGGGCGAACCCGTCACTCAACGACTCGTAGAGTTGGACCGGACGTGCGCCAGCGTGTCTCAGTCGGCGAGGAACGCTTCCAGGCGTCCGGCTTCGTCCTCGAGCTCGCGTCGCGCCGAACGGGACAGCGGCGCGAATGGCTCGAGTGCGACGCGCCCGTTCTCGACGCGCCAGATGCCCGCGACGAACCCGTCGACGAGGAAAGTCTGAGCGACGTCGCCGTTCATGCGGATGACCGTCTTGCGGTACTGCTCCGGAAGCACGCGCGTCCGATCCGCGAACGCGAGCAGCACGTTGTCCCACTTCGGCAGGAAGCGAACGGGCGCCGGGGTCTCGGGGTCCGGCAGCGGCGCGCGTGGGACGTCGAGGAGCTCGCGGCCCTGCTCGTCGCGGAACCGGCGCAACGGCTCCAGCCGCTCGAGCGCACGCGAGATTTCCGGCACGTGCATCATCGTCCAGGCGACGATGTCGCGTCGCGACGCAGGCCCGAACGCCGCGAGGTAACGACGGAGGATCTCGGCGCGCGCCTCTGTCGGATCGTGCGCTTCCGGCTCCTCGAGCGCCACGAACCGGCCCTCGGGCCGCGCGTGCCAGAGCGCGGTCTCGTGGTGGTGCAGCACGTGCGCGCGCACGCGGGCGCCGCGCCAGGCGCGGCGAGCGTCGATCCCGGTGAGCCCGTGCTCGCGCTCGAGATGTGCAAGCGCTTCCGCCGTGGTCACAGGGCCGCTCGCCGCGGCGAGCCCGCGCACCGAAGGCGCGAGGTGCTTCGCCTGGGACGACTCCCACGGGAAGTTCGTCTCGCTCATCGCCGCCCGGAGGAGCGCGTAGTCACGGCGGGTGACGAGGTGCAGCGTCTGCCGCATCACCGTCGCCTTGACGACGGAGGCCCTCGCGAGCTCGCGCCCGAGCGCCTCGCGCCGGAAGCCCGTCGTCCGCGTCCAGATGCCGACGTACGGGGCCGCTGGCCACTGCGCCTGCATTCCGACGAGGCGCTCGATCACCGCCGTCGGAGAGAGCCGTTTCCGCTCGAGCAGGAGCTGACGCGCCAGCGTCGCGCGGTTCAGCTCGCGCAGCGTGAGGACGCGCTCGCCCACGCGCCCACGCTACACACAGGTACACAGAAGGGCACGAAGCTCCGCGTGCCGCGCTCGTGCGGGCGCTAAGCACGATCACGGCTCCAATCCGGGTGCGGTGGCCGGATCGCCATGACGATAATCGCCACCGTGACGATCGCTGCAACCGGGGCTCTCGCGGAGCTCTTGCTCGGCAATCCGTCCTAGGATCCCGACGTGGCAGCGGACGATCCGGGGGCAGTCGCATCGGTGCTGCCTTCAGGCGAGCGGCCGATCCGGGCTGCGGACGTGGTCGGTGCCCTCTCGCTCGCCACCGACCTCGGCACCGGGCAGCCGCCCGAGCACGCGTTGCGCACGGCCGTGCTCGCCGTCCATCTCGGCGAGCTTGCCGGAGCATCGGCGCAGGAGCTCGTCGACACGTACTACGTCTCGCTCCTCCACGCCTCCGGGTGCACATCGAACGGCCACGAGGCGACACAGCTCTTCGGCGACGACATCGCGCACAGAGCCGCGTTCTTCCTCATCGACACGACAAACCCCGCGGAGGTCCTGGCGTTCTACCGGGCCCACGTCGGGGTCGGCCGCACCCCGGAGGTCCGCGCCACGATGATCGAGGACGCCATCGCCAACGCCGCCCCGAGGGCCCGTGACGCGTTCGCGGCGATGTGCGAGGTGGCGCAGCGGTTCGCCGGGTGGCTCGAACTCGGCTCGAGCATCCAGGCAGCGCTCGAGTACGTGTTCGCGCGCTGGGACGGACGGGGGTTCCCGGACGCCCGCGGCGACGAGATCCCGTTGCCAATGCGTCTCCTGCACGTGGCGAGGGACGTCTCACTCTTCCTCTCCGCCGAGGGCCCCGACGAGGCGCGGGCGGTCGTCGAGCGTCGGACGGGTGCCGCGTACGAGCCCCGACTCGCCGGGCTCGCCGTACGGAACTTCGCAGACATCCTCGCCGAGCTGGACGAGACGCGGATATGGGAGCAGGCGCTGGAGATCGAGCCGTTTCCGAAGGTCTGGATGGCAGGCGAAAGGGTCGACGCGGCCTTCACGGCCATCGCCGCGCTCACCGGTCTCAAGTCACCGTGGCTCCGGGAGCACTCGACGGGTGTGGCCGAGCTCGCCGAGGCTGCGGCCTGGCGCATGGGCCTCCCGGCTGCTTCCGTCACGCGCGTGCGGCGCGCCGCGCTCGCGCACGACCTCGGCCGCGTCGGGGTGTCGAATGCGATCTGGGAGAAGCCGGGACGCCTCGGGTTCGGGGAGTGGGAGCGGGTGCGGCTGCATCCTCACTTCACGGAGCGCGCATTTGCACAGTCGCCGGCGCTCGCCTCGATCGGGATGCTCGCCGGCTCGCACCACGAACGGCTCGACGGCTCCGGCTATCACCGCGGGACGCGTGGGTCGGACCTCGATCAGACAGCTCGCATCCTCGCCGCAGCCGACTGCTACGGGGCCATGCGCGAGGCGCGGCCGTACAGGCCGGCGCTCGTCGCCCAGGCGGCAGAGACGGAGATCCTGCGCGAGGTCGCGGAGGGACGACTCGACCCGATGGCGGTCGATGCTGTGCTCACGGCTGCTGGGCACCGCGTCCCGAAGCGACCGCGCGAGCTGCCGGCCGGCCTGACCCGGCGCGAGATCGAAGTCCTCCTCGCTCTCGTGCGCGGGCAGTCGAACCAGACGATCGCCGACCATCTCGGCATATCGGCCAAGACCGTCGGGCACCACGTCCAGCACGTCTACCAGAAGGCCGGCGTCCGTAGCCGAGCCGCCGCGACGGTCTGGGCGTTCGAGCACGACCTCGTTCACCACGATCTCGTTCACAACGCATAGGGCGTTCGCCCGATGCCGCCAGGGCGTCCGGGGCGCACACTCGCCTTCACATCGGCGTCGAGCCTCGGCGCCGGGACCACAGAGGAGGAGAGAAATGATCCTGGCAACGACGAGGTCGAGGACTTCGACCGCTTCGTGGAGATCTTCTCGACCAAGGGTGCCGAGAAGCGAAAGCAGCACGGGTCCAAGGGTTCGCGCGTCTTTCGTGATCCCAACGAGAACGACCGAGTGTGGGCGATCTTCGACTGGGACGCCGAGGGTTGGCAGAGCTTCGCCTCCGACCCCGAGGTCCCCGCGATCATGCAGGAAGCAGGGCACAAGGGCAGGCCGCAGGTGTTGGAGCTCGGCGGCCAGTACGACGCCTAGCGCGCTCCCCATGCGGTCGCCGGAGCGGGGCGGCTCGACCGGGAAGCTGCCCTGCTGCGCCAGTGTTCGGGAATGTCCTCGAGCGAGTCTGTGAACGCTCAGCTAGGCCCAGGGGAGACGGTCCCAGTACGAGGGCCGCTCCCGCCGTGACGGCTCGAACCCCACGTACGCCTGACCCGCGTCGGCCGTCTCCTCCTTCGCGCTCGCGCCGTAGCGCGCCGCGAGGTCCGACACCGGGTAGAGCACCTGCCAGGGCTCCGTCCGTGCGCCGGCCATCAGGATCACGCACGGCTCGTCGCCGGCGCCCACGAAGATGTGCTCGGTCCCGGCGGGACTGTGGAAGAAGTCCCACGCCCGGAGCAGTCGCTCCTCACCCTCGACGAGCAGCCTGCACTCCCCCGACAGCACGAGGAACGCCTCCTGCTGATTCTCGGAGTGGTAGAGGCCGTTCGGCTCGCCCGCCTCCAGCACATGGAGTCGGATGCCGAACTGCGGGAATTCGACCTTCCGGCCCTCGAAGGCACACTCCGAGCCCGACGGCTGCTTGTCGCCGTTCTCCGAAGTCAACCACTCGGCGTCCCGCACGTTCACGACGAACCAACCGTCGCTTGCGGGTGCGAGGCCTGAGCCAGAGTCGTCGAGCCGCGCCTCGGACACGCCGCGAGCCTACCGGCATTCGGGCCTGCCGCCCATGCGCGTGTCTTCCTCGGGTTCTGGCGGGGTGGGGTGAAGCTCGCCTGGGCGAGCGTGCGGGAATGTCCTTTGAGCCGGCACGGCACAGGCCCGAACGCCTACTGCGTCTCAGGCGCGCCGTGCTCGAGCTGTCGGTCGTACTCGGCCTGGTCATAGTGGCCTTGCGACTCCGCCACGAGGCCGTCATCGCGGAAAGTCCACTCCTTCGAAGCCTGAGATCCGAACCCGCTTCCGGGTCCAGCAGGGTCCCGTGTTCGTGCACGTTGAAGGTCCAGTGGAACTCGACCGTGTCTTCCTTGAAGAAGACGTCGTCCATGAACACCTGAATGTCCGGGAAAGCGGACATGAACGAGCGCGCGACCTCCGTGATCTCCGTGGGCTCGCCGCCGTTGATCGCGATCGTTCCGCCCGGCGCGAAGTGCCCGGCGACTCGGGCGGGATCATGGCTGCACCACGCTTCGGTGTAGCGGCGAGCGAAGTCGCGTACCCGATCCTGATCGAGTGACATTGGCTCCTCCCACCGCGGCGTGACCCGGCGCCAAGGTTGCAGGCGCAGCCGTCACCCATTCCCCGCACCGAGCCGAGACAACGTCTCGGTGTGCGAGCTCGAAATGCCGAGGCGGGCTCGGACGGCCGGACGGCTACACGTCCTCGTTCAGCAGCTCACGCGCGATGCGCCAGCGTCCGAAGGGTTCTCTGCGCCAGACCATGAGAAAGCGTCTTCGCAGAATCGGCGCATCTGAGCCCCTTCGGTCCGGCCACCCAGTTCGCACGCCCAAGCGTCGCAGCGAAATCCCCTGCCCCCAGGGTCGAGTCCGCAGCGATCTCCATCGAGGAGATGGTGAGCCCGCGGGCTGCGTCGAGGAAGGCGCTCCGTCCCTCGATCGCCGGCATTCCGGGGCCGACGAAGATCGCATCGTCCGTGTAGCAGTCCACCCAGGCCGTGGGATCGGGAGCCTCGAAAGCTTGGGCAAGAGCCCGCCTCAGCCGCCCGAATGGCGGCGACGTCGGACGATGACAGCGCCAACACCGGAAGAGGTTACTCCGGACGAGCGCGGATACGTACGCGCAAGCGGTCCGCCCGGAGATGCAACATCCAGGCGAGCGTGCGGGAATGTCCCTTTGAGCGGTCTAGGAGGAGGACAACGCGCGCTCGAGGGCGGCCCGGTCGGTCGGCCCGCCGTGCGTCGCAAGCACGTGCTCGACCGGCAGCTCGAGCAGCGGGCGCAACCCCTCGGCGATCTCCTCGCGCGTCACGCCAGGGCGGAGCCACCTCTCGTTGATCTCGAGGCTCCGGCCGAAGTCGACGAGCGTGTCGCCGGAGATCACGGCACGCTGGCTCTCGACCCAGAGCACAGTGTCGTTCGGCTTATGCCCGGGGAACACGTCGACACCGAACGGCAGCCGGTCGCCGGGCGAGTACGGGCGTGCCTCGCCCTTCTTCTCGCGGAGCAGCCAGACGACGTCGGGACTGCCGTCGCCGGCCTGGTCGGCGGTGAGGCCGTACGTGTCCATGAGGTACTGCGCGCTGTCGGGCAGCGGGGTGTAGACCGGCACGCCGAGCCGCTCGACCAGGCTCTGCGCGTCGCGCTCGTGCCACGGCGCGGTGAGCACGATCGCCGTCTCGCGGCCGGCCGCGAGTGCCTCGATCTCGCTCGGCACGGCCAGCGGATCGAAGAGCAGCAGCCGCTCCCCCGCGTCGATCGCGTAGGACGAGACGTTCTCGCTCCACGGCTCGGTCGGCCGCCACTGCGGGTGCGGTGCCTCCCAGTGCCACAGGCCCGGACGCAACTCGCGCACGGCGCGATGCTACTGAAACGCTGCGCGCTCCCGATGCACGCGACGGTCGAGCGCGTGTCGGGTGCCGCTGGCTTGACGGTCAAGCGACGGAGCAGCTACCTGTGCGAGGTTCGCGCATGTCACTCGAGCGCTGCGTCGGGTTCACCGGGTGCGGTAGTGCAGAAACACGGTGCCGTTGCGGAACCGGCGTTCGTCCAGCAGTTCGAGCTCGATGCGGCTATCGTGCGGCAGGGACTGCGTGCCGGCGCCCACGACGACCGGCACGACGAACATCTGGTAGTCGTCGACCAACCCGGCCCTGATGGCCTGGGCGGCGAGATCGGGACCGCCGACGGTGACATCGCGATCCGACTGCGCCTTCAGCTGCCGGATGGCCTCGGGGTCGAAGGCGCGCTCGATCCGCGTCCTGGCGGTCCGCGCCGTCTCGAGTGTCCTGGAGTAGACGACTTTGTCCGCGGCCTGCCAGATCTCCGCGAACTCGTGCACGAAGGACGGCTGCTCGTCGAGGGCTGGTGGATCGTCCCAGTACGCCAACACTTCGTACATCCGGCGTCCGAGCAAATACGTGCCGACCGGCCGATGCGAGGTCGTTGATGAACGTGTGGACCTCCTCGCCGGGCTCGGCCCAGTCGAACTTGCCATCCTCGTCCGCGATGTAGCCGTCTAGCGAAGCGATCGTCGAGTAGATCAGTCTGGCCATGGTCTGTCCTTCTTACCCGTTCCGATGACGTCGCAGCGCCAAGCGATCTCACGGCAACGAGGGAAGGGTCTCGGATGCGCGTGTGAGGGGGCAAGCGCAAACTGCGATGAGTTCGTGAGCGTCAGCCGGTCAAATTGGCAGAACAGAGGAGGCGACATGGGCAACGTGGTCATCGACATGAGCATGTCATTGGACGGCTACATCGCGGCGCCAAATGACAATCCGGAGCAGGGGCTAGGCGAGGACGGGATGAGGCTCCATAACTGGGCGTTCGACGATCCTTCGGTGTTCGAGCGGGTGTACGGCAACCTGGTCGAGGAAACGGGCGCCGTAATCATGGGCCGCCGGAGCTACGACAATTCGATCGAGGCATGGGGTGGCAAGGGTCCGCTGGGCGAGGTCCCTTGCTTCGTCGTCACCCACGCGCCGCCGGCAAGCTCGGACCCGGTATTCACGTTCGTCACCGACGGGATCGAGCGTGCTCTCGCGGAGGCCCAGGAGGTCGCCGCCGACAAGCGGATCGGACTCATGGGCGCCAACATCGACCAGCAATTCCTCGCCGCGGGGCTCGTGGACGAGATCAGAATCCACGTGATCGATGTCCTGCTCGGAGGGGGCCGTCGGCTGTTCGACCAGCTTCCGGCGAGAATCGAGCTGGAACAGACCGGGCTCAGCCAGACGGACGGCGTGACGCATCTCGAGTACCGCGTCCTCCGGTAGCGCGTGGCTCGAGCTAGCGCTGCCAGGTACCCCGGACCGACGTTCTCCAAATGCTCCCGAGCCATCGGCTGGATAGCGTCTTCTGCGTGAGGGTCACGGCTGAGGCCGCACGTCGCTTTCTCGTCGCGCGCCACGCGCTCGCGCCGGCGCGCTCGCTCAAGGGAGGGCCCGACGCAGTGCTGGAGGTCTTCCGTCGACTCGGCTCGATCCAGTTCGATCCCGCTGGCGGTTGCCGGACGCAACCACGACCTCGTGCTGCACGCGCGCGTGGCCGACTACGACCCCGCCTGGTGCGACCTCCTCTACGAGCGCCGCGAGATCTTCGAGGCGTACAACAAGGGACTCTCCTTCGTCCCGGCGAGCAAGTTCCCGTGGTTCCGCGGGACATGGAGCCAGAGTGGGACGCGCGTCCTCGCCGAGAACGCCGAGGTGGCTGAGCACGTGCTCGAGCGCATCCGCGCCGAGGGGCCTCTGTCGTCGCTCGATTTCGAGCGCGATCGCGGGACGACGACCGACTGGTTCGGGATCCCGACGAACACCGTTCGCGCCGTGCTCGAGGCGTACTCCGTAACGGGCGTGCTCGGCCTCGCACGACGCGACGGCAACCGACGCTACTACGACCTTCTCGAGCGCCTGCTACCGGCCGACCTGGTCGCGCAGGAGGTCCCGCTCGAGGAGCAACTCCGCCACAAGCTCCTTTCGCGGTACCGCGCTCATGGACTCCTCGGCGTGGGTGGAGGCGGAGACATCTTCGGCGGGATCGGTCCGGCGAAGCCGGATCCGAAGAGGCCTGGTCACCCTGGCAGAACGGCTCTGCGTGAGGAGCTCATCGCCGACGGCGAGCTCGTTCCGGTCGAGGTCGAAGAGGTGAGCGGGAAGCGGTTCGTTCTCAAGGAGGAGGTCGCGCTGCTGGAAAATCCTCCGGAGCCGCCGCCCTCCGTCGCATTCTTGCCGCCGTTCGATCCGTTGGTTTGGGACCGGGCTCTCCTCGGATCGCTCTTCGACTTCGACTACGTGTGGGAGCTCTTCATCCCGCCGGCCAAGCGGCGTTGGGGCTGGTACGTGTTGCCGATGCTCTTCGGCGACCGCCTCGTCGGCCGGATCGAGCCGCGCATCGACCGCGCTGCAGGACAGGTGCAGGTGCTCGACCTCTGGTGGGAGGACGGCTTCTCGCCGCGCCGCACCGAGGGCTTCGTCCACGCGATGCGGGACGCGCTCGGCGCCTACCTACGCTTCGCAGGCGCGACCCGCCTCGAGTGGGCACCGCACCTCGCGACGGAGCGACGACTGTTTCTCACGCGCCCCTAGGGAGCTCAGCGGCGCCCGCCCTATACATAACTCTGCTATGTATAGTGCTGCTATGTACTCTCGGGCTCGAGCTCGTTAGCGCAGCGGGACGGGTGAAGTCATGGAGATCAACAAGGACTTGATAGCCGCTTCCTCGACCCCGGTCGTCCTGGCGATCCTGGCCGAAGAGGACAGCTACGGCTACGCGATCCTCCAGCGAGTTCGGGAGTTGTCCGGAGGGCGCATGGAGTGGACGGACGGGATGCTCTACCCCGTTCTGCATCGGCTGGAGCGGCTAGGCCACGTCGAGGCGCGGTGGGAAGTTGCGGAGAGCGGCCGCCGCCGCAAGTACTACGGGATCACGTCCCAGGGCCGGGCTCAGCTCGCCGAGGAACGGAAGCAATGGCAAGCGGTGGACGCGACGCTACGGGTCATCTGGCGGGCGCTCGTCCTTCCCGTCCCGGCAGGCGACCGCCGTCAGCCGCGCCGATGCCACAGGGAGCCTGACGATCCCGGCTCCAGGTCACGCGGTATCGCTCGAGGAGCAGATCGACCAATGGCGGAGCTACCTCCGCCGCCGGCAGGCCATCCACTCCGTCGACGTCGCGGAGTTGGAGGACCACCTGCGCGAGCAGGTAGCGATGCTGGCCGACGCGGGGCTCGCCACCGACGAGGCGTTCCTCGTAGCGGTGAAGCGCATGGGCGACCTCGACGCACTCTCACGGGAGTTCGCGCGCGAGCACTCCGACCGCCTCTGGAAGCAACTCGTGGTGTCCCCCTCCGACGCCGGGGAGTCGCAGGCGGCGGCACGAACGGATGCCGTCGTCGCGTTCTGTCTCGCGGCGGCGGCGGCCGTGGCGATCAAGGTGCCGACGCTCTTCGGAATGCAGCTGGACGACGACGCCGGTTTCTACGCCCGCAACCTGAGTCTCTTCGTCCTGCCGCTGCTGACCGGCTATTTCGCGTGGAGACGACGGCTGAATCCCTCCATCCTCCGGTGGCTGGCGGTGGCGTTCGTCGCGGCGGCCGTATTCGCCAACGTCTATCCGTTCGACCCGGACAGCTCCACCGAGGCGCTGACCGCCCTGCACCTGCCGATCGCGCTCTGGCTGGTCGTGGGTATCGCGTATGCCGGCGGCCGCTGGAGCCGGGTCGAGGGCCGCATGGACTTCATCCGATTCTCGGGGGAGCTGTTCATCTACTACGTGCTGATCGCCCTCGGCGGCGGCGTCCTCACGGCGTTCATGGTGGCCATGTTCCAGACCATCGGGATCGACCCCGAGTCGTTCATCGAGTCGTGGCTGCTGCCGTGCGGAGCGGCCGGGGCCGTCGTGGTCGCCTCCTGGCTGGTGGAGGCCAAGCAAAGCGTGATCGAGAACATGGCGCCCGTGTTGACGCGCCTCTTCACGCCCCTCTTCGCTGCCGTTCTGGTCACGTTCCTGGGCGCCCTGCTGTGGACGGGACTCGGAGTCGACATCGAGCGGGACCTGCTCATCAACTTCAACCTGCTCCTGGTGGTGGTCCTCGGCCTTCTGCTCTACTCCCTCTCCGCCCGGGACCCCCGGTCGCCTCGGGGCGCCTTCGACGTGATGCAGGTCGTGCTGGTGGTCAGCGCGCTGTTGGCCGACGCGGTAGCGCTATGGGCCATCGCCGCGCGCATCACCGAGTTCGGCTTCAGCCCGAACCGCGTGGCGGCGCTGGGTGCGAACGTGATTCTTCTGGTCAACCTGGCATGGTCCGCGGTGCTCTACATCCGGTTTCTGAGAGGGCGCGGATCGGTCACGGCCCTCGAACGGTGGCAGACGGATTACCTGCCGGTCTATGCCGTGTGGGCGGCGATTGTCGTGATCGTCTTTCCGCCGGTGTTCGGGTACGTCTAGCTACCTCGGGTGACGACTCCCGAGCGCTCGCCTCCGCTTTGCAGGCGGCTACGCCCACGGCAGCCCGTCCCAGGTCTCAGGCGGCCCGGGTTGCCACTTCGGGAACGGCGCGTACGCTTGAGCGGGTGACGTCGTCTCGGCGTCGACGCCTGCGCCGTGGCGGAGCGCCAGCTCGGAGCGCGGATACACGATGCCCTTCTCCGGCCACCCCTTTCGCGCGCCCGTCATGAAGATCACGCACGGGGCCGTCCCCGCCCCGACGAAGCCGTGCTCGGTGTCCGGCGGGCAGTGGACGAAGTCCCACGCCCGCAGCGGTCGCTCCTCGCCTTCGATCAGCAGCAAGCACTCCCCGGCGAGGACAAGAAAGTCTTCCTGGTTCGCCTCGCGGTGATACCGCCCGCCCGCCTGTCCTGGCTGGAGCACGGCCAGGGTGAAGCCGACATCGGGGAAGTACACGTCGCCGCCCTCGAAGATGCAGGCGTCCCCGAGAGCCTTGTTCGTCACCCACGCCGCATCCCGGATGTTGACGACGAACCAGCCGTCGCTCACGGGCGAGAGGCCGGCATCCAGCTGTTCAAGACGTGCTTGCTCGACCATGTGTGCTCCTCTCCGTCGCGTCGCTCGCGACCGTCATCGGCCGACTATGCCCGACCACGAGCCGAACGGTCTTCCGGGCTCGAACGCGACGGGCTGCGCACGAGACCGCGGCACCGGCCTCACGCCGCGATCTTCTCCAGCAACGCGTCGATGCGCGCGAACCCCCCTTCGCACCCTCCTCGACGCCGTACTGCATGGTGGTGTCGCGCTCCTCGGTCGTCTCGAAGCGCATCGTCTGGGTCAGCTTCGTCTGCTCACCGAGATCCTCGAACTCGAGCGTCTGCAGGTGATTCTGGAACGTCTGCACGAGGAGCACAGGTGGCTCGATCTCGCGGAACTCGCCCTCGACGACGCCGAACGCGGTTCGGAACCGGTAGATGCCGCCGGGACGGACGTCCATCTCCTCGACGACGGTGCCGTCGCCCCACCATTCGGGGATCAGCTCCGGATCGGTCCAGACGGAGTAGACGTGCGTGCGCGGTGCGTCGAAGATCCGCTCGACGCGGATCTCGAGCTCGTTCGGGGTGGTGACGGTGGTGCTCATCGTGCTCCTTTCGTTCGTTGGACAACCTGCGCGAAGCGGTCGAGCCGCTGCAGCCACGTACTGATGCCCTCGAAGGCATAGGGCACGAGTGCGCATCTGCGGGCACGGCCGACCTTCTCGGTGGCGACGAGGTTCGCCTCCTCGAGCAACCGGATGTGCTTCTTCATCCCGGTCAGCGACATGCCGAAAGGCTCGGCGAGCTCGCTGATCGTCGCGTTGCCGGCGCCGAGCCGTTCGAGCACGGCGCGCCGGGTCGGGTCGGCGAGAGCCGCGAACGCGCGGTCGACGGTCGTTGGATACTGAACCATTGAGTTCAGTATTGCGGACCTGTCCGGAAAGGGCAATAGGAGACCGTGTGCAGATGACAGAGGGGGCCGTGGGTGCGCGCGCGGTAAAATGGGACGACATAGACGCAAGGAGCGGCAGGTCTACAACATGAATGAGAGCTCCGCACAGAAGGTCGAGTCTCCATCTCAGCTGATAGAGGCAAGGATCGAAGAACTGGGCGACTGGCGGGGAAAGACGCTCTCCAGGCTTCGCGCCCTGATCAAACAGGCCGTCCCCGACGTGGTCGAAGAGTGGAAGTGGAAAAAGCCTTCTCACCCGGGGGTTCCGGTGTGGTCTCACCACGGTCCGATCTGCACCGGCGAGACCTACAAGAGCGTCGTGAAGCTCACATTCTTCAAGGGGGCCTCGCTAGACGACCCTTCGGGATTGTTCAACTCAAGCCTCGAAGGCAACACCCGGCGCGCAATCGACTTCCACGAGGACGATGAAATCGACGAGAAGGCTTTCGCGACCCTCATTCGAGCTGCCGTTAGCCTGAACGAGTCTTCGTCCCGCTAGTGTGACCTGACCCCGAAACGCTTCCGCTGAGCGTCTTTCCCGTTCGCGGAGCGATGTGGGCGGTGGAGACACTTTCGCCTTCCCGGGTTGCGCGATCGGCGTGCTGCGAGTGGCGGTGCCCCGACACGGCCGCTGAATTTGCAACGCCGCAGGTCGCGGAAAATATCCCACACTGGCGAACACCCCACGAATCGAGTTCCAGGCACCTGCGCGCGCTCAACAGAGATGCCCGTCGGCATGCGCGAGTGATGGGAATGTTCCTTGAGAGGGCGACCGAGCACTCGGTCGGGGGAACTGATCCCCCGACCCGGAGACTCTGAGCGCGGCGACCGCGCTTCTCTGCTCGAACGCTAGGCGCCGACCGCAGCAGGGATCGTCGCGTTGACCGCCGTTTGGATAAGTTCGGCAACGGCTGCAGGCTTCGAGACGTAGATTGCATGGCTGCCTGCGACCTCAATGACGGTCGAACCCGCTCGCGCAGACATCTCGCGCTGGGCAGATGGAGGGATCATCCGGTCTTCGGTCGTGACCAGGTACCAGCTTGGCTTGCTCTGCCACGCAGGCTCGCTGATCGTGCCGCCCAGGGCGCCAACGCCCCACGGGACTTGCGAGTCGGCCATGAACGCGGCCTCTTCGGCGCTCACGTCACCTGCGAATGACGCATGGAACTTCTCCCGGTCGAGAAAGAGGAACCCGTCCCGCGGCGGAAGAATCGGCGGCTGCGGGCCATCGGTCGGGAAGCTCCCGATGAGGGTGTTCACCGACTCGCCCTTGTCCGGTACAAAGCCCGCGATGTAAACGAGCGCAGCAACGTTTGGATGGGTACCCGCCTCGGTGATCACCGCGCCGCCGTAGGAATGGCCGACGAGTATCACTGGTTCGTCCTGCGCGTCGAGGATGAGATTCGTCGCGGCGGCATCGCCTTCGAGCGAAATCGTCGGGTTCTGCACAACGGCGACGTTGTGACCGTGCTTCTTTAGCTACTCGTAGACGCCCTGCCAGCCAGAGCCGTCCACGAATCCGCCGTGGACAAGGACGACGGTCGGAGTGTCGGACTCGGTCATGAGTAGCTCCCCTCTCTGGAGATCTTGGTTCTCTGGTGTCGCCTGGATTGGCTCGGCGAAGTTCCTCCCAGCTCCGCGACAAGAGCCCGACTCCATCAACGGCACAGCGGAGTTCGATCGGTGGGCGGCGGCTCCACGGCGCGACCGTCGGTCGTCCGTACACGTTACTCCCATTGCCCACCAAGCCAAAGGCTGGTGAGCCACTCCGTTACACGCGGCCGGGCCCACCAGGCCCGCTACGCGCATGACTCACGCCCGGCCGTGGGGAATCAGCGCTCGCCTGCGCGAGTATGCGGGAATGTCGCTTGAGCACGCAAAGCGGCCTGAGCGAGTGGCGCGGGATACTCCTGGGCAATGAGCGCGATTGCGCAGATCACAGACCACCTGTACTGGATGCCGCCGGGGCCGCCCGACCGTCCGTCTCTATGCGGGGTCGTGGGCGACCGGCGCACGCTCATGCTGGACGCGGGTTCGTCAACGGCGCACACACGGGCCTTCCTGGACGCGCTCCTGGTCGCGTGCGATGCACGTCCAAGCGCCATCGTCTACACGCACTCCGACTGGGATCACGTCCTAGGCGGAGTCGAAGTGGGTGGGATCGTGATCGCGCATGCGCTCACCGCTGAGGGGCTTATCGAGTTGGCGGACAGAGACTGGAGCGACGAAGGCCTCGACCGGCGCGTTGCCGATGGTCTTTCGTCCGCACAACACGTTGCAGATGTCAAGGCGGAGATGCCGTCGCCGCGAGCAGTCGAGGTAGCTCCGGCCGACATCATCTTCCAGCATGAGATCGAGATCGACCTTGGCGGCGTGACGGTCCGCGTTAGTCACATCGGCGGAGACCACAGCGCCGACTCGTGCGTGATGTACGTCGAGCCCGACGGAGTTCTCTTCATGGGCGATTGCGTTTCTGCCTCCCCCGAGGGCGTGATCACCTCGGAGTCAGCGTCCCGCCTGCGCGATCTGATTCTCGGATCCGTCGCGGAGCACTACATCGAGGGACACCATAGTCGGTCTGCTCTCGGATCGACATCGAACGTCTATTCGAGAAGATGCAAGTCGCCGAGAGCGTCGCCCGCGAAGGCCTGGTGATCGAAGCGCCGGACGAGGACACCGAGTACTTCACCGAAGCCTTCCGGGCGGGGCTTCCAGCCCCGTAAGCACCGCAGCGTCGCGTCTCGTCCAGCGACGCCACGCCCAGCTGCCCGAGCGTGCTCTAGCTTGATGGGAGATTCGCTTCTCTCGGGCCGTCGAGCCTCGGACTTACGCCGTCGCCGCGTCCGCGGGCATGTGCCCGTTCTGGGACGCAGACATACGATCCGTGACCCACCGACGCGCATTCGGAACCACTGCGACAGCCGCTCCGGTGCCCGCCACGATCAACAGTGCGTTTCGGACCCTATGGCTGCGCTTGCGTCGCAGCCGATCGCCTGCGCGGTCGATGTCGTCGAGCAGCGCGCGCAGGTTCTTGCGCAGCTTCTTGTCCGCTGCCAGGCGCGAGGTGACGTTGCCCCCACCGATGTCGTGTCGAAGCCGGCCGGTGGCTGCCGCGCCATGGTCGACCGCGGAACGCACGTGTGAGCGCAGCCGTTCGTCACGTACGAGCTCGTCCGTGTACGTCACGACCTCTGCCAAAGCGTCCTTCACCTTCTCCATTCGACTCTGTCTGGTCACGCCGAGCATGTCGCCTCCAATCGTGGGTGTTCGGCTGCGGATACCCGCCGCTCCAAGGCCAGAAACCCGCGGCAAGGACAGCCAGCTCAAGCTCCACGCCGGGCCAACTGCTCGAAATCGGCACGATCCTTGGCGGCATCTGCGGGGTCGTCGCGAGGCGACGACTTGTCCCGCATGAGCGATGCGAGCGCGACGAGCCGCGAGCGCACGCCGCGGAGCTCGCCGACGTCGTTCGAAAGCGCCTCGTCGGGCCACACGGCCGCTCCGTGGCGCACGGGTGTGAAGATGCGTCCATCGTCGGCGCGGACGAGATACGTGAGCTCGAGCCGGACCGGGCCGCGCTCATAGCCGGTGCCGCCGTCCTCGTCCGCAGCCGGTGCGTGTCGCCAGCCGTCTACCTCGAGGAGCTCGGCGACCCGCGGAAGATCCTCCAGCCAGATGGCCAGGTCGACGTCGTCGTGCGCGCGCGTGACGGAGCCCGCGTAGAAGTCGACGGCCCAGCCGCCGAAGAGCCACGAGTCGATTCCAGCGTCCTCCAGCAGTCCGCCTACGCCCGCGAGCGCCGAGAGCTGTCGCGACGCCACCACTTCCACGCACCTCACTCTGCCCCAAGGCGAGCTCATGTGCGCGTCAGACGCACAGTGCCCGGCCCGTCCGCTTAGATTGGCCCGATGAGCTTCACTGTTGCTGCCGAGGCGTACGACCGGTTCATGGGGCGGTACTCGGTGCCACTCGCCCCACAGTTCGCGGATCTTGCGGGGGTGTCGAGCGGACAGCAGGTGCTCGACGTGGGCTGCGGGCCCGGAGCGCTCACGGCCGAGCTGGTCAGCCGTCTGGGAGCTGGCGCTGTGTCCGCCGTCGACCCCTCCGAACCGTTCGTCGCCGCGGTTCGGGTGCGCTATCCCGAGGTCACCGTGCATCGCGCACCCGCCGAGGCGCTGCCGTTTCAAGACGATGCCTTCGACGCGAGCCTGGCACAGCTCGTGGTGCACTTCATGGAGAACCCGGTCGCCGGCTTGCGTGAGATGGGCCGCGTGACTCGGCCGGGCGGTGTCATTGCAGCGTGCGTCTGGGACCACGCCGGCGGCCACGGCCCTCTGAGCGTCTACTGGGAGGCCGTGCGCGAGCTCGACGACGAAGTCGAGGACGAGTCGCGTTTTGCAGGAGCCAGCGAAGGTGACCTGTCGAAGCTGTTCCGGGCAGCGGGACTGCACGAAGTAGAGGAGAGCGCGCTCTCGGTCAGCGTGGAGCACCCGACGTTCGAGGACTGGTGGGAGCCGTACACGCTCGGCGTCGGCCCCGCCGGAGCGTACGTCGCCAGGCTCGACCCGGAGCGCCTAGAGCAACTTCGCGAACGCTGTCGAGAGCGGCTTCCGGCACCGCCATTCGCGATCTCGGCGCGAGCCTGGACAGCGCTCGGCCGTGCCTGAAGCGGCGACATCCAGCACGCAGCATCTCGAGTTGGCGTTGCGTTGCGTTGCGTTGCACTGTTGCGGCAAGCTCCCGAGCGATGATTCCTGAGGCGCGGCTGGAGTCGACCGAGCACGGGCTCGTTCCCAACGGGGACGGCTGGTTCGTCTTGAACGCGCGTGAGTCGCGCTGGATCCACGCGCCGGAGCGATCCGCCATCTGCGATTTCGAGGGGGACACGGACTTCGCGCAGCTGGGGATCAACGTCACCGTCCTCGAGCCGGGTGTGCCGATGGCGATGTACCACTGGGAGGCCGATCAGGAGGACTTCCTCGTGCTCTCAGGCGAGGCGCTGCTCATCGTCGAGGGCGAGGAGCGTCCGCTTCGACAGTGGGACCTCGTGCACTGCCCTGCCGGGACGAAGCACACGATTCTCGGCGCGGGGAGCGGACCCTGCGTCGTGCTCGCAGTCGGCGCTCGTGAGCACCAGGACGGACCGGGCTGGGGCGGCTACAGCGTCGACGAGGCCGCGCTTCGCCACGGCGCGGGGGTCGAGCAGGAGACAACCGACGCGCAGCAGGCGTATGGGCACCTCACCAGACGCGAGTACACGGGCTACCGCGAGGGCTGGCTTCCCGAATAGGGTGCTCTGCGAGCCCGCCCCGTGGCGCGTCCCGACTGGACCGATGAGTTCTCGCCGGCGCGGTGGTCTAAGGAGGGAAGCGCCATTCGACCGATCCGTGCGAGAAAGGACCGAGAGATGATCGAGAAGATCACTCCATGCCTGTGGTTCGACACCGAAGGCGAAGAGGCGGCACGGTTCTACACGTCGGTGTTTCCGAACTCGAGGATCCTCGACGTCGCCCACTACGGAGAGGCCGGGCCCGCGTGAGGAGGGGACGGTGATGGCCGTGAGCTTCGAGCTGGACGGGGTGAAGTTCGTCGCCTTGAACGGCGGGCCCGAGTTCACGTTCAGCGAGGCCATCTCGTTCCAGGTGAGCTGCGAGACGCAGGAGGAGGTCGACGCGTTCTGGAGCAAGCTCGGCGAGGGCGGCGAAGAAGGCCCGTGTGGCTGGCTGAAGGACAAGTTCGGCGTGTCGTGGCAGATCTTTCCGACTCGCCTGATCGAGCTGCTCGGCGATCCCGACCGGGAGAAGTCGCAGCGGGTCATGCAGGCGATGCTGAGCATGGGGAAGATCGAGCTCGACGCCCTCGAGCGAGCCGCGGCCGAGGCGTAGGTTCCCCGCCCTTCGTCTGGTAGAACGCGAGCGTGGCGACGTTCTTCGTCGTGAACCGCCGCTCCGGCCCGGAGTGGGACTCCTCGCGGCCGCTGGAGGAGCAGTCCGGTTGGCCCGCGCACGCATCCTTCATGGACGGGCTCGTAGATGAAGGGTTCGTCGTCCTGGGCGGACCGCTCGCCGACGAGCATCGCGTGGTGCTCGTCGTCGAGGCCGAGTCGGAAGACGCGGTCCGTGCGACGCTCGCGCGCGATCCGTGGAGCGGGACGCATCTCCGGCTCGACACGATCGACGCGTGGACGATCCGGCTCGACGGACGGCACGCCTAGCGGCGATGGTCACGCTCCGGCCGATCGACGACTCGAACCGGGAAGCGGTCGAGGCTCTAGAGGTATCTCCGGGCCAGCAGCGGTTCGTCAGCAACGTCGCCGACTCGTTGCGCGAAGCGGCCGCAGAGCCGGACGGTCGCGCGTTGTACTGGGCGGTGTATGCGGACGAGACGCCGGTCGGGTTCGTGATGATCAGCGACGAGGTCGGCGGCCGCGGCTATATCCCGCAGTACCTCTGGAAGCTCTTCATCGACGAGCGCTACCAGCGACGAGGCTACGGCACGGCCACGCTGGACCTGATCGTCGAGTACTTTGAGGCCGGCCGGGAGTCGAGGTGCTGAGCACGAGCGCCGGTCAGGGCGAGGGAAGCCCAATCGAGTTCTACGAGGGTACGGCTTCGAGCAAACCGGGGAGCTCGTGTTCGACAACGAGGTCCTGCTCCGGCTCGAGCTCCGCTAGATCCGCGTCGGGTTCTCATGCCCGATCGGCGAGCACTTCGTCGATCGCACATCGGGCGATTCCGGCTAGCACTGGGTTGGTGTTCTCGTAGTAGGGGAGAGCGACCAGCCCAACGGAAAGTGCCCACCCGCGACCTCGGGCCCAAGTCGCGTCATCGACGGGTAACGCGGCGCGGAAGACGTCTCGTGTCTCGGCCGAGAGGTAGAGCCAAGCGGTCATGACATCGCACGCGGGGTCGCCTACGCCGAGGCACCCGAAGTCGATGACCGCGCTGAGCCGTCCCTCCATGGCCAGCAGGTTGCCCGATTGCAGGTCTCCGTGGATCCAGACGGGCGGGCCGTTCCACTCGGGTGCCTGGAGCGCTGCCTCCCACGCCGCGGTCACCGCGTCGACCTCGATCTCTCCTCCCAGGGAGGCGATCGCAGCGCGTGTCCCAGCATCACGCGTTGCAAGCGGCACGCCGCGGGAAGAGTTGTGCTCCCCGGGGAGCGGCCCGCCCGCGGCATCGATCCGCTGCAAGGCGGCTACAAATCGCGCCAGCAAGGTCGCCGCGTCGTCGGGATCGGCGACGCGCTCGATGGTCGCATTCTCGCCTTCGAGCCATGGGTAGATCGACCACTCCCACGGGTAGTCCTCGGCCGGCATCCCCGTCGCGAGCGGGACAGGGATAGCAAGCGGGAGCAGCGGGGCTAGTCGCGGCAGCCACTCTCGCTCCTTCTGCACCTGCCCCACGGCCCAATGGATGCGAGGGAGCCGCACGGCCATCTCGTCGCCGAGCCGATAGAGCGCGTTGTCCGTTCCGGCAGAGCGCACCGGCTCGATCGGAAGGTCCGCCCACTGCCGAAACTGCGCGGCGAGTAGGCGGACAACGAGCGATACATCCGTTTCTACCTCGTCGGCGTGCATCTTCCCCACAGCACGAGCCTCCTCCGTCCGGCCCGAGATGATGCCAGGAGCCGCAATTCTGGCCTCTCACAGAGAACGATGTCCGCCTGGCGAGCTCGTCGATCTCCACCGACGATCTTGCAAGTGTCGATCTCGATCCAGCGTCTGCGTCGTCCAGAGGTAAGGCTGAAAACAACGACGAGGAGGAACGCCGATGAAATTCCTGATGCTGGTCTGCTGGGACGCCGAGAACATGGACGCGCAGACCGAACCCGATCCGGCTGACACTCCGGACGAGGAGAGCCTCCCCTGGCTCGACGACCTCCAGGCGCGAGGCGTCTGGGTCACCGGCGATCAGCTGGCTCCGCCTCGCCGGGCGCGCTCCGTCCGCGTCCGCGACGGGAAGGCGATGGTCACCGACGGTCCGTTCGCCGAGACCAAGGAGGCGGTCGGCGGGTTCGACATCCTCGAGTGCGGCAGCCTGGAGGAGGCCGTCGAGATCGCGGCCGGGCACCCTGTCGCCCAGATGGGGACGATCGAGGTCCGGCCGCTCTGGGGAAATTGACCGCTCACCATGGCTCGCGAGTGATCTCCACCACTCGCCCAGCCCGGCAGCCGCTGCTGCTTTGGCGAAGATGGCGGAGCGCCCGAGCGCGTTAGGGTCGTCGGGTGAGTCCCTGGGGTACTCCCGTACTCCTTCTCGTCTTTGCCGCGGCGGGCGTCGCGACCTGGATCGCCGGGATCTACCTCTCCAAAGCGACCGATGTTCTCGATGACCGCTTCAACCTCGGGGACGCCGTTGGCGGCATGCTCCTCCTGGGCCTCGCGGGCTCGCTGCCGGAGCTCGCCATCACCGCGTCGGCGGCCCTCAGCGGCCATCTGTCGCTCGCTGTCGGAAACCTTCTCGGCGGCATTGCGATGCAGACGCTCGTGCTCGTGTTCCTCGATGCCACCTCGCGCCGTAAGCAGCCGCTGACCTCGCTGGCGGCGGACGCGAGCCCGCTGCTCGAGTCGATGCTCGTCCTCGGGCTGGTCACGATCGCACTCATGGGCGGATACCTTCCCGAGACAACTGCGGTCGGCTCGGTCAGCCCTGCCTCGATCGCGATCGCCGTCTTCTTCCTCCTCGGCATCATGGGTCTCAACCGAGCCCGCCGCCGACGTGCCTGGGTGATCGCCGGCGACGCGCCCGAGCCTGCCGGACGTGAGGCACCGAACCGCTTCAAGAACTCGTCGACGAAGTTCGTGGTCGGCGTGTTCGGGCTTGCTTCGGCCTTCACGCTCGTCGCCGGTGTGATGCTCGAGAGCACAGGGAACCAGCTCGCGGGCGACTTCGGCATGAACGGGGTCGTCTTCGGTGCGACGATTCTCGCGGCCGTCACCGCTCTGCCCGAGATCTCGAGCGGTTTCGAAGCCGTACGGCTCGGGCAAGTCGGCCTCGCCATGAGTGACATTTACGGCGGCAAGGCGATGCAGCTGACGTTCTTCCTGCTCGCCAATCTCCTAGCCGGGAGCCCGGTGCTCCCGACCGCGAGTGCGCAGTCGCTCTGGCTGGGCGCCACCGGCGGGCTCTTGACGGCCATCTTCGCGTACGGCCTGCTGGTGAGAAATGACAAGAAGGTGATCGGCCTCGGAAGAGACTCGTTATTAGTGCTCGCCACGTATCTCGCGGCGGTCGCTCTGCTCACAGCCGTTCCCGGGTAGTTCGTCCGCGCGATGGTGCAAACATATGTTCGTGTCCTGCGAGGCGACGATCCTGCACGCCGACCTCGACGCGTTCTTCGCCTCGGTCGAGCAACGCGACGATCCGCGACTGCGCGGGCGCCCGGTCATCGTCGGCGCCTGTGTCGTGCTTGCGGCGAGCTACGAGGCCAAAGCGCACGGCGTCCGAACGGCGATGGGCGGGGCGCAGGCACGCCGGCTGTGCCCACAGGCGCGTGGTGCCGCCGCGGATGGCCGCCTACTCCGAAGCGAGCAAGGCGGTGTTCGCAGTCTTCGACGACACGACGCCGCTCGTCGAGGGAATGTCGATCGACGAGGCGTTCCTCGACGTCGCGGGCTCCAGCGGCTCGCCGGGACAGCCCGCGGAGATCGCGCGTACGGCTACGGCACGACGTGCTCGAGCGGTGGGTCTGCCGATCACGGTCGGGGTCGCCAGGACGAAGTTCCTCGCCAAGGTCGCGAGCGGCGTCGCCAAGCCGAACGGCCTCCTTGTGGTGCCGCCGGACGAGAGCTCGCGTTCCTCCACCCCCTCCCGGTCGAACGGCTCTGGGGAGTCGGTCGGGTGACGGCCGCGAAGCTGCACGGCCGCGGCATCGGGACCGTCGGCCAGGTCGCGCGGCTCGGCGAGCCGGCGCTCGTAGCGATGCTCGGTCGCGCGACGGGCCGACAGCTGCACGCGCTGGCGCACAACCGCGACCCTCGGCCGGTCCGAGCGGGCCGCCGCCGGCGCTCGATCGGGTCGCAGCGGGCGCTCGGCCGCGCGCCGAGATCGAGCGAGGAGATCGATGCGACCGTCGTCGCGATCGTCGACCGCCTCGCCCGACGACTGCGCACGCGCAGCGGGCATGCCGCACCGTCGTCTTGCGGCTTCGCTTCTCGGACTTCTCGCGGGCGACACGCTCGCACACGCTGCCACAGGCGACACGCAGACGCCAGTCGATCCTCGACGCCGCGCGAGGGCTGCTCGCGCGGCCACCCCGCTGATCGAGGCGCAGGGCCTCACGCTCGTGGGACTCGCGCTCACCGAACCTCGTGGACGACGACGCCGTCCAGCTCGCGCTGCCCTTCGACCCTCAGCTCGACTGGGCTCTCGACGCCGCTCTCGACGAAGTGCGTGAGCCGTTTCGGCTCGGGCGCCGTGACCAGGGCCCTGCTCCTCGGTCGCAACTCCGGCTTCGAGATGCCACTCCTCCCCGACTGAGCGGCGCTCGCACTAAGCGGCGGGACGTTCTGGTTGCGCCGCAGGACGTTCGCCGGGTCGTACGTCGTCTTCAGTGCTCGAAGACGCTCGAAGGCGGCTTCCCCGAAAGCGGCGCGAATGCGCTCGATCGGCTCGTCGGCCTGCATGTAGTTGGCGTAGCCGCCGCCGAGCGACCATGGCTCGATCGCAGCCGCCGTCTCGCGCGCCCAGTCGATGTGGAGCTCGTCATCGTCCGGGTCGCTCCAGACCGCCATGACGCTGACGTTGAACGCAGCGTCGCGATACGCGAGGGCCGAGCGGCCCGCCGTCGACGTCCTTCGGCGCGCCGTGCAGCGACTCGAGAGGACGTTGCACGGGCGGGCGCCCGAACGCGACGACACGCTCGAGGAGCTCGTCGATCAGCTCGTCCGAGAGCTCGCGCACGAAGTGACCCTTCCAGTAGTGGCGGTTCTCGCCGTAGGGCGAGTCGAACACGAGCTGCTGCTCGAGGAACGTGTGCGGCCGCACGGCGTCGGTCGACGAGGCCCGGGCGCCGAACGCAGCGCGCGTAGCTCCTCGGGATCGGCAGTCGGGCCCGTGTAGCAGGGCGCGACGACGAGGGCAGGCGTCAGCGACTCGTCGACGCCGATCACCGCCTGGCAGCTGAGGTCACGCGGCGAGCCGGCGACGATGTCTCGGAAGCGGCGGAGCGTGTCGCGGACACCGTTCCCGCGATAGTCGAGCATGCCGCCGACGACACGATCGAGCGGATGGAGGCGAAACTCGAGCCGCGTGGCGACGCCGAAGTTGCCGCCCCCACCACGAAGCCCCCAGAGCAGCTCCGCGTTCTCGTCTGGGCTCGCCCGGACGACGGACCCGTCCGGAGTCACCAGCTCGGCGCCGACGAGGTTGTCGCACGTGAGGCCGTGCTGTGACGTCAGATGGCCGATGCCACCGCCGAGCGTGAGGCCGCAGACGCCGGTGGAGCCCACGACGCCTCCGGGCGTCACGAGGCCGAACGCTTGCGTGGCCGCGTCGAAGTCGAGCCAGGTCGAGCCGCCGTCCGCTCGGGCGATGCGCGCATCGGCGTCCACCTCGACGCCACGCATCGCCGAGAGGTCGATCACGAGCCCGTCGTCGCACGACGCAGTGCCCGGCCGGGTTGTGCCCGCCTCCCCGAACCGCGACCTCGAGCCCGTGCTCCGTGCGAAGTCGAAGGCGGTCGCGATGTCGTCTGCGCCGAGACACCGCGCAATCACCGCAGGCCGGCGATCGACGAGGGCGTTGAAGCCGCGTCGCGCCGCGTCGTACTCGGCGTCGCCGGGGACGAGCGCGGAGCCCGCCAGCGACCGGCGCAGCTCGGTCAGGCCCTCTTCGAGTCCGACGCTCAGCCGCGATCCACCGGCGTGCCGACTCAGTCGGCGCGGCCGAACGCGCTGCAGAGCCACTCGGCCGCGTCGATCACGTCCGGATACGCGAGGACCGGAATGACGGTTGTCTCGGGCAACGAGCGATTCGCCGTCGTCATGGTCGTGGCGTGGGCTCGCCTCGCCTCTCCTGCAGCACCCAGGTGTTCCCGTCGGGGTCGCTGAAGTAGCGAACGAGTTGTAGTCGGCGTGCTCAGGATCCGGACCTGGCCGCCATGCCGCCCGCTCGAAGTGCCGGATCTCGCTCGATCTCCACCCCGCGCGCGACCAGCTCGGCCCGTGCAGCCTCGATGTCTCCCACGACCAGGTGCGTGCCCCGGACGAGCCTGGAGCGGCGTCGGTGAGCCCCGTCCCGATCGTGATCGAGCACGCCGAGCCGGGCGGCGTCAGTTGCACGACGCGGAACTCCTCGGTCGGGCTGGTGTCGACGTCGAGACGGAAGCCGCGACTTCTCGAGGTAGAACGCCTTTGCGCGATCCACGTCCGAGACGGGAACGAGACCAACTCGAGCTTCAGGTCCATCGGCGTTCTCCTCTCATTTGACGACACGGAAGCAGAGGCGCCGGCGCTTCGATCGCGCGCAGGCAGCTGCTCGACCGCCCAAAGGTTGCCGTCTGGATCGCTGAAGAAAGCGCACGAGCCCCGCGGGAACTCCTGAAGATCACCGACCTCTACCCCTCGCTCGACGAGCTCGGCGTGCGCTGCGTGCGATGTCCGAAACGACGCGCTGGCGGCCGGGCAGCACCAAGCCGCGCGTTGGTAATTCCGTTCCCGATCGTGCTCCGCCGCGGAACCGGAGGCGTCAGCTCAACGATGCCGTTCTCGTCCGAGACCCTCATGGTCGGGACGACGTCGGAGCCGACCTGCTCCCTGAGAATGCCGCTCGCGCGGCTCCACGATCCGAAACGCGGACTGGCCACCAGCTCCAGCTTCGAGTCCATACAGCCCTCGTTACTCGTCGCCACGACTGAAGCCGTCGAGCGACATGAGATGCCAGAAGACTTCATGGATCTTCCTCAGGACGCCGTCGGCGTGCGGCTCGACCCCCGACTCCGGTGCGTCGCCGCCGCGCCACTTCCCGGAGGAGCAGCGCCGCCGATCAGCGCCGCTGCGACTGCGAAGATCGCCCCGACCAGGAAAGCCAGGTGATAACCGCCGGTGAGCGCGCGAGCTCTGTCTCGCCGGAGCTGAGAAGGGTGTCCGTCCGCGAGGCAGCGAGACTGGCCAGGACCGCGAGCCCGAGCGCCCCGCCCATCATGAACGAGGTGTTGACGACCCCGGACGCGAGGCCGGCTTCGCTCGGCTCGACGTCGCTCATCGCGGCGAGCAGCACGGGGTTGAAGGCGATGCCGGCGCCGATGCCGAGCAGGATCATGCTCGGAAGGACGTCGACGACGAAGTTCCCGTCCACGGGCGCGCGCGCGAAGAGCAGGAGGCCGAGGGCGGCGAGCGACAGCCCGGCCACGAAGGGCGGCCTGATGCCGAAGCGCATCACGAGCTTCGCGGAGAGGCCGACCGAGAGCGCTCCCATGACGAGGTTCCCCGGCAGAAATGCGAGGCCGACCTGCAGCGGGCTGTACCCGAGCACGAGCTGGAGGTACAGAGCGGAGAGGAAGAACCAGGCGAACATCGCTCCCGCCCAGAGGATGCCGACGACGTTCGACGACGGCGACGTTGCGCAGCCGGAAGAGGCCGAGCGGCATGAGCGGCGCGCGCGACGCGCGCCTCGATCGCGATGAAGACCGCCATCAGCACCGCCGCCGCGGCCAGCAGCCCGAGCGTCCGGCCGGAGGTCCAGCCGGTCTCGTTGCCGTTCACGATCGCGTAGACCGCGAGCATGAGCGACGCGGTCACGGTGATCGCGCCGGCGACGTCGAGACGTCCGTTCGCGGCCATGCCGGGCGCGGCCGGCAGCAGCCGCAGAGAGAGCCGACGACGGCGATCCCGACCGGGAGGTTGACGAGGAAGATCCACTGCCAGCCGAGCACGTCCGTGATAACTCCGCCGAGGAGCACACCGATGCTCCCGCCGCCGGAGGCGACGAAGCCGAAGATGCCCATCGCCTTCGCGCGCTCGGCCGGCTCGGTGAACAGCGTCATCATCAGCGAGAGCGCGACCGCGGAGACGACCGCGCCCCCGACGCCCTGGACCGCCGCGCGCCACGAGCAGAACTCCTGCGAGCCTGCGAGCCCGCAGGCCAGCGAGGCCAGCGTGAAGAGCGCGATCCCGATGAGGAACAGCCGCCGGTGCCCGAACAGGTCGCCTAGCCGCCCGCCGAGCAGGAGGAAGCCGCCGAACGTCAGCAGGTAGGCGTTGACGACCCAGGCGAGCGACTCTTCGGAGAAGCCGAGGTCCTCTTTGATCGACGGCAGCGCGACGCCGACGATCGTGACGTCGAGGACGATCATCAGATCCCCGAGGCACAGAACGAGCAGTGCGAGCCAGCGGGTGCGCGTGTCCATGGTCATCCGGTCTCCCTCCTTCTTGGCGGTCTCAGAAACTCAGACCGCCGAGAACGCGGAACTCATCGGCCGAACCGTCACGCCTCGCTGACAGGCTCGGCCGGGTGCTTGAAGGCGCCGGCAACCGGCGTCTCGCGATCGTGCGGCGGCTCGATAGTGACGTTCGGAAGTGTTCGGTCGAGCCACCGCGGGATGTACCACGACTTCTCGCCGAGCAGCGTGAGGAACGCGGGAACGAGCGTCATCCGCACGATCAGTGCGTCGGTGAGGATCGCGACCGCGAGCAGGAGGCCGAACTCCTTCGGGATGCGATCGGCGCTCAGGATGAACGCCGCGAAGACCGTGCCCATGATCAGCGCCGCAGCAACGACCACCCGGCCGATCGCCGAGATCCCGTGCTCGACCGCAGCCCGCGTCTTGAGACCGTGCACGTGCTCTTCGCGGATGCGGCTCATCAGGAAGACCATGTAGTCCATGGACAGGCCGAAGAGGATCGCGAACGTGATGGGAGGCACGAAGGTCTCGATCGGTCCCGTCTGATCGAGGCCCATGAGGCTGAGCAGGTGACCCTCCTGGACCACCAGCGTGAGCACACCGAAGCCGACGAAGGCGGAGAGGATCGTCGTGACCGCCGCGGTCGCCGCGATCACGATCGACCTGAACGCCATCGCGAGCACGATCAACGTGACGCCGATGATGAAGAGCAGGAACAGTGGCGCCCGCTCGAAGATTCGATCGGCGATGTCCTTGAAAGCCGCCGTGAGGCCCGAGACGTATGCCACGGCATCCCCGTTCGCGGTCGCCGTCGGCACGACGTCGTCCCGCAAGCGGTCCACGAGGGCATCGGTCGCCTCGTCCTGCGGAGCGGAGTCCGGGGTCACGAACACGATCGCGACCGTTCCCTCGTCGTTCAGCTGGGGCTCACCCACGGAGGCGACGCCGTCGAGATTCTGCACGCCCTCGAAGATTCGCTGCGGCGCCTCCTCGTCGCCGTTCACGTCGACGACGATGGGAATAGGGCTGTTGAAGCCGGCCCCGAAGCCCTCCGCCAGCAGGTCGTAGGCCCGACGACTCGTCTGCGCGGTGGGCTGCGTGCCCTGATCTGCGGCGCCCAAGCGCACGAGCAGCGACGTCGACCCCAGGATGACGACGAGCAGGAGTACGACGGGGAACACGACCTTGGCGTTCGCGGTCACGAACCGGCCCCAGCGGGCGACCAGGGTTCTCTCGCGAGCCTCTTCCGAGTCGTCCAACGGCGGCAGGAACGGCACCTTCAACCGGTCGATCTTGCTCCCGAGCAACGCCAGCACCGCGAGCAGAAGTGAGTTCGCGATCAGCACGGTGGTCAGCACTCCCAGGGAAGCGCCGATGCCGAGCTTGGTGACGAAGTCGAGACCGAAGAACGCCAGCCCGGCCACGGAGATCGCGACCGTGAGGCCGGCGAAGAACACGGCACGTCCGGCCGAGGACCCCGCCTCCGATGCGGCGTCTCGCGGAGAAAGCCCTTCGTGCAGGAGCTGTCTGAAGCGCGTGACGATGAAGAGCGAGTAGTCGATGCCGACGCCGAGTCCGATCATCGAGACCAGGATCGGCGTGATCGTGTTGATGTCGGTCAGGCCGGCCAGGATGAAGAGGAGCAGGAATGCCGTCGCCAGCGCCACGATCGCCAGCGCGATCGGGATGAGCATCGCCACGAAGGTCCGGAAGACGATGAGCAGCACGAGGATCGCCGCGAGCAGGCCGAGGAGCTCCGAAGTGCCCTGCTCGACCGGCGGGAACTCGGCCTCGCCGTTGTACTCCACCGTCACGCCGACCGGCTCGACGGTCTCGCGAACCACATCCTGAACGGCGAGCACCGCCTCCCGGTCCTCGTCGTAGATCACTCGGTCGAACTGGGCTTCCGCGTAGGCGATGCGGCCGTCGTCGGAGAACGTCTGCTCGCCGAACGGATTGGCGACGCTGGTCAGCCCCGCCTTGTCCTCGGTCGGTGCGAACTCGTCCGACCTGAGCAGGGCGATGGCTTTCTGGATCGCCGCCTTGCGCTCGGACGTGTCGAGGCGTTCTCCTTCGGGCGCTGCGAAGACGACGTTCAGGACGCCGCCCTGCTCGGACGCGAACTCGGCCTCGATCAGGTCGGTCGCCTTCTGCGTCTCGGACCCCGGGATCTCGAACTCGTCGCGGAGCTCGCCCCCGACCGTGCCGACCAGGGCCACCAGCAGCACGACGATCCCGACCCAGCCGATCACGACCCGCCACGGGTGCGTGGCGCAGGCTCGCGTCCAGCGCGCGAGCGCTCCCGTAGCGAGGCGCTCATGGGCTGCGCGCCGTTCGGGCGGAGCTCCCACCGAGTGTTCAGTCATCTCTCTACCCCTCTTGTCGTTGCGGTTTCACTACAGACGGTTGAACTACCTAGAACTCATCTGTCGATGAGATTCTTCCGCCCAGCCGGTCTATATCTCGAATGGGCTTCTCAAAGACGCGAACGGTCGCCCTCGCCGTCCGCGGCCCGATCGCGCGTACCGATCTGCCCGGGCTCTGTGAGCGTATCTGCGCATCGCTGGAGACAAGCGGCGCAGACGTCGTCCTCTGTGACGTGACGGGTGTTGATCCTGACGCGGTGACGGTCGACGCGCTGGCACGGCTTCAGCTCGCCGCCCGGCGACATGGCTGTCAAGTCCGCCTGTGCAACGCGTCCGGCGAGCTGCTCGAGCTCGTCGCGTTCATGGGCCTCACAGATGTCTGCCCGGCTGAGGTGCGGAGCGATGAGTTCGCCGGCCGACCCGCGTCTAACCAGTGAATCCAAAACGCAACAGAGGGAGAAAGCGCATGACAAGCACAGGCGCGCGCAAGCTATTCGTCAATCTTCCGGTGGCGAACCTCGACAAGTCCGTCGACTTCTTCACGAAGCTCGGCTTCACGTTCGACGCGCGCTTCACCGACGAAAACGCGACCGCGATGATCGTCAACGACGACGCGGTGGTCATGCTGCTCGTGCAGGACCGATTCCAGGACTTCACCAAAAAGCAACTCGTCGACGCGACGAAGCACACGGAGGCGATCATGGCTCTGTCCGCGGAGAGCCGGGACGACGTCGACGCGTTCGCCGACAGGCTCGAGGCCGGCGGTGCGCCCGCGAACGACCCGATGCAGATGGACTTCATGTACGGGCGGAGCTTCCAGGATCTCGACGGTCATCTCTGGGAGATCTTCTGGATGAACCCGAGCGCCCTCGAAGTCGGCGAGGAGACGGCGGCTGGCGCCGCCACGTCTTGACAACTGTGCAAGCCAACGGGGTCGACCTCTGCGTCCAGACCTTCGGTAATCGTGCCGCCCCGGCGATTCTGCTGATCGCCGGGGCCGCGAGCTCGATGGACTGGTGGGAGGACGAATTCTGCGAGCGACTCACGTCCGGCGGGCGATACGTGATCCGCTACGACCTGCGCGATACCGGGCAATCGGTCAGTTACCAGCCGGGCGCGCCGCAGTACGGCCAGGCCGACCTGGTCGCGGACGCCGTCAGTGTGCTCGACGCGCTGCAGATCTCAAGCGCCCATGTCGTCGGCATCTCCATGGGCGGTGGACTCGCGCAGCGTCTGGCGCTCGACCATTCGGCAAGGGTCGGCTCGCTGACGCTGATGTCGACCAGTCCCGGCGGGCCCGGAGGTCCGGACAACCCCGACCTGCCACCGATGTCTCCGGAGCTGGCGTCAGCGTTCGACGAGCCGGATCCGCCGCCCGACTGGTCGGACCGAGACGCGGTGATCGACTACCTCGTCGAGGGCCAGCGCCCGTTCGCCGGCTCGTTGCAATTCGACGAAGAGGGATTGCGGACTCTGCTCGGGAGGATCGTCGACCGCACCGTGGACATCGAGGCGAGCATGACGAACCACTGGATCCTCGAAAGCGGAGAGCCGATGCGTCCGCGGCTCGGCGAGATCACGGCGCCGACCCTGGTTTTCCACGGAACCGACGACCCGCTGTTTCCGTACGGTCACGCCGAAGCGCTCACCGCCGCGATCCCCGGTGCGCGGCTCGTGCCCCTCGAAGGGGTGGGACACGAGATGCCGCCTCGGGCGGTGTGGGATCAGGTCATCGCGGCTGTGCTCAATCACACCGCAAATCGCTGACCGCGGGGTCGGCCCCCGCGCTACGACTCGAGCTCGAGCGGCAGTCCGAAGAGCGGGAATACCCGCTCCGTGTCCAGGAAGAACGTGAGCTCGACGACCCTGCCCTCTTCGATCTCGAGCACCTGCAGCGCCCAGGGCTCGTAACCATCACCGCTCGGGTCGGGCCTGTACTGCGCGAACGCCGGCGCGCCGTTCGCCGCCATCGCCGGGATCACGCGTGAGCCGCGGCACGTGTTGCCGGGCCCGACCCAGAAGTTCAAGATGTCGTCGCGGCCGGCAAGCCAGAGCTCATACGGCGGCATCGACTGTGTCGCATCCTCGTGGATCAACGACGTGAGCGCCTCCATGTCGTAACGCTCGAACGCTTCGACGTAGCGAGCGAGAAGCTCGGCGTCCGCCTCGTCCACCGGGCGCGCGGTCGTAGTGGCGGTCACATTGCTCGCCTCGAGGGTCGCACGCGCGCGCTGCAGCGCGCTGTTGACCGACGCGACGCTCGTCTCGAGGAGCTCCGCAACCTCGGAGGCCTTCCACCGCAGCACCTCGCAGAGGATCAGCACGGCGCGCTGACGCGGCGGTAGGTGCTGCAACGCAGCGACGAACGCGAGTCGGATCGTCTCGCGGGCGGCGACGATCTCGGCGGGGTCTCCCTCGGGCACGATGCGTCCGTCGGGAATCGGCTCGATCCAGGTGACCTCCGGGAGCGTGCTCAGGTTTTCGGCAACGGGCTCGCGCGCCGGCCCGAGGTCCATCGGCCGCGCGCGGCGTTCGCGGCCCTTGAGCATGTCCAGACACACGTTGGTCGCGATGCGGTAGAGCCACGAGCGCAGGGCCGCCCGGCCCTCGAAACGCTCGAAGCTCCGCCACGCGCGCAAGAGCGTCTCCTGCACGGCATCCTCGGCCTCGAAGGCGGACCCGAGCATCCGGTAGCAGTACCCGATGAGCTCTCCGCGATGCTGCTCGAGTTGCTCCTCGACGGCGGGAGTGGTCGCGACCGATGAGTTCTGCACGACGACCATCCTAGGCATTCGGAGGGCCGGCTACGACGCCACCTTGACTCGAGGCGCCCAACGAAGTCGGCTGCCCTGCGCGAGAATTGGAATCCCGCAGATGGCGTGACAAGATCGTTGTGACCGACTGGTCGCCTACCGGCATGGAAGCGAGAGGAGATCGCCGTGTCCGCGACGACGGAAGCACGGCTCCGAGCAACCATTGTCGCCATTGCCCCGACTGTGCTGCTTCTCGGTTCTTGTACCACCCCTATGTCGCGAAGCCCACGGATGAGGCGGCGCTCGCAGGCGCAGCGGCCTCCGACACGACTCGCTGGGGACTCTCACACCTTGCGATCGGCATCGGATACGCGCTGATAGCGCTCGCGTTCATCGCTCTCCGGAGCTATCTGCGCGAGGCGGGGAGGAACGCTGGAGCGTTCGGGGGCTCCCGTTCGCTGTCATGGGAAGCGCGTTGTTCCCGATCCTGGTGGGTATGGAATTCACGCTGCTCGCCGCCGCCGAAACGGGCGGCGACGGCGCGGCTGCTCAGACCGAGCTCTTCCTTGGTTCATCCCCGTCCTCGTGACGAGCGGGATCTGCTTCACGCTCGGGGTTGTCGGCTTCGCGATCGGGATCGTGCGGAGCGCCGTGCTGAGCGGGCAGCTCACGTGGCTCGTCGCCGGTGCGTTCGTCGTGATGGCGGCGGCGCGCTTCGTTCCGCTCGGCGCCGCGCAGATCGTGATCGGCGTGGCCGGGATCGCTGCGCTCTGGCCACTCGCGTACGAAATGTGGACGCACGCGCATCCGCGTCAGGTGGAACCGTCTCGCGCGGCTCCGCCCACCTGACGCTTTCCTCGATCGCCAGGTAGCTCGTCGCGAAGCAGGATCAGGCAGCCGAGCAATGCCACGGCGACCGCGATGCTCGTCACGACTCCTCCAGTCGTCCCGACTCCGTCGAGCGCGTACACCCCCATCGGGCGGCTCAACCACATCAGCTCGTGCTGGCACTCGTGCCATTCCGCGACACCGCCTCTCCACGGCGCATCGCAGGGAGGGTCCTTGTCCTGGAAGAACTCGCCGGTCGCGTCGGGCTGCCACATCTGGCCGACGTGCGGAAGCGCGAAGGCGAAGATGACGGCGAACACGAGAAGCAATCGCCACGTGGGCGCGACCAGGCGTCCCGCGAGCTGTCCGAGCGCTTCGCCGTAGGCGACGAGGCCGATCAGGACCAGCGGCAGGACCCAGGGAAACGTGAGTCTTGGTCCATACCCGGACCAGCCGAAGGGCGTCCACCACGAGGCAAATCCGATAGTCAGGCCGGCGATCACGGCGACCAGGACGAGGGCCGGACGGAGGTCGAGACGCCGGCCGGACCGGAGCACGAGCGGAAGAAGACACGCGGTCGCGAGCATGAAGCTCGCCGCAGGCCAGAAGACGAGCATCCCTCCGCTCGGTGACACGAAGAGGGCGACGACGTACTCCAGGGTCCGGCCGATGCCGGGCGTGTGGAGCTCGGGCTCGAGGTAGCTCGTGTTCAGGACACTGCCGAAGCGAATGACGTTGAAGAGCGAGGCCAGCGCGATACCGACCGCCAAGCCCGCGCCGCCCCACACGACATGCGTGCGGATCGGCTGCCCGGTCCGTTGCCTCGCGAGCACGAGGCCGAGTAGCCCGAGCAACGCCACGAAAGGGTAGGCGGTCTCCTTCGTCAGGGACGCTGCGAGTGCCGCGAGGCCGACGATCGGCCCGGGAGCTTGAAGCGCCGTCGCAGCCACGAGACCGACGAGGAGTCCCGTTGCAAGCGTCTCGCCGAATGTCGTTCGCGCGTAGAAGAGGATCGGGCCGCTCGAGACGACCAGCAAGAAGCCCCAGAACCAGGCGCTCTGTCCGGTACGCGACAGGATCAGCCAGGCGAGCCGCACGGAGCCGAGCGCCCCCGCCACGCCGAGCAGCACGAACGCCAGCTCGCGATCGTTGTGCGCATCGACGCCCAGCCCGACCAGGGCGAGATCGGGAATGTGCTGGAGCAGCGGCCAGTTTCCCATCGGGCTCATGAGCCCCCAGAAGTCCAGCTCTCCCGAGAAGCGGCAGGAGACGAAGTCTCGGCGGGACAGGCACTCGGTCAGCGCATCGGTGCCGTCGAGGACGAACGGCGTGTCGCCCGCTTTCCACGGACGAGCTGCCCAGAGGACCACGAGGTACAGGAACGACACCACGACCGCCGGGCGCGCCCACCAGACGAGCGCTCCGCGGCCGGCGATTCCGGTGCGTGCGCTCATCCAATCGCGACGGTCGCCGAGATCGTTCACATGACGAGGCGTTCTTCGAGGTACCGCGTGATCGGCCACGCGCCATCGGTGCTGTTCGAGATGACCGTGTGCGTGACGCGCGCGCGCGGGTCGTGCACGCTGCGGAAGGAGACTCCTGCGTCGCTGCCTATCAGCATCACGGTTTCGGTCGACGGGTGCAGCCAGAAGCCGAGGCCGTAGCGCATCGACTCGGACCGGCACGTCGCTGCGGGGGCGCACCATCTCGCCGACCCAGTCGGCCGGACACGATCCGGCCGGCGAAGAACGCCCTCCAGAGAGAGCTGATGTCGGCCAGCCGTCGAGTAGATGCCGCCGTCGCCCGAGCCTCGTACGGGAAGGTGAAAGACGTTGCTCCTCCACGCGCCGTCGATCTCGAGATAGCCAAGAGCGGTGCGCCCCGGAAGCTCGTCGGAGCGCAGGAACTCCGTGTCGCGCATTCCGGCGGGCTCGCAGACACGTTGGCGCACCAAGTCGTGGAACGGAACGCCGCTCGCGCGCTCGGCGATCAGCGCCAGCACGACATAGCCGCCGTTGCAGTACGCGAAGCGCTCGCCGGCTGCGAACTTCCTCGGGTGCCCGTCCAGCACCGCCACGTACTGCTCGGTGGTCGCAAGCTCGTGCACCGGCACCGGCATCAGGTAGTCGGTGAGCTCAAGCCCCGCGTCTTCGTCGAGGTAGTCACCGATGCCCGAGCGGTGCGAGAGAAGATGCTCGATCGTCACGTCGTCGTCGATCAGCGGAAGGTCCTGGCCGAGCACCGACCGGGCGGCCGTCGACAGCTCGAGAACACCGTCCTCGATCAAGCTCACGACCGCGAGCGCGGTCAGGCCCTTCACACCGCTGGCGATCGCGAACCGGGTGTCGACCTCGTTGGCGATCTCGTAGCCGCGGTGCGCGAAGCCGTACGCCTTCGCCACCTCGATTCGATCACCCGATCGACCCGGACGACACCGGAGAACGCCGTCTCGGATGCGATGGAATCGAGCTCCGCGTTCCAGCCCGGACATCGCGAAGACGCTACCTGGGCTGCGACTGAACGACGCATCGCTAGGGTGACGCCTCATGGGTGAACACGCCGCCACCCGGCCTGCCGCGCACGAGCACCACGTCAACCCCTGGCTCGTCCTGGTGCTCGTCTGCATGGCGCAGTTCATGGTCATCCTCGACGCGACGATCGTGAACGTCGCGCTGCCGTCGATCCAGGCCGACCTCGAGATGTCGGACGCGGACCTGCAGTGGATCGTCAACGCGTACACGCTCGTCTTCGGCGGCTTCCTGCTGCTCGGCGGGCGCGCGGGGGATCTCGTCGGCCGCAAGCGGATCTTCCTCGTCGGCGTCGTGATCTTCACGGTCGCCTCGCTTCTGAACGGACTTGCGCCGAGCTCGGAGATCCTCATCGTCTGCCGCGGGCTGCAGGGGCTCGGCGCCGCGCTCGTCGCGCCGGCCGCGCTCTCGATCATCACGACGACGTTCGCCGAGGGCGCCGAGCGCGCAAAGGCCATGAGCGTGTGGGCCGCGATCGCGGTCGGCGGTGGCGCGGTCGGGCTCTTGCTCGGCGGGATCCTCGTCGACGCGTTCTCCTGGCCGTGGATCTTCTTCGTCAACATCCCGGTCGGGATCGCCGTGTTCGTCGCGTCCCTGCGCCTGGTGCCGGAGTCGAAGGACGAGCGCGCGCACAAGAGCTTCGACCTCGCCGGCGCCGCGACGGTGACGGCGGGCCTCCTCATCCTCGTCTACGCGATCGTGAAGGCCCAGGAGAAGGGTTGGGGATCGGCGCACACGCTCGTCGTCGGCGGGATCGCGCTCGCGCTGCTCGCGGCATTCGTGTTCATCGAGCGTCGCTCGATCGAGCCGCTCGTGCGGCTGAGCATCTTCCGGGTGCGCACGGTCCGCGCCGCGAACGTGTCGATGTTCTTCGTCGCGGCGGGCCTGTTCGCGATGTTCTTCTTCAACACCCTGTACATGCAACGCGTTCTCGGCTACTCGCCGCTCGAGGCGGGGCTCGCCTTCCTTCCCTTCACCGCCGGGATCATCGTCGGGGCCGGGTTGTCGCAGGCGCTCGTGCCGAAGGTCGGCGCCCGCGAGCTTCCGCTCATCGGCATGACGATGGCCATCGTCGGAATGCTGCTCTTCATGCGCCTGCAGCCGGGCGGGTCGTACGTGACCGACCTGCTGCCGGGGATCATCCTCGCGTCGATCGGCATGGGCCTCGTGTTCGTGCCGATCACGCTCATCGCGACGAGCGGCATCCCCGATTCGGACGCCGGTCTGGCGTCCGGGCTCTACAACACGGCGCAGCAGATCGGAGGCGCGCTCGGGCTGGCGATCCTCTCGACGTTCGCCGTGAGCGCGACCGACGACACGCTCGCCTCCGTCGGAGGAGAGCCGACGGCCGACGACCAGGCGCAGGCGCTCGTCGACGGGTTCCACGTCGCCTATTTCGGCAGCGCCGCTGCTCATCGCCGTCGCTGCCGTGCTGCTGTTCCTGCTGCTACGGCGCGAGGACGTCGTCGCGGTCGGCGAAGGCGCGAGCGAGGGCGAGCCCGCGCCCGCGCGGGCCTGAATGCCGGCACGACAGCGCCTTTCCCGTACACTCCGACGACACAGGACGAATACCGAAGGCGCGCCCCGCGCTCTCCTTATCCGTTCGAGGCAGGAGGAGCCGTAAGGCGCGACGTGTCCAGTGGTAGCCGCACCCCGCGACAGGTCATCCGGACACCGCCATCCGGGACGGCGTCGCCCCACCGGTACGCACCTCGCACGCGCTCCTCGAAGGAGGAATCGACATGAGTGCCAAGCCGAAGAAAGGGTCGAGCTCGCTCGCCGGCGACGCGCAAGCGGGCGCGCGTCTCCCGAGCATGAAGGTCAAGAAGAAGAAGCAGAAGAAGACCTCCCGTGGCAAGTAGGGCCAGCCAGGAGCTCGACGCGGTGCAGGTCGGAATCGCTCATCGCGTCAATCGTCGGCAGTCGAACGAGCGAAAGGCGGCCGAGGCCAGCCCGACGACCGATGCGCAAGGACTCGTCGAGTTCGCGTGCGAATGCACGAAGGAAGACTGCGAACGCTCGGTGAGGGTGCCCCTGTACGTCTACCGCCAGTTGGTCGAAGCAGGCAACCAGTACCTGCTACAGGCCGGTCATCATGCGTTCGCGAGCTACCGCACGATCGTCGCGCTGGGGCTTATGAGAATCGAGGAGCGCGCGTAGCGCTGAGCTCACCACGCGCCGGCGCGAAAGTGTTACGCCGGCGGCTCGTCGGCGATCTCCGACTCGCCCTCGGTCGGCGCTGACGTAGCGTCGATCTCCCCTTCCGGCAGCTCGGTGCCCTCAGCAGTCAGGTCGGTTCCTTCGGCTGCCGCAAGCTTCCTCAGCCGCTTTTTCTCCTCCTTGCGCTCGCGACGCTCCTTGACAGAGCGCTCGCGTGCGATCTTCGCCATCGTCTGCTGTCGGTTGCCCATCGACCTTCCTCTCTGTCGATCTGTCGAGTCCCGATCGGCGTCGATCCGCTTCTCGGATTCGATGGTGCGAGCCACGTCGCCACACGAGCAGCTCGTCGGGACGTCGGAATGCCAGCACCACCCTAGCCTGAATCGGTCGTGCGCGATGCCCCTCGCACCTCCCTCGCAGGCAGCTAGCCTCGGCGTATGGCCGACTGGGACACGGTTCGCGAGCTCACTCTCTCCTTCCCCGAGGTGGAAGAGACTCCGGGCGATCGACCCACACTGCGCGTGCGCGGGAAGCTCTTCGCCTGGATGGCCCGCGAGCGCGACGGCGGCGGCCTGGCCGTGCGGGTCGACCGTGACGAGAAGCGGCTGCTCCTCGACTCACGGCCCGACCTGTACTTCTCCAGCCCGCACTACGACGGCTACCCCGGCGTACAGATTCGGCTGGAGGCCGTCGACAGAGCGGAGCTGCTGGAGCGGCTCGAGGACTCCTGGCTCATCCAAGCGCCGAAGCGGCTCGCCGCCGAATACCTCGGCGAGCGCTGACCTCGGGCGGACATCGATAAGCGGGAGAAGCGCAGCCGCTGGGTTCGAGTGGATCAAGCGGCGCTGCGCTCCAGCCGCTCTTTCAGCGCGTCGTGACTCTTGACGATCTCCGACTTCGCCTGCCTGCGGACCACGAGCGGCACCAGGAGCTTCCCGATGCCATGCCCTTCGAAGTCGATCGAGAAGGTGAAGCGGGTGCGCTGACCGTCGCCCACCGGCTCGAGCGTTCCCTTCCCGATCGGCCGGACCGGGCCGTCGATCCCGCGGAACCCGTAGCTCCGCGGAGGGTTCCACTCGGTCAGCTCGGTGGTGAACGTCTGCTCGCGCTTGCCCATCCGACGGGTGAGCGAGGCCTTCGAGCCTACCTCCATCGGCCCGTCGTCCAGCGGGCGGGCGCTCACGACCTGCTCCTGCCATTCGGTGAACCGGCTCATGTCGGTCAGATAGGCAAAGACGTCTTCGGGGCTCCTCGAGATCTCGACGCTGTTCACGATCGGGGCCATTCGTGCCTCCTCCGATGTGCAGGGCTTTGATCATCCCGCACAGGGTCGTTGTCGTAAAGGCGCGCGATCTAGTCTGTCGCGCAGGTCGATCCGATGCTGCTCTATCTCGCGTACGGCTTCCGGCCGGTCGAGGAGACGGAGGTCACCATGCCGGACGGCATGACAATCGCATGCGTGTCGATGGAGAAGCCGATCGCCGAAGCCGCCCGCTGGCAGGGACTCGGGTTCGGTGTGACAATGAAGCCATGTCTCAGCTCGTCGACTCCCTGGACGCCGCACGCAAGGCCGCGGGCCGTCACGCATGGCGCGAGGCCTACGACGCATACGCGAGCGTCGACGCGAACGACCTGAAGGCCGCCGACCTCGAGCACCAGGCCGACTCAGCCTGGTGGATGGGAAAGCTCGACGAGGCGATCGGGCTGCGCGAGCGCTCCTATGCCGGGTTCGCCGCGGCCGGCGACAAGCTCGGGGCAGCGCGGATCGCGCTGACGCTGTCCTGGGATCAGAGCGGCCGGGGTGCGTTTGCCGTCTCGAAGGGCTGGTTCGCGAACGCCGAGCGACTGCTCGAAGCGCAGCCCGAGTCGGTCGAGCACGGCTATCTGACGCTCACGCGCGCCGTCAACGCGCTCTTCGCCGAGGGGGATCTCGCCGCGGCGGTCGAGGACTTCGACCGCGCGTACGAGATCGCTCAACGGTTGGACGACCGAGACACACAAGCGCTGGCCCTCGTCGGCAAGGGACGCGTGCTCGTGAAGCGAGGCGACGTGGAGAAGGGGCTCGCCCTGCTCGACGAAGCGACCGCGGGCTGCGGCGAGCTGCGACCGTATTCCACCGGGCTCGTGTACTGCATGACGATCAGCTCGTGCCACGACGTCGGCGACTACCGGCGCGCCGCGGAGTGGACCGAAGCGGCCAACCGCTGGTGCGATCGCCTCGACGTCAGCGGGTTTCCGGGGGCCTGCCGTCTCCATCGCGCGGAGATCATGCGCTTGCGGGGCGACTGGCCCGCAGCGGAAGCTCAGGCGGTGGCCGCGTGCGAGGAGCTCCACGACTTCGAGCGACACATCACCGCGGGCGGCTACTACGAGATCGGCGAGATCCGTCGTCGGCGCGGGGACTTCGCGGGTGCAGAAGAGGCGTATCGCACCTCGAACGAGCTGGGGCGTGACCCGCAGCCCGGTCTCGCACTGCTGCGCCTGGCGGAGGGCAAGGTCGACGCCGCGCTCGCGGGGATCACGCGCACGCTCGAAGAGGTGCAGGATCCCCTGGCGCGCCTGCGGAGCCTGCCGGCTCAGGTCGAGATCGCGATCGCCGCTTCCGACCCGAAGGCCGCTCGCGCGGCCGCGGACGAGCTCGAGCGCATCGTCGACTCGTACAAGATCGGTGATCGCCGCGCCGAGGCCTTCGACGCCACCGTTCACTACGCCTTCGGCCAGCTCGAGCTTGCCGAGAGAGACTGGACCGCCGCGGCCAAGTGTCTGCGCCGTGCACGGGACGAATGGCAGCGCGTCGGCGCGCCGTACGAGACCGCGCAGGCGCGGCTGCTGCTCGGCATCGCCTTCCGGCGCCAGGGGAACGAGCACGCGTCGGCGAGCGAGCTCGAGGCCGCGCTCGCGACCTTCGAGCGGCTGGGTGCAAAGCTCGACGAGGAACGCGTGAAGGAGCTCCTCGGAAAGGCCGAGACACGCCGCACGTTCCTCTTCACGGACATCGTCGACTCGACCAAGCTGCTCGAGACGCTCGGGGACGAGAAGTGGAGAAGGCTGCTCGCGCGGCACGATCAGCTCGTGCCCGAGCGGATCCTCGAAAGCGGCGGAGTGGTGGTCAAGAAGACCGGCGACGGCTTCTTCGCCTCGTTCGAGAAACCGCGGTCGGCGATCGAGGCGGCGGTGTCGATTCAGCGCGCTCTGGCTGCCGAGATCGTCGCGCCGGACGTGAGGATCGGCGCCCACGCGGGTGCTGCTTTCCACACAGATGCAGATCGCAGCGACTTCGGCGGACAGAGCGTGCACGTCGCCGCGCGCATCGGCGCGGCGGCAGGGCCTGCCGAGATTCTCGTCAGCAGGGAGACACTCGACGGCGTGGAGACCACGTTCCGCTTCTCCGAGCCCCGGTCCGAGGTGCTGAAGGGCTTCGAGCAGCCCATCGAGGTCGTCTCGGTCGACTGGCGCTAACGGCAGTCCCCGGCGCGCCGCAGGAAGCGGAGCGTCCCGCGGCAGAGACCGATCGCTGCGCGGCGCTGGTACGCCTCGGTCGCAAGCAGCCGGTCCTCGGCTGGGTTTGTCATGAAACCCATCTCGACGAGGATCACGGGCACGTCCGACCAGTTGAATCCGGTGAAGTCCGAGCGCTCCTGGAGCCCTCGGTCCGGGAAGCCGAGCGCGCTTCGAGTCTCCGACTGGACGATTCGTGCCGCACGTCTGCTCGTCGCGTAGACGTCATCCGTCCACCCGCGCCGGAACGCCGGATAGAGCGTGTGCGTCCCGCGCACGCTGCGATCGGTGGAGCCGTCGGCGTGAATGCGCAGGAACAGGTTCGCGCCCGCCTCGTTCGCCATTCGTGCGCGAGCGATGTTCCCCATGCTGGTCTGCGCAGTCTTCCTCCGGGTCATCACGACCCGTACACCAGCCTGCTCGAGCAGCGCCCGAAGCCGCAGCGCGACCCGCAAGTTCAGCTCCGCCTCGGTCAGCCCGGAGACGACCCCGTGCGTACCGCCGCCATCCTTGATCTTCTGCTTCGACGAACCCGGGCCGATCGGCTCGGTCGCCGGGTTCCCGCGCAGATCGTGTCCCGGATCGACGACGACCACCGGCGCCCGCGCAGCGTCCGTTGCGCCCGCGGGCACGGCGAGGACGAGAGCACAGAGTCCGAGGAGGACGCGCACGGCGTCAGTGTGACCGGATCGTCTAGGCCCAGCGCGGAACCAGCGGCAGGGCCATCTCGTGTCGCCGGCGCAGCTCCTGCAAGCAGGCGGTGGCGGCCGATTCGTCCATGTGCTCGGAGACGATCTCGGCGAGGTCGGTCACCTCGGCCTGCCCCGCGGGTAGTGCGATTCGACGCTGGGCGGCGAGCCTCCGTACGAGCGCCGTGGTATCGGCGGAAGTCAGATGGCTCGCCGCGAACGCGAGCAGGGCCGTCTTCGACGGGGCTTGGCCCGGATCCGATTTCGCGCGGCTGCGACTGGACGTGGCCACAACGTCTGCGATCGTCAAGGGCGGAGCTCTAGCCGATCGCTCGAACTGGTGAGCGCTACTGGGCGGCCTGGGTGAGTCTCCTCAGCTCGGTCACCGGGCCGAGCCGCCTAGCCGCGCGACGATCGGAAGCGCGCAGCTCGAGCGCGAACCTATAGAGCTTCCGGGGTCGTAGATCCGGCAGGGATCGGCGCGGCACGGCACCATCGAAAGCCGGCGGACGCGCTCACCGTCTCTGTTGAAGAAGATGATCGTCAGCGGGACGAGCGTGTTCTTCATCCAGAAGCCGCCCGAGGTCGGGGTTCTGAAGACGAAGAGCATGCCGTCTGCCGGCGCAGGCTTGCGGTTCATGAGCCCGCGCGAACGCGCCGCCGAGGTGAGCGCGAGCTCCGGCTTGAAGGGCACGCCGTCGAGGGTCAGCCGCGTCCGCGTCGCGCCTTCGCCTGGGGCGATCGATACCAAGGTTCCTGCGAGCGCGACGATGAGAACAGCAAGAACCGCGACCTTGCGCACGACGAGACGATACGCGCACGCGAGTGAGTCGCAGGCGACGCGAGCGTCTACTCGGTGACGGTGACCGAGACGCGCTGCACAGCGTTGTTGGCATAGCCGCCCAGGTTCCAGGACGACTCGAGCGGCTGGACGTTTCCGGCGGCATCGCGGGCGCGACAACACAGCTCGTGCTCGCCGGGCGTCGCCTCCCATTCGAGCCGCCATCCGCGCCAAGCCCAGCGGCCGAGCGAATCGTCGCCGAGCTCGGCCTCGGACCACGTCATGCCGCCGTCCGCCGAGACCTCCACACCCGCCACCTCGGCTTGGCCCGACCAGGCCCGGCCCTCGAGCGTGCAGCTTCCCGCCGAAACCACCCTCGTTCGGCTGAGAAACTCGGGGAGCCCGGGCGGCACCATGAGCGCTCGCACCTGGATGCGCGAGAGCGGTTCTCCCTCCTCGTCTTCCTCCTGCCGGAGCCGGTACGAGTGCCGCATCTGGTACCCGTCGAAGGGCGCGTCGAGGACGGTGATCCGTTCGAGCCACTTCACACTCGTCATCCCGTACCAGCCGGGCACGATGAGGCGAAGCGGAAATCCGTGCTGCGGCGGCAGCGGCTCCCGGTTGATCTCGTACGCGAGGATCGCGTCGCCTCCGAGCAACTCGTCGAGTGGGAGGCTTCGCTGGTACGCCTGCTCCTCCCCGCCCTCGACCCCGCGGTCGAGTCCGGTGAAGAGCGCATCGCGGCCTCCGTCGGCGATCCCGGCCTCCTCGAGCAGCCCGGCGACCGGAGTCCCTCGCCAGCGTGCGTTGCCAACCGCCTCGAGCAGCCAGGGCTGGCTGACCACATGCGGCTCGACGTGCACCCGTCCGTTCCCGGCGCACTCCATCGTGACGGCGATCTCCACGGCGGGGCGGGCGCGAAGATCCTCGAGCGAGAGCGAGAGTGGGCGCTCGACCAGGCCGTCGACCTCGAGCCGCCAAGTCGCCGGGTCGGGAGCGGGGATGTCGTAGTGCGTCAGCAGGTAGTGGAGGCCGATGGGCGTGATCTCCCAGCGGAGCGCCTCGAGCGGCATGCCGTGGTTCCGCGCCGCGAGCTGCAGCTCCTCGAGGCTGATCTGGGCGCCCTCGGACACGGCCGGAGGCTATCGCGACTCGCCGGGGTGGGCTAGACCAGCTGCCGCGCCCCAGAGGATCGGGCTTCGGGAGCGAGCCGCGCGCAGGCTCGGAGCGAGCTACCGCGCGACGACGTCGGCCACGGCCTCGTCGATTGCAGTGAGTGTCGCGTCGTCGAGCTCGATCCCGGAGGCTGCGACGTTCTGGTCCACCTGCTCCGGCCGGCTGGCGCCGACGATGGCCGACGCGACGTTGGGCTGTCGCAGAACCCAGGCGAGCGCGAGCTGCGCCATGGTGATCCCGAGGCCATCGGCGATCGGGCGGAGGCCCTGGACGGCCGCGAGCACGCGCGGCTCGAGGAAGCTGTCGATCGACCAGCCCATCTGCTCGGACGCGGCGCGCGAGTCGGGCGGCACGTCGTCGGCCGACCGGTACTTCCCGGTCAGAACTCCTTGGGCGAGCGGCGACCAGACGATCTGCGAGATGCCGTTCGCCTCGCAGAGCGGGACGACTTCGGCCTCGATACGGCGCCGGAGGATCGAGTACTGCGGCTGACTCGAGACGAAGCGCTCGACGTCCGGGATCGCGAGTGCAGCCTCGATCTGCTCAGGAGTCCATTCGCTGAAGCCGACGTAGCGAGCCTTCCCCTGCGCGGACGACTTCGGTCAACGCAGCCATCGTCTCCTCGAGCGGCGTGGCGAGGTCGTAGCGATGGCACTGGTAGAGATCGACGAAGTCCGTGCGGAGTCGCCTGAGCGATGCGTCGATCTGCTTGCGTACCTGCGCGCGCCGAGAGGCCGCGATCCGTGTCCGACATCGGGAAGTAGAGCTTCGTCGCGAGGACGTAGGACGACCGCTCGCGCCCGGAGAGCGCGTCGCCCAGGAACTCCTCCGCCGCCCCGCGTCCGTACACGTTCGCCGTATCGATGAGGTTGACGCCGAGCTCGAAGGCGCGGTCGAGGCACGCGCGGGCGGTGGCGGTCTCTACGCCGACGCCGTACGTGAGCCAGGTCCCGAGGCTGATCTCGGAGACGCGGAGATCGCTCCCGCCGAGCTCGCGGTACCTCATCTCGCGCGCTTGTATCAGAGGAGCCGCGCGCGAACCTCGATCTGGTTGTATCGCAAGGTGGAACCGCCGCCTCGCCTGCTGACGACGCCCTTCGTCCTCGCGGTCGTCGCCGAGTTCGGCGTGCTCCTGACGATCGGGATGCTTCTCCCGATCCTTCCGCTCTACGCGGAGGGACCGCTCGACGTCGGGAGTGCGGGAGTCGGGTTGGCCGTCGCCGCCGCGAGTCCGACGGCACTCCTCTTCCAGCCGCTCGCCGGGCGGCTCGGCGATCGGCGCGGGCGCAAGGTTCTCGTCGTCTCCGGCGCAATCGTCGTCGCCGGCTCGGTCGCTGCGTACACCGTCGCGGACACGCTCGAGCTGCTCGTCGCGCTCCGACTGGTGACCGGCGTGGGCGAGGCTCTGATGTTCGTCGGCGCCGCCACGATCGTCGTCGACCTGGCGCCCGAGGCACGGCGTGGCGAAGCGCTCAGCCTCTACTCGCTGGGACTCTGGGGAGGGCTCGCGATCGGGCCGTTCCTGGGCGAGCTCGTGCTCGGCGACGACCGGTACGACGCGGTCTGGCTGGCCGCGGCCGGCTGCTCGGCGGCCGCGGCGCTGATCGCGCTCGCACTGCCCGAGACTCGGCCTGCCGACGCGGCGGAGGCATCCGGCTCCTCGAGACTCGTGCATCCGGCCGCCGTCGGCCCCGGTCTCGTGCTCGTGGCCTCGGTCGTCGGCTTTGCCGGGTTCAACGCCTTCGTGGCGTTGTACGCACGCGATCTCGGCCTCTCGGGCGCCGGCGCTCTGTTCCTGCTGTTCTCGGGAATCGTCGTCGGGATCCGGATCTTCGGCCGACGGATTCCGGATCGGATCGGTGCGAAGAAGGCGTCCGGGTCCGCGCTCGTGCTGCTTTTCGTCGGCCTGCTCACGATCGGCACCTGGAACGTGCCCGTCGGCCTCTTCGTCGGGACGGCGATCTTTGCGGCCGGACAGGCGCTCGCGTTCCCCGCGCTGATGACGATCGCGGTCGCAGCTACCCCGCCCGCCGAGCGGAGCTCCGTCGTCGGGACCTTCTCCGCCTTCGCCGACGTCGGCTTCGCGGTCGGAGCCCTCGGGCTGGGCGGCGTGGCGGCGGCGGCCGGGTACGAGGCGGTGTTCGTCGTCGGCGCGCTGTCGTCCGTCGCGGGTGCGCTCCTGCTCGCGCGTATCCCGACCGCGGCGCCGCGCGTCCAGCGCGCGGAGGCGGCGTAGCATCGAACGGATGGAGTCGAAGGAGCTGGGGCGTAGCGGGATTGCAGTGTCGCGCGTGATCCTCGGCTGCGGGAACTTCGGCGGGGTCGGCTCGTCGCCTGCGTTCTTCGGACAGGGGATACCGAAGGACGAGGCGTTCAGGATCATGGACGCCGCCTGGGAGCTCGGCATCACGACCTTCGACACCGCCGACGCGTACGGGGGCGGCCGCAGCGAGACATGGATCGGCGAGTGGCTCGGGACGAAGGACAGCTCGGTGCGAGACGCCGTTGTGCTCGAAACGAAGACGTTCAACCCGTTGCCCGAGAGTGGCGATCGCGGACTCGGCCGTGCGCGCATCCTCCGCCAGATCGAAACGAGCCTCGCGCGGCTGGGCGTCGAGCGAGTGGCGCTCTACCTGGCTCACGACTTCGACCTCGACGTCCCGCAGGAGGAGACGCTCGGCGCATTCGACGCGCTCGTTCGCTCGGGCAAGGTCGGCGCGGTCGGCGCCTCGAACTTCTCCGCGGAACAGCTGGCCGAGGCGATCGAGATCTCGGAGCTCGAGGGTCTGACCCGCTACGAATGGGTGCAGAGCTCGTTCTCCCTCCTCGACCGCGGCGACGAAGAGTCGGTCTTCCCCGTGTGTCGCGAGCACGGACTGGGCTACGAGGCGTACGGCCCGCTCGCGGGCGGCTGGTTGACCGGCAAGTACCGGCGCGGCGAGGCGTTCCCGGAGGGATCGCGAATGACCCAACGGCCGGACTCGTATCTCCGCTACGCGAACGATGCGGTCTTCGACGGACTCGAGGCATTCGAACGCTGGGCTGGTGAACGAGGCGTCTCGCCGGCCGGGCTCGCGCTCGCCTGGCTCCTCGCGAACCCCGAGATCACGGCGATCGTGGTCGGGCCCGGACGGGCGGAGCATCTCGATCCAGTGCGCGAGGCGCTCGAGGTCGAGCTCACTCGGCCGAGCACGATCATCTGCGAGGCTCCGTGAAGCGTCTGCTGCTCTCGACACCGCGCGTTCCCGGGCGGCGCTCGCAGTGCGGGCCGGAGGGCCAGTACGACTGGTACGGGCCCGATGCGCGAGCGTCGTCAGGCGGAGCGGCTCTGCCCGGCGGAGCCGCAGCCGGCAGGGGCGCACTGGTCCTCGGAGCACGACGTCCGCCGGCTCCTCGACATGGAGTCGTGCATCGAGGCGATGGAGGAGGTGCTTTCGGCGCTCGCGCGCGGTGAGCTCTTCCAGCCGCTCCGAGTCGTGGCGCGCCCGCCCGACGCGACCGGCCTCATCGGCCTCATGCCCGCGCACCGCGCGGGCGACCATCCTGCCTACGCGCTCAAGGAGATCGTCGTGACTCCGGACAACCCGACCCGGGGACTCGACGCGCACCAGGGCGCCGTCCTGCTCCACGACGGCGGGACCGGCGAGCTCGTCGCCGTGCTGAACGCCTCGCCGGTGACCGAGATCCGGACGGCAGCCGTCTCCGCAGTCGCCACCCGCGCACTCGGCCGCGCCGATGTCGAACGCGTTGCCATTCTCGGCGCCGGGGTTCAGGCGCGGGCGCACGTCCACGCGATGCGCGCGGTGCTCCACGACCCCGAGATCCGGATCTGGGCCCGGAACCCCGACGCAGCCGAGAAGCTCGCCGCCGAGGTCGGGGCGGTTGTCTCGCCGTCCGTCGACGCCGCGCTCTTCGGCGCCGAGGTCGTGTGCACGACGACAAGCTCGTCCGAGCCGATCGTGGAGCGCCGCTGGCTCGGACCCGGCGCGCACATCAACGCGGTCGGCTCGAGCATCCCGACCGCGCGCGAACTCGACACGCAGACCGTCGCCGAGAGCTCGCTCTTCGTCGACCGGCGCGAGTCGACGCTCAACGAGGCGGGCGACTTTCTCCTCGCACTGGCCGAGAGCGGGATCGGAGCCGATCACATCAGGGCCGAGCTCGGCGAGGTGCTCGTTGGCATCCACCCCGGACGACAGGACGAAGGCGAGCTGACCCTCTTCAAGTCGCTCGGAATCGCGGTCGAAGATCTCGCGGCCGCGGAGCTCGTCGTCCGGCGCGCACGCGAGCAAGGCGTCGGCACCGAGGTCGAGTTCTGATTCCGCTCGACGACATCGAGCGCGCACGCGATCGGATCGGCAGCACGATCGTCGAGACGCCGCTCGTCCGGCTGCACCTGGAAGACGCGCCGGCGGAGATCTGGCTGAAGCTCGAGAGCTTCCAGCCGATCGGCTCCTTCAAGCTGCGCGGCGCGGCGAACGCGATCTTGAGCGCCCCGCGCGCCGAGCTGCAGGCCGGGGTCGTGACGACGAGCACGGGAAACATGGCCCAAGGCGTCGCGTGGATGGCGCGCGCGCTCGGCGTTCCGGCGACGATCGTCGTCCCCGACAACGCCTCGGCGGGCAAGCTCGCCGCCGTCGAGCGTCTTGGCGGCCGGATCGTCCGCGTTCCCTGGGAGAAGTGGTGGGCCGCCGTGGAGGCAGACAGCGAGCGCGACCTCGGCGACGGCGTCGAGGGCTACTTCGTCCACCCCGTCCGCGACGAGCCGGTGATGGCTGGGAACGGGACGATCGGGCTGGAGCTCGTCCAGCAGCTGGGCGACATCGACGCCGTGCTGATCCCGTGGGGAGGCGGTGGGTTGACGTCCGGAGTCGCGAGCGCCCTCAAAGCCGTGAGCCCGGTGACCAAGATCTACGTCTGCGAACCGGACACGGGCGCACCGGTCACCGCCGCGATCGCAAACGGGGGAGAAGCCAGGCCCGTGGAGTTCACACCGTCGTTCGTGGACGGCGCCGGATCGGGCTCGCTCCTGCCCGACATGTGGGAGCGCGCACGACCGCTGATCGCCGGGTCGTTCGCGATCTCGCTCGAGGACACGACGGCTGCGATCCGCATGCTCCTCCAGCGTGCGCGCATCGTGGCGGAGGGCGCTGCCGCGCTGCCCGTCGCCGCGGCGCTGTCGGGTGCGGCAGGGTCGGGACGCGTCGTCTGCATCGTCTCGGGCGGAAACATCGACTCGGCCCGACTCGCGCAGATCCTTGCCGGGAACGTGCCGGACTGACCGCTCGCGGTGAGAGAAATCGCTCGCGATAGCGTGCGGGCCGTGCGCACGGCCGAGCTCGAACGGGTCGTGAGATGAGGATCGTCTCGCCCGAGGAGGCGCGTCGCATCGCGGTGCGGGCGCAGCTGCTCGACGGCTCGGCGACGTCCGTGCTGGACACCGTGCGGCAGCTCGGCTTCCTCCAGATCGACCCGATCTCGACCGTCGCGCCGCCGCAGCAGCTCGTCCTCTGGAGCAGGCTTGGCCCCTACGACCTCGCAGAGCTCGACCGGCTGCTCTGGGACGACAAGAAGCTCTTCGAGTGGAACGCGTACATCCGGCCGATCGAGGATCTGCCGCTCATCCGGGCACGCATGCGACGGCGGAGAGACAGGTACGCCTGGGAGCGACGCGGCGCCGAGTTCCTGCAGCAGAACGCCCGCTACAAGCGGTACGTCCTCAGAGAGCTCGAGCGCCGCGGGCCGCTGCTCTCGCGCGAGCTCGACGACGATTCGATCAGGACCTGGGAGTCCCACGGCTGGTACGGCAGCCGGAACACGAGCGTGATGCTCGACCTCCTCCACGGCCGCGGCGTCGTCGCGATCGCCGGCCGGCGAAACGGCCAGCGCCTCTGGGACCTGGCCGAGCGCTGGTACCCGGAAACCGAGACGGTCCCGCTGCGGGAGGCCGAGCGGATCCTCGCGGAGAAGCGGTTTCGCGCACTCGGCGTGCGGCTGACCGCTGCCGGCTGGGAGGCGCACGAGGAGGTGCCCGACGCCCCTGTTCCCGATCGCGCAACCGTGCTCTCGCCCTTCGACCGCTTGATCCACGACCGAGACCGTGCCGAGGCGCTCTTCGACTTCCGCTACCGGCTCGAGATGTACGTCCCAAGGTTGAAGCGGGAGTTCGGGTACTACGTGCTTCCCATCCTCGTGGGCGACCGGCTCGTCGGCCGCGTCGAGCCGCGCTTCGACCGGAAGACGAAGACACTCGAGGTTCTCGGCGCCTGGGGAGATACCTCGCGTCTCGACGAGGCGCTCGAGAGCCTGGCGCCGTTCCTCGGCGCCGAGCGAGTCCAGAAGGCGCCTAGAACACCAAGTGACAATTTGTCACAAGGCGCGTCAGTAGCATCCAGCGCCGTGGAGTTCGAGACGAAGGCGATCCACGTCGGCCAGGAGCCGGATCCGGCGACCGGGGCGGTGACGACGCCGATCTACCAGACGTCGACCTTCGTGCAGGAGGCCGTCGGCGTGCACAAGGGCTACGACTACGCGCGCGTCGCGAATCCGACGCGAACGGCGCTCGCAGGAGTGTCTCGCGTCGCTCGAGGGCGCAGCGCACGGCCATGCGTTCTCGTCGGGCCTCGGCGCGACGACGACGCTGATGCACCTCCTCTCCCCGGGTGACCACATCGTCTCCGTGAACGACGTGTACGGCGGCATCTACCGCATGTTCTCGCAGGTCTACGAGCCGAAGGGCTATCGGTTCACCTACCTGACGCCCGACGTGATCTCGACCGGCCTCGCCGACCACCTCGACGAGCGACGAAGCTCGTCTGGCTCGAGACTCCGACCAACCCGCTGCTCAACATCGTGGACATCCGGGCTGCGGTCGCGGCCGCACACGCGGCGGGCGCTCTGGTCGTCGTCGACAACACGTTCGCGACGCCGTACCTCCAGCGGCCGCTCGAGCTCGGCGCCGATCTCGTCCTCCACTCGACGACGAAGTACCTCGGGGGTCACTCCGACGTCGTCGGCGGCTTCGTCGCCACGAACGACGACGCGCTCTCCGAGCGACTCGCGTTCCTCCAGAAGTCGCTGGGCGCGGTCCCCGGGCCGTTCGACTCCTGGCTCGTCCTCCGCGGGATCAAGACCCTCGCAGTCCGCATGGATCGGCACTGCGAGAACGCGGTCGCCATCGCCTCGCTGCTCGAGCGCCATCCGCGCGTGGAGCGCGTCCTCTATCCCGGCCTCCCGTCACACCCGGGCCATAAGACTCGCCGCCCGGCAGATGCGTAACTTCGGCGGCATGGTCTCGTTCCTCCTCGGGCTCCGAGGAGGAGGCCGCCGAGCGTCGTCGCGCGGACGCAGATCTGGAAGCTCGCCGAGAGCCTCGGAGGCGTCGAAAGCCTCATCGAGCATGCCGGCTCGAATGACACACGCCTCGACCGCGGACGCACCCTTCGCGGTCCCCGGCAGCCTGATTCGCCTCTCGGTCGGCATCGAGTCGGCCGACGATCTGCTCGCCGACCTCGACGGCGCGCTCGCGAACTAGAGCCCGGTCGAGGCGTGACCCCGGAGCCGATCGACCTCCACCACCAAGCGCAGCGGATCGTCGGCTGCTACCTGCTCGAGACGCGCGACGGCCCGGCGCTCGTTCGACTGCGGCCCGGCGACGAGCGTCGCGCATCTCAAGGCCGGGCTCGCCGAGCGCGGACTCGACCTGACCGAGGTCAAGCATCTGCTCCTCTCGCACATCCACCTCGACCATGCAGGAGCGGCGGGAGTGCTCGTGCGCGACCATCCGTGGCTCCAGGTGCACGTCTCCGAGATCGGCGCACCGCACCTCGTCGACCCGAGCAAGCTCGAGGCGAGCGCGCGACGCCTCTACGGAACGGCGTTCGACGCTCTCTGGGGCGAGCTGGTGCCGGTGCCGAGTGCGAACGTCAACGTCGTGGAGGACGACGTCGCTCGGCCTCGAGTGCTTCCCGACCCCCGGCCACGCCTCTCACCACGTCTCATACCTGGCGGCGGACGGCACCCTCTACGCGGGAGACGCCGCGGGCGTACGCATCGCACCCGGTGGCTTCGTGCTTCCGCCCTGCCCCCCGCCGGAGTTCGATCGCGATGTCTGGGTGCGAACGATCGACGAGATCGAGCGGCGGACGCCGGGGCGGCTCGCTCTCATCCACTTCGGCGTCTTCGACGACGTCGAGGCCCACCTCGACGCGCTTCGCGAGAGGCTCGACCGCTGGTCGCAGCGCGTGGAGGACGGGATGGACGAGCAGACGTTCGTCGCAGCCGCCCGTTACGACGTCTCGCAGATCGGACCCCGAGCTGGTCGACGAGTACGACAGGGCGGCGCCGTACTGGCATCACTACCGCGGCATCGAGCGGTACTGGCGCAAGCGGCGCGAGGAGATGAAGTCGGTCTAGCTTCGTGCCCGCGATTTCACGGGCAGCTCGATGCCGCGGCGCTCGAGCTCGCGCCTGACTTCCTCCAACGTCGCGCCACCGCGGGCGTGCAGATCGCGAAGTAGCTCGTTGATCGCAAGGTCGGGATTGTCCTCGACGATCAGGAATGCGGCCACGCTCTCGTGCCGAACCTTCCCATTCGTGACGTCGATCCAGTGGCGGTGATTCGTGGCAATGAGATTCGCGATGCCCTGCTCGACATCACAGTTCAACACGATCTCGTGCTCCGAGCCGTCGTGGAGCCGGGCGATAAGTCTTCGCGTCACGTTGCCAGGCTAACCAAGCCCGCCACCGAACGTGTGCATTTCGAGGTCGGCGAGCGAGACGAACTCGAGCGCCGAGGCATGCGTGGCCTCCAGGATGACGGGCGGAGCGACCCCGGATTCAAAGGCCTCTTGCCAGCGCAGCGCGACGACGCACCAACGATCTCCCGGCTCGAGCCCGGGAAACAACCACTGCGGCTGCGGGGTGACGAGGTCGTTGCCACGCATTCGCGTGAACTCGAGGAACTCCTCGGTCATGACCGCGCAGACGACGTGGACACCGAGATCGCCCGAGCCCATGCGGCAGTACCCGTCGCGGTGGAAGCCCGTGACGGGATCGAGCGAACAGGGCTCGAGATCGCCACCGAGGACGTTCACAGTGGGAGAGTAGCGACGGGTCTGACCCGGGGACTACGCCCACCCCGTGACGAGCCAGCGGCCGCGGCGGAACCGCGCCGCCATCAGCACGAGCCGCACGGCGATCAGGATCACGAGCGCCGCCCACACGCCGCGAATCCCCCAGTCGCCCGCGAGCGAGGCGAGCAGAACGAGGGCACAGACGACGAATGCGATCACCATCGAGACGGCGAGATACGGCCCGTCGCTGGCGCCGATCAGAACCCCGTCCAACGCAAATACGGCGCCGTTCAGGGGTTGCATGAGCGCGAAGAGCGGCCACAGGAGCGCTGTTTCGTCGAGCACCGCCGCGTCGCCGGTGAAGATCCTGGGAAGCACGCCACCGAGCGCGAGCATCACCAGCGCGAAAGCTCCGCCCGCCGCAACCGAGAGCCAGATCATCCGCTCACCCGCGGCGTATGCCCGCTCGGTGCGACCCGCCCCTAGCTCCCGCCCCACGATGATCTGACCGGCGATCGCCACCGAGTCGAGGACGAGCGCAAGGAATATGAAGAGCTGGAAGGCGATCTGGTGCGCGCCGATCGACGCCTCCCCGAAGCGGGTCGCCACGGCCCCGGCCAGGACGAAGGAGCCCATGAGCGCGCTCGTCCGCAGGAAGATCCACTTTCCGAGCCAGAGCACGCGTCGAGCGAGTTGTAGTCGCGGGCGTGCTTCTCCAGCTCGAAGCCCCCGCAAGATCACGAACACGAACGCGGCGCCCATCCCGAGTTGCGCTATCGCCGTTCCCCACGCGGAGCCCTCGATACCCCAGCCGAAGCCATAGACGAACAGCACCTCGAGCACGACGTTCAGTGCATTCCCGGCGATGACGATGAGGAGCGGTGTACGCAGGTCCGAGATCCCGCGCAGGTACCCCTGGCCGCCTAACGCGAGGAAGGCGGCGGGAAAGCCGACCGCGGCGATGCGCACATAGGTGACGGCGTAGTCGGCAGCCTGGCCTTCGCCGCCCATCAACGCGACCAGCGGCTCGGCGAAGATTGCGAGCAGCGCCGACACTGCGATCCCGAACGCGAGCGAGAGCCAGACGGCCTGCGCCCCGAGCCGACGCGCGATCGCCGCCTCGCCCGCACCGCCCGCTCGAGCAACCTGCGCTGTCGTCCCGTACTGGAGGAAGTTGAAGATTGCGAACACACCGCCGAGGATCGCCGCCGCGATGCCGAGCGCCGCAAGCTGCGACCGCCCCAAGTGGCCGACGATCGCCGTGTCCACGAGGAGATAGAGCGGCTCGGCCGCGAGCGCGCCGAGCGCCGGCACCGCGAGCCTGAATATCTCCCGATCGTGCGGCGACCGAAGCCTCACGCGAGCCCCCCATCACGGCAGGCGATGAGGCCCAAGTTACAAGTTGCAACTTGCCCTGCGAGCGGCTCCGGGGATGCCTTCGAAGCCAAGTTACAAGTTGTAACTTGGCGGTGGTCCCCACGTGGCCGCGCCAAGTCGCGGTCGGAGTGTCACTTGGTCGCGGCGATCGTCGCCTCGTACGCGGCGACGTAGTCCGCCACCATGTGCTCCGGCGAGAAGCGTTCCTCGACCTCGCGGCGCAGCGCCGCAGGGTCGAGGTTGTCGGCCTGCTCGAGCACGGCCGGGTCCTCCATCTCACGGTAGTTGTCGACGAGGATTCCCGTGCGGCCGTGCTCGATGATCTCGGGAGCGGCTCCGCGCCTGGTCGAGAGCACCGGCGTTCCGCATGCCATCGCCTCGATCATCATGAGCCCGAACGGCTCCTCCCAGTCGATCGGGGAGATGAGCGCGCGAGCGCCCATGAGGAGCTCGACCTTGTCCGCGTGGCCCACCTCGCCGACGTACTCGATCGAGCCGCCCAGGTGCGGGCGGATGAACTCGTCGAAGTAGCGGATCTCGAGGGGCTCCCTGCACTTCGCCGCGATCTTGAGCGGGAGCCCGGTCTCGAGTGCGACCGCGAGCGCGCGGTGTGCGCCCTTGTCAGGGCTCATGCGGCCGAGGAAGAGCGAGGTAGTCGCCGCCCGACTTCGCCGGAACGGGTAGACGGAGAGGTCGAGCGCGTTCGGGCAGTTGGCGATCCAGGGCAGATCCGGCTTCGGTCTGCGCTGGTTCAGGGAGATCGAGATCAGTTTCGCGCCGAGGAGAGAGCGACGATGACGTCCTCGTACATGCGACCCGGTTGTCCGTCCAGCGGCCCGTGAACGGTGTGGCAGAAGGGGACGTCGAGGAGGCCGCCGAGCGCGAGGCCGAGGAGACCGGTGTGGTCGTGCAGGACGTCGAAGCTCGTCGCGACCGAGTGCAGCGCGAAGACCGTGTGCTGCATCTCCCAGTACGTGTGCCCGATCCACTCGCTGGGAGCGGTGTGGAAGTAGGACTCGAGGCGCGCGCGCGTCTGCGATTCGCCGGAGGCGAAGAGCGTCACGTCGTGGCCAGCGTCCACGAGGCCGTCGGCGAGCAGCGCGACCACGCGCTCGGTTCCCCCGTAGGCCTCGGGCGGCACGGGGAACCAGACGGGGCAGATGAGTCCGATGTTCATTCAGGGGCCTTCCCTGATGGTGACCCTGCCACGTTCGACCGAAACCGTCCAGCTATGCCCGAAGGCGCGGACTCCCTCGAGCCGCATTCCGTCGAGCCAGCTCGGGAGTTCGTCGTCCACCGTCGTCACGAGGCGCTGGTGCGACCGGTCGGGCTCGATGCCGAGCAGGATGCGCAGGAGAAGGATCGGCGTCCCGGCCGCCCAGGCCTGCGGGCGGGCGGCGGTGGGATATGCGATCGGGAACGGCGTCTCGGCTCGGGCAAAGCCGGCGAAGACCTCGGGCAGCGACCACTGGAAGTGGCCTGCCGCCTCGATCAGCGCCCGGGCGATTCGCCGTGCCGCCTCCGTGTGACCGTGCCGGGCGAGCCCCCAGGCGGTGAGCGCGGAGTCATGCGGCCACACCGTGCCGTTGTGGTAGCTCAGCGGGTTGAACGCCGCCTCGTCGCTCGCCATCGTGCGGATCCCCCACCCCGACCAGAGCGTCTCCGAGAGGAGCTGATCCGCGATCGGCTCCGACACGCTCGGGCGGCACGATGCCGCTCCAGAGCAGGTGGCCCATGTTCGAGCAGCGCGAGTCGACCTTGCGCTTCTCACCGTCGAGCGCGAGCACGTAGAACCCACCGCGCTCCTCGCTCCAGAACGCTTCGTTGAAGCGCGTCCGCAGCTCCTCGGCCTCGCTGTCGAGCCGATCCGCGAGCGCGGCGTCGCGCCAGCCCTTGCGCGCGATCTCCGCAAGCCCGCGTTTCGCGTCGTAGACGTAGCCCTGGACCTCGACCGGGGCGATCGGGGGGTCGGCCAGCCGGCCGTCGTGGAACCGCTGCGAGTCGCCCGAGTCCTTCCACGACTGGTTGGCAAGCCCGCGCTCGGTCCGCCGCTCGTACTCGAGGAACCCGTCGCCGTCCCGGTCGCCGTAGCGATCGATCCACTCGAGCGCGCGCAGCGCAGGTTCCTTGAGCCTCGTCACGAGCGCGGTGTCGTCGGTCCACCGGAACGTCTCCGCGAGAAGCACGAGGAAGAGCGGCGTCGAGTCGATCGAGCCGTAGTAGCGGGCGAACCACGTCTCCGCAGCCCGTCCGTTCCGCACCTCGTGGACGATCTTCCCCGGTTCTGCGTCGATGGTCGGGTCGTCCTCGGTCGCCTGCAAGTATGCGAGCACGTCGAGGGCGCCGGAGGCGAGCTCGTGCCCGAGGAGCATCGTCTGGAGCGACGTGATCGCCGTGTCGCGGCCGAAGACGGTCATGAACCACGGCATGCCCGCCGCGAACAGCGGCCGGCGCTCCTCGCCGCTGCGGATGCGCAGCGCGGCGAGATCGGCGATGGACTGGTCGAACGCGCGGCGGAGCGCCTCCCAGCCGCCGCGCAGCTTCGGCACGCGCAGCGTCCACGCTTCGACGACGTCGCCCAGCACCTCGATCTCCTCGTCGAGGCGATCGATCGCGGGCACCGCTTCCGTCGGCTCGAGGCCGAGCGATGGCAGGACGTCGAGGCGCAGCTCCCAGCGCTCGTGTGGCTCGAGCTCGAGCGCGAAGGCCACGACACCGTCCGTCACCTTGCCGTCTTGCGACAACACCACGCGTGTCCTTGCGTCGCCGTCCGGCTCCTCGGAAGACGATCGTCCCGTTCGAGGAGTCGTGCTTCGCCGGCGCCGGCGGCGGGAGCGGTCGAGCGTGCTCCGGATCGCCGAGCGCGAAGTCGTGGAGCTTGACGGAGATGATGTCGGCGAAGTCGGCGGCGAGCTCGAGCGAGAGCTCGAATGCGAGCGGCTCCATGCTCTCGTTGCGGACCGCGATCCTCTCTTGCAGCCCCGTGCCGACGAAGCGCTGGCGCACGATCGAGAGTGAGTCCCCAGGCAAACCGTTCACGCGCGGGTTTCTCAGGTAGAACGCCGCAGCGAAGTGCTGCAGCCGGCCGGCCGAGAGCGGCAGAGGACGCGCGCCGTCCACGCGCAGCGCGAGCCGGGAGAGAAAGCGCGTATCCCAGGCGAAGAAGCCCGAGGTGTCGGCCCCCACGTCGCCGAGGTCGTCGCTCAGGCAGAAGGTGGAGCCTTCGAGGATCGTGAGCATCGGCGCGCTTCAGCTCTCGCGCCGGACGACGCGCGCGCCACTCGACTGGGCGAGCGCCTTGACGACGATCTCGTCGACGTTGACGTGCGACGGGCGGGTGAGCGCGAACAGGACGCAGTCGGCCACGTCGTCCGGGGTGACCGGGTCGACCCCCTCGTACACCGCCTTCGCCAAATCCTCGTCGCCGCGATAGCGCACGAGCGAGAACTCGCTCTCGACGAGGCCTGCGTCCACCGTCGTTATCCGGATCGGGCGGCCGAGAAGATCCTCCCGAAGCGCATAGACGAAGCCGCGCACGGCGAACTTGGAGGCGACGTACGAGGCACCGTTCGGATACGCCTGACGCCCGGCGACCGAGCCGGTGAAGACGATGTGGCCGCCGTCACGCAGGTGCGGCAGCGTGAGACGGGTCATCCGCAGCACGCCGTCGACGTTGGTGTGCAGTACGGTCGCCTCGTCGTCCGGGTTCGAGTCGTCGAAGGGATAGCGCCCGAGGGCAAGCCCCGCGTTGTTGAAGAGGATGTCGACGCCGTCTCCGAGCTCGGAGACGGCCTTCGCGACGAACTCGCGGCAGCTCTCCTCGTCCCGCACGTCGAGCGCAAGCGCGACGTCTGCTTCCACGCGCTCGACCCGTCGAGCGCCGCCCACGACGCGAACCCCGGCCTCGCGAAGCTTGCGCACGGTTGCCGCGCCGATGCCGCTCGAGGCGCCCGTGACGATCGCGGTCTTGCCGGAGAGGTCCACCAGCGGAGCCTAGATGGTCGGTGGGCCCGCCTGTAAATCGCTCAGGCGAGCTCGACGGACTCGATCACTACCGGCTCGAGCGGGCGGTCGCGTCCGTCGCGCTCGACGAGCGAGATCCGATCGACGACGTCCTCGCCCGAGACGACTTGGCCGAAGACGGTGTGCTTGCCGTCGAGCCAGGGGGTCGCCTCGGCGGTCACGATGAAGAACTGAGAGCCGTTCGTATTCGGGCCGGCGTTCGCCATCGCGAGCGCGCCCCGAACGACTCGGTGCTCGTTGAACTCGTCCTCGAACTGGTAGCCCGGCCCGCCCGTTCCATCGCCTAGCGGGCAACCGCCCTGGATCATGAAGTCCGGGATGACTCGGTGGAAAGAGATGCCGTCGTAGAAGCCCTCCCCCGCGAGCTTCGTGAAGTTCTCGACGGTCTTGGGAGCTTCGTCGGGAAAGAGCTCGACCTCAACAGGCCCCTCGCTCGTATGCAGCACCGCGCGGCTCACGTCCCCGACGCTACCAGTAGCGGGACCGCTTCCCTCGTACGAGGGACAGCCCGGGGCAGCTGCATGCCGAAAGTCATCGCATGCTGCGGCGATCGGCAGCCTTTCTTTTGCTTGCCCTCGGTGCGCTCGGTGCGCTCGCGCTCGGAGGCGCCCAAGCGGCTCGTTCGCCCGCGGTCAGCGTGGTGAGCGTGCAGGCGGCCCCGTTCTCGGCAGTCGTCAAATGGCACGCCGAGCAAGCTGCCCGTGTCGTCCTCGAGGTCGGGCTCGACGACCGCTACGGCATCTGGTCGGCGACGAAGGTGACGCACGGCGCGCTCACCGACCGCACGACCCTCGCGGGGCTCGAGCCCGCGACGACCTACCGCTTCCGCGTGGTCGCTCGGTGGCGAAATGGCATGCGCGCAGAGGATCGCGGCTCCTTCCGCACGGACTCCTGGCCGGGGTCGGTCGCCGCCACCGTCGCCCCCACTCCCGCGGACACGACCGCCTCCGGCAACTCGCCTTTCATCCTGAACCCTGCCGTCCCTCCTGGCGTCAATCCCGGCGCGACACCGCCTCCCGGCTCCACGCCCACCCCGCCGCTCGGCGCGTCGGCCCCGCTGCGGCTGAACGGCGTCGCGTTCTTCCCGCGGATGGTGTGGCGCCAGTGTCCGACGTACTACCCGACGAGCATCGGCGCCGGCATCAACGTCTTCCTCGGAGTGGACTGCACCGGTCCTGACGTGCAGTTCGAGAAGCTGGCCGGCCGCGCCGCTTCCACCGTCGATGCCAAGACGCCCGGTATCTCGGGGCCCGGCCTGGTGGGTTGGCACCTGCCCGACGAGGCCGACGTCTCGGTCGGCAACGCGGCGAATCTGCCCACGCCGAAGGCCGACGGCCGCGTGACGTTCCTGACGCTCACCGACCACTTCTCCAACCGCGCCGCGCCGCCTCCGAACGGCAAGGACATCTATCCGGGATTCATCGAGCGCGCGGACGTGATCGGCTTCGACACCTATCCCGTCGAGGTGCGCTGCACCGTCGCGCAGATCGACAACGTCTACTGGATGCAGCGCGAGCTCGTGCAGCTCGCGAAAGGGAAGCCCACCTTCCAGTGGATCGAGGCCGGGCCGATGGAGCACTGTCGCGCGAACCAGGATCCCACCCCCGCGATCGTGAAGGCAGAGACCTGGCTCGCCATCGCCGGCGGAGCCCGCGGGATCGGTTACTTCCCCGACTGGTGGGCCGAGGACATCCGCACGGAGGTGCGCCTCGTCAACCGCGATATCGCCGCGTTGGCTCCGGCGCTGCTCGGGCAGGTCGTCAGCGCGACCTGGTCGGCCGAGAACCCCGTCCGCGTGGGCGTGCGCCGGCACAACGGTGCGACCTACGTCATCGCGGTCAACACCTCCACGTCGCCCGCCAGCACGTCGTTCTCGGTACCCGGTCTCGGGGGCCGGAAGCTCCGCGTCTTCGGCGACGGCCGGACGGTGACGCCGTTCGGGGACCTCGTGGTCGACAAGCTCGCAGGCCTCGGCGTCGCCGTCTACATCGCTCCACCCGCAGGCTGGTAACCGGCGCACTGGCAGCAACACCAACGCCCGGACGGGAAGCGTCCGGCTTTAGGGATTTTCGCGCGATCAGAAGTCAGCGCTAGCCGATTCTGATCCTGCGCAAATGGAGTAGTCTCGGCTCGCCGTGCGGGGACGAGCTCGCCGGCCACTCCCGAGCCACGCGATGGGAGCGACCGGAGGGTTGCGCCGCCGCGACCAACCGCACGCGAGGGAGGGAGAACATGGAGGAACGACGTTCACTCGTCGACACACCGGTCGACCGGAGCAAGCTGCTGCGTCTTGGCGCAGCCGCGGCCGCCGGGCCGCTCGTCATCGGCAGCCTCGCCGAACGCGCGCGGGCTGCGGGTCCGCATCAGCAACTCGAGGACGCCTCGATCGCAGAGCTCCAGGCCGCGATGACGAGCGGAGGACTGACGGCTCATACGCTGGTACGTGCAGTACCTCAACCGCATCCAGAACCTCGACCGCAAAGGCCCGACGGTCAACAGCGTGCTCGAGCTGAACCCCGATGCCGAGGCGATCGCCCGCACGCTCGACGCCGAGCGTCACGCGGGGAAGCGTGCGAGGGCCGCTGCACGGGATTCCCGTCCTGATCAAGGGCAACATCGACACGCACGACAAGATGACGACGACTGCGGGCTCGCTCGCCCTCGTCGGCTCCCCGCCGGCGCTCGACGCCACGGTCGCGAAGAAGCTCCGCGACGCCGGCGCGATCATCCTAGGCAAGGCCAACCTGAGCGAGTGGGCGAACTTCCGCTCCTTCCACTCTGCCAGTGGATGGAGCGGACAGGGCGGGCAGACCCGTAACCCGTACATCCTCGACCGCAATCCGTGCGGATCGAGCTCCGGCTCGGGCGCCGCGGTCGCTGCGGCGTTCGCCGCGGGATCGCTCGGTACCGAGACCGACGGCTCGATCGTCTGTCCCTCGAGCGCGAACGGCGTAGTAGGGATCAAGCCGACCGTGGGCTTGACGAGCCGCGCGGGCGTGGTGCCGATCGCGCACAGCCAGGACACCGTCGGCCCGCACGGAAAGACCGTCGCCGATGCCGCCGCGATCCTCGGGGCGCTGACCGGCGTCGACCCGCGTGACCCGGACACCGCTGCGACCGCGGCAAGTTCAAGACGAACTACACCCAGTACCTCGACCCGCAAGGCCTGCGCGGGGCGCGCATCGGAGTCATGCGGTCAGGAGTCACGGGCTACAGCGAGGAGACCGACGAGATCTTCGAAGACGCGCTCGAGGCGATGAAGGCGGCCGGCGCGACGCTCGTCGATCCAGCCGACCTAGCAACGATCGACGAGATCGCGACCGGTGCGGCCGAGATCGTCGTCCTCGTCTACGAGTTCAAGCGCGACCTGAACGCGTACCTCGCGACCCGCACCGGCGTCCCGATCAAGACGCTCGCGGACGCGATCGCGTTCAACGAGGCGAACGCCGCCCGGGAGCTCAAGTGGTTCCTCCAGGAGTGGTTCGAGTTCGTGGAGTCGGATCCGTTCGACAAGGCGACCTACGACGCCGCGCTCGCGGACGCACGCCGCCTGGGGGGGCAGAGGGCATCGACGCGACGCTGAAGGCGAACAACCTCCAGGCGCTCGTCGCCCCCACGGGCTCGCCCGCGTGGCCCACCGACCTCGTCAACGGGGATCACTTCCTCGGAGCGAGCTCGTCGCCTAGTCGCGATCGCCGGCTACCCGATCATCAACGTCCCCTCGGGTGACGCGTTCGGGCTGCCTGTCGGGATCTCGTTCATCGGGACGGCGTGGAGCGAACCGACTTTGATCAAGCTCGCGTCCGGGTTCGAAGCGGCGACCAAGGCGAGAAGAAGCCCGAGTTCCGGAAGACGCTCCCGGTCGACGGCCCGTTCCAGGGGCTTCGCCGCCGAGACGTCGCGGGCGGGCGGGCGTCGAGATCGTGCGCCGTCTCTGCCCACGCGCTGGCCGATCTTCACGGGCCGGCTGTAAGCACCAACAGAGAGGGCGCCGCTCCGCGCGGCGCCCTCTCCACGTCTCCGAGCGTCGCTACGGCTGCCGCCCGTGGATACGGCTCGCCGTCGTTCCAGCCCACCCGGGCGCTACCGCTCCATCTCGCCTTTTATGTGATCCCGCGAAGCTGGCCTTGGCCCTGGCTACTTAGCCAGCCACCCGATTCCGGCGCCTACCGCGATCACGATCATCACCATGATCCACCCAAGAGTGGTCATCGCCCCCTCCCTTGCTCTTCCCCATGACCTAGCGGCGCGCTCTTTCGCCCAACGCAACCGCCGTTGGCAACGGTAGCGCGCCAGATCGAAGATCTCAATGCCTGTTCGTGCCGTTTTTCATGGAGGCCTCGTGCCGCTGCGATTTCTCTCCCCGATGAGCCGAGCACGGCCGGTTCGATCGACCTCGAGCAGGCCACCTGCGCACGCTGCTCCGAGCCGATCGAGGCTTTTCTGTCATGGGCGGTGCAGGACTCGAACCTGCGACTTCCTGCGTGTAAAGCAGGCGCTCTACCAGCTGAGCTAACCGCCCGCGCGTCACAGGATCACACAAACGCTCCCCGGTTCTTGGAATCTCTCAGCGCAGTTTCCGCACGGGCGCGCGGGATCGGGCGCAGCTCGCCCGCGACGCTAGCGCTTGCTGGGCAGCACGGTCACGATGAAGCGTTCCTGCGAGTGGATCGCATCGTAAATCTTGACTTGAATCGCCTCCGTGCCGTTGTTGACGAAGCGGCGCTCGTAGCATTTTCCGGGCTTCAACAAGACCCTGCCGTTGGGTCCGCCGAATCTGTTGCCCGACGCGAGGGTGAATGGGTCGTGGTTGAAGTCGTCGCGGTTGCAGATACTGACCACCGCGCGGTTGCGGACGACGCATTCAAATAGCGACGGGCAGGAGCTCGCCCTCTGCCTGGCGTCTGGAACAAACCGCTTCTTGTAGAGAATCAGGTTCAAGCGAGAGAGGGGCTTGGTCGCGACGACGCAGGGGACCTTCTTGAACTCGATGTCGCTCAGGGTCGGCTGACCGGCCTGCACGATGGACAGGAACTCGAAGGTGCAGCTATCTCGAATCCGAGCCTTCATCGTGCCGCCATAACGAGGAGGCAGCTGCCCAGGCTCGTCCTGCTGGAAGGTGCCGGGAGAAGGTTGGGCCATAGCGGTCTTCGCCGATCGTGCCTTTGAAGGTCTGGATCCAGGCGCGGTTATCGTAGTCCACCCGTCCACGTGATTACGCGTCCGGACTGCTTGAGCGTCAGGCTGGTGCCCGCTGTCGTCCAGTGCCCGGTCAGGTTGTGGAGCGACGAGACTCCGGCTCCGGCTCCTGCGCTGGACAAGGCCGCCACGCCCACTGCGATCAGGAGAGCGCCCATGGCGATGGTGAGCCTTCCGGGCCGTCTGCACGCGCCGAGCCTCATCCGACGTCCATCGACCGTTCCGGGCTGTTCCTTGACCGCCCTTGTGGCCAAGTGCTCCGAACTCGCGGACATTGGTGGCGCGTCCAGGCCGCGACGGGCGCTGTGACGCGCGCAGCCCGGGACGCAGACGAACCAGGTGCTGTCGACCGACAACGGACGAAGGACGACGATGCCCCCAGCGGGATTCGAACCCGCGCTGCAGCCTTGAAAGGGCTGTGACCTGGGCCGCTAGTCGATGGGGGCCCGGCTCGGAGTGTAGAGGCGTCCGATTGCGATCCGCCGTCGCCGGTCGTACCGCTTCTACACTCCTTCGACCGGGGCCGGTAGCTCAGTTGGCAGAGCAGGGGACTTTTAATCCCAAGGTCGTTGGTTCGATTCCAACCCGGCCCATCAAGAAATACCTGCAAAGTGGGTCACTTCTTTCGTCACCTCGGCCGTTCGGCTTCTCTGCCAGTACGGCTTCAGTACGGCTCGCGGGTCAGACTGGAAAGGCGCCTTCCATCTTCGCGGCCTGGAGCTTTCGTTCTGCGCGTTCCCAGTGGCCGTAGATGTCGGTCGTCACCTTGAGCGAGGAGTGGCCGAGGTGACGGGAGAGCCAGGTGACTTGGGCACCGCTCTCGAGCGCGCGCTTCGCGAACGTATGCCTGAAGCTGTGGAATGTCCGCTTCTCGTGCGTCGGCCCCACCCGTCGAATCTCTGCCGCAGCCATCGCTGGGTAGAGGTAACGCCGAAGCACGATGGTCGGCGAGAGAAAGCCGAGACCCGTTCACTGTTGCCTGGGAAGACGAGGCGATCGTTCGGGCTGTCGTCCTGGTTGCGCGGCTGCGTGAGGAGCTGGACGACATCCGAGATGAGGTCGACGTCTCTTCGCTCACGGTTCTTGGGTGTCCCAAGCGTCGCCTCCCGTAAAGCTCGACCGGACGCGGATCACCGCCTGCTCAAGATCGACGTCGCCCCACCGGAGCGCGAGCAGTTCTCCTTGCCGCATGCCGGTCTTGAGCGCGACGAGGCACAGTGTCCTATATGGCTCCTCCGAAGATGCGCGAAGAGTCGAGGCAGTTCGTCGTTTTCGAAGTAGGCAGCCTCTTTCCGTTCGGGGCGAGGCCGCTGCGCGGGTGGCAGCTCGCGAACCGGGTTCGAGTCCGCATATCGGTAGAAGACAGCGGCTTGGAGGCAGGCGCCCAGTACGCGGAGATGCTTTGCGCGGGTCGAGGGCGAACAGCCTCGGTCGCGTAAGTCCGGTTGAAGCGGGCGACATCTTCGGCGCCGATTCGGCGCACGCGTTGAGTTCCGAACGTCTGCTTGGCGTGAGCGATCGTCGAGCGATACGAGCCGATCGTCGAGGGCTTGCGCTCGAGCGAGGCGAGCCATCGATCAGCCCAATCGACGAACCCGATCGTCGGCCGCGGTCGGTAGGCGCCGTCTTCGACCGCAGCCGCCATGCGATGCAGAGCGATCTCAGCCTGCTGGCGGTCCCGCCCGACGGCCTCCTTGTACGCGTGGTCGCCGACGCGTACGACCACGTAGTAGAAAGGCCCCTCAGGACATGTACAACCGTCGGCCGCTTGATCGAACGGCGTCCAAGCGCGCCTAAGGCGCAGCGGCTTGAATGGCTGGCCTGCAGGCTAGGCACTAAAACGTGGCGAGATTGAAGACATATGTCGCCCAATTATAGTCACCTTTCTGGAGCTGACACGGTCATCGGTCCGAGGGCAACCGTACGTTTCCGGCTATGAACCTGAGACTGGCCGGGCTCTACGAGGTGGCAGAGCTACTCAGCGTGAGCAGGCGGACGGCTACCCGTTACGCGAACCGCTCGGACTTTCCGGTTCCCGGTCGCGCACCTTCACTCCGGACCCGTCTGGCTTGAAGAGGACGTGCTTGCGTGGGCCCGTGGGTCGCCGATACGAATAGGCCGACCGCCCAAGTATCCACGGAGGCGCGATGCGTGATGGGTTGCGCGATTACTGAAGGCTGAGGTCAGCGGTTCTATGATCAGAACTAGCAAGAAGCCGGCAACGACTGCAGTCGAGTGAGCGCGGCGGTGCGCTCCAGGTCTGAGATTCATCGCCTGGCGTTGACGCCCGAAGAGGCGGCAGCTGGCGCTCGGGTGCAGTCGGGACTTCTTCGACGAACACATCGGTCCCGAGTTGCGCTGGGTTCGACGCGGGCGGTTGAAGTTCGTCGCCGTCGATGAGCTCGAGAACTGGTTGCAGCGAAGCGCGGCGCTGTTAGGGGACGAGCGTCGGTTCGCATAGCCGAGAGACCTGCAAAAAGCGCTGCAAGCGGGGGACGTGCGCCAGCGCTGCGGCAGTAGCCGACGTGTCGCGTCCACCTTCCCGTTCTGTACTTCCACGTGCCCGCGACCGTGCTCGTCGACGACGCGCCCGTCAGGTTGAACGGTGCATGGTTCGGCGCGTCTCGCCTCCGAACAGGCCGACGAGAATCCAGACGATCAGCCAGATCCCAAGCGTGATGATCGAGAGGATCAGATGCAGGATGTGATTCGGCCGGTGCCCCTTCACGATCGTCGCCTGGTAGTCGCTCCGGGACTCGATCCGGCAGCCCTTCGCGGCGGCGATGCTCAGCGCGCTGTCAAGAGCAGCCTTAGCCAGAGCACGAGCACGCTTTCGACCGGAGGCATAGAGTCGACGGCGCGAGGTAGCACTCCGACAGAGGGAGGACAGGATGGGCCTGGGAACCGTGAAGGTCGCAGATTCGACTAGTTTTGGAACGTCTTCTCAACCGAGGGCGCCGAGAAGCGAGGGCAGCACGGATCCAAGGGTGCCAACGTCTTCCGGGATCCCAACGACGCCGACCGCGTCTGGGTCGTCTTCGACTGGGACGACGCGGGGTGGCAAAGCTTCACCTCCGACCCAGACGTGCCTGCGATCTTTCAGCAAGCCGGGTTCACGGAAGGTCCGCCCAAGGCAGCGGAGTTCGTCCGCGAGCACCACGCCTAGACACGATCGCTCGACTCCAACAAAGCCTTTTCTAGGGTCCGACCTGGATCGGCCCGAGCAGCGCGGCGAACAAAGGGGTAGAGAACCAGTGCACTCTCGGCCGGCACGAACGCGCTGCTCCGGCTAGGCGCGACGCCGGTGACCTGCGCAGGCGACGTGCTCGAACTGTTCGGGATCGATGGTCGAGGCTCCTCGCGCGGACCTCGGGCCGACTGCCAGCGCGCTGTTACAGCAAACCACGACCATTGGAGCCTGGTCGCCGTACTTCGTCGCGGCCTGAGTTACGCGGTGCGTCAGGACGGTTTTCACTGAGTCACCGTAGCCGAGCGACGCACTCGGAGAGTTCCACGATGGATGTCGTGGCCGTCGAGCAAGCGTTCGCCGCAATCCACTGACGTCAACGGCTGCTATGCCTAAGGGTCCGGCGGTCGCATTCCGGCCGGCTCATCTGGCCGCGTAGATAGGGCGGCGACGGCGCAGTGGGAAGCCCGGCCTCCCGCCAGGCCGCGAAGCCGCCCACAACGTCGCCAGCGCGTGTAAAGCCGAGCTCAACCAGCGTGGCGGCTGCGAAGATGAGGAGCAGCCGTGGTCACACATCAGCACGATCTGCTGGTCGAGGCCGCCGACGTGCGGGTTGCGCCAAGAGCTCTCCGGATCAAGCCGCCATTCGAGCACGGTGCGCGGGATGTGCAGAGAGCCAGGGACGATGCCGTCGCGCTCGCGGTCGACCTGTCCGCGAATGTCGATGAGAAGCGCGCCTTGCTCTGCGGCGGCATGCGCGTCCACCGGCTCGAGCCGGGCGATCTGTGCTCGAGCAGCATCAAGCAACTCGTCGAGGGTTCGCCGGTTGGCGTCAAGGCACGACCGGGATCATCCGTCGGGCGCTACGGCCTTGTCCAGTCGAGCCGTGTGCCACCTCAGACGCTCGGCTTGAAGGCCTTGAGGGTCGCCCCCCGGGCACCGAACTTCTGGGCTTTGCGACGCGTGTCCTCGAACTTGGATCTTGCGTACGTGTCCACGAGCTGGCCGGTCTCGATCCGCTCGAAGCCGTGGCCTTCCAGGAGCTTGGCGTACGCTGCTTCCAGCAGCGCCCCGGCAATTCAGCCGGTCCAGAGGTCGATGTTGCGTCGCCCTTCCGCGCTGACCGGGTTCTGGATCGTGACGTCCGCGACCTGTATGCCGCCCGCCGTGAAGCGAGTACGCGGAAGAGCTCTGTAAAGACGGCGTCCTTGTCAGGGACCAGGTCGATGACGCCGTTCGAGATCACGACGTCGAAGCTCGCGTCGGGGAAGGGCAAGCTGCTCTGCCTCACCCTCAACGAACTCGACGTTCGTGGCCCCCATCTCGGCCGCCGCTCGCTCGAGCCTTCGCGAGCATCTCTTGCGTCATGTCGATCCCCGTCACGTGTCCCTGCTCACCCACCATCTGTGCGGCGATCAAGGGGAATCGGTGCCCGCGCCCGAGCCGAGGTCGAGCACCCGCTCGCCCGGCGTAAGCCGGCCCATTGCCCATGGATTCGCCACGCCAGCGAACGATTCGACCGCCGCCTCAGGCACGTTCGGCGAGCTCCTCGCGGATACCCGAGGTCCTCGGCCCAGGCTCGTCCGGTCGGGAAGATAAAGTCTTTCTCTGGCTCGTCCGAAACCGAGGCGTAGGTCTTCTTGATCTCGCTCTTCAGGAGGTCGACGTCGATCTCTACTTCAACGGCCATCACGGCTCCTTGGAAGTCGACGGGTGGATGGGGACACAGCTGGTCGCTGCAGTTAGTCATCACACTCGCGGTCCCACTACTGCAGGTGTGTCTCGCTCCTCATCTCGACGCAGCGAAGGTGTCGTCGTGTGCCATGGAGTCGCGGCAACGAACAGGCCGCTCGCCGCAGTAAGGGCGGCGACGACCGCGATCGCCGTGCTCGCGCCCGCCGCATCGGCGACGACACCGGCGAGCAGCCCACCGAGCGCGAACCCGGCATCACGCCAGAAGCGATAGACGCCGACTGCCGGGTGCGCGATCCCGTGGCTGCACCGCATCGGAGACGGCGGCGATGAGCGTGGGATAGACGAGCGCCGTTCCGACACCAAGGAGAGCCGCCGCCCCGACAGCGGGCCTGAAGGCGCCGCCGCTTAGGGGCGAGTAAGGCGAGACCAGCCGCTTGGACGAGCATGCCCAGCAACGATGAGCGGCTTGCGTCCGGCGCGGTCGGAGAGCCAGCCCGTCGCGAGCTGTCCGGCGCCCCGAGAGCGCCGGGGTAGACGCTCGGCGACGACTCCGACTCGCGCGTCGCTGGCGCCGTTCGCCGCGAGGTAGAGCGGTGCGAGCCCCCAGGCGAGCGCGTCGTTGAGGTTGTTCACGAGCCCGGCCTGAGGAGCACGCCCGAAGAACGGGCTGCTCGAAGGTTCCCTCCGGTGAGCGCGCGCCGTAGCGAGAGCGCTTCTGCCATCCTGGCCGTGGTCGCGCTGCTCGTGGGCGACGTGCGCTCCCGGTGTCGCGCACGAAGAGGTAGGGCCGGACCGCTCCCGTGAGCGCGATGGCGAGTGCACCCACCCAAGATCTACTGTCTGGCGGCGCGTAGCTGGCGAGCCAAAGGCGCCTGTGAGGAACGCCGTCACGGCAACGCCGAGGTAGCCGGCGGCCTCGTTGAGGCCCAGTGCGAGCCCCCGACGGGGCGGGACCCGCGAGGTCGATCTTCATGACGAC